>CAWBSY010000025.1:0-51760 GCA_963791575.1 Terriglobia bacterium | reverse complement strand
CGTGCTGACCTGATCCTGACCACACCCTGCAAACCAAGCAACGCCTTTTCGTCGATTTGTTCATGCGCCAATAGGTCGGGGTCGTAGAGAAAATCGCGGAGGAACCAACTAAGCTTCCACATCGCTGTTGCTGTGCAGTACAAACGTCCGACAATACGACGCCCAGCCATGATTTGAGGTTCGAGAATAGACAATCGCAGCGAATAAAACGGTTTGGTGGCGTGCCACCGAACTGAACGGTCTGGACCTGAACAAGGAAGATTCCATCCGGAATCTCAGGACCTGAATCACAGGACACTTCGGCGAGTCCTGAGACTTGACGTTTCATGCGACCACCTCCTCTTTCGTTCGCGCGTAGCTGTTCAGCTGGCAGAGCAGGCCGTTGCGGTCAGTCTGTGCGAAATCCGAAAGTTTGTCGACGAAGTGCTCTACTTGAGTTCGGCTGGCTTGTTTGAGGGTTGCCGTACCACAAAAATCGACGGCATAGGCTTTGACGAGTTCGGGGTCGAGTTTGTGATGACGGATAATCTGGCAAAGCCGGTCCCGCACCTTGGGACCAGCGCCGTTGCCATTTTCAGTAGTCTTTTGCGAAGGACGCTTTTCGGGCAGGCTTGGAACCGTTCCGATCTCCTCAACCGAACAGAGTCCTATCCCGTAGGCTTTGCGCAGAGCGCGATTAACAGCTCGCGTTTCGGCCACCCGCATTTCGGCGCCATGAACCAAGACGGAGACATTAGAGGGATCGGCATCACCATACCCCATGAAGCCGCCGCACTTAGCGGACTTATATACCGTAGCGCGGAAAGCATAACGACGCGTCTCATGTTCACACAACTCGAGAACGGGTTCCACTTGCATTCCGAGGCAGTGACGGCGCATGGCTAGACGGATGAGGCCGCCATGGGTGACGTACCAACCACCACCGAGTAGGAGAAGGTCACCTGACCTGAGCGACAGGGAAAAGCTCCGGGTCAGCTCTCGCAACTGTTGAAGCAAAACAATCGTTACCAAAGTGGACAGGGATCGTTTAGCAAAGCGCACATTTTCCGCGATCAAGGCTTTCCCATTTTTCCGACTGCTGCGTGCCATGACATGCACTCCAATGGTGACCAAACCGAGTAAATATGTTGGTCAAGTAAGACCAATGTTGAACATTGTGAACCATCTTCGACACTATGTCAACTCTGAAATCAAATTGCTAGTAGTAACTGGGAGATCTAGAATTTCGCAAGACTTATGACTCTTAAAGATGAAAGAATTGGATTCAGAATTGCAGGCGAGACAAAGAAAGCCCTGTCCCGGATCGCGGAGAAGGAAGGGCGTAGTTTGGCCCAACTTTGCGACCTCCTTCTTAGGGGTGGAATATACGAATACGAAAAAAGAGGCCCCGGATACTTGCAAAGTCTCCTTAGTCGAAGAGAGAAGGAGTAAATTTCGAGAAGTCAAACCTCGGGCTGACATCGTTTGGCAACAACAGCATTCTTTTGCTCCATCGTGATTTGAACAAAACAGCTTAGGTTTTCAAATTTCGGGATATTCAAAACAGGGATGAATGTCTGACACACTTTCAATTTTAAGTAGGCGGCTGGCTAAAATTGAACGATGGGCACTCGAAAGAGAACAAAGGGAACTCTCCGCAGCATGTATTTGTCGCGGCTTCAATCCGTTGTATCGGAATGATCCGAAGGTATTCGAGGCGGAGATGGCTCGCTTATGTCCCCTACATGGATATCGTAATCTTGGGATCACTAAAATCTTCGGATTTGTGGGGCGCGGTAATTCGGAAGGCGGCAAACTGATGCGGAAACACGTAAAGAACATTAAGAAGCAAGCGAAGAAGCGGGCGAAATGAAGTCTAACAATTCTAATCTTAGGTGCTCGGCCTTAACGAAGCGCGACAAGCCTTGTCTAGCTGCACCAACCGAAGGCGGCCTGTGCTTCTTTCACAAGAATCCGACCAAGGCTGCCGAGTTGGGAAGAATCGGCGGGCGTGGTAATCGCCGTTCGGTGCACAGTCCTGATCCGCTGCCTAGACTGGATGATCCGACTGCATTGCGAGACGCCGTAGCACAGTTGATAGACCATGTCTATCAAGGTAAACTGCATCCCAGGATCGCAGCCGGTCTCGCTCCCCCTACTGAATTTACAATTGCGGACAATTGAAGCTGTCAACTTCGAACAGCGGATCGCAGTGATGGAAAAGCGCATAGGATTGATTGATACGGGGTCTATCGAGAATGAGACGGGTCGAAAACTCGAGCGAAAAGAGATTGCAGAAGAAGGAAACGACATTAAACGAAAGCATATGCCTCTTGAAAGCGTTTCAGGTTCATAAAACATGGCTTGTTACGGCTTAAGCTGTAAGGTGAGAAGGCTGAAGTCCGAACCGTGACATAATTCCAGATCCCTAAAAGAGCGCCTCCTCTCAATGCATATTCTCCACGTAGTCGGCGCCAGACCAAACTTTATGAAAGCTGCTCCTGTCCTCCGTGCCTTGCAGGCTAAGGCCGGAGTGCGGCAGAGCCTAGTGCATACCGGCCAGCATTATGACCAGAAACTATCTGATGTGTTTTTCACTCAGCTCGGTATTCCTGATCCGGATGTAAATCTTGGAGTGGGATCAGGGAGTCACGCGGCGCAAACCGCCGATGTGATGCGGAAGTTTGAACCTGTAGTTTTGGAACTGAAGCCCGACGTCGTTTTGGTTTATGGAGACGTTAACTCCACAATTGCCGCGGCTCTAGTTTGTTCCAAGCTGCTGATCCCAGTCGCGCATGTGGAAGCGGGTCTCCGATCATTTGATAGGGAAATGCCAGAAGAAATTAACCGTATCGTTACCGATCGTCTAGCCGATCTGCTTTTTACGCCGTCTGAGGATGGGATCAAAACCTTCGGAATGAGGGTGTTACTTCCGACAGAATTCATAATGTCGGGAATGTGATGATCGATTCCCTGGTACGGCTCCTACCAACAGCCCTGCAGACTCCGAAAAAGGAGTTGCCGGAACGATATGTTCTTGTGACATTGCATCGGCCGTCTAATGTAGATAACAGCGAAAGCCTGGCATGATATTCTCGAATCGCTGCGCGAAGTTAATCAACACTTGGATGTGCTCTTTCCCGTACATCCTCGAACCCGCCAACGAATCGCCGACTTTGGATTAAAGGTTGATCGGCTCCACCTGCTTGAACCAGTTCCTTATATTGAATTCCTTGCTCTGCAAAGAAACGCTGCAGTTGTAATTACCGACTCGGGTGGAATCCAGGAGGAGACAACTTATTTGGGGATTCCTTGCTTAACGGTTCGCGAGAACACTGAGAGGCCCGTTACCAGTTACCCTTGGGACCAATACCTTAGTTGGACAATCGGAATCAGCTGAGATCGGAGTTGGAGAAAGTGCTGAACGGCAACGCTAAAAAAGGCGGGATTCCCACTTTGTGGGATGGTCACGCGAGCGATCGCATTGCGGATATTTTGTTCAGCATGTAATCATGCTCAAATGTGACGACGAATAAATTTTAGTTTTGCCTGTCCTCACCAGACGTTATTTTCTGAAACGGGCCGCTACTCTCGGCATTGTCGGTGCACTGACTGCCGATGGCGTAGCGCTTGAACCAAATCATCCGGTCATAAACCGCGTTGAAATTCCTTTATACTGAACGTGGGCATCGGAACCATGAGATTGCCATACGTTTGAATTGTCCTCCCGAGATTTACATTGTTGATACTGCGCTCGATTGCCAGTTAATAGCGCAAATCGTTTTCGCAAACCTGTTATGACTGTAATCTCCAGTCCGCGTCGCTCCTTTTCAAATGTTCGGAGTTTGGTTGTAGTCTCATTGCTGATTCTTGTTACTTTCATTTTTTGGCCGGTTTTGAGTCAATTATTTCGCGCCGCTTATCAAAACGATGAATACACACATATCCTCCTGGTTTTGCCGGTAAGCTTGTGTTTGATTTTTTTGGAAGGCCGGAACATTCCAGTCCAACCAATTTACGCTCTTAAATCTGGGTTTATCCTGGCCTTCATTTCGATTGCAATCTGGTGGATGGGTAAAACTCATCTTGTATATCTTGGGGAAAGTGGCTGGCTTTCAGTGCGGGTCCTCGCTGTAGTCGTATTGTGGATAGGTTGCATAGTTGGTTGTTACGGTTTGCGGGTTTTTCGGGCACTTTTATTCCCGCTTCTATTTTTATTTTTGTTGATTCCGCCTCCGATATGGTTTCTGGACCGGGCAGTTATCTTTTTGCAACAAGCGTCCACTGATGCAACATTCGCGCTTTTCAAATTAAGTGCGACGCCAGTTATGAAAGACGGGTTCATTCTTTCGCTGCCAATGTTGCAGATCGAAGTGGCAAAACAATGCAGCGGAATTCGGTCCAGCGAAATGCTATTTATTACTGGCCTGATTCTGGCTCATTTGTTTCTCCGAACGTTTTTGGAGCAAGATTATTTTCGTCGCCTTTATTGTGCCTATGGCAATCGCAAAAAATGCTATTCGAATATTTACTCTCGCGATGCTTGGAATACACGTAAATCCTGATTTCCTCGAAGGGCGGCTCCATCATGAAGGCGGAGGCGTTTTCTTTGCTGTAGCCCTTGGAGTTTTGCTGGTCCTGCTTTGGATGTTGCAGAAGGCCGAGGGAAGGATGTTTGCCGATGGTGAAACGAGAGCAGCAGCAAGAATAGAACTTTCCCAGACGAACTGATTTGGTTACTGAAGTGAGCTCTTGAGCCTGCGCTGGCACCGCTGGCTTTCATCATTTCTGGTTTAGTATTGTTATGTTCCCAGTACATTCAACCTTTTAAGCTGCGCGCTAACATGCAAATAAATCCTATTATTGTGACCGGCGGCGCCGGATTCATCGGCTCCAATTTCATTCTGCAGTGGTTGGCGACGGAGCGTTGTCCAGTCATTAATCTCGATAAGCTGACCTACGCTGGGAACCTTGGCAATCTGGAGAGTGTTTCGACGGAAACACGGTACAGCTTTGTTCACGGGGATATTGGCGACCGGGCGCAGTTGCTGACCTATTGCAGCGTCATCAACCACGCGCTATCGTGCACTTTGCCGCTGAAAGCCATGTGGACCGGTCGATTCATGGGCCGGATGACTTCGTGCGTACGAATGTGAATGGAACGTTCAGTTTGCTGGAAGAAGTGCGAGCCTATTGGTCTGCCCTTGAGAAAGAAGAAAAGGCCGCGTTTCGTTTTTTGCATGTTTCGACTGACGAAGTTTACGGTTCTTTGGGTGCAGATGACCCTCCTTTCACTGAGACTTCGACTTATGCTCCCAACAGCCCTTATTCGGCCACAAAAGCGGCCTCCGACCATTTAGTCCGCGCCTATCATCACACCTATGGCTTACCGACGCTAACGACCAATTGTTCGAATAATTATGGCCCGTTTCAATTTCCAGAGAAGTTGATTCCCCTCGTAATTCTGAATGCCCTTGACGGCAAGCCTCTTCCAGTCTACGGAGATGGAAAAAATGTTCGCGACTGGCTGTTTGTGGAGGATCACTGTGATGCGATCCGCACGGTACTCTCCAAAGGGCGGGTTGGTGAGACCTATAACATCGGTGGACAAAATGAAAAACGGAATTTGGAGATTGTTCATACCATCTGTTCCGTTCTCGATGAGCTTAGGCCGAGCGATCCTGTGATGCCTCACAGCAAACTTATAACGTTTGTGCAGGACCGTCCTGGCCATGACCGCCGCTATGCAATTGATGCGCGGAAGATCGAATCTGAGCTGGACTGGCGGCCGAAAGAAACGTTCGAGAGCGGTATCCGCAAGACGATCGATTGGTATCTCGCGAATGACGCCTGGATCCGTGAAGTGACGAGCGGTAACTACCGGCAATGGATCGCTACGCAGTATTCTGTATAGTCCTCTCAATCAATGACCATTCCATCGAAGCCAGGAACCTACAAAGGAATTATTCTCGCGGGCGGATCGGGCACGCGGCTCTATCCTGTGACCCATGCGGTTTGCAAAAGCCTGCTGCCGATCTATGACAAGCCGATGATTTATTACCCGCTCTCGACCTTGATGTTGGCGGGAATACGCGACATTCTCATCATCTCGACTCCGGAAGATGTGCCCAAGTTTCAGCAGCTTCTGGGAGATGGAGCGCGCTTCGGAGTGAATTTCGAGTATGTTGTTCAACCGAAACCGGAAGGAATCGCACAGGCATTTCTCGTGGGCAAGGATTTCATCGGATCTTCCTGTTGTGCCCTGGTGCTTGGCGACAATATTTTCTACGGCCATGACTTTGCCAAGAGCGTCATGAAGGCTGGTGAAGACAGGAACGGTGCGCGAGTATTCGCTTATCCAGTGCACGATCCCGAGCGTTATGGCGTGGTTGAGTTTGATGAATCAGGCAGGGCTCTGAGTCTGGAAGAAAAGCCTAAAGCTCCGAAGTCCCGCTACGCCGTCACTGGGCTCTATTTCTATGACAATCAAGTCGTCGAGATTGCGAAGGCCTTGAAGCCTTCAGCACGAGGGGAGCTCGAAATCACCGACGTGAATAAGGAATACATGAAGCGCGGTCAACTGGCAGTAGAGGTCATGGGCAGAGGCATGGCCTGGCTCGATACCGGCACGCACGAAGCCATGCTGGAAGCATCTTTATTCATTCAGACGATTGAAACTCGACAGGGATTGATGGTTTCCTGCCCGGAAGAAATTGCGTATCGTTATGGCTATATCTCCGCCGACCAACTGGAAGCCACTGCATCTTCGATGAAAAATAATGGTTATGGAAACTACCTGCTACAACTTCTAAAAGAGAAAGTATTCTGATTTTGCCTGTCCAATTCTCGATCAGCTCAAATCCGGCGTTGCGGACGTGCCTCTCATCAGTGGATTTGGCGAGATGAAGGTCACGCAGACTTCCATCCCAGGGGTTTTGGTTCTTGAACCGAGAGTGTTCAGAGACGAGCGAGGCTTCTTTCTTGAGAGCTACAACGAAACGAAAATGGCCGAGATCGGTATTCGTGAGCGCTTCGTGCAGGACAACCATTCCTGCTCATCCAGGAATGTATTGCGCGGCCTTCACTATCAAGTCCGTCGTCCGCAAGGCAAATTAATTCGGGCAGTCTCAGGCGAAATCTTTGATGTGGCGGTAGATCTACGGCGAAGCTCACCGAGTTTTGGTAAGTGGTACGGAGTCGTTCTTTCCGAAGACAACAAGCGCATGCTGTGGATACCGCCGGGCCTGGCTCACGGTTTCAGTGTGCTGTCGGGCACTGCAAATGTGCTTTACAAAGCTACAGACTTCTATCACCCTGAATCGGAACGAACTGTTTTATGGAATGATCCTCAACTGAACATTGATTGGCAGCTCAACGAGCAACCCATTGTTTCCAGCAAGGATCGTATGGGTGTCGCTCTATCCGACGCAGAGATCTTCGAATAAATCTTATCCGTTCGTCTTCACGAACAAATTCTGCAATCCTACCTCTTGATACGACTCACAGTCGTATCCCTTCCAACAGCCAGTTCCTGGCTTACTCCTCGCATAACAACTACTACTAAGGCACCACGGCCGATGCCTGGTTCGAATATCCGCTTTCCCCGTTGGCATCCACTGCTGTGGCTACGTAGTAGTAGGTCGCTCCCGACTGAACGGTGTTGTCCACATAGTCAGTGACGGTCAGCGGAGAACCCGTCTGCTTGGTGTATGGGCCTCCTGGTTGTGTGCCTCGATAGACGTTGTATCCCGTTACTTGCTGACTGTCTGCCCAAGACAGGCTCACAGAGTGGCTCACCGCCTGCGTGCCCGTTCCGCTGAGTGTTAGGGTAGGCGTGTTAGTAGCGTCGCTGATGAACGTAATAGTGCCGGGAAAGCTCCCAGCCGCTTGCGGACCAAATGTGACTGTGAACGGAACGCTCTGTCCCGCCGGAATGGTGGTCGGGAACGTGATGCCGCTTACGGTGTAATCCTGAGCGGTCTGGTCGATGGTAGACACGGTGATGCTCGAGCTCCCGGCAGTCAAAGCGCCGTTCTTAGCCGCAGTGTTGCCCACCGCTATGCTGCCGAACGCCATCTTGGTGGGAGATACCGCGAGCTGGCCCGCAGCCAGGCCATTTCCCGTGAGGGATACGGCAAGATTCGCATTTCCCGCATTGCTCACTATAGAAAGGGAACCATTTGCCGTTCCACCCGTGGTCGGGGAAAACGTGAGCCCGAGCGTGAGACTCTGCCCAGCCGCTAATACTACTGGCAATGTGGGAACTGAGCTGAGGCTAAATGCGGCCCCTGTGACCGTCGCTTGTGACACAGTGACACTAGTGGTCGACGGATTGCTCACGACCAACGAAGCGGTTTTGCTGCTACCATCCGCGACCGCGCCGAAGTCCATCGGATTGGGCGAAGCCGTAATATCCGCAGGAGTGTTCTGCGCGCCCCCTCCCCCAGCCTTTGTGGGGGCGATGCTGCAGCCGACTAGGAAAATCGTAGCCAGGAATACCGCGCCTAAAACACGAGCTTTCTGCATAGACCGATATACCTCTCCACAACATTATTTCGGCAAGAACTCCGATCTACTAGAGTCCCGAAATACATGTTCCTGTGGAAGCTTTAATCAAATACTTAGGTAATTCGGCCAGATCGCAGAGTGGCGCTAAAAAATTTCACTTTCGTGAATGTGATGGCGAAGCATTTCTTGCAGCAAGTTGGTGGTTACTCACAATGATTAACGATTAGCGAGATTGTAAATTGCACAGTAGATGGGTTTTCCACAGCTGGTGACTTTAGTAACATCTAAGGCGATCCTAAAATTCTGACGACGAAAAAGGGCGGGAGAATATCCCGCCCTTTTTAATTTCCCATCACAATCGGCTAAGGTACAACAGCTTGAACCTGGTTTGAATAGCCGCTCTCCGTGCCGTCGGTTCCGACCGCTGTTGTAACGTAAAAATATGTCTGTCCTGACGTGACATTACTATCCACGTATGTCGTACTCGAATCTAGAGAGGTATTTATCTTGGAATACGGACCGCCTGTTTTGCCGCCACGGTAAATGTTGTACCCAGATATTGAGCCGGTATCCGCGTTCCACGAAAGATCAACACTATGCGACGCTTTGGATTGTCCTTGTCCAGTCAGCGTTTGGCTGGTCGGCGAATTCGAAGCATTGCTGACGAAAGCCAGAGCGGCAGAAACCGATCCTGTGGCTTGAGGAGCGAAAGTCACGGTAAAGGAAGCGGTTTTCCCCGCACTAATCGTGAAGGGGAAAGATATCCCGCTCAGGGAAAACTCTTTGCTGTTCAGGGTGGCGGACGTAACCTTTACCGCGGTCCCGGACGCGCTTAACGTTGCGATCAATTGTTTCGTGTTTCCCACCGTGACGCTACCAAAGGGCAAAGTGCTAGGCGAAATGCTCAACGCCCCAGAGCTTGTACCCACCCCTGAGAGCGGAATTGTGAGATGAGAAGCATTTGCCGTCACGGTGATGGTGCCACTTGTATTCCCAGCGACGGTCGGAGCGAAAGTGGTCGTGAAGGTAAAGCTCTGTCCGGCTGTCAGACTGAGGGGAAGACTAAGACCGCTGTAGCTGAATCCGCTTCCTGAAACTATTGCTTTAAAAACCTTCACGGTCGTTTTCGTGGGATTGGTCAGAGTTACTGTCAATTTTGCGCTACTGCCAAGCTGTACGTTGCCAAAATTGACGCTGGAAGGCGAAGACGTGACATATCCGTATGTGCCGGTTCCAGTCCCGTGGGCGTAGAGGCTAAGCCTGGTTGCCGAACCGGCGATTGAAAATGCGAAGTGTCCATCCAGATGTTGAGCAATCGGTGGAGCAAAGGCAATCGTAAATTGCTGACTCTGTCCGGCGCCTAGCTTTACCGGCAAATTCAAGCCATTTGTGTTGAACCCGGCACCGGCCCGCGACATAGATGAGATCGTGGCCGATGACGACCCATTATTCGTCATAGTGACGGATATGTTCTTGCTTTGGCCTACTAGGACGCCACCAAACCACAATGTGCCAGGTTTACAGCTCAATGAAACGCCGGCATTGGCGGCCGAAAGCGGTTGGGAGGTAGCAAGAGTCAATCCGATGCAGAAAGCCATCAGAATCAGTGATGTGTGCGTTCGCTGGGGGAGGTAGCGCATGAACAAGAGTTTCTAGGTTTTTTACGCATAGACATAGGTCTGAGAAGGGCATCCTAGTAACTCGTTAGTTTGAGAACTCCCGGATTAGGACTTGCGTTCTTGCTTCCAAAGTGTTAGTCCGCGCCGTTTAACGTCGAGATATGAGTTTGTCCAAAGCTCCTTCGGGGAAGGAGCTTCGGACATGATTCCCTCATTGAGCTACGGCGTCGGAACCGCGGCCGGGACTTCATTGGAGTAGGAGCTTTCGACTCCAGCTGTATCTACCGCGGTCGTCACATAGTAGTAGGACTGGCCAGCCGTGACAGAGCTATCGGTATAACCTGTAACCGCGTCGAGGACGGGATTTAGTTTGGAGTACGGGCCTCCGGTTTTGCTTCCGCGATAGACGTTGTATCCGATTATCCCCTGACTATTGCTGGGATTCCATGAGAGATCCACTTGATGCTGGGGAGGGGCCGAACCTGTGCCCGATAACGACGCTACTGCGGGGGAATTTGTCGCATTGCTTATAAACGAAGCGCTAGCTGTCGCAGCACCGCTTGCCTGTGGTGTGAAGGTCATGCTGAACGATGTGCTCTGACCGGCTGCAAGCGTGAAAGGAAATGTTAGACCGCTCAAAGAAAATTCCGACGTGCTGACAGAAGCGCCCGACACTGTCACGCTCGAGCCGGATGCGGTGAGACTGGCGGTTGTGCTTAGACTTGTTCCAACGACAACGCTTCCGAAATTGTGACTGCTCGGGGTGACAGATAATTGTCCGCTGGCTGTACCTGTACCCGACAGCGAGATTGTCACATTCGAGTTGGAGGCGTTAGATATGATCGACAAAGAACCGGTCGCGCTCCCAGCAGATTGCGGAGTATAGATGACACTAAACGAAACGCTCTGTTCTGGAGTGAGCGTCAGCGGCAGAGTCAATCCGGTGGTGCTGAATCCCGCGCCGCTTGCGCTGGCTTGGGAAATTGTAAGATTTGATCCGCCAGTATTGGTAAGAGTTTCGGGCTGAGTGCTGGCATTTCCCACCTGAACATTACCAAACGCAATGCTCGTTGGATTGGCGGCGAGAGTCGCTGGTGTCACGCCGGATCCCGATAGCGATATCGCTAGCGTCGCGACATTGCTGATGAGCGACAAGGTGCCGTTCGCAGTTCCCGCCGATTGCGGAGTAAACACAACGCTAAAACTCACACTTTGGTTTGCAGCTAGTGTCAGCGGCAGACTTAAACCCGTGAAGGTGTAGCCCGAGCCGCTCAGCGAAGCCTGCGTGATTGATGACATTTGATCCGCCGGTGTTGGTTACGGTTTCTGCAAGAGTCTGGCTCTTGCTGATTTGTACGTTGCCAAAGCTAAGTGTGGATGGGCTTGCGCTCAAAGCGCCTGGAGCAACTCCGGTTCCTGAAAGCGGGATTGCCAAAGTCGCAACGTTGCTGATGATTGACAGACTCCCGCTCACGCTGCCCGCCGATTGAGGTGAGAAAATAACATTGAAACTTGCGGTCTGGTTCGGAGTTAACGTCAGCGGGAAGTTCAACCCAGTAGTGCTGTAACCGGAGCCGCTCAGGGAAGCCTGCGTGATGGTGACATTCGATCCACCAGTGTTGGTTATGATTTCTGCAAGAGTCTGCGATTGACCCGTCTGCACGTTCCCAAAGCTGAGCGACGCAGGAGCAGCAGCAAGTGTGCCAGCGGCTACTCCCACCCCGGAGAGCGCAATGTTCAATGTTGAATTTGCGGCATTACTGGTGACCACTACATTTCCCGACGCATTGCCTGCGGCCTGCGGATTAAAACTAGCGGTGAAATTAACACTCTGACCGGCTGCAATAGTGAAGGGGAAACTCAACCCGGAGATGCGGAATCCAGTTCCCGCAACTGTAGTCTGGCTGACTGTCACACTCGATCCGCCTGAGTTTGTCAGTGTTACAGACTGATTCTGTGTGGCACCGACCTGGGTATTTCCGAAATTGATATTAGAAGCAGAAACCAATTGGCCCGGTGCCCCTCCAGTGCCGGATACTTGTATGGTTGCGGTTTGACTCCCGCCCATAGTGTGCGAGCGGACATATTGTCCGCGACGGTCGTTCGCCCAATCGGCGGATCTCGAAGTCACTGTGATCTGGCCAGTGGCTGGTCCATTCGAAGTCGGTGTGAAACTGACGCTATAGGGAGTGCTCTGATTGGGACGAAGGGTGACGGGCAAACTCAGTCCGCTTAGTTGAAAACCACTGCCGCTGATGCTGGCTTGCGAGATCGTCAGGTTGGTGCCACCGGTATTGAAAAACGTTCCAGTTACAGTTTGGCTGCTGCCCAACGTTACATTTCCGAAAGTAAAACTGGTGGGACTCGAGGCCAGTTGACCCTTAACAACAGCGATTGCGGATAGTTGCAATGTGGTCGGCGAATTGGGCGCATCGCTTGAAATCAAGACTGTTCCGCTCGGCAATCCCGGCGCTGTAGGCGCAAAAGAAATTGAGAGGGTAGTTTGTTGGCCGGGCGCTAATGTTAACGGGAATGTCGGCGTAGTCACGGCGAACTGTGTTCCCACCACTTGGGCCTGGGTGATGGTGATGCTGGAGGAACTCGCGTTGATGAGATTGTCAGTTGCGACGGTACTATCGCCGACAATCACCGTGCCGAAGTTCGGCGTCGAGTCGCTCACTACCAGTCCGCTGGGATTCTGACCGTGGGGATGCCCAAATACAACCGGGCTGGGCATCGCAAGCAAAGCCAACAGAATACTGAAGGCACCGAAGAGCACATTCCAACGCGAGCGGAGATCCTTCACGCAAGACCTCTTGTCTGGCCGCATCGAACTTTGATACGGCGGGGGATTTAGACCGGCTGCTTTCACTTCTTTAAAGGTGAATCGCAGCAGAGACAGTGTGCGTGGAAAGTCGCGCGTGAGATAGATCGCAAAAGACAAGAGGGAAGCGGGAAATGGACTCGATGATAAGTGGTCCATCTATCACTAAGAAACCGCAAGTTGGACGAGGACCGGTGTGGACTCTGGTAACTGAAGTTTTAGTTGGAATGTTCGAAGAGAATGCCGGGGCGGATGAAGCCCCGGCATGAGAAAACGTAAGTTGCGGAAAATTTACTGGAGTTAGCTTCGTGTGGCCTGAGCGCCAAATCGCTTGCGGGTAGCCGCGCCCAGAGTCAATAGCACCATACCCAACATGGCGAGCGACGCTGGTTCCGGTGCACTCACGTGTCCGTAACCGATGTATTCCTGCGGCAGACCTCCCCAGCTCTGGGTTCCAGCAACCGGCGTGTAAAGCACCAGCCCACTGAATGCGCTATCTGGAGCGCTCGCTGCGGTGATCAAATATTGACTCGCGAGATTGCCCGCGCCGCTGCTCGAATAGAAAGAATTATTCACAGCGTTCTGAGAAAACAAACCCCAGATCGCCCAGTTGCCGATTGTGGCGTCGACGGTACCGCCGGTAATGCCTTGAAAAATGAGGCCGGCCGCTTTGTAGTCGAGAGGGTTATTACCGAATAGCCCTGCGCCGCTAAGAAGGTTCGATACGGTTGCCGTCCAGGTCTCTCCGCTTACGACTTCGTTGTCAAATGTGTCGCAGATGAGCGGCGTCGAAGGACCACCATTGATCGAGAAATTGTAAGGATATGTGTAGACTCCGCCGCCGTTGTTTCCGCCAGGACCAATAAAGGTCATGTTCACGGTTGAGTCGGCAAAAGCTGATCCTGAAAAAAGCAGCGCGGAAATCAGAATGACGAAAAAGTATGTAAAGCGACGTGGCATGTGTCCTCCCGGTCGTGTTGCGCTCATGTTGCATCTTCGGCCAAGCGCAGCGACCATTGGCCTTTGTAGAAGCAATCCCTGTTCCAACATCGAGTGGCTGAAAACATGGGAGTTAAGACTGTGGTGACTGGATGTGACTGAAATGGTTTTCACACGATAGGGATTCGCGTATGCAGCACGTTCATTGAGAGATAGCACGTTAGTAACCTGAGGTAACCTGCGAATGGAGTGTCCTTCTGCGAGGTTTCCATGATTGCAGCGCTTCCAAATCAAACCGCGCCGTGGATTGTTCGAGTTGATGATCCGGTACAATCAGGAGGAGACATCTCGCCAGAGGTGTACTACTCGGCCTGAGGAGGCTCCTCAGTACCGGAAAGAGGAGCGTTTAGTTGCCGCTGATAACCCGACGGAAATTCCTCCAAGCCACCGCGGCAGTGGCTACAACGGGCGTTTTGGCAATCGGTGCCGACACGACCATCTTTGAACCGAATGATCCGCGGCTCGTACGACTTGAAATTCCTCTTGCCCGGTTACCCCGCTCTTTCGATGGTTTCACCATTGCGCAACTTAGCGACTTCCACTACGACGAGATTTTTTCCGTGGTTCCCATTCGCAAGGCGATCAAAGCAGTAAACGATCTGCATCCGGACTTGATCGTGCTGACCGGAGACTTTGTCACGGTACCTATGCTGGAAGATTTTCTTTCCAAGAAATCCGCCGACGTTTCTAGAGGTAAAGAAGCTGTCAGGACTGCGCCGCCATGCTCGCAGCTCTTGAGCGAATTGCGGGCTCGTTTCGGAGTATTTGCGATTCTCGGAAATCACGATGTCGCTTCCGTGCCGGATTTCATCACCCATTGTCTTGAAAATCACGGTATACGCGTTTTGCGAAATACATCGCTTCCCGATCGAAGAGGGCAATGCCCGGTTTTGGCTGGCGGGGATAGATGATGTGATGCAGGGCGTGCCGGATTTAAGTCGCACCCTCGCTTCAATCCCAAAAGAAGAAACCGTGGTTCTGCTCTCGCATGAGCCGGATTTTGCCGATGAGGCGGCTCTTCATCCGATAGATCTTCAGCTTTCAGGACACTCGCATGGAGGTCAAATTTGGCTTCCAATTATTGGCGCTCCCTGGTTGCCGCCGTATGCTCAGAAATATCCGCGAGGTAAATATCAAGTGGGTGGGTTGACGCTTTATACGAACATCGGGCTCGGCACGATTCGCGTCCCGATGCGTTTGAACTGCACTCCGGAAATTAGTCTATTTACGTTGCGTGCTGGACGAAGCAGTTAGGCGCTAAAGCGAAATGGGCTTTGACATGCTTTTATACCCACTGCCAACAACTGACTGTCCAGTCACTATTTCCCTCCACGGCAACCGCCGCCGCGTATCCTTCGCCAGCAGTTACTTCTCGCAACGACCACACTTGCGGTGGTGCATCGTCCTGTTCGCGGCAATCCAGTAGTTGCGCGGGAGTTCCTGGAATCAGTGAAACGTCGAACCGGTCTAAGGGAAAGGAGAGTCCTTCGCCTCTGCCTTTGATGTAGGCTTCCTTACGCGTCCAGCAATTAAAAAACGCCTCGGTTTGTTTGTCAGTCGGAAGCGAGCGAAACATCGCGACTTCGCGCTCCGAGAAAAAGCGCTCGGCAATTTGCTGGGTCGCCCGATCTTCGTTGATATACTCCACATCTATGCCAATCGCACGGCCTCGAGTGAATGCGTACAGAACGAGTTCGTGGGAGTGGGAAACATTGAAGCAAAGATCGCTATCTGCGGGACTCTTCATCGAAGGCTTGCCATATTTAGAATAAGAAAACTGCAATTTGGCAGGATCTTGCTCGAGATATCGGCCTAGAAGCAATCGAAGAATTCCGCGTGCACCGATGAAGCGGTGCCTATCCCGCTCAAAAATAAACCGATCGGCTCGTTGGCGCTCATCGGGCGCCAGTATTCCAGAATAGAATGCGAGTTTCTCCGCAGGCTGCACCAGACTGGCTCTCCAAATATGCACATTAGCGCTGGTGAGTGCCAACGACTGTGGCGAAGTCTGCCACGCACCGTCTGCCGTGCAAGCACCGCGGTTTTGAGGATTCAGTTGCAGAATCTCTGCTCCAGGAAAGTGAAATATCTTAATGGCGCAAGCGGGATTTGATCCATTTTAGCTTCGAAGATTTCAGTACCTTTCGGCTGGTTTCGCGCGCCAGTGCTTTCACGCGTTCGGCGCGAATCGAATTGCTATCACCGACGCTCACTTCTACCAAAGTCACCGCGTTACTCTCGATCGCTGTTCGCAACACAGACTCAGCGTCACCGTCTAAGTAAGCATAATTCGCGCCTACTGCCTGCGCGAACAGCTCAAGATTTGGCGTCAGTAAATCGGTAGCGTGAGTACGCCCGAAGCGAGAGATTTGCTGCAAGCGAATTTGCCCCAGCGCGCCGTCGTTGAAAATAATGATCGTGAGCGGAATCTCTTCGCGAACCGCAGTAATGATCTCCATTCCTGTAATCGCGAAGCCGCCATCGCCTATGATTGCGACGACCTTTCTACTCGGCGCGGCAAGTTTCGCTCCGATGGCGGACGGTAAACCGAAGCCCATGGATTGAAAGTCCGACGGTGAAACAATCCCGCGCGGGCTTTGCACCCGGAAATGCCTCGATGTCAATACTTGATGCAAGCCTGAATCGGTGACCAGACAAGCGTCGGACGGCATCACCTTTCTGAGTGCAGCGAAGAACCCGGCCGGTGTAGAAGGAGTCACACCATTGACCTTCGGCTCCGGTTCGCTTGCGTAGTCTGCTCCAGATTTCTTGAACGCTGATATTTCCTCAGAAGTCCATTCAGACTTCGGCAGTGCAAATCCCGTGACTGCAGTCGCTACTTTTTCGAGAAAAATACCCGCATCGGAATGAATGGCGAGCTTAGCCGGATAGTTCGCATTGAGCACCGTTGTGGACGCATCAACATGGATCAGTTTGCTTTCCGGGATTCGAAGCTGAAATCCATGAGTCCCGTTCTGCGAAAACTTGCAGCCAATGGCGACAATCAAATCACTTCGTTCGAACACGGAATTGAGAGCGCGCAATGCTGGCTCAGAATAAACAAATGTTAGAACTAACGGATGGTCCTCGGGAAGCGCGCCGCGCCCTGAGCGGGTTGTGATCACCAGGGCATGCAATAGCTCAGCAAGTTTTCGAAGTTGCTCAGCAGATTCGCTGACACCTTGCCCAACGAAGAAAACAATGCGACGGCTTTTCTCCAGTGCTTGGACGACTTGATTTATAGCGGTCGGATCAGGAGAGGGAAGTGGTTTCACCTTAACACTCTCACTCGTAGAAATCTCTTCCTCGTCCCAAATCGCTCGATTCTTCACAAGGAGCAAAACCGGGCCAGGCTCCTCCGCGGTTGTAGCGGCGTAGGCTTCCTGCACCGCATCTTGGATGTCTGCAGCGTGATCAACTTCAACAACGCACCTGACAATAGGTGCGAGAAGAGCCCTCTGATCAATAGATTGTCGGTGGAACTTCTTATTTGGATCCTCAACCGGTTGGCTCGCGATGTATAGAAGAGCCGATGAATCCTGAGAGGCCTCTGCGATGGCTGCAACAGTGTAAGCGAAACCGGGTCCGGGAATTGTGGTTAGAACACCAACTTTACCCGACGCACGATAGTATCCGTTGGCCATGAATGCAGCTGCCAGTTCATGCGTAGCTAAAACTGTACGGATAGACGACTGGCGCAAGGCTTCAAAGAACGAAACATTCTGCGATCCTGGCAAGCCGAAAATATGTTGAACACCGAGTTTTTCGAGTTCCGAGCAGAGGATCGTTCCTCCTGTCAGCTTTTTCATAATCAATAAAGCAGCTTACAGCAGAGTAGCGATCTGTATCACAAAATGGTAGTTGCGGAAAAGAAGGCTGCTGAAGTTAAGCTTTGGCGGTCAAGACACGTTCAGACTTCGTGCTGGCCCTGGTTCTGAGCCACTCAACAAGCATCTTGCGGGATGAAGCAGAAACATCCGTGAAGCGGATACCAAACGTGCCCCCGGCACGCTGCCACACCACTTCAGCCGTAGCTCTGAGCATCCCTTGCGTATCCGGAAGTGTGCACTCAAAGCAAAAATGAGCAGCATTGGACAGTGGCTGTTTGCAGCGAATCGCCGCCCCAGTGTCGCTCAGATCTTCGATCATACCTGCGATTGTTCGCCCCTTTTCGTAGATGAGCTTAACCGGGAAATCCACACGAACCCGCTTCGATCCCCCGCGTCGTTCCCGCGCCATGAGGTTTCGAACCGCTTTCAGTCCATGACGTACTCTTTCCTGAGAGAGCGGCTTGTAGAGAATGATTTGGGCGCCGGTTTGGAATGCAGTGCCTACGGTGGTCGGGATTCCCGCTAGTATAATGCGTACGGATTTCTCGCAGCCAGAAAGCGTCAAGGCTTTGTCGAGGAGCGCGGTAGCACCAACCACTTCATCGTCCACCACGATTGCATCGAAGCGATCCGCCTTAATCGCCTTCGACGCTCCTAAGGGGTGCAGACAATGGTCAACTTCTACTCCGAGGTCCTTGAAGACACGAGTCACTAGGCGCACGGAAGCTTCGTCCTCGCATAGTAAAAGGGCCCTGAGCATACAAATCGATGCTATGAGTTACTGCGGGGCCGGAGCAAGTTACAATAGTTTGTTTAGTATTCTTGAGCGACTAAAGTCGGCGCGAATTTTGGGAACGGGAACCGCAGAGCTAACGTTGCAGACTAGGTTAAAGAAACCCAATTCCGCGAGCGTGCTGATCTTTCCACGGCATCCAGAATTTTCTGCACCGCCACGCCATCCTCAAAGTTCGGATGAAATTGATTTGCTTCGGGCGAACCATCCAGCGTGCTTAGGAAGTCTCCCAGCGTAGCGATGAAGGTGTGTTCGTAGCCGAGGGCGTGCCCAGGTTTCCAGAAGTTTTTCCAATAGGGATGATCGGGGCCAGTCACCATCAGATCGCGGACACCCTGAAGATTTGGGGAATCTGTCGCATCGTAGAATTTGACGCGATTCATTTCGTCAAAATCAAAACTCAACATCCCCTTCGAACCATTTATCTCAAACGTATTGCGGTTGCGACAGCCGACTCCGTAGCGGCTGGCTTCAAAACTCCCAATACTTCCATTAGCGAATCGAACCAAAATCACAGCAGCGTCATCCACATCGCGTCCCGTAGCGAATGTATGCGCCATCGCATTTAGCTCCGTGATGGGCCCGTTTAGATAAAGCGCAAGATCCACCACATGAGAGAGCAGATCTCCAATGGCTCCTGATCCAGCTTGAGCCCGCGAGTAGCGCCAAGTCGCCGTCTTCGACGGATCATTTCCAGACTGGTTCAGATATACCGCCCGATAGTGATAGGGCTGTCCGACCTTGCCATCTGTGATGAGTTCCTTCGCGAAGGCGATTGCGGGTACCCGTCGATAGTTAAACCAGACGAGGTTCGCAACGTTCCGAGAAGCTTCAGCCATGTCCTCAGCTTCGGCTAAAGACGTCGCGAGCGGTTTTTCGCAAAGGACAATCTTTCCAGCTTTCGCAGCGGCTATCGCAATCGGCCCATGCAATACATTCGGGACAGCAATATCAATAATCTGGATATCCGGATGCGTGACGACGCTCTGCCAATCAGTTGCTGTCTCCTCCCATCCCCACGTCGAAGCCATGGATTCAAGCTTCGCGCGATCCCGCCCACAAATTGTTTTGAGGCGAAGATCGTAGGGAGAATCGAAGAAATACCCTACTTGATGGAAAGCATTGGAATGAACGCGGCCCATAAAACCTTGGCCGATCATGGCAACATTCAGAGTTTGTTTGGGCATGGTGTGCTTACGGATTGTTTTTGTCTGAGAAACACAAAGATATCATTCGTCCTGAAAGAGACTGCCTTGGTCCGCAATCTTTTTCACTTGGTACAGGCATTCGTCCCAGCGTCGCAGAGTTAAGTGGCGAGTTTTCAGCAGCTTAGAAGATCTAACGCTTGGAGTTTCAATTGCCGATGACAATAGTAACTTGGTAGAGTTGTGGCGTTCCTCTTCTCCGCCGCGACTCGAGAACGGTTGATGCCAATGCTGCTCCAGAAGCTCTGGCCGCTTCTTTTGTTCGTGCATACCTTGGCATGCTTTGCCTCCGCCGAGTTCGCTTCCCCGCGAACCTCGGAGAGGCAAAGCTCGCTATTCATTCGTGAGCAGAAAGCTTGGCAGTTAGCAGTGCATGATTCGAAGTTCTCGCCCGTTCCGCATTCCACTAACCAAATAAGTTGCGCGGAAACAGCGGTGCCGGAGCCGATCGCCACTCCAAATCCCTTGCTACAGCGAATCGATCCAGAAACGAGACTCAGCGTTAGCTTTATCGTAGGCACCGATGGACGCGTGCATAGCCCTTTCATTCTGGACAGCGCTGGCCTATCCGAGGCCAACAATGCCCTGAGCGCAGTGCGCGGTTGGCGATACCGCCCGGCAACCTGCAATGGGGTTCCCACCGAAGCTGAAGCCAGAGTTGAGTTTTCCACGCGCTGATTACCTTTTCGGCTAAAATGAGCGCTGAAGGAAGATTCGTTGGATCAGGAAAAACCTCCAAAACCGGCAAAGAACGCGGCACGTAAGGATCCTGAGGAAGAACTTATTCCCGACCCCGCCGTGGACGAGTTCCTCAATCGCATGAAGTATGACCTGCGGCGTCCTAAGCCCGGCCAGGAAGCGATTGAGGCAGCCCTTCAGGCTATGCAGCGACTTACGCTCGAGACTGACAGCGAAATCTCGGCTGATTTCATAGCAGAAACTGGCAGTGCGGCAGATTTAGCTTGCCATTCTTGCGGGGGGATGAATCCTCACGGGCACAGATTTTGTTCCACGTGTGGGGTTCCACTGCAAGAACATCGGGAAGCAGCCCCCGACCCAGCTATGATTAAGATCCAGTCAAAGGACGCGTCGCCCACCGGACAACATCATTATTATCACCACTACCATCATCACTATTTCAATTCTGAAGCACAGCAATCGGCCGCTGCCGAACGTCGGCCCGCGACTACAAATGCTCCTTTGGCTGGGAGTGATCCGACCAGAACGCGCGCCTCACTGGGTAGTACTGCGCCTAGTCGCAATGAAGCCGCCGCCAGAAAAGTGACACAGGACTGGGTGAGTGCCTGCAATACCAAACACCTGGACGACCTGATTGAGCTTTACGTGGCCGACGCCATCGTGTTGCGGCCCAATGTTCCCGCCGTGCGCGGCATGGCTGCAATACGTGAATTCTTCTTCTCCGTACTCGACGCTGGTTTGGGAGAGGTCGAACTGGAGCCTCTGCGAGTGGACCTGATTGGCGATTCTGCCTACGAAGCTGGCCGCTGCAAAATGCTGGTGCCTGGCGCATTAGGTAAGCGGCGAGAAGAACGTGGCAAATATTTGATAGTGATGACTCGCCAAGCGGGGGAGTGGAAGATCGTCTCGGATTGCTGGTCGAGTGATTTGAGCTTGGGACTTGGCGCAGAAGCAACCCCCGCAAAATCAACCGCTCAACCCTCAATCACTCGGACGCGCACATAAATTGCTGGTCTTTAATCGATAGTCTTCAAATTTCTACTCCCAAACTTTGCAGTTCCAGCCGTAGTTGCGAAGCATTTTGCATTTGAATGGCATGGATTCCCAGCTGACGCGCGCTTTCCAAATTCAGAGCGCGATCATCAATAAAGCAGCATTCCTCGGCTGATTTCTGAACCACGTCGAGCGCCAGCTTATAGATGGGTGCCTCTGGCTTGCGAAACCCCACAAAGCACGAGCTAACGAAAACGGTGAAAATATCTCTCAAGGCGAATTTTTCAATCCGATATAGATTCAGTTCTCTCGATTCGTTGTTGATCGTGGACATCAAATACTTACCCGATTTCGCCAAGTCCCTGGCAAACTGAAGCGAATCTGGCTTTGCCTGCGACAATGAAAACATGTACTCACGAAACGCTTCGCGCGGAAAAGGACGCGTGACGATAAAAGACAGTCCGCTCTAAATATTCATCGAGAGTAATCTTTCCGCGCTCGAAGGATGAAACAACCATTTCATGGCGGTCGCTGAATTCGATTTCATCAAGCCCGAACTCATTGAGGGCGCGCAGCCGCTGTGTACGGTCCCATGCGTCGGTAAGCAGTACGCCACCAACATCCCAAAAAATTGCGTTGACTTTAGCCAAGATGTCCTCTGGTATTGAAGCTATAGAAATGTGAACTAACCTTCTGAATGATACATGGCAGGAATTCACTCAGCGCTGATAGACAGTCGTCTCGGGATGATAGTTACGCCAGTCGAACCAGAAATCCTTAATGGCGGACAGCGGCTGCAAACACTTTCCCAGCAGCGGACCAGCAATGGCGCATCCGCGAAAATCCCATCGGCTCCCTTGCGAATCTATGAGGCTCCACTCACTAGCGGAAGGCTCCGCCTTCGGAGTCTCAGTTTTTGAACCCGCAGTTTTTTGAGCGTCAGGGATCACGTCCTTCACAGTGTCACGGAAAAATTCAAGATCCACTCCATCGATTCGACTCACAAATGCGCGGATCGACTTCTTGTCAGGTCCCGCTACGAGAACGATCGGTGATCCACCGAGGCGATCCTGTACTGGCGATTCGGCAATCAAAGTCTTCACTGGATAGGCCCGGCTCACGCCCGCTATCTCAATTCCTATCAATGTCTCGCGTGACTGAATCGGCGTTCCCGGGAAGGAAATTACGAGAGGCAATTTCTGGATCTCGGTTTCCCAATCTTTCTTCTCATACTTGCCCGCATATTTTGCTACAGGAGCGAGTACCTGCCCGTTGGGAGACTCCTGCTTCCACAATCCAAACGTCAACTCGTCGCTTAGTATCGGCTCAAGCTGCTCACCCCTCAGCGGGCCGAAGATTGCTTTACCGGTAATTTGCTGCCACCAACTTCCGGTTTCCTCGTCTCTCATCAGAAAATTTTGATTGTTGATTCCTGCAAGATGGAAACGTAGAGCTCTCCCGTTTACTGTTCTCTTCCACACCAGACCGGTGTGACAAAGCGTTCAATAAGTAACTGCGATTGGCACTTCGGAAACAACATCGTTGACGATGTGGTGATAACCCATTTCAAGAATCGGATAGGCGCGCGCTTCAGTCCCAAGACGTACCGCTAACACCATTTCCGATGGATCCACTTTTGATTGGCTGACAGATTCAAATCCTGGAGCCGCCACGGGATGAAACATCCACTCGAAGTAATCGATTCGGCTCATCACCGTCGCCGCACATGCCAGACATAGTCCTGCTACAAGGGCTGACTTCTTCCAACGCGAGACACGCCGCCATAGCACCGCCGCCAGCAACAACGACGCAGCGAGGGTTACCAGGGTCCAAAAGGGAGCCGCTTGCCGGACCTTCATAGCCAGAACCAGGCCGCGCGCAGACTGAAAAGTGAACGGTCGAATGATGAACGCGGGAATCATAAACAATCCCACGGTAATGCACACTGAAACTATGAATGCCAGCCACGGTGCCGTTGTGGTTGGAGCGCTCCCGGAGCGCACAGCATTAGTTGATGTAGTCATTCAGTTCTTCAATTCGGCGAAGAGCGATTTTACGTCTCTAGCCAAAAATAAAAAAGCCCCAACCCTGCCGAAGCAGGATCGGGGCAACGAGCGTATTGCAGTTTATTGATCGGCTCCTCCGCGCGGTGTGAAGTCCTGGCGATAGCTCAGATTGTCCACATCGCGAATCACCGGGGTTCCAGGCGGAAGCCCGGCGGGTGAGGAAAATAGCGGATCAAAAATATAGTTTCGAACTGGCGGAGAATACGGGTTGCCCTTATCTATACCAGTGGCGTAGGTGGAATAATAAAGACTGACCATCGAGCCTTTGTAATTGAGGCTCTGGCCACCCCAGTTTTCCAGCATCCGCAAGAAGTTATGCAACCCTCCATCGGTTCCCTGATCGCCGCCAGTAAACCATGCCAATCCGGCGGTCGGGAAATTCATGTTCTTTCCGGCGCAAATCGCGGTGCGATAGTATGTAGGGACTGCGGGCCTTCCGGCGGCGCTAAGTGGATTATTCATATCAACGAGGTCTGACCAATTCTTGGACAGCATTGTGACCGCATCTGCAATGACTCCCGCGGCGGAATGAGACGGGTTCGGTCGTTGAGTTTGCGGGCGGCCAGGTTAAATCAGGCACGGCGTCCGCGTTGGAGGCAGTGTTGTAATTTCCCCAAATGTACACAGGATTTTCCGATCCTACCGTAAAACCCGGCAAAGGCACATTGCCCAGCGAACCGTCGACCAGCCTGAGAACATGACGTGCGCCGCTTACCCAGTTCTTACGACCGGTATATGTGCAGCTCGCGATGCGATTTGTGTAAGGATCTCGGGGAGCGCTGGTGTTAACACCAAAGCCATTTCCAAGGTTAAGGGCTCCAACATTATCCAGCTTACCGTTGTTGTTGACATCCTCCGGAGAAGGTGGAGAATTTGGGGGTGGAGCAGGTGCGGGAAGGTATCTTCCTGGCTCGTTGGGCATGAAGTCGCCATCCAATGCTTGGTCTGGCTTCCCAACAGCGCTGCCTGTGTTAATGGAATCTTCCAACCCAGAATCGCCAAGTTTTTGGCCTGCTACCTCTCCCGATACTGGCCATTCGCTCTTCTGCATTCCTCGACGATCTGAAAAATACAGGATGTAACCATTATCCGTCGTGTTATCAACGGTTACGCCAACAGGGTCGGTTTCGAGCCAATTCTTCAAATTGCCCACATCTAGCTCGACAGCGTTCATCATGCCATTTGCGGTACAACTACCTGCCGCTGGGGCACCATCGCGTGCTTCTCCTTCACGTTGATCGTAGAAATTTATCGGATACCAGTTATAGCGGCTAATGCTGTCGGCTTGCGATGTATCTCCATAATAAGGAGAACCGGTATTCGTGTCGGTTAAGACTTCCGGCGGTTTTCCGTACTTGCAAGTGAAGTTAGGCGGAGCTGGCGTATGTGCTGTGCAGCTTGGAGGAACTCCGACCAGGTCAGGAGTTCCTGTCAAATTATTCGAATTTCGAATTGCCAGTTCTTGCAGGATCAGAATAGCTTTCGGGTTTATTGGGTTTGCGCCCGGAGTTGCTGGATTGACCGCCCCAGGTGCTGTCGGAGCTGTGGCGCCCCGAGCGAAGCCGAGCGCAAGCCACTGTTGTGTTACTGGTGTGACAGCTCCGTTAGGTGCCACAACCTCTACCCGTAAATAACCATCGATCACGTTCCATGTATTCATACTAGCCGGTGATGTCTTGCTAGTTGGAGGCACATAGTAAGGTGACGCAGGGCATACGCCCGTTGTTGTGTTGCACGCCAGAAGATTGACGGGTGGAGCGGCATTGGTGACCGGGACTGTTCCACTCTGAAGCAATGGCGCAGCGCCTACGGGTTGCAAGAGGATGTTAGTCAGAGAGGGGCCGTTGGGCCAATCCGAACGTAAAGTCCCCACCGCGTTGCTCCAAAGAGTTGTATCGGGAATTGCAGTTGATGCTTCTGCGAAGTAAGTGGTGCGGGTCGCAGGCAAGCCCGGCGTACTAGCTGGCACACCCCGAGTGTAATCCGGTCCACCTCCAGCTTGAGCGATGTTGGCCAACCGGATATTCTGCGAATCGGCAGCGCCTCCTGGCGAAAGTTCTGCTGGATCGTCAGAAAGCAAAATACGAATCTCCGCCTGTGTATAAAGGCGTGATGGATCGACGGGTGAACCGCCAATTGGAGGCCGGCGAATGATTTCAAATTGTTGGGCGTTTGGAGCTCCGGTAACCAGCGAAAGCTGCAGCTTTTTAGCGCCAGCATTGTAAACTTTCGGCAGCAAAGGACTATTGAAATTCCCATTGATCAACCAGGAATTGTAACTGCCTGCAACGCCTTGCCATACGCCGTTATAACCCGATCCCGGTCCGGCAACAACACTTCCTTGAGTGAAACCTAATGCCAGGCAGTTGGTGTCAGGAAGAGGAGGAGCGTTGGGGCAACCTCCATTTGAGGTTATAAGGTTAATAGTTCCATTGTGATTGACTGTATAACTTACCCCATTAGGTATCTGTTGGCGAATGATGTTTCCGTAAGCCGATACTTTGTCATGAAATGTCACAGAGCTTCCATCTCCCGAGAGCAAGTAAAGATCGCCGTTGGTGTGGACACGCCCCTGAAATTGTAAGTTTGGGCCCGCGAAGAAAGCTAAATCGCTATCGGAAAATATACCGAACTGGAATACCGGAATTAGCGCCATTTCGGATTGGCGGGTCATACTGACTTCTTGCCCAAGCAGCCGGTTGGCAGTCACCGAAAGTGTGACAGGAAGGGTCTGGGCATATAACCCCTGATTTGGTCCCGTCCGAATAGAGTTAAAGCCATAGTTGGGGATCGTGTTACCGTTTGCGTCTACCTTCGTGGCTGGAGTCAACGTGTAAACAACATATGAAGTCGTTGGGTCTCCCGTTGGCACCAAAGCACTCAGTGCTTGTATCTGAGAAACGTTAGGCGATTGAAATTGCGCGAATAGATTAGACAAGTCCGCGGTCATCTTCTCGATGCCACCTTCGGCGGAACGGTAAGCCATCGTGTTTTGCAGATCATTACCGCCGGCTTTTTGCTCGGTGTTAACCGACATTAATAATCCAATGGCAATTCCCGAGAGGAGAAGCAACATCAACAGGGAAGCAATCAGGGTAAATCCACGTGCATTTGTCTTCTCGTTCTCCATCGCGTAGCTCCTTATACCCGTTCTAATGCTTCGCATATATGCCTTAATAGTCGCTATTGATATTGTTGTGAAAAGCTCAGATTGCGTGCACTAATCGAGGTCTGCAAATCTACGCCTTGGTAGCCTTTTGTTGTCTGGCCCAGAGCGCCGTTTACCCCACTCAGCTGGTTGCGCATAGTAAGGTGCGCAATATTAATAGTGCGAATTTGGCTGGGGGTTACGCCGACAGATTGGCCACCATCACAGCTTGCCGCGAGTAAGTTTCCGGCGCTGTCGTAAGTGTCGTAAGTGAACTGAAGGTTCACGGTGTTCTCAGCAACTGGGACAGGCGTGCGTCCATTCACTTGCCTCATCAACGTGGGTATTCCAGCACCGGCACCGAGAGGATCTGGCGTCATTTTTAAGTAGTAAGTAATCACCCATATACGTGTCGCTACCGTATTCGTTCCCCCTAAGAGAGATCTCAAATTGCCTGAAGGCGCTGCGGGATAATTAAATTTCAATGGGTCTCCAGCACCGAAATTCACCGTATAAGGTCCGAGGCCCGCGCCAGTAATAGCGGGGGTAGTCACTTCGGCGATTGCGTACGCAGTAGTCGCACCAGACGCACTGGCAATAGTGGATTGAAAGAGGACCAAATCACCGTTTTGCAAACCGACAGAGGCATTGTTGACCGGTGTATCCGCCGCATTCGCGGTCGTGAATTGCGCACTTGTGCCGCCGGGCTGAATGGTGACAGTGCTGTAATCACTTAGGGGAAATACGTTATCTGAATAAATTATGGTAATCGTGTCGGTTGGGGTTGGATTCCCAGCAATCGTAATTCCGGCCTGACAACCAGGAACCACTCCATAAACATACGGGGTTATTACCCCCCCAGGACTTTGCGTAGGATAAATCCCAGCCGCAGTGTTATTCGGCCCTAAATAGCATTGCCCCCCCACGTAGCCGCACCCAAAGACTTGAATCACGCCCGTGCCGCCCCCTCCGCTTTTAGGCGGAAGTCCCACACCGCCTGTCGGAATCCCCGCGCCAGCTAAGCTGATGTCTTTGACGAGCAGGTTGGATGCGGCTCGGGCATCCTGTTGCAATTCAGATTTCTGCGAAACCGCCCAGGTCAAACTCACACTTTTGCTAAATAGCTCAACCGCCGCGCCTAAGACTAAGACTCCGATACCCAAGGCGATCATCATTTCGATCAACGTGAACCCGTTGTGCGAATTTTTGGATATCGTGCGCATGCGTTCCCTCTTCATTTGTACTGAGACACGTAACTCACCAGAGAATATGTTTTGGGGAGGCTGAACTGCGGTGTCGTGTACTGCACTGTGATGTTAATAGCCGCAAATTGCCGTATGGGTTTCCGGGATTATTAGGATCGGCCACGTCCGCGATTGTAATGCTGCGTTGAAAGTTAGTCAGTGGAAGTGCAATTGTCGGGAGGGCAAGTTCCAGCATATACTCCAGTATTTCCTGCTGTTTCCATTACTTGAGGCAAAGCTGCGGAATCATCCGCTGTACCGATAATTCCATCTACACCTGGTTGATTAATAGCTTGAAGACCAGCAACGAAAATGCCTCCGGAACCAACGTTTTCAATTTGAGCCCACGTTACATTGGCCGTGTCGCGAGCAGAGTAGATGCTTTCGACTGTTTCCTGCGCCAGTTTCTTGGCAATTGCGTCTTCTTCCGATGTCTGAGTGGCTGTCATTGCAACCGTGAGCACAGCCAGCAAAGAGATAAGCCCCACAGTTAAAACGACCATGGATATAAGACACTCAAGCAAGGGTGAATCCCTGTTCGCCCTTATTGTCGCGCTTTGAGAAAGTTTGTGTGGTCGTCACATTTGCCTCCAGTAATTGCCGCCGTTGGAGAGAAGCCGCCAACCCCGAAGCCTGCCGGTCGCCCCCCAAAGTGTTATTGCGCGAGAACTGTATAGATCACCCGGACGGCAGAGATAGACAACGCCGTTATTCATATTCTGATTGATATCTTGTGCCGAGCCATCCGGATAAAAATAAATCTGAGTCTTGGCGCCTGCCGCTATGTTTTGATCAAAATCAATCGCTGTAGCACCTACGCCAAAAGTATCGGGTGTGAGGGGAAATGCTGCCTGCGAAGTAGGAAATCCCGCTTGCACAGCAAACTGCACGTCATTTGGGAGCGTATAAGTGCTGGTTACCACGCCGGTGTCGGATTGCGTGATCGTTATAGTGTTCGGGATTGCAGCATTCGAGAATGTGACCATATAGGTTCGACGAGTCCCGATCGCGTCTTCACGCGCCTTCCGCATAGTCGCTAGCGTAATGTTGTACGCATTGTCGACATGAATTCGTTTCATCACAGGCGTCAGAGTAATGAACCCGATGGAGCAAGCAATCAGCAAGACCACCATTACGATCATCAGCTCGATCAGCGAGAAGCCGCGCATTTTGTGTTTCAACATGCCGCCTGTCTTTCTTTGTTGCATATCTTCGCGTTCCTGCATCTCTTCACTCTGCCGCATATCTTTTAAACTCTGGGAGGCTTTCGGAAGTGGTCCTGATACCGAATGTGATCAGGATCTCCACTGCTTGCGCCGTCCCGGTTAAGTCTGGCGTTGCTTACTATTAGTCAGTGGGGAGGATGGTTCGCATCTGCGGCATTCCCGCATGCAGGCTAATCGTAGGGACAGGATCGAACAGCGTCAAAGTACCAAAGTCGTAGTGGGAAGGGCTGGACCTGCGTAACGTAATTTGCGGTGGTAACTCCGGTAATTGTGGCACTCGGAAAATCGCGAGAGCCTAAGCCCCGCGTGCTTTTGCCGAGAGCCCCTTACCAGCCTTGCCGGTTCGCGTGCTTGGAACGTATACACAAGAGCGCACGTCATAGTGCTGGGCCAAACAGCTTCCGCAGATATGAAGTTGATGGGTCTTACATTGGATCACTGGAGTCTCGCTTCCACATAGCTCGCAACCGCCACGAGATCGGCTGGTATTGGCAGAGTCCGTCCGCGAGCCCTGGGATGTGTTCGCCGATTGGAGTGCCCGAGCCTTCAAATAGATACCAGCGGCAACCGCCATAGCTCCCATGGAGAATAGTCCTGCGCCTGCTGGAAGTTCGTCCGGATCGCCATTCTTGCTAAAACCGGTGCCGAGGACGCAAAGTCCGAGGAATAGACCTAGCGCACCCAGCGCAACCATCCAATTACCTGCACGTGACGACATAATGTTTTCCTTTATGAATTAGTTGTGTGCGCGACGAGGTCCCAGGTAACCATAGAGAGTGGATTACCACTGGAAACATAACCTCTAATTGACATCGACTCTAGATGACAAAAGTTACTTGCTACCGGCGCCACGCGAATGACGTAGGTAACTTGTAGCGTTGGAGCGAGTACCCCTAACATCCAGCCATATGGCGCTCACATCGCTTGTGGTGTGCGCGGACGCCAAAGCTGTCCACGTGCTCAATCGCTTACTACAGGATTTAGGTACGCAGGTGGAACTCTGTGGTGATCCGAATCTAGCGCTGTTGCGCTTGTCGGCGGAGTCTTTCGATGTCGTCGTGGTTGATTGCAACATCGGCGGTTGCAAAGAAGACCCGGCTGCGATGCAATTGATCGCTCACATCCGCCAGACACCGGCTAACAACACAACGGCCGTGGTGGCCCTTGTAGATTCTCAAAGCAACGTTCGGGAGATTTTCGCGCAGGGCGCGAATTTCGTTCTCTATAAACCGATTTCGGCGGAGCGTGCCGCGACCAGTCTACAGGCGGCTCGCAGCCTGATTCGCAATGAGCGCCGCTCTAATCGGCGAGTGCCGGTTGATGCCAACGCGTCGATTGCTTATGCAAATACTGACAACGTTTCGGTCAGGCTTGCGGATGTTAGTGAAGAAGGCATCGCGATTCTCAGTCAACAGAAGCTGCCGCCACGCTGCAAAGTGTACTTTCAATTCGCACTACCCGGGAACTCATCGACAGTACGCCTTTCCGGAGAGGTAATGTGGCAGGACTCTTCCGGGCGAGTGGGGATCCGGTTCGTCGATCTGCCCAAGACATCACGGCGTGTGATCAGCGAGTGGTTGAAAGAAAATCTTTGTCATCAACCTGAAATGACTTTGTCTCTTTCTCCCAACGCTGCCCAAAGCCAGCCACAAATAAATTTGGCCGCCGGACTAGGCTTATTGGCAGTTTCAGCCGGTGATCGCCGCAACCGCTCCCGTCATGCTTGCTGCGTCGGAGCAGACATCTATCGTTTCGGACATACCATTCCTCATCGTTGTACTTTGACCGACGTCAGTACCGGCGGGTGTTATGTACAAAGCAGCGAACCATTTTCGGTGGGTATGCCAGTCGAAATTGTCGTCAGGGCGAATGATCTGAAATTACGAATAGAAGGTAAGGTTCAGAGCAGACATCCAGGATTTGGGATGGGCGTACAGTTTACCGTTAGAACAGAGCAGCAGCGGGATCAGGTGCGGCAATTGTTGGAATGCCAATCGGCTGCTCCCAAGCTTTCACTCGAAATGATGTGAGCGCAAGGCCAGCTTCGGGTCAGAGCTGACTCGCCAGCTCCAATGTTGCCCGTTGGAAATACTCAAGGGACATTTTCAATCCAGTTTCCAGATCGATTTTCGGCTCCCAGCCTAGCAAAGTTCGTGCCTTAGTGATGTCTGGCTGTCGTTGCTTCGGGTCATCCGGCGGCAAAGCTTCGTATCGAATCTTGCTCTTTGATCCCGTCACCTCAATCACACGCTTCGCACATTCCAGAATTGTGAACTCGTTCGGATTCCCTATGTTCACCGGCAGATGCTCCGATGATTTCGCCAGCCGCAGAAAGCCTTCAATCTCATCACTGACATAGCAGAAGCTCCGCGTTTGGCTGCCATCGCCGTACACTGTTAGTTCTTCGCCACGGAGCGCTTGCTTCATAAAATTTGGAATGACGCGGCCATCATTCAATTGCATCCGCGGACCGTATGTATTGAAGATCCGCACGATGCGTGTGTCCACTTTGTAATAACGGTGATATGCCATAGTCACCGCTTCGGTAAACCGCTTAGCTTCGTCATACACCGAGCGAGGGCCAATTGGATTTACATTTCCCCAGTAGGATTCTTTCTGCGGGTGTTCCAGAGGATCGCCGTAGCATTCCGAAGTCGATGAAACCAGATATTTCGCTCCGTATTTTCGAGCGACGTCGAGAGCATGGAATGTGCCCAGAGACCCGACTTGCAACGTCTCGATGCCATGAACCGTATAGTCAACAGGACTCGCTGGACATGCGAAATGAAATACATATTCAACGGAGCCGCAATCGAACGGTTGGTTAATATCAATCTTGCGGAATTCAAACCGCGTTTCCCTTTGAAGATGATCGAGATTCGACAGTCGTCCTGTAAGCAGGTTATCCGCTGCTATTACTGAGTAGCCTTCAGCCAGCAACGCATCGCAGAGATGAGAACCCAGGAAACCAGCGCCGCCGGTGACCAATGCGCGTTGTCTACTCATACTTGATTCAATTTCTTGGCTTGGACACTGGTGTTTGCAATGATGGGATCGGGAGATGCGGCAGGCCGCCCTACGCTGTAGTAAGTAAAACCGTGTCCCGCCATCACATCAGGCTCGTAGAGGTTGCGTCCGTCGATCACGATCGGATCCTTTAATTGATTGTAGAGGCGAGGTAAATCGAGAGTCGCAAACTCCTCCCACTCTGTAAGGATCAGCAGAGCATCTGCACCGCGAGCGGCTTCGTAAATATTATCGGTGAACTCTACTCCTGACGTCAGCACCTCTTCAGCTCTCTCCCTCGCAGCAGGATCATAGGCCGCAATCCTGCAGCCTTCCTGCAGCAATTCCTGCACTAGCAGAATGGCCGGCGACTCCCTAATGTCATCAGTGCCGCCCTTGAATGCTAAACCCAATACCCCGAGTTTCTTTCCCCTCAGGGTCCATAGAGCGCTGCGCACCTTCCGGACGAAACGACGACGCTGGTCTTCGTTGATCCGCATCACCTCGTCGAGCAACCGGAATTCATAACCGCATTCCCGCGCCACAGCTCGGAAAGCCATCAGATCCTTTGGAAAACATGAGCCTCCGTACCCGATTCCAGGATTTAAGAAACGCGGCCCGATCCGGCTATCCGTCCCAATGCCTTGGCGGACCTGTTGCACATTTGCGCCGACGGTTTCGCAAATTGATGCCACCGCATTGATAAAGGAAATTTTCATGGCCAGAAAAGCATTCGAAGCGTGCTTAATGAGCTCAGCGCTCTTGGCGCTGGTGACGATAAGCGGTGGCGGGATCTGGCTGCGATCAGGCTGAGGAATTGCGTCTTGGCGCAGATAATAAGTTCCATCAGTAAGCGGCGCATAAATCTCGCGTAGAACAGCGGCGCAACGCTCATTGTCCGCCCCGACAACTATACGATCGGGATATAAAAAGTCTGTTACCGCAGTGCCTTCGCGTAGAAATTCAGGATTAGAGGCGACATCGAATTCATCTGGAGCTGCTGCATTCCGTAGGATGATTTTGCGAATCCAGTCGCTGGTGTATACCGGCACCGTGCTCTTCTCAACGATTACTTTGTAACCATTAATGGCGCCTGAAATCGCACGTGCAACAGATTCCACATAGGAAAGGTCGGCTTCGCCTTGCTCGGTAGGAGGCGTGCCAACGGCGATAAAGATTGCTTCGCTCGACCGCACTGCTGCCATAAGATCATCGGAAAAGGTGAGCCTTTTGCCGCGATGACGGGCTAAAAGTTCCGGAAGAAAGTTTTCATGAATCGGAACCTGCCCGTTTCGCAATGACTCGAGCTTTTTCTGGTCGTTATCGACGAGTATGACTTGATGACCGAGATCGGCGAAACAAGCTCCCGCTACAAGTCCTACATATCCCGATCCCACTACCGCAATTTGCATCCCAGCCTCCCAACAAAAATGACCGCCCAAGCGCGTAAAAGCTACTGTAGCAGCTTTCTTTTCGATGCAGGAGAGTGATCAAAGATATGCTACGTTGTTGTTGTAAAACGGGAATGGTTTGGATGTTTGGGTGGGGAGACCGGCCTGGCAGGCTGCGGAAAAACTGGCCAGTAAGCTTTTAACTTCAAACGTTCAATGGCACCCCTGCCGCGTGACATCCCAGAACTCATTGTGTCCGTCGTCGGGCGGAGCTATGCCGCTCTTCTCCTGCTCGAACAGTTTATCAAGTTGTTTGCCTGCCGGGACGCAGAATGCCGCACGGATGGGGTCGTCCATGACCGGTGAGACATCGTGATGCCAGCCCTGATAACGCATTTGGAAGGCAGTACCGAAAAACTGAGTCTGGTTAGAGAACGTTAGATATCGATCGAGCGAGGTGGCAGCAAGATGTTTAGCTTCGGCGATCCCATCGAATGCTGCGGCGGTGAAAGCCAAATGTGCGAGGAGTTGGTTCTCGGGAACGAGCGAATGTGTGAGGATAACTCCCGCGTCAACGAAGTCCTGAGTCTTGTGAATGCCACCACTCTGCATCAGATGCTTCACCTGTTCTTCTCGTTCATCGTAACGCGCACGTAGCTTCCGCTGCTCGGCAGCGGGTAGTGCGTTGTTATCGATTTGCTGATCGCGCTGGTCCTGCTCAAAAAGATCGTGGATGGTTGCCGATTTAGTGCTTTGGGCCAGCAGTTGCGATGAACTTGCTAATACCAAGGTGAGGAGAGTTAAAAGTGTTGAACTGTTCATCTTCCATTATCCTTCATCGCTACGGGCCCTGCCCTCAGCGCTTATCCCACAAAATTTCTTTCCTTTTGCTCACGGCCCAGCGCAGCACGGCTATACAAAGGGTGACGATCATGACTTCGAAGGGCAAGGTTTTGCGATGAACAGCTCAGGACCGACACCAACCACGACTAACTTTGCACCTATCCATTTGCCAACTCTTTTGCCCGTTGCGCCGCCTTCACGACCGCTTTGATCAGCGTTACGCGTAGCTTTCCTTCCTCAAGTTCCATGATGCCATCGATAGTGCAGCCAGCCGGCGTGGTGACCGCATCCTTCAATAGGGCGGGGTGATCTCCGGTTTCGAGGACTACAGTTGCCGCGCCGAGCGTGGTTTGAGCTGCGAGTAACGTGGCGATATCACGCGGTAAGCCGACTTTAACTCCTGCTTCCGCCAGTGATTCGAGAATTATGTAGATGTAGGCAGGACCGCTGGCGGAGAGTCCGGTGACAGCGTCCATGTGTTTTTCATCGACTACCACCGTTCTCCCCACGACATCAAATAGCGCGCATGCGGCTTCAACTTGGGCCTTGCTGACGAACTTCCCTTTGCAAAGTGCGGTCATGCCAACGCCAAGTACGCAAGGAGTGTTGGGCATGGCACGGACCACGGCGGTTTCGATTCCTAATGCCTTTTCAATTTGAGCTGTGGAAACGGAAGCAGCAACTGAAATGAAGAGCTGCTGCCCGGTAACATGTGGACGAATCTGAGTCATCAGTTCTTGCACGACCTGCGGCTTTACGCAGATGAAAACTATGTCCGCATTCTGCACTGCAGCCAGATTGTCAGTGCCCACCGGAATTCCAAGCTTGCCCGATAACACGCGAGCGCGCTCCTCGTGCTGCACCGTGGCGCGGGTAGATTCGGGCGAGAGCAGTTTCTTGTCCAGCAAAGCTTTAAGAAGAATTCCGCCCATCTTGCCCGCGCCAAGCACGGCTATTTGCTTTCCCGAGAAATCCTGACCCATGAAACCCTCCGCTAACTTCCCTCACAGAAATCTGTAGACGTTCGTCCATTGAGTGAGTACATGATCGTATCAGAGGAGAACTTCTCGAAGAACAGACAGATGAACAGACACAAAGCAGAGTGGAATTTCTTACGAACTGTTAATTCACTTGGAGCGTGACTTGAGCTGAGTGTGCCGCCTGTCCTGAGGTCGCATTGACGGTGATCGTGTAGGTCCCGATCGGAGTTCCGGGATTGCCGCCACCGCCTCCGCCTTGAAGTCCCCCGCCACAAGAGACCGTCAACCCTAGCAATGTGATCAAAGTTACAAAAAACAGAAGGGCTCGCAAACGAAGGGACTTCCTATGACGAGTGCCGGCAAAAAACAGGAACAGATTCGGCCACATCCAAACTGCATAGAGAGACAATATCCGGTGATGCTGTAGCGATGCGATCGGCGCAGTCGTGGTAATCGTAAGTGCGATTGTGCTCGCCGATGCCCCACCTGCAATTGGTGAGGCGGGACTAAACGAACAACCGCCCAGTGGAACACTACTACTTGCATCACAGGTGTAGTTCACCGCATTTGCGAAAGTGCTAGCCCCTACCGGAGCGAAAGTGATTACGTATTGCGCGGTGCTGCCGGACTTTACTGTCTGCGCCCCAGAAACGCCTACGGAAAAGTCGCCACTTGATCCAGCTCCTGATGTGAAAGTCACCGATTGCGGATGGGAAATTTGCGCTGGATCGGTTCCGACAGCGAGAATATTGAATGGATAACTTTGTGCCACATTGCTAGCTTACAAGTACGGTGAACGGAATTCCGCTTGCGCTCGGAGTTAAGCTAAGCGGGCTGATCTGGCAAGTAGGAGGCGCATTTCCCCCACAGCTTAGATTGACGATGTTGGCGTAGCCGTTCAATGACGTAACTGTTCCGTTGAATGTTGCCGGAGTATTCCTGGCGGCTGTGAGAGCGGGATTGCTAATCGCCAACGCGTAGTCGGGTGAGGAGACTGGCAAAACAACTAGAATCAAGTTCTGTGTCTTGGTAGGCCCTCCACTCGTTGTACCGCTGATCAGTACAGGGAAAGTTCCTGCGGGAGTATTTGCTCCGGTGCTGATCGTCAGCGTAACGCTTGCAGCGTTTCCAGTGATCGGACTGACAGCAGCTGGAGTCAAGTTGTATGTTGCTCCGGCAGGTAAGCCCACGCAGGAAAGATCGACGACTCCGCTAAAAGGTCCCGCTGCAGTGACTTGAAATGTAATTGGCGATGAAGTTTGCGCCGGACTTAAAGTGACCGAACTCGGCGAGGGCGGCGAGAGATTAAAATCCACTACATATAGTGTTAACGCGAGGTCGCTGAATATGTCCGTATGATCAGCATCAACCCCGTGTACGGTGAAATTGTAATTTCCCGCTGGACCGTTCGCCGTAACCGTAAAAGTATCGGATATCCCGACTGGCGGTATGATTCCAGGAGTTACCGAGCAATTAAGTGGCGCAACGCAAACGGCATCTAGCAGAACCTGACTGTTATATCCATTCAGAGCTAAAGCAGTTCCGCTGAAACTGGCTTGCTGTCCAGCGAAAACGCTGATTGGATCCGGTGTTGTGGCATTCATCTGGAAACTTGGGACCGGCGACAGGTTGAATTCCCACATGCCACGTCCATAGGTAGAGGCTCGCAACAATTTGGAATCGCTGTGGTTAAAGATTGCCAGTGCCGTCACTGGAGCGTTCGGTATAAAGCCTGTCACCTTGGGCGCAGGTGTCGGGCCCAGTTCTGTCCAGTTTGGAGCACCGGTACTGCTCGTGAAGACACCGGCATCAGTTCCCACATATATGGTTCCGTTCGTAGGAAGTGAACCGGGATCAACCAGTACCGCATTCACTGGCGCGTCCGGCAGACTATTCGGGAATGTTCCGGTGAAATCCGTCCAGGTATTTCCGCCATCTGTTGTTTGCCATAAATGCGTCGCATGGAAGCCCATGATGCCAACATAGGCAGTGAGCCCCGCGACATCTGAGGTATCGACAGCAATGCTTGAAATCGGAAAATTGCTAGGATTGATCAATCCCGTCCGATCTGCCCAGGTAGTTTCTCCTCCGGCAACGTCAGTACTCACCCAAACATGGCCACCCGTGGGAGAAGTCACATCCAGTGGTCCAAAGCCGTCGGTTCCGGCATAAATTACCTTCGAATCGCTGTTGTTGGTATCAAGAACTCCGGCCGCGAGCGAACGCACCAAATTTGTTTCGGTGCCATTGCAGACGGCGTCGCCTCCGGTTTCGAAGTTCGGACTCAACACAGTAAATCCGGAGCCCACGCTTCCACGCCATATTCGGCAAGTTCCCAGAATCAACTCAGCTGAATTGTTAGGGTCGAGCAGAATTCGCAAGTTGAATCCGCCAGTATCGCCACCAACCGTCACTTGGCTTACCACCTGGACATTCGGGCAAGGCAGCAGAAGGCATCCTAGTGCCTGCTCGTAAGCAAAAATATTTACGCCTGATCCGGAGTCGGGAGGCGCCGAAACGAACCATTCATTCTCATTGGCAGGATTGACCGCCGTGTAACCAGTAGCGCCCGGGTACACACTGACCCATTGCGAATTGCCGTCGGCGGTATCCGTGGCCGGCATGCCATCATCTTCGGTCGCCCCCACAATGAGGCCGGGGTCGCCGGATGCCTGGGAAAAAGATACAAGTTGCGTCATCGATCCCAGCGTTTGATTCAGATTGTCAAACTGATTCGAGCCGCCGCAGTTGCCAGTAGTTAAGCCTGTGTACCCATCAAGAGCACGATAAATGCCGCCGTCGTTCGCGAAATAAAGCAGAGCCGTACCATTTGTGACTGAGTAGGCAAGATCGTGCTGTGCAGGATGCACCTTCGCGATCGAGCTACAACCGTATGCATGGGTGAGGTTTAAAAAAGTATTTGAGCCATTGCCATTGCAGGTTGGAAAACTGTTTGTGATGGTGCACTTATACAGATTCACCGCGGCGGCATATAAGTCTGTTGCCGAACCATTCGGAACAGCAGCAATTTCTAAATTATAAGTGCCATCTGCCGTGCCGCAGCCGCCGAACAAGTCACCGCAGTTGGTGATGCCGGACTCATTAATTTGCAGCCAGGTATTTCCCCCGTCGGTCGTTTTCCAAATACCCTGATCGTTGGCTTCAGCGTCCACATACCACGCGTACATCTCGTTACGGCTTGGCACGACGGTGAGCTCGCCGCGATAAATAGGACACGCACTCGGCAAAACAACATGCGGAGGGCAAGCAGCTCCGGACAGCCCAGAACCGGGCTGATTCGTGAGACGCATCCAGTGCGCTCCATCGCTCGAAGAATAAAAACCATGCAGGCTGGATGCGGCAAAAAACTGCCCGGCGGTAGCGTTGTAGATGATTGAAGTAACAGAACTAGGATCGATAGCAATCGAGCCGTCCGACATTGAAGCATATGTCCATGAGGAAAAATTGTTGACGGAATAATAAATTCCTCGGTTCGTCGCGATCGGATTCTCTAACCCCTCAAATATGCCTTGGGATGTGGCAGCGGTTGCAGCGACCACCAGGTTCGGATTCGCCGAGCTAAAAACTATCTTGCTGAATCCAAGTCCGGCGAACGACCGTGTCGCAGTAATGTCTTGTGTAATGGAAGCCCAATCGTCGCCTCCGTCCAGCGAAAGCAACATTCCCAAGCCGTAATAAGAATCGGTTGACCCGTTCGTCTCGCCCGTGCCTACCAGAACGACTCCCTTACCTGGAACACCTCCCGGCTGAATTGCGATAGATCCGACTGATAACGTTGGTTGATCGTCGATAAGGGGAGTCCAAGTGACAGATTGGCCCGGCGAACCTCCGTTGGTGGATTTCCAGACGCCACCATAAGCTCCGCCTACATAAACGGTATTCCCGCTCGGATCCGCTGGATCAATCGTCACCGACGTAGCTCGACCAGAAACAAAACCGTAGTCTTGCAGTCCGGTTCCACTAATGTCGGAAACCAGCGGCGCTGGTCCCAGCGGAATCCAATTGCCGGTTATCAGCGGAGCCTGACTTTGTGAGCTCTTGGAGTGAATCGAAGAGAACGTATCGCCCTCATCCGCATCTTTTGCAGATGAGCTTGATATCGCGAATGCGGCGGGGGATTCTCCCGGCACCACTCTCCCATGCATTTCCCAATTTTCATGTCTCCGGCGCTGCTTGGCTTTCTCTGTTGAACCAGAGTCGCCCTTGGAATAGCCGTTTGCGCAACAGCCCTGCTGTCGAGTGTCGGCAGGCTTGATATCAGAAATAATGATGCCAGCAATAATGGCGTTAACAATAATAATGATCTGCATGGAACCGTGATACGCGACGCCATGGATATTCCTAAGCGGCCTTGTCCGGAGAAGGTCTGGCTTCGATTTTGCCCAGTCGTACCAAGCGCGCCACAATCGATCCAATGGACCGGTTGTGCATTCTCGCGATCTCCTGGAAATTAATTCCGTTGCGCAGTTCGTCGCAAACCTGTTGTTCTTCCTCGCGCGACCATGAACGTCCGGCATTTTGCGGCAGCAGTCTTTTATTCTTTTCACGTTCTTCCGCATATTCGAGCGCACTGACCGCTCTGTGCAGAGCCCGAACGTTCTGCGGATTTTGGTAGATCGAATCCGCGACCAGAACCTCTCCAGTTTCGGGATTTACGCCGTCTGCCAGAGAGCGCATGATCTTCAACGCTTCCACAATCTCCATCGCATATCCTCCACAGCTGTTTAATTCTCGAGTCAGTATCTGGCTCATCACCTTAAATACAGCGTGCACGAAAGCCTTGTGATGACTGAACATCAAAAGCGCGATTCGCCCACATTGGGAACCGAGGGCTATATTTACGATTAAACTGTCTTGTCCTGCTTTTGGAAACGGAGGCTTGGACGCTAAGGAGCAGAGCTCGCGGATGAATTGGCAAGCATTCTGGTTGACGTTTCGCTTGGCGCTGCTGGTTGCAGCGATCCTGTTAGTAATCGGATTGCCGATCGCCCATTGGATTGCCTATTCGCGCTGGCGGTGGAAGTTTCTGGTGGAAGCTGTCGTGGCCCTGCCGATTGTGCTTCCGCCAACCGTGTTGGGCTTTTATGTATTGGTCGCCCTCGGACCGCATAGCCCACTAGGCCGCTGGTGGCAAACCTTTACCGGACATACCCTCGCTTTCACCTTCGAAGGGCTAGTGATCGGGTCGGTAATTTACAGTCTGCCGTTTGCGGTGCAGCCTTTTGCCGCTGCCTTCGCATCCGTCGATCCCAGACTCATGGCAGCATCCGCCACATTGGGAGCCTCGAAACTTCGAACGTTTCTGGAAGTCCTTTTGCCTTTGTCCATTTCAGGATTGGTAACTGGTGCGGGGCTGAGCTTTGCGCACACTCTGGGTGAGTTCGGAGTCGTGTTAATGATAGGCGGAAATATCCCGGGAGTGACACGGACCATATCCATTGATATCTACGATAAGGTGCAAGCCTTCAATTATGCCGCTGCGAATACGACGGCGTTCGTCCTGCTCCTAATCTCTTTCGTGATTCTGTCGGTCGTCTATGCGCTGAACAGGAGAGATCATGGAAGCCAGGGGATATCCTTGTGGCGATAGATGGCGTCGGGGTTAGCACTCCGGCAAGAAACAGTCCGCTGGGAAAAGATCTTCTGGCCGCGGATGCAATTTTCATTCAGATAGAAACGCACTCGCAATTGAAATCGCAATTGTCGGGTGGAGACCAGACTTTCTACTTGGATGTCGATATTAATCTGCCCGCAGGCATCACCATCTTGTTTGGGCCTTCTGGAGCGGGGAAGACCACTCTCCTCGATTGTGTCGCGGGATTGAAGACACCGAATCTCGGCAGGATCGTAGTTGAGAATCGCGTGTTGTTCGACTCGGCACGGGGGACGAACCTGTCTACAGAGACTCGCAAGGTAGGTTACGTCTTTCAGGACTTGGCGTTGTTTCCACATCTTACCGTTGCGCAAAACATTCAATATGGCCTTCGTCATCTTTCCTCAGCGGAACGCAAAACTCGCACGAATGCAATTCTGCAAAGTTTTCGTATTGCTCATCTCCACAATCGGCGCCCCGCAGAAATTTCTGGCGGAGAGCGCCAACGTGTTGCGCTGGCTCGCGCGCTGGTAACCGATCCGTGCGTACTGCTGCTGGACGAACCTCTTTCCGCATTAGATCCTCCGACGAAGGCGAGCATCGTCGATGACCTGCGCGCCTGGCACGAAGCTCACCGCATTCCGATCTTGTATGTGACCCACAATCGGGAAGAAGTTTTTGCGCTCGGAGAACGTGTGGTCGTCCTGGAGCAAGGACGCATTACTGCCCAGGGAACGCCGCATGAGGTGATGACCGCGCCACGCCAGGAAACCATCGCGCAATTGGCTGGGTTTGAAAACATCTTCGAGGCGAAGGTAGTCGCTGCTCACGAGGATCGTGGAACCATGACATGCCGGATTGAAACCAGCGATGTCGAACTGGAAACGCCTCTTGTGCGAGCCGATGTGGGCTCTAACTTGAAAATCGGTATTCGAGCAGGCGACATTCTTCTTGCAACCATCAAGCCTGTTGGATTAAGTGCCCGGAACGTAATTCGAGGCAAACTGAAAGCCCTCGCACAGCGGGATATGATAGTAGTTGCCAAAATTCGTTGTGAAACAAAACTCGACTGCGGCGTCGATATTACGGTGCACCTAACGCTGGCCGCTCGAGATAATCTGCATTTTGAATCAGGACAAGAAGTCTGGATCGTGATTAAGACATACTCCTGCCATTTGATGGCATGAATTAATACGTCCCTGCCTTAACCGTTAAATATCATCCATGTCCACTTTGATTGTTCTGCCATGAATGCAGTTTTAAACCCCGGTTACTTCTGTAATCAGTCGGTAGTTACTGGAAATAAAATTCCTCGAACGACGGAAAAGCGTTTCTCTCCGCTTACAAAATGCGCCACCGCATTACTTGAAGGCTTTAATCTGCTCCCACTTAGCAGCACCTTGCAATGGCGCTTCTCTTGCATCGTGAGTTGATGAGTTCATAGGTGTGTGCCGTACTTATGCCGGCAACTACTAGGAGACCCTGCTTGAGAGACGCTGCTTCGACTGTTGTGCCTCAAAGACAAATGTCCGTGAAGTTGAATAGTCTGTCTATTGTTGCCTTGGCCATCCTGCTCGCATTGCTTACTGCCTGCGGGGGCGGCGCTTCGACAGGCGGCAATTCCGTTCCAGCCCAGGCTTCACTTCAGTCTATTCAGGTAACGGGCGGCAGTTCGTCATTGACTGTGCCAGCCAGCACGCAGCTTTCGGCTACTGGCAAATACAGCGACGGCACCACGAAAGACCTGACCCAATCCGCCACCTGGAGTTCTTCGGATACAACAGTCGCCGCGGTATTCGGCGGACTAGTCACAGGCATGGCCCAGGGTACAGCGACAATTCAAGCGAGCTTCGGAAGCGTTGCACCGGGAAAACTAACGCTTATCGTTAATCCACCCGCCTTGATCTCTATCTCAATAGCTTCGACTTACAAATCAATTGCCCCAGGCACAGCGGACCAATTCTTTGCGACGGGAACTTTCAGCGATGGTAGTACCAAAGACATAACCGCAAGCGTGACGTGGAGTTCGTCTGCTCCTGCCTTTGCCACGATTAGCAACTCCGCTGGAACTCAGGGTATGGCTAAGGGGATCGCACCAGGACCATCCACGATTGTAGCCACCTCCGGAGCGGTCCAGGGCTCGGCGTCTCTAATTGTTACCAATGCGACGATTGCTTCAATAACAATCAATCCATCGAATGCAAATATTCCGCTTGGCACTACTCAGGCATTCTCCGCCTTGGGCACATTTTCCGACAACTCTATCCAGGACATCACAAACACAACAACCTGGAATTCCTTAAATAATGCGATTGCGTCTATTACGATTAGCGGTATAGCCACAGCTAGAAAAGTGGGTACTGTCAGCATTACCGCCACGTTTGGTTCGGTTACTCAGCCGACGTCGCTGACAGTGAATCTGACCAACCTTACTTCTATCTCAATTCAACCGGGAAACCTGACGTTAGCCGAAGGCACGTCTCAGCAGTTTGCAGCAATTGGTGAGTTTAGCGACGGCGGGACTCGCACGATCACGACTCAGGTAGCCTGGACTTCATCGAATCCCGCAGTTGCAGCCTTCTCAAAGAATGGCGGTTTCACCGCGACTGCTCTAAGCCCTGGTCAGACCACAATCACAGCCTCGCTGACTCCTGCAGGCGGCTCCGCTATAACCGCTTCGATTACCTTGACGGTAACAAACGCTACCATTGTCTCGATTTCGGTTACACCCGCAAATGCTTCGATCGCAGCCGGAACCCAACAGGCATTTACTGCTGCCGGCGCATTCAGCGATGGCAGCACTCAAATCATTACCAACGATGTTTCCTGGCATTCAGGCAACAGCGCAGTAGCGACTATCAGCGATACGGCAGGAAGCAAGGGTGTCGCTACAGCTGTAAAAACGGGTACATCCAAAATCAGCGCTACCTTTGGCGCAGTAACCGCATCGGCGCCGCTGGATGTGAACGCGACAACCCTGGTCTCAATCGCACTGACTCCCGCGAGTTCCATACTTGCGCCAGCATCTACGTTGCAGTACTCAGCAATCGGAACCTACAGCGACGGTACGACATTAAACTTGAATCGGCTCGCACAATGGACCTCTTCCGACCCAACAGCTGCAACAATTACTGCATTCGGTTTGGCCACTGGACAAGCGCCGGGTTCAACTACAATCTCTGTGCAATTGGGATCGGTGAGCACCACGACGAGTTTGATCGTTGCCTCGTCTGCGCTTGTATCGATTTTGGTTACGCCTCCGAATGCTAGCATCCCCGCAAAGATTCAGACTCAGTTTGCCGCTATTGGCACATTTGCGGACGCCACCCAGCAGGATCTTACTCAGTCGGTAACCTGGACCTCAGCTCCCGTCAGCGTCGCTACCATTAGCAACATCGGAGGCACGAAAGGCGCAGCGACCGGAGTTGCCGTTGGGAACGCAATTGTCACGGCATCTTTTGGCGGATTGGCTGGCACGGCCTCATTGTCAGTGACCAACGCAATTCTGACATCGATCGCGATTTCGCCCAACAATGGAATCATTAGTGCGGGGAGCAGTGAACAGTTCACCGCGACCGGGACATTTAGCGACAGCAGTACGCTGGCTCTGAACGGTCAGGTCTCGTGGAGTTCGTCCAATATAGGAGTAGCAGTAATCAGCGATTTCGGATTGGCGAACGCAGCCGGCACTGGGACGACAGACATCAAGGCCACGCTGAACGGCGTCACAGGCACAACGAGTCTGACCGTACAGTAAACTCCAGAGCGACATCACTGAAGAAGAGGAAGCAGGCTAGCTTCCTCTTCTTTCGTTAATAGATCAGGGCAGCGCGAGATATGTCTCGCACAAACTACTGCATACTAATCTTCGCGCTTAACGGCAAGTTCTGCGACGAGCCTCCGACCATGAAGGCATAATCACCTGGCACAAGCTTCCAGCCACCTTGGGTCTCGTCATAGATTGAAAGGTACATAGGATCGACCCTCACACTTACATCCGCGCTTTCGCCCGCATTTAAGTGGACCTTCTTCCATCCCACCAGACGCTTCGGCGGTTCGCCAGCGCTCGCTGGCAGCGCGGCGTACACTTCAGCAATTTCGTCTCCAGCGCGATCTCCTGTGTTCTTCACGGTGAAGCTCACGGTGGAGCTTTTGCCTGGCTCGACCTTTAGATTGGAATAACTGTAAGTTGTGTACGAAAGCCCGTAGCCGAACGGAAATAACACAGGCTTCTTCTCCGTGTCGTACCACTTGTATCCGACTTTTAATCCCTCATCGTAATGGACGCTAAAAGTCGGTTTCGTCAGGAGAGTTTTCCTGTTGGCATCCTCAAGTTTCGTCCCTGGTGGAGGCATTACGAGCTGAGGATGCGGCAGATCAGCTTCACTGCGTGGAAAAGTCATGGGGAGTTTCGCGCTCGGATTCACATCGCCGAACAGGATGTTAGCCACAGCATCCGCGCCCTTGCTGCCCGCGTACCATGCTTCTACGACCGCTCCCACTTTCTCGATCCAAGGCATAGTGACTGCCGTGCCTGTCTCAAGCACTACGATGGTCCGCGGATTTACCGTAGCCACCTGCTCAATCAATGCGTCCTGATTGTCTGGTAACGAGAGGTTTGGCAGATCCATTCCTTCGCTTGACCATTGATGGGCAAATACAATTGCCACATCGGCCGTTTTCGCCAGTGTTGCTGCAGAAGACGGATTTTCGCCCGAATCAAATTGCACACTCGCGGCTGGAACCTTTGCGCTCACTGCCTTCAAAGGCGAAGTTGGAAACCAAACATGAGCCTGCCACGGAAAAGCGGGATGTCCCGGAGGGTCCACTTGAGCCGATCCACCACCTGAAATCATGCTGGTGTCGGCATGTAGTCCAATGATCGCTATGGAGTGTACCTTCGCCTTATCGAGTGGCAGCACACCATTTTCGTTTTTCAGCAGGACCGTACTTTGCTCGGCAATCCGGCGCGATGTCTCCAAGCCGCCTTCCACATCTACTACGCTCTTCTGAGTTGGATAATCGACAATTCCGCTGGCAAACTCTGATCGAAGAATGCGGCGAACGTGGTCATCCAATTCCGCCATCGGAACCTTGCCCGATTGCACCGCTTGTTTGAGTGGCTCGCCGAAATAGTCATCAAGCGGTTCTTCATTATCCAATCCGGCAGCTGATGCCTTCTCCGCACTGTGTGTCCCGCCCCAATCCGACACGACGAATCCTTTGAAATCCCATTCCTTCTTGAGGACGTCAGTCAATAAATATTTGTTCTCACAGGCGAAATCGCCGTTCACCGAGTTGTAGGAGCACATGACCGCTCCAGGATGCGCGATTCCAATGCCAATCTGGAAAGCCAGCAAATCGCTCTCGCGCAGGGCGCGCTTGTCAATAATTGCATTTACTTCATTGCGGCCATTTTCCTGGTCATTCACTGCGTAGTGCTTGATGTCACCAATCACATGCTGGGCCTGTTCACATTTGATTCTGTTGCCCACGAGTGTGCCGGCCAGAATTGGATCTTCGCCCATGTACTCGAACGTCCTGCCATTGCGCGGCTCGCGTGTCACATTTGTTCCGCCGCCTAATGTCATGTTGTAGCCTTGCGCTCGCAGCTCGCGTCCAATCAGCGCGCCATAATCGCAAGCCGCTTCCGGATCCCAACTTGCCGCAGATGCCAGGTTTGAAGGCAACGCAGTCGAATAGCGGCCATTTTCAGCGCTGCTCCGCACACCATAGGCAGCATCGCTCATCTGAATCATCGGGATTCCCAGCCTCGCCACACCGAGCACAAATCCCGCTCCCCCATTTCCCAAATAAGCATTCGGACGCGGCTTGCCCCAGCCAGGCATGCCGTTACCATGGACCAGATCGAGTTTCTCGCTCAGCGTTAGTTGCTTGAGGACCATGTCGGCGCGCTCATCCGGAGAGAGGCTCGGATTCATCCAGGGATAATTTGTTTGTCTGATTATCTGCTTGGTTGTGTAGATGATGTTGAGCAAAAGCAGGTAAAAGTATTGCTGAGAAGACAAATATTGCGGCGAGGACAATGCCTGCGCGAGCGGGTTTCTTCATTTTTGTTTGTGAACATCCTCATTTGCGAAATTAATGTCCACATCATACGCTAATTAACCAGAGCTGGCTTCAAATGGAATCCCAGAATCACTAGTAGAGAATCGTTATTGTTACGATTCAGGTAGATTGCGGAGCAACATGATAGTCAAAAAATATCAAAGCAGCTGGCGCATCCACCGATGATCGGCAGTAATTTGTGAACTGCGCGGACAAAGTTGCAAAGACCTACATCATCCACTAAGCTTGAATTCTCCCCAGCCTTACGATTCAGCCGGGATGGCGGAACTGGCAGACGCAGCGGACTCAAAATCCGCCGACCTTCGGGTCTTGGGGGTTCAACTCCCCCTCCCGGCACCAGCACAACTCAATCAAAAGCAATGGTTTACGCACCTCGATGACTGGATAGCTTTGAGGCAGCGCAAACGTAGAGGATTTTCGAATCGACGTTTTTGTCAAAAGCCGCGTAATTTGGTAGTTTTTTGGACGGCCACGAGCGACACATAAGCGTACCATCCGCGCCGGCGCGCGCCCTTGAAGACAGCGCCCATGAAGACAAACGAATCGCGATGGGGAGAAACGCTCAGGCGATATAGAAATGGTTTTAGTCCGTAACGGATCACGACAAGACCAAAATCTTCCTTGCGGTCGGTTGCCAGATTCAACAACCATGGCGCTCAATACTTTTGGCGAAGAGAGGCGTCTCCTGCCGGTTGTGAGCCTCCGAAATCGGTTTACGGTCGGATTTAGCGAGCTTGAGTCATTGCGGAAACTGGCGATGCAGAACTGCACAAATGTTGGCAAAGTTAGCAATTGTCTTCGGGCATTACGGAACATGAACCTTCGGCGATGTAAGCGCGACCGTCGCGGTATTGCATCGGAAGATCGTCTCCAAACGCAGATGGACATCAGAAGGGTCTTCGCTCTCTTCTATGCGGCTTGGGCGCGTCCGGCCGGAAAATTGTACCTGGGCCGGAGTCCTCCTACATTACCGGGGCAAACCTCACCGTGGATGGTGGAATGATTGCCTGATCAGGCAATCATTCCACATCCACGGTGAGGTTCGCCCCGGTAACCTAGGAGGACTCCGGCCCAGGTATAATTTTCCGGCCGGACACGCCCAAGCCGCATAGCAGAGAGCGAAGACCCTTTTGATGTCCATCTGCGTTTGGAGACGATCTTCCGATGCAATACCGCAATGGTCGCGCTTACATCGCCGAAGGTTCATGTTCCGTAATGCCCGAAGACCATCGCTAACTTTCCAACATTTGTGCAGCTCGCATCGCCAGTTTCCGCAAAGACTCGAGCTCGCTAAATCCGACCGTAAACCGATTTCGGAGGCTCACAACCGGCAGGAGACGCCTCTCTTCGCCAACTTATTGAGCGCCATGGTTGTTGAATCTGGCAACCGACCGCAAGGAGATTTTGGTCTGTCGTGATCCGTTACGGACTAAAACCATCTCTATATCGCCTGATGTTTCTCCCCATCGCGATTCGTTTGTCTCTTCAAGGGCGCTCAAGGGCGCGCGCCGGCGCGGATGGTACGCTTATGTGTCGCTCGTGGCCGTCCAAAAAACTACCAAACTACGCGGCTTTTGACAAAAACGTCGATTCGAAAAATCCTCTACGTTTGCGCTGCCTTCAAAACCATATAGTCATCGAGGTGCGTAAACCATTGCTTTTGATTGGAGTTGTGCTGGTGCCGGGAGGGGGAGTCGAACCCCCAAGACCCGAAGGTCGGCGGATTTTGAGTCCGCTGCGTCTGCCAGTTCCGCCATCCGGCTGAATCGTAAGGCTGGGGAGAATTCAAGCTTAGTGGATGATGTAGGTCTTTGCAACTTTGTCCGCGCAGTTCACAAATTACTGCCGATCATCGGTGGATGCGCCAGCTGCTTTGATATTTTTTGACTATCATGTTGCTTCGCGATCTACTGAATCGTAACAATAACGATTCTCTACTAGTGATTCTGGGATTCCATTTGAAGCCAGCTCTGGTTAATTAGCGTATGATGGTGGACATTAATTTCGCGAATCAGGATGTTCACAAACAAAAATGAAGAAACCCGCTCGCGCAGGCATTGTCCTCGCCGCAATATTTGTCTTCTCAGCAATACTCTTACCTGCTTTTGCTCAACATCATCTACACAACCAAGCAGATAATCAGACAAACAAATTATCCCTGGATGAATCCGAGCCTCTCTCCGGATGAGCGCGCCGACATGGTCCTCAAGCAACTAACGCTGAGCGAGAAACTCGATCTGGTCCATGGTAACGGCATGCCTGGCTGGGGCCAGCCGCGTACAAATGCTTGATTTGGAAATGGGGGAGCGGGATTTGTTCTCGGTGTGGCGAGGCTGGGAATCCCGATGACTCAGATGAGCGACGCTCCCTATGGTGTGCGGAGCAGCGCCTGAAAATGGCCGCTATTCGAGCTGCGTTGCCTTCAAACCTGGCATCTGCCTTAAGTTGGGATCCGGAAGCGGCTTGCGATTATGGCGCGCTGATTGGACGCGAGCTCGAGCGCAAGGCTACAACATGACATTAGGCGGGGGAACAAATGTGACACGCGAGCCGCGCGACGGCAGGACGTTCGAGTACATCGGCGAAGATCGAATTCTGGCCGGCACACGTAGGCAACAGAATCAAATGCGAACAGGCCCTGCATGTGATTGGTGACATCAAGCACTACGCAGTGAATGACCAGGAAAATGGCCGCAATGAATGAGATCCGATTTTGATAAGCGCGCCCTGCGCGAGAGCGACTTACTGGCTTTCCAGATTGGCATTGGAATCGCGCAATCCTGGACGGTCATGTGTTCCTACAACTCGGTGAACGGCGATTTCGGCTGTGAGAACAAATATTTATTGACTGACGTGCTCAAGAAAGAATGGGATTTCAAAGGATTCGTTGTATCAGATTGGGGCGGGACACACAGTGCGGAGAAGGAATTCAGCTGCCGGATTGGATAATGAAGAACCGCTCGATGATTATTTCGGCGAGCCACTCAAACAAGCGGTGCAATTGGGCAAGGTTCCGATGGCCGAATTGGATGACCACGTTCGCCGCATTCTTCGATCAGAGTTTGCCAGCGGAATTGTCGATTATCCAATTCAGAAGAACGTGATAGATGTGGAAGGCGGCTTGGAGACATCGCGCCGGATTGCCGAGCAAAGTACAGTCCCTGCTGAAAACGAAAATGGTGTGCTGCCACTCGATTGAATGCACTTTTTTGATCATTGGGCTGCATGCCGACACCAGCATGATTTCAGGTGGTGGATCGGCTCAAGTGGACCCTCCTGGACGTCCCGTTTTTCCGTGGCAGGCTCATGTTTGGTTTCCAACTTCGCCTTTGAAAGCGGTCGTGCAAAGGTTCCAGCCGCGAGTGTGCAATTTGATTCGGGCGAAAATCCGTCTTCTGCAGCAACACTGGCGAAAACGGCCGATGTGGGCAATTGTATTTGCCCCATCAATGGTCAAGCGAAGGAATGGATCTGCCAAACCTCTCGCTACCAGACAATCAGGACACATTGATTGAGCATGTGGCGGCGGAAATCCACGGACCATTGTAGTGCTTGAGAACAGGCAGTCACTATGCCGTGGATCGAGAAAGTGGGAGCGGTCGTGGAAGCAGGGTACGCGGGCACGAGGGCACGGATGCTGTGGTAACATCCTGTTTGGGGATGTGAATCCGAGCGCGAAACTCCCTATGACTTTTCCCGTAGTGAAGCTGATCTGCGATCCTGAGCTCGTAATGCCTCCACCAGGACGAAACTGAGGATGCCAACAGGAAAACTCTCCTGACGAAACCGACTTTTAGCGTCCATTACGATGAGGGATTAAAAGTCGGATACAAGTGGTACGACACGGAGAAGAAGCCCGTGTTATTTCCGTTTGGCTACGGCTTTCGTACACAACTTACAGTTATTCCAATCTAAAGGTCGAGCCAGGCAAAAGCTCTACCGTGAGCTTCAAGGTGAAGAACACAGGAGATCGCGCTGGGGACGAAATTGCTGAAGTGTACGCCGCGCTGCCAGCCAGCGCTGGCGAACCGCCGAAGCGTTTGGTGGGATGGAAGAAGGTCCACTTAAATGCAGGCGAAAGCGCGGATGTAAGTGTGACGGTCGATCCTATGTATCTTTCGATCTATGACGAGACCCAAGGTGGCTGGAAGCTTGTGCCAGGGGATTATGCCTTCATGGTTGGAGGCTCGTCTCAGAACTTGCCGTTGAGCGCGAACATTAGTATGCAGTAGTTTGCGCGAGACATATCTCGCGCTGCCCTGATCTATTAACGAAAGAAGAGGAAGCTAGCCTGCTTCCTCTTCTTCTGTGATGTCGCTCTGGAGTTTACTGTACGGTCAGACTCGTTGTGCCTGTGACGCTGTTCAGCGTGGCCTTGATGTCTGTCGTCCCAGTGCCGGCTGCGTTCGCCAATCCGAAATCGCTGATTACTGCTACTCCTATATTGGACGAACTCCACGAGACCTGACCGTTCAGAGCCAGCGTACTGCTGTCGCTAAATGTCCCGGTCGCGGTGAACTGTTCACTGCTCCCCGCACTAATGATTCCATTGTTGGGCGAAATCGCGATCGACGTCATAGTGCGTTGGTCTCGACAATGAGGCTGTGCCCGCTAACCCGCCAGACGATGCCGTGACGATTGCGCTTCCAACGGTAACTCCGGTCGCTGCGCCCTTGTGCCTCCGATGTTGCTAATGGTAGCGA
>CAWBSY010000024.1:0-110240 GCA_963791575.1 Terriglobia bacterium | reverse complement strand
TCGAAGCGGAACCTTTTATTCCCAGCGTAAGCACGTTGGACGCGAATACTGAAAACTCCATCGCAGATAACGTTATGTCTAATTTGTCCAACGAGCCATCTCAACAACTTCCGAAAACAAATTCGCCTGCTCCTCCGAGAAACATTCGCGTGATTACGATCCGTAGCGTTCGCCGCGACAATCGTTTGTGGAATGCTGCCATCCTCGCGGCCGGTTGCGCAGTGCTCGCCCTTGGCGTAGTCTCGCTTTCTCAGCGGCATATTCCGGCAAAACTTTCGGAAACCTCTGCCGATTCCGCAATAACGAAGCAGGCAAATCCGGACGTGACCTCATCACTTGTTTCGGATGTAGAGGTTGCGAAACCTTTGCATACTTCTGGCCTGTCACTGGCAGCAGCGGGACAAGTCTCGCAAACCGCTCCCCTCGAAAGTACGAGCTCGAAACACTGGCGATGATTTCGTCGCCAAGGATACATTTGTCGACTACCGATACAAGCACAGCAGCCGGCCTGATACCGCTCAAGGACAGACCGCCGTCAAGCGAGTTGTCGTAGAAAATTAATTTAATTACTATTCACGGAATTGCTGGCAGTTGAGCATCGTTCGGTTAAGTTCAATTGCCAACACACGTGTTCGATTGCTGTTAGTCTTTGTCTGGGATTCGTTCTCGCTTGGTGAGAAACCACTCTTCTACGACATGACGCCCAGCAACGCGGTGCAACATTTTCTGCACGATCTGCCCTCGGCTGCGACGGCTACGTTCCTTGCGCTGGTTCCTATTGTCAATCCGTTTGGCGGAGTGCCTTTTTTCTTTTCGCTGACGTCAAACTTTGCGCCCGCAGAGCGCAATCGAACGGCGCTGAAAACTTCGCTGTATGTGATCGCGATTCTCGTGACGTTCTTATTTTTCGGACGCTTCGTGCTGAACTTCTTTGGCATTTCATTGCCGGTGTTGAACATCGCAGGAGGCTTGATCGTAGCCAACACTGCCTGGGGGATGGTGACGGCGAGCAGCCGCATGACTCCAGCCGAAAGCTACGAAGCCAGCACCAAGCAAGACATTTCACTCACTCCTATGGCAATGCCGATGCTCGCAGGGCCGGGTTCAATTGGAGTGGTGATGGGAATCGCGGCGCACGCCAACAGCATGATCGGCTATCTAGGGATGGTGATCGGTATTGTCGGTTTGGGATTAACTGTGTATTTATTTTTACGCCTTGGCGGACCGCTGGTGAAGAGGCTCGGCCCGGGAGCGACCGGAGCCATCAACCGCATTTTCGGATTCCTGATTCTGGCGATAGCAGTGCAGTTGGTATGGGACGGGATCGCGGAGTTCAGCAAGTAAGTTTGCGAGAAGTGTTCCGGCAGAAATAGACCCTGCCTAGTGCAGGGTTTTCTTTGTCTAAAGCAGTAATCAAGTTTCATCTCCGAGCTATCCGGTGTTAAGCCAGTCTTGCGCGTGAGAGACTCTCCACGGCGTCCATAGCAAAATGGTCCTTCTGCCGTTCTAGTGTTGAAAACAACCCGTTGAATGCAACGGGATAGGATACGCGCCGCAATTAAGGCACAATCTGCCATCCTTTCGCCGAGTTTTTCTCCTTGGAGGGTTCATGCCACAAATTGCTCCTGTTGCGGAATGGGCGACTCTGTTTCAGCGTTTGAAAACGGAGATCCCAGACGCCTTTACCTCGGATGGGCGCGTGCTGAATCTGATCGAAGGCGAATGGAAAGAGCCCGGCTTTGGCAGACACTACGAATCTCCGGTCGATGGCCGGAGTCTTGGCCGCATTCCCATGATTGAGTTGGAAGTCGCACGCCGCGCCGTTAGGTTTGCGAAGGCCGAAGCTGCAAATTGGGCATCACTTGATCTCGACCAGCGGCGGCAACGTGTATCGGATTGTCTGGTGGAACTACGCAAACACCGCGAACTCATCGCGCTTCTTCTAATCTGGGAAATCGGAAAGCCCTACGCGCAGGCACTCACCGACATTGATCGCTGCATCAGCGGAGTGGAATGGTATGTCGAGAATATAGAGAGCATGCTCGACGGGCGCACTCCGGTAGGACTGATCTCAAACATTGCGTCGTGGAATTACCCAATGTCAGTGCTGATGCATGCTGTATTGGCGCAGGTGTTGGCGGGGAATGCTTCGATTTCCAAAACTCCCACAGACGGTGGATTGTACGCATTGACCTTGGCGCATGCGATTGCTCGCCGATGTGGTCTACCAGTTTCGCTGGTCAGCGGTTCGGGCGGTCAGCTAAGCGAAGCTCTGGTGCGAAATGAATATGTGGATTGTCTAGCGTTCGTGGGCGGAAAGACTAATGGCGGCGTGATTGCGTCCAGTCTCTATGACGAGAAGAAGCGTTACATGCTGGAGATGGAAGGTGTCAATGCCTACGGAGTCTGGCAATTCTCTGATTGGCCTAAGCTCGCCGATCAGCTGAAGAAAGGCTTCGACTATGGCAAGCAGCGATGCACGGCTTATGTCCGCTATGTTGTGCAACGCGAGCTGTTCCCGAGATTTCTGGAAATGTATTTGCCGGTGTTGCGATCGCTACGCTATGGAAATCCGGTTCTCGTCGAGAACGAAAGCGATCCTCTGCCCAAACTCGATTTTGGGCCGCTCATCAATAGCAAGAAAGTGGAAGAACTGAGAGTTCTCTATACGGACGCATTGGGCAAGGGAGCGATCAGTCTATTCGAGGGATCGAATCAGGACAGCATGATTTTTCCTAATCAAGACACGTCCGCCTACTTTGCTCCTACAGCCTTGTTGAATATTCCGCGCTCTTCGAAGCTCTATCACAACGAGCCATTCGGGCCTATCGACACGATCGTTGTGGTCGATCACCTGCCGGAATTAATTTCCGAGATGAACGTATCCAACGGCAATCTCGTATCTTCGATTGCCACGGATGATCCCGCTATTGCCAAGCAGGTTGCCGAGGAGTCGCGCTCTTTCAAAGTGGGAGTCAACACGATTCGATCTCGTGGCGACAAGGAAGAAGTGTTCGGCGGAATCGGGCAATCTTGGAAAGGCTCTTTTGTCGGCGGCAAGTATTTGGTGCTTGCTGTGACCCAGGGAGAAGCCAGCGATAAGCTCTATGGAAATTTCCCGAGTTACACGTTGCTGCCCGAGGAGACATCGTCCCGCGCGAGCGGAGGCAAGGCATGACAAATTGTCCGCTCGAACAGATTGCTTAAATACATATTGCTTCTTTCCACATATGTCGTTGAATTTATCCTTACCGCCAGGGATGTAGATATCCGCACCTGACATGAGAACGACAAATATTTGACAATTCTCTGACAATCCATTTTTACCTCCGCCGTAGTGTTGCGGTGTGCAAAAGCGAGTTTACAAACCGCTTTGCTCCTTCATCTCATCGCAAACCAGCGGAGGTCTGTCATGACAACTCAGAGACACGGATTCCAAATAAATGTCAATGTGATGCGAATTTTCACCGTCACTTTTGTCGTCATGCTGGTATTAGTCGGCGCTCAACAACTTGCGTTCGCGCAAAGCATTACTGTCATAGCATCCACGGTTCCTGCCAATGGAGATCTCAATCCTTACGGGATCGCGCGCGTGCCTCGCACCACAGGAGCTCTCGTCGCAGGCAATATTCTGGTCAGCAACTTCAACAGCAGCGCCAACCTGCAGGGCACCGGCACAACCATCGTGCAAATCTCGCCAGACGGTAACGTCACCTTGTTTGCGGCTATCGATGCTGCGAAGCTGCCCGGCCCTTGTCCCGGCGGGGTTGGCTTGACTACTGCTTTGTCTGTGTTGCGCACGGGTTGGGTAATCGTGGGCAGCCTGCCGACAACGGACGGAACTGCCGCAACCGCTCAGGCCGGATGTTTGATCGTTTTAGATAGCAGTGGGAACGTTGCCGAGACTTTCTCTAACTCCTTCATTAATGGTCCGTGGGATATGACGGCTAAAGATGGAGGAAGCAGTGCGGAGTTGTTCGTCACGAATGTTTTGAATGGCACAGTCGCAGCAGGAGGAAAAATCGTACACGGCGGCACAGTGGTTCGATTGGACCTCAGCATTCTGAATGGAGCGATGCCGAGCCTGCAATCGATCACCATCGTCGGATCAGGATTTGCGGAACGCACCGACCCGGCGGCTTTGGTAATAGGTCCGACCGGACTTGCATTGAGTAAGGACGGAAGCACGTTGTATGTTGCCGATAGTTTGCGCAACCGGATACAAGCCATCTCTGATCCACTGACGCGTGTCTCCACAGCACATTTAGGTACCACGCTCACGCACGGCGGCAGCTTAAATGATCCACTCGGCTTAGCTCTCGCAATCAACGGGGACATTCTCGCTGTGAACGGCAACAATGGTTATCTGACTCGAATAACGCCTGCTGGTCAGCAGGTTTCGAAAACGCTTTTGGACAGCTCGGGTATGCCTCCGGGAGCTGGCGCGCTGTTTGGATTGGTCGATGTTAGAGGACAGGGTCTCTACTATGTCGACGATGCCACGAATACCTTAAATCTATTTCACTAGACGGGGCAGATAAGCCGAGGCGTGCCGGAATAGGGATTACGGCACGCCTATGTATCACAAGAAAATTGCAGCAGTGCGTTACGTCAAACATGCTGAATAGCTGGGTGATGGAACAGGGATCACTTGATCGACCGCAAACCCGCCACCTCGTCTGTTATCCCCCAGTAGAAATTCATCGGCGTCACCTTCGCACTCAAATACTGCTTCATACAGCGCGTACAAGGAGCATAGCCCTCGCGAATCGCTTCGCTGGCTCGCATGATTCGTTCTTTGTTCTTCTCATGCATGAATGGACACGCAGACCCACCGTGAAAAACTCGTCCATCCTCGGAGACAACCACCATTACGTCAGCGGGCGTGTGACTGCTCGCCGGAATTGCGTGCTCGGAGCGAAGTTCCGTTCCCGTGAAAGCTGCTGAGCTGCCCAGCTCAAAGCCTCCCACAATCAGTAGAGACGCCGCCATCGCGATCGCCCATCCCCAAGCCGTTCCTCGCGAGCGCTGTTGCGGCATGTGCGCTTCAAGTTTCTGATGGAGGCGTTGGCTAAATCCCAAAGGCACTTCCATCATGCGCCGGTCGCCATAAAGCTGAACTACATTTCGTGTTCCATCCATCACTGCCGTGCAGTGCTTGCATCCGCGAAGGTGTTCTTCGATGGTCGCGCGAAAAACCGGATCGAGGTCATCTTCGAGATAGTTCGAGACCTCACGCCAAACTTCCTGGCAATTCATTCCCATGGTTTGGCTCCCTTCACGAAGGACAACTTGCTGCTCCAGTGGCCTTCTATACCCGGCGACAATAAGTCCCGCAGCATTAAACGGGCTCTGAGCAACCGCGTTTTTACCGATGCGGTAGATATCTTTAATGTTTTCGCTGTCTCTTCAATCGTCAAATGTTGAACATCACGCAGGACAAATACTTCCTGATACTTTTCGCCGATGGCTGAGAGAGCTCTGGTGAGCGCCTCTCGAATCTCACTGCGTTCTAAAGTTTCTGAAGGAATTTCCCGCCAGTCGGCGAAGTCGCGCGGCGTGTATTCGCCTTCGTCGTCGCGATGATCCGCAATGGCTTCCATGATGTGGGCGTGATCTTTGCGTTTTCGCATGCGCGCCTCATTGACCGTAATCTGAATCAGCCAGGTGCTGAAGCGGGCTTCGGCGCGGAATTGCCGGATGTGCTTGAATGCCTTCAGAACCGCTTCTTGCGCGACTTCTTCCGCATCCGCCTCATTGCGAAGAATTGCGAACGCAGCCGCATACACCCGCCGTTCATGCGGACGAATCAGCTCGTAGAAGAGTTCATGCTCACCATTCCGGATGCGCCGGATCAGCATCTCTTCGTTCGATTCTTCCGCTGAATGCTCCCGCGCCGCCAGCATTGTCCCCCGCTAGGCTTAGATTCTCCGCAACGCTACTCTGAGGTGTAATCCGGGTTTTTCCGCCAACCTGTAAGCATGGACATGAAGTTATTCCAGCCGTGCAGCGCAACCATGATCAAATGTCCGAACACGAACGCAAGAATGGCCCACATGATCAGGAAATGCCAGACTCGCGCCCAATGAAATCCTCCCATCATCCATGCGAGCCATGAAAACTGAATTGGTTTCCAAATGGCGAATCCGGTGAGTATCGAGAGAATACCCAAGCCAATGGCAGTGGTATAGGCATGTTTCTGCAATGGATTGTAAGCTTCGTGCTGCGGCGGCTTAGGTCCAAAGAAAAAGTAATGCCGGACCATCGGCCACACTCCGGAAATATCACGATGAGTGAACAACACCTGCTTGTAATTGCCGCTAAAGATTTCGTATCCGACGTATATGATTCCCGTCGCCATGTAGATCCACATGAATGTCAGATGCCATTGCAGTGCGCCTCCCAGCCATCCGCCGATTGCCAAAGACTTGGGCCAATTGATCAGAACTTTTTCCGGAACTTTAGATCCAAAACTAGGAAAGGCACGAAAGATTTGCAACCCACTGCCGATCATCACGAATAGAGCAACCGTATTTACCCAGTGGCAAAGGCGCACGATATACGGATGTTCGTAGACCGCCTCACTCGTTTCGCCAGTTTTGGCATCTTCGACGGTAATTGCTTGCGTAGACATGGTTCTCCTAACCACTACAGCCCATAAAAATCAGAGTAGCCCTGGTCTTCCCAGTAACCGTGTCTCTGCAGTAGATTTGTGACTTTCAAGTCCGTTAAATATTTCGCTTGTTTGTAGCCGACCTTGGTGGGAAGTTGCAATCGAAGCGGAGCGCCGTGCTCGCGACTCAAAGGCTGATCGTACATCTCATAGCAGAGTAGCGATTGCGGATGCAGTGCCGTAGCCATGTCCAGCGACTCGTAATAGTCATCGGCGCATTCAACATATAAGAAGCGCGCCGTGGTGTCCGCCCCAATCATTTTCAGGAAATCGGAAAGGCGCGCTCCACCAAAGCGGCCGATTACGTCCCAGCCTTCCACGCAAACATGGCGTGTGTTCTGGGTGACCTTTGGCAGCGCCTGAATTTGCGACAACACGTATTCTCCGGGCTTTTGTACTGCTCCAGAGACTGTGAGCTTCCAGCTGGCCAAGTCCACTCCCGGATCATCCACATCGTACGTATTCACGTAGAACTTATTGAGGGGAGCCACTTCGGAATCGGCAAACGTCTTTGCCATATGGTGCTCACGGAATAGTTTTGCTGCAGCCCAGTCGCTGAAGCCAAGACCAGCCTTTAGCAGTGGCTTTTGAAACTTTGGGATGGCAAAGGCTCCCAGCGCCAGCACGGGTGTGAGCTTCAGCAGCTCGCGGCGTGTTTTTCCTTTAAATTTTCGTGCTTCGATTGGTGAAGTCATATTCCATTTTGATTGGATTACATCCGGGCAGGAGTGCCAGATTTCCTACCCGGAGTCCATGCGACGAAGAGGCTCCCACGGGCCCTTGTGACTGGTTATTTCATGTCGCTTTTCATGCCACTATCTTTGGCCATCTTGAGCGACATCACATGAACTTCCATTTTGTCGGCATTGACGTGCGCTTTCAGCGTAACGTGATGCCCTTCGTGACCCTTCACCGCGTCGGGATTGACAATGGTCCAGCTCTTGCCGTCCTTGTCGCCGACGAAAGTCTTTCCATCCTCACCGATCTTGCCGGTAACGCTCATCAGCTTACCCATGCTGTCGGACTTCATGTTGTCATTCTTCATGTTGTCGTGTGACATCGTATCCTGAGCAAAGGCGGCCATTGCAAAGGTCAAACAACACAGAATCATCAGATTGCTTACTAGCTTTTTCATCTCAGTCTCCACTTATCTAGAATTTGCGCGGCACACTACGTACGCTGCAATGTGATGCGCAAGCAGCTGGAAGGTTACAACAATAAGGGGCCGTCACGGAAGGTGCTTTTCCTCAGGCTTCGGCCTGGCGCAGACGAAACTTCGGGAATAGCTGTACATCCATTTGTTGAGAGGCTGCAGGCATGAAGAAAATGACAACGTTTTTACAATCGAGATTCCCGCAAAGAGGATTCCTACAAGACAGATTCGTGCCAAAAAAGACGAGGCTTTGGATCGCAGGTGTGATTCTTTCCGTGGGTTTGATCGTGACCGGATCTGCTTCAACGCAAGATTCAGAGTTGCGGAATCCCATATTGATCGAGCTGTTTACCTCCGAGGGATGCTCGAGTTGTCCACCAGCGGATGCGCTCCTGCAGAAACTCGATCGCCTGCAACCGGTTCACGGAGCACAACTGATTGTTCTCAGCGAGCACGTGGATTACTGGAACCATATCGGCTGGAAAGATCCTTATTCATCTCATTTATACAGCGAGCGCCAGAGCGGATACGCCAGTCGTTTCGAATTAGACAGTGATTACACGCCGCAAATGGTGGTCGATGGCCGACGACAATTTGTGGGCAGCGACACGCGTTCGGCGGATCAGGCGCTCATCGAAGCCGCGAAGATGCCGAAAGTTCACGTGACCGTCTCGGAGATTTCCATCGATGCGGAGCACAATCTGCGAGCTCATGTTGAAGTGGAAAACCTCACATCAATTGTTGGAAATCATGATTCCGGCAAAAACAATTCCACAAACAACGTGTACGCCGCTCTCGTCCTCGCTCATGCCGAATCGCAGGTCTCAGGAGGAGAGAACTCTGGCCGTCAGCTCACGCATACTAACGTCGTCCACAGTTTGGTGAACATTGGATCCGTTGCGATCAGACCAGAAGTTTGCGCGAGACATTCAGTTCAAACTTGAAGCCGGCATTAATCCGAATAATTTGCGGTTGGTGGCATTTGTCCAAGAACGAAATCAAGGCCAAGTGCTCGGCGCGGCGATTCAGCCAGTCGGCGGGAAATAAATCAGGCGAGAGAAGAGCCTGAGCTACTTGGATTCGCAAAAGAGGATCGGCAGATTGAGAAGAATTGGTGCGCCCGGAGAGATTCGAACTCCCGGCCTCTTCCTCCGGAGGGAAGCGCTCTATCCAGCTGAGCTACGGGCGCGCAGCTTAAGTGTACAACGGGGGCGAGGAGCCATCAATTCCAGAATAAGGTTCAGTTTTCAGATGGCAGTGCCCATCTACCCGAACGGATTCTCCAAAATCATTCCCGGCGTATTCTTTCTAATCCACTGCATTGAACTCCAGAAGTCCGCTCGCACATTCGTAGAAAGATGCTTCACCCACTTAGGTTTATTTTCGCCACGCGCCAGTGCGAACTTGGCCAACGCATAGCCGTAGGCTTCCTCCGGCATGTAGCCGAGCCTCTGCATCGACCAGCCCTGTCGCCCGTCTTCCTGAAATTGTCTAAATCGTCCGGCGGAATTAGCGGTAAAGATCCCAAGGCCCAGAAATACCGTAAGTAAATCTGTCATTGGCTCATGATCCGGCGTCTTATGAGTCATTAACTTTCCGCCGAGCAGGATGACATGTCCGAGTTCATGCGAAACCGTCGCCACCAGAACTAGTGGATCTTTGAGCTGGGTCTCATTGATCGCGACTACCATGAGCCCTCCCCGCGCCACCTGCTCTCCTCCTTCCTCCTGATCGTGCACAAAGAGTCCGGCACATTTGCGAGAATTACCGCTCCAGTGGGGCAGAATTTTGCGGAGTTCTTCGGTTTCATCCTCGAAGGTTTCAATTTCGATGGTGCTGGGGTCCACGCGCATGTATCCGCAGACACGCCGACAGAGCTTTTTCGCAGCCATTGGACTGTCATCGTATGGATCGGGAAAATCTTCGGCAGTAGGAAGGACGACCTTTGCTTCCAGCATGCGACGCTGTCCTAGCATCTTCTCCAAGCGTCTGAAACCCTCGTCCACCCACAGGCGCTCTTGATCGCTAACCGGCAGTTTTGGAGCAAAACCTAGCATGCGATGAGCAGTATACCCGGCAAGGCATGGCTGAGAAAGTCACGTGTGACGAAAATATATTCATGAGGGTACGGGGCGATGGAAGTAGATAGAACCTGTTACTGAACACATTGCTCAAATCGCGTACTCAGGACCATCGACGAAATCACAAAGAATGACGGTCAGATCGTCATCTTGCTTGAGCGACCAATCGCGTACCGCCGCAACAATTCTGTCCGCTGCTTCCGATGCCGAAAGAGCAACCGTCTGAACCAGAAGCGCTGCCAGGCGTTCTCGACCGAAGAACTCATCCTTCGCATCGGCGGCTTCAATCACCCCGTCTGTATACATCAGAAGACGATCGCCGTGTTTTAGAGGACGTTCGACATGCGAGTAGGCAGCAAAGTCAAACGCGGCTAACATCAGGCCATTCTCTTCGATCTCCATAACCACTTCATTTCTCGCCAGCAGCATAGGCGGGTGCCCGGCGGCCGAGTAGCGGAACTCTCGCGACTTCGCATCAAGATACAAATATGCGGCGGTCACAAATTGATTTTGCGTATTGCCGCAGAGCGTGGCATTCATCCCTAAAAGAAATTGGCTTGGATGAGCCGCATGCATGCGCTGCGATGCCGCTGCCAGCTTTACCATGGATGCAATGAGAGCGGCGGGAACGCCATGTCCCGATACATCTGCGATCAGCACTCCGGCTTGAGTAGAGTCGGTCAAAACATAATCGTAGAAATCGCCAGCTACCGAGGTCATCGGAAGATATCGAGCGGCAACGCGAAAATGGGGCGACGGCGGAAATTCGCCGGGAAGAATTGAAAGCTGGATGCGCTTGGCCACATCGAGTTCTTTCTGGATTTCATGCAGTGTATGGTCCCTCTGCAAGGTACGGTGCGCGGCTACATATCCCATGGCTCCGAGAAGCACCGCAAACCCGATAGGTTCAACCTTGGGTGTTCCGAATCTGAACTCTTGTGACAGATTATCAAGGAGCACGAACGCACCGAAGACGAGAACTCCGCGACGAAAAATTATGAGATCAGGATTTGATTGCGGACTCGCCTGCGCGAGTTCGATTACCATCGCCAGCACGGCAATTATGGCCGCTATACTGTTGACCGAATCGTAAATTCTGGAATAACCCTCGAAAATGAAAACAGCGGCGGTCAGTCCGATTCCGATGAAAGCGAATCCGTAAAAGGCAATGCTGGCCCATCGCCGCAGCACCCCTGTTGCGTTGAAAAAGAGCACCGCCGGAAGCGGCATCAAGTAATCCAATGCGGAACTCAACCGCCAGTACAACATAGAGGTCCGCAAGCCGCTTCTGATTACGTCGGCTTGAACCCACAACCGCAAGCCATATAATCCAGCAAATAGAGCGAAATAAAATAACAGTAAATCGCGTTTGCGTTGAACCGCAGCAAATCCCGCTGCCAATAATCCAACCGTGACGAACGCAGCGCCTGCAAATAAGTAAGGACCATCGCGGAGGAATGTCCTCAGCGCTTCAGCGGCACTGGGCATCCGACGACTCCTTAAGATGCCAGCTTGCTCTGATGTTTGTGGAATGAAACATTTGAGGCAACATCATATGCGAAACTTCGCAGCGGAGACGTAAAAGGAGGCGAGTAGTAGGGAACAAAGTTAAAAAGCTTAGTCTGATTGTTGGACCAGGGCATAAGTCCATTCGATGTCTAAGTATACGGATGTACACTTAATTTAATACGTACAAAAGAGCCATCACGATATGTTCCCGTGGGAACATTACTGCGATCTCCGGCGAGGCGGAATGCTGAAATTTTTAGCCGAATTACCAGCGGCCCCCACCACCACCGCCGCGACCGCCACGGTCCCGACCACCGCCGCCTCCGGGACGTCCGCCACGATCTCGGCCGCCGCCTCCTCCGCCGCTACCACGCTCGACTTTGGGACGCGCTTCGTTCACGTTCAGGGTCCGGCCGCCGACCTGGCTGTTGTTGAGAGCAGCGATTGCCTTCTCTCCCTCTTCTGCATTGGACATCTCGACAAAACCGAAGCCACGCGAGCGTCCGGTATCACGATCGTTCATAATACTCACGCGATCGACTTGTCCGTAGGCTTCGAAGATTTTCCGCAACTCTTCTTCGGAAGTATTGAAATCCAGATTTCCCACAAAAATATTTTTCAAGCGAATGCCTCAAGATGAAGATGAGCTATCTGAGTTCGCTGACTTCGGCGGGAAAGCAGAGGCTGATTGGGCGTGCTGAAGTGCCGGAGCGGCTAACAGTCAAATGCGCGGCAAGTATATAGCAGGTTTGTTAAATATGCGAAGTTATTCGCGAAATCGAATTGTCGGGTTCTTACGTGCGGCTACGCCAAATACCAAGAGTTTAATATGCTTTTGAATCCCTAGCATTCATCGACTTTCCAGTACTTCTCTCGCTGATATCCCAGTTGCAGAAGGCGGTTCTTGGGATCGTGCCGCTTGCCACATTTAGGGCATGGCATGTAACGGCTTACCGTCGTCCCGCCGCGATCATATTTTGGTGACACCGCGAACGTCGTGCCGCAACTGCAGGGGACGAGGTACATCTTCAGATCAACTTCAGAGCCCATATTTGATGGCAAGCTCGGCTTGCGTTTGGTGCGCGGCATGACGAGTTATTCGGCGGTCTTCTTCTTCCGCATGTTCGATTGCAGGACTTTCTTGCTCAAGCGCAGCGACTTGGGAGTGACTTCGACGAATTCATCGTCGGCAATGAATTCGATGGCCTGCTCCAGATTCAAATTGCGGTATGGCACCAGGCGAATCGCCATATCGGAAGTTGAAGAGCGCATGTTGGTTAGCTTCTTCTCGCGAACGACGTTTACGTCGAGGTCATTGTCTTTGGCGTTCTCGCCGACGATCATTCCTTCGTAAACATCGATTGTCGATCCGACGAACAACTCGCCGCGCTCCTGCAAATTGTAAAGAGCGTACGGCGTGGTAACTCCGTTTCGATCGGAAACAAGTGCACCGGTCAGGCGATGCGGAATTTCACCTTGCCACTCTGTGTATCCATCAAACAGCGAATTCATCACGATGGTGCCGCGCGTGTCGGTTAGCAATTGGCTGCGCAAGCCGATCAGGCCGCGGCTGCCAACGCGGAACTCGATGCGCACGCGTCCATAGCCGTGATTATGCATGTTGACGACTTCCGCCTTTGCGGGTGCCAAGTTGTTCCATGACCACGCCGACGAAACTCTTCGGGAACGTCAACGGTGAGTTTCTCCACCGGCTCCATGAGCTTGCCATCGACGCGCTTGGTGACGATCTCCGGCTTGCCCACCATGAGCTCGTAACCTTCGCGGCGCATCATTTCAATCAGAATCGAAAGCTGGAGTTCGCCGCGTCCCATCACCACAAATGAATCTGTGGTGTCGGTATCCTCCACTCGCAGCGAAACGTTGGTCAGCAATTCTTTTTGCAATCGATCCCGCAGATTTCGCGACGTCACGTATGTGCCTTCCCGTCCCGCGAATGGTGAAGTGTTCACCGTGAACAGCATCGCGATCGTCGGCTCGTCGATTGTGATAGGGCGGCAGCGGCGCGGGATTTTCTAGCGTCGGTGATGGTCTCGCCGATGGTGATGCCTTCGACTCCGGCGACCGCAATGATGTCGCCAAGAGTCGTCTCCGTGATGTCGGTTCGCTTCAGTCCGGAGAAAGAAAACAGCTTGGTGATTTTCGTCTTCTGAATAGTGCCGTCGAGTTTCGCGATGCCAACATCTTCGCCAGTGAGCATGGTGCCGTTGAACACGCGTGCAATGGCGAGGCGTCCGAGATAGTCGCTGTAGTCGAGATTCGCCACCAGGATCTGCAGCGGTCCCTTCGGATCGCCTGTCGGTGGCGGAATTGTTTTGACGATCGCCTCGAACAGCGGCTCAAGATTTTCGCCGCCGCCTTTTATGTCGCGTGGAGCCGTGCCGGTCTTGGCATTGGTGTAGAGAACAGGGAAGTCGAGCTGCTCTTCTTTCGCGTCAAGGTCGATGAACAGATCGTAAACTTCGTTCAACACTTCCTGCGGACGCGCGTCGGGGCGGTCGATCTTATTGATGACCAAGATCGGCGGCAGGTGCGCTTCCAGCGCCTTGCTCAGCACGTAGCGCGTCTGCGGCAGCGGGCCTTCGCTGGCATCCACCAGCAACATGACTCCGTCCACCATCTTCAGCGCGCGTTCGACTTCTCCGCCGAAATCGCTGTGGCCGGGCGTGTCGACAATGTTGATCTTGATGTCGTGATAGTGAACGGCGGTGTTCTTGGCGAGAATCGTGATGCCGCGCTCGCGCTCGAGATCGTTGGAGTCCATGACTCGGTCGACGTGCGTTTCGTTGGCACGGAATGTGCCGCTCTGCTGCAACATGGCGTCAACGAGAGTGGTCTTGCCGTGATCTACGTGCGCGATAATGGCGATGTTGCGAATACCTGAACTCAAAAGGACTTCCTTCCTAAGTTGGGGGCGAGCAGGGAAAAGCTGCTGCTAACAATTTACTATGCCGGAAAGCGGTTTTTCGCGGGTGCGTGCGTTTGCCGAGACTGGCTTTCCTTATTATACGGGCTAGCCGCATTCAGCGCGTGTTTCACACACGTTAATTAGAACAATTGCATCGCAAACTCGGCGGTGCTCGATAACCTTGCTATAATTCGCTCGATTTTCGGTTACTTGTTTGGTGAATGAATTGACCAGCCAACATTCAAAAGCATCAGACGCCGATTCCGCCCAACTGCAGGCCCTCGGATACGCCTCGAAGTTTGATCGCACGATGAGTTTGTGGCAGAACTTTTCTCTCGGCTTCACTTATCTCTCACCAGTGGTCGGAGTCTATACAGTTTTTGCGCTGGCGATTACCGCGGGCGGCCCTCCGATGTTTTGGAGCTACATTGGCGTGGGTTTCGGGCAATGGTTGGTGTGCCTGGTGTTTGGCGAAATTGTTTCGCAGTTTCCGATTTCAGGCGGTCTTTATCCGTGGGCACGCAGGCTCGTGGGCAAACGCTGGGCTTGGATGGCAGGATGGGTTTATCTCTGGGCATTGTGTACCACGATTGCGGCGGTTGCGGTTGGCGGCGCTCCCTACCTGGCGCAGGTCATGGGCGTGAAGATGTCCCATGCTGGCGAGATCTGGACAGCGGTGGGGATGATTGTCGCCACAACATTACTCAACGTGAGCGGTACGCGATTGCTGGGCAGGGTCGCAATGTTCGGATTTGTTTGTGAGCTGGTTGGGCGCGGTGCTGGTGGGTTTTTATCTTATTGATCTTCGCACGGCACCAAAGCTTCGGCGTGCTCTTCCAAAGTTTCAACCTCGGATCAAATGGACATTACCTTCCTGCATTTCTAGCATCGAGCGTAGCGGCAATGTTCGCCTATTACGGTTTCGAAGCCTGCGGAGATGTGGCCGAGGAGACACCAAATCCCGGCACCGCAATTCCGAAGGCAATGCGCATGACAATTTACATCGGCGGCGCGGCCGCGATTCTCGTATGTCTCGCTCTGGTGCTGGCTGTACCGGACATGAATGCTGCGATTTCTGGCAAAGACGCTGATCCAGTTGTCACTGCTTTGCGCGGCGCATTAGGCGAAGTGGGATTGCGAGCCGTGATCGCGGTAGTTCTGGTTTCATTCTTTTCGTGCCTGCTGAGTTTGCAAGCAGCAACCAGTCGTTTGCTATTCGCTTATGCTCGGGACGGAATGATTTTTGGCAGCCGCCACTTGAGCCAGCTTTCTCCGCGCACGCATATGCCTGTGCTTGCGTTGCTGCTGGCGGGATTTGCTCCAGCATTGATCGCCATTGCCGGATTGTTTTTGGAAGATGCCGTACGCACAATTATTGTTTTTGGCTCGGCTGGAATCTATGTTGCATTCCAGATGATCGTCGCTGGGAGCGTTGTTCGCGCGCTTTAAAGGATGGATTCCCAGCGGCGAATTTCGTTTAGGCGCTTGGGCGTGGCCGGTCAATATTGCCGCGCTGATGTATGGTGTTGCCGCGATTGTGAATATGGTGTGGCCGCGCAGTCCATTGGATCCCTGGTATCAGAATTACGGAATGATTTTGACCACCATTATTGTGCTGGTGAGCGGATTGATTTATATGACGACGGCCAAGCCATACGAACATGGCACAGCGCCCGCGGGCGATGCGCACTTGGTTCACAGAAAGAACCCTGTGATGGCGGTCGCCGAGGAAAACTGATATTTACAGAAGACATGCTGCTGGCCGTTCCTACTAAGAATTTATTTGTGCAGTTCTATTCCACGATTCGAGTTGACAGGAGACTCAATGCGAAAACGATTGTTGATTGCTTCAGTATGCCTCATCGCAATTTCGATTTTTAACCCTGCTCTTTCCAGCACAGCAGCAACCAAGAAGTCGTCCACCATGTCATCGGCGATGCCAGATAAGGCTTATCTACAAAAGATCTGGGATGCTTGGGCCACGCTCGATCCCGCGCAGGAAGACCAGTTCCACGCTCAAGGGCAACATACTTTCTATGACGAAACTCCCTTAAAGTACGACAGCTGGGCAGAGTATAGAACAGGCGTCACTAAAATTCTGGCTCCAATAAAGAGCGCAACTTTCACCGTGAACGACGATGCGGTATTACATCCTGCGGGCAATTTCGTATGGGGCACTGCTACCGTAAAGGAAGACGTAATCCAGAAAAATGGAAAGCGGGGCATGGACCAGCTCCGCTGGACTGTGGTGTTTGAAAAGCTGGACGGAAAGTGGCTGATCGTGCACGAACACATCTCCGGCCCAGTCGACTGAAGCATATCTCAAATTCGTCTCGGAAAAAATTGCGCTAGAACGTTGGCGGAGTATTCACCCACAGAACCCAGGTCTCGTTTTTGCCTGGGTTTTTCCATGTGTGCGGGCGGGCGCTCTCGAAATAAAAACTATCGCCTGGCTTCAGTAGATATCCCTGATCCTCTAGCGAGATCTGAAATTCGCCTCGAAGCACATACAGAAATTCCTCGCCGACGTGCGCATAAGACTCGCCGCTTCCCGCTTGCGGCGCAATGCGGAAAAGGTGAGGCTCCATGACTGCATTACCCCAGGCGAGCAGTTCCATACGAACCCCGGGGCCGGCTTCTAAAACCTTGCGACGGTTGGGGTGAACGACAGGACTGTTTGATTCGGCTGTGTCGTGAAAATCGAGGATGTTGGTTTTGTAAAAGCGCGCCAGCTTTCGCAGAGTTCCGACGGAGGCGCTCATGTGGGAACGCTCGAGAGCGCTGAGAAATCCTAGAGAAATTCCGACTGCCTTCGCGACTTCTGCAAGGGAAAGACCGCGCCTTGTACGCAACTGACGTAATCGGGATCCCAGCGCCAGAGCAGCTCCATTCGGCGTCGGCTTCACTTTGCCCTCGCTTTTCAGCAATTGCACGATTGCGGGAGCGTTCAATCCGCGCTCTTTCCGCAAGAAACGGGCGCGTTTTAGGATTCTCACGTCGTCATCGGTGTAGAGGCGGTACTTACTCGCGGTGCGCTGGGGACGAGCGAGGCCAAGGCTCTCCCATGACCGGATCACTGACGGAGAAACGTCAATCATCCGGGCAACTTCTCCGATTTTTAGGTAGGCTTTCGCGGCTGGCTTCATGAGCTCGGTTAGCTCTTGTATACGATTTCCTTATCGAAGGTAAAACTATTTTTTTCTTGACAGTACCTTGCGAAAGGCCCATAACCTTGCGGGATTATAGCAAGGTTTATCCGTAAGGCAAGACGTCGTTCCTAAAAAAGAAAATTTCCCCGGTTGGAGGCGCTGATGCACTCGTTGAGCAAACGTTGTTTGAGCCACTGTTTGGTTTTCACGCTTTGTTTGTTGAGTGCGGCCGCGGTTTTTGCGCAGAGCACCGGCGGAAGAATTCTCGGCAAGGTTTCGGACCCATCGGGCGCGGTTCTCACGAGCGTCAAGGTAACGCTGGTGAATGACGCTACCGCCGCTAGCCGGGACGTGCAGACGAACGATAGCGGCGATTACGTTTTCGTCGAAGTCGTGCCCGGAACCTACCATGTGGAGTATGAGCTTGCTGGATTCAAGAAGAGCATCGAAAAAGGCGTGAGCGTTGATGTGAACCAGGTGGTCACGCTGAACTCGACTATGCGCATCGGAGCGAAGGAAGAAACGGTCGAGGTCACTTCGGAAGCGCCTCTCGTGGATACGACCAGCACCCAACTTGGCGCCGTAGTGAACAATCGCTCAGTCAACGAACTCCCGCTTAATGCCCGCGATACATATCAATTCCTACAATTGCAACCGGGCGTGCAGTCACAACTCGGCAGCAGTGGCAGCACGTTTTATGGAAGCGATCAGGCGGGATCCGTTTCCGTGAATGGCGGTCGCGGACGCGCGAATAACTTTAGTGTGAACGGCGGCGATGCTAACGATCAATTCGTTAATGCCGCCGCGGTACAGCCTACCCCCGATAGCATTGAGGAATTTCGCGTTATCACCAATACCTTTGACGCCGAATATGGACGCAACTCTGGAGCGGTAGTCAACGTGATTACCAAATCCGGCACCAATTCATTTCACGGCGATGTTTACGAATATTTCCGCAACAAGGTGCTGAACGCGCAAGGGTACTTCAATACAGTGAAGCCGCAGTCGAATCAAAACCAATTTGGCGGAACTTTCGGCGGGCCGGTTGTTAAAGATCGCACCTTCTTTTTCGCCTCCTATGAAGGCCGTCGCATCCGCCAAGGAGTTTCGGGACAGACTGTCCAGTGCCTACTAGCGCGAGCGAATCGGCGATTTCTCTGCGGGAGGAGGAGGATTTAGCGGCTGTATTGCCCGGATCGGATTTGTCGCGCAAACGCTTGGCAGGAAGGCCAGGGTGCTCGGCAGCGATTCAGGCTATTCCTGGAAGATGCAACCGGCGGCAGTGTGGCTTGGGCTCAGTATTTTTCCGACCTCTCAAATCCCAACTGCTTGCATGGATCCCGTTGCTCTGAATTTAATGCAACTCTACATGCCGCAGCCGAACCGGCCCGACGGAACGTATCAAGGGGTGCCGGTTAGCAGCGACGACCAAGATCAATTCACGGTTCGGGTCGACCACAGAATGAATGACAACCAAAACCTAACCGTCTACTACTACTTCCTCGACGAATCCAAGTTTCAGCCATTTGATAATTTCCAGGCTAGGTGGCGCCAATGTTCCCGGCTTTGGCGGTACGGTGAATCAGCGCTTTCAGCAGTGGAATCCCAGCCATGCATGGACTCTCAGCAACGCTTTGGTCAACGAAGCTCGCTTCACCTATTTGCGAGAAGGGCAACTGACGTTTCAGCATCCGCAAAATACCGGGGCGGTACAGAGCTTCTGCACCGGCAGTGCTGCCGGCATTCTGCTTTAACGGTAATTCGGATTCTTCCGCAATCAACAGTTTATTTCATTCGCAAGGCGATTGGCACCGGGCAAAGCGGGAATCACGCCCGGCCTTCCGTCGATCGCACACGGCCTGCCATTTATTACGTGTCGGGCGGCGCTGTCATCGGCAACAATTGGAAGGGCGAACTTCCGCAGGTCGGCAACAGCTTTCAGTGGGCCGACAATCTCAGCTGGGTCAAAGGCAAGCACACGATGAAGTTCGGAGCAGATGTGCGGCGCTCGCGCTTCGATCAGACTCTTGTATTACAACGTGAACGGGATTTCACCTTCAGCGGCGCGAACTAACGCGGTTTCGTTCGGCTGACAATTATCCCGGCTATCTCCTGGGATTGGCCGATACATATTCGCAAGGATCGGCGCAGCGTGAAAACGTTCGCAATACCGGGCTCTATCTTTTCGCGCAGGATAGCTGGAAAATTAAGCCAAAATTTCACCTTCAATTACGGCTTGCGCTGGGAGCTCGATACGCCTCTGACCGATATTGCGCAGCACGTGCAGACTTTCCGTCCGGGTCAGAACAGCACGTTTTATCCATGCACGAACACGCGCTCTGGCGGATTGTCCCACTGGATTGGTGGTTCCTGGCGATAAAGGCGTTCCCGCCGGGTTGACCATACCTATTACAAGGCATTTCGCTCCTCGCGTCGGGCTCGCCTACAGCCCTAACTTCACCGATGGATTCCTGGGAAAGATTTTCGGAAGCAACGGCAAGACCAGTATTCGCACTGGATGGGGACTCTTCTACAACCCAATCGAGCAGTTGGTGCTGGAACAATTCGGCGCCGAACCGCCTTTCGGCAGCAGTCCGAGTTTCTCTAGCACGTTTTTCAATACTCCGTTTGTCGGACAGAACGGGACGATTGGCCCGAATGGCTTTACGGGAATTTTCAATCCAAGCCAGCGGGCAGGATCCGGGATGGGCCAATCTTTCGCCCCATCTTGCTTTACGGCGAATTCCAGCCTCATCTGCGGACACAGTACACGGCGCAATACAACTTCAGCATTCGCGCGAATTGCTCGCGAAGATCTGGTCTGGCAGATCGGATATGTCGGATCGCAGGGACATCGGCTACTGGCTTCCCATGACATCAACGCTCGAATCCGCAAACTTGTTTGGACTATCGCGATCTGCAAATGACGATCCTACCTCGGTGTTGAGTCGGTCCATCGTGGACGCAACCAAACTACCTGCGGGCCATTTGGAGAAGATAGTCATTGTATTTACCTTCCAGCGAGTTGCGCTTCCGCCAGCGCGGGTTGTTCACTTCCTTAAGCGGTCCAACGGCGATGGTCATACCTGCGAATACGGTCGTTGGTTCAGTGGCTCCAAACGGCATCAGTCTTGTCGGACTGCGCCCCTATTCCTCGCCCAACTGCATATCCGTCTGACCGGGGCGAACTGCGATGTCGCTAGTGGTACTCCCGACTTTCACCAACATCTTTGCCGAAGACACCATCGCCAACTCTGCTTACAACTCATTCCAGACCATGCTGGAAAAGCGTTTCTCGCATGGATTGCAATTGCAGGCGCTTATACATTCAGCAAATCGCTGGACCAGGCATCCAGCTTCGAAGAAACGCTTAATCCTTTTAATCCTCGAGCCAGCCGCGCACTGTCGCTGTTCAACTCGGCTCAACGTTTTGTGATTAATTATTACTGGGAGTTGCCGGTGCCGAAGTATCAGCGGATTTAAGCCGGCAAACTGCTCGATGACTGGGCTATTTCCGGGATCACGCAATTTCAGAGCGGATTTCCGATCCGTCTTCAGACGCAAGACGATGACGAGCTGATCAACAGTCTTTTCTTCCTTGGTGCAGCCGCGCCTCAGCTGACGGGTCCTCTCCAAATCCAGAACCCCAAGGCAACGTCTAATCACCAATATTTGAACGCTGCTCAATTTAGCGATCCGCCCTTGGGGACTTTCTCGACCACGCCGCGGTCTATTTGCTGTGGCCCCGGGCTCAATAACTGGGATATCACTTTCTCCAAGAGGATTGCGTTAAACGAAAGCCAAGTATTTCCAATTCCGCACCGACATTTTCAACGTGTCTAATAAGACCCAGTTCTTCAACCCCGACGGGAACTTCACGAATTCGACGTTCGGCAAATTCTGCAAGCGCACGATCCGCGCTTGGTACAATTTGCTTTGAAGTTTTACTTCTAGTTCCAAGCCCGGGCGGCTTCGGCTGTCCGGGCATTCTAATGGCCGTCTATCGGCCTGAGCATCCCTGGAGATTCTCGATGTATCCCGAACTGCAAAAAGAAATCTCAACGTTTCGAGCGCCGCACGCCCAAGTCCGCCGAGGCCCACAAGAAAAACCTGAAACGTATTCCGCTGGGAGTTGCCAGCAACTATCGCGCTTACGATCCTTATCCGATTTTCGTGAAAGAAGCGAGTGGCAGCAAGTTCCGCGATCTCGATGGCAACGAGTACATCGATCACAACCTAACGTTTGGCGCGCTCATGGCGGGGCACTGCCATCCTGCAGTGATGAAGGCCGTCGAAAAGCGGCTCACCACCGGCACCATGTACGGCATGCCGCATGACATGGAATGGGAACTCGCGGAAGAAATTTGCCACGCGTTTTCCGGTCGAGATGGTGCGCTTCGGCAACAGCGGCACGGAAGCCACGATGCACGCGATTCGTCTGGCTCGCGCCGCCACCGGACGCGACAAGATCTTGAAATTCGAAGGCGCCTATCATGGACTGCATGACGCTGCGCTGGTCAGCGTTAAGCCACACGCTCCCGATTACGGCGATATCAACGCCCCGACGTCAGTTCCCGGCGGCCTCGGCGTGCCCAAAGCCAGTCTTGGACAACGTGCACGATCGCCACTTTCAACGATCTCGCGAGCGTCGAGAATCGCTTCAAACAATTTCCCGGACAAGATCGCCGCGATCATTCTCGAACCGATTTTGATGAACGTCGGCCTCTGCATGCCGCAAGCCCGGCTTCCTGCAAGGCCTGCGAGACATCGCCACTAAAAACGGCGCGTTGCTGATTTTCGACGAAGTGAAAACTGGCGCGAAACTTGGCTGGGGCGGCGCTTCGGAATACTTCAATGTGAAGCCCGACATGATTTGCCTGGCAAAATCGATCGGCGGCGGATTGCCGCTCGCTGCCTTCGGGACGCAGCAAAGCCGTGATGGACCTCATCTCGGATCACAAGGTTTTTCACGGCGGAACTTACAACACGAATCCGGTTTCGATGGCCGCCGGACTCGCAACGTTCCGCGAAGTGCTTACCCGCGAGAATTACGCTCACGTCGACAAGCTCAGCAAGAAGCTTACCGAGGGTTATCGCAAGACCGTCGCCAAGGTCGGACTGCAAGGCTATATCGCGAGCGCGGGCGCAAATGGCGCGCTGATGCTTTATCCGAAAGAAATTCGTCAACTACCGCGACTGGGAAAACATCGACGTCGATCTCTGGCGGCACTACTGGTTCGCCATGGTCAATCGCGGCGTGATGGCGCAGCCCTACTGGTGGGACGAGCAGTGGACGATTTCCGTCCAGCACACCGAAGCCGACATCGACAAGCACCTCGCGGCATTCGAAGACGTTGCGCCACTGCTGGCAAAAGCTCAGCAAGAGCGCACGGAGCCGGTCGGCGTGGCTACACACTAAAGGGCGCACCGGGAGAACCATTTGTCCGTTGATGTATGCTGCCAAGGAACCAGCAGGCTGCGCAGCCGCACCTGAAGCGCGTTCTCGGCCGCTGGGATCTCGTACTGCTGTTCGTGGTGGCGGTATTCAATCTGAACGTGGTGCCATCGATTGCCGCCAACGGTGGCGTCACGGTCTGGCTGTGGATAGTCTCGCTCGTCTTGTTTTTCTGGCCGCAGGGAATCGCCGTCATTGAACTGGCCCATCGCTATCCCGGAGAAGGCGGAGTCTATCTGTGGGCCAAAGAAGTTTTCGGCGACTTCCACGGATTTCTTTCGGGCTGGTGTTATTGGACGAACAACATGCTGTATGTTCCGACGGTGATGTTGTACTTCGTCGGTGTATCGGTGTTTGTGCTGGGACCAGGACACGCGTCGCTCGCAGACAACAAAGCATTTGCCTTGGGAGCTTCGCTCGTGCTGCTGACATTGCTGACGATTCTCAACATTGTCGGACTCGGCGTCGGGAAGTGGCTGAACAATCTCGGCGCCATCGGAACGGGTATCGCAGCCGCCGTTCTGATTGGATTGGGACTGATTGTCTGGTTGCGTTTCGGAACGACTGTTACGGCAGCCGACTTTCGCATCCCGGCGAATCCGCGCTTCGTGCTGAATTCATTCGGAGTGATTTGTTTCGGATTGGTCGGATCTGGAACTGGCTTCTGTCATGGGCGATGAAATTCGCGATCCGCAGCGGACTTTGCCAGGAGCAGTGGCGTGGGGCGGAGTGCTTTCAGGATTGCTGTACATCGGGACGACGCTGACGCTGTTGATCGCGGTGGGCAAGAATGACATCAGCGTGTTGCAGGGAATCGTGCAGGCTGTGAGTCACATGGCGAGTCGAGTTGGAGTTGCGTGGATCGCCGCGCCATTTGCGCTGATGCTGAGTCTTTCGATCGCGGGAATCGGTTCGGCATGGATGGGCGGTTCGGCGCGAATCCCGTTTGTCGCGGGACTCGATTCCTACATGCCGTCATGGCTGGGGAAAGTGCATCCGAAGTATGCGACTCCGTATGCGGCGTTGATCGTGCAAGCCATCGTTTCGTTGGTGCTGGTGGTGATCAACTTCGCTGCCTCTGGAGGCGTTCAGGAAGCCTTCCAGACTATGCTGTCGCTAGCGGTCGTGCTGCAATTGGTGCCGTTCATTTACGTGTTCGCCGCATTGCTGAGATTTGTCTATGCGGGAAGCAGACGGCAAAGGACGCTACAGCAGAGGCACACTGGCTTTGTCCGGAGCGAGTGGTTTGCTGACGACGACTCTCGGAATTGTGCTGGCATTTTCTCCGGCCAAGCAGATCACATCGATTTGGCGGTACGAAGCAACGATGTTCGGGCTCACGGCATTTTTCGTGGGACTGGCAGCATTTTTCTTTTTCGTTTATGGACGACGAAAATTGACGCAAGCAGTAGCAAGTCGCGCCTGAACAGCGCAAGAACACGTAGGGACAGCCGCCTCGGCTGTCCGTCGAGCACCGCTCGACTCATGAAGGGGATTCATATGGCAGGCGGAGTAAAAACCGACGTTCGCACCTATCAGCTATTCATCAACGGCGAATGGGTCGACAGCAAGTCGAATAAAACTTTTCCTGTTTACGATCCTGCGAGCGAAGAAGTCATCGCGCAGGTTCCCGATGCGAACGCGGATGACGTGAACCGCGCAGTTTCGGCCGCGAGAGCCGCGTTTGAGAATGGCCGTGGGCACGACCACCGCGCAGGAACGAGGACGGGTTCTGTTCCGTCTCGCTGAAAAGATTCGCCAGAATACGGCGATGCTGGCGGAACTGGAATCCCGCAACTCCGGCAAGCCGATCGTCGAAGCAGAATTTGATATCGCCGATGTGGCGACCTGCTTCGAATATTACGGCGGCCTGGCGACGAAAATTCTCGGCTACGTAAATCCGGTTCCTGATAACGCTGTGAGCCTTACTCTGAAAGAGCCGATCGGTGTTGCGGGGCAAATCATTCCGTGGAACTATCCGCTGCTGATGGCCGCATGGAAGCTGGCTCCAGCACTGGCGGCCGGCTGCACTTGCGTCTTGAAGCCCGCCGAGCAGACTCCGATGACCGCGCTTGAGATGGCGAACTGGTTTGCGGATGTCGGTCTGCCGCCGGGAGTGGTGAACATCATCACCGGATTCGGCGAAACCTGCGGTGCGCCGCTGGTGCAAGCATCCCGACGTGAATAAGATCGCGTTCACTGGCAGCGCATCGGTGGGCAAGATCATCGTCAAACAAGCTGCCGACACGGTGAAGCGAGTCACGCTCGAACTCGGCGGCAAGTCTCCCAACATCTTTTTTGCCGACGCCGATTTTGAAGCTGCGATTGACGGCGCGCTGTTCGGAGTCTTCATCAACCAGGGCGAAGTCTGTTCGGCGGGAAGCCGCATTCTGGTGCAGAAATCGATCTATAAGAAATTTGTGGACGCCATGGCGGAGAAAGCCAAGAAGATCAAGCTTGGCGCGCCTCTCGACCGCGACACGAAGATGGGTCCGGTGGTCAGTAAGGATCAGTATGATCGCGTGCGCGAATATCAGGAGATCGGCAAGAAAGAAGCCAAGACTCGCATCTGGTGGCGGACGCGCCGACGAAATTTGCGAAGGGCTACTACGTCGAACCGACGATCTTTTATGACGTGGACAACAGCGCCCGCATCGCGCGCGAAGAAATCTTCGGACCGGTGGCCGCCGTCATTCCATTTGAAGACGAAAAAGATGCGGTGAAGATTGCCAATGACTCTCCCTACGGTCTTGCTGCGGCAGTGTGGACGCGCGACATCTTCAAGGCATTTCGCGCAGTGAAAGCGTTGCGCGCTGGCATTGTGTGGGTCAATCACATGCAGCCGACTTATGTCGAAGCGCCGTGGGGTGGATACAAGCAGTCTGGTTTCGGGCGCGAGCTTGGGCCGTGGGGCATCGAAGAATATCTGGAGACCAAGCAGGTTCACATCAATCTGAACGAGCAGCCGATCGGCTGGTACTGAGAAAGTCGTTGAACGATCGTACGAAGATGGAAGTAACTGCGATGGGAACGATTCAACGTAGAACCGAAATCCCCGGGCCCAAATCGAAAGCGCTGGCGGAGCGCCGGAACGACGGCTGTGCCGCGAGGGTCTATCGCATGGCACGCCGATCTATGTGGCGAAAGCCGAAGACGCGATTCTCGAAGATGTAGATGGAAATCGTTACATCGACTTCGCCGGCGGAATTGGTTGCATCAACGTCGGGCATCGGCAGGAGCCGGTCGTTTCTGCGCGTTCGCGATCAGCTGGATAAATTTCTCCACACCTGCGTGCAGGTCACGCCTTACGAGAACTACGTACGTCTTGCCGAGCGGATGAACGAAGTCACTCCCGGCAAATTTCCAAAGAAGACGTTGTTCGTGAACACCGGCGCGGAAGCGGTGGAAAATGCGGTGAAGATTGCGCGCGCCCACACCGGGACGATCCGGAATCATCGCCTTCGAAGATGCTTTCCATGGACGCACCATGATGACGCTGGCGCTGACCAGCAAGACTCATCCATACAAAGCCGGCTTCGCGCCGTTTCCCAGCGATGTCTATCGCATTCCTTACGCATATTGTTATCGCTGTTCTTATTCAATCTGACCTATCCCTCCTGCGATGTATTCTGCGCGCGGCATCTGGAAGACACGTTTCAAACGTGTGGTCGCATCGGAAGATGTTGCTGCGGTCATTGCTGAGCCGGTGCTGGGCGAGGGAGGATTTGTCGCCCCTCCGCCAGAGTTTTTCAAAATACTGATCGACATTTGCCACAAGCACGGAGTTCTGTTTATTGCCGACGAAGTGCAGAGTGGCTTCGGACGCACGGGAAAATTATTCGCAAGCGAGCATTACGGAATCGAGCCGGATCTTTTAGTCACGGCGAAATCTCTCGGCGGAGGCTTGCCTTTAGCGGCAGTCACAGGACGAGCCGAAATCATGGACGCGCCTGGTCCCGGCGGCCTGGGTGGCACGTTTGCTGGCAATCCGCTATCTTGCGCGGCGGCGCTCGCGGTTCTGGATATATTTCAACGCAAGAATCTCTTGGATCGCGCCAATGAACTTGGCAATCAATTCCAGAAGCGCGCGCGCGAGTGGCAGAAGAAATTTCCGATAGTTGGCGATGTACGCGGTCTAGGAGGAATGCGAGCGATTGAGCTCGTAAAGTCCGCGCAGACGCGCGAGCCCGCACCCGATGAAACTAAGCAGGTCGGAAAGTATTGCTATGAGCACGGCTTGATCACTTTGTCCGCTGGATCCTATGGCAATGTGATCCGCATTCTGGTGCCGCTGGTGGCAACCGCTGAGCAGATGGATGAAGGCCTTGACGTGCTTGAAGCGGCGTTGCAAGCAGTTTGTGAAAAAACCGGAACTGTAGCGCAGCTCGTATAATCAGTTCAGATCATTACGTTCTTAACTCTTCGCGACAGCAGAGGTGCATTATGGCGGTCCTCGCACCAGTTCTTACCAAAGTTCCTAATTACATCAACGGTCAATGGGTCGAGTCGACATGCTTCCGAGTGGCTGGACGTAGTCAATCCGGCGACCGGGGAAACTATCGCACACACGCCGTCGTCGAGCGCGAGTGAGGTCAATGCCGCGGTGGAAGCCGCTGCTGCCGCCTATGCCGAATGGCGCCGAACTCCGCCGGAAGATCGTATTCAGCCGCTGTTCAAGCTGAAGATGCTTCTCGAAGAGCATATCGACGATCTTGGCCGCACCATCACCCAGGAAAATGGCAAGACCTTTACGCGAAGCAAAAGCCGAGCTGCGTCGCGCCATCGAGAATGTCGAAGTAGCCTGCGGCATTCCGATGATGATGCAGGGCTACAACTTGGAAGACGTCGCGCGTGGCATCGACGAAATGATGATTCGTCAGCCATTGGGAGTAGTGGCGGCGATCACTCCATTCAACTTTCCTGGGATGATTCCTTTCTGGTTTCTTCCGTACGCAATTGCCACCGGGAACACATTTGTCCTGAAGCCGTCGGAGCGCGTGCCGCTTACCATGCGGCTTGCTTTCGAATTGATTGAGCAAACCGGATTGCCGAAAGGCGTCGTGAATCTCGTGAACGGCGGCAAGACTGCTGTCGATGCGCTGCTTGATCATCCTAAGGTGCGGGCGATCAGTTTCGTCGGCTCAACCCCGATTGCCAAATATGTTTACTCACGTGCTGCTGCGAATGGAAAGCGCGCGCAGTGCCAGGGCGGAGCCAAGAATCACGTGATCGTTCTGCCGGATGCAGACATGAAGATGGCAACGCAAATCATCAGCGACAGCGCTTTTGGTTGCGCCGGCCAACGCTGCCTTGCCGTGTCGGTTGCAGTCACGATTGGTGAGGCGCAGAAAACTTTCCGCGACTCGATTGCTGAAGCGGCTGCTTCTTTGAAAGTCGGCAATGGACTCGAAGATGGCATCCAGATGGGTCCGGTGATTACTCCGCAAAGCAAGTCGCGGATCGAATCTCTGATTGGCGAGGGCGAGAAGCAGGGAGCGAAGGTTCTGGTTGATGGGCGGAACTCTAAAGTCCAAAAGCACGAGTCCGGAAACTTCGTGAAACCTACGATTCTCGACGGCGTGCCGGCAACCAGTGATCTCGCGGATACGGAAATCTTTGGTCCGGTGCTGAGCCTCATTCACGCGGCTGATATGGACGAAGCCCTAGCGTTTCTTGAACGCAGCGCGTATGGCAATCAGGCATCACTGTTTACTTCCAGCGGTTCGGCCGCCCGCCGCTTCCGTTACGAAGCTCCAGCGGGGAATATCGGAATCAACATCGGCGTCGCCGCTCCCATGGCTTACTTCCCGTTCAGCGGATGGAAAAATAGCTTCTTCGGCGATCTGCATGCCCAAGGCCGCGACGGAGTCGAGTTCTATACCGATAAAAAAGTCGTAGTCGAGCGCTGGGCGAAAGAACATTCGCGTAAGTTCTAATAATTGATTCGAGCTGTGTGCCGTGTGCTCGGTGGTTGTGAATTGTTTAACCACAGCGAACACAGAGGACACAGGAGTTCTAGGGGAATCCATGTCAGAGACGATTCAGAAATACAAAGATTATGTAATGACCGGTTTCATGAAGTCGGTTGTGCCCATTGTGGTTGAGAAAGCCAGCGGTGCGACAGTGACCGACGAGAACGGACGCGAATATCTTGACTGCTTCGCTGGCATTTCTGTAGTCAATGCGGGACACAACAATCCTCAAGTCATCGCGGCGGCAAAAGCTCAGATGGACAAGCTCGTTCATTGCGCGTCTTACATCTACCATGCAAAGCCGGTTGCGGATCTTGCCGAAAAGATCGCCCAAATTGCGCCGCGCGGACTGACGAAAACTTTCTTTGGAAATGGCGGCGCTGAAGCGATTGAAGGCGCCATGAAACTCGCGCGCCTTTACAGCGGTAAACACGAATTCATCTCTCTGCATGCCAGCTTTCACGGACGCAGCTGGGGCACGCTTAGCATCACAGGAAATGTAGGACGCAAAAAGCGTGGCGGCCCTTATGCCGCGGGAGTGAGTTTTGCTCCTGCTCCTTATGCCTACCGCTCGCAATGGAGAAACGATCCGGAAGAATTCGGACGGCACTGCGCCAAAGCTATCGACGATGTGATCCGGTTCACGACCGCAGGGGATGTCGCGGCGTTCATCGCCGAACCCGTAATGGGCGAGGGCGGCATCATTGTTCCTCCCGCGAATTATTTCAAAGAGGTCAAGAAGGTTCTCGATCAGCACGGCATTCTATTTATTGCCGATGAAGTCCAGTCAGGATTTGCGCGCACCGGAAAAATGTTTGCCATCGAACACTACGGAGTTGTGCCGGACATTCTCGTCACCGCGAAGGGAATTGCTGACGGCTTCCCGCTGAGCGCATTTACCACCCGGCCTGAGATCGCCGATGCGTATAGGCCTGGCGACCATCTTTCGACATTTGGTGGTAATCCGGTTTCATGCGCTGCCTCTCTGGCCAATATTGAGTTTATAGAAAAAGAAAACCTGCCAGCTCGCGCTACCGAAACCGGCAAATATGCGATGGAAAAATTGCGAGAGTTGCAGAAGCAGAATCCAATCATTGGTGACGTGCGCGGTCTTGGATTAATGATCGGAGTCGAGCTGGTCAAAGACGAAAAACTCACTCCGGGAACTTCGGAAGCCGAGGCCATTCGCGATTCGCTGCTGCGTCAGGGTGTGTTGGTGGGAGTGGGAGGCGTCTATGGAAACGTAATCCGCTTCCAGCCACCTCTCATCATCACGAAACAGCAAATAGACCAGGCGATCGGAGCATTCGCGAATGCTCTTAACGAAGTCGCGCAGCCAGTCGCCGTTAGCTGAACTAAATCTTCGTTTGCAATTCGACTCGGCCTCTAATTGGTGGTGATGGGCGACCTTCTTCAGCCGATATTTCGACTGGCCCCCATCATATGCGATCAGCAAGACGCAGAACGATTCTGTTTGGCGTATTTGTAGATACCTAAATGGGAGGTCTATGGCGATTTCCGCCTACCGGCCGAGAAAGCCGATGAGTAGCAGTGTGCGCGTGTAAGCAGCCACGCTTGCCCGCCGCCATCAGCATTGACGCGGGGAAACGGAAAGGGCTATAGAAACAATATGGCTGGAAAATTTTCAGGTAAAGTAGCTCTGGTTGCTGGTGGTACTGGGGGATTAGGACGCGCCGTGAGCCTGGCTTTCCTGCAAGAAGGCGCCACAGTCATTGTCACATACAAGAATCAAAGTGAATTCGACACGCTGAAAAGCGCAGCGGGCCCGGATAGCTCAATGCTTCAAGGCGGCCAGGTCGATGTCACTGACGAAGTTGCGATACGCAAATTCGTCGACAGAATTCTCGCTGAACACAGCTCGCTGGACATTCTGGTCAATACTGTGGGCGCCTATGTTGGCGGAGTGAAGTTGTGGGAACTGGACAGCAAGACATTCGATCAGATGCTTGCTTTGAATTTACGCTCGGGCTATTTGTTGTCGCGTGCAGTCGTGCCGGCGATGCTCAAGCAGAAACGCGGAGCAATAGTGGATGTGGTGGCGAAGGCTGCGCTTGATCACGCAGCGGGCGCAGCAGCCTACGCGGCTTCCAAGGCCGCTGCACTAGCCATGATGGATTCACTGGCTGCCGATGTGAAAGGTACTGGCGTACGGGTGAACTCGATTCTTCCGAGCATCATCGACACAGAAGTAAATCGTAAGGCGATGCCCGCAGCCGATTTTTCTAAGTGGCCCAAACCTGAAGACATCGCGCGCGTCATATTATTTTTGTGCAGTGATGACGCCAAGGTAATTCACGGTGCGGCAGTCCCGGTGTACGGAGAAAGCTGAATAAAGATTACTAATGAACATCAATAACAACCTCATTAAAAAAGGCGCACTGAAAACTACCGGTTTCTAATTATGTAAACGCCACTCTCTGCGGGAAATGCGAGAGAGTGGCGCAGGTCGGAGACGAGTTAAGGAGTGATGACGAGTCCAACATAAAATTGTGAGTCATCATTCGGAGATGGGAATGGTGATCCCGGCACGCTCTTGAGCGATCCATTCGACTGATTTATTGACAGGCCCAGAATCGCCGAAGGGCTGCCATAGCTACAGTCCTGTACTTGTCCGATGGCATATAAGAATTTTCCCGAAGGATCGGCTCTTATGTAGTCACCGCAATCTCCGGTTCCATATTCGAGGTAGGTCATCGCTCCCGTGGTGGAATTGAAAGCATAAGTTTCTGTCAAAGTACTGCAACCGCTGTGGCAGTAATCGGCTTCGATAAAAATCCAGCGATCAAGCGGGTCAATGGCGACAGACTCCGCTGTATACGGACCCTGAGTTTGAACCGGGATGGGAAACGGAGATCCAGCGACTTGCGCGATGGAGCCGTTGGCGGAATCGATACGGAAGACTTCCGTTCCAGTGCAATGTTGAGGAACGATTAAAAACTTGCCGCTGGGATCAACTGCCATGTCAACATCAGCAGCACATGGAGTAGAAGTCTGCGGGAACGGCGAACCCGGAACTGGCGTAAGCGCTCCATCGGTTTCGTTGATAGAGAAAGCGTCGATCTTGCTGGTATTGTCGTTGTCGTTTGTGTACAAGTAACGTCCGGTCGGATCGATGGCCAGCGCTTCGGGATCGCTTTGCGTTAGAAACGGAGAGCCCGCGACGGGCTTGAGCGATCCATTGCTCTCGACGGCAAAGGCGTAAACATAATTGTTCTTAGCCGTGACATAAACGAATTTTCCCGAGGGAGCGACGGCCACGCCGGTGGGAATGTTCCCAATGGAAAATGGCGAGCCGGGAACAGGGTAGATGTATCCATTGTTGCGGTAGATGAAGTAGGCATCGATATCTTTCGATCCATAATTGACGACGTAGAGGCGGTACCCGCCCTTGTCAGAAGCCGCCCGTGTCGGTCCCCAGTGGGCCCAGGGCGGGTTTTGGCCGGTCGGATTAATAGCGCCAGTTGAGGGATTCACCAGATAACCGTGAACTTTACCTCCAGTGTAATCAGTGCTGTAGAGAAATTTTGGTGGAGCGGTTTGGAGTGCGGGACTGGCTGCATTCGCTTGAGAATCGTCGACAGCCGAGGCTGCGCTCGCGAATAACGCGAGCAATAGAGAACACGAGAACACATATGCAAATCGACAGGACTTCATGGGGAACCCCTTCATGGAAAATCTTTTCATACAACTCTTTTTCATTTAATCATTGGAGCAAATTTGCTCCAGGCTTTGGATGTATTGAAGGAGCAGCACGGGTTGCAGCGTCTAAGGTAAAAAATCCAGAATGGTCGAGTGCTTCGGATGGAATGTTAAAGGCCGATTAATGGCATTGTCCTGCGACGTCGGCCATGCGAATTAAATTCCTATGAGCTCGCGCAAGTTTTTTATTGAGTTCGGCTCAGAGTCCAGTGGAAGGCGTTTCGAAATCGTGGAACATTGCACTTTGGATACTGCAGGTCTTAGCCGCAATGGCTTTCTTTGCTGCTGGAAGCTCGAAGTGGGCGGGCGTTCCTGCAATGGTGGCAATGTTTGGCAAACTTGGCCTGGGGCAGTCGTTTCGCTATGTCACCGGAACGATCGAAATCGCGTCGGCGATTTTGTTGTTGATTCCGAGAATGACGTTTTATGGAGCGGCATTGTTAACGTGCACGATGGTTGGAGCGCTTTTTGCGCATGCACTCATAGTAGGAGGCAATCCGACGCCCGCGATCGTGCTGCTTGCGATCACATCCACCATTGCATGGAAGCGGCGGCCGGCTTTCTAATAGTGGTGGATAGCTTGTATGAACGATCAGAGCAGCCTTCTGCCCACGCTGTTTATCCCGCATGGTGGAGGACCATGTTTCTTCATGGATTGGAATCCTCCCGACACGTGGGACAAGATGGCGGCGTGGCTCCGCGGATTGGGTGCATCGATTGGTGAAAAGCCCAGGGCCGTTGTAGTGGTATCTGGTCATTGGGAGCGAGACGAGTTTACCGTCGGCAGCAATGCCCGACCGCCGCTGATCTATGACTACTCCGGTTTTCCGCGGCACACTTACGAATTGAAATACGATGCGCCAGGATCTCCTGCGTTGGCGCAGCGAGTGCGTGAGTTGCTTTCCGATGCGGGCATCACTGCGCGTTTAGACGAAGAGCGCGGGTTCGACCATGGCGTCTTTATTCCCTTCAAATTGATTTATCCGAATGCCGATGTTCCGATTGTGCAGTTGTCGTTGCGGGCTGCGCTAGATCCCGCGGCTCACATTCGTGTTGGAGAAGCTCTGGCAAAGCTGCGAAATGAGGGCGTGCTGATCGTGGGCAGCGGGATGAGCTATCACAACATGAAAGGATTTGGAGGAGCCGCGCAGGAACCGTCGGATACATTCGATACTTGGTTGAGTGACACGGTTACCGCGGACGCGAAGACAAGAAATCAGAGGCTCGCGCAATGGCAGAATGCGCCGGCAGCTCGACAAGCTCATCCACGAGAAGAACATCTTATTCCACTCATGGTGGCAGCGGGAGCTGCAGGAGGGGACGTTGGACGCAAAGTCTTCAGCGACCGTGTGATGGGCGCAACCGTATCGGCCTACCAGTTTGGATAGCAGTGAAGGCTTTGTAATATTCTGAATGAGTGGCAATACCCAAAATCTTGAACGAGGAGCGAGTTGAGCCGCGGTGGCTGCGACAGCTCAACTCGGAAGTAATCTCGTGCACGCGTTGTCCTCGGCTGGTGGCTTACCGGGAGATGGTTGCCCGGGAGAAGCGCCGTGCGTATCGCGAATGCGAATATTGGGGAAAACCGGTTCCAGGATTCGGAGATCCTGAGGCGCGTGTTTTGGTGCTCGGGCTGGCGCCCGGTGCACACGGATCGAATCGCACGGGACGGCCTTTTACTGGAGATGCTTCTGGGAAGTTTATGTATCCCGTGCTATATGAGACGGGATTTGCGAATCAGCCCAATGCTATTGGTCGCGACGATGGACTTGAGTTAAAAGATCTCTACATCACGGCTGCTGGACGGTGCGCTCCTCCGGACAACAAACCTCTTCCGCAAGAGCTAGCGAATTGCTCGTCATATCTCGACCGTGAGATGGAGGGATTGAAGAACCTGCGAGTCGTAGTTGCGCTTGGCAAGATCGCGTTCGATGCGTATTTGAATTATTTGAAGAGGCGGGGCCAGCTTGCAAGTCGGAAAGAATATGTGTTTCGGCATGGAGCCAAGTACGAGATGCCGGATGGAAAGATTTTGCTGGCGACGTATCATCCGTCGAACCAGAACACGCAGACGGGAAAGCTGACGAAACAGATGTTCGTGAAGATATTTGAAGAGGCGAGAAGGCTGGCGGCATAAAGTAAAAGTCAAAAGCGGCGGACAGGAGTGTCCGCCCTACACAAGCTGAGTCAAAGTCAAAAGCCGCGGGCGAGGGCGCCCGCGCCACACAAGCTAAGTCAGAATCCCACGAATACTGGCTCTGGTTCTAAATGAATCCCCCAAATTTCTTCTACGCGGTTCTGGATTTCTTGTTTGAATGCCAGCACATCTGCTGCGCTGGCTTCATCGCGATTTACGATGGCTAGGGCGTGTTTGCGGGAGATGCCGACTCGTCCGTTGCTGTAGCCTTTACTGAATCCGGAGTGTTCGACCAGCCATGCCGCTGAAACTTTTCTTTGAGCTTCGAGTGCGGGATAGCTCGGGACTTGCAGATTCTTTTCGGCTGCGGCTTTTGTAAGATGGTCGTACTGTTCGCTGGAGAGAATTGGATTTTTAAAGAATGACCCAGCGCTGCGGCAGTCATCATCGCCAGCGACAATCAGCATTCCTTTGCTGGCACGGATCTTTCGGACAGCCTCTCTCACATCGGAAAGCGTTGGCGTTTCCTTCCAGCCTACAAAATGTTTTTTCAGATCGGCGTATTCGAGGCGTGGCTTGCCGCCAGAAGTGAGCGCGTAAGTCACGCGAACGATCACGTAACGGCCTTTTTCGGTGGTGTTGAAGATGCTGGTGCGATAGCGAAATCCGCAGTCAGCGGCGGGCATCTCGCGCAGTTGATTGTCTTGAAGATCGAGTGCGAGGACGGAATGGATGGTCTCGGCAACTTCTTGTCCGTACGCTCCAACGTTCTGCACGGGAGTTCCGCCTACGCTGCCGGGAATCCCGCTGAGACATTCGACTCCGGCGAAGTTCGCGGAAACGACTCGAGCGACGAATCTGGTCCCACTCCTCGCCAGCTCCAACGTCGAAGAATGTTTTGCCATTCAGTTCGCGTTGTTCGATCCCAGAAACCGCGATCTTCAGCACGAGTCCGGGCCAGCCCGCGTCTGAAACGACGAGATTGCTTCCGCCTCCAAGAACAAAGAGCGGCAACTTATGCGCTCGGGCAAACTCGACCGCTCCCTGAACTTCGGAAATGGTTCTTGCCTCGACAAAATAACGGGCAGGGCCGCCCACTTTCAGAGTGGTGAGCGGCGCGAGCAGAACATTTTCCTGGACTACCACGTGCGCGTTGGACCCACGTAGAGCGTCTTCACGCGAATCCGTTTCGGGTTAGTGGCAGCTCGCGAACCCGCTTGCCTGTCGCAGCAAATATGGCATTGCAGAGCGCTGGTGCGAACGGAGGCACTCCCGGCTCACCAACCCCCGCTGGTGGAGCACTGCTTTCGACAATATGAATGTCTGTCTTGCGAGGTGCGTCATTCATCCGGGCGAGTTGGTAGTCGTTGAAGTTCGATTGATCCACGACACCCCTTGTCGCCGTAATCTCGCCAGTGCGCGCGATACTGGTGCCGAAAACCGCCGCGCCTTCAAATTGCTGGCGCACCATTTCAGGGTTCACGACGATCCCGGCATCGAGTGCGGTGTGGACCTGCGGAATGCGAATGGTGCCTTGGTCGTCGACTTCAACTTCTACGACGGTTGCCACGTAGGTAAAGAAGCTGCGGTGAACGGCGATACCCATGCCGTATCCTTTGCCTGATTGTTTCTTGCCCCAACCCGCTTTTTCGGCAGCGAGCTCGGTAACGTGACGCAAACGCCCAATGTCGTAGGGATATTTCTTATTGGTTTCCTCATCGTCGTCGGTTTTGCCGACGTCTACTATTCGCGGCGATCCAATCAACTCGAGTAAATAATCCAGAGAATCACGATTGGCTTGATGGGCAAGTTCGTTCGCGAAAGATTGCACTGCGAACGCATGGTAGATATTCGCTACCGACCGCAGCCATCCGATGCGAATGTGCGCCTGAGCTTCGCCATTCTCAGCGCGAAAATTGGGGACATCGAAGGGAAGCGCCGACCATCCCATGGCCATTTCTCCGTCATCACCGTATACAGTATTTGCCGTGAAGCTCGATCCGATGGGAGGAAACGCCGATCTTTGCAGCCATGCTTTCGGCTTTCCCTTTTCATCGACTGACGCTTTTATATACATGCCAGCGACGGAATGGTAGTAGTCGAACTTGATGTCGTCTTCGCGGCTCCAGACCACCTTCACGGGTCGACCCGTTTTCTTGGAGAGGACTGCTGCTTCTACGGCATAGTCTGGTTTCGACTTGCGCCCGAAGCCGCCTCCCAGAAAAGTCATGTGACACGTTACATCTTCCTTCTTGATGCCGAGTGCCTTGGCTACCTCTTCCTGCACGCCTACCGGGTTCTGCGTTGGCGCCCAGACTATAACTTTATCCGCCCGCACGTCAGCTACGGCGACCGGAGGTTCCATCGAAGCATGCGCGAGGTGGGGCGCGAAGTAGGAAGCTTCTATAATCTTTCCTCCTTTGCCGAACTCCGTATCGACATCACCGATGTTGCGCACTACTTTCGCGGGTTTCTGAGCGGTCGCGAGCAGTTCTTTCTTGTACTCGGATGAATTGTAAGAACTGTTGCTGCCATTTTCCCACTCGATTTTCAGCTTCTTGCGTCCCTTGAATGCCGCGAACGTGTTGTCCGCGATGACAGCTACGCCGCCCAAAGGCTGAAAGGCATGCGGAGGCTTGAATGGATCAATCGCGATTGTCTTCTTTACCCCGATTACCTGTAGAGCGGCCTTGTCATCGCACGACTTGACCTTTCCACCGAGAACCGGCGGATGGGCGATTGCCGCGTAGAGCATGTTGTCGACTCGCACGTCCATGCCGAATAGAGGCTTGCCGGTACAAATATCCGTGGCATCGAATCCAGTGGATGGCTTTCCGATGTAGCGCCATGCGTCAGGCGACTTCAGCTGCAACTCTTCTTTCTTAGGCACGGGAAGCTTCGCCGCGATTGATGCGAGTTCTCCGTACTCCAGTTTGCGATTTGAATTTCGATCTGATACAGCGTGAATAGGATCAGCCACGCACTGGGATTCTGGAACTCCCCACTGCTGGGCTGCAGCGCGCACCAGCATTAGCCGCGCAGTCGCACCCGCTTCGCGCAGGCTGTCGAAATAATCGCGGACAGAGTGAGAGCCGTCAGTATCCTGCGAGCCATACCTCTCATCGGCGTCAGCTTGGATTACCTTCACACGGTTCCAATCAGCGTCGAGTTCATCGGCCAAGATCCGAGGAAGGCTGGTGCGAACGCCGTTCCCCATCTCCGCGCGATGCGAGACGATGAAAACCGTACCATCGGTGTGAATCCCGACGAAGATATTGGGGTGAAGGGCGGCAAGATCGATGGGATTGCCCGCGCTAGTTGCATCAGCCCAGAGCGGCTGCGGAATGATGCGGGCACATAAGACAAATGCTCCGGCTGAGAAAACTCCCTGGAGAAATCCGCGCCGGCTGACATTTTCAATCGTAATCATGAGGTCACCTTCGCAGCTTCTTTGATCGCGGCGCGAATACGCTGATAAGTTCCGCATCGGCAAATGTTGCCGGACATGGCCGCATCAATATCGTCATCGGTAGGACTCGGTTTCGAGTGAAGCAGCGAGACTGCCTGCATAATTTGTCCGGGCTGGCAGTATCCGCACTGAGGAACGCTGGTTTCGATCCAGACTTTTTGCACCGCGGTTGGCCCCTGCGCGGAGATGGCTTCAATGGTGGTGATGTCGGCGCCAGCCATGGTGCTCATTTGCTTGGTGCAGGAGCGAATGGCGCTGCCCTTTTCATGCACGGTGCATGCGCCACAGAGGGCCATGCCGCAACCGAATTTCGTGCCGGTGAGTCCGAGGATGTCGCGCAGATACCAGAGCAACGGCATCTCCGGGTCGCCGTCGAAAGAACGTTCAACTCCGTTCACTTTGAAATGGACCATGTGAGTTCCTTTATTTGAATGGCGGAAAGAATCGCGGGTCCATTGTACTGCTGGAGCGCCTTCGGTTGCCATCGAAACGCACAATTGTCCGAGGTGAGTAGTTCGTTCAGCTTGAAAAAAGTTTTTCCGTTAATTTCCCGAAGTAATTGATCTTAGGTGATGGCGCGGCCCGCCGGATTGGCAATGACTTGGGCTAGCTCCCGCCGCCATAGATTCTGCCTGTGCTAACCTTCAGGCAGTGATCTGCGTTTAGACCCCGCGTTATGGACAAGCCTCCCAAGATTCTGGTTGGTACTGCTGGCTGGTCTTATAAGGACTGGAACGGAATTTTTTATCCGCCGGGAATGCAGCACCGGAAACAACATGCGCTTGAATATCTGGCACAGTGTTTCGACATGGTCGAGATCAATACATCCTTCTATGGACACATCAAGCCGGAACTCGCCAAGCTGTGGTCACGCAAAGTAGAAGCGGTCAATCCGAAGTTCATGTTTACGGCCAAGTTGCATCGGTCCTTTACCCATTCTCCCTTGTCCGATATCGAACCGACTTCTGCGGTCAGCATCAAGCCGAACGATGAAGATGAACGACTGGCGCGGGAGGGCCTGGATGAACTCGCCTCTACTGGCAAGCTTGGTGCTTTGCTTATTCAATTTCCAATTTCCTTCAAGAACACAGCGCTCAATCGAGAGTATGTTGAAGTTTTACTCCGGCAGTTCATAGAGTTCCCGCGTGTGCTCGAAGTGCGGCATTCTAGTTGGGACAATCCAGAAACCATCGCTTCATTCGCGCAGAAAAATGTGGCATTTTGCAATATTAACCAACCATTGATTGGCGGTTCTCTTCAAGGAACCGTAACGTCGGTTGGCTATGTGCGGCTGCACGGACGGAATTACGACCAATGGTTCGAATCGGATGGCCGGGACGACCGCTACGACTACCTATACAAAGAGTCAGAGCTGGTGGTTTGGAAAGATAAGATCGATAGTATTGCGAAGAAGGCAGAGGTCACTTACGTCGTATCCAACAATCATTTCCTGGGGAAAGCTGGCGTGAATGCGCTGGAGCTGAAATACATGATTAGCGGCAAGAGAGTTAAAGCGCCGGAAGTGTTGATCCAGCACTATCCTGAATTGAAGAAGATTGCTGATCCACTTTTAGGTGGGGACCAAGAGTCCAGTTTTTCGCTATTGGCTTGAAACGGGTAGATCGAGGCGTCAATTCTTATTGGGCTGCGGCAGTCGGAGGGTTCGTTAGGTAAGCGTTCGGTCTGGTTGACTTACCGCCCTTCTCCGCCTAATATCGCGGCGCTGGGGTAGAGTGTCTTTACTTGCTTGATCAAACCATTTCGCATTACCACATCATCGACAAGCTTGGTGTCGGTGGCATGGGAGTGGTTTACGAAGCGGAAGATACCCGGTTGCAACGCCGTGTCGCACTGAAATTTCTGCCCGAAGAATTTGTGAGAGACGCTCGCGTTTTGGAGCGTTTTCGTCGCGAGGCGCGAGCCGCCTCACAGCTAAACCATCCGAACATCTGCACGATTCACGATATCGACGACAACAACGGCCATCCTTTTATTGTGATGGAGAAGCTTGACGGCGAGAGCCTCAAGCAACGTCTTCGTGGAGGAGCGCTGCCACTCGACGAAGCTCTCGATATCGCGGTGCAAATTGGGAGCGCTCTGATTGCCTCTCATGAGAAGGGAATCGTTCATCGCGACATCAAGCCAGCCAACATTTTTTTGACAAAGAGTGGTCAAGTCAAAATTCTCGACTTTGGACTGGCAAAAGTTGCACCTGAGCAAGCTTCCTCGGGTGAGGCGGCCTACGAAGACTCGCTTACAGCCATCGGTGTGATTCCGGGGACGGCGGTCTATATGTCCCCGGAGCAGGCGCGCAGTGAGGAACTTGATCGGCGTAGCGATCTGTTTTCGTTTGGCGTAGTGCTGTATGAAATGGTGACGGGAAAGAAGCCCTTTGCGGGAACGAATATCGTCACAACTCTGCATTCTGTCTTGCACGAAAAACCGTTGTCGCCGCTCATTTCTAATCCAAACCTTCCTCTTGAACTAGAGGCAATTATCGGGAGGGCTCTGGAAAAGGATCGAACTAAGCGCTACTGGAGCGCCGACGAGATGAAGGCGGACCTTCAGCGCTTGCAACGCAAGACAGATTCCGGGATCTCGAAAGCGGACCTGGCAAAATCGCCTCAACCCAAGGCTTCGAATACATTTCAGCGATCTTCGTCGCGATTGAAATACCTCCTCATTATTACCTTGGGTTTGCTGATTACAGTTCTTGCAGCGGTAGGGACGTGGTGGTTCCGACAGCGCAATGGGACCGCGACAGGTGCGAAGACGATTGCAGTGCTTCCTCTGCAGAACCTGGGCGGTGATTCCTCGGTCGATTATTTGCGGTTTGCACTGGCCGACGAGATCGCCAATGTACTCACGTATAGCCGGTCACTCGACATCCGTCCGACCGCGGGTACACGAAAGTTTTCCGGCGCGGACGTAGACCCGCAAAAAGTTGGACACCAGGTTCACGCCGGCGTGATTCTTGGTGGACACTTTATGCAGCAGGGTAATCAACTGATTGTGACGGTTGAGGCCATTGATGTAGCAACCAATCGGTTGATTTGGCAAACTAATCTGCGTGCAGACGCGCAAGATTTGATTTCCTTGCAATCGCAACTTGCCAGCCAGGTTCGCCAAGGATTGTTGCCGCAACTTGGCGCAGCTGCCGGTTTCATTGAGGCTGGCACGAAGCCAAAAAACCAAGACGCCTACGATCTTTACCTGCGGACCCTGGCTATTTCTCGTGACCCTGGGCCTAACAAGGACGCCATAGGGATTTTGGAAGAGGCTGTCCAACTGGATTCCACCTATGCTCCGACTTGGCAATCTCTCGGCTTGCGTGATTATTACGATGGGACCTACGGAGATGGTGGCGAAGCAATGAGAGAACGCTCGAAAATTGCATATGAGCACGCGTTGGCGCTCGATCCGAACCTGAGTGCGGCGGCGGGCAATCTCATTGTTCTGAGAGTCGAGCGAGGAGATTTGGGGAAAGCTTACGATGAAGCGAAGCAGATGGTGACGCAGCGTCCGCAGAGTGCGTTCGCTCATTTCACTCTATCTTATGTCCTTCGCTATGCGGGGATGCTTGAAAAAGCTGGGGGTGAGTGCGAAACCGCGTTGGCGCTCGATCCTGGAAATTACGAATTTCGCTCATGCGCCTGGACATTTTTGGAATTGGGCCGGCCTGAACGAGCATTGGATTTTATTCGACTGGATGCCGGATCGGAATGGGCGACTTGGATGATGTCATTCGTCTACTTGCGCGAGTCCAAGATCGACGAGGCGCGACAAGCTGTAAAGAAGGTATCGGATAACTCGCACTACCATCGCGACCTTTTGGAGGCTTGTCTGCAAATTCGTCCAGCCTCCGAGATCGATGGCATAGTGCAGAAAACGGAGGCAGCGGTATTGGCCGATCCCGACCCCGAGCCTCGTTACTATGAAGGCGCCGTGCTGGCCTTTTGCGGAAAGCCGGAATCAGCGGCACGTCTGATTCACAGCGCTATTGAGAAGAATTACTGCTCCAGCTCTGCACTGAAATCCGATACTTTGTTAGGCAAGCTGCGAGCAAGTTCTGAGTTTGGTCCATTGACAGTTGCGGCCAATGATTGTCAGAAGAAGTTTCAGTCGAGCGTGAGTCAGCCTTTGCAATAAGGGCGTTGGTTGCCTAACATGCCCGTGTGCCCTGGAAGATCCTGATCCCTCTCGCGTCCCCCATCATTGTCGTTAGTTTTTTTGTCCTATTCTATGTTTTGAAACCACATCCCCAAAAAGTGACTGTGGTTGCTGCCGATTTCGTCAATAACACTGGGGACCCCATGTTTGACCACTCGCTCGAACCAGCTCTGGAGCAAGACTTAGAAGATTCGACCTTCCCTCATATTCTTTCGGAAAGCGAGATGAAGGACGCATTGCTACTCATGAAAAAGCAGCCGAGCCAGCCAGTTGGCGAAGAGTTGGCGCGGAAAATTTGTTTACAAACAGGCAGCAAGGCTGTCGTTGTGGAATCGATTTCAAAGGTCTCTGATGGATATGTAATCGACCTCAAAGCTTCGGGTTGCAGCACTCGCGACATCGTGGCCGATGCGCAGACGCAAGCGGCGAGAAAAGAAGATGTGCCACAAGCATTACGCGCGGCGGCGATGCAGTTGCGAGCAAAGTTTATGGATTCGCGGTAAACGAATTCCATTTGGCGAAAAATCTGGCGAGTTGCTTTTATTTGAAACGGAATTAGAACACGGGAAGGTCGCTGGGAGTAGCTCGAAAGAAGTTTTCCTGCTGGAGCAGGGTCTCCACCCCTTTCACAACCTCGCTGCCGGTACTTTTCGATACTGCACCTTTAAATCCGGCATTGCGGGCCTCATTCATGAGTTCCGTGGAAACCTCCTGCACGGTGAGCAGTAGCATGGGCAGGTTAGGTGTAGCCTGCGAAATCTGCCGAGCGGCTTGTAAACCGTTCATCTGCGGCATCGCTAAATCGAGCACCACAAGATCGGGATGTAACTCGCCGGCCTTGGTGACGGCATCCAACCCATTGACTGCTTCACCACAAACCTCCCACTCAGAATGCTCTTCGATCAAGCGACGTAGTAGGCGGCGAATTGGAGAATCGTCGTCGGCGATGAGTATTCGAATAGACATTTTTGGCACTCCTGTGCCATTGACACAAACTTTTCCTTCAGCATATCCAGCTCGCCTATTGTGTAGGAATCGGCCTTAGTCGCGCAATACAGCACTTCCCCGATGACTAAAGCAGTTAACCTTAGAAGGCAAAGAAGGCAAAAGAGAAGATTCTTTTCGCATTGGGTATCATCTAGAAGTTAGCTTGAATTTAGAAGTCTGCTTGAATTTGCGCCACCCACGAGTCCATGCAATCCAATAATCCGGCTTCCCCCGATATAAATCCGTGGTTAATTGCCATCGCAGTAATGTCGAGCACCTTCATGGAGGTGCTGGATACAACTGTCGTGAATGTTTCGCTTCCGCATATTGCGGGAAATTTGTCGTCGACGATCGATGAGGCGACATGGACCTTGACGTCTTACCTGGTTGCGAACGCGATCATCCTGCCGATGACCGGGTGGCTGGCCAGCACCTTCGGACGGAAGCGTCTTCTCATGATGTCAGTTACCGGCTTTACGGTAGCGTCTTTTTTTTGTGGACTTGCTCCCTCCTTGCCGTTTCTTATTATTTGCAGGGTTGTCCAAGGAGCCTGTGGTGGTGGGCTGCAGCCGCTCTCGCAAGCAATTCTTCTGGAATCTTTTCCTCCGGAAAAGCGCGGGCAGGCCATGGGATTCTGGGCCCTTGGCATTGTTGTGGCGCCAATGCTTGGTCCAGTTGCCGGCGGATGGCTCACCGATAATTACAGCTGGCGATGGGTTTTCTATATTAATGTTCCGATCGGGATTTTGGCGATTCTGCTCACTCAGGCATTTGTTTTTGACCCGCCATATTTGCGCAAGAAGGCTATGGGCATTGATTACTGGGGAATCGGCTTCCTGGTGCTTGGCATGGGATCGCTGCAGATCATGCTGGATAAAGGCCAGGAGGATGATTGGTTCTCCTCCCACTTCATTGTCACTCTGGCTGTGCTGGCGGTAATCGGTATTACTGCGTTGATTATTCGTGAACTGAAAACCGACCATCCGATTATTGATCTCACGGTATTCAAATATCGATCGTATGCAATCGGCACTTTCTTGATGACGGCTATCGGCTTTGTGCTTTATGGCAGCACGGTCCTGTTGCCACTCCTGATGCAGGAGTTGCTAGGGTATACCGCGACACATGCGGGCGTGACCAACCTGCCGCGGGGAATGGCTTCGTTTCTATTCATGCCGCTCATTGGTATTCTGACTGGCAAAGTCGATTCGCGAAAACTTCTGGGAGTGGGATTGCTGGTTTCCGCGTTGGCAATGTTTCAGCTTTCTCGGTTCAGCCTCGATGTGGGCTTCTGGAATTTTTGGTGGCCATTGATGATGCAAGGTGCGGCATTGGGCTTAGTCTTTGTGCCGCTCACCACCGTTACGAATGATCCGATACCTCGAGAGCGAATGGGCAACGCGACCAGCATATTTAACTTAATGCGGAATGTGGGCGCCAGCATCGGAATCTCGATGGTCGAGACTCTTCAGTTCCGTAGACTTCAAACCCACATCAACGTTCTAGGAAAACACGTAAACGCGGAAAATCCATTGGCGATGCGAATGATCGCAAGCATGCGAGGTCTTTTCATGTCGCAAGGAAAAGATCCAGCCACTGCAACCAGACAGGCTCATGCGGCAATTTGGGGCAGCGTGCAACAACAAGCCGCCATGCTGTCTTACAACGATGTTTTTATGTTCTTGGCGATGATGTTTCTAGCTATGTTTCCTCTAATATTTTTGATGACTAAGCCAAAGCGGGGCGGAGCAGCGCCCATGGCTCATTGAGAAATCGAAAGCATTATAAGTCATAGGACAGCCGAGGGCGGCTGTCCCTACGTTATTCTCAATCTACTGCTCGTCTTTATTCTCGGTTTCTTTTGGTAATGCCTTCTCGATCGGCTTTCTGGGCAGCATCTCGTCACGCATCGCTGCGTTGTAAACAAAATCCGCGACAATGACAGCCGCTTGTTTTAGATCGTCGGGTTGCAGGCGGTCATATACATCCATATTGGAGTGGTGAGTTCGTGTCTCATACTCAATGGGATCTTGGATGAACTGGAATCCAGGTATGCCGACGGCATCGAACGAAAGATGATCGGTGCCGCCCGTGTTGCGCATAGTTAAAGTTGTCATGCCGAGATCTTTGAAGGGCTGCATCCAAGATTCAAATATCGGCTGCACGCCTGCATTTTCCTGCAAGTAAACTCCCCGAATCTTGCCGGTGCCATTGTCCACGTTGAAGTAGGCAGCAAGTTTCGCTTGCTCCGGCTTCACGGTGACAGGCCCAGCCTCGCGGCGAATGAGTGTTGGCATCCCCTTCATGGCAGGTTCGTCCATCGCGGGACGCGAGCCGAAATGTTGCTGCACATAATTTTGCGAACCGAGCAAGCCCTCTTCTTCGCCGCTCCAGAGTGCGATGCGAATTGTGCGTCGCGGCTTGAGATCAAGTGCCTTCAAAATGCGCACGGCTTCCATCATCACAATGGTTCCGGCGCCGTTATCGGTGGCACCGGTTCCGGCGTGCCAGGAGTCCAGATGTGCTCCCAACATTACAACTTCATCTTTCTTGTCGGTGCCGGGAATTTCTGCGACCGTGTTGTACTGCATGCGATCGTCATCATAGAAAGTGTTTGCCACGTTAAGCTCCAGATCCACGTCCTTCTTCTGCTTGAGCAAACGTGCGATGCGATCCCATTGTTCAACGGCCATCGTTAAAGCCGGAACAGTTGCAGTCTCCCCCGTCTTCCACGATCCTCCGGACTGCACAAACACAGTTCCACCGCCTGCAGTGCCACGACCATGGTCAATCACCGCGAGCGCTTTTTCATCCGCCAGGAATTTGTTGAGATCACTGATGAACTGCATGCGTTTTAGGTATGAGGCAAAATTGAAAGCCGGTTTTTCGCTTGGAACTTGATACTGTCCAATGTCTTCCAATTGCTTATCAGTGAGGCGTTCGTAAGGAGAATCCACGATCGGCTTTACTTCGACATCAGGACCGAGAATGACGATCTTTCCAGCCAACTTACCTTTGTATTTGTCGAAGTCTTCCTTCTTTTCGATATTGGCGCGAACGCATTTGCCTTGGATGACGCCATTTGTTCCCGGTGTCCAAGCCTTTGCGTAAACAATCAGAGGCGCCACGTCCGGTGAAGTCATGCGTGCATTGATGTACTGGTTCGCCCAGCCTCGTCCAAACGGTCCCCAAGGTTCGAGATGAGAGTTCACTAAGCCGAATGAAGTCAGCTGATCCCGCGTCCACTCATTCGCGCGTTTCATATTCGGAGAACCGGTGAGCCGTTCACCGATTGCATCAGTCAGGCCGCTTGCGAGATCCATGATTTTCGAATCGCGGAATCCTTCGTATCGGATCCTCGTAACCATGGACAGATCTACTTTTTCCTGTTGCTGCGACCAGGCTGAAATCACGCACGTAATAGCGATAATGAAGGAAGAAACGATGCGGGCGAACTTATTCATTCCATAGCTCCTTGAGGTCAACTAAGGTGACGAATTATATCAAGGTGACTTGGGCGACGCAGTTTTCCGATTCGATGAATTCAAAGTTTCGATCTGAAATGCCGTAAGTAATGTTGACACAGCAAAGGATGACTGCTTAGTATCAAGAAGATGTTGTTGGCCTCTCAGACTCGCTGCCAGTGTTGTCCATGTTGTTGCATGTGTGCGTCCACTGGCGCCCGGGAGCTGCTGACCTAAGAATTCTCTAGAAATCGGCACAATCAAACCCACCGCCAGTCTCATCAACCGGCGGTGGGTTTTTTATTTCCTATGACAACGACCAATACAGAAACGAAAGTACAACGCGTCGAGAGACTTAAGCGAGAGAAGAATCCTTGGGAAGGGCTCGACGATATTCGCCGTTTCGCCCGCGAGGGTTTCGGATCAATTCCCCCTGAGTGGGTTGGCACGTATCTCCGCTGGTGGGGTGTTTACACCCAAGGCGATGGCGCCGGAGTGCTGGGCGGAAAAGGCGGTGAGGGCAAGGCGCTGCCTTACTTCATGGTTCGTATCCGCATTCCGAATGGTCAATTGCACTCCCACCAACTCCGCACAATCGCTGACATCACGGAACGTCACGCCAGAGGGCGAGCTGATATTACAGTTCGACAGAATATCCAGCTGCATTGGGTAACCATAGAGTCATTGCCGGATGTACTCGAGTCACTGTGGCGGGCTGGCTTGAACACCATGGGAGCTTGCGGAGATGTAACCCGTAACATCACTGGTTGCCCGCTCGCGGGGCTGGACGCTGACGAACTTTGTGATGCGTCTCCTTTGGCTCACGAAGCCACACGCCTGTTTGTCGGGAATGCGGAATATTACAACCTGCCCCGCAAATTCAAGATCTCGATCAGCGGCTGCTCGGTTTGGTGCGAATATCCGGAGATCAACGATATTGGCGTTACCGCGATTCGTCGCGTGGTCGCCGGCAAATCTGAAACTGGATTCTCAGTTCGCGTCGGTGGCGGTCTCTCCACTGATCCTCATTTAGGAGTTCGTCTAAACGCATTTGTTCGCTGGCATCAGGTGATTCCGGTGTTGAAGGGCATTGCTGAAACTTTCCGTGACAGCGACAAGCTGCGGGAAAGCCGCGAACGCGCTCGCTTGAAGTTTCTCTTTCTGCGAAATGGCTGGACGGCGGAGAGCTTTCAGGAAGAGCTCGAGCGGCGAATTGGATTTCATTTAGATCCTGCGGCTGAAGAACAGCGGCCTAATGACGTTTATCGCGATCATGTTGGCATCCATCAGCAGAAGCAGCCTGAATTTTCCTACGTAGGCGCTTCAGTTTTGCGGGGAAAGATTTCGGCTGATCAAATGCGCGCCGCTGCTGATCTGTCCGAGCGCTATGCCGGTGGAGAAATTCGCACCACTGTCATGCAGAACCTGGTGGTCGTAAATGTGCCGCACCGCAATACGGAAGCCCTGGCGAGCGAATTCAGTACGATTGGATTACCGGTCGCCGGCTCGGTGTTCCGGCGCGGCGCTATCGCCTGCAGCGGCTCTGAGTTCTGCAAGCTGGCGATCACAGAAACCAAGAGTTTCTCGCGATGGCTGGTGGAGGAACTCGAAGAGCGGCTCCCTGGATTCGAGCAGCATTTAAAGCTTCATGTCACGGGATGCCCCAACAGTTGCGGCCAGCATTGGATTGCTGATATCGGGCTAGAGGGCAAGAAAATCAAAGTCGATGGACAGATGCGGGATGCCTTCTATTTCTGTGTAGGCGGAGCGCTTGGGCTGAATCAATCGATTGCGCGTCCCATTGGTTATCGGTGTCTGGCAAGCGATGTGCCGGACGCGATTGAACGGCTGTTAGGTCGTTATCTCGACGAGCGCTTACCTGGGGAAAACTTGCGAGGATATTTTGCTCGCCACAGCGACGTGGAACTACGCGAGCGTCTGGCAGGTGAATTGGTAGCGGTGGTTGCGCGCGATCTGCCGGAAGGCCGAGTGCCTACAGCGGTCGAGGGTTGAGGCGCGAGGAAAATTAACGATGAGCCTATTTCCACTTTTTCTAAAACTCGATGGCCGCCGATGCGTTGTTGTCGGAGCAGGTAACATTGCTGACTCGAAGATTCATAGTCTCCTAGACGCAATGCTGATGTTCACTTGGTTGCTCCGCATGCAACTGAAGCGATCCAAGCTTTGGTTCGTTCTGGATTGGCTACGTGGCATCAGCATGAGTTTTTATCGTCGGACCTCGACGGCGCATTTTTGGTAATTGCAGCCACGTCCTTGGCCGAAGTTAACGAAGCAGTTTTTCAGGAGGCACAACGTCGAGGCATATTGTGCAACGCGGTGGATGATCCCGAACACTGTGATTTTTATTACGGCGCAGTTGTTCGGCGCGGCGATCTACAGATTGCGATTTCAACCGCTGGACATAGCCCGGCGCTTGCTCAAAGGTTAAGGCTCCAACTCGAAGAGCAATTCGGACCGGAATATGCTCGCATGGCTTGATCAATTAGGCAAAGATCGAGTGCAGCTGTTTAAGAGCAGCATTGATCCGGAAGAACGCAAAGCGCTGCTGCATCAGTTGGCGAGCTCGCAGGCGTTCGAGGCCGCACATGTTATTCCAGCGCACCTTGTTTCTGAAAGAGCAGGGCAGCGTATGACAGGAAAAGTTTATCTAGTAGGTGCTGGACCGGGCGACCCGGAATTGCTCACGCTGAAAGCCTTGCGCCTTCTACGGTCGGCAGAAGTTGTGCTGCATGACGAACTGGTGGGGACGGAGGTCCTGGGCTTCGTCCCCGCCACTTCGCAGATTCACAATGTCGGTAAACGCGCTGGCAAGAAGAGCACCCCGCAGGAAGAGATCAATTCACTTCTTGTCCAATACGCACTATTGGGATTTCAGGTTGTGCGACTGAAAGGCGGAGATCCACTGATCTTCGGCCGGGCTGGAGAAGAGATTGAAGCTCTGCGCCAAGCCAATATCGAATTCGAGATTGTCCCGGGTATTACGGCTGCACTCGGCGCTGCCGCTGGTTCGCAGATTCCCTTAACTCATAGGCAGATCGCGTCTTCCCTGATTGTGCTCACTGGACATCATCATAAAGATGGCGTAACAGGCTGGCCGGAAAGTATTCCATCCAACGCGACGGTTCTGATCTACATGCCAGGCCATGATCTTGCCGTTACGGCACGAAATCTGACGGCAGTGGGCGTGAAGCCCGAAACGCCTTGCGCAATTATTTCTAAAGCAACTTCCCAGGACGAGCAGATTTACCAAACGACTCTGCAAAAATTGCCATCTGCACCACGGCTCGCTGCACCTACTCTGCTTATTGTCGGAGAGGTCGTTCGCCTTGCAAAGACCGCTTCGTTGAGGGCACTTGTTGATTCCTACGAGGGCTACGAACTTATCGGAACTCAGGTCGTATTCTCTCGGTCGGCCGATGAACAGAATCAAATTCAGGAGCGTTCCTAATGCAGGAAGAGCTGGTGAAGGAACATCTGGAAAAACTGCAAGCGGTGGCCGAACGGTGGAAGCCCGAAGAAGTGTTGCGGTGGGCATTTGGCACATTTCGTGAAGATGTGGCGATGGCGACCGGCTTTGGTGTGGAAGGAATGGTTTTGCTGGACATAGCGCATCGGGTGAATCCCGACGTTCGCGTATTCACCGGAGACACGGAGTTCCTGTTTCCCGAAACCTACGACCTCATTGATCGGGTTGAGAAACGTTATGGCATCAAGATCGAAAGGCTCTATTCAGAACTCACACCTGAGGAGCAGGAGCGCAAGCATGGTAGTGCGCTTTGGAAGCGTGATCCGGACCAATGCTGCAAGATTCGAAAGATTGATCCGCTAAAAAACAAACTCGCTGACCTGCGCGCCTGGGTCACGGCGATCCGAAGGGATCAGACGGCGGACCGTTCGAAAGCAAACAAGCTTGAGTGGGACAATAAGTTCCATCTGGTCAAAGTGAATCCAATAGCTGATTGGACGAAGCAGATGGTGTGGAACTACGTTCACAAGCACAATGTGCTCTATAACCCTTTGCATGACCGAAATTATCCCAGCATAGGTTGCACTCATTGCACACGAGCAGTGCAGCCAGGAGAGGATGCGCGGGCGGGACGTTGGTCTGGTTTTCAGAAAACAGAATGCGGACTGCACGCGGACTTCCCACAGCCGCTGGTCAATCTCGAGGTTGCCGCGAAAAGCTAAGCGGCGTTTGCTGTAATGTCCGATAGGAACGGCGGAATTGTAGCTCCTTGTGGATCCGCTGCCGCAGTGGTTACTTAGAAGTTGACGATCAAGGAGAGGCCGCTCGAGATAACAACAGCGGTCCGTCCCTAGAAATTAGCTCGGCACTCCCAATCTCCCAAGTTTTTGCAAACTTCCCCTGTTATCAGGGTGAGTCTCCGCTATAATTCACGCACAATCTTGTAATTACGCTTCCATCACTCACTCATGGACTTTGACCAACTAGTTACATTCATGGAAGTTGCCAAGCTGGGCAGCTTCTCGCGGGCAGGACAGAAGGTCTTCCGCTCCCAATCGGCAGTCAGTGCGCAGATCCGTCAACTTGAGCAGGAATACGGAGACAGGTTGCTGGATCGTTCCGGCAAAGATGTCACGCTGACCCCCGCTGGCAGGGTTCTGTTTGCGTATGCCGAACGGCTGCTGCAGATGAAGGACGAGTCGCTGCTAGCAGTGGCCGACCAAGGCAATTCTCCGCGAGGGACCATCGTGGTCGGCGCGAATGAAGCCACTTGCCTGTACGTGTTGCCTGATGTTTTCGCCAAATACAGCAGCCTCTACCCGAATGTACAGATCAGTATTTATCGGAACTTCAGCTACAAAATCGTCGAGAAGCTGGAGAATGGCACGATTGATGTCGGCATCGTGACGTTGCCAGTAAAGTCCGCCAGCCTTAAGACACATGGGATTTTTCGCGATCAGCTCATGTTGATGGTGAACCCGCAAAACCCGCTGGCTAAGCACGATGTGGTACCGGTCAGCGAAATCGTAAAGCAACCGCTCCTCCTTCCGAAGACGGGCTATAGCCGCAGATTGATGGATAAGCTGTTCCGTCCTTATGTTTCTCAATTGCAAATACGAATGGAACTACCGAGCGTGGGCATGATTAAGAGCTTTGTGGCGGCCGGGCTTGGAGTGTCGCTGATTAGCGCGAGTTTTGCGCGTGATCAAGTAATGGCTGGCAGGGTAAAGTTGATTGCCTTGCAAGATGAAGAACTCTGGAGGGAGTTGGGACTTGCCTATCGCCGTGACCGGACGCTCACCAGGGCTACCACGACGTTCATTGCGACGGTGCGGCAGCTGGCGGCTGCTTCGAAGTGAAACCCGACTCTTTGGCTGATCTCGTCCCTATCCTGTTTTGTTAATCATCTCGATCAGAATTTCTAATTTCCGATCGCTGCCGATCATTGCTAACCTAAAAATGCAACCTCAGGCACCTCGATGTGCCGACAACGGCGCGGTCACTTGGGCCTAAGTTGAATTTGCTGAGGGAGTTTGCCCCATGTCAGAACTCGAACAAAATCTCAATAAGATTCTCGAAGAACATCAACACGAAAGCGGTTTGCATGTAATTGGCGGTCGGCGCAGGTTGATTGATCGTCTTGTGCAGTTCTTTGAAGAAGGCTCGAAATCGGATCGCGAGAGTTCGTCGTCCAAGACGGGCCGTGAACTCCATAACTAACGCCTGCTACAAACCTAAGAGGACTTCACTGGAAAAAGCAAGACCCGCCACCAGAGGCGGGTCTTGTTGTTTTGGCGCTTTAGCAAGCGCTGCGATTCCTGCATTTGTGGCCGACTGCGCAATCCAATTCCGCCTTCTGTCAAGTCCTCGAAACTACCCATGCCTTCACTCGAAGTGACTAACTTTCAATGACTTTGAATTAGGTCTTGACACAGCCGCCAAAGCCTTTACCATATGAATAGTTATTCATTTTGATGAATATACATGCATGAGCAAGCCTTTGCGACAACGAGCGATTCTCGAACTGCTGGAGCGTGGACCGATCCCGAGCCAGGAGGATCTGCAGCGAATTCTGAATCGTCGCGGATTCGACGTGGGCCAGGCCACACTTTCGCGGGACGTTCGAGATTTGGGGCTGGTGAAGACCTCGGAAGGCTACACCCTTGCTCAAGGAGACAATTCGTCGGATGCGTCGCTGCCTCCGGTTTCGCGCTTGGTGCGGGAGTTTGTGCTCGGCACACGGATGGCCCAAAATTTATTAGTGATTAAAACGAGCATTGGCAGTGCACAGCCAGTGGCGGCCGCATTGGACGGAGAAGATTGGGAGGAAGCCATCGGCACAATTGCGGGAGATGACACAATCCTGATGGTTTGTCCCGATAAGAAGGCTGCGAAGAGGCTCGAGAGCCGCATTCAAGGAATGCTGGCCTAATGGCGGGGAAACTCAAAACTGCTGTACTGGGCGCAACTGGCTACTCCGGAGTGGAACTCACGCGCCTGCTTTTGCGTCATCCGTTGGTTGACAAGCCGATGCTGCTAACCCGACCCGCTGAGAATGATGGAAGCGCCACGGCGAATTTGGCGGATATGTTTCCGGCCCTCTCGGGAAACGGTGGCTATCCGCTGCAGCCGTTGTCATGGTCGACATTGAAACAGCAAGGGGTGGAATTGCTTTTTTTGGCAACACCACATCGAGGCATCGCGATCACTTGTGCCTGAAGCGCTTTCACATGGACTTCGCGTTATTGATCTGAGCGGTGCTTGGCGCCTGAAGCAGGAACAAAATCGCGCGGTGTATGGGTTCAAAGACAGCGATGCAATCACGGCTACTGAGCTGACCGAGAAAGCCGTATACGGATTGCCAGAGTTAAATAGCGATCGAATTCCGAGCGCGGCTTTGGTGGCAAATCCGGGATGCTATGCGACTTCGGTAATTCTGGCGTTGGCACCGTTGCTCAAGGCTGGGATCGTGGATCGCGAGCGCGGCATCATTTCGGATTCGAAGTCTGGGGTTTCGGGCGCGGGTAAAGAGCCAAATGCTCGAACGCATTTCGTTTCTGTTGCTGACAATTTGTCAGCTTACGCAGTCTTTGGTCACCGCCATACGGGAGAGATCGTGGAGCAGCTGAATCTGACCGCGAGCGAATTGATTTTCACTCCGCATCTGCTTCCGATTCCGCGCGGAATTCTTTCGACGATTTATGTGCATCTAAATCGCGAGATGACGCCCTCCGAAGTAGAGACTTACTTCCGTGAATTCTACTCAGGGAAGCGATGGGTGCGGGTATTTGCGACGCCGCGATTGCCAGAAATTCAATTTTCTTTGCACACCAATTACTGCGACTTAGGTTTCTGTCTCGCAGAGGATGGCCGTCGCCTAGTGCTGGTCTCGTGCGTGGACAATCTGCTGAAAGGTGCGGCGGGACAGGCAGTTCAAAACATGAATTTGATGTACGGATGGAAAGAGGAAGAGGGCTTGCAGTGAAGATTGTGGTCAAAATTGGAGGAGCGGCGCTCGAAGATAAGTCGACGCTTCATAAGTGCGCTCGCTCCGTTGGTGAGCTGGCGAAGGATGGACACCGTGTAGTTGTCGTGCACGGCGGTGGCAGCGCGCTCACTCGCACGCTGAAGCTTCTCGGCAAAGAAAGTGATTTTGTAAATGGGCTGCGCATCACCGATGCTGAAACTCGCGATGTGGCTTTGATGGTGCTGGCCGGAATCGTGAACAAAACTCTGGTAGCAGAAATCAGTGCGGCGGGATATCCGGCTGTCGGGCTAAGTGGCGGAGATGGGACGCTGTTCCGAGCCAGAAAAAAGAAAACGGAAGGGTACGATTTGGGATACGTAGGCGAGATTTCCGCGGTGGAGCCTCGCTGGCTGGAAGCGATTTGGAGTCAAGGAGGAATTCCTGTTCTCTCCTCGGTCGCATTGGGCTCGGACGGCGAATACTACAACATCAACGCGGACTCGATGGCGTCGGCCTGCGCCGTGGGGTGTCATGCGGACGCGCTTATTTTTCTGACCGATGTGGCTGGTGTTAAAGACGCGGAAGGATCGGTTATTCCGTGGCTCCACATGAAAGAAGTCGCTGCCTTGGTTGCGGCTTCGGTAATTGGTGGAGGAATGCTTCCTAAACTCGAAGCGTGCCGACAAGCCCTAAGAAAGGTGTAGGACGTGTGCGGATTCTGCCCGCTGCGCAGGCAGAAAGTTTGTCTCAGTTTTACTTCAGCAAGCTCGACTGCGGTACAGAGGTGATTTGCGCATGAGTCTAGCCTCCGTGATGAAGTCCGAAGAAAAGCTGTTGCTGCCGACTTATGACAGGCACAAGATCCTCTTCGAGAAAGGCCGAGGGCTTTATCTCTGGGATTCGGAGGGGAATAAGTATCTCGATTTTCTCAGCGGAATCGGAGTGAATGCGCTGGGCCACGGGCATCCCCGAATTCAGGCAGCGCTGAAGAAGCAAGCGGGAAAGCTGATTCATGTCTCGAATCTTTTTTTCCACGAATATCAGGCGGAGCTAGCGCAAAAGCTGACCAAGATTTCGGGACTCGACCGGGCGTTCTTTTGCAACAGCGGGACCGAAGCCTGGGAGGGCGCTCTCAAGCTTTCCCGGGCCTATGCGCGTACTCAGAACAACAACGGACATAAAGCGAAGTGGCGGTTACTTGCCCTGGATGGTTCTTTTCATGGCCGCACGTTTGGTTCGCTAGCAACCACCGGTCAAAAAAAATATCGTCAGCCGTTTGCTCCGCTGATGCCAGGCGTAGGATTCGTCGGGTTCAATGACGTCGAAGATCTAAAGCGACAATTCGACGGCAGTGTATGCGCCATCTGTCTAGAAACGGTGCAAGGCGAAGGCGGTATTCGCCCAGTAAGCGAAGAATTCCTGCGGACTGCGCGAGAGTTGACAGACCGCACCGGAGCGTTGCTGATTCTCGACGAAATTCAATGCGGACTCGGTCGCACTGGAAAATATTTTGCTTATCAGCACTATGGAATCAAGCCGGATGTTCTCACCGTTGCGAAACCTTTGGCAGCTGGTTTGCCGCTCGGTGCGCTTCTTACGACGAACAGAGCCGCTGCCGGCTTTCATCCTGGAATCCATGGAACAACGTTCGGCGGAGGCCCGCTGGCCTGCGCTGTGGCGATCGAATTTCTTGGACGTATTGTCTGGATTGCTCGATCATGTGTCGGAGCTGGGAGGCTACTTCCATGGCCGACTCGACAATCTAAAAACGAGACACGGCTCGATCCGAGAAGTTCGCGGAATGGGGCTTATGTTGGCAGCGGAACTCGATTCCGTCGATACAGCCAAGGCTGTTGTCGCACAACTGTTGCGGGAAGGCATTCTCATTAATCGTACGCACGAAACTGTTTTGCGATTTTTGCCGCCGTACATCATCCAAAAGAAGCATGTGGATCAAGTTGTTCGCGCACTCGATTCGGCTCTCTCGCAAAACTCGAAGCCAATTGGTCGCGCGCCAAAGTTCAAAGTTAAGATTGAGAAAGGAAACAGAAAACGTTGAGCAGCCAGCCATTCAGTTCGCAAGTTATACATGCGCCCGCTCCGGCACCTTTTCCGTGCCGTGATCTGGTGTCGACTCGAGACCTCGGTCCCGATGGAGTGCAATCCGTACTTCATCTCGCCAGCATGATGAAGTCGCGTCCCGCAGATTTCCGCAAAGCGCTTGCCGGAAAACATGTAGTGATGTTCTTCGAAAAGCCATCGCTCCGCACCCGGCTTACGTTTGAAGCCGGAGTGGCAAGCCTGGGCGGCTCGATCTCGTTCGTGGACCAAACGCAGGGGCGTCTGGATGCTCGCGAAAAGCTCAGCGATATCGCGCACAATCTCGAACGCTGGGTCGACGCCATCGTGCTGCGAACTTTTGCGCACAGCACGATTGAAGGAATGGCTGAATACGCCTGCGTACCGGTGATCAATGCACTCAGTGATCTTGAGCATCCCTGCCAGGCGCTGGCGGATTATCTGACCTTGCAGGAACGTTTCGGCGATCTCAAGAAGATTCGTCTCGCCTATGTTGGCGATGGCAACAATGTTGCGCATTCGCTTTTGCTAACAGCTGCGCTGCCTGGGTTCAACGATCCGGATTGCAACGCCGAAGGGTTATCGAGCCGAATGCGCAGATTGTTGCCGACGCTTTTGAGATCGCCGAACAGACGGGCGCGGAGATCGATATTCTTTCTGATCCGCACGAAGCGGTCCGCGGAGTGGATGCGATCTACACCGATGCCTGGGCCAGCATGGGGCAGGAGCATGAAGCTGATGAGCGGGCACGAATTTTTCCGCCCTACCAGGTGAACGATGAGCTTGCAGCGGGGGCCGCACCGCACGCCGTGTTCATGCATTGCTTGCCCGCGCATCGCGGAGAAGAAATCACGGACAGCATCATCGATTCAGCTCGATCTGTAGTTTTCGATCAGGCGGAAAGCCGGTTGCACGCTCAGAAAGCTATCTTGACTTTGTTGCTGGGCGGCGGGAAAAGCCGCATGCCAGTGAGGAGCGCTCATGCCTGAAAAAGTTGTTCTTGCCTATTCGGGAGGTCTCGACACCTCCATCATCATTCCATGGCTGAAGGAAAATTATTCCTATGACGTGATCGCCATGGTCGGGGACGTGGGTCAGGGAGACGACATTGATGCGGTCGTCGAGAAAGCGTACAAGACTGGCGCAAGCAAAGTTATCGTCGAGGATCTGCGCGAAGAATTTCTGAATGACTACGTGTTCCCCTCATTGAAAGCGGGCGCAGTTTACGAGCACAAATATCTGCTTGGTACCTCGATGGCACGTCCTGTCATCGCAAAGCATCAAGTGGAAGTAGCTCTGCGTGAAGGTGCGACTGCTGTGGCGCACGGCTGCACCGGCAAAGGAAACGATCAGGTGCGCTTTGAGCTTACCTATCAGGCCCTGGCTCCGGAGCTCAAAGTGATTGCGCCATGGCGAGAGTGGGATCTTGAAGTCTCGCGAAGATTGCCTTGATTATGCAGAGAAGCACGGCATTGTCAGTGGAAGCCAGCCGCGACGAAAATTCATAGCCGCGATCGAAATCTCTGGCATATCAGTCATGAAGGCGGAGAACTGGAAGATGCGGGAAACGCGCCGCTATCCACGACGTGGCAAATCACGCGTTCGCCGCAAGAGGCGCCAGACCGTGACGAGCAAGTACAAATCGGATTCGAAAAGGGCATTCCGGTATCGGTCAACGGAATGGAAATCGGGTCCGGTGTCACTGGTCGAATTGCTGAACGAAATCGGTGCGCGCAATGCAATTGGACGTACCGATCTTGTCGAGAACCGTTTTGTCGGCATCAAATCGCGCGGCTGCTACGAGACTCCAGGCGGAACTCTGCTGATTACTGCACACCGCGAACTCGAAGCTCTTTGTCTTGAGCGCGAATTGGCGCACTTCAAGCAGCACGTTGGATTGAAGTATGCAGAACTCGTCTACTTCGGACTCTGGTTCACGCCGCTGCGCGAGGCGCTCGATGCCTTTGTCGAGAGCACGCAAAAGGAAATCACCGGCACGGTTACACTCTCTCTGTACAAGGGAAATGTCTCCGTCGTGAGCCGGCAATCCGACTACTCGCTGTATCGTACCGATCTCTCTTCTTTCACCATGGGTGAGAGCTACGATCAGAAAGATGCGGCGGGATTCATTCGCATCCTTGGCCTGCCTTCTCGGTCGCGCAGTCGACCGCGTGCGGAGGCCGCAAAGACTGAGGTGGCGAAGTGAAGATGTGGTCGGGCCGCTTCCGGCAGCCACTCGATCCGGCATTCGAACATTGGCAGAGGTCGTTTGACTTCGATCGGTGTTTATTGAGTCACGAGCTCGCTGCGAGCGGTGCACACGCCCGCGCGCTGAAGGATGTCGGCATCCTCTCTTCTAGCGAATTGATCTCGATCATGCAAGGGTTGCAGCAGATCGGCGATCACGCTCTTGCGTCGCCTGAATTTCTTAAAGATGACGAAGCGGAAGACGTTCATCACTTCGTGGAGAAGAAGCTCGTCGCTTTTATAGGCGATATCGGATACAAGCTGCACAGTGGACGCAGTCGCAACGAGCAGATTGCGACCGATCTGCGGCTTTACGTGCGGGCAAGCATCGATCAGCTTCAGTCGGATCTGGCTGAGTGGCTGCGAAGTTTTTGTGAATCGCGCCGAGCAAACCGGGACCGCTGCCATGCCGGCTTATACCCATCTTCAACGGGCGGAGCCTGTGTTGGTGTCCCATTGGTTGCTGGCTTACGTCGAAATGTTTCTGCGCGATGCGGATCGTCTGAGCGATTGCCGCAAGCGGCTGAATGTTTGTCCGCTCGGGTCGGGGGCGGTTGCTGGTACGACGCTTGCGCTTGATCGTCGCGGTATGGCCAAGGACCTTAGCTTTGATCGCACGACCGCGAACAGCATCGATGCGACCAGTGACCGAGATTTTGTTCTCGAATTTGTAAATGTACTTTCGCTGATCGCTTTGCATTTGAGCCGATGGGCCGAGGAGATGATTCTATTTTCGACGCAGGAGTACGGCTTCGTACAATTGCCCGAAGCATTCTCGACAGGCAGCAGTGCAATGCCACAAAAAATGAATGCAGATCTTCTCGAGCTCACGCGAGGCAAAGCTTCTCGGGTGATTGGCAACGCTACCGCACTCTCCATTGCGCTTAAAGGATTGCCGCTCGCCTACAACAAGGATTTGCAGGAGACTCAAGAACCGCTGTTCCAATCTGCCGAGACCATAGTTTCGTTGATGCCGCTTGTGACTAAATGGATGAAATCTGTCGAATTCAATTTCGAGCACATGCAGGAAGCGGCGCAAACTGGATTCATGAATGCCTGGGCTGCAGCCACGTATCTTGTTCAGCGCGGTGTTCCGTTTCGTCAGGCGCATGAGCAGATTGGCAAAGCGGTGCGGCTAGCTTTAGAGAAAAGCTGTGAGCTTCAGGATTTAGCTCTCGAAGAATTACAGGCGCTAAACCCAGCATTCGATCAAGGTTTCTATGCGTGTCTGAATTTGCAATCTGTGCTCGGGATTCATGACGTCCCGGGAGGAACCGCTCCGTCGCGAGTGAAACATGCAATTGCAGACACTAAAAAGCGGATCGAAGCCATCCGGGAGGGCGTTCATGCAAACGCGTGAGGCCATTCTTCCTGATGCAGAGCGAATCCACGAACTGATTTCCGCGTACTCCGGCGATGGAACATTACTGCCCCGGAACTTCGCGGAAATTTGCGAGAACGTCCGCGATTTTGTTGTTCTCGAAGATCGCGGTCGCATCATTGGTTGTGGTGCTCTGCATCTTTACGGTCAGCATCTAGCGGAAATTCGTTCGATCACGGTTGATCCGGCGCGGCAGGGCTTTGGCGGAGGTAAGCGCCTGGTGCAAGCTCTTACTGGACGAAGCCGAGAGGCATCGCGTGAGTTGCATTTGCTTATTTACCCGCAAGCCAGACTTCTTCTCCCAGATGGGCTTCTCCATGGCGCAACGAGAAGATCTTCCGGACAAGATTCACAAAGATTGCTGCGTCTGTCCTCGATACCATTCCTGCGACGAATACGCCATGGTCCGTGGAGAGCTCCCGAAATTTGCACTTCTGCCCGAACCTGCTAATTGGCTGGTGAAGTTGCAGGTATGAGTCAGACCGTTCCCTCGCAAACAATTTATCTTCCAAAAGGCTTCAGTTTTTCCGCAGTTACTGCCGGGATTAAGGTTAGCGGCCGGCTTGATTTGTCTCTGATCGCGGCTGCCGCCGGAACGACCGCTGCAGCCATGTTCACCAGAAACCGTGTTGTTGCTGCTCCGGTGAATATTGGCCGTGCGGCTCTAGCCGCGAGTCATGGACGAGTACGGGCCGTCATCATTAATTCCGGAAATGCGAATTGCGCGACCGGGAAACATGGGATCAAAGCGTGTGAACATTATTTGCCACGACACTGCAAAATTAATGGGAGTTCGTCCGGAGGAAGTTTTCCCTTCTTCTACGGGAATCATCGGTGTGCCGCTGCCTGCTGAAAAAATTATCGTCAAGCTGCCGGAACTAATCGAGGCCCGCGAGTCAACCGAGCAGGCTATCACTCAGCTGGCAAAAGCGATCATGACCACGGACACCCGGCCCAAGATGGCCTCAGCTCAATTTCGCGTAAGGAAATCGACGATCAGTTTAACGGGAGTCGCCAAGGGTTCCGGAATGATTCATCCGCAACTGGCGACCATGCTGGTTTACATTTTGACCGACGTCAGCGCCACGCCTGTCGAATTGAAGCGGCTTTTGCGCGAAGCTTGCGACGAGAGCTTCAACTGCATATCAGTCGATGGAGACACTTCCACTAATGACACTGTTCTGCTCCTTGCATCGGCTCAGAGCGGAGCAAGCCTGAAGACTCCAAAGATTCGCGACCAGTTCTCGGTGGCCCTGCGACAAGTTTGCCAGTCGCTTGCAGATCAGATCGTCGCTGATGGTGAAGGTGTTCAGCACATCATTCGCCTACACGTTGAGCAAGCTAAGAATCGTGATGAGGCTTTGCGAGTGGCGCGAGCAATTGCCCATTCTTTACTGGTTAAGACGGCGTGGGCGGGAGCCGATCCGAACTGGGGCCGGATTCTGTCGGCGGCAGGAGCTTGTGGTTTACCGCTGGACCCAAATCGCATCGACATCCATATTGGCAAACAGCGGGTGTGCCGGAACGGAGTGAGTCATCCATTTGACGAGACGCGAGCTCACTATGATCTTTCGCAACCACAATGCGAAATACGCCTTATACTTCGCAGAGGAAATGCTTCTGTAATATTTCAGACCACTGATTTGACAGCCGAATATGTTCGGATCAATGCTGATTATTCAACCTAGACAGATCGAGATGGACGACGAGCCTCGGAAAAAGACGAGCCCCAAAAAAGAAAGAGCGAGGCGTGGTGCGATCTGACATCGTTCGGCTTCGACCGCATCTAGGACGAGGAAACGATAAAAACCCGTGCCGCCATCGCTCTGACGATTCGAGGTTAATTGCTGGTAGTGAAGAAGAGAATCGGGATTAAGCCGTAGAGGGTCCGCAGGAATCACTCAGATGATGAACTCGCGAAATCCGCAACCAGCGATCAGCGATTACCGAATTTGGTAGTACGCTTGCCGTTGAACGTCCCTTCCTAAAGTTATCTCCCGACTTCTAGTCCGAATAGGTTTCAGAAAAATCTATAGCGCGCGATATGGTAAACGTTTACCATGTCTCCCGAACGAGGAGACATACGAATGTTCGGACGACGGCGCTTCATCCGCAATTTCGCTCTCGGGGCTGGGGCCCTTCTTTTCCGTAGACATTCACCTTTTGGTTTTGGCGCGGACGCCCAAGTCACAGACTCGCGGATTGAGGTGCTACTAGGAGAATCGCTGGGAACCATATCTCCTAATATTTACGGGCACTTTGTAGAGAATCTTAGCGGTGTCGTTTACGACGGCATTTGGGTGGGTGAGAACTCCAAAATCCCAAACGTGAATGGCATCCGCCGCGAATTGATCGAAGAAATGAAGAAAATCAAAGCGCCTGTTGTACGTTTTCCGGGTGGGTGCTTTGCCGATAGCTATGATTGGCGCGATGGCATCGGTCCGTCCGACAAACGTCCCCGACGAACCAATTTCTGGGCTGGGGGCGAAAGCAGCGTTGCACCTAGCAGTCACAAGTACGATCCCAATCAGTTCGGAACAAACGAATTCCTGCATTTTTGCAAGTTAATCGGAAGCGAGGGTTATCTTGCCGCCAACGTGCGCAGTCTTCCGGCTGAGGAATTCTATCGTTGGGTGGAATATTGCAATTCCCCAACCGGCAGCACAACCTTGGCGGAAACCCGCGCCGCTGCTGGATTCCCCGGACCGTTTGGGGTTCGCTACTGGGGCGTGGGCAATGAGTCTTGGGGATGCGGAGGAAATTTCACTGCCCAAGAATATGCGGTGGAGTTCCGCAGATATACAACTTGGGTACCGGAATACGGCCAACAATTGTCATTCATCGCCTCGGGTCCTAATGTCGATGATTGGACCTGGACACGCGGCTTCCTCGAAGAAATTGTCAAAAAAGGGCCGTCTGCGATCCGATCCATATACGGCATGGCATTGCACCACTATGCATGGAACCTGAGCCGCGGGCGTACAGAAAACTGGGAGGCAGGCAAAGGCGATGCTCTGAAGTTCGATGCCGTCGATTGGTATGAACTCTTGCGCGAAGGCGATCGCATGGAAGGTTTAATCGATGGTCACTGGCAAGTCATGGGAGAAATTGATAAAAAGCATTCCATCAAACTGATCGTTGACGAGTGGGGGCCTTGGTATCGGCCAGGAAGTGAAGCTACTCCGGGCGATCAACTCGAACAAACTCCCACACTGCGTGACGCGGTATTTAGCGGCATGACGCTCGATATCTTCAACCGGAACCCTGAAAAAGTCGCAATGGCAAATTGCGCCCAGTTAATCAATTGTCTCAATAGTCTTTATTTGGCTCATGAAGACAAATTTTGTGTTACTCCAGTCGGACATGTGTTGGGGATGTATGCAGCACATCAAGGCGGGCAGGCGTTGCGCGCGATCTTCTCTTCGCCCACTGTGAATTACGACCGCGATGGCAAACCTGCAACATTTTGGGGATTGAAAGGATCGGCGTCGCTCCAGAACAAAGAGCTTGTACTCACGGTAGTAAACCCACACGTGAGCGAAGCGCGAGAAACTGAAATTGGAGTGCGCGGTGCCAGCCTAAACTTCGGGCAAGCGACGGTGCTCACGAACGCAGATATCCACGCCTACAACACGTTTGAACAAAGGAATATCGTGGGTCCGCAGACTAAAGATATAAAAGTGAATGGAAAAACGCTTACTTGGATTTTTCCGCCCGCTTCGGTCACGAAGTTGGTCTTGAGCTTGGCATGAGAAATTTCGATCGAACGCCGGAGCAAGCTATGTTATCGGAGTGACACGAAAGAAGATTGTTGGTGCTGCGAATAATCGGAACCTGCGGACCAAGTCGCTTCATAGGTGAAGATGAAAAAAATTAGAATCGGTACTCTTCTTACTTTTCTGATCGTTTGGTTTATCCCCTATCTGTTCGCCGAGTCCGGCCAACCATGGTCAGTGAAGCGAGCAAACGATTGGTATGCAAATCAACCTTGGTTGGTGGGAAGTAATTTCATCCCCAGCACCGCCATCAATGAACTGGAAATGTGGCAAGCGGACACGTTTGATCTCACCACGATTGATAGGGAACTAGGATGGGCGCAAACACTCGGCATGAACACTATGCGAGTGTTCCTGCACAATTTGCTATGGGAGCAGGATTCTGTAAAATTTCTTAGCGAGCTCGATCAATTTCTTGAAGTCGCAGATAAACACCACATCAAAATTACTTTTGTTCTGCTGGATTCGGTATGGGATCCCTATCCCCAAGCGGGAAAGCAGCGTGAACCGCGGCCACACGTCCACAACTCAGGGTGGGTACAGGCGCCGGGTGCAGATCTCTTGAAAGACCAATCGCGCTGGAATACCGAGCTTGAGCCATATGTAGTTGGAGTCGTACGCCATTTAGCGAACGACAAACGCGTTCTCATGTGGGATTTAATGAATGAGCCAGACAATGACAATCCACCGTACAAAAAGCAGGAGTTATCAGACAAAGCGGCCAGAGCTCTTCTGCTGCTGAAAGAAGAATGGCAATGGGCGAGGAGCGCCCAGCCTTCGCAGCCGCTGACCAGCGGAGTGTGGAAGGGAGACTGGTCGAGCGATGCGAAGCTGAGCGAGATGGAGCGCTTTCAGTTGCAGAACTCCGACGTCATCACATTGCACGACTACGATCCGCCGGAGGTAATGCAGCACCGGATCGATTCTCTCCGGCGGTTCAATCGTCCTATCATTTGCACCGAATATATGGCCAGGCCCATGGGGAGCACATTTGCGGCAATTCTGCCTCTACTCAAAAAGGAAAATGTGGGAGCGTACAACTGGGGCTTTGTAAACGGGAAATCGCAAACAATTTATCCATGGGACTCTTGGGACAAGCCATATACCAGCGAGCCCGCCGTATGGTTTCACGACATTTTTCGCAAAGATGGAACTCCATACGATCCAAGCGAAATGAAACTGATTCAGCAACTGACGGGCAAGAACATGCATTAGAACCCTAGACCCCTATGAAAAATCTCAACGTTTTTGTCTCTCTGATCACTCATGAGAACGATTACCAACGTGAGCAGGCGGCCGCTGCTGAAAGTACCGCACTCAACCTCGGCATAAACGTCAAAATCGCCTATGCAAACAATAGTGCGATAGATCAGAGTCAACAAATCTTGCAGGCCATACAGAGCACATCGGGTCGGCCTGATGCCATATTGGTTGAGCCCGTCGGGACCGGAATGGTGAAAGTAGCGGAGGCTGCTGCTAGTGTGGGTGTGGGATGGGGAATATTGAACCGGGATGTAGATTACCTGGCAGACATTCGGCGAAAACATCGCGACGTTCCCGTTTTCGTGGTTGCTACCGATCAGGAAGAGGTCGGAAGAATCCAAGCCAGACAGTTCGCAGCCATTCTGAAAAACGGTGGTTGTGTGTTGTACCTGGAAGGTCCCGGTACTGGTGCAGTTGCTCCGCAGCGAAGCGCGGGCATGCTTTCCACCAAGCCTGTCCATCTGGATATAAAAGTGATTAAGGGAGACTGGACCGAGGAGAGCGCCTACAAGGCCGTAACTTCCTGGTTGTCTTTAAGCATTGCCAAACAACTCCACGTTGGGGTAGTCGGATGTCAAAACGATGCAATGGCGGTGGGCGCGCGTAGAGCGTTTCAGTCAGTAGATGATGCTGCTGACCGCAGCAAATGGCTGGCGCTCCCTTTTACTGGATGTGACGGGCTTCCAGGGACAGGTCAGGCATGGGTTCGGAAAGGGATACTGGCGGCGACAGTCATCACTCCGCCGAGCACTGGACTGGCTTTAGAAATCCTAGCGAAGTCGGTACAGGCTGGGACACGTCCGGAGGAGCGAACACTGATTAGCCCAAGTTCTTTTCCCTCCATCGAAGAACTGGCACATAGATTTTGAAGAAACGGGTATGGAGTTTGGAAGTCGTATCTCCTTACGAAAAGCATCGCCATTGTGAATAGAGCGAAACGGAAGTGATCGTTAGATAACGTTTTCCAAAAATGAAAAAAACAACGACGATAATTCCTACATTTTTTGACAAGAGATACGGAAAGAGACGGCTTGTAGTCCGTATCGTGATGCAGAGTCAAAGGAGTACGATTTTGTAGACTATAAACCGTAATCTAGGGACTGCTGAAAGCCACTTGAAGAATTTGCCTGGCGAGTCGTATAGTAAGTGCGCTCGCAGTAATCGTTTTCACAAATAGGATTTTTTGCCTAGAACTTCAGGGCTCGGACATTCGAATCACTATTTGTGCTTTCAAGACGATTTAGTCCGACAAGGGACGCGCGTAAGCAGCAACCAAGGAGAACTCTTCCACTTATGTTTTCCCGCTCTCGACGAGATTTCTTGCGGCAAGCTTCGCTTGTCGGTGCCGCTGGTGCCGCAAATATTGCGCTCAAACCTCTACTGTTCGGCCAAACTCAGTCTTCGACAACTGTCCAAGCAGCGCGGCTTTACGTCGATTCCCGTCGGACGATAGCTCCTCTTGACCGAAATGTATTCGGATCATTTCTCGAACACTTGGGACGTGCGATCTACGAAGGAATCTATGATCCGGGCTCGAAATTGTCGGACGCGAATGGTTTCCGGAAAGACGTCATAGACGAAGTCCGCAAACTAGGCGTTCCAATCATTCGATATCCGGGCGGCAATTTTGTTTCTGGTTACAACTGGTTGGACGGTGTCGGACCTAAGGAAGATCGGCCACGTGAACTAGATAAGGCTTGGAATTCTCTGAACACCAATCAGTTCGGGACGAACGAATTCATGGCGTGGTGCAAAGCAGTTGGCACCGAACCGCTGATGGGCCTAAATCTTGGGACCGGAACTCCTGAGCAGGCTGCTGCGCTGGTCGAATATTGTAACCTCGATGGCGGCACGAAATGGAGCGACCTGCGTCGTAAACACGGTATTGCTGAGCCTTACAAAGTGCAACACTGGTGCTTGGGAAATGAAATGGATGGGCCATGGCAAATTGGCCACATGTCCGCCACCGAATATGGCTTAAAAGCCGCGGATGCGGCCCGCCAGATGCGCTACGTCGACCACTCCTTGCAGCTCATCGCATGCGGATCAAGCGGTCCATTGATGCCCACTTACCTGGAATGGGATCGCGAAGTTCTGGAGCAGTGCTACGATTATGTCGATGGTCTTTCGCTGCATCGCTATTTTGGGAACACTCCCGAGGAAACAGGGAATGACAGCTCGAAATACCTGGCATTGAACTTAACCATGGATCGCCAGATTGAAGAAACTCTGGCGGTTTGCGACATGGTGCAAGGACAGAAGCGATCTCCGAAGAAACTTTGGCTGTCTTTCGACGAATGGAACGTTTGGTACCGGGCCCGCCATCGTGATGCGACTGATGGTCACGGGAAGGAAGCCCCGCATCTTCTGGAAGAGGTTTATAACCTGGAAGACGCCTTGCTGGTCGGCGGACTCGTCAATTCGTTGCTGCGTCATGTCGACCGTGTGAAGATTGGCTGCCTGGCTCAATTGATTAATGTCATTGCTCCGATTATGACGAACTCCAATGGTCTGTTCCAGCAGACGATTTATTATCCATATAGTTGGGCTCTTCAATACGCACGCGGTTCTGTGCTCAATGTTTTGCAGGAATCATCACCCTCTTACGAAGTCACCGGGATCGGCACTGTTCCATACTTGGATGTTTCCGGGACGGTCGCTCCCGAAGATGGTAAGGTGTCGCTCTTCATTCTGAATCGAGACTTGTCGAAGGCACACGAAGTCGAGGTGAACTGGGAAGGTAGCGCTCCAGGACGGGTGCTTGCATCGCACGTGCTCGCGGGAAATGACCTCAAGGCTTTCAACAGCTTTGATGCGCCGCGGAAGGTGACTCCAGAAGAATTCGCCAAACCAGTGACTACGGGTGGGCGCACGAAATTTGAAGTGCCGCCCCGCTCTTACACTGTGATTCAATGGAAATCATAGAATGCTGGAATAGTTTGCGGGCCCGTAAATAATGCATCAGTAGTTTTGAAAGTCTCAACTAATGTTGAGTATTCGATTTTATGCATTAGACAAGGAGAAGAATGGTAATAGTGACGATGCGCCGCAAGATTACAGCCCTGCTGCTTCTCTCTATGGCTGCAGTGGCTATTTCGAGTCAGAACGCAGAGGCGAAAACGAAGATGCAAAAGCAAGTGTTTGGCAAGACCGAGGACGGACAGCAAGTCGATTTGTACACATTGACTAATAAGCATGGCATGGAAGTGACCATTTCGACCTACGGCGCGACGCTGCAATCTTTGAAGGTTCCGGACAATAAAGGAAAACTGGACGATATTGTCTTGGGTTACCCAAACCTCGATGGCTATATCACGGATAAAGCATATTTTGGGGCGACGGTCGGACGGTATGGCAACCGAATCGCGAATGGGAAGTTTCAACTCGATGGAGTGACTTACACTCTGCCCAAGAATGACAACGGGCAAAATACGCTGCATGGTGGCATAAAGGGTTTTAACAAGAAGGTGTGGACGGCGAAGGAAATTTCGACCCCGGCTGCGGAGGCGCTTGAGCTAACTTATTTGAGCAAGGATGGAGAAGAAGGCTTCCCAGGAAATTTATCCGTCAAGGTCACCTATACTGTCCCGGCAGCTCGCAATGAGATCAAGATTGACTATCAGGCCACAACCGACAAAGACACGGTTGTGAATCTGACCAACCACTCTTATTTCAATCTCGCAGGTCAGGGCAACGGGGACATCCTTCAACATCAACTTACGATCCACGCTGGACGATTCACTCCCGTAGACAAGTGGCTGATTCCGACCGGAGAATTGAAGGAAGTAAAAGGCACTCCCTTTGACTTCAACCAGCCGACGGCGATCGGGGCTCGAATTGAGCAAGATGACGAGCAGTTGAAGTTGGGGAAGGGCTATGACCACAACTGGGTTCTGGATAAGACAGGCACCCCCGATTCTCTGTTCTTGGCGGCCGAAGCCTATGACCCGCAAAGCGGACGTGTACTTGATGTTCTGACGGCCGAACCGGGTGTTCAGTTCTATACCGGCAACTTTCTGGATGGAACGGTTACAGGCAAAGAAGGAAAAGTCTACAAGCGCCGTTATGCGTTTTGTTTAGAAACGCAGCATTTCCCGGATTCACCAAATCATCCCGACTTCCCATCGACCGAGTTGAAGCCCGGAAAGCAATACCACACGACGACAGTATTTAGGTTCTCGGTTAAATAGCTTTAATTCGGGAGATCGTATCGAGCAAACGTGTTCCCGCTATGCTATGATGCCTCGCGAAAGTGTGTGACCTTTAAATCTTCATGGACATCCGCGAAATCGCGAAGCGTGCGAAAGTGTCAACCGCAACCGTTTCGCGCGCGATTAACCGGGTTCCCTCGGTGGACCCGCAACTTGCGAAACGAGTTTGGAAGGTAGTCGAAGAGCTTGGCTATTACCCTAATAGTCAGGCGCGCGCTCTGGTTTCGGGCAAGAGCCGGATTTTTGGCTTGATCGTTTCCGAGATTACAAATCCATTTTTCCCCGAGATTGTGCAGTCGTTTGAGGACATTGCGGTACGAAATAATTATGAAATTCTTCTGAGCTCTACCGTGCACGATCCCAAGCGCATGAACCTAGCGGTTCGGCGAATGATCGAACGGAGAGTCGACGGGGTTGCGATCCTCACATTTGGGATGGAAGAGTCTCTGGTAGAAGACTTGCGATTCCGCAAGGTTCCGGTCGTCTTTGTCGACGTGGGGCCGGATGTTCCGGGTGTGAGCGTCATTCGCGTCAACTATCAGCACGGCATTCGGCAGGCCGTGCAGCATCTTGCGGCATTAAGGCACACACAAATAGCATTTGTGACCGGGCCATTGCACCTCAAATCGGCTCTGGCCCGCAAGGCTGCCTTCGAATCGTCCATGAAAGAAATTGGTTTGGATATCCCCGCTGAGTTGATCGTGGAAGGAGACCATACGATGGAAGGCGGTATGCGGGCCCTCGTTGATCTCATGGAGCGCAAGAACCGTCCGACAGCGGTTCTCTGTTCAAATGATATGACTGCGATTGGCGTGCTGCGGGAAGCATACGAATACGGCATCAATATTCCAGGAGACCTGTCACTCGTGGGCTTCGACGATATCCGCCTGGCCCAGTTTACGACTCCTCCATTGACAACCGTTCAGATGTCGCAAACTCAGCTTGCGGAGATTGCTTTTAAGGCCTTAATGACTGCGGCTGAGAGGGAAGCGGTTTCGCCAAAGAGAAGCGAGTATGAATTGGTGACGAGCCTTGTATTACGGCGATCGACGGCTCTGGCTCAACACTCGGGCGCAGCGGGAAAACCTGCTAAACAAGGCGGCAAGGCTTCTGTATCCCCGAGAGGGAATTTAGCTCGGATCTAATTCGTGGAGTAAGGGTAAACGATTACCGAATCGCGCTCGTGAAAATGCGTTAGCTCAAATTTAAAGATGCTTTTAAAAACGCTACGAGAAGAAGTGCTGCAGGCTAACCTGGAACTGGTCCGAAGCGGACTGGTGCTATATACGTTTGGCAATGCCAGCGGGATTTCGCGCGATGAGAATTTAGTAGTAATCAAGCCGAGCGGAGTTCCCTACGAAAGCATGACGCCCGGAGATCTGGTGGTCACCGACACCGAGGGCAAAATTATTGAAGGAGATTTTCGTCCCTCCTCCGATTTGCCAACGCACCTGATCCTCTATAAAGCATTCCCCAAAATTGGTGGTGTAGTTCACACACACTCCGAATACGCGACCGCATGGGCGCAGGCACGGCGTAGCATTCCATGTTTTGGAACGACTCACGCGGACTATTTCTATGGCGCAGTCCCAGTGACCGATGAAATAAGAGACGAAGACATTTCTTCGGAGTACGAAAAAAATACCGGGCATGAGATTGTTCGAGCTTTCCAAAAGCAAAGCTACGAAGACATTCCGGCAGTCCTGGTCGCCAATCATGGGCCTTTCGCGTGGGGTCCAACTCCGAAGTCAGCAGCTCACAATGCAGTGATTCTGGAAGCCGTCGCGCGTATGGCCTATTTCACGGCCACTCTCAACCGTGATGCGCCCGCGATCGGAAGGCAATTGCACGACAAGCACTATCTGAGAAAACACGGAAGCAACGCCTACTACGGTCAACCAAAGGATAAAAGATGACGACAGCTGTAGCCATGTTTGCTACGCCAAGACTTGTCCATTTGTCGGGAGTCGATGTCGCGATAATCGTTTTCTATTTCGCATTGGTCTTGGCCATTGGATTCTATCTACGTGGCCGGGCGAATACAGGCGAAGATTTTTTCATGGCAGGACGCGAGATGACCGCGTGGGTAGCGGGGTTGAGTTTTCTCTCCGCTAATCTTGGTGCGCTTGAATTGATGGGATGGGCAGGTTCCGCCTATCAGTACGGCATCCTCGCAACGCATTGGTATTGGATTGGCGCCATTCCGGCGATGCTGTTTCTCGCACTGGTCATGATGCCGTTCTACTACATTTCAAAAACCCACTCGGTACCTGGATATTTGAAGTTGCGGTTTGGCGAATCGAGCCGGGCCTTATCTGCGGTTTCTTTTGCCTTCATGACAGTCCTGATGAGCGGCGTCAACATGTTTGCCATGGCTAAGGTCATGCAAATTGTGCTTGGGTGGGACATTAATTTCAGCATCTGGGTCTCGTCGCTCACTGTAGCCGTTTATGTGACATTGGGCGGCCTGCGTTCGGCAATCTTCAACGAGGTCCTACAGTTTTTTCTCATCTGGGCGGGCGCGCTACTGATCCCAATTCTTGGCCTCTACGAAACTGGCGGTTGGAGCCATCTCAAAGTTCTAATAGCACAGCGAAGCTCCGAACAATATGTTCACCTTTGGTCGGGATTAGGCTCGTTCACTGCTAATCCCATGGGAATTCACTGGACCGGGATTGTGTTCGGCTTAGGCGCAATCATCTCAATGGGTTACTGGACCACTGATTTTCTGGTCGTGCAGCGCATTCTTGCCGCCAAAGATATACGCAGTGCGGAAATAGCGCCGATCATCGGAGCGGGATTCAAGATGTTGGTGCCGCTCATCGTGATTCTTCCGGGACTATTGGGTTTGGCTGTTCTCCCGATGAAACTCACAGCGGAATCAGCCGTTACAGCAGGAGGCCACAGCTATAACGATGTTCTTCCGCTAATGCTTGCTCGCTACTGTGGACCTGGACTTCTGGGACTCGGAATCACGGCGCTAATTGCGGGTTTCATGTCTGGTATGGCTGGGAACGTCAGCGCATTTACGACGGTCTGGACTTACGACATTTATCGTCCACTCATTAATAGTAAGGGGACGGATCATCACTACGTGAACATGGGTCGCTGGACCACAGTGATCGGCGTACTGATTAGCGTCGGCACTGCGTACTTGGTGATGCAGTTCGCCAGCATCATGGATTACGTGCAGGCCTTGTTCAGTTTCTTCATCGCTCCCTTATTCGGTACGGTCGTTCTGGGGATGCTTTGGAAGCGAGCGACTGGAGCAGGCGGTTTTTGGGGATTGCTGTGCGGCACTCTCTCGTCTATAAGCATGTGGGCTTGGGTGAAGGTGGATCCTACAGCACTTCGATATGTGGCTCTTTCGCCCAACGCGAAAGCCCTTGCTCAGGATATGTATCAGGCTCTTTGGTCTTTTGTGGTGTGCGTGATTGTGACCGTGGTTGTAAGTTTGGCCACTAAGCCCAAGCCGGACACGGAATTGACTGGATTAGTTTACGGACTGACCGAAGTTCCATCTATCGGCAATGTTCCTTTTTATCAGAAGCCATTGTTTTGGGCTGGGGTAGTGGTCGTCGTTTTCTTTATCTTGAACATCATTTTCTGGTAAGCGGAGGCTCGAACATGATTTCCATCTGGTTTTTTATCGGCGTGTCGCTTGCCGTCAATGGTGCTTTAATTTTGGCTGCGGGAATTTACCAATTAGTAAATCCGCCGGAAAATCCCGGAGTGGTGCTCTTCAATTTGCACGCCGGCGTTTGGTGGGGCGCTACGTTGCTGTTGATTGGCCTTATCTATTGCATTCGATTTCGTCCCGGGCGACACGCCTAGGTCCGATTATTTTATAAGGGAGTCATATGTCCGCGAAAAAAATGACCATGGGCTTGATCGTAGGCAACCGTGGTTTCTTTCCCGATCACTTGGCCAAAAGCGGCCGCGAAGAAATGCTGCGAGTGCTGGGAGCAGCCGGAATTGACGTGGTAGCACTCACTCCGGAGGAGAGTAAATACGGCGCGGTGGAGACGCGGGAAGAGTCCCGCCGTTGCGCGGAATTGTTTAAGCGCAATCGCGAACGTATTGACGGGATTGTCGTCACGCTGCCGAATTTCGGCGAAGAGCGTGCCATAGCTGATACTTTGCGCCTTGCCGATCTCCGCGTGCCGGTGTTGATCCAAGCTACCCCGGACGATCCCAAGAAGATGACCATAGCCTTCCGCCGCGATAGTTTTTGCGGAAAGATGTCGGCCTGCAACAACCTCAAGCAATACGGCATTTCGTATTCGATCACCAGCCTGCACACAGAAGCTCCTGACTCGCCGGAGTTTGCTGCAGATCTTACGTGGTTTTCTTCTGTTTGCCGCGTAGTAAACGGTTTCCGAAACTTGCGAGTTGGAGCGATCGGAGCGCGTCCTGCCGCCTTCAACACAGTCCGCTATAGCGAAAAGATACTCGAATCGAACGGGATCTCAATCGAGACACTCGACCTCTCTGAAGTGCTCGGTCGCATCGGTCGGATGAAAGACAACGACGATTTGGCACAGTCGAAGCTTGCTTCGATCAAGAAGTATGTCGATTCAAGCAATGTGCCGGAAGCAGCGCTGTTAAAGATGGCTAAGCTCGGCGCAGTCGTAGATCATTGGATGGCAGCCACCGAAGTCGCTATCAGCGCCGTGCAGTGTTGGACTTCGATTGAGGAAAATCTTGGTGTGGTCCCCTGCACGGTCATGAGCATGATGAGCGACAGCTTATTATCAAGCGCCTGCGAAGTGGATATCTGCGGAGTGCTTGGCATGCATGCGCTTCGCTTAGCTTCCGAAACGCCCTCTGCGCTGCTTGATTGGAATAATAATTACGGAACGGATCCCAACAAAGCGGTTTGCTTTCACTGCTCAAACTTGCCCAAGCACTTTTTCCGCTCAGTGAAGATGGACTATCAAGCCATCATTGCAGGGACGGTGGGAATTGAAAACACTTATGGCACCTGCGTGGGAGTGGTGAAGCCAGGAGCCATGAGCTTCGCGCGCTTCTCCACAGACGACACCGCTGGCAAGATGCGAGGGTATGTTGGAGAAGGCGCATTCACTGACGATCCGCTGAACACTTTTGGTGGCGCTGGCGTGGTCGAGATCCCAAACATGCAAAATCTACTGCGCTTTATCTGCGAGCGAGGCTTTGAGCATCATGTCGCAGCCAATCTATCGACTGTCGCGTCCGCCGTACACGAAGCCACCACTCGCTATCTTGGGTGGGATATGTATTGGCACGAAAGACGGAACTAACAACGGAGATTTTTGATGGCAATCGTTGCTGGAGTTGATTTTGGAACTCTAAGCGTCCGCGTTTCTATTGTTGATAACGAGCGCGGACTTTTGAGTTCAGCCGTCGTGGAATATCCTCTACACCGAAAACGCGAGGACCCGGAGTATGCAACCCAATCGCATGAAGATCATATGCATGCGCTGGCCGCAGCGACCCGCGAAGCTGTAAAAACCTCCGGCATCCCCGGAGATCGAGTAGAGGCAATAGCCCTCGATACCACAGGTTCCTCGGTCATTCCCGTTGATAAAAATCTGAAGCCACTAGGCGAATATTATCTTTGGTGCGATCACCGCGCCAAGGGAGAGGCTGCCGAAATTACCGAAGCCGCTCACCGCGAAGGACTCGAAGCCATCAAGTGGTGCGGCGGAGTGTACTCGTCGGAGTGGGGATTTTCGAAACTACTGCATTGGCTTCGTCACAATCCGTCAAAGCGTGCGGACTTCGCCTCGGCGTTTGAACACTGCGACATGGTTTCAGCGACGCTGTGCGGCATCACTGATCCTAAAAAAGTGAAGCGCAGTATTTGTGCCATGGGGCACAAGTGGCTGTGGAATGCGTCTTTGGGCGGTTTGCCACCACAGGAATTCCTCACGAAGGTCGATACGTTATTGGCAGGAGTTCGCGAGAAACTTGATGGCGAATACGCCACGTCTGATCAGATCGAAGGGATGCTCTCTCCCTACTGGGCTGAACAATTGGGACTGAAAGCTGGCATTCCGATTCCGGTAGGAGCATTTGACGCGCATTGGGACGCCATCGGGGCAGGCTGCCGCACCGATGACATGGTGAACGTGATCGGCACGTCAACGTGCATTATTGGGATCACTCCATCAATAAATTTGGTTCCGGGAGTTTGCGGTGTAGTGCAGGGAAGTGTGCATCCGCAGCGAACGGGAATCGAGGCTGGGCTTTCGGCGGTGGGAGATATCTTCAGTGCTATCGCTAGCCGTGCGGGTACCGACGTGAAGATGTTGAGTCAAAGGCTTGAAAATTATCGAGCGGGGCAAACAGGTTTGCTGCGCATGACGTGGGACAACGGCGATCGCACCGTGCTGGTGAATCCGAACTTGCGCGGAATGACTCTAGGATGGAATTTGCAAAGCACCGCGCAAGACGAATTGTTCGCTGCTATTGAAGGCACGGCGTTTCATACGCGAGTAATCCTCGATCGCATGGCTGAAAATGGAGTGGAGATCAAGCGGGTAATCAATGCCGGCGGCATTCCGCAGAATAATTCGGTATTGAATCAGGTATACGCGAATGTGCTGGGCGTCCGGTGTTGGTTCCCAGCAAAAAAGTCGTCAGTCTCGGCTCGGCAATCTTTGCGTTTCTTGCGGCGGGTACGTTCAAGAGCATTGAGGAAGCGCAGGACAATATCTGTCCGGCTCACAAGTTTACGAGCCACAAAAATCTGAGCAGCTTGTCTATGAGGACCTTTATTCACTCTATCGAAAGATTTATTTCTTATTTGGCCAGCCGGGAACGAGTGACTTGGCGGACGTTTTGCCAAAGCTGATCCAAACGGCTTCTTCTGTACAGCACGATGTGCAAGTCGGCGCGACGTAGCGAATATATTTTGCGCTGATTTGATTCGGCACGTCCTCATGAGATCCCACAGTGTCGGAGATTTGAATGCAAAGAAAATCTCGCGATTGCTCTTCTTCTCCTTTCAGCTTGTTTGATTCAGGGAAATGCGTTTTTCGTCGATGCTCAGATCCTACCTTCAGGCGCGCCGCCTGGATTGGCTGGCACTCCACCTATGGGTTGGAATAGCTGGGACTCATATGGGACCACGGTTGATGAAGCAGCCGTAAAAGCCAATGCCGATTGGATGGCCCAACATCTCAAGCCATTCGGGTGGCAATACATAGTCGTCGACATGGAGTGGTTTGTCACTAATCCGGTCGCGGAAGGCAATTCCAAACAATTCAAATACAGTCTCGACGATCATGGTCGATACACGCCTGACGTGAATAGATTTCCTTCGGCGGCCAACGATGCCGGGTTCAAACCTCTCGCCGACTACATACATTCGCTCGGACTTAAATTTGGCATTCACATTCTTCGCGGCATTCCCAAGCAGGCGGTCGCACAGAACTTGCCGATAAAAGGTTCATCTGATCATGCAGCCGACGCTGCGAATACTTCAGATCTTTGTCCCTGGAACTACGACAACTACGGAACGGATGCGGCAAAGCCGGCGGCGCAGGCCTATTACGATTCAATTGCGCAGCTTTACGCCAGTTGGACTGTCGATCTGATCAAAGTGGATTGCATCAGCAGCCGCCCTTACAAAGGCGATGATATTCGCATGCTCAGTACTGCACTCCGCAATACCGGACGCCCCATCGTGCTGAGTCTGTCGCCCGGAGCCGCGCCGCTCGAAAAGATAGACGAGATGCGGAAGTACGCTCAGATGTGGCGCATCTCTGATGACATCTGGGATTTGTGGCATAGCACTGTCGCGTATCCACAGGGGCTGGGAGATCAGTTTGCGAATGTCGCCAAGTGGGCTCCGCTTTCGCGACCGGGAGCGCGGCCGGATGCGGACATGCTGCCGCTTGGGCATCTGGGGCCCGCTCCCGGTTGGGGCCAGGCGCGGGACACGCGTCTCACTCATGAGGAGCAGCGAACGTTGTTGACGCTTTGGTCGATGTTTCGCTCGCCATTAATGATGGGCGGAAACTTGCCCTCAAACGATGAGTGGACGATTTCTCTGCTGACAAATCCTGAGATCATTGCTGTCGATCAACACTCGTCCGGCAACCATCCAGTGATTACGACAGACAAGACTGTGATCTGGATGGCGGAATCTGAATCGAGAGGGAAGCGTTATCTCGCCATTTTCAATATTTCTCCAGAGACTCAAGAGATTCATTACCAATGGCACGAATTGGGGCTGGACAAAAAACGCTATGCGATGCGCGATCTGTGGGAGCACAAAGACCTCAAGCCGGCGGACTCAATCGAAATAACTTTGCCTTCGCATGGATGCGTACTTTATAGCGTTGATGCACGATAGAAGTAATGGTGCCGCTCGAAGAGCTGAGACATCCAATTAGACAATAAGTACTAGGCTTAGTGAGGAGCGGAAAGGAACCAATGGCAGAGGAAAATGGGAGCAAATCACGTAACCTCAAGGCAGTGATTTTCGATTACGGCGAAGTCTTATGTCATCGTCCGACGGGGGAGGAGCTTCGGAAAATGGCGAATCTCTTTGGAGCCGCCCCCGAATCTTTTCGTGCGCTGTGGGAGCGAAACCGTCCTGGCTTTGATCGGGGCGATCTTACCTCCGATGTTTATTGGTCAATGCTCGCGGATGATGCGGGTGCGAAGATTGATGAGAAACAGCTTGCGGATCTTCGAAGATGGGATCTTGAGATGTGGGCCAAGGTAAATCCAGTCATGGTGGATTGGGCGCAAAGGCTTCGAGCGGAAGGTTTCAAAATCGGATTACTCTCTAACATGCATCCGGAGATGGTCGAGTATTGCCGCAGCAATTTTTCCTGGCTGGATAATTTTCATTTTCAAACGTTTTCTGCTGATGTGAGAATGGTTAAGCCCGACCCGGCAATTTATCAGCACACACTTGAGGGATTAGGTGTCTCCGCTTCGGAAGCGTTGTTCATCGATGATCGCGAACCAAACATTGCGGCGGCTCGAAAGTTGGGAATCAATGCGATCCGATTTGTTTCTGTGCCGCAGCTGCAAGACGAGCTAAACAGAATTGATTTTCCTGTACTGCCTGCGCTGAATTGATTCAGGTCAAAGCCGGACGACTGCCCGCTGGTCGAGGAAGTCGCAATCATTTTTGGCTTGGTTGTGATGAAGGCGCTCCAGCGTTCGCTTGCAACTTCTGAAATTCCTGCATCTCTTTCGCCGCTTCCGCAGCTTTCCCTTGTTTCCTGTACAGACCGCCGAGTGCAAAGTGCGCTTGCCCCGCCAGCGTGGTGTCCTTTTCGATTGCCAACAGCCTTTTCCAGCAATTTTCGGCTGCTCCGGGATCGCCGTCCAATGCGGATGCTTTACCCAAGGCGTACAGAGTTTCTGGCATGTCCGTTTGCAAATGGTCGGAATGTTTCAGCACGGCTCGCGCATCGTGCACCTTGCCTTGCTGGAGCAGGGAATCCCCCAAGCGGTAAAAAGCCTCGGCATTTCCGGGCTGAAGCTTAGTCTGCTTGCGATACTCCTCCTCTGCCTTTCCCCATTGCGAAGAACCGGCGTAAACCTCTCCGAGTTCAAGATGACCTTCAGGCGAATCAGGCCGCAATTGCAATGCAGCAAGAAATTCTTTTTCGGCTTGCGGCATTTGACGTAACACGAAGTAATTTTCACCCATCGCCTGATGGGCTCGAGCAGAATCGGGATACGCTGCGAGAAGGCTGTCGACAGATTGTTTCGAGAGAAGCCCACTGGCGCGGCCCAGATAATAAAGCAGATCGGGATCGTTCGGCTGCTTCGCCAACGCTATTTGCAAATTTTCAACCGCCTCTTTCAAGTTTCCGGTTTGAATTTCTGCGATGCCAAGCGCAGTGGCATCCTGCGCTCGCGCGAGGTGTGGAATCGCCTCTGCTGCATAACCTTGAGAGAGAAGCGCATAACCGAGCAACTGGTGAGCGGCCACTAAATCCGGACTTAATTCCAGAGCACGCTTGAGCGGCGGAATCGCAGCGCCGTAATCGCGATTTTCCATGCAGGCTTGGCCGAGATTCACGAAGGCAGTCGCCAGAGTAGGATCGAGATCAGTTGCCTTTGCGAAACTCAGTGATTGCAACGTCGAAATGTCTTTGCTTCTCGGCCTCTGCGCCCGCCTGCAAATGCTGTAGTGCCTCCGGAGAAGCTGCCTGCCATGCCAGCAGTATTAAAGCCAAAGTTGTTTGAATCAAGGTTTCTCCGGTTCTTTTACTTCTAAAAATTGGTCGGCATGAACATCATTTAATGTTTGGTGAATTCCCGAAGGCCATTGGATTTCTACTTTCGCCGTTTCGGCCGTGCCAAGCCCGAAGTGCAGACGCTTATCGCTCGCTGAAACGTAACTACCAGCTGTCGTGGCAAATCTCGTTTGCCCGTTCACGAGCACACGAGAACCGAAGCCATCCCGATTACTGCGAGTACCGCGCAATGAAATCACAAGCCAGTGCTGTTTGCCGCCATGATTCATCAGCAGTTGCGGATGATCGCCCAGCACGCTTACCACTACGTCTTCCCACCCATCGTTATTCAGATCACCAAAGGCTGCGCCGCGAGCGGCTAGAGGTGTGGTTACACCCGAGTCTGATTGCTCGAATCGTCCATTGTGATTTAAGGCGAGCATGGGAAGTTGTAAGTAATGCAGGGAAGGATCGATCTTCTCGACATTGTCCAGTACGTGACTTTGCGCGACGAACAAATCTTTCCATCCATCGTTATCGAAATCTTCTAAGCCGACACCCCAACCGGAGCTTCCACTCGACAGCGCGCCGAGACCTGTTTCTAAACTACGGTAACTGAAAGAGCCATCCCCATCGTTATGGTACACGCCATAAATTTCCCGAGGAAGTTCTGTCACGATGATGTCAGGCCGTCCGTCGTTATCGTAATCTTGAAAAACTACTCCCATCCCGGAGAGACGCCTTCCATCTTCGGACAGCGCCGCCCCAGCTTCCAGGCCGCGCTCGGTAAACGTTCCATTGCCGATTGTTATGAAACAAATACTGCTGCATCCCGTCATTGGCGACAAAAATGTCGGTGAACCCGTCGTTGTCATAGTCGGCGAATGCCACTCCTAAAGCCCGACCTTTTTTCGCTGCGATACCAGAGCGCTCGCTCACGTCTGTGAATGTTCCGTCGCCGTTGTTGTGATATAGAATGCTGGTCGTCGCGGGAAAATCCTCCGGTGGACAATAAGTATGAAAGCTTCCTCCGCAGTCTTTGCTATGTTTTGTGTCCCAAATCATATAACGGGTGACGAAGAGGTCTAATTTTCCGTCATTGTCGTAGTCGAAAAATCCTGCGGAAACTGACCAGCCGCCTGCAGCCACTCCTGCACTGGCCGTCACATCAGTAAACGTGCCATTGCCATTGTTGTGATACAAAACATTTTTCCCATAGCTGGTGACGTAGAGGTCTGGATATCCATCATTGTCGTAATCTCCCACAGCTACACCCATCCCATAGTTCCCGTCCCCTGCATTTCCTAGTCCAGCTTGTTCAGTTACATCGGTGAAACTTCCGCCTTTATTTTGGCGGTAGAGGCGGTTCCAGTACTTCGGATCATGCCGATCGAAATTCTCCGGTGTCTGCATGGGAGAAGTGATCCTGCCGCCGTTGACGAAAAAAATATCCAGCAAACCGTCATTGTTGTAGTCGAGCAAGGCAACTCCGCCAGGCATGGTTTCAATGAGATGTTTCTGAGGAGTAGGAGAATTCTGTAGCGTGAAGTTTATTCCTGTCGGTGGCTTAACTTCGAACATCGGTACTGTGAGCCCCGCAATACAAATGACCGGCACCAGCATGTACAACATCCGCAAGAAATATTTCAGCAACTTGAGATCCTTTGAGGCACCAGAATACCGCGCTTGATTGCGGTGATGTGCATGATTGGGAAAATTCACTATATCTTTCGAGGTAGCTCAGTAACCATTACTAAACAGCTTACAAAAATCGTTTTTCAGCTTGACAACATTCATCGCTCAGAGTCACACTCCCGGTTTCCGCTATCACAAAACTGGAGGGTGGATATGCAATTCCGCAACTCTTGGGCCCTGTTCTTCTGCATTGGCTTTCTCTTCTCATCATCTCTCTTCCTGCAAGGGCAGAGCACATACGGCGCGGTTGCCGGCACCGTCACCGATCCCTCCGGCGCAGCTATGACGGATGCGCAAGTGACTTTAACCAACACCGGCACTTCAGAAAAGAAGACGCAGACCACAAACGCCGACGGAGAATATTCGTTTGTGAATGTGATTCCGGGAAACTATCGGCTCGATGTCGACAAGACTGGTTTCAAGCACCTCACGCGCCAACCGATTGAGATACAGGTTCAGCAGAGCATCCGCATCGATGCCGCGCTCCAGATTGGTTCAGACACGCAGACGGTGGAAGTGAGCAGCGAAACGCCGCTACTGCAAGCAGAAACTTCATCGCTTGGCCAAGTTGTCGAAGAACGGAAGGCAAACGAACTTCCATTAAATGGACGAAACATCTTCAATCTGATCACGTTTCGCCCTGCGGCCGTCGCACAGGGCGGCGCCGGTGGTACGCCGGTTGGTCAAAACCCCTTTAGCTGGGGTAATTATCAAGTGGGCGGTTCTTTCGGAAATCGAAAGTGCTGAGTACCTTGATGGACAACCATTGAATATCGGCTATATCAACTTGCCCATTGTCATCCCAACCCAAGATTCCATTGGCGAATTCAAAGTTCAATATAACGATTTAGGCGCCGAATGGGGCAAGTTTTCTGGTGGCATCGTCAACCTAAGTACGAAATCCGGAACTAATCAGTTCCACGGCGAGGCCTACGAGTACTTCGCAACAAACTCTTCAATTCGAATGACTACTTTAACAAGAAAAACGAGCTATCAAAGGGTCTATCCAACACCACACCTCCCTTCGTGCAGAACCAGTATGGTTTCAATGTCGGTGGACCTGTTATCAAAGATAAGACATTTTTCTTTTTCAGCTTTGAGCAATTCCGTTTGCGACAAGGCGTAACTTACAATACGACAGTTCCTACAGCAGCGGAAAGAATCGGCAATTTCTCTCAGTTGTGCAATTCGGGGTTTACAGCTGCTGACCCTGGAGGTTCTGGGATTCCCGTATGCGCAGATACGGATGCTCAAGGTAAGCTAACACACCAGATATATGATCCTTACACCATTAACACAATCACCGGGTTTCGCACGCCATTCGCTGGCAATATCATTCCCGCCACCGAACTCAATCCAGCTGCGAAAATTTTGGTGGGGCTCTATGCTCTTCCAACCAATTCCGCTGTCGCTAACAACTTTACGGCGGCTACCAGTGGAGGGGGGAACACTAATCAGGTTGATTTCCGTATAGATCAAAACATCGGTGCCAAGTCCAGACTTTTCGGGCGCTTTAACTATAATGGGCTACTTGATTTACCGCAGAACCCATTTGGAACCGGTTTATGCTCTGACCGCTGTTCTGAGAGTTACCATACAAAAGCAGCGGTAGTCGATTACAACTATAGTTTCACTCCAAAAACTATCGGCGATTTCAACTTCAGCGCCAGCCGATTCATTTATCTGCGTTCACCTATTAATTCTGGATACGACCTGACGGCGCTGGGTTGGCCCGCTTCGTACAACACGGCGGTTCCCTCGGCTGCGCGAACTCCTCCCACGCCTTGCATCACTGAAGATAGTGTGAGTTGCTCTCAAGGGCAGAGCTTTATTGAAGACCACAACACCCAATTTAACTTCTCTCCCCAGATCACCATGATTCGTGGCCGCCATACTATCCAGTGGGGAGGTCAATTAGAAGAAGGTTACGACAACTACGCTCAGACTAATATCGCCAGCGGCTTTTTTGGCTTCGACAATTCCTGGACAAAGAGTAATCCGCTGACCAACGCATTTCCTAATAGTGGTGAAGCAATTGCTGACCTAATGCTTGGACTGGGCCAGAATCAAGGACAGTCGGTTGGAAATCACGCATCCGGCGTGGTTCAGATCCCAGCTTTAACCGCAGGCAAGCAAACCTATCGGGCGTTATATATCAATGACACCTTTCACACAACCAGTAAGCTAACCCTGAATTTGGGGTTGCGTTACGAGCTGCAAGGAACTTGGTCAGAGCGGTACGGAAGACTGACATATTGGAACCCGAATACGAACAATGCTACTGTTGCCGGCTGTTCCGGTATTTCAGGTTCTACTTGTCCAGGAGATGTGTTCCTCGTGGGTACAGGCGTGAACCATTCCCAGAATAATCTGCCGTTAGACAAAAGACAGTTCTCGCCAAGACTCGGCTTTGCCTATGCATTTGACTCTAAAACCGTCGTACGAGGCGGATACGGGGTCTTCTGGATTCCGAATTATGTTTCATTCGGAACAAACCCGGACAATGATTTAATTAATCTTGCGACTACCCCGTACGTCGGGACGACGGACGGCGGCTTAACTCCGTCCAGTACGCTCACCCAGAGTAATTGCTCGTTTGCCGGTGCGCCAAGCTTCGCCACGTTCGGATGCAATACACAGGGACCATTTCCGAACGGCCTTATTACTCCGCCGGGGCGCAGTGTAAACGCGTCCGCTTTTGCCGCCGGGCAAGCCCTCAATCAGATTGCCGCGTATACCAATCCCAAAGAAAGTTATGTCGAGCAATGGAACCTCGATATACAGCGTGAGTTACCTGGTGGGTGGTTCGCTGATGTAGCTTACGCGGGATCGAAGGGAGTGCATCTGCAGCAATACGCCACTCAGGTTGATCAAATACCGGATCGTTACTTGTCACTGCAGTCCGCTCTCGTTGCGCCAGTGACAAACCCCTTCACCGGAATCGCAACGGGTTCGCTGGCTCCTTCGGTTGCGCCCACTATTGAAGCTGGCCAATTTTTGCGGCCTTATCCTCAATATTCTGGCGTCTCTCTAGCCGGATATGGCTGCTGCGACAGCATTTATCACTCGTTACAAGTTTCAGTTACCAAGCGCTTCAATGGTGGTGGCACGCTGCTGGCCGCTTATACAAACTCCAAGCTCATCAGTAACACCGATACACTAACAAGTTGGTTGGAAGGCAACACAGGCGGAGTTGGGGCGGTACAGGATTGGAACAATTTGGCCGGGGAACGCTCCCTGTCTTCGCAAGATGTTCCTCAGCGGCTAGTTGTCAGTTACGTTCTTGATCTTCCCTTCGGGCATGGCAGAAAATTCATGTCCGGAGCAACCGGCGTGGTTGACAAGGTGATCGGTGGATGGGGCATTGATGGCGTCACAACGCTCCAGCGCGGCTTCCCACTCAAAATTAATTATGCGGGCAGCACTCCACTTTCCTCTGCCAATCTGGGCACAGGCACTTTACGTCCTAATGTTGTTGCAGGATGTAATAAGTCTGCTGCTCCCAGCGGTCTGGAAGCAAAACTGAATCAGTGGTTCAATACGTCATGTTTTGCTCCTCCACCAGCTTGGGGCTTTGGCGATGAATCACGTGTCGACGGAACTCTTAGACAGAACGGAATTGTTAACTTTGATTTTGCCGCGTTTAAACGGGTAAACTTCGGACCTGAGAACAGATTAGGCGTGGAATTTCGAACTGAGTTCTTCGACCTGTTCAATCACCCACAATTCGGTCCTCCTAACACGGCCCTGGGCAGCAGTACATTCGGGACTGTAAACTCGCAAGTTAACAACCCACGGCAGATCCAGTTTGCTTTGAAATTTTATTCTGATGAAACTTGAAGCCCATCCGGACTAAGGTTCGTCTCCGGATGGGCTTTCTTCTGATTCGAAGCTGCTATTTCGATTAAATTAGGAAATGGTCGGGGCGATAGGATTTGAACCTACGACCCCCTGCGCCCAAGGCAGGTGCGCTACCAGGCTGCGCTACGCCCCGACATGATTAGCAGAATTGATTCTAAAAGACTTTCCAATTATGTTCCACTCCAGACTGCCTTTTCCCGCCAAATGCCATATATCATTCCGAGTGGTCTACCGCTCCACCATTTTTCTGCAGTAAGAAATAGTTTCCTTAAGATTCTCACAAACAGAGACGGTTGTCGGTTTTAAGTATTTTCAGCGACATGGAAGAGCAGGAATGGGCGCTGCAACCAAAATGGCTGCACGATGCTCAAGCATCGTGACGCTTTTGTGTATGTGAGCAGATCGCGGACTGCGTGTGGGATGCCCTCGTTGCCGAAGTCGCGGTAATCTCAAAAACAGGTATCTCGATAAAAAGAATCCTTATATAAGGGTAATCATCTTATCCTCTTGTTTGCCCTTGCGGGCAGCGCTTGTGACGGAGGAAACTTCTATGATTCGTAAACTGATTGCGACCAACAACGACATTGCAACGGCTATTCTGCGATTAGTGCTCGGAGTGATTTTTTTCGCTCACGGCGCCCAGAAGATGCTCGGGTGGTTCGGCGGATACGGCTTCACCGGCACCATGGGCTTCTTCACGGGAGTTATGCACATTCCAGCCCCGTTCGCGTTTCTGGCAATTGCGGCGGAATTCTTCGGAGGACTTGGCCTAATCTTCGGAGTGCTCACTCGCGTTGCAGCCTTTGGAATCTTTTCCAATATGGTAGTGGCAGTCGCGATGGTTCATCATCAATTCGGATTCTTCATGAACTGGACTGGAGCACAGAAAGGAGAGGGGTATGAGTACCACCTCCTCATTCTAGCGGCTTCGGTCTTTCTGATGATTCGCGGAGCTGGAGCAGTGTCCGTTGATCGCCTGTTGTCTTCCCCTGCAAATAACAGGATCAAGTCCCAGGCATTGTCCCAAACTGCCTGATTAGGAAAACATGGTGAACAAGAGCGATCGCATTACGGCACCTCGGCTCTGGCTGGTAATTATGAAAAGCCATCGGGCGCTAACCCTGCTGGCCGAGAAAAGCATCACGAACACGGGGCTATGTCTGACGGATTTCGCCGCACTCGAAGCTCTGTTACACAAGGGGCCGCTCACGATCTCGGAGATCCAGGACAAGGTGCGCCTGGCCAGCGGCTCGATGACTGCAGCAGTTGATCGCCTCGAGAAACTGGAGCTGGTTGTTCGCAAGTCGAGCTCAAGCGATCGACGAGCGCGGGTCGTAGAACTTACAGCGAAAGGTAAGCGGCTGGCGGCATCGTCCTTCGAACGCCATGCAAATGACCTTGAGGCGCTGATGTCAGCAGTATCCGATAAGGAGAGGGAACAGCTCTACGGATCCCTTAAGAAGCTCGGCCTGCTTGCAGCGGGAAAGCTTAAAGAAAAAGAAACACGGTCCAGGAGCAGTAAGGAACGGGACACAAAGTGATCACAGACTTAGCAAGATCAGAAATGCAAATTGGCATCGATAGTTTCGCAGCGGCCTACACCGACAACAGCCTTGCCGTTAGTGCGTCGGACCGCTTGCGCAACTTGGTTGAACAGATCGAGCATGCAGATCAAGTTGGTTTGGACGTGTTTGGAATCGGCGAACACCACCGTCGGGAGTACCTCGATTCCGCTCCCGCAGTCATTCTGGGAGCGGCGGCCGCGCGAACCCATCGCATACGCCTCACCAGTGCGGTAACGGTTCTAAGTTCAGCCGACCCGGTCCGGGTGTTTCAAAACTTCGCCACTCTCGATCTTCTCTCGCAAGGCCGGGCGGAGATGGTTGTGGGCCGCGGTTCATTCATTGAGTCCTTTCCATTGTTCGGCTTGAAACTGGAGGACTACGACTCGCTTTTTGCAGAGAAGCTCGACCTGCTCCTGAAGATCCGTGAGAACGAGCACGTCCATTGGTCCGGCAAACATCGCGCTGCACTCACAGGCCAGGGTGTCTACCCCAGACCGGTGCAGAATCCTTTGCCGATATGGCTGGGCGTTGGCGGAACTCCAAAATCGTTCGCTCGCGCCGGGGCGCTTGGCCTTCCTTTAATGGTCGCTATCATTGGCGGTGAACCGCAGCGCTTCCGACCGCTCATTAATCTTTACCGCGAAACCGGCAAGCGGTTCGGACACTCGCCCGATCAACTAAAAGTAGGTGTACACGCCCTGGGCTATGTCGCACGTACGACGCAAGAGGCCATCGACGACTTCTTCCCAGGCTACGTCCGAGCCTTTGCCTCTGTCGCGAAGGAGCGCGGATGGCCGCCTGTCACCCGTGCTGATTTCGACGCGCAGCGAACTCCGGAGGGCGCACTGCTGGTCGGCAACGTCGAAGAAGTGGTTGAAAAGGTCATCCTGTACAACGATGTGCTGGGTGGAATATCCCGCCTTAGTTTTCAAATGAACGCAGCGTCTTTATCCCATGCGAAGTTAATGCAAGCCATCGAAGCGATTGGCACCCGCGTCGTACCCAAGCTGCGCGAACGACTCGCCGATGAATCTTGCTCAAACGAGACCGCCTGGCGTAAAGCCTGAGAACTGCACGCCATATATCCGCAAATCGATGGAAAGAGAAAAAGATTAAGGATGGCATTGGCGCGGCAGTGACTCGCATTACTCAATGCGTGACGATGAATGTTCTCTGCGAAACTGAACGCCCGAACTTCACTTCAGCTGCAAACTTTCCAGCATCTTCTGGTAAGTTGGCCGCAACTGTGCAAAGTCGTCGTCAGGAGCAATGAACAACAAGGACATCGCCCCGCCCTGCGGACGCTCCACCGTAACCAGCCAATCCCGCTCGGGCTCCGGCTGACCATTCCTTTGTATGGGTGACGTTCCCGTAAGTTCGATGGACATGCCTTGTTGCCCTGCAACCGTCATCCGCTGAGCATTACCTCTCTTAGTCAGCCCGGGATTCGACTGCTGGAGATTTTGTATTAAATCTTCCGTAGCCTGCTCTAGTGAGTTGTAATTTCTGTCAGGAATCGGCGCGATCACGACTCCATAAGCAATGGCTCCCTGTGTAACGCCAGCCTCGGGGGCGATGGTCACCGTGGAGTCTCGGCCCCCATAAGCCCGCCAGTTTGCGGGATAAGAAATGCTGAACGCGTTCTGCTCAAGCCGGGTAAAATTCTCGCTCGGCCTGATCTGCTGATAACTAACGTCGGTGAGCGTACCTGTCCCGCTCTGGGTTCCCGCACCAGCCGGCAAATCCCGCATCGCTCCACTTTCACGATTGCGCCTCGCCCACTCGCCTCGCTTAGCTCCATCCGCAATCTCTTGTGCGGAGTACGCCGGCACTTTGCTGGCCAGTTGCTTGACCTGCACGAAAGCCGGGCTGTTCGTGATGTAATCTTTCGGACGCCAGTTTGCGATCTCTTTCTCCACTGCCTGCACCCGGTTCCCCGGATTCGGATGGTCGCTGAGAAACTGCGGGCCACCACTCCCCGCCTCTTTCTCTAGCTTCTGAAAAAATTCAGCCATCGCCTTCGGGTTGTATCCTGCCTTGTACATGATGATCGCGCCCACCGCATCGGCTTGCGCTTCATCCTTCCGCGAATACCTCATCAAGAGCGTGCCTGCACCCATCTGTATTCCCATCTGAGCCAGGCGCCCAAGTCCCCCTCCCAGCAGCCCTCCGAGCGCACCCAAAAGCCCTGCCCATTCTTGCTTCGGAGCCTGCTTCGCCGAATGCTGCATATAGACGTGAGACATCTCATGCGCGATGACGCCCGCGAGTTCCGCCTCATTGTCCGCAGCATTGATCGTTCCAATATTGATAAATATTGGCCCGCCGGGAAGCGCAAACGCATTGATCTCCTTCTGTGGAATGACATGAAACTGATAAGGCCACGAATACTGCTGCGGGATCACGCTCACCAGCTTCTTTCCCAACTGCTGAACATACTGGCTCACCGGATCGGAATCCGGCAACACCGGCATTTGCTTGTACACCTCGGCGGCCACTTGCTGCCCAAGTTGTATCTGTTGCTCTTTTGTCATCCCCGGAGAGCCAGGATCCGGCAGTTCAGGAGTGATGGTAGGTATAGCTCCCCAGCCGGGATTAGCCAGTAGCAACGCTAAGGTCAGCGCAAGCAAACGAGTTGTGAATCGCGCTCTTCTCATGGCCTCAACATTGTAGGTGAATCGTCGGGCACCAGTCAGATGCGCTCCTAAGCCGAGACTGTTGTCGTGACGGCTTGAATACTGGAATGTGCCTGGTAAGAGATCAGCCACAATTCAGGAAAGTCTCGTGCCCTCGTGCGAGTGAATGGAACGAACAAAATTTTTGTTCGACAACGAACACTAGTGCTCGGAAGGTAAGACATCTTCGAAGACTAAGTCCAGCTTCATCACGAAGCTTGTACGGTGATTGCCCGATTTCGCAAGCACGTAAACACACGCTACTCTGACTCGGTTTGAAAAGGAGGAAAAAAGAAGATGAGTATTTGGATGATTCTGTTTATCGTGCTCTTAATTGCGTGGGTGGGCGGTTTCACTATGTTTCACGTCGCGGGTGGTCTCATTCACCTCCTCATTGTGTTCGCGATAATCTCGCTCGTCTTGCATTTTGTGATGGGCAGGCGAACGGCGTGAGCCGAAAGATTCTCGGCGGAGCAGCGAAATCTAAGTATCCAGAAAGGACACCTATGAAGAGTTTGACATTACCAGCGCTTGCCTTGGCGATTTTGATAGGCAGCTCAGGCACAGTATTGGCTCAACAGGACAGCAATGGTGGGCAGAGCGTTCCGGCTGACAACACTAAAGTGAATCAGCGCGATAAGGATCAGGCGCAGCCGACGGCCGATCAGCAGAAAGAGAATAAATCCGACCGGGAGATTGCACGAGAGATCCGGCAGTCGATCGTGAAAGATAAGTCGCTTTCGACCTATGCCCATAACGTTAAAGTCATTGTGCAGAATGGAGCGGTTACGTTAAAAGGTCCCGTTCATTCCGACGAAGAGAAACAAGCGATTGAGTCAAAAGCTGCTCAAGTTGCTGGCGCCGATAAAGTCACCGACCAAATCGAAGTGGCGCCCAAATAAACGGATTCAAATTCCCTAAACTGATTTTTAAAGGAGAATAAAATGGCAGGAAAGAACACAGCAGCATTTGGCATATATAAAACTCGGGCCGGTGTCGAAAGCGCAGTCGACGCGTTGCGACAGGCGGATTTTCGCAACACTGATATTTCTGTGATGTTCCCCAACAATGCGGGTACAAAAGATTTCGCTCACGAGAAGAATACCAAGGCTCCCGAGGGCGCCGCGACTGGGGCTGGCTCCGGTGCAGTGATTGGCGGAACTCTAGGCTGGCTTGCTGGCATTGGCGCGTTGGCAATTCCTGGCGTGGGCCCATTTATTGCAGCAGGTCCGATTGTCGCGGCCCTAGCCGGTGTCGGTGTAGGAGGGGCGGTGGGCGGAATTACTGGAGCCCTTGTTGGCATGGGAATTCCAGAGTATGAAGCCAAACGCTACGAAGGACGCGTAAAAGAAGGCAGCATTCTCCTTTCTGTCCATTGCGATGATTCCAGGTGGACAAAGAAGGCAAAGGAAATCCTGGAACGCACCGGCGCAGAGGACGTGTCTTCTACAGGCGAATCGAGCGCGGATTTCTCTAAGACAGATAGACCAATGGAGAGAGCTAGCTAGTCAGTTTAACTTCGTACAGATTTCCAAAGGGTGCCGTTCGTCGCCAACTTATCTTAGTTGGAACGCGCGGCACCAACCGATCCCATCTTTCCACCTGCGAGGAAACTTGGAGACGGATTCCAACCTCGAATCTAATCCCTAAGGCTCACTCGAAAAGCCTTGTGAGATCGACTGATTACGAGCGAAGGAATCATTCAACCCTGAACTTAATTAATAGTGTTCGATGCAGGACAAATCGTCCGATGCCTCCTTCAAATTTTCTAACTCCGCCGCGAAACTTGCTTTGCTTCCCAGTGTTCCACAAGGTGTATTGATGAGTTTCGCCCCGATGAGAGGGTTGTAAGGACCACTCAGCAAAGCGGGAGACTCATTCAAAGGAGATCTCAATGCTTCTCGTGCTTATGGACTCTCGCTGGCTGTCTTACTCGCTCTCTTCCTTCCCGCATGTAACAACACTCTGAATCCCCTTTGCGGTAGCGCCAGGCCTGCGCCGCTTATCGGCTCGCTGTCGCCCAGCACCATGAGTTTTGCTGAAGTGCAGCAGGGCTCGGTGCTGACTGTGAAGGGTAGTCAGTTTGTTTCGTCCTCTGAAGTTGTCGTCAATGGCAACGCTCTCAGCACCACTGTTGATAGCTCGCAAGAGTTGAAGGTTACGCTTACCACCGGTGTGATCTCCGGCCCTGGCGCAGTGAAAATCGCAGTGCTAACTCCGAGCGGGAATTCGGGAGACGTAGGTTGCACCAGCGGAGGAACAAGCAGCGTACTTGTACTCACTGTCAACTGAGATCAAAGCGGCGCCGACCAATGCAACGGCGCCGCGTCCCACTCTGCTAAACCTAGATGCTGCGCCTCCGTGAACATATGCACGGGTTTGTGCGTCGTTTGTATATGGGTTTTGAAAGTGGAGCCTGTTTCCGAGACGACGTTGCTTGTTCAGATCGTTCAGCGTCGGACCGCACGGAAAAAGCTTCTCCCAGTTTCATTGGCCATGTCGAGATCTCGCTCTGCGTCGAAAACTTGTACAGCTCCGAAGCCGGAATATTGTAACGCCGCTATGATCTCCTGCTCCGAATGACAATATTGATGAATGTCGAAATCCTTGCGTGTCCATAAACAGGAAGAATTACTCGGTTCGAACAAAGTAATGTGATTCGTCGCGATCCGTTGACCGGAGTCATAGGAGGGACAAAAAATCCAAGCTGCATCAGGTTCAATCATTGAGAACGAGCCCCGCCATTTGGTGCGATAGGCATATTCCGTGCTCACGTCGAAAAGAAATATCGCCTCGCGTTTGAGAGCAAGATTTACGTGCTGAAATGCGGCGGCCAAATCGTCCGTGGAGAACAAGTGCGCAACGCTGTTAAAGAGGCACACAGCAGCGTCAAATGCGCGGGGCTGCTCGAAATGCCGCACATCTTCTTGGACGAATGTCGCATTGGGTGCATTGCTTCGGGCCAGCCGTAGCATCGGTGCAGAGATGTCAATACCGGTGAGCCGGTAGCCACGCTCCTCGAGGGCCTGGGTAAGAAGGCCGGGACCGCAGCAGAGCTCAAGAATCTCAGCAGCCGGAGCAAGTGAATTCAACAGGATTTTCTGCAAGACTGGCAGCACACGCTGTTTGAAGTCTTGCGCGAAATGTCGTTCATAGACTTCGGCAAATTCGTCGTACGCTGTCATTGACGACGCATATGATGCTATCTGAAAAAGAACCGTCGCCAACCTCTGCGTCTACTTGGGACGTACGCTGAATGGATGGAGGATGTGCTGGGGAACAATCCGACTCCAGCGATGTCGCGAAAACTTCTCGGACATCCAGCTCTGCCGTACTTCGCATCCGACTTATGATTGCAATCAGAACTGGGTCACACGTAAACTGTGACCACCATTTGGTCTCCTTACAACTAGTAGGCGGGCCGAGCAAAACGCTCTTGCAGCTGGTGAAACGCTCGTCTAGCGGCGGGTACAATTCTGGGCACAGAAAGTAGGATATCGTCACCTACATGATTGAAAAACAAAGGGCTAACGAAAGAACAGGTTTGAAAAGAGCGTTATGCAGTATTGGAGTTCTCATCCTTGGAAGTATGCTCTTTGTGTCCTGCGGAAGCAGTTCCTCGAAGAAAACCGGCAGCGGATATAAGTTTCGCGCATTTGTCTCTAATCCGCTCCATGTCAGCATCGCCGGGTCAGTCATTCCAGTGCTGGAAATCATAGACGCGCAAGCAGATACCGGAGCTTTCTTCAACATCAATTTGTCGGGTTCGAGTACATTTCCCGGGATGATGGCGCTCAGCCCCAATAAGCAGTTCACGGCTGTTTACAGCACTACTGATCACACCGTCGCGACAGTGAACAACGCGAATGAGGCAATCCAAACCACTACGAGCGGCACGTCCAGCTCGGCCCTAGGCTCGATTTCGCTCCCGGGTGCTGCTCAAAACATGGTTTTCTGGACGGATAACAACACACTTTTTGTTCCCGTACCGACCGCGACCAGCGTATTTAATCCGAGCACGCCCGGCGACTTGGAAGTCCTTAACCTAGGTTCGGCAATTATTTCCGCCACCTTACCCATACCCGGAGCTCAGTATGAGGCGCTTTCGCCGAATGGCAATCAGCTCGTAGTACTCGGTACCAGCGCGGGCTATGTGGGCGTGGTTACCCCGCTCCTCATCGGCACGAATACTTCTCCTGTGCATTTGATTCCTGGCTTTGATCGGCCGGTAGCGGCTGTATTTTCGGGTTCCGACGTATACATTCTCGATTGCGGAATTGAATGTGGCGGCACCGGTCCCGCCAGCATTATTCGACAGGATCTGACCAGCTCCACCCCAGGCACGCCAGTTCCACTGGTCAGCGCCGGCATAAATGGGGGTGCGACCGTCGCTCTCGTTTCGGGCAGCACTCTGTACGTTGCAGGCACTCCGCCCGGAACAACTTGTCCGGCAGGAACATCCGCCACGAGCTGTGGGATTCTTAGCGTAGTCGATCTAGGAACGCTGGCAGTGACCGCGAGCGCCATTATCACTGATGGATTTCATGACCGCATGCAGATGGGCGCCAATGGCCAGCTTTTCATCGGATCGAATACCTGCACAAACATAAGCACCTCCGCGGAAACCCGGGGATGTCTCTCCATTGTGAACGCTTCGAATCCCAGCGGCATCACGAATTCGAGCGTAGTTTTTCCGCCTGACAACGGAGATGTGACCGGAATTCAGCCCATTACCAATCGCAATGTGGTATATGTCTGCGAAGGTGGACACTTCCGCGTCTACGACACAACTACCGACAAGTTGCTGGTGCAAAGCAAAACCATCAACATCGTGGGTCAGCCAACGGACGTATTGCTAGTAGACGGACCGCCATAGACTCGGGCAGAACTTGCTTCCGATTGGCATTTCGGCTCGTAACTCGTTACTATGTCCGCCGATGACCCGTGAGGCCACAGTTGACCCCCGGCAGGAGATTCTCCGTGCCGCTGCCCGTCTTTTTCAGCAGCAGGGATACGACGGAACTTCGATGAACGATGTGGCTGCCGCTCTCAAGTTGAGCAAGGGCGGACTCTATCATCATTTTCAGAGTAAAGACGAAATCCTCTTTAACCTGATGAACCATGCCATGGACATCACACAGGAAAGAGTTATCAATCCGGTGCGCGGCATTGCCGAACCCGAAGAGCGGTTACGAACTTTAATTCGCCTGCATATCGGCGTCGTTCTTAGTGTTCGCGACCGCGAAATCACCGTGATGCTGCACGAAAACCATCCGCTCCCTCCACCTTTGCGAAAGCGCATCAACACGCGTAAGAAAGATTATGTGCATTTCGTGGAAAATCTGATTGCAGAAGTCCAGATTTCACGTGCCTCAAAGCGTATCGTGCAGCCCCGCGCCGCCGCATTTGCCTTGTTGGGAATGATTAACTGGATTTACCAGTGGTATCGACCAGAAGGAGCGTTGAGCGAGGAAAATCTGGTCCGGCAGTACACGGAGATTTTCTTTGCGGGAGCGTTCGGGTAATCCGCTGCAGGACAGTAGAATTTCGTTTTTATTCTTTTGGTGCTACAGCGTAGTATCCGCTGCGGGCTTGGATTTTGTAATCTTTGTCGTTGGCGCGGATTTCCACTTTGCGGAAGGTTCCGTCTCTAACTGGATTGGTCGATACGTATCCGATGTTGTACTGACTACGTAGTTCATTCGCAATCTGATCGAAGGCGGCTTTCAGTTTTTCCATCTTATTGCCTACTTCAATCACCCGGCCGCCGGTTTCCTGAGTCAGCCTTTTCATTTCGCCTTCGCCGGAATATCCCCCAAAGCCGTAAAAACCACGATCGGCACATAACAGCACGTAAACGATGCTGTCAGATTTTTGGGCGGCTTCGACCGCATCTCTGATTCTGAGTTGGCTACCCTGATCTTCTCCGTCAGTCAATAAAATCATTGCCTTGCGCCCTACCTGCTGGGCGAGTTCGTCGTGAGATGCAAGGTAAACCGCGTCATAGAGCAGCGTGCCGCGAGGACCATTTGCTTGCGGAACCGGACCGCCGCCCATTCCGGGAATGCTGCCCCCGCCACCTCCGGTATTTATGACGGCGCTATTGAGTGCGACCTTCAAAAGGTGAGTATTATTCGTGAAGTCCTGCAACAAATTCACGTTAACGTCGAAGTCAAGAACGAAGGCGAGGTCTTTGGGAGAAAGAATCTGGCTCAGAAAATTGCCGCCAACCTCCTTTTCCATGTCCAGAACACGCATCTGGCTGCCACTGGAGTCGATGAGAATTCCTAACGTGAGGGGAAGATTGGATTCGGCAGCGAAGTACTTGATAGTCTGAGGTTTACCATCTTCAAAGATCTGGAAATCAGTTTTCGCGAGGTTAGGAATTAACGCTCCTCTTTTGTCTTTTACGTTGAAGAAGAGCTGTACTACGCCTACGTTAACTTTTAAGGTTTCTACCGACTGATCACTCTCGGGAGCTTGATCGTTTTGTTGGTTCGGTTTGGACAAAATGACGGGCTGATGAACTTCGCCATTCGAGTCGGGCGCATTGCTGGCCGGCTCAGGCGGAGCATTCTTAGGAGCTTGCGCCTGACTGAGAACCGACGTCCCTGCGAGTAACATTAGGACGGACAAGACGCTAAGGACCTTAGAAGGGTGGACTCTTGGCATGAAAGGTGATCTCTCGCTGGTTTTGGTAGTCTATTCCTTCAACCTTAGATGCACAAAAGTCAGGATTCTTAGCATCTGAGTAACTGCAAGTCTGTTCCCAACGTCGGAGAGGTGCGATTGGCTCGAAATATCAGTAAACACAGTCGGTTATGTCGGCGAGGTTTGATTATCTGCGCATTGGTGTTGGCTGGATCAGTGTTTTCTAAGTCGACCTTGGCCGCGCAGGGCCAGCCGCAATCAACGGCGCAGAAACAGCAAGACATCCCGGACGCTCCTACTCCGCAGGCTCCTCCACCTGAGCCGCAGCATCGTCCTCAAGCGGACGACCAGACACAGGATAATCAACCTGCTCCACCGGTCAACGATGTTCCGACTAAAGGAGCCACTACTCCTTCGACTGGAACCGGACCAACGGGCAATGGCCAAGATCCGAACTGGCCGGGACCTAACGAGCCTGAGCCTGGTTCTCCTGGATCTAGTTCTACTCCGGGGCCAAATGAAGCTCCTCCGGGAGAAAAGCCGCCCTTGAACATCAAAACTGTTCCTGAAGGTGGGGCAACTGCGGAAAAGGGCGGAGCCCAGGAAGAGCTTTACAGGATCGTGCGGAACGTCAACCAGGTCATGCTGCCAGTACGGGTAACGGATAATTCCGGACGCATGGTGAATGGACTTCTGCCCAAAGATTTCGCTGTCTATGAAGATGGCAAAAAGCAGACCATGAATTTCTTCACCAGCGATCCTCTGGCGGTTTCGGTCGCGGTGATCTTCGATTTGGGCATGCCCGATGTGGCTGTTCAGAAGGTCAACAAGACCTTTACGGCGCTCGAAGGAGCCTTCAGTCAATACGACGAAGTCGCGCTTTATACTTACAGCTCGACCGTGGGGAGGCCTTCTGGTTTCAGCGCGGTCAACCGCCAATTGCAGGCGGCATTAAATAATCTAGAAACGCAGAGAGGACATAACAACGGTCCTCCCGTGACCAGTGGGCCAATGGGGCCGCAGGGACCTACAATCAACGGAGCACCAGAACAGCCCGGGGCTCCCATTGTTTACACTCCGGAGAAAGAAGCGCACGTTCTGAACGACGCCATCCTTGCGGCCGCTCTTGACTTGAGCAAGCGCGAAAAAACCCGCCGCAAACTGATTTTCGTGATTAGCGATGGACGAGAATATCGCAGCAATGCCAGTTATAAAGACGTGCTTAAGTTATTGCTCACCAATGGCATTTCTGTGTATGGAATTGCGGTCGAAAGTTCTGCCATACCGGGTTACAACAAACTCGAGAAGCTGCATTTGCCGCACATGGGCTACAGCGACATTCTTCCAAAATATTCTTCAGCAACGGCGGGCGAGATTTATACCGACTTTTCATCTTCGGCTATGGAAAACACCTATGCTCGCGCCATTGGCGATGCGCGAAACCAATACACGCTGGGTTACGTGACACGTGCGACTCTCAGCAGCGCTTACCGGCAGATCGAAGTGAAAGTGGCACGTCCGGACGTGAAGGTTTACGCGGAAGACGGCTACTACCCATTGCCGCTCAGACACTAAACGATTTCCTTACTGGGAACCCACGAATCGGGTGTTCCGCCTAGTAACTGGGGTAACCTGCCAGTAACACTCTGGCGTGTGATATAAAACAGCAGTACCGACCCACATTCTAAAGCGGGCGTTTTCTTGTTCCTGGGCGACCTGCTTGCAGTTTTCGAGGGAAAGTCTTGAGTTTTATTAACTTTGCAGCCCGCGAGATCAATTGCAAAATCGTGTATTACGGCGCCGGGCTGGGCGGCAAGACGACCAATCTGCAACATATTTTCCAGAAGACGGCAGAGCAGCAAAAGGGCAAGATGATCTCCCTGGCAACGGAGACGGAACGTACTCTATTCTTCGACTTCCTGCCACTGGATTTGGGTTCCGTTCGCGGCTTCAAGACCAGAATTCACCTCTATACGGTCCCAGGACAGGTTTTCTACGACGCTAGCCGGAAACTGATTCTGCGCGGAGTGGACGGAATAGTTTTCGTAGCCGACTCGCAGCAGGAACGAATGGATGCGAACGTCGAGGCCCTCGATAACCTGATGTCGAACCTCAAGGAACATAACTACGATTTCAATAAAATCCCCTACGTCCTACAACTCAATAAGCGGGACCTGCCAAACGTACTGCCAGTTGAAACCTTGTCTGCTGAATTACGTCGCAAGAACGAGCCGGTGATTGAGGCCGTAGCCTTTCAAGGCGGCGGAGTGTTCGAGACGCTGAAGGAAATCGCGAGACAGGTATTACTAGAGTTGAAGCAAGGCGGGTAGGGGCAGGCTTCGCGCATCAGGCTCTAGGCGTTAGGCTCTGGGCTCTAGCAAGAACAGCCGGGTTCTTTGATCTCGCTTTCCTTCCATACAATGGGTGGCCCATTCTTTCGCGTTCTGTGCGAAAGAGTGGGAGGCGAGAATGCCTGCACAACTAACTTAACAAACTCACATCAGCGGCATCGCCCCGACCCTTGCAAAGAACGCAAGGATGGGGCACACCACTTCTCTCCTAGAGCCTAAGCCTGATGAGCCTGCTTCACTCCGGCGAAACTACTATCAAATGAAACTTCCTGACTTGATTGCCGGACGCGGATGTGGATTATCCGCCGTCGGAGCCGGCTTTGGTCCCAGCTCTGCCGCTGACAAGTAAACCTTGTGCGTTTTCGTATCCAGCGCCATAGTGCGTGCGCTCTTTTCCGTTGGCACATTCTCGACGACCGTATATTTGTCGGGGCTATCCTGTTTAACTACGGTCAAAGTTCCGTCCTGTCCATTCGAAGAGAACACCAACTTCTTTTCGGGATCAAAAGCTGTCGCATCGGGTCCATCGCCAATCGTTACAGTGCTAACAACTTTGCCTGACTCGGCATCGACTACGACCATCTTTTTCTCGTCGCAGACCGCGAACAATCTTTTTCCAGAATTATCCAATGCCAAACCAGAGGGACCTTCGCACGGAGACAACTTCCAATGACTCTTCACTTTCAATGTCTTGGGATCTATCTGGAGCATTTCGTTCTTGTCTTCGATATTGACAAAGAGATTTCCAGCTCCGTCGCTGGCGGGGAATTCAGGCTTACCGCCAACTGCCAGGGTTCCCGCTACTTCTCCTGAGGCTGCATCGATAGCGGTCGTGTCATTACTGCGCCCATTGAATGCGAAGACCCGCTTAGTGAAAGGGTCGTACACCATTCCGTCGGGGTTGGTGCCAACCTTTACCTTCTGCAGGACAGCGTGCGATTTCAGATCAAAAACTACAACCGTATTATCTTTGCCATCGCTGATGAAGCCACGATTCAGATCGTCTACTGCTACGACTCCGTGAACGCCTTTTAGTCCGGTAATTTTGCCCACCGGCTTGTCGGAATCAAGATCGACGATTTCAACCTCGGTGCCGTGAGTCACATAGAGCGTGCGATTTGGCGAGTCGGCGTAAAGGTAATCCCATCCGCCTTCGCCTCCGATTGGGATCTGACCGGTTACTTTGTAATGCTGAGCGTTGGCCGTGAGCGTCAGGCCCAAAGATAAAAGCCCTACCGAAACTAAACGATTCATACTGTGACTCCCTCTTTTTCTCGAACTTCTGCTTTGTCATGCGCCAGGAAATAGTGAACCGCCGGAGTGATCACCAGCGAGAGGACCATCGAAACTATAATTCCGCCGATTACGGCGATGGCTAGTGGCTGCAACATCTGCGAGCCTGCGCCTAAAGCGAACGCCAAGGGTAACATGCCAGCGATGGTCGCTAGCGCGGTCATTACGATCGGACGAAGTCTTCTTCGGGCCGATTGCGTCATAGCTTCGAATGCCGAGGCTCCCGTGTCGCGGAACTTTGCGTCCGCATCGAGCAGCAGAATTCCGTTCTTGGCTACGATGCCCACGACCATGATTAATCCCATGAAGGAGGCCACATTGAATGTGGTGCGCGTAATCAACAACGCGATGAACACTCCAGAAGTCGAAAGTAGCGCAGAGGCAAGAATGGCGATTGGCGCAGCGAAGGTGCGGAATTCAAAGAGCAATACGATGAAAACCAGCAAGATCGCCAGGATCAGAACTACAACCAAATCATGGAACGATTTCTGTTGCTCAATATAGGTCCCGCCATATTCGAGGCGGATACCGGAAGGTATGTGCAAAGCGTTCACTGCTTGCTGGACCCCCGCCATTCCCTTGCCTAGACTCGTTCCTTCTAAACGAGCGCTTACCACTACGTCACGTTGCAGATTCTCCCGCCGGATTTCGGTTTGTCCCGGAAGTTCGGTCACATTGGCCAATGATCCCAGGGTCGCGGTCTTCCCAGAAGCGCTGGTCAACAATGTATTGCGTATGGCATCGAGTGACTTGCGGTTCTCTGCTGGGAAGCGGACCCGAACCGTGTACGGACGATCATTAGTGATAATGGGCGTTGGCGCGGGCTCTCCCGTAATAATGGCAGAAGCGTCCATGGCCACTTCCTCGGCAGTGAATCCAGCTCGCCCCGCCACCGCAGGATCGACCTGGAAGACAACTGCAGGACCGCTGATTGTGTTATCGATCCCATTCAGGATATCGACCACACCAGGAACCTTTTGAATCGCATCTGCGACCTTGGGACCCCATTCAGAGAGGAGAGCGCCATCTGTTGAATAAAGTTTGATTTCAACCGGCTGGGGTTCCCCGGTCAGATCGCTGATCATGTCCTGCAAGCTTTGAATAAATTCCACATCGAGAGCGGGAGCTTCCTGTTTAACTTTCTCGCGAACTTCGGCAATGATTTCATCGATGGCGCGGTCACGTTTGTCCTTGAGCTTGACTGAAATATCGCCCGTGTTCGCTTCGGTGACAGCAGCGAGGCCGAGTTGCATGCCGGTACGGCGGGAAGTACCTTCGACTTCCGGAACCTCATGCAGGATGCCCTCCACTTGTGAGATCACGCGATCGGTTTCCTGCAAAGAACTCCCTGCGGGCATGATGTAGTCGATGATGAATCCGCCCTCATCCATTTCGGGGAGCAGATCGGAACCTGAAAACTGATAGCAGACGAATGACACTCACAATCAGAGCCACGCTGAAAATTGCCAGCCAAACTGGGCGGGCGACAGCCCACTTAAGCCATCGCTGGTGAAAGGCAATTATTCTCAGAAAGAACGAACCGAGAGAGGCTTCCTCGACCGCAAGCAGTTTTGCGATCGACTCTTCCTCGTGTGCGCCATTCTCATCTACATTCGTTTGTTCCGAATCGTCAGCTGTATCTCCTTCTGTCTTGTGCTTACTGACAAAATATTGGCTCAGAGTTGGAGTCCAGGTCAGAGCCAATGCTAAAGACGTGAGCAGCGAAATCGCCATCGTGACCGCTAACGCGCGGAAGAATGTCCCGGTGACTCCAGTGATTGCGATTAACGGGAGAAATACCACGATCGGCGTGAGCGTTGAACCGATTAACGGAACGGTAATTTCCTGGAGGGCAATGCGAATCGCTTGTAAACGCTTCTGCCCGGCATCCCGGTGGAGCACGATGTTCTCGACCACCACAATCGCATCATCGATCACCATGCCCACTGCCGCCGCAAGTCCACCCAGCGTCATCAGGTTGAAACTTTCCCCCAGCAGCTTGAGCGCAACAAACGTCACCATGATCGTGACCGGGATCACCAGTCCGGCAACGACGGATGTTCCCCAATCCCTCAGAAAGACTACGAGGATGATGGAAGCAAGGATGACTCCTAAGATGATGGCGTCGCGTACGCTTTTAATAGAGGCACTGACAATGCCAGATTGATCGTAGAACGGCTGTATTTGCACACCCGGCGGCAAGGACTTCCTTATTTGCTCAACCTGGGCATGGACCTCGTCGGCAACCTGCATGGTGTTGCTGGATGGCTGCCGATTAATGTTGAGCAGCACAGCCGGTTTCCCATTGGCAGTGACAATGGTGTAAACCGGCATCACATTGGGCTCGACCTTAGCTACATCGCCCACACGCACCGGCACTCCGGCAGGCGTGGTTTTCACGACCGTTTGCGCGATCTGAGCAGGCGTTTGCACTTGGCCGCTTATGAGTCCAAGAATCAGTTGATGGTTCTGCTCAAACAAGCCCGGGGAATCGATCAGATTCGTGCGCCGCATCGCTTCAAGAATGTCGGTCACTGTGACATTCGCGGTCAGCAGTTTCGCGGGATCGGGAGTGATATGGAACTCCGGTTGTTGTCCGCCTTGAACCACCACTGTAGACACGCCATCGAGCCGGTTTAGTCGGGGCTTGATTTCATAGGTTGCCATCTCCCACAACTGTGTTTGCGGAACAGTTTGAGATGTGAGGCTATAACCCATGATGGGGAAGCTGGCGAACGTCATGCGGTTCGCGACGACTTTGGCTGTGGGCGGAAGTTCGGGCTGCACGCGCGAAATGGCGGCGTTTACATACTGCAGAGTCTGGAACATGTCCACGTTCCAGTCGAAAAACAAATCTACTTCCGCAGATCCGCGGCTAGTGATCGAACGCACGCCTTGCAGGCCCGGGACACTGTTAACCGCCTCTTCAATGGGACGAGTAATGGTGACCATCATCTGGTCGATGGGCATCACTCCGTTATCGACCGCGATGAGGATGCGCGGGAAATTGGTTTCCGGGAAAACGGAAATCGGAATGGTCAGTGCAAGATAACCGCCAAGCAAAGCCACGGTGAGAATCAGGAAAATCACCGACTTCGAATGGCGCGCAAACCAAAACGAAGATTCGGATGGTTTGTTCACGAATCGCTCCGCTACGGTTTGTCATTCTTGTCGTCCTTGGGGTCTTTGTCGCCTGCTTTTGCGTCTGGCTTCTTGTCGTCAGCAGCGTCCTTCGACTCGGAAGATTTCGCCTCTTCCACGGTGATTTTGGTGTTGTCGGGCAGTCCGTAAGCGCCCGCGGCTACAACTTTGTCACCTTCTTTAAGGCCATCGACGATTTGCACGTCGTCGTCTTGACGAATGCCAACCTTCACCGCTTTCTGGTGAGCGTGACTGTCGGAGCCAACCAGCATCACAGCGCTTGTTCCATCTTGCGCGGCAATCAACGCCGCCGCAGGTATGACCAACGCGTCGGGAATAGTCTGAGCGAGCATGGAAATCTGTACACTAGTACCCGGCATTAGCTTCTGCTTGGGATTTTTCGCTTGCACCCAAACTTCTACTGTGGTGCTACCCGGGTCGAGAGCGGGACTGACCACCGTCACTTTGCCTTGCACCGGCTTTTCTTCTCCGGGGACGGTGAGAGTGGCTTTGTCTCCAACCTTCAGCAGGGCAGCTTCCGGTTGTGGAATGTGCGCACGCGCGATGACTTGCGAAACGTTCATCACCGTGAGTAGGGGCGTTCCCGCCGCTGCCATCTCTCCCGGATAGAGCGGACGATCAGTTACGACACCGTCAATAGGACTGCGAATTTCGGAGTAGCCCAGACCGGCTTGCGCGCCGAGATATTTTCCTTTTGCCGACTCGAGTTGCCCCGCAGCCGACTTCAGAGTCTGTGTTTTGCCGATGGCCATCAACGCGTCCACATGCCTCTGCGCGATGTCATATTGATTCTTGGCTTGCGTGTAATCGACGCCAGCTTGATCCAACTCTTTGCGGGGGAGAGCGCCTTGCTGAAAGAGTTCCTGACGGCTGTTATAGACTTTTTGTTGCGCTTCCATTAACTGCTTGGCAGCTTGCGCGTCCAATTGAGCCTTCTGGATCTGTTCCGGCAGATCAGCAGCTGTGGTCGTTTCGTACGTGGCTTGCGCCTGTTCATACGTGCCTTTGGTGTCTTGAGCAGCGGCGGCGAGGTCTTGATTTTCAAGAGTCGCCAACAACTCACCCTTGTGCACATGACTACCGCGCTTTATGGAAAAACTTTTTACTGGCGCGCTGATCTTAGGGGTGATGGCCGACTGCTCCAGCGGAAACAGTACCGCCTGCGCGACGACCGTATAATTCAGAGTCGTCTTCTCCACCGCAGCCACCTGCACTGGAACTTCGGGTTCCGGCGGAGGAGCTTCCTTGGAACAGGCGGAAAGAAGTGAGAGAGCGGCTAGAATCACCGCGCACTTGGACATGAGACTAATTTTGCGCTTTTTATCGTTCATTCGCGTTAGAAGTTTCCCGTCAATGTTTGCACATTTGCCATTGCCACACGATACCGGACCTGACCGTCGTTAAAGGCGTTACGCGCCAAGGTTAAGGTATTTTGCGCGTCCACTACTTCCAGCACCAAAGCTTCTCCTGCCTGATATCGCAATGTGATCAGGCGCAAGCTGTCTGCGGCGAGTTGGGCTGACTGACTCAACAAGTCGAGTTCTGATCTTGCGGCTTGTGCTTCGTCGTACAAGGTCTTCACATTGGCCAATAAGCGGCGCTGTGTGAAGCTCAGTTCGACATGAGTCTGTTCTCTGCGCAAATTTGCCTGTCTCACAACACTTCTATTTGATCCCCAATTCCAGATAGGAAGCTGCACAGTTGCAGAAGCCGTATATCCTAGGCTGCGTATGTCCTGGTGGCTTACGGGATCAAAACACCGCGTAGAAATGCAAGTCGAGTCAAGTCCGTAGCCCGCGTTCAGAGTTAGTGAGGGAAGAAATTCATTCCACGCCACCTTGACCGCTGCATTTGCTTCTCGAACAGATGCAAGTGCTGCCCGTAGGTCGGGATTCCTGTTTGCAGCGGCCGCCTGTATCTCCTCGAACGTCGGCAATGGCTCGGGCGTTTGTAAATCATCAACCACAGAGAAGTTCTCGTTGAAATCCGGAAACACCAACACAGCAAGTTCAAGGCGGCTGCGATTCATCTCCAGTTCCGCTTCCTTCAAATCCCGCTGCTGCTGTTGGAACTGGATTTGGGCTTTAATTACGTCGGAGTGCGCGACCTCGCCACCATGCTCCAGCTTTTGACTGATGTCGAAAAATCGCTGCGCCTCGGCGAATGCGCTCTGAACCGTCGCATACTTTCGCTGCGCCACAACAAATCCGTAGTAGGTCTGAACCACCGTGACGACCAGTCCTCGGGCAGCGACTTCAGCCCGGGCTTTGGCCGCCGCCTCAGCGGCGATAGTACGGCGATACTCAGCCACAGTCGCCAGCGAAAAGGTCTGAACACCTTCCACTTGGCCTATGTACTCGTGCACCGCATTATTGGCGATAAATCTAGGCGAGCCGCTTCCAGTTCCTTGCGTGTAAAGGTATTGTCCATTGACACTCGCAGTTGGCAATGTCGCGGCTCGGCTCTGCACACGGTCTTCTGTCGCCAATCTTGCTGCGGTGACAGCGTTTCGGTAGTCAGGGTTGAGTTTCTTAGCGCGCTCCAGTGCGTCTCGCAGGGTTAAAGTTACTGGCGCCGTACTCGACGATGGATTAGGAGTTTGCCCCGGGTCGGCGGCTACTACCTGGTTCGGCGTCGATTGAGCTTGAATAGAGAGCGGAATCGCGCTAGTGACAAGCAGGAGCGCAAGAAAAGTCTTTCGCCACAGATAACTTTGATCTCGATAATTTTTTGCAATTGCCATAACTCACCGATCTACGGATGGAAATTTTCGCGAACTACGGGTTAAGAGAAGCTGAACCGAAAATGTGAGATTTCTTAACGGGCGCACAGCACGGAAGATGATAACCCAGCTCGAGATGCCCGTTCGAATCAATCGGGTGAACCGCGGTCATAAATCGATTGAATACAAGTTGTTGGACGTATATTGGATAGAATACAACTCTCTCAATTTATGGATTTCAAAGATTCGAATTACTGGCTGGATACAGTACGTATGCCAACCGGGACCCCTGGGGATTTTGCCGAACGAGTTGATGTAGCGGTTATTGGAGCGGGATTCACTGGGCTGTCTGCGGCGCGAACACTGGCTAGAGGCGGCGCATCGGTCGCTGTCCTTGAGGCGAATAGTATTGGGTGGGGTGCAAGTTCCCGCAATGGCGGGATGGTTCTTACAGGCCTAAAGCTCAGTCCCGAAATCATAGCTGCAAGATATGGAATGGAAGCAACGAGGCGGATGTACGCCGCATCGCTCGCATCCATCGATCTGGTTGAGGAGATTCTTCGGGAAGAGAATATCGAATGCGACTTCTCGCGTTGCGGCCATCTTGAAGTGGCTTGCAAGCAGTCGCACTTCGAAAACTATGCGAAATCGGTCGAACTCATTGCGCGCGAGTTTGATCATCAATTGAGAATTATTCCGAAAGATCAGCTCCGCAACGAGATCGGATCGAATATCTATCACGGCGGAATTGTGGACGAAGTAAGTGCCGGCATAAACCCGGCGCGCTATGTGGCTGGACTTGGACAGGCTGCTTTGAAATCGGGCGCTTGCATCTATGAGAACACACGGGTGCAAAGTATTGTTCGCGCCGCGCACAATGGTGAACCGGGATTTCGGCTTTCTACTTCACGCGGCCCTCTTTTCGCGCGTGATGTATTGATCGGCACGAGTGGCTATACCTCAAACGCGACACCTGCTCTGCAGAAAAAAATTATTCCAATAGGTTCCTTTATTGTCGCGACAGAACGCTTGCCTGAAACCTTGGCTCGTGAACTCAGTCCGCGCAATCGCATGATCTACGATTCCAAACATTATCTCTACTATTATCGGCTCACGCCTGACAACCGAATGCTGTTCGGAGGACGGGCGGCGTTCTTTCCCGAGACCAGAAACACAATTCACAAAAGTGCTGAAATTCTTCGTCGCGGAATGATCGGCGTTTATCCGCAACTGCGCGATGCGAAAGTGGAATACGCGTGGGGCGGGACGCTCGATTTTTGTTTTGATACGATGCCGCACGCAGGCCACATGGATGGCTTGTATTATGCAGTTGGCTACGCGGGTCATGGCGTTGCTATGGCAACTTATCTGGGCACGAAGATTGCCGAAGAGATGATCAGCGGTTCGAGCGGAAATCCCTATGCAAACATTCCGTTTCCCGGCGCTCCGCTCGGTCTTTATAACGGGCGGCCCTGGTTCCTTCCGTTTGCGGGGGCATACTACAAAGTGCTGGATTGGATTAGTTGAGGCGAATTCGCGAAGGTACGCGCAATTCCAATCTTTTAGGCCGAATGCGGCTTACGCTTGCAAAATAAATACGCAACAGGACCCAGTATCACCATGAACGGACCTAGGATCAAAGCAAACCTGTCGCTCGTAGCCACGGCTCCGATAAGCGCTACCACGCTCATCAGCAATGGAGCGATTACTGCATAGCCCACACCAGCTTTGCCCCACGGTATACGAAACGCTCTCTCCAGTTCAGGTTGTGTACGCCGCAACTGCCACGCGGAAACACGGTAAGTACCGACGTAGCGATGCGCAGCCACATATATACCGTTATCAGTTGCGTAAGAGTGTTCCAGGCCAGTAGCGCATAGACCAGCGCCGAAATCACCAGTGTCAACCAAGGCGTTCCAAACTTAGAATGGATTCGAGTCAGAGACTTCGACATGTATCCGTCTTCCGCCATGGCAAAGGGGACACGCGTGGCAGTCAAGACAGTACTATTCAGCAAAGCGATATTTGTGATTCCCGCCGCCATGGTCATCGCGAACCCGAGAGAGGGTCCACCGATCAGGCGGGCTGCATTCGAGAAATACCCTGTGTGCCACTCCTGCCAGTTTCCCAGCGCTGCCAGTGCACAGGCGGTTGGCACAAAATAAGTGGCGATTGAAATCGGTACCACCCAGGCGAGGGCTCGCGGATAATTCTTCTGCGGATTTTCTACTTCTTCGGCAACCGTGGAAAGCTGCTCATATCCAGCGTAGAGCCATAAGCCGAGGGCCAGACCGACGCCAAAGACGGTGAACATGGGCTTATGCGGCGGAATAAATGGCAGAAACGGATTGTGGTGCCACATTCTCACGCTCATGAGGCACATGGCAGCGACCGGCAGCATAATCAGAATCTCAAGAACAGTCGCGACCTTTCCGACCATATCAATTCCACGGATGTTGACATAGGTAATGATTGCGATCAGCGAAACTGCAACCAGATAATGTTTCCACCCGGTGATTTGAGGAAAGAAGAATGCAATATAGTCAGTGAAAAGGACAGCATATGCTCCCCCGAGCAGGAACGACGACCACCAATTCCACCAGCCCGCGAGAAATCCCCAGAAGTCGCCGAACGCGGCGCGAGTCCAACGATAGAAACCTCCCTGCACCGGCATTGCAGTGGTGAGTTCTGCAGCTACCAGAGAAATGGGAATGCACCAGAAAAACGGCAGTAGCAGGTGATAAAGCAAAGTCATGCCGGGACCGGAAGTTGTGACCTGGTCTTCGAGTCCGAATGGGCCCGCAGTGGTGTAGGAATACATTACGAATACAAATGAGATGATCCCCGCTTTGCGGGCCACACTCGCGGCCTTGCTTGGTTTTGTGATGGCTTCAGCCCTGACCGGCGCTGCGGGGTTCACTGCCTCGCTCATTGGGCTCCGTGTAGGCTTAAATGTAGGAATGAGGGTACACGACTATTGAGATCAGCGAAGGACAGAGCGTGTACCAGTCGACTGTACCATTTTAGACATTTCAATAAGGACGCTTTGACAATCATTTGCATCTATAAGCCAGCATTGTGAATCAAGATATCTTGCGCCGCGAACTATGCTCATCTTCATTCTTATGAAAGACTTGGGTCGATGAAGCGATTGTACGAAAATCAAAACCGGGAAGAAATAAATCTGAGAGAACCTGTTCGATCGTTGCTTTTACATGTCGGCTACGTTGCGGTTAGCTGGTTTGTGATTCAAGTTCTTGCCTGCGCACTGGCGTCAGCCCAGACTTTGGGAGGTAGTCCGGGCAGTCCGAATACACAATCGACACAGTCTAGTTCTTCCTCCCAGAGCGGTGGAGGTAGTAATGGCGGCGCGTCCTACGGTGGTGGCAGCAACGCGAATGCTGCCAGCAACGCTTTAAGCCAGAGCCCATATAGCGGTAGCGTTCCGGAAGGCAAAGCTACCTCCGAAGTCTTGCCGCTGTCATTCAAAGATGCGATTGATCGTGCGCTGAGAAATAATTTAGGAGTATTGCTCGAGAGCGACAACACGCTAACCGCACGCGGACAAAGATGGCATGAACTTAGCGCGCTGCTGCCTCACGTGAGTGCTTCGGCCAATCAGAGTGCCGAACAAATCGACCTTGCCGCGCTAGGATTTCGTTTCAAGGTTCCTGGGATTCAGACTGTCATCGGTCCTATTGGTGTTTGGCAATCGCAAGTTTCCCTTAGCCAGTCGATATTTGACTTCAACGCCATCGAACGAACTCGAGGCGCATCCGCAAATTTGGAAGCGGCGCACCTCGCCTACAAAGATGCGAGAGATGTGGTGGTCTTGGCGGCGGGAAATGCGTACCTTGAAACGCTTTCGGCTGCGGCTCGGGTGGAGACCTCTCAAGCGCAAGTAGTCACCGCGCAGACAGTTTACGACAGGTCTGTTGACCAGCAGAAAGCCGGAGTGAGTCCCGCGATTGACGCTCTACGCGCTCGAGTCGAGTTGCAAAGCCAGCAGCAACAGTTAATCGTCGCCAAAAACAATTACGCAAAACAAAAACTCACATTGGCGCGCACGATTGGGCTTCCTCCCGGACAAGAGTTCAGCTTGACGGACAAAGCTCCTTATGAACCGCTTGCAGCTCTCAGTGTGCAAGAGGCGCTACAGCGCGCTTATGCGACGCGTTCGGATTACATGGCTGCGGCGCAGCAGGTACGCTCCGCTGAGTATCTTCGACGGGCTGCTACGGCCGAACATTATCCGACGCTCGGTATAGCGGGATACTATGGCGATGCTGGCATTCGTCCCGGAAGTTCTCACGGCGTATTTCAGGCTGGCGTGACGCTGGATATCCCCATCTTTGCCGGAGGTAAGGTTCACGGTGATGTTTTAGAGAGTGAAGCCTCGCTAAGGCAATCCCGCCAGCAATTAGAAAACTTGCGCGGACAAATCGATCTCGAAGTTCGCAGCGCGCTCCTGGATTTGGCTTCGGCTGCCGAACAAGTAGAAGTGGCTCGGAGCACCGTCGATCTTGCGAACCAGACACTCACGCAATCGCAGGACCGGTTTACGGCAGGAGTAACAGACAATCTCGAAGTAGTGCAGGCGCAGGAATCTGTCACTTCCGCGAACGAAAATTATATTTCCAGCCTTTATGCCCATAATCTCGCGAAGGTAGAATTGGCTCGTGCAATCGGCTTCGCGGAACAGGGTGTAAGGCTTTATCTGCAAGGCAAGTAAAATCATGGCACAAAATACAGATACCGCGGTACAAGATCCTCAGACCGGCAGGCAGTCCGACGGA
>CAWBSY010000023.1:0-120910 GCA_963791575.1 Terriglobia bacterium | reverse complement strand
TGCTCGATGCGGTGGGTGGCAGCTCCAAGATGCAACCCCTCGGAACGAACTGCTTCGGCGAGCTCTCCAGCGAGATCACGATGTGGACCCATCGCCGCTGCAGTCCAGTCGGAAAGCCCACTGTCGTACATCGCGAAACCGTCGTGATGCTCAAAAACGGGCACTACATATTTTGCCCCAGCTTGCTTGAATAGACGTGCCCAATTCTGGGGATCGTAGCGTTCGGCTTTGAACATGGGAATAAAATCCTTATACCCGACCTTTGTAAGCGGACCATAGGTGGAGAGGTGATGCTTATTCACTTCAGAACCCTCTACGTACATGTTGCGCGGATACCATTCGTTTCCAAATGCAGGCACAGAATAGAGACCCCAGTGAATGAATATGCCGAACTTTGCGTCTTTGTACCAATCAGGAACCTGATAACTGGACAGCGACTGCCAATCGGGACGAAAGGGGCCGTCGTTAGCTTGTTGGTCCACCTGCCGAACGAGTTCTGCTCGCGGTCTGTCGTACTTTCGACTGGCTTTCTGCCAAAGTTGGTCAATCACTGTGGGGGCCAGTGACGAGGTCGGGGCAACTGCAATCTGATTTTTTGACTGCTGACCTTGGGTTAGGGTTCCGGCAAGTATCAGAATGACAAGAGCGGCAAGACATGGTTTGCAACCAGTGGGCACAAAAGTTACCCCTTAACGGTATGTTCGATTGGTTCATCCAATATTGCGAACACGCTAGCAGTAGAGATAGGTAATGTCAAGATTTGCCAGAAGCATCATCACATCGTTGTACCGCAGTCCTGTTGCTTGATGTTGACTCCGTGGGACTGGTCCGAACACGACGCGGCCCGGCAGGCAAGGGTGGAATGTTAGAGCAGCAGAAGTCCCGTGGTTGCGCATGCTGCGGTTGAGCATGTGCGATGCTTCTCCAGTGAGTATCTTGGATTTCCGGAAGCTCGAACTAGCGTGTTGGTGATCTGCGAAATCAGTTACCGTGCTGCTGAATAGAAGCGAGACCGTTCCACTTCTGAAACGAAACAGCCGTCTCATGCACCATTCCATTGTATGGAGAGGCTCCATGAGGAAAAAAGCATTCAAATCCTTTCTTGTGCTGGTTGTTCTCGGGGGCATCGTTGCATGTCCGACGAGTCCGCCGAACTACCCAACCAAACCAATTGAGCTCAAGTACTACGCCGCCGGCCCTTGGCCGGTGACGGTAAGCACGGGCGGTGCTTGTTGTGATTCAGCGCATAACAAGTTTGACCTTTATTACCCAACCAATCTGGGCGCCAACGGATTTGTGCATCCCATTCTCACTTGGGGAAACGGAAGCTTCGCACTACCACTCCAGTACGACTATTTTCTTAGGCATATGGCTTCCTGGGGTTTTGCGGTGATTGCCACCGAAGACCAACAAACCGGCGTAGGTCAGACCATACTGGATGGTGCAAATTTCCTGGTTCACGCGAACAGCGATCCTGCCAGCATCTTCTTCCACAAACTCAACGTCAATCAGATTGGGGCCTTTGGCCATTCGCAAGGTGCTGGTGGCGCAGGTAACGCTCTAATAAAGTCTTCCGGTTTGATAAAGACCGTTATCCCAATTGAGCTTCCGGCGCGAATCTGGTGTACGCTCGGCTCCAACTGCTTCGAACCTGCCAACCTTACTTCAGGATCAGTGTTCTTCATTGACGGATCAGCAGATTTTCCGGTATCCCCGCCAACCCAGACGCCGCAGACGTCTGGAGAACAATCGGTTCAGGCCTTCTACGATGCAACGCCTAGTAGTGTGCGTAAGGTCAAGGGAACTCTCATCGGGCCCAATCACAATGATGTGCAGGGCCAGCCGGATTGTTCCCATGCCACGTTTCCCTGTGTCAATGGGGTCCATGGATATTTAGGGTATCCAACGGCATGGTTTATGGACCAGTTGCAAGGCGATGGAGTAGCACATGCCGCATTTGTGAATGGGACCGGCGAAATGTTCGCAGAGACCAGGAACTGGGAACTCGTGGCCAGCAACATCCCATAGCGATGCGGTGTGAACAAGAGGTGAATCCGCGCTAGTAGTAAGTAGCAGTTACTCGACTCGAGGATGTAATCTCGCCAGTTTCCGATGAGTCTAGTTTCATATCAGAGAAGCCAAATGTGTTGAGACCGTAGTGTGCTGGCAATTGTGGATTCTGGGCCAGTCGTCGGCAACTCTGAAGTTCAGCCTTGCCGCTCACGAATTCTCAACTGACGGGTTGCCCGTCACCCGATCCCAACGCTCCCTAGATCCAAGGGTCCACACTTCCACTACCGCGGTGACGTGATGGTGTCGGATGCTAAGCGTCTGCGATTCTGGAGCCGGCTTCGTCGTTCTTCCACGCGTGTGTGAACTCATTCTCAGGGACAGGTCGGAGGTCCGGATTCTGCATGATCACGCGCGCACAGGTGTTCCATCGCAGAATGGCATCGTCGTTTCCGGGTATCGCAAAACTCATGGCCTTCTCATAGTGATTCATTGCTTCCCGCAGAGCGTGATATGCGGATGCGCCGGCTCCAGTTTTACCATGACGAATGCGCGCATTTCCCAAACGCTCCCAGATGATGCCCTGGTAGTAGGCCCGCTCGTAGTCGCCCTTAATTTGCGCCAGGACCTCTTGTGCGGCTTTCACATGAACATCAGAATCGAATTGGTCGGTTCGCGCGAGCAGAAGCGAAATCAGCGCCTGCTGGTGATTGGGCACGATGGCCAGAATATCGAGGCAAATGCTCTCCGCCAGGCTGGGTTCATTCAATAGTCTGTAGCGCTCGACCTTCGCGAGCGCTTCGGGAATACTCTGCTCGGAAATGGATTTCAGTTCGAAATGCATAGCATCTCCTATCTTTTCGAATTGCTGAATACCCGGAACAGTCTCGACAGGGGATCGAAGAAGCGATCAACGACGCGTTCCTTGAGCGGGATGATCGCGTTGTCGGTGATCGTGATGCTTTCTGGACAAACTTTGGTACAGCACTTGGTGATGTTGCAGAGACCTATGCCGAATTGATTTCTCAGATCTTCAACGCGATCGCCCACGTCCAACGGATGCATTTCGAGCGCGGCCGCATACACCAGAAATCGCGGCCCGATGAATTGTTCGTGCATGTGATGGTCGCGCAAGACGTGGCAGACATCCTGGCAAAGATAGCACTCGATGCACTTTCGAAACTCCTGCACCCGTTCGACATCCTCCTGCGCAATGCGCCAGGTGCCATCAGGCGCATCGGGCTGCCGTGGCTGGAACTTCGGAATGCGCTTCTTTACCTCGTAATTCCATGATACGTCCGTGACTAGGTCCTTCATGTGCGGAAATGCCTTCATGGGTTCGACGGTCACGGGCCTGTCCAGCGGGAGCGTGTTCAGCCGCGTCATACACATTAATTTTGGCATGCCATTGATTTCTGCCGAGCACGAGCCGCATTTCCCCGCCTTGCAGTTCCAGCGCACCGCAAGATCGCCGGCCTGTTCCGCCTGTATTTGATGCACAGCATCGAGGACCACCATGCCCTCCGAGACTTCTGTGGTGTGGTCCTGGAACTTTCCTTGGCCTTTTTCACCGCGCCAGATCCGAAACGTGGCTGTCGCCATTACTTCATCTCCATTACTTCATCTCTTGGATGATTTGCTGCAGATCCTCTCGCATCGGGGGGATGGGCTCGCGTGTGAGCTGCATTTCTCCATCCACGCCTTTTCGGGCCACGATGTTGAAGCCGCCGTACTGCTCGACCTTGGCGGGAAAGTCATCGCGGAAATGCGCCCCCCGGCTCTCTTTGCGCTCCAGCGCCGCCCGGGTAACAATTTCCGATACGGTCAGCAGGCAGTGCAGATCGAGTGCCGTGTGCCAGCCCGCATTGTATTCCCGATTTCCCTCCACGCCGACTCGCTGACTGACAGCTTCTAATTCTCGAATGCGCTCGAGCGCTTGCAACATCTCCTGTTCCTGACGCACGATCCCCACCAGTTCCTGCATCACGTCCTGCAACGTGTGTTGTACGAAATATGGATTGTCGGAGCCCGTGCGCTCGAAGGGCTGCAGCGCTCGTTTTTCCGCTGATCCGAGTTCATCGGTATTCACCGCGCCCAGCGAATTCTCTTTCGCATAGGCTGCAGCGTACTCACCGGCTCGCTTGCCGAACACCAATAAATCGGACAGTGAATTTCCGCCGAGCCGATTGGCACCATGCAAACCTGCCGCACACTCTCCAGCTGCAAACAGACCAGTCACATCCGACATTTGAGAATCAGCGTCCACCTTGACGCCTCCCATCATGTAGTGGGTCGTAGGACCCACTTCCATCGGCTCCTGGGTAATGTCGATGTCAGCAAGCTGCTTGAACTGGTGATACATGCTGGGCAGCTTCTTCTTTATATGCTCCGCCGCATTCGGAATTCTCTCTTTGATCCACGCAATGTCCAGGAACACACCCCCGTGCGGACTGCCCCGCCCTTCTCGCACCTCCCGCCGGATGCAGCGGGCCACATGGTCGCGGGTCAGCAGCTCAGGCGGACGCCTTGCGTCCTTATCACCCTGTGTGTAACGCCATCCTTCTTCTTCGTTATCGGCGGTCTGAGCGGTGTACAGTGGCGGAATATCTTTGAACATGAATCGCTCGCCATTCCGATTACGCAGCACTCCTCCCTCGCCGCGCACTCCTTCCGTGACGAGAATGCCGCGCACGCTTGGTGGCCAAATCATCCCCGTAGGATGGAACTGCACAAATTCCATGTCTACCAACGCCGCACCGGCATCGTATGCGAGCGAATGCCCATCGCCCGTATATTCCCAACTATTGCTGGTGATCTTGTAAGCCCTTCCAATTCCTCCCGTCGCCAGCACCACGGCTTTGGCGCGGAACAGGTGAAATCGGCCGCGCTCGCGATCGTAACCAAACGCGCCCGCGATGCGATCGCCGTCCTTCAGCAGCGTGACGACCGTATGTTCCATGAAAACGTCGAGACCGAGATGGATTCCGTGGTCTTGAAGAGTGCGGATCATCTCCAGTCCGGTGCGGTCGCCAACATGCGCGAGCCGAGGATACCGATGGCCGCCGAAATTTCGTTGCAGAATTCGGCCGTCGCTGGTGCGATCAAAAAGTGCACCCCAAGCCTCTAGTTCACGCACACGCGCCGGAGCCTCCATGGCATGCAACTCCGCCATTCGCCAATTACTCAGGTATTGACCGCCGCGCATGGTGTCGGCAAAGTGAACGCGCCAGCTGTCCCGGTCGTCCACATTTCCCATCGCCGCCGCTACTCCACCCTCGGCCATTACGGTATGTGCTTTGCCGAGAAGAGATTTCGAAATGACCGCGACTTTTACACCGGCGGCCGAGGCCTCGATGGCAGCCCGCAGACCCGCGCCCCCGGCTCCAATGATCAGAACGTCATGCTCATGCGTGATGTACTCGCCCACTAGACGATCCTCCAATCCGTCCAGATACCCATCGAGCACATCCGCACATACAAATCGGAAAATGCTACCGAGAAGAGGCTGCACCAGGCAAACAGCATGTGGCGCCGGTTCAGGCAACTCACGCAATCGTAAACTCGCTTGCGGGCCGGCACCCCCGCCAACCTATCGCGAAAACCACCAACCAGATGACGAAAGGAATGGCATCCCACAGTGTAGGAGGTCAGCAGCGCGAGGTTCGTCAACAAGACAAGGGTGCCAACGCCGATTCCAAACCGGCCGTCGAACCAGAAAGCATCCCACACGTCCCGCGCCAGAATTATGAGAAACACGAGGGCCAGATATAGAAAGTATCGGTGGACGTTTTGCAGGATCAGAGGAAACGATCGTTCGCCGAGATATGTCTTCCGCGGCTCACCCACGGTGCAGGAAGGCGGATCGGCCCAGAAAGCCTTGTAATACGCACCGCGATAGTAGTAGCACGTCACTCGAAATCCGCCTGGCGCCCACAGAATGATCATCGCTCCTGTCACCCAAAGAGGAATCCAGCTTGGCTTTGCACCAAACCAACCCTCAGGGCCGAACAATTCGGGCGAATAAAAAGGGGAGAGATATGGTCCGAACCGGAAATGCTGCCCTTGCAGCGCAGCCCAAGTGGAGTAAACGATGAATGCCGACAAACCAAGAAACACAACCAGCGGCTGCACCCACCAATTGTCGGCTCGCTGCGTCTGTCCAAAACCCGCGCGCGACAATGGGACGTCAATCTGAGACATCAAGCCTCCTCACTCGTTCGTGCTGATCTTACATCCGCTATCAAGCGCTAGCCCTATTGCGATTGAAAACGGACGGTAGCCATAATACAGCGAAATTGATTGTCATGTTTTCGGAAATATGCCTCAAATAAACGTGGAGCACCAATGAGCACAAGAGCGCAGACGCCACCGCAATCAACCTCCGGTACGAGCACGATGGTACAGTTTTCGCATCGTGTTCCACGCAACGTAGGCGGCGACTTGTCCTATGCCGATACCAAGCTGGACTGCAATCTCCACGCATGACATGCCAGCCTCAAATACACGGCGTTGATGGGGTCTCTACACGGTAGAGGCGTAGGGACAGCAGTAGAAACAAGCCAACAGAACGGCTGCTGGCTCAGTGCATCAAACGATTGTCGGCGGAATACTAGGACAGCGTGCGGAAGAAGTTGGAGAATTACTTGGGTCGATTTTTGCGCCGTGGGTTACTACTGCGAATCTCAGGGAGGAAGCAGCACAATTCGCTGCGATAGTTGCTGGAGTGAACAGTCGCGGCAGCAGCGTATGCGGCTCTCATTGCCAAGATGCGCTCGTGTCCTCAACTGAATTCCACCACAATTCGTTTCGCCCAAACCAACCGTCCCGATCTGACTGGGGCGACAGGTTACCCTTACGTCACGCTTTTGACTACGAGGTGTTAACATCCGCTGAACTGGCGCAACGGCTCAAGGTCAAAGAATCTTGGGTCGTGGATCAGAGCAAGCGACACGCACCTCTGATCCCATCCGAGTATTCCGGCTCGGGAAGCATCGGCGGTATCGCTGGGGTTCCCCGGAGTTCAATGCTTGGCTCGACCGTCGCTGGCTACAACAACAACGCAGGGCTGGGTCCTCACGAAAAGGAGGAACTATGTGATTAGAACCCAGCAAGGAAGTCTGTTTAAGTCCCACGGCGCGTGGTATGTCAAGGTATCGCGAGCATGGGAAGAAGAATCCGGTTGCCCATCGGTTAGCCAGTCTGACGGAATACCCCAAGAAGCGCAAGGTCATGCCGTTAAAGAATCCGTTGATGGACAGGCTCAAGCGAATCGGCTTCACATCAGAAGTCGGGGTCAGCATCGTTGACTTCGTGGAGAACGTTTATTTCCCCGCGATTTAGAAGAGGCTGGCTAGGAAGCACGGTCAAAGGCTGCAAGGATTCTTGGCGGTGTCACATCAAAGATCGCGTTAAGGGTCGCGTCAGGGACTTCAGAACCGTAGACGGTGAAAACCTTATGTGGGAGACCGAAGGCGCGAACAAGTCACTCACTGGCGACTTGGCGCACGGAACCTACAAACACATTAAGGTAACGCTGTCTGCGATGCTCACGTTTGCCAAACGCAAGGGTATCTATGACGGCGTGAACCCGATGACTGGAGTCACGATCCCCAAGGGTAAGAAGCACGGGCGAAAGCGCCTTGCCTACACTCTTGAGGAGGTGGAAAAGCACCTTGAGCTTTTCTCTGCCGCGAAGCCCATTGTCATCCTCGTCGGGGATGGCGCGTACACTCCCGAAATTGCTCAGAGTATTGTCCGGGCGGCGATTGGAGTGGCGCCATTCGCAGGTTTGCGTCAGGGCGAGATTTGGGGGCAATGGTGGGAAGATGACGACGGGATATTCTCAATGTCCGGCGCTCGGTGTGGAGGACTCACCTAAAAGATGAGACCAAAACCCAAGAGGATGATGAAGACCCCGGCGTCGTTCCGATCATCAAGCCTCTGAGGCTCTTGCTTGACGCGATCAAGTCAGAGAATGCTTCTGGCTGGATGTTCCCGAACACGATTGGTGGGGCGCTGGATTTGGACAACCTCGCTGACCGCGTGATCAAACCCCTTTTCAAGGCAAATGGGATCAAGTGGAAGTGGTGACACGCATATCGTCGCGGTCTGGCCACGAACCTTCATGAACTCGGAGTGCCGGACAAAGTGATCCAAGCTATCCTGCACCACGAAGATGTCAGCACGACGCAGAGAAGCTATATCAAGACGGTGCCCCAAGTTGTGACCGACGCCATGAATCAGTTGGAGGCAAGAATAGCCTCGTGCAGCAGGTCGCTGTGAACTGACGCTAGACGCTTGAAAGAATGGAGCCGACGAGCGGACTTGAACCGCTGACCTGCCGATTACGAATCGGCTGCTCTACCAACTGAGCTACGTCGGCATGTTTTATAATCAATGATTTACAGTGAACGCTTTTAGCGTCTCTCGTGTTTCTCTCGTATTATCGACGCTTCCAGCTTTCGCATGCCCCTCCGCACGCCGGGTTCTGTGGCATGGATGTAGTGCTTCTTCGTCGTTGCTTCATCGGCGTGACGGCATACTCTCTGTATAACTTTAGTGGGAACTCCCATGTCGTGCAAGTTGGTGGCTAGGCCACGGCGAAAAGCGTGCCACCCGTTCCACTTCATCCCCTTTTTCTTTAACTGAGGGGTGATGTGGTCGCGCTTCAGATTGTTCATCCATCTGCCAAAGACCGGCCCTTCCGCGGGACTTCCCAGACTTTTCCAATATTTGTCGGTGATCTTCTGGAGATACGGAATAATCGGCACGCCTTCTTGCCTAGCCGCAGTCTTGGTATCGCCTGTTCTGCCTTCTACCACTTTTCTCTCTACGTGCCACTGGCCGTCATAGCGATCCTTCCAATCCAGCCCCTGGAGTTCGCTGACTGTAAGCCCTGCGAAGCCAGCGGTGGCGATTGCCGTCTTCGCCCTTAATCCGTCTGCCACTTTAGTGTAGGCCAGCGTCTCGGCGAGGGAATTGAATGGCATTTTCTTCGCACGGCGCGCCTTGATTTTCTGCAACCGCAACCCGGTTACCGGATTTGCTCCCCGAAAATCGCCATGCTCCCTCGCGTGGGTATACACACCGGACATGAACGCCTTCACTCTTTGCAAGGTGGTTTTGCTGATGTCGTCCTGCTCGGCAATCTCTTTTAGGAGGCGGAAGGCGACGTCCGGGTGGAGCTGGCCGAAAGCCAAGTCTCGGATCCGCTCCTTCCAGTGCAAATTCCAGGTGTCCCGATACCCACGGATCGTCTTCTTCTCTAGACGGAGGGAAGGCAGGTAATTCTGCTCAACGTAGACCCGAAGGATCGGGTCTGGGCCCCCAGCACCCATGAGACGGTCGTTGACCGCCTGCATGAAGCCCTCAAAAATCGGAAGAATATCTCGTTCGCGTGGGTACTCTTCAATGCGACCGAGCTTCTTCCATCTTTCTTTCGATCTCGGCTCCCCGTTCCCGTCCGAGACTTCGTCGTAGAACCGGGCGTACCAAGAACCGTCCTGTGGCTTCAGTTGACCCGCCTGATATCGATGCCGAATTGCCCTTACGGCGACGGTCCCACCAGGTGTTAAGTTCGGGGCTGTTCCACTCGAAACGGACATATCGGCCCAGCTTAACATGGGGAATAGGGTCGTGGCAGTTGTTACGGGTCTGATTACGAACCCAAGATTCCGTCATCGAAATGCGTTTAGCAAACTCCGCCGAATCAATTTTTTCGAACTCCGACAATGTCGAAATGGCAGAGCTGATCGAACCAGGCTGGGTTGACATGGAGTCCTCGCTGTCGCACACTCTCGATACGCGATGCCAACCCCAATCGAGATTTTGAACAGTACTTGCATCAAGGTCGACATACAATCTTCTCTTGGCGACTGCCCCGGATTCGAATGCCTATCCGTGACGATGCTGACGTACTTACCATTATCAAAGTCTGGCACGGCGATTTGAAATCGCCCGTTGCCCTCCTCGGCTGGTCAAATCTGTACGGGACCGGCGATAGTCAACCAAATTGACTGGTTTCTACCGCGCTGTCCAATAACGGCTTGTTATAACGTTATTCCTGCAGGTTATGAAAAGCGGCTCCCGCCGGTGCGCCACACAAAATGTTCCTTGACCATGCCGCTGCGCGGATGCGTTGCTTATTGAGAAGGCGAGGCTTAAGCACAACAAAATCAATCAACGAAAGCGCCAGAAAATGCTTAGTGTGGCAGTAAATCCCGCCGCGTCCGGCGCTCATCAGGCCCACTGTATCAGTCGCACAGGTCATGGAGACATTGTGTCGGGCACACACAAGTTTATTGAAGTGATAACGATATTTCCTTTCTTGCGGCATGGATAGAAGTTCCTGATCCGAGCCTCGACTCCAAACTTGTCCGACCGGATCACTGTCACTTCCCGGACCGATAACCCCAAGGAATAACGTTATAACGAGATGTGATTAGACATGAAGATTGAGTGGGAATAGTTTTGCGCCACGCGCAACAGATTCTAGCTGTTCCAGGAGCGAAAATGTCATCACGTTGGTTCCAAATCCACCTCGTACGCCGAGCCTGGTCCGTTCGTCAGTGGAAGTGGGCACGTCGAACCGCCGCTATTCTTACGCTGTTTTTCCTGTCTATGGCCGCGATGGCACAGGGTTCACCGTTCGACACCGGCTTTAACGCGATCCAAGCCCTTTTCACTGGCACCATAGCGAAGGTTGCAAGTCTGGTCGCTATTGTCATCGGCGGCTATGGCTTCGCCCACGGTGAACCCGGTGCAAAAAAGGCGCTGGCTGGCGTTGCCGCCGGAACGGGGATTGCCGTCCTCGCCGTAAATGTCCTGAGTTGGCTCTGGGGCGTATAGACGCCCTTGGCGGCTACCTTTCACTCATCTTTAGACGAGGACGTATGCCAGAGCAACCACAGCAGAAGCACCGCACAAATCGAGTCTTCAAGAGTCTACATAAGCCACTTACCTACTTGGGCGTTGAGCGCACCCTGTTCTACTTCGTCTGCGTCGGCGCGGTCGGAGCCTTCAATCTCTTCAATTCCATTCTGGCTGGCCTCGCAGTCTTCATCGGCGGTTTTGCCTTTGGTCAATGGGTGACAAACAGCGATCCGGCATTCCTTCGCATCATGGCAAAGTCCGAACGCTACAAGCTCCGCTATGACGCGGCCAAACAGCAAGTGCCCCGTGTGGAGGTGGTCTGATGCTGCGTCTCGATAAGGTCATCAAGCCGTGGAAAGACAGTGCGGCTCTCAATGACCACATCAACCTGTACGGCTTCTGGAGTGAGACGGCATTCCTTACCAAGAGCGGGGACTTGGGCATGGTTCTGAGTATTTCCGGGGTGGACTACGAGAGTCTGGACCATTCGGAACAGGAGTACGCGGTGAAACGATTGGAATCTGCGCTGAAAGCGTTTGGCCCGGCTTTCACGTTTACCAATACCTCTTCAAATCAAATCGCCCGGACATCCCGTTCGCAAAATATGACGAACCGATTGTCGAAGCAGCGATCGACCAGAGGCGGAAGTTCTTTGAAGCCAAGCGGGACAATCTTTATCAAGTTGAAATCTACTATTGCGTGCTGCTCGAAGGCGCCAGGTCGAAGACCGGCGTGGGCACGGCGCTCGCTCGCCTCATTCGCGATCCAGAGGGCGCAATTACTGAACTCAAATCGCAGTTCACCAACGACAGCATGAAGACGCTGTTGCTACGCACATCGAAAACGATCTTCGACGGCTCGACCAGCACGTGCAGGCATTCGCTCGCCAACTAACAGATTTCATGCAAATCGAGATCCTGAACCAGCAGGGACAGTTCAGGTTTTTCCGCCGCTTGCTGAATTATGACGACTGGCGCGTTGCGGGCAGGCCTCAGTCCGCACAGTTTCTCGACTATCAGGTGGTCAATTCCGACATCGAAGCGGAACGCGATCATCTTCGGGTCGGCGATCACATCGTTCGCGTATTGACCATGAAAGAGGCCATCACGGAGACGCGGCCGCTGGTACTCGACGCGTTGCTGAAGATTCCGGCCAATTTCTATGTTGTCACGGAATGGATTCCGCTCCCCGCGGACAAAGCGCGCAAAGAAGTAAACAAGCGTCGCCGCCACTTCAATATGTCGAAGACGGAGTTTGTCTCCCAGATGGGCAACGACCCGACGAAAACGAACCCACGGGATGTACTGGTGGACGAGTCCAAGCAGGCCGATATTGAGAATCTTGGAGATTGCCTGCGCGCGCTCGGCGACGGTCAGTCGCTTGGTGATTTCTCGCTCACGATTGTGCTATATGGCCAATCACAAACAGAACTCGATCAACTGGTGGCCGACTTTACCCGCGTCTTCACCAATGCGGATGGCAATCTGTTTGCGGAGACCTACAACCAACTGAACGCCTATTTTGCAGCCGTTCCGGGCAACTATGCACTGAACCTCCGCAGGCTGTATCTGCTGAACACAAATTACGCCGACTTGTCGTTTCTGTTTACGATCCTTCCCGGCGAAAAAACGAACGATCATCTCGGGACGGAGTATCTGGCCGCCCTCGAAACCGACAACAGCACGCCATATTTTTTGAACCTGCACAATCGTGAAGTCGCGCACACGCTGATTCTCGGGATGACCGGGAGTGGCAAAGCCTTCCTACGCAGATTCGCGGCTCAGGCCTCGCCAGCCACGCAAATGGAATTACTACCGCCTGCCTGATTTTTCAGGCGTTCTGGTCCTCCTCGCCGTGGCGTAGTTCCCTTGTTTGCGCTTTCCTCACACAGCATCGTTACCCCATCTTCGAGATTCTGTGTTTCGGAAGCTGCGATTTCAAACCAGCCAATCAAATTCTCCTTGACTCCTTAAAGTGACGTATAGATTTCCAAAAATTGTAAGTTAATCTTGCATCGACAGGTTCTCTTTTGCAAGTGCTCGTCGCGTGGTGGCTTTCACGGCTCCAATTTATATAAGTTCGAGGAAGTAGAGTCGCAATGGCTCCTCGAAGAGATCACCACTTAGCACGATAAAAAAACAGATTACGAAGAGCAGAACCGATGACGAAAGAAGCCACCAGCGAGACGCTCCCTTCCCAGCGAGACACAAGGCAACGCCACAAGAAATGACGGAAGTACCCAACGTGCCCAGCGTGCGAAGAGAACGTAATCACGCGCGATATGAGTCCACGATGCAATAAATAACGCAGCCTGCGCGGCCACAGCCAGAAAACCGAGGTTAGCTGCCGCTTGGCGCCAAGCTGGAAGTTCGACCTTGCCTGTTTCAGTCGCCAATTCTTCCAAGCGAAGGCTAAAGCGCTAAAGGCGATCAGGGTCACTACCACGAAGACTACTTCAGATACGAGAATATGCGTGCGGGTCGCCATTGTTTTATTGTTTGGTCACGTCTTGGTAGTGGCCCAGCCAGTCCCCGGGTTGACAAAAGAATCCACCCGTTGCAGCCTGGCACTTGACCTCGATTCTGGGCGAATGGCCGACAATCCGAGAGTTGGCTCCTTTAATCACTACAAGTACGTCTCTCGATACTCATCCAGCCGAAAGCATTCAACATCAGGGTCGCCGCTGCTTCAAGGACTCCACAGTCATTTGCTAGGGTGCATTTCGAGTCTTATCGGGTCTTATTCGACGCACGAGCGACCAACTCGTCCAATCTCGAAAGCAAGAGCTTGAGGATCGGCGACTGGTTCGACTTCCTGTAGCCGAGGACCAGATCGACAGTTGGCACATCTCCCTTCAGAGAGCGGCTCATTACAGACGAAGGGAGAAAGTTCTGTGCGTAAGTAGGTAGCAGCCCTACGCCGCGGGTCGACGCTATTAATGACATTCCCATGGCGAGATGGTCTGCCTCGTGACTGGAGTGATTTTGATTCCGGAGCGCTTCAGGTAATTGTCGATGACCACACGCAGTACAGGAGCTGTGTTAGACACCGTCACAAATGTTTCGCCTGCTAGATCTCTCGGACTGATCGCCGTAAGTGCCGTGAGACGGTGGTCACTAGGCAAGATCACCATCAAAGGCTCCTTCACAACAAGACGGAACGCCAAGTCTGGCCCCCCTTGTTCCCGTCGAAGAAAGGCCGCATCGATTTTTCCTTTCGAAAGGCCCTCCGCAAGCAGCGGGGAATATTGACTCGATATCATGACGTCGATATTAGGCAACTCGTCGGGCAAGATTTGCAAGGCTTCAGGCATCCCGGTCAATTCGTGTCCAGTGAGAAAGCCCATGGTGAAGCATGGTTTGGCGGGACGAGCGACCCGGCGTGCAGCTTCCCCTGCCGTTTCAACCTGCGACAGTAATGAGCGGGCGTGATCTAGAAAGGCGCACCCGCCGGTGTCAGTTCGATACCGCGAGCTCTTCGTATCAGGAGTTCGGTACCCACTTCTCTTCAAGATCTCGAATTTGCCGGCTCAACGGAGGTTGCGACGTGTGCAGCATTCGCTGTGCTGCCAACCGTCAGGCTTCCCGCTTCGGCTACCGCGACGAAGTAACGAAGATGTCGTAATTCCATTCCCACTCCCATGCATGGGAAGCATCGATGCCAGCCTAACAAAGTTTTCTCTCCAACGGCGCTACCAATAGCGCACTTCTCGATCTAACTAGGTGATGTGAGCTACTCCGAAAGCAGCTTTGGGGGGCAGGGAAGTCATGCCTGACCTGCATGGGTTCCAGATTAAGGAGGCAGTTTATGAGTTTACCTGTAGTTTTAATGACCGGAGCGCTGACCGGCATCGGTCGCGCCACGGCTGTGGCCTTCTCGCATGATGGAGCGCGGGTCGTTGTTTCTGGTCGACACGACGATGAAGGCCAAAAGCTAGCCACTGAACTGCGCGAGCTCGGCTCTCAGGCCGAAACTGGGATCCTGGACGCAACGGAAACCCAGCGTTGCCGAACGATCTATACTCGGCGGCATTGCCAGAAATTTCCCGTGCTCTGTCAGCTTTAGGCCTGCGGGAAGTATCCCATGGATCCCTGGGGCTGATAGTGACTGCCTCAGATTCCACAGCGAACCATTCTTGTCAGGTATTCGTCGACCGATTGACTAAACTCAGCTCAGCCCGCTTTCATTGAGAATGAGAATCATCGACTGAAAAGGTTGATCATCTTGTCTCGAGACGAGTCAATGTGCACTGCCATAGCGTTGCGAGCTTCGGCGGATTGGTGTGTCTCGATGCCTGTAAGAATGTCTGCATGACCTATCCATCCAGGCACAGTTTGTGTGCAGAGAGTATCGAGGCGGCTGACGTAGCCCAGCGTCAACTGGAGTTGGCTTTTAACTCTCTCGTTGCCTGCCAGATCCGACAGCTTCCGGTGGAATTGAGTATTGGCGCGCAGGATGTCGGACAGATCGGCATGCGGCGCAACTTCGGGAGCCACGATGGAGTGCAACTCCTCGATTTGTTCAGGAGTCGCATTGGCCGCCACTTTTTCAGCCGCGAAACACTCGAGCAATTTCCTGTACTCATACATGTCAATGATGTCGCGGACGGAAATGGGTGTCACCATAAATCCCTTGCGAGGTATGCGAGACAGCCACTTGTCCTGCATGAGTCGGGTGCACGCCTCACGTACCGGAGTGCGGCTTGTGCGGCATCGCACCGCGAGGTCCTGCTCAGACAAAAATTCGCCCGGAGCCAACTTGGCAGTGATGAGCCAGTCGCGCAGTATCCAGTAGACGCGTTCGACCTCGCCCAACTTCTGGGCCTTCGCTTTGGTGACGGGAGTCAATCGAAAACAACCGTTTTATTTCCGTAAAACAGAATACGACGTCGCAGGTGCCAGCGTACAGCGCGCGAGAGCACTACGCGTTCCAAGTCCCGCCCCTTCTGGATAAGATCGTGCACTTGGTCGCGGTGAGATACGCGAGCGACGTCTTGCTCAATGATTGGTCCCTCGTCCAGTTGCTCGGTGACGTAGTGGCTGGTAGCGCCAATCAGTTTTACACCACGCTCGAACGCCGCATGATAAGGCTTGGCGCCGGTAAAAGCTGGAAGGAAGGAGTGGTGGACATTGATGATTCGCTTCGGAAATCGGGCCACAAATGGCGGAGACAAAACCTGCATGTAGCGGGCCAGCACCACGAGATCAATATGACTGTTTTCCAGCAACTCGATTTCGCGCTCTTCCACTTCAAGTTTGTTTGCGGACGTAACCGGGAAATGATGGAAGGGCACACCATAGAAATCAGCTAAAGACCTTGCATCCTGATGATTGCTGACCACAAAGGCTATGTCGCCCTCCAGTTCCCCAATCTGGTGCCGGTGTAGCAGATCGATCAGACAATGCTGATAGCGAGAAACGAAGAGCGCAATTCTCAGACGGTGTCCGGCCCAGGCCAGCGTTGATGTCATCCTGAATTCGTCGGCGAGGCGGGCAAATTGTTGACGGAAAGCAGCCTCATTGAGATCGAACCCGTCGAGTGACCACTCGATCCGCATGAAAAACTTTCCTGCTTCGTTGTCTTGGTGCTGGTCCGCATTCAATATGTTGCCGCCCTGGGCGTAAAGAAACTGGGCAATGGCGGCCACCAGACCGGGGCGGTCGGGGCAATCGATTAAAAGAATTCCGGAGCGCAAAATAATTAGTGATCCTTTTGTAATACCTGTAGTATACTATAAGTATACCAAACTGATATGTGCGGAATCGTAGGATACTTCGATAAAACAACGGTGAAAAAAACAGCGGTCGGGGAGCGATTGCTCTGCATGCTGGAGGCGTTGGCGTGCCGTGGCCCAGATTCGGTGGGGGTAGCGATGTTTGGATCGCATCCACCCCGGCAACTGGTAGCGCAAGTAAAACTCGGAGACGGTGGCGAGTTTGCCGAGCGCGCACGACTGGTCACGGAATTGGCGAAGGAGTTCGGCGGCGAACAATTCTCGCGGGCGGATGCGTATGTGCGCTTTATCTTTAAAGAAGTCGACAACCTGAAACCATTTCTGTCAAAGATAGAGTCAGTGGGTCATGACGTGGAAGTAGTGAGTGTTGGGCGGCGGCTGGAGATCGTGAAAGAAGTAGGTTCTCCGGAGCGCCTGGAAAAGGCCTTCCACATCTCGAAGTTCCAGGGTAAGTATGGAATCGGCCACACACGGCTTTCCACTGAATCGGTTGTTGACCTGAGTCACTCCCAACCATTCTGGGGGCACGGATATGCCGACCTCGCGATTGTGCACAACGGTCATATCACGAACTACCATCAGCTGCGCCGCATTTATAAACAGCGAGGCGCGCGCTTTTATACGGAAAACGATTCTGAGATCGTGGCCACATTTCTAGCCGACAAACTGCGCCAGGGGAATGACCTTCAGACGGCTCTGCAATCCATGATTACCGAGTTGGATGGCTCCTTCAGTTGTCTTGTGGCTACTGACAAAGCGTTCGGTTTTGTAAAGGATCCTTTCTCTTTCAAGCCGTTGCTCTTCGCCGAGACTGACCAGTTTGTAGCTGTGGCTACGGAAGAGGTTGCGCTTCGTCGCGCGATCCCGGGGAATTACACAGCCCGAGAGGCCCAGGCCAAGGAAGTAAGGGTATGGCAAACATAGACGCACTCGGGCAAAACATTCGCGAGATCAATCAGGCGATCCGGCAGGGAATTAGCAGGAAAGAATCTGTTAGCGTGCAGAACCCGGGTGCGCGCCACAATCTCGCTGTCGCATTGTTGGAGCCCGGCGACGTTCGCATCACCGGCAGCGTGGGCTACTATTGCGGTGGCCTCATCGATGGAGCGTCAATTGAGATTGAAGGCAGCGCAGGATGGGGCCTCGCTGAATCGATGTTAAGTGGCACAGTCCGGGTGCATGGCAATGCCGGGAGCGGTGCGGCGGCGGCTATCCGTGGCGGCACCGTGGTGATCCACGGAGATGCGGCCGCGCGGCTGGGAGTTTCGATCAAAGGCGGAATTGTTCTGGTGGGCGGCAACTGCGGATACATGGCCGGATTCATGGGGCAGAAAGGCACGCTGATCGTGTGCGGCGACGCGGGAGAAGCCTTTGCCGATTCGATGTACGCGACGGAATGTTATGTGGGCGGCAAGATCGCCAATCTTGGAACGGACGCCGTGCTGGCACCGATGGAACCTGGCGACGTTGTGCGGCTGGAAGGAATTTTGGCTACTTATCTTCCGCCGGAGTTGCGAGAAACCAAGCCACAGGTAATTAATTTCAAGAAAGTCGTATCGGGACGAAAGCTGTGGAACTTTGACAAGCGAGCGTGGAAGACCTGGCAGGAGGCCCTCTAGCGTGCCGCAATTGCAAGCAAGCGGAATTTTTGCGCCGAAGGTCATTGAGGACATTCAGACCGAAGGCAGAGTCCGGCCTGTATGCCATCCGCGGATTTGGCACGCTGCGCGAGCGCCGCTGGGCGACTTTTGACGATCTAACTTTTCTTCCTTGTTCTCTGACACGCATTCCACTGGAAGGCTATCGCGAAAAGTGCTCAACGAAAACCGTCCTTGGTAAGCGTTTTGCCAAGAAGCCCATCGAACTCGATACGCCTGTAATGATCACCGGAATGAGTTGGGGCGCGCTGTCCTACAACGCAAAGGTGGCGCTGGCGAAAGGCGCGGCCGCGGCAGGATCGTCCAACACGACGGGCGATGGCGGCATGCTGAAGGCGGAGCGCGAGAACAGCAAGACGCTGATTTATGAAGTTCTGCCTTCGCGCTACGGAATCAACATTCATCACATGCGCATGGCCGACGCCATCGAGCTGACCATCGGCCAAGGCGCTAAGCCCGGCACCGGCGGGCTGCTGCTGGGATCCAAAGTTTCCGATCGCATTGCCGAGCAGCGGGACCTTCCGATTGGAGTCGATCAACGCAGTCCGGCGCGGCATCCAGATTTTCTCGGGCCGGATGACATGATCATTAAGGTCGAGGAACTTCGCGAGGCCACCGACTGGCAGGTACCGATCTTCATAAAGATGGGCGCCAGCCGGGTCTACGACGATGTGAAGCTGGCAGTAAAAGCAGGAGCGGATGTGGTCGTAGTTGACGGCATGGAAGGCGGCACGGGCGCTTCGCCGGCAATCTTTCAGGAACACACCGGCATCCCGACGCTGGCGGCGGTTTGCGAAGCACGGGCCGCGTTGCAGGACATCGGAGTGTACGGCGAGGTGCAGCTGATCATCGCGGGCGGCATTCGCGACGGAGTCGATGTGGCGAAGGCGATGGCTCTGGGGGCGGATGCCTGCTATATCGGCACCGCATCGCTGATTGCTCTCAATTGCAACAAGCCGATTTACGAAGAGGACTATCGCGCCATTGGAGCAGCGCCATACGCTTGCCATCATTGCCACACTGGACGCTGTCCGGTCGGCATCACCACGCAAGATCCGGAACTGATGAAGCGCCTTGATATCGAGGAGGGCGCGGAACGGGTCCGGAACGTTCTCCACGTCATGACGCTTGAAATTCAGATGCTGGCGCGCTCTTGCGGGAAATCCGACGTTCACCATCTGGAGCCCGAGGACATGGCTGCGCTTACGCTGGAAGCTTCGGCTATCTGCAATCTTCCTCTCGTGGGCACGAGAAAGGTGTTTGGCCGGTAATGTCTTTCTTGCTGCCTTGCCCACATTGCGGCCAGCGTTCGGTGTACGAGTTCCGCTTCGGCGGAGAAGTAAAGGAGCAACCGCCGCTCGATGCTCCCGAAACTGCCTGGATCGACTATCGCTTCTACCGCGCGAACATGGCCGGCGTGCAAACGGAATGGTGGTTCCATCGTTCCGGGTGTGGGCAATGGATGCACGCGGTGCGCAACACGGTATCGAACGAAGTGTTCGGAGTCATTCCTGCCTGAGGAGAAGGGCCGGTGAAGTTCTTTTTCAAGAGCAAACCGGTTGAAGCGCTGCCGGGAGACACGATCGCATCCGCGCTCTATCGCAGCGGTCAGCGCATATTCAGTCGAAGCTTTAAATATCATCGGCCCCGCGGTTTGCTCTGCGTCTCCGGCAATTGTCCGAATTGCATGATGAACGTGGACGGCGTTCCAAACGTCCGGACCTGTATCACTCCGGTGCAGGAAGGCATGAGCGTGAAATCGCAAAATGCTTTTCCTTCCCTAGAAACCGATTTTCTGTCGGCTACGCAACATTTCGACCGCCTCATGCCGGTGGGTTGGTATTACAAAACTTTTACCCATCCCGCCATGTGGCATGCGGTCGAGCCAATCATCCGCAAGGCGGCGGGCTTGGGCGAAGTCTTACCGACGCGACCGATGGAATACGAACATCAATGGATGCACACCGACGCTGCAGTCATCGGTGGAGGTTGGGCCGGTATTCGCGAGGCCCTGGCGATCGCCGAGCGCGGCGATCCGGTCGTGCTCGTGGACGACCAGCTCAGCTTGGGCGGACGGTCGCTCTATCGGAAAAGCTCCGACGCCCTGCCGGTCGATGCCATCGCGAAGTTACAGAGCATGGACAATGTCAGAATTCTGCAACGCAGTTCCTGCTTTGGAATGTATGAGGGGAATCTGCTGGGAATTCTTCAGCGCAATCCACATCTCAACGCGATTGAGCGCTTGGTGCATTTGCGTGCGAAGTGTGTCGTAGTTGCGACGGGTAGTTATGAAACCCCGATTCTTTTTCCGAATAATGATTTGCCGGGCGTGATGCTGTCCACGGGAGTGTGGCGACTCTTGGATCTCTATGGAATTGTGCCGGGCCTGCGTGCGGTTGTTGTGGGCACCGGCGCTGTAGCTAACGAGATGGCGTCGAAATTGCGCGAAGCGGGAGTTGAAGTCGCCGCCATGGTAGTGCCGCAAGAAGTTATCTCGGCGCAAGGAACGGCGCAGGTCACAGGCATCCAGACTTCCACCGGTAATTTCCCCTGCGATCTTATAGTGGTTTGCGGCCCACATGTTCCAAATGCCGGGTTGGTGGCTCAAGCCGGCGGGAAACTTAAATGGAGTGACGCTCACGGGGCCTTTTTACCGGAAGATTTGCCGCCTAATATATCGGTGGTCGGCGGTGCCGCCGGTGAGATACCGCCCAACGCGCCTCCGCCGCTCTCTACGGACAAGCGAGCGTTCGTCTGCTTATGCAGCGATGTCTCCTGCAAGGATCTGTGTGATGGAATCGCCGAGGGTTTCGATCAGATTGAAATGTTGAAGCGCTATACCACTGCGACCATGGGCCCTTGCCAGGGACGCATGTGTCAACTCTCTGCGATTGGGATTTGCGCAAACGAAACAGGAAGAACCATAAATGAGACTGGCGTAACTACTTCGCGCCCGCCGAATCCGTCTGTGACTTTGGGGGCGCTCGCAGGCCCCGCCCACCATCCCATCCGTTTCACTCCCATGCACTCTTCGCAGCAGCGGATGGGGGCGGTTTGGATGGATATGGGGGGATGGAAGAGATCCCGCTATTACAAACGACACCCGGGCGCAAGTGAAAATGAATCTGTTCTGCTTGAATACAAGAGCGTCCGTGAAGCTGTAGGTATTATCGATGTCAGCACGCTGGGTAAGCTTGATGTGCGCGGGCCGGGATGCGGGCAGATTGCTCGACCTTGTGTACACGCATCGGTTTTCGGAGTTGCGCGTCAATCAGGTCCGCTATGCGCTGATGTGCGATCAAGGTGGAATCATCCTCGACGATGGCACGATCTCGCGCTTGTCAGAGACCCGCTACTTTGTCACGACGACAAGCGGAAACCTTGATTTCGTTCATCAGTGGTTGCAATGGCAGTTGGTAGGCAGGGATTGGGACGTACACATCTGCAACGTGACGCCGGGTTATGGCGCGATGAACCTGGCGGGACCCAAGAGCCGGGATGTACTCGCGAAGCTCGCTGGTTGTGACTTGAGTTCCGCCGCATTTCCTTACATGGCGTGCCGCGAGTCCAGAATCGGCGAAGTCCCGGCGATTCTGTTGCGCATTGGGTTTGTGGGTGAAACCGGATGGGAGATTCATTGTCCCGCCGAATCTGCCGAAGAAGTTTGGCAGATGTTGCTCGATACGGGTAAAGAATTCGGAATAGAAGCTTTTGGCGTCGAAGCGCAACGCCTGCTGCGACTGGAGAAGCGGCACGTCATCGTCGGTGTCGATACCGACGCTCTCACCAATCCCTATGAAGCGGGCATGGGCTGGGCAGTCAAGCTGGACAAGGAAGATTTTGTTGGTAAGTCGTTGCTCGCTCACGCCGCGAAAAATCAAACTCGAGAGAAGTTGGTCGGTTTTATTTTGAAGGGGGCAGGCTTGCCGAAAGATGGCGCCGCCATCGTGATGAACGGGCAGCCTGCTGGCAGAGTGACCAGCAGCCGTTTTTCGCCTATTCAGAATAGAGCGATTGGCTTGGCATTTGTTCAAGTCTCAGAGGCTCGGGAGGGCGCTTCCATACAGGTTCGCGTCGACGGAAAACTTACTCCGGCCACCGTGACCATGAGGCCTTTTTATGATCCGGAGGGTCTGCGACTGCGGCAATGATCCTATGAAACGATCAGCTCTCCATTCCGAACATAGCAACGCGGGGGCGACCTTCGGCGAATACTCCGGTTGGGAGTTGCCGGCATACTTTGTTTCACCAGAGCAGGAAGTGGTGCAGATCCGTAAAAGTGTCGGGCTGTCCGACCTAAGCTACCTTTCGAAATTCGATTTGAAGTCCAAGCCCGAGCAAAAGTCCTGGTGCCTAGCAGCAAGTCACTATCTGGTCCTGGGTGAAACGTCGAATCCGGGGCCGCCTGAAGGCATCGACGTCAGCAGTGTGTATGCCGCCCTTCGGTTGGTTGGTCCAAACAGCAGGGAAGTGTTGAGGAAGCTGAGTTCGCTGAACGTTAGCGCTGCGTCATTGCCCAACTTCAGTTGTGCACAGGCCAGTCTCGCGCACATTCCCGGGATTTTCTTGCGCGAGGACATTGGTGCGATTCTCGCGTTTCATCTCCTTATCACCAGGGAGTATGCGGAATCGGCCTGGAAGGCGATCCTTCACGCCGGACACGAGTTTCATCTTTGCCAGAGCGGGATGGAAGCGCTTCAATTTTTGTAGAGCGGAAGCTTGAAATCAAAATCATGCAGTTTTTTGAGAAAACCCGGATGTGGCGGCGCCACGAATTACAGTCCAGTTATGACGTGGTGATCGTCGGTGCGGGAGCACACGGGCTGGCAGCCGCCTATTATCTGGGGAAGGAACACGGCGTACGCAAAATCGCGCTGCTGGATAAGAGCTATTTGGGCGCCGGAGCCAGCGGCCGAAACACCGCCATCCTGCGTTCCAACTATCGCACTCCGGAGGGAATTTCGTTTTACGACGCTTCCCTTAAGTTATACGAGCGGTTGTCGCAGGAACTGGAGTGGAACCTGCTGTTCAGCCAGTGCGGCCACATGACGCTCGCGCACAATGATTCGTCGGTGACTGGTTTGCGCGTACGCGCCGAGAACAATCAGTTGCTCGGCGTGAACAGCCGGATGATTGATACCGAGGAGATCGGAAAACTTGCGCCTGCGATCGATCTGAGTCCAGATGCAAGCTATCCGATTTTGGCGGCGCTCTACCATCCGCCAGGCGGAATCATCCGTCACGATGCTGTGGTTTGGGGCTACGCGCGGGCTTGTGATCGCATGGGAATTGAAATCCATCCGTACACGGAAGTTACTGGCATCAAGGTAGAGAACAACAGGGCAACCACGGTGATGACCAAGCGTGGGCCAGTGGCTGCCGGCGCTGTACTAAATGCGACCGCAGGCTGGGCCTCGACCATCGCGAGCATGGCAGGCGTGAAACTGCCGATCGTGACTCATCCTTTGCAGGCTTGTGTCACCGAGCCCTTGAAGCCGTTTTTCAATGTCGTCATCGTATCGGCCTCGCTGCATGTTTATTTAAGCCAGACGGATAAAGGTGAGCTAGTCATCGGCGCCGAAATCGACCCCTACCAGTCGTACTGCATGAAGGGCACGCTTCCAACGTTGGAGCAAATGGCCACTTACACACTGGAACTCTTTCCTCAATTGCATGGGGTCCGCGTATTGCGGCAGTGGGCAGGCATTTGCGATATGACTCCGGACTTCGCGCCGATCATGGGCGCCTCGCAGGAAGTCAGCAATTTCTATCTTGACGTGGGATGGGGGACCTACGGATTCAAGGCAACACCGATTTCCGGCAAGAGTATGGCAGCCCTGATTGCAACAGGGAAAACGCCGAAGGTGATGGAACCGTTCTCGCCGGGACGGTTTGCCGCAGGAAAACTGGTCGGAGAAAAGGCTGCAGCAGCCGTGTCGCACTAAGAATAAAAATCGTGACCGAGAAAATACCATGACTGAGACCGATAAGCTGAAGTCCGAGTTAATCAAGAAGAGCGTCGAATATATCTTGATTTCCTTCGTGGAATTGACCGGCGCGCCCAAGGCGAAGCTGGTTCCTATTTCACATCTGGAAGAATTCTCCCAGGACGGTGCGGGCTTCGCTGGTTTCGCCTGCGGAGAGGTCGGTCAGAAGCCGCACGATCCGGATATTTGTAGTGTTCCCGACTTTAGTTCCCTGACTATTCTCCCCTGGCGCAAAAACATCGCTTGGGTGACGGGAAATCTTCATGCTGAAGGCAAGTCTTGGCCGTTTTGCCCGCGCACTGTGCTGATGCGGCAACTCGAGGAAGCACGCAAGCAGGGATATGTAGTGAATGTCGGGATCGAGCCGGAGTTCATGCTGCTGAAAAAGAACGACGCCGGCGAATTTGCTCCCTGGGATGTTCTGGACACGCTCAGCAAGCCCTGTTACGACCTGCGAGCCCTGCACAGGAACCTCGATCTCATGACCACCTTGCTGCGCTATATGCAGGACTTGGGCTGGGATCCTTACGCAAACGACCACGAGGACGGCAATTGCCAATTCGAGATTAACTGGACATATTCCGATGCACTAACCACGGCCGATCGCCACATTTTCTTCCGATGGATGGTACGAACCATAGCGGAGCAACACGGACTGTGGGCGACCTTCATGCCGAAACCATTCAGTCACCTCACAGGAAATGGCGCCCATGTTCATTTAAGCCTGGCAGATGAGAAGGGAAAGAATCTTTTTCTGGACTCATCTACGGATCTGGGCTTATCTCAAATCGGACGCTGGTTTATGGGTGGTGTGCTACGACATGCGGCCGGGTTATCCGCCTTGGTTGCACCCACTGTAAACAGCTACAAACGCCTGGTGCGGGGCGCGCCGCGCTCAGGCGCGACTTGGGCCCCGGTTTACATCACCTATGGAGCCTCCAATCGCACGCAAATGATCCGCATTCCGGCGCCAGGCCGTTTCGAGATACGTGTGGTGGATGGCGCGGCCAATCCTTATCTGGCATTTGCCGGAATGATCGCAGCGGGTTTGGATGGAATCTCACAAAAGATTGATCCGGGACAACTGAATCTAGATAATCTTTACGAATTGCCGAATGAGCAGGTACTGGCGCGTAAGATTGAGGTATTGCCAGAAACCCTCGACGAGGCCATAAACGGCATGAGCAAAGATTCTGTCGTGCAGAGACGCCCTAGGGAACGATTATTCCGATTTGTATTTAAAGGTTAAGAGGGAAGAGTGGCGGGCTCACAACCGCATGGTTAGCTCCGCAGAACGAGAGCATTACCTGGCGATCTATTGAGGGCAAGTGCCTGCCCTTGCTTGATTCATAGAGAAAAACTCTTCTGGTATCCACCTCTCGCAATTCATGACCATTCATCTCTGACGAATCGGCGGCGGCAACATCAGCACAACTCACGCGCGAGGCAGTTGACGGCCGCATTGCCGGTACATGATGTTGTGTTCTCAAGCCTTGGAGTACAGCCTCCGGAGGCATTCCGGCTGCATACGCTGGTTGAGGATTGTGCAGCCAGCACGGTTGCGGCGATGAAGAGAAGCGGCGTCAGTCGGATCGTGCTGGTGTCCGCAGCCGTGCTTTCTCGCAACGATGAAAATCTGAATGCTTAGAAATCTGACGCTGAGATTCCGACGGACTTCATGCCCGCTCTCCACCGGAAATCCCAGCGCCGAGGTATGCTCGTCACATTGTTTTCTGAAAAGTGACCTTTTTGGCACTTAGTACAACGTGAGCGTAGTGCTGACGAGACTGAATCCATCCATGTCTAGCCCTCTAATCGGAACAAGAAATGCGTTCGAGCTTGCAGCGTTATCGGAGGAGAACGTCGCCCACATGGTCAGCCCATTTGAGCTCGTCCACTTATTGATGAAATTAATTCCCAGAGAATCCCCGGTTCCCGCCAGTAAACGAAGTGGTTCCGAGATTTCCCCATCCGCCCGTATTGTCGGTGTTGGAATTGTAGTATGCGATCGTGGTCCACGGTCCCCAAGGATTTGGCGCATCATAAAATGCAGCCTGGTTGACGAAACCACCCTGTGCCGAAGCGATGAAACGTTTGAGCGTTGAGTTGTAAGTGACTTTGCTCAGGCCGAGCGGTCGCGGGCCATTGTCAACAAAGATAGGATACATGTTGGTGACATTGGGAGTCCATTTCGTCCAAACCGGGTTCCCGGAAGCATCTAAGCTGGTCAGGACCTGATAAGAGTTCACGTTCCTAATATCGGCGTCATCATTCAGAACTCTTCCCAGGTAGGTGCAGGGACAGCTGCCGCCATTTCCGATGAAATTCTCGTTAGTTGCGCCAAGCAGATACACATAGTTGTCGATGGCGCCCGCATTGCCAGCCCCAAACTGTACGAATGAGGTAGGGCAAAATCCCAGAGGATTGGTATTCCTGCTCTGATCGTCGCCTGCAGGATTATCGAAGCAGAAGAACCAGTTCGAATAGTTACTGATCCAGGAATAGGGGTTTCCCTCGGAATAAATGATTTCATAGTGATTGGGAGCGTTCGACGTGTGGTTCGTTCCCGGATCAGTCGGCTGCCAAATTCCTCCAAGGGCGTAGAAGTTTGATCCGATGGAAATGATGCTGTTCGACTTGCCGTTAATGTTAGAGGCATGCGATGTGTTGTTGTATCCGCCATATACGTTGCTGGCATCGGTTGTAGTAAGCCCCGGCGTTGTGCCCGTGAGCTTGGCAATTCCGAAACTCGCTCTGCCAGCGGTGTTCGAACCGTAAAAGCCCCCGCCGTCACCGAAAAATAGATAGATGCCGTCTTGTCCCCAAGTGGCTGGCCACAAATCGCTGCCGTCCTGTTGATTGGTACCGCTGGACCAATTCCAGGTCATGCCGGAAATCACTGTGCTCGGACAATACGCGGAATCTCCGAGCGGTGCCGCTGGCGGCGTCTTAACCGCAAGACTCTGGGTGGAGAGCTGCGTTGAACCGTTGAACGCTACCACGGCATAGCTGTAGGAAGTGGAAGCCTTCACGGTCTGATCGGTATAGATAAGTTGAGCAGTGCTCGAAAGAGTGGTTCCGCCGCGAGTAACGTTGTAGCTGGTGGCGTTGGTGACAGACGACCACTTCAATCCCACCACCACTGGCGTCACGCATGCCGAGTGCAGCGTTCCCGTGCCGACTGAGAAGGTGCCGTCGTTGGTCTGCCCTGTAGCTCCAGATAGGCCAGTGCCGCTGGAGTTATAGTAGCTAAGATTGTAGGTATACAGTCCAGATGCCAGGCTCGAAGAGGTGCCAAAGGTCATTGTCACCGTGGTCGGCTGTCCCGCTGTAAAGCTCAGGCCCGTTTTCGATGCCGAGCCTATATAGGTTCCCGCGCTGTTGTAAAACCACAACGTCACCTTCACACCAGTTGCCGTTACCCCGATAACCGGATTGCCTGTAAAAGTTACGGTTTGTCCCGCAACTACCGGATTCGGGTTCGCGTTGAACGTCGTCGCTTGTCCGAGACCAAACGAAGACAGCCCGAAAAGGACGTAGAGGAAGAGAACACCTTGCACAAATCGCAATAGCCGCATCTTGTTTCTCCAGGAAGCAAAATTTCGAGCAATGAGATCGTCTGCTGACAAGCTCTATTCCACCGAATCCAACGCTACAAGTTCCGCATCGGGCGCGGGAAACACACGCTTAGGAGCTGTCTCGGTCGCGTTCTACACGAAAAAAGCCACGCGGATTATGATAACGATTACGCAATAAGATATTATTAAATTGTGTAATCATCTTAATTTACCGCATTTGTCCTAGCGTATTATGCAATCGATTACATTACCGATGGCCTGGAGGCTACGCTTCCGAGCCTCTCCCGTCAAGTATTTTCAAATTTTGTGTTGGAAGCGCATGCAATATTTAAGTAGCTGAAGCAGGAACTCATCCAAGGGACGGATTGGAATGTAAGCTCTTGACAAAACAAAGGACCATGTGATCCACTACGAACGCTTTAGTAAAGCGTTTTACTTTCCAGCATTGCACCGTATTAACAGATACCAACATGACGCAAGATCGGCTTCATGTTCCGATATGTGTACGGACTCAGTCGTAACCGGCAATGTGCACCCCGAATTTAACCACTCGAAGAAATTATCGGCATCGTTGCTCATTAGCCTGAGCTGCCCGGGAGGAATTCAAGCGCAGTTTCTTTAGCACGTCGGGTCCAACTCGATCGATTGCAAAGGGTTTGAGATGACAAAGCTATTTGACGACATATTGAGAGAACCAAACGAACTTGCAAAGTCATTGGCTTACACTTTTGGGAATGGAAGGACTGCGGTGGAAGAAGCCGCGCGAATTCTTAGAGAATCTGCACACACCTATATCGTCGGTATCGGTAGCAGCTGGAACGCGGGTTTGGCGGTCCTATCGTTTTTTAATGCCGCCAGTCGACCAGCTTTGTTATGCGACGCTTCGGAGTTATTGCATTTCGCGGAAATTCCGAGAAATGCAGCTGTAATTGTTTTATCGAGAAGCGGCAAGAGCACCGAAATCGTTCGACTCCTGGATAAGTTTGCCGCCAGCAAAGCAAAAATCATCGCAATTACAAACACTCCTGACAGCCCCTTGGCCTTAAGGGCGGATATCGTACTAAAGTTAATGGCGACTTTCGATCATCAGGTTTCAATTTCCATGTATTCGGCTTTGGCTATGACGGGAGCTCTTTTAGCGTGTGCAGCTGATGGGAAGCTCGATGATTCATTGGTGACGCAACTTGAGAGGTCTCTCTCAGCAGCAGAAACGACTATTGCTTCATGGCAGGAGCAAATCGTAGAGAGCGCATGGCCTCATCCTCAGGTTGCCGCTTATTTCCTCGGCCGAGGAGCCAGTGTGGCCAGTTGCCATGAGGGCCGACTTCTTTGGGAAGAAGCAGCCAAAGTACCAGCTTCAGCAATGCCGACTGGTGGGTTTCGTCACGGTCCACAGGAGGTTATTCGTGAAGGCTTTCGAGTTGGATTGTGGATTGATCGAGAGAGGATGCGTTCTGAGGACTTAGCGCTGGCTCAAGATCTCAGAAGATTCGGAGTGAAGGTGCTTTTAATCGGTCAAGACATTCCGGCCAATGCCAGCGATTTGGTACTAAAAATTCCTTCTATCCCACCGGAATGGCAGTTTTTGATCGACATTATCCCCATACAGGTCGCGGCGGAACGCCTTGCGTACTTAGGGAATCAAGATTGCGATACGTTTCGCATTTGCCCATACATTGTTGAAGAAGAGGGAGGACTCATTCGCTCTAACAGCCAGTTCCAAGAAGTAGCGAGGGCGGAATATAGCGGATGAACATTCCTCGCTGGCTGCTCTTGGCAGTGATCGTGCCATTGTTGTGGGGCGTTTGGGGAGCCTTGATTGAAATTCCAGAGAAGTGGGTCTATCCCAGGTTTCCTCCCACGCTTGGCTATGTGGTGTGGTCTTTCACCATGGCATTGCTCGCTCTCTTCGCGCTCAGAAATATCCATTGGAAATTTCCTTTCGATCTCCGGTCAGTTCTATACGGTTCTGCTGTGGGATTTTCAGGAGCGGCAGGACAACTTCTTTTGTTCTGGACCTTAACTAGGGGACCTGCTTATATAATTTTCCCGATTATTTGCTTGTCCCCGGTTGTAACAATTCTGCTTTCGGCAACTTTGCTACGAGAGCGTACTCATGCCTTAGCCACCATCGGGATCGGCTTGTCCCTACTGGCGATCTTCTTTCTCTCGCTGCAGGAGTCCGGAAATAGTCCCGTTCATGGCTACACGTGGTTGGGACTGACGATCTCAATATTCTTTATGTGGGGATTGCAAGCATACTTCATGAAATCATCCGCGAACTCTATCAGTTCCGAGGGGCTATTTTTCTATATGGCAGTCACAGCGGTTTTGTTATGCCCTATAGCTTTGCTGATGACAGATTTTTCCGTACCCATTAATTGGGGACTGTCGGGGTTTTTTCTGAGTGGTTCACTGCAATTACTGAATTCTATCGGAGCGTTACTGATCATTTACGCTATTCGACTGGGAAAGGCAATTATCGTGGTTCCCATGATCAATGGCCTGTTCCCGATGGTCACGATTGTGTTATCGCTTTTCATCTATCACCGTGTTCCGAGTACTTACAATTTCGTTGGTCTTTTTTTAGCTCTTGTTGCCATTTTCATGATGGCATTCGACGAGGTAATACACAGCACTAACTCCGCGCAAGAAGAATGAGTTCAGCGAAGACGAAGATTGACTTAGCCAATGGAGGGTAAGTGGATAAGAGGTTACCGATAATTCTATCGATTTTGATCATGGTTGTGAGCCACAATGCCACGGCAGAAGCCCCAGTCACCATTAGTAGTCAAGGTTGGACTATTACTGCTAACCCACGAGAACACACGCTTAACATCTCTCAGAAAACATTAGGCGCAGTCTTGCAGGATGTCCGTATCAATCTCCAAGGTGAAGATGAAGGCGATCATGGACTTCTTCCCATCACCGACTGGTCTGTCGAGCAGAATAATCAATCTTTGTTGACCATACATACGAGCCATCCGATTGGCGCCTGGACACTTGAGATTGATCACGACACGGTAAAAATATCGAGCACATTTATCAGAGGCATTCTCACTGCCAAGACGCCTGCGCCACTGAATCGACTACCTGTACGCACTCTTGATCCAGCGGGCTTTCCTGTCGATTGGGCGGGAACGAACGAAGCTATGATCAATTTTGGTGGAAATGAAACCCGCCGCCAGTCGTTTCTTCCCCAGAAAAATTCGGAGGTTATGTACTTTGCTTTAGGGTTAGTATCGGGAACAAGTTTTCACGCGCTTTTCGACCGCAAGGTCGATACCGTAATTCAATTCTCAGGAGAGACGACGCTGCGGCGCGCCGAGCAGGATGAAAATCTATTGGATGTGAGAATGCCGGTTCCCGGTAATTCGTATATCCGCTTGCTCCCAGACTATTACACGAAAATTCTAGGAGCGCCGTTCTATGCTCCACTGGATGATACCTACTTCAATGTCGCTCCCATGGTTTGGTCGAGCTGGACAGGGTATTACGGAGATGTCACAGAGAATGACATCGTTCAGAACACAGACTGGTTGGCAAAGAACCTCAAGCCTTTCGGATTCCAAATTGTACAGTTAGATGATGGATACGATCGTGGCAAAAATGGAGAGCACTATTGGATTGAAAACTGGGACAAATCGAAGTTTCCACACGGACCTCAGTGGCTAACAAGCTACATAAGATCCAAAGGAATGCGCGCCGGGTTGTGGCTCGTACCGAATTCCTATGCGGGCGTGCTAGATAAACATCCAGAGTGGTATGTGCGCTCGAATGAGGGCGACTTTGTTCCCGACTATCTAACACCGGTTCTTGATTCCACTAACCCTGAAGTTTTGGATTTTCTCAAAAAGCTCTTCACCACCTTGGGGGGCTGGGGCTTCGAATATTACAAATTTGATGGTGAGGGTTCAATTCCTCAGACCATGCCCGAGTTGAACCGGCAACGACTCTATGATCCATCGCTAGATCCTGTTCTCGCCTACCGCGACCGGATGAAAGTAATCCGCGATACCACCGGGCCTCACGTATTTCTCGAAGGATGCCCAGCTGGGATGCCACTTAACGGGATCGGTTATTTCAACTCTTATTTCAATGGTCACGACCTGTATAACAATTTTCAAGGGATGTATCCACTTTTCAGTTCGATCAATGCCAACGCCTTCTTTAATCATATTTTTGCGTACGTAATGCCGGGAGAAGGAGTGGAACTCGGCAGACGCATGACTTTGGAGGAGGCGAAAGGCAAGCGGACGCCGGCATTGCTAAGAGAGATTTCCACTCGCGAAAATCCATCTACCGGGGTCGGAGTTACCGACGCAGAAGCTCGCACCCTAGTCAGCCTCATCTCTTTGACGGGCGTCGCCTACCCAGTGGGCAATGTGATGATGGATCTTCCCGAGGAAAGACTCAAGCTGTTGCAGCAAACCATGCCCACCATGCCCATACTGCCGCTCGACCTTTTCAGCCGCGGCACGAAAGCCAGGGATACTGAATTCCGCTACATCCAGCCCGACGCTTACATCCACAATTATCCCGAAATACTCGACTTGAAAGTCAGCGCGAAGCCGGAGACTTACGATGTTGTGGGCTTACCCAACTGGCGCTCCGAGGCCGCGACGAGAAAAATTTCGTTCGCAGGCAAGCTTGGCGTTGATCCAACCTCTTCATATATAGTGTTCGACTTTTGGAACCAAAAACTTCTCGGTGTGTTTACCAATGACCTGGAGGTCAAGATCGAACCGCACGATACGCGAGTGTTATTGATTCACCCCGCGTTGAATCGTCCACAGTTAATAGGGAATTCTCGCCACATCACTGGTACCTATTCGATTTTGGATCAGGAATGGGATGAAGCCAAATCCACACTATCTGGAACCTCCGAGTCGGTACCAGGCCAGGCTTACACACTCTGGTTCTATATCCCAAAGGGAATTAAAGTCTTCAACTTGAGAGTAGCTGCAAAAGGAAGTCGTGAGATCCCTGCGCGACAGATTGTGGATGGTGATTCATTGATGATCAGCTTTGAAGGACAACCTGAACCTGTGAGATGGGAAATTGGTTTTTCGAAAACGGTTGTAAAGTAGATTCAACAAACGCTCTCGGGCCTTATTTAGAAATGGTTTGCACAAATCTGCCAAACAACATTAGTGTGATGTCATCAGGCTCGTAATACACAATGATCCACTGAACGGGATGCATAACGCGGCAAGGCATGCTGATTGGTTGCGTCTGCATACAGCCTGTGCTACTTTGTTGTGTCTTTCGGGAAATTTCGCCTTGTAAATCGCTTTAGTAAAACGACTATAAGACTGCTCGGTTTACCATCATCAAGTAAACAGCCGCAACCGTGTCATTCCAGGAATTGGGAAAATTATGGTAGTGCAGATGAAAGACGTTGCGGAGCGGGCCGGTGTATCGCTGAGTACCGTTTCATTTGTACTGAACAAAAAACGCAGTAGCTCCATTTCTCCCGCAACCAGTAAGCGGGTTTGGGCCGCTGCGCAAGACCTCAACTACCATGTGAACGTGCACGCTCGACGTTTGGCCAGAGGCCGAAGTAACTATGTAGGTTTGATCATTTCTGAGATCGCCAATCCCTTCTTTCCCGATGTCATCAAGGGTTTTGAAACCGCTGCATCAGTTCGCGGTTTGGAACTGCTGCTCTGCAACACCGAATATCAGCCAGAGCGCATGGAAGCAGCGGTAAGTAAGATGTTGGGAGAGGGCGTTCGAGGCGTTGCAATCATGACATCGACCTTTGGTGAAGAACAGCTGAAGGCATTGGCGAGCCGGCGCATTCCCGTCGTCCTTTTAAGTGTGGGACCAAATTCCCCCCGCGCCCGGAAAATTGAGATTAACTTCTCAAAAGGAATCCTTCAGGCAATTGATCATCTGATTGCTTTGGGGCACCGGAAGTTCGGAGTTATTTCGGGACCGCTTCATATTGGTTCAGCCGCCACAACTCGTGATGTAATCTTAGAAAGCCTTGGCCTTCGAGATTTGCGAGCTGACCATGTGGTTGAGTGCAATTATCGTGTGGATGGCGGAATGTCTGCGGTAAGGTCGCTACTCGACCAATCTGCACTGCCCACGGCATTGCTCTGCGGCAACGATTTGATAGCGCTTGGCGCGATTAGCGCGCTCCAGGAAGCAAATATTCGCGTGCCGGAAGACGTATCCGTCGTGGGCGTCGATGATATCGTCTTCGCGCGGTTAGCCTCTCCGCCATTGACAACCGTTCGTGTTCCGCGGGAGGAACTGGGAAGGCTGGGCTTCGAAGTTCTCGAGGGAATGCGTCGCTCAAAGGGCATAATCAGCCCCCAGCAAGTGGAAACCAATTTGGTAGTCCGGAAATCGACGGCCGCGCCAAAAAAGAAATCGCGCAAATAGAACTTCTGTTCACGCCTCCACACCCGTCGATATCATTCTCTCTTGACAGGATGCCCAAAGTTGTGATCTATTTACAAGCGATTTAGTAAAGCGATTTACTAAATCGCCAATTCGCTCGTTCAAATCGAACATCGAGCTGAACATTCGTTTCGCCTGGCCCGCTAACGACTTACAGTGTCGTTTCCAAATATCAAATAGACACAAGGAGAACGCTGTGACTTCTTTTAGACCTAACTCCCTATCGTTCCTGTGGGCTTCGCTAACGTTCGTAACGGCGATAATGTTGCTTTCGTCCTTCGCCGCCGCCAGCCTCGTGAACAATCTCACAGTCAACAATTCAACGGGCACAAACCTGGCATATTCGGTTCAATCGTCGGCATTTGCAGTGGGTGCCGTTCAATATGTGGATCGAAGCTATACATTCGCTTCGCCTGAACCCTCCGTTCTTCTCAACCAAACTTATATAGAGACCGCTAATGGCGATAAGGCGGTTCTTCCCGGAAGCTCAACTTTCATGAGCTTTACTTTAGGCCAGAGTGCAACGGTTTATGTAGCCCATGACAATCGAGTGCTGGTGAGGCCCACCTGGCTGACGGCCAACTTTATGGACACTGGTCTCACGGTCATGGGCGGAGCAAGCACGGCTGTGCCTTTTGAGGTATTTATCAATTCGTACCCGGCGGGCGCCACGGTGACCCTGGGCAGTAACATCCCCGCAAACGGCAACAATCAAAACAGCATGTATACCGTCATTGTGGTCCCGACGGCCACCGACACATCGGCTCCCACCGCGCCCAGCACGCTGCAGACCACTTGTAACTCCGCAATTGTCGTGGGGTTGAATTGGAACAAGTCGACTGACAATGTGGGTGTGGCTGGTTACCGCATCGTCCGGGGAGGGAACGTGATCGCCACCGTCTCTGGTACGGTTCCGGACGCCACGCTTTACTACTCCGATCTTACAGTTGCCGCGTCCACAGCTTATAGCTATGTAGTGAAGGCGTTCGATGCAGCAGGGAACTCGACATCTTCCGCCACTTTGCCGGTGACAACCCCGGCAGTTTCAGCTCTGGGAGATGCCCCCTATTGTTCCAGCACGAAGATTGCTTCTATGGCGTTTCAGTTCAACGGATTTACTGAGGATGTTTCGGTCGGCGCCGACAATCCCCCGAATGGCGACGGAAGTGATTTATGGCCGATGACGTGGGCGAATGACGGAAATACCTACGCCTTCTTTGGAGATGGATGGGGGTTGTGCGGCCAGTTAGATACCGGATCAACTGAGGCTGCGGACAAAACCAGTTTCGGGATCGCCAAACTGACCGGGCCCTCCGATGTAGCCAACGGTCAATGTTCGACGCGGTTCTCCAACGTCTATGGCGGCTATCACTCAAGCCACCCTTACAGCAGCAGTCAACTGCAGGGTAAAGCCAGTTCTATTATCGCCATTGGTTCCAATTTCTACGCTATCGGCGGCATTTGGCCCTCGGGAGGAGGCACCGGCGGAGCACCCAACCACTACGAGATCGTGCATTCCGACGGCAATCCGTACACCTGGCAAACCAACGGCCCCAACTGGGAGTTTTGTGCCGCTGACGCTAACGGGAATCCAACGTCAGGTGCATTCTGTCCCAGCTCTTTTGTTAATTACGGGAAGGCAGTTGCGAATCCGGATGGCTATGTCTACATAACTGCCACTCCCAATACGTTTGGTTTTTGGTGCAACACTGGTTGTCCGGCTTTCGTTCCGCCGGCCAATACTTACATGATGCGAGTTCCTTCCGGTTCGATTTTGACTCAAAACGCGTATCAGTATTACGCGGGACTGGATAACAACGGCAAGCCCATCTGGACCACTAACACCAGTCTGGTCAAGCCGATCTTTTCCGATCGCAACCCCAACAAAACCGACACTCGCGGAGTAAGCTGGGTGATGGCGGAGGGCTTGGGCCAACCTGTCTACAATCCGGTAGTGGGACGGTACATATCGCCTGCCGTCTCGGGTGATCTTGGCCAAACTTCGTTTTACGATTCGCCGAACCCCTGGGGTCCCTGGACCGTGATCTCATACAACAATGTGAATCTCGCAAACGAAGACAGCAACCATCTGCCTACAGGAGGGTGGGGAAATTTCGGCGTTGCGACAGCCGGTGGTCTGGGAGTAAATGGAGTGGCTGCATGGACGAGTGCGGACGGCAAGACGGTGTACTTTACTTTTTCGGGTACTGGAACCGCCGCAACGACCGCTGACTTCGTCGCTCTACAAGGCAAAAACATGGATACTTTCAGCTACGTCAACGCGACCTTGACTCTGAAGTAAATCCATAGGCAATTGAAACCTAAATGCACGTAGTTTGTCCCGGCGCCAGGGTTAATTCTGGTGCCGGCTTTTTGTATAAATGGTGTTCAAGAAAAAACTTTGCGCTCGCGTTCCACTGAGCAAACATGCAGACAAGAAGAACATTTTATAGCGCGGCTTGCCTTAGTGTAGACATTACAAAGCCGCTTTCGGAAACGTAAACAGTCAGTGAACGTTCTCGGTCCTTTCAGCAAAACCGATATTCCAATCAGAATTGATTTTGCCCACGGTAATCAAAAGGCTCGATTTAAAAAAGACTGCATCATTTTCTTGACAAGACGGATACCGCCGTGTTTCACTGCAAGCGTTTTAGTAAAGCGATTTACTTGCTTTTAAGAGGACTTCTCGCCGGGATTCGGCAGTGCGTAAATTGATTTCAGATTTTTGGCCGGATATTCGCAAAGAGACACCCGGTGAGATCCAACAAGCGAAGGAGAAACGCAATGAAAAATCGAGAGATGTTCACTGAACTGCTCGAGCTTCTGTCATGCGCTAGCAAGCGAACCCTGAGCCGGGATCGCTTTAACGGCCGTCACAAGAACAGGGTCTCGATTCTTAATTGCATTCTGTTTACGGTGATGGTCGGTCCAATCTTCGCCTATGGACAAGCCGATATGGCAACCATCGTTGGCAGGGTTGTCGACAATTCGGGTGCCGGCGTGCCGGATGCCAGCGTGACCATCATCAACATCGGAACCGACAAGAAGACGACGGTGAGCAGCGATAACGAGGGCAATTATGTTGCTACTCCGCTGCGCATTGGGAACTACTCCATGAACGTGGCGGCACAGGGGTTTAAGACAGCCACGCGCACCGGAATTGTGCTTCAAGTGCAAGACCGGCTTAAGCTCAACTTCGCTTTGCAGGTTGGCTCGGTGAACGAACAAATTACCGTAACCGATGCTCCGCCTCTTCTCCAATCGGAAACTTCTGCGCTGGGTGACGTTGTCAGAAGCCAGCAGATCACCGATCTGCCATTGAATGGCCGTGATTACACGCAGCTTGTCGCCTTGACGACCGGAGTCACAAAAATTACCGAGAACGGAAGCATCATGAACGGCTCCGCATCTGCCACGGACGGCAATGCCGGCGGCAGTTTTGCGGTAAACGGCACGCGCGGCCTTCTGAATAACTTCCTGCTCGATGGCATCGACAACAATTCGAATGATTATGGCCGCAACTCACTGGTGACCAACGTGGATGCCATCGCTGAGTTCAAAATTCAAACCAGCAACTACTCCGCGGAGTTTGGTCGAAGCGGCGGCGCCGTGATTAATGCGACCATCAAATCGGGGACGAACTCGTTCCACGGTACTATTTTTGACTTCCTGCGGAATTCGGCGCTCGATGCTCGCGGCTTCTTCGAGGCGCCCAATTCTCCCAAGGCTCCCTTCCATCAGAACATATTTGGCGGCACCTTCGGCGGTCCCATTAAAAAAGGGAAGTTGTTCTTTTTCGGGGACTACCAGGGAATTCGTATTGGAACCTCACAGACGGATTTGTCCATCGTGCCGACTTCGGCTGAGATCAAAGGCGACTTCAGTGCTCTCCTACCAGCCGGCACAATCATCTACGACCCGGGAGTAGGTTGCGGAACCGCGCCCGGCACCTGCCAGGCGAATCGTACAGCTTTTCCTGGCAACATTATTCCGACCAATCGCATGGATCCAATCGCGCGCAATTATGCCGCGCTGTACCCTGCACCCAATTATTCGTCACCAGGCAACGGTTTCAACTACATCGCCAATGATCCCGGCCGCGATCGCATCGACCAGGGCGATGTGCGTGTCGATTACAACATTTCGGATAAACAGCAGCTGTTCGGACGCTTCTCCCTCAGTCACACCAATAGATTTCAGCATCCGGCGTTACCCGGCCTTGCCGATGGCGGAGGGGGCGGGGGCTTCATAGACGACACTCACGGCGCCGCCGTCGGATATACCTACACGATCAGCTCGACGATGGTGAACGATCTGCGGGTGGGCTTCAACCGGGAGAGCTATACTCAGGGTGTCCCCGGTTACGGTGTTAACCCGCCGCCTGCCGGTCTGGCCATCTCCGGCGTTCCCAGTAATTCACAAACCAATGGCATCACGCAGTTTAACATCGCCGGCGACCGCGGCCTGGGCTGGCCAGGATTTGAGCCTACGATCAACAGCCCCAGCCAGGAAGTTCAATTGGGCGACACTCTGAACTGGATCCGTGGAAAACACGCGCTGAAAATAGGTGCGCAGATTCGCTTTAGTCAGGAGAATCTCCTGCAAATTGCGCAGCCCCGCGGTTACTTTGTATTTGCAGGAACTTTTACCTCCCAGACACCGTTGTCAGGCAATGGCGGCACCGGGTTCGCGGATGCGTTGCTGGGCCTGCCATATTTTGCTTCCGTTGGCACTTCAGAGACCTTCCAGAATCGGCAAAATACTTATGGCGGATTTATTCAGGACGACTACAAAATTCTGCCCAAGCTGACGTTAAATCTTGGCTTGCGCTATGACTACACGACCCCGATCGTAGAGGCGAATAATCACCAGGCCAACTTCGACTTCGCGACTGGGCGACTCGTTATAGCTGGTCAGAATGGTGCCTCCCGGGGCCTGGTAACGACCGACAAAGACGATTTCGCCCCGCGCATCGGGCTGTCGTGGCAAGTTCTGCCAAAAACCGTCGTCCGTTCCGGCTATGGACGATTCTTCGCCTACCAGGAGGTTCGTACAGGCGATCCCTTCCAGCTGGCCTATAACCCGCCGTTTATCTATCAACCCACTTATCTGAGTGATGGCCAAACACCTTTAACTACAGTGTCACAAGGCTTTCCAGCGCCGAATTCACCCTTAGCAAGCCCCGTGGGGGTAACCATCTCGGCCAATGGCGTGGACACTCATCTGCACGCTCCCGTTCTGGACGAATGGAACTTGAACATACAACATGAGTTACCTGCCCAGATTTTGGTGGAGCTGGCCTACGTCGGTTCGAAGTCGACTCATCTACAGGCGCAAGTCGATAATAACCAAGTTGTGGTGCCCGGCCCTGGCGCGATTCAGGCGCGACGCCCGTATCCGCAGTGGGGCGGGTTCACCGACATTGTGGACCGCGGAAATTCAAACTACCACGCGCTGCAACTTAAAGTAGAGAAGCAGCCTTCACGCGGACTCTACTTCCTGAGCGCTTTTACTTTCAGCAAGGCCATTGACGATCAGCCTTCGATCTGTTGCGCCAATGGCGATCCACAGAATAGTTACAACCTCCGCGCTGAGAGAGGGCCTACCGATTTCGATTCGAAATTCCGCTGGGTTTCGAGCTGGGATTATCAGCTTCCGGTCGGAAAGGGACAGAGATTCTGGGATACTGGCGGCGTGGCCGACCAGATCTTCGGGGGATGGCATGTCGGCGGAGTCTTTACCATTCGCACCGGTTTCTACTTTTCACCGGCAATGGGTTTCGATCCTTCGAACACGGGCTCCTTCGGGCTGGCCCGCACCGATCGTATCTGTAACGGAAATTTGTCGGGTGGAAAGCGGTCGATCAACAACTGGTTTGACATCAATTGTTTTCCGTTGCCGGCACAATACACTTGGGGTAATTCCGGGAAGAATGTGCTTGAAGGACCGGGCGAGGTGACCGCAGACTTGGCGCTCCGAAAAATATTCAATACCAGCGACAGCACGAATATCGAGTTCCGCTTTGAGATGTTTAACGCCTTCAACCATCCGGTATTCGGGCTGCCGGATAACTTCATTACGGACGGTCCAGGTAGCACTGGAGTAATCACTTCGACTGTGGTTCCATCGAGAGAACTGGAGTTTGGCCTGAAACTGCACTTCTGAGTGTCCTCGAGCAGAACAGCCCGTGAACTTCATCGCCAACTACTATCGCAGGATGCAATTCGGAGTGCGCTTTCAGTTCTAGCTAGAGTGCGCTCGCCGCCAACTCCGCACGGTCTCAGAAGAAGGCATCATCCTGAATTGCGCGTGAAATCTGGCATGAATCGGATTTGCGCGACCTCGGCAAGTCCCCAACGCAAAAAGTGCAGTCATCCTTCATCGCTATGTGCCTACAGTTATAGCGCTTGTGGAATTCCGGCGGTCGGGGACCAAAAAGCGAATTCTGTGAGACCTTCGGGCTGGGAGCGAGTATGGTGCTAACGGTAAGGCTAAATAGTTCGAGAAATATTCGGATTATATTTACCTTGTTGCTTGTACCGGAGGTGGGAAATCGAAAAGGGACAAGGTGAAGCCGAGTTTTTTGTCATAGCACGTCCTGCTCTGTATAAGTCCGCATGCCTTGTCTCAAGGGAGTTCTTATAATGGCCTTACATGGTCTAGCTAACCTCTTTCGCCTTCCGAATGCCAAGAGGTTTTTGATGAGTCCGGAAAATCTGACGGGCGAAAAAGGTAAAGGCGTTACAGCCATAAAAGGCACAGCGTTGGAAAATCAATCCTTTTGTGATCATTGAAACCGGGAAAGACTTTCACGCTAGCTGAAAATAAAGATCAGGTGAAACACAGCATATCTGGATGACGCCACTAGGGAACTGGAGATTCTCAATCCTGCGAATGTATTGGGACGGCGAGAAAGAACCTTCCCGTGGAGTTGCCAGTTGCTGACTCTTCGCGATGGGATTGGGCGAAGTACGCCGAAATCTTGTCCCTCGCGATCTCTCAACCAGTCGCAACAGTTGCCATCAGGCTTCATTCTCCTGTTTTCATTTTCAGGATCGCTGCTTCTAGCGACCAGGCAAGGCTCAGTCGTCGGACATTCCGGCTTCGCGCTCAAACGATTCCTAGTCGCTCAAAAGTACAATTTCAGCGCGAATTGTATTTCGCGTTGATCATTTTGACCGTCACGCGTTGAAGTGATCTTTCCGAAGTTGCTGCTGGTGTAGTCGAGCGACCCGGGAGCTGCCACTACACCATTGCCCGCGAACCCGGGATTGGAAAAGTTAGGATGATTCGTCAGATTAAAGAATTCGGAGCGAAACTCCAAGCGAAACCTCTCCGTAACGGCAAACTGTTTGAAGAGGGAAAAATCGAGACGATGGAACCCGGGGCCGCGGAACTGACTCGGGCTTCCGCCGAGTGGGCTGTAGTCCGTTTGGCCGATTGCGGTGGCTGCGGGAGGAGTAGCGAATGCCGCTGGATTGAGCCACTGGTGTACATTGTGGGGACCCGCGTAGGGATCCTGACCATGGACCGTAAGAGCATCGCAGGTGAATCCTGAAGTAGTCGGGGTTGCGCACGGGACAGTTCCCGGTTGCCCATCCTGCAGCGTGAGAATCCAATTTGTCGCCCATCCCCCAATCAATGCGTCCACGAGCCCGCCACTGTCATGCAGGAACCGTTTTCCTTTACCGACAGGAAGCTCATAAGTCCCGCTCAGGTGGAATACCTTATTCACGTCGAAATCGCAACGGCCATAGTCTCTGTGAATGCCAAAGCCCGGCAAGAACGGTGCTCGATATCCGGTGATTGAACTCGGATTGAGAAGGTCGATCGCATCGGTCATGCAATTCGACCAAGTGAAGTTGGCTAAAACGCTGACGCCTGCGTTGAACCTGTGCTCATAATTAGTCTGCAGTCCGTTGTAGTGGCTGTTACCCGCAAAGCTGGTGTAGATGGCGCCGGAAAAAGCGGGATAAGGAGAGTAGGCGAGTGCATTCAGCCCAAGCGGCAGGATCTCCCGCGGAGTATTCGGATTGACGTCGACCGCAAGGTGGCGAACCGTATTGCCGACATAACCGATTTGCACGGTGTCGTTCCCTGTCAGCTGATACTGCGTGGTCAGGTTATAGCCCTGCGTGTATGGAGTCTTGTTGTGGTAATCTTCGCCGATGAACCCGACACCGCCCGGTTCAACCGCCGCTGACGTAAGCGGAATAGCGGTTAGTCCGGTAGAAAGGGTGCCAATCGATCCATTGGCAAAAGTGATGGGAGCGTTAGGCGTTAAATTCGGGTAATTCAGATTGAATTGGAATGGGAAATCGTTGTAGGTCAAAAGTGCGGAGTTTTCAAATCCTCCGTAAAAGATCCCGTAACCTGCCCGGACCACAAGGTTGGGTGTCACCTGATAGGCAAATCCGATTCGCGGAGCAAAATTGAGTTTCTGCGATACGCCAAGGCCGGATTGTCCCGAACAGACAATATCAATATTTTCCGCCGCAGCGGCCGTCTTAAAATCTGGAGAAAGCGGAGTATTGCAGCGCTTTTTGGTCAACAGGAAGGTGGAAACACCGCCCACTGTGGCGGAAGGTAGGAAATTGGACTGTGCACCATTTTTCTCGAGCAACTGTCCGAAGTACTCGTAGCGAAGACCAAGGTTCACGGTCAGCTTCGGCGTTACCTTGATGTCGTCCTGAAAGTAGCCGGCATAATAATTACGCTTCATGGAGGTTCTGGCGATGTTGGAGGCGTTGATGCTGTCCGCGCCGCCTACAAAATTAGCGGCGCCCGGAACTGTGCCCGGAATCGGTGCTAATAACATTTGCGCGAGTCCTGTATTGCCTCCAGTTGTAGAAGGCACTTCGGTGTAGACGCCGGCAAAGCTCCACGTTCCACGACCGGCAGGAGGTTGAAGGATGTTGAATCCGAGCCGTTGGAACTCGAAACCGACCTTGTAGGTGTTCCGGCCAGCCGCTTTGGTGAGATTGTCCGTAAACTGTGACGTGGTGCTCAGCTCGATTGAGGGGAGATACTGATTGCTCCCAAGAGTATTCAGTCCCGTAATGTAGATGGCGCCTAGTCCACCATTGGAATTATCTTGAGGAACTCCGGGGATTCCGAACTGAGCGGGAATTCCAGGAACGTTAGCGTTAGGCTGAAGTCGAGTGGAAGCAATACGGTTATAGCCAGCGCGTGCTTCATTGACGAGAGAACTCGAGAACACGTGCGTTTCGCTCATGACTGTGTTGACGGAACGCGCCTCCTGATTCCCTGACGAGAAAGAACCCCCGTCCGCAATGCCGCCAAAGGGACTCGGAATGAACGTTGGGTTATCGTCGTAACTCACACGGCCAAAGATGCTGTCCTCTTGACTGAAGGTGTGGTCCACGCGAACGTCAAATTGATCTGCATTATTTTTTAATATCGGATTTGCAGCATAGTTACTGAACAGGCTGGCGGCGGTGGGGGCAGGATAGAGATTCAGAAGTTTAATCGCGTTGGCATCAAGCCGGTTTGCCGGAAGAATATTACCCGCAAAAGGGTCGCGAACAAAACCCAACTGAGTTCCGGCCGGCACACCCGTGCAGGGAGCCGTAACACCTGTAACCGGGTCAGCAACTCCGCAAGTAACCGCTCGCGTGGTGGAAGGATCAAAGACCTGTCCTAACGCGAAACTGCGCCCCAGAACATCGGTCCGTGTCCCACCCTGCGTAAGTAGCTCCGAGAGGTTAGTGTATCCACTGGTCCGCTCGAGCAAGGTTGGAACAGTATTTGTCGACGGGACAGCCTGGCGGGTGCGGGTGCCTTCGTAGTCCATGAAGAAAAAAGTTTTGTTCTTGCGAATCGGACCTCCGAAGGTAAATCCAAATTGATTCTGGCGGTATTCTCCTTTCCGAATGCCTCCTGCATTCTCAAAATAATTAGCAGCATCCAACTTGTCATTGCGGACGAATTCCCAGACATTTCCGTGAAACTGATTACTCCCTGATTTGATAGTGGCATTGAGGACGGCACCCGCCGAACGCCCAGTCTCAGCGCTATAGTTGAGAGTTTCGACCTTAAACTCCTGGATCGCATCTACCGGGGGACGGACCGCGTAGGCGGTTCCATTTAAGAAGTCCACCAGATTGGCGTTGTTGTCGAGACCGTCGAGCAAGTAGTTATTCTGCGCAGGGCGCAAACCATTGGCCGCAAAACTCCCACTCGCACCCAGGCCGCGCGTATCCTGTTGATCCTGAGTCACACCCGCCGAGAGTTGGGCAAGGAAGGTGAAGTTACGCCCATTGAGTGGCAAAGCGTTGACGGTGCGCTCCTCAACGACCTGTCCGACGGAAGCATCCTGGGTTTGAAGAGCGGGCGGCGCACCATTGACAACCACGACTTCCTGGATTTGACCAGGCGGCAATGCGATGTCAACCAGCATTTTCTGCTGGACGTTGACGGTGACATTCTTCTGTTGCACCTTCTGAAATCCGGCGGATTCCGCCGACAAGGAGTAGTGACCGACTTTCACCGGTGAGAAGATATATTCGCCTATGGAACTGCTAATAGTCGTTATTGACGCTCCGGTACCTTCATTAATGAGCGTCACCTTCGCGCCCACCACCGCGCCTCCGCTGGTATCTCTGATCGTGCCGGAAATAGCGCCGGTATCCACCTGACCGAACGTCTGCCCTGGTAGAACCAGTCCCAGCAACACCAACACCAATATTAAGGACACCTTGCGATTCAGAATAAAAGTAAACATGGGCGGATGCTCCATCCTTTTTCGCTAAGTTGAGGGAGGATTTTTTGGTTAAGTAAATCGCTTTACTAAAACGCTTGTCAGTGGAGCACGCTGCCAGACACCTTGTCAAGCAATTGATGCAATCCGCCTGGACTGATTTTGGGTGAGGCCCAAGACTCTGGAGTCGAGCACACCCAACCGGTGCTCCGCATTGGTCAGGATCACTATGCGATTGACAAAGCCTCCGCTGTTACCGAGGGCTAGCCCGTTCGTGATTATTTTTTGCTGGCAGGCGAGTCGATGATGGCATTCAACACGCCTGGCAACAGGTTTTCTTCTCCCCAGTTTTGCGGTGCGTATCCCAATCTGGCCACAACCAGATCCAGCGATGGCACGACGTAAAGCCGGCTGGCAGTAAACCCTCTGAAGGCGAAAGTATCCCTCGGTGCGGTTGGCCAGAGCTTGCCATCTGTATTGACCCAAAAGGTGTATCCATAACTGGGATTCAGTTGCTGGGAACTTTTAGTGGCCAGTTCGATCCACCACTGGGGAACGATCTGTTTGTCTTGCCATTTTCCGTCGTGCGCCATCAAGTAGCCCAACCGCGCAAAGTCGCGAGCGGAGAAACGCAAGCCGCTATGAGGATTGGTATGGGGCCCGAGATTACCGGCCACTCCGCCTTGCTTGTCCCAGCCAACATTCTCAATGCCGATGGGATCGAAAACCCGCTCCTTCATGACATCGAAAAGTTCACGCCCAGTCGCGTGATAAAAGAATAGCGACAAGTGCTCGAAGCCCGTGTCGGAGTATTCCCATGCAGTACCCGGCTCGCTGGTTAATTTGGAAGCCCATTTCCCAAACCGGTTCGGCTGTTTTCCCAGAGCAATCTCAATGTCCCCACCCCCGGGCGCTGCGCTTAGGCCGATCATGCCATGGTCCTCGCCCGGAATCCCCGAGGTCATCGAAAGTACATGCTTTAGTTTGATGTTCTTCTTTCCCAGATCGGTGAGAGGGAAGCCTTCCGGCACGTAATCGTAAATGGGCGTATCGAGAGTGATCTGCGCATCTTTTGGAAGCTTGTGGTGCAGACTATCATCCAGGAGCAAACCAAAGGCGATTCCCGTCGACGACTTGGTGCAGGACCAGCCATCGAATGTTGTGGTCGGCATCGTAGGCACGCCGTACCACTCGGCAACTAGATAGCCCTTGCGAATAATCACGATTTGCCATGGTCCTGCGAACAGCTGCAGAAACTTATCTCGGATCAGGTCCAGTTTGTCAGGATCCATGCCCGCCAGAGAACGCACTTCGTCGGGAGTCTTGCACCATCGCCAACCGCCCGCCGACTCTGGTGGAGGGGTATAAGTGTCAGCTGCGAACAGGCCCGGGACGACAATCATCGCAAGAACCGCCCAAAGTACAAACTTTCGCGTCATTTCACTCTCCTCTGGTTACTTAATTTTGAAAATCGAGATCATGCGCTCCCCTGTCATCGTTCCATCTCCAAGACTTCGTAACCTTTCTTTTTGGTGGATACGGATTGCAATTCTTCCGCCTCGCCTTCTTTACCGCGCATGATCATCACTGCGCTCCGGTGAAGCGTTCCAGGGTTGCGCCACTCGCGCCACTGCATATAAACGAATCCGGCAGCAAGCATGATCATGAACAGATACGGAGTCAGATTGTATGGCCAAGGAAGAAGCGGATAAACACTCAGAAAGAGAACAGGTGCCAGGACTAGGGTCGCCAGCGTTGGAACTAACACGTGCAGCCAAATGCTGAAATAGGCCCGCTGGTCGCGGCGCATATATCGCGTCAAGGCCAGGTTCGCCATGACATAAATAACAATGACCGCAAGCGTAGCAATCGTTCCGAGGAAATTGAAAATATATTCAGGACGCAACATTAAGCCGACCAGAAGGATCGCTATCATCCCCACGATTTGCGCAACTCCGATCGCAACCGCAGGTGTGAGATGAGTGGGATGGATACGGCCGAAACTCGCGGGAAGGGTGCCCGCGCGACCCATTGTGTACATAACACGCGACGCGGAGTTGGTGCAGGCGATACCAACCGCGACGCAGCAATTGACCAGCGCAAGAACTACGAACCACCAACCCGCTCCCCATAGCGAATGGCCTAGTCCATAATACGGATTGGGATTGGCGGCGAAGGCAACCATATCTCCGGTGCCCCAGCCGATCGCGCTGGCATAGGACATGAAGATGTAGAAGATACCGATACTGACAACCGAGAGCATGACTGCCTGGCCAATAAACTTGCCGGGAAGCCGAGCCTCTTGGGCAAGTGGCGCCGGAGACTCAAAACCGGCAAGCGCCAGAACGGAAAAAATCATGCCCCCAAGGATGCCCCCGAAATGATTGGGCGAGGAAGCGGGCTTCAGAGGCGCGAGGTAAGAAGAGCCGTGGCCGGGATGGATCAGAAACGTGATCCCAAGCGCCAACATGATGACCAGTTCGAGGGCGCCTAAAATTGTGCTGATGCGAACTGAAAGTTGAATACCGCGGTGCGTAAGCCCCCAGATCAGTGCGGTTGTCGCGGTTGCGATGATCCACCAGGGAATGCTTAGACCGAACTCCCCTTTCAACGTATCGGAAACAAGATAACCGAGAAAGCCTACCGCTGCGGCAGCGCCGATGATCTCATAGATGAGATAGCTCCAGGTCGCCATGAAGCCGCTGCGGCTGCCGAGGCCCCGAGTGGCAAATGAATAGTAGCCACCGCTCGATGGCACATATTTAGAAAATTGGAATACGGTGCTACCGACAAACAGACAAACGATCGTGGTAAGCACAAAAGAGAGAGGCATGACCGGTCCAGCCCGCAGAGCGATGCCCGGGAAAATAAACACGACGCTGGTCGCCGGCCCGATGTGGGTTACAGCATGGAATACAAGTTCTCGCAGGCCAAGCGAATTGTGCCGCAGATGAGGACCAGTGTCGAGAGTGGTGGTCATACCGGACACGTCAGGACCTCCTTCAGGAATCGATGGGAGCTAAACTCTGCTTTCGTCGTTTTCAGCAGCGGCATTTAAGTCGATGCCCTACGTACAGCCACACAAGCGGAGGTATTGAAGCCCTTGCTCGGCCCATTTCTGCTCCATCGCAATGGTTGCCTCGACAGACTCTTGCGGCGGTGGCCACTGCTCCAGAATGGTCGATACGTTATTGTCGTGGGGCATCTGCTCCAGCAGCCACGGGATCGCCAACCTTCCCGCTCCCGCGGGCGCGCCCTTTACTACGAAGCCCATCTTGTGTGGAACTCGGTCAATCACGAAGTCTTTTATATGGAGGTTCACGGTGAGAGGGGCCAGCATTTCGACCACGCGTTCTGGTGTCTCCAGCATTCCAAGGGAGTTCACCGTATCCAGACAGATGCCCACATGATTGCTATTGAGTCTGCGCACTAAAGCTGCGAGATCGCAGCAGGAATGCGCTTCGTAGTTCTCCATCCCCAGCGTGACCCCTTGTGCTTCAAACTCTGGCAGGACTGCACGAATCCATTTCTCCGTCTGTTCAAGCGAGGGCCGCGATTGGACTGTATGGGTCAGGGTTCGAATCAGAACTGCATCGAAGATGACCGCCAGGCTTAAGTAGCTAAGCAGATGCTCTGGCTCTACTCCCCGCGTTCCGATTTCGATCTTGATGCCCAAACCTGCGGCTTGATCGCGAGCGTCGTGGAGTTCGTGCACGTCCAGTTTGTGGAGGGGCAAGTTGTCTGCGACTTGCACCACTCCAACTTTCAGCAGCGAGGCTCTCTCGATCAAGTCCGCGAGTCGAAGCGGCCGAACTGGCAGCGGGAACCCACTAACCCCTATTGCCCAGGGATAAGTCCAGGAACCGATGCCAAGGCGCACGTTATTGCTTAACGGCCTCAGCCTCGGCTGCATCCATGCAACGCTTGTAGTTCTCACTCGCCTTATAGGCAGGGACAAAAACGGTGGCCAGCTTCAAAGGCACATCACCAGTGTTGATCATCTGATGGTACTCACCTGTCGGCACCCAAAGTGCGACATCCTCTTCCACCGTCGTCTGCTCACCATCGTGTTTGAAGATGCCCTTGCCGGAAACGATATAGATCAGTTCCGGCCGATCGTGGACGTGATAGTCAGTGCGTCCATTCGGCGGGAGTATGGCATGGCTAAATGTGAGCTCTGCAACGCCTTCCTTATCTGGCGCGAAGAGCACCTTGATATGACGCCGGTAAGGAGCCGGAATCTCAACTCCCTTTTCTTCCCAAGCCCTAACAATTTTCAACGTACTTTTCCTTTCATGCTCGCTTTGGATCAATGTTCCACACATCTGATGGAATTTTCGTCAGATTGGAACAAATATGTAATCGATTACAATTGATTGCCACGTAAGTATTACTGGCCGGAGAAATCGATGTCAAGCGAATAATCGAAGATTTTGTGGCTTATATCTGCTTCTTGGTTGTGCAATTTTTATAAGGTATTATGAAAACGATTGCTACATATCATCGGGAGCTATCCCGTTTCCGGGCAGCGAGATTTCGACCATAGAATTTCGACCATAGAATATGGATGGACGGAGGAAAGGCGAACGATGAAAAGGCTTGGGCGAGTGCTGTTATTGGTCCTGATGAGTAGTGCAGCAGTTTATGGACAGAGCCAGACCTGGTTAGGAGGATTGGCCCAACCCCGCGATTACGTGCAGAAACGGATCTCCAGTTATGACCGTTCGGGAGGGAATGACGATTCTAGAACGATTGCGCCTGGAGATACCCTCACGATTTTGGACGAAGTGGGGCCAGGAATCATTACGCATATTTGGTTTACGTTTTCTTCTGACGAGATGTACCACCTGAAAAAATTGGTGTTGCGGATCTATTGGGACGGGGAACAGACGCCCAGTGTGGAAGCGCCAATCGGTGATTTTTTTGGATTGGGCCTTGGCGAGTACTTCACATTTGAGTCCCTACCTTTGTCGGCAGCGCCGAACCGTGCGGTGAATTCTTATTTCCCTATGCCGTTTCAGAAACGTGCGCGAATCACTGTGGAGAATACCGGAAAATTAAAACTCGATGCGCTGTATTACAACATCGACTATCAGGCTTATGCGAAACCGCTTCCTGCGGACACCTTGTATTTTCACGCGCAGTACCGTCAGGCTTCGCCGAACAAAGGCATTATGGGAGATTGGACCGACAATGACGACCCGCTCCAGGGGAACAGGAAAAACCTCACAGGGGAGGGCAACTACATTTGGCTGCAAGCTACTGGACGGGGACATTTTGTCGGCGTGACCATGTCCGTGCTACAGAACCAGGACCATTGGTGGGGCGAGGGAGACGATATGTTTTTTGTCGATGGAGAAAAACTGCCATCGATCAACGGAACAGGGGCCGAGGATTATTTTCTGGGGGCATACGATTTCGGAGGCAAGGCATTCTCGTACGGCTTGTATGGTGCACCAGTCGTAGGAGAGGAGAAAGCAGGAAGCCGAAGTAGCGTTTACCGCTTCCACCTTGATTCTCCGATTCCTTTTACCAAGTCGCTAATACGCGACGATCGAGCATGGACATGCTAACGGAAGATCCGACAACTATTTTTCAGTGGCTTATTGGTATCAGACCGAACCGCACGCGGTATTTCCTTCATTGCCATCGGTCGAAGAACGATTACCACGGCTGCATGCTGTCGGCGGTCCGGGAAACGCTGTGAAGTAAAAGGAGCTGGATCAGATGGCGCGAACCAGCCCTTGCTGCGTGGCGCGGGTGTTGCGAACCAGCAATAGGACAAGAATCATTCCTAGAAATGGCACCAGTCCGGCAACGATGATGACTGCATCGAAGGAATGAGTTGCCAATGCCTGATGCGAGTCGGAAAAATATCCGATGAACTTGAACGCTATGATGGTCCCGATTCCCGCTCCGGTTCCGCTCAACCCGCTCACCGATGCTACCGAATCGCTATAAAACAGATCGGCCGGCAGCACGTTCGCGATCGTGGAAAATGAAGCATAGGAAAACGTGGCCAGAGCGAAGAGCGATGTTATTGCAACCAGATTCACCGTGAAAATCGTGGGGATAAGCAGCAGCACGCCAATTGCCCCAAAGACGATGATCGCTTTACGAGCCGCGCCCAGCGACCATCCGCGCTTGATCAAAAATCCAGAAGCCAACCCACCGAAAAAATTGCCGAGGTCAGCGGCAATGAACGGAATCCACACAGCAATCAGTCCGCTCTTCAGTGAAATCCCTTTGGCAACTAAATAGATCGGAAACCAGTCAGCGATAAAAAACCAAACTGGATCAGTTAAAGCTTTTGCAACGATGGTTCCCCATGTTTGCGGCAAATTCAGTAGACGACGCCACGGCAACCCGCTGTGCGCTGTCGCCCCACTTACTTCTGCGGTCTCGGCCAGGATCATTTCACGTTCGGCTGAGCTGATTCTCGGGTGGTCCGCAGGAGCGTGATACGTCCGGCGCCAAACCAGCAGCCATAGGAAACCCAACAGTCCTGGCAGTACAAATGCGGGCCGCCATCCCCAGCGAAAGTAGACCCAATAGACGAGGAACGGAGCGATAGCTCCTCCGATGGACGATCCACTATCGAAGAACGCAGTTGCTGTTCCCCGCTCACTTTTAGGAAACCATTCAGAGACGGCTTTGGTCGCACCCGGCCAATTCGCGGATTCACCCGCCCCCAGTAGGAATCGAAAGGTGGCAAAACTGTAGAGCCCGGTGGCCAGTGAGGTTGACACGGAAACGATCGAGTACCACAGCACTGAGAGGGTAAGGCCCCGTTTAGTGCCGATGCGATCAATCCACCTTCCGCAGACAGTCTGACCGATTGAGTAAGAGAGGCGAAATCCGATCAGCAGATTGGCGTAATCGGTATTTGTCCAATGGTAGTCATATTTCAGGTAAGGGGCGAGAAGCGAAAGCGTTTGCCGGTCAATATAGTTGATAATTGTTGAGGCGAATAATAACCCGCCAATCCACCAACGTAGATTGCGTATCGGGCGCGGGTTGCGCACACCGATTTGCGATGCGGCGCTCATCCGCTATTGCGCATCTTGGGCGCAACGAAATCCAACAGTTGCCGAACGATCCTTGCTCGGTGCCATCATCAGTAGTTTGCCGTGTTCAGCGAGATTGTAGGCTTGCGGGAAATACCACTTTGATCCCTGCGGTTGATAGTAGCTGCCGCCACGCACAATCGCTGCCCGGGTGTGATCATCGAGGAACTCGTCCGTCCATTGCCAGACGTTACCGACAAGATCCATCACACCAAACGGACTTGCTCCTTTCGGATGCGCGGTTACGCTGTCCGGACCGCGCATGGTGCGTCCCGTATCGGGCACCGGAACCGCTGAGGGATCCCAGTCCTTGCCCCACGGATAGGGACGTCCATCCGTTCCCTGGGCGGCGTACTGCCACTCCCATTCGTGAGGCAAGCGCTTTCCTGCCCAAGTTGCGTAAGCGCGCGCATCTTCAAGAGATACCCACGTAACAGGTTTGTCGGTTGATCCAGCAGCGTAGGTGCCATTGCTCCAGTCGTGCAGAAAGTTCAGGTCATCAGCGGGATGGTACTGCGTGGAATCGAGGAATTTCTTAAACTGTCCATTGGTAACTGGAAACTGATCGATCCAGAATGGATCTATGTGCATAACATGTGCATGATATCGGCGCGGAGAATCCTCCCACGGATATTGCACATCGACGCCGATATCGTCGGCTCCTTCGATTTCGATACCATTGACTCTGAAAACAAAATCTGCGGCGGGTATTTTGATCATGTCTGCCGCCGTTCCGGTCAGTGGCTTCGTGGCAGCAATTTCCACTATTTGTTGCGGCAGGAAGCTCCATTCGTGCGAGAGGCTCTTGAGAGACTTCGCTGTCATAGCGCTCATTTTTTCCATCAGCGCTTTTACGGTTGCATGGGGATCAGACTTTGTTGCAAGCAGCGCGCCGTAACCTTTCGATTCGATCGCGAAACTAAGGACCGCCGTATTGCCGCGGACTTCAGGTGTAAGCTGCACGCCATGATATAGATCGAAATAGTGCATTCCTTCCGAGACCGGCAGTTGGATCTGGGGTCCGGCCAGATTGTATTCATTTCGATTGACAATCGTCCAAACAGTTTCCTCTCCCAGAGGCCAGCGGCTCGCAGATACCCCGAAGTGCAACATAGGGAAGAACGGCTCCCAATCCGCGCTAACGAGAAAAGGCGCGACACCGCGTTCCAGGGTTGCGACTCGCCGTGTCGCTTCTGCATCCCGCGTATTTATACCGTTCCAAATGCCCCAGATATTCTCCCAACTCTCCCAACCGACACCGTTAAAGAATGCGAACTGCAGATCGTCCGTTTTATCGCGGTTCCAGCGATCAGAAATATTCACCATGTGCCGGGGTTCGAGCCACTTAAATCGGTCCACTTGGGGCGCAAAAGAAAAACTATAGTAGCCCCACGTAAGAACATTGTAAGCGATGCCTTCGTCATGAGGGCCGTCTTCTGGTTCGAAGGCAAGTGGGTGGTTAACCTTATCTGAAGCATCGGAAAAGGCGCGCGGAACACCGTCCTGAGTGTCGCCGTTAATCCCATCAGCTCCAACTTCAGCCATGAGAGACGCAATGGCATCGGGCCAAGTCTGGCCAGGATCGCGAGTTCCCTGGTCCCACATCATCATCGGGAACAAAACACGAACACCGCGATGGTGGAAATCGGAGACCATCTGTCGTACGCCGGCAATTCCGCCCGGCATGGATCGAACCATATCTAGTTGATTCCGGTTGTCAATGCCCATGTTCGGATATGTGGGCCAGATCAAAACGGAATCAATGCCGCCATAGCGCTTTTCCAGATCGGTCAGATAGCGATCCACTGTGTAGCGATTGCCAACCGGATCGTAGAAATAACGATCTTCGACCATCATTTGTGGCTGGATGAAACTCGATTGGGTCCACTTCAGCGCGGGAAGCTCATAGCGTGCTGGGCCGTAACCGATACGAATGCGCCGTTCGTCGCGCCAGTGGCGGATATCCGCGAGCCATTCCTGATGCTCAGGCACAGAGCAAAGTCTCGAGACAGTCCCTTCATCTTCATCTTTGACAGCGACGCAACTTGGTCCGGGGATCTGTTCGTTTTTGGGAGGGAACTTCGTGTCCTGGCTAAAGGTTATTCCGACTGCCGCGCCCAAAAACAGGCTCAACCACATCACATGTCGACGCAATTTCCCTCCTTGAGATGGAGATGACGATTTTCGCGCCGGACGATTAGCAATTTATTCACAATCCAAAATGTATGGCGGGAGACACGCTCGATTGTATCTCCCGCAAAGCAGGTCAGTGGCCCTTAGAAATTCAATTTCAGGGCGAACTGCAGTTGCCGTTCCGGTACCGTCGTCGAAGTAATGACTCCGAAGGATCCCGGGCCATCGTCTTGGAACGGGTCGGGTTGGCCAAAAACTGGATGGTTGAAAGCGTTGAACAGCTCGAAACGGAATTCCAGGTTCGTCCGTTCCGTCATATCGAACACCTTGCGCAATGACATGTCGCTGGTAGCGGCGCCCGGACCTTCCAGGGTGTTCTTTCCCGCGTTACCGAAGGTAAACGCGTTCGGAAACGCGTAGCAGTTTGTGTTAAACCAATTTGTCACCTTCCGCTCCCCGCGTGGCAGGTTGCCATTGCAGAGTTGATCGGCATGGAGCAAGCCGTTGGAGCCGGTGTTGGAGGGATCCGCCCCGACCTGGGCTGTGAAGTAGAAACCGGTGTGAAACGCGACGATTCCACCGACGTGCCATCCACCCAGAACCAGGTCTGCGGCACGGCTTGAGTTCATAAAGCGCTGACCCTTGCCGATCGGCAGTTGATAATCGAAGCTCGTGACCCAACGGAGTTTCTGGTCAAAGTCCGAACGTCCCCTTTCGTTGCTCAGATCGTAGCTGTTTTGTGGAGTGGGCGAGGAGCAACAGATCTCAGGCTGGTCGTTCAGGGATTTACTGAAGGTGAATGCGCTCAAGAACATCAGTCCATGTGTCAGGCGTTTGTCCACTTTAATCTGCAGGGCGTTATAACTTGAATTTCCTCTGTCCACGAGGTTGGAAAACCCCCCGAACTGCGGGTAGGGTCGCCTCGACTGGATGTCGCCAGGGCCAGGGGTAGGATCCTGGTTCAAATCAAGGATGCTCTGGAGGTGCGTCGCCTTGGAGCCGACGTAGGCGACTTCTACCAAAAAGCTGCCCGGCAATTCGTGCTGGATATTCATGTTCCATTCATCTAACACAGGCGCGTGCAAATGCGTGTTGGCTCCTTCGGCGGAGGTCGTCACGGATGCCCCAGGAATGTTGTTGGGGTCAATAGCTGGGAATCCTCCGGAAACCGTCAGGATCGGCGTCACACCATCGGTGATGAAATTGGGCTCGGCGACAAACGGTAAGTTGTAATAAAGCTGGAAGGGATCGCCGGTGCGGGTTTCCTGATACATGAAAAAGCGCCCATAGCCAGCACGGACTACCGTGTGGGACATCACCTGCCAGGCAAGACCAATGCGCGGGGCGAAGTCATCTTTATCCGTTTTCACCAACCCGCGCGATGCGCCGTTCTTTCCTGCAAGAACCAGCTGGCCGGTGGCGAAGTCGAGGTTCGCCATTTGGTCGTTGGCGTCGTAGATGGGAGTTGTGTAGTCATAGCGTAGTCCCAGGTTCAGGGTGAGCTTTGAGTTCACTTTGATGTCATCCTGCACGAATCCACCGTACGAGTTCTGGCGGTTGTGAAATGTGCCGCCGAGAGAGATATTGGCTCGATTGGAAATTCCCAGAAGCCAATCGGCTATCGGGAAACCGCCGCCATTGCCATCAGGCGAAGTGAACTGCCCATCGAAGCGGATTCGGCCGCGCGGCGACCCAAGTTGCAGCAAGTTAAATGCGCTGCGACGAAATTGCGCCCCAACTTTCAACGAATGCCTTCCGTGAATGATGCTTAGCGTATCCCCATATTGAATTTCATAATTTCGGCCCAAGGTTGGGGCAAAACCGGGAGTACCCAGCCGGCGAAAGCCTCCGGTGGGCTGGATCAGGGTGATGCCGTTGAGGGACGAATCGTTGGGAACGCCGGGAACATACAGATCAGGCGGAGGGAACTTAAGACCGTAGTCCGGAACACCATTGGCGTAGTGGTCCCAACTGAACCCCGCACGCACATCGTTCACGATGGTGGGAGTAATGGTCCAGGTATGCCCGAGAGCGAGTCCGCGGGTGTCATCGAATGAATCTCCCTGAAATCCATTGCCGCCGTCGGCGAGTCCGGGTAATGGCGGTTGCTGGAAGCGGTCGAGATGGCTCGCTGAGAATCGCAGGAAAAGCTGTTGTCTGGGATTGATCACGTAATCAACTCGTGCATCGCCCTGGTCGATTTTAAGAGTTCCCGGATCGTTGCGAATAAAGTTGTTGGCGGTGTCGGGGTTAGAAAGGTTAGGCTCGGGGTAAAGCGAAATGAGGTTATGGGCAATCGTATCGAAACGATTAGCAGGGATGATGTTTCCGGGAAAGGGCGTGCGAGTAACTACACCCCCCACCACAGTCGTAGTTGCAGGGTCGTAAATAACTGTGTCGGGAAGGAGAGCGCTGAAGTCGCCGTTTCTCTCGGCAAGTGTCGGAACTTTCGATTGATCCACTACCGAGCTGCCGATTCGGGTCCCCTGATAGTCTGTGAAGAAGAAAAGCTTATCGTGCAGGACCGGACCGCCAAAGGTGAAGCCAAACTGGTTTTGACGGAATGGAGCCTTCTTATCAGTGGAAAGCTCGAAATAATCTTTTGCATCGAGGGCGGAATTCCGCAGGAACTCGAATACGTTTCCGTGAAATTGGTTCGTTCCAGATTTAATTGTGGCATTGATGACCGCTCCGCCGCTGCGTCCGAACTCTGCTGAATAGTTACTGGTCTGTACCTTAAACTCAGCAATCGCGTCGACGTTGGTCTTCAGGACATTGCCGCCGTTGTCGTTAGAATTGTTGTCGATGCCATCCAGGAGGAAATTGTTCAAGAGGCCCCGCGTGCCATTGACCGCGAAGCTTCCGCCAGCGTTGCCGTTGGCGGACGACTGAGCACCTCCAGTTAGGCCGTTTCCGCTTTCCGTGACCTTGACAACTCCGGTCGTCAGCGCAGCCAATTGCGTGTAGTCTCGGCCATTTAGCGGGAGATCGGCAATCTGTTTACTTTCGATAACATCGCCCAGAGCGGAAGATTCTGACTGCAGCAATGGAGGAGCGCCAGTCACAGTCACCTGTTCTGCGACCGAGCCGACCTGCATCGTGAAGTCGACACGAAGACGGTCCTGCACCTGAAGCACGACACCGGTGCGTTTGATTTCTTTAAATCCCTGGACTTCTACCGCAATGGAATAGTTTCCGATTTTGAGGGGCGTGGCAACGTAATTACCATCCGCATTGGTTTTGATGACAGTCTTGGCGTTGGTACCGACGTTCACCAGGGTTACGGTGGCGTTGGATAAAGCGGCGCCGCTGTTGTCGGTAATCGTTCCGACGATAGTTGCCGCATCAGTTTGGCCAAAGAGACCAACCGGAACCGCAACCAAGGCAAGCATCAGGCAGACCAATCTACAGAGATTCTTGTTCCTCGATTCATATCTATGGTTAGAGATAAAAGCTGAACAGCTACTAACAAAAGAGAAATCGCCCCTTACTTTCCGGGAATTCTGCTTGTCCATGATTGGGTCTCCTGTTTTCCTGCAATCCGCCTAAAAGTTGTTGCCACTCTGCATTCCATATGACAGCCGAGCTACACTCCCGGCGTGGGGTCGTGATCTAAAATGGTTTCCGTCTTGGGATCCCAATAGAGCTTCTTTCCTGCCCAATAAGACTGCGCAGCCATCATGCAGGCCACGGAATGTGCATAGCCTGCCTGAACAGGCGTCGAGGGCTGCTTCCCGGCGCGCAGTGCATCCAACCAATTGGTCATGTGGGAAAGATCTTCATCTGTAGTGTGTGGCGGGCCCTTCCCTCCGTCTCCCGGAAGTGACAGCCACTCCTCTTTGCGCACGATGGTTGGATCGTCTTCAAAATTGCCTTTCTCTTCCACCAAGAGCCACCGAGGAGTGCCTTCGGTCCCGAAATTCATGAGCGTAGCTTTCTTTCCCATGAAGCGAATGAAGCTGGGTGCATCATTGCCAAAACTCGTGGAGTAACTGACCATGAAGCCGGAGGGATATTCCAGCAGTGTTTGAAAGGTGTCGGGATTCTCTCTTGCATCTTTCCAGGCAAACACACCACCATGTGCGACCACGGAGCGGGGAAAGTGATCGTCCATAAACCAATGGACGAGATCAATCCCATGGCTCATCCACTGGTCCGGAATACCGCTTGAGTAGTTCCGGTAAAGTCTGTACTCGAAATAGAGCTGAGGATCGAAGGGCCGGTAAGGCTTAGTCATAAGCCACCTGCGCCAATCGATGTCTTCTTCGCGAATCTGTTTTACTTCCGGACGTCCACGCCAGCGAGGACCGTGATAGTTCCAGACGACTTCGACTTTGCTGACATCGCCGCAGACTCCTGAGCGAAAAAGTTTGTTGGCGGCAATCTGGTAGGGTTCGCTGCGGCGCTGCGTGCCCACCTGGACAATCAGGTTTCTCTTGAGCACGGCATCCCGCGCCGCTTTGGCCTCTTCCAGAACATTGCCCATCGGCTTTTCGACATAGGCATGTTTGTTGGCCTCCGCCGCCATCTTCAGCATGGGCGAATGCTGATGTTCCGGGGTCGAGATAATCACGGCATCAATTTCTTTATTGCTTAAGAGTTCCTCTATGTACTGAGAGGAGTGAGGCTCGCGTCCATAGGTTTCTTTTGCCTTGGCCACGGCGAGCCCAAGATTCACTTTCCAGAGATCGCAAATGCTCACGACCTCAACGTTCTTTGAATCCTTGAGTTGCGACAGAATGAATTCCAGGCCGCGACCACGCTGCCCAATGCCAATATGGCCGAGCGAGATACGGTCGTTTGAGCCCAGCACGCGTCCATACGAAATAGCGGATTGGGTAGCAATGCCTTGGGCTCTACTTGTTCCGAGTAGAGCGGCTCCCAATGCCACCGAGGCCGAGCGATCCAGGAACGTTCTCCGCGTAATATTTTTGCTGTTTTGATTGGAAGATTTTTGCATTTAGCCAAACCTCCGCTGTCATCGGTGGCTTTGCCAAAGCTGGGTAAATTCATATACAGGCGCGGCCCCCAATTTCGGCAGGAAGAATTGGTATCACACTAGCTAGGTCGTCGTCGAGATAATTTCATCATTTCTATGAAATATTTCAACTTAATAAAGAATGTTCCAAGATAGGTTTTAACTGGCCCTCAGTTAATTATCCCGTAGACTTGCAAGTTGTGTCATAAATATCAATAACTTCTATTCGATTCGTTGTCGACGTAGTATCGGTTGGTGTGTGGCTATAAGGTTTCTAAAGCTCATTACCAGCCGGGGTCTATGAAATGTTTCACATCCCGGTTATAATTCCGTTTTCGTGTGAGAGATCAAACTAAGGACGATGGAATGCCAAGAAATGTCACGGTTAAGGATTTAGCTCGTCTTGCTGGCGTGAGCCCAGCGACGGTCTCACGCGTTCTCAACGGTACCGCCCGAGTCAGTCCAGAAATTCAGGCGCGCGTAAGAAACGCCGCCACTGAGGCAGGCTTCAAGATCGAACATGCCAATAAAACCAAGCTGATCGCTTTTCTTTTGGGCAACCGCGACTTGCTGCATCCCTTTCACTCGCGGGTTCTGGTCGGAGCGGAAGCATTTTGTTCGGAAAACAATTACTCCATCATTTTTCTTCCGTTTCACTATAGGTCGGATGTTCCCTGGCAGGATCTCCATCTACCAAAAATCTTGCAACGCCGTGACCAGGTCAGCGGCTTTGTGGTCGCTGGTACAAACTCGCAAAACCTGTTCGATCTCTTAGCCAGCAAACGAATTCCATTTGCCGTCTTGGGGAACAATGTTCTGGAGGACTGGAAATCGAAGGAGTATGACACCGTCTGGTTTGATGACGAACAGGGCGCCTATGAGATGACGCGCCATCTCCAAGCAATTGGACATCGTGACATTTGGTTCGTAGGGAACTGCAAATTCACCTGGTTCGCCAGGGTACACAAAGGATATCAAAGGGCGATGGAAGAGGCTGGATTATGTGCACGCCAGGCCGGATTCGATTGCGAGCAAGAGGAAAGTGTCGGCTATCTCGGCGCGAAATCTATATTCACAGGCGGAGAATCGGCAACGGCAATCTTTGCCGGATCGGACGCGTGCGCCAACGGTGTCTACAAAGCGCTCCGAGATCTCAACGTTCGCGTTCCGGAAGAAGTAAGCGTAGTGGGCTGCGATGATCTGGACGCGGTCAAGCTCTATCCTCCACTCACCACGATTCGAGTTTTCGGCGAACAGGTTGGCGCTCATCTTTCCGAACTGGTGCTCAACCGTATTGCTCAACCAGATCGACCTGTTCAAAAACATGCAATCCCAACCCAGCTAATAAAGCGTGAGTCTTCTGGCCCACCTCTCAAGTTTGCAGGCAGGGCGTTGGGATTCGATGAACCCTCCAGCACCAATGCTTGAGGAGCCTGTGCGCAGTTTTCAAATTTAAAAACAAACGAGGGCTAACTTCATGAATTATGGAAAGACTCAAGTTGTGCTCTGTGAAGACGAAAACGATCTGGGGACGAAAGCAGCTTTGACGGTCGCCCTGAAAATGCGAGAGCTGCTGATCTCAAGGGATGAAATACGCATAATTTTTGCAGCGGGTGAAAGTCAGGGATCTTTTTTAAATGCTCTCAGTCAGCAAAATGACATCGATTGGAGTCGGGTCGTCTGCTTCAACATGGACGACTTTTGGGATACGCGTATTCCGGAGCAGTACACCTGTGGCTATCAAACGCGCAAGCAACTCTATGACAAAGTCCGTCCCCGGAAATTTCATTTAGTGCGGTTCAATGCTCCAGATCCTCATCAGGAGGCGAAGCATTTCGAGTCTCTACTGCGTTCGGCTGGAAAGATCGACATCCTCTGCCAGGGAATCGGAACTTCCGGCCACCTCGCACTGAACGAACCGCAGGACACAGACTTCAACGACCCTGCTTGGGTGAGAGTGGTTGAGGTCGCCGAGCAGTCCAAACGCCAACTTATCGAAGATCCCAATTTTAAGGACCTTGGCTTCATTCCGGATAAAGGCATTACCATGACCATCCCTGCTTTGTTCGAGGCACAGAGCGTGTATACGATGGTGCCCTTGGGACTCAAGCGTAACATCCTGACAAAACTATTCCAGACCCAGGAGCCTACTGTGGCTCTCCCGGCCTCAATTCTGAAGACGGTCGACGGAACGCTTTTCGTTGACCGGGATTCGTGCCCAACTGAACTCCTAGCTGCTGAATCGTTCGCGACGACTTAAAAAGTTGAGCAGTTAATAATGGACAACCCCAAGAGAATGCAAAACGGAAGGACTGAAGGTGCAGATTAAGGTACTTGAAGACAAGCAATCCCTCGGTCGCGCAGCCGCGGAGCAGGCTGCCTCCGCCATCCGCCGCGCAATTCGAGAATCAGGGAGAGCTCGTATCGTGGCTGCAACGGGAACTTCTCAATTCGAATTTTTGGAGGCGCTGACCGGAATTGCCGATCTTGATTGGTCGCGTGTCGAGATGTTTCATCTGGATGAGTATCTGGATTTGCCTTCTACACATCCAGCGAGTTTCCGAAAGTATCTTTTAGAGCGATTGATCAATAAAACATGTATTACTCGATACTGCCTTTTGGATGTGGGGAAAGATCCGGAATCCGCAGCAAAGCGTTTTGGAAAAGAGTTAAACGAACGCGATGTTGACGTTGCGTTTGTAGGAATCGGCGAAAATGGCCATCTTGCGTTCAATGATCCCCCTGCCGATTTCAAAACAGAGGAACCTTATCTGATTGTTGATCTCAGCCAGACGTGCCGCCAGCAACAGGTTAATGAGGGATGGTTCACGGACATTTCAGAAGTGCCTAGACGGGCGATCTCCATGTCGGTGCACCAGATACTGCGAGCGAAAGAGATCGTGGCGGTTGTGCCGGACAGACGCAAGGCACAGGCTGCAAAGTCTTGCTTAGAGGGGCCGATTACTCCCATGGCTCCTGCATCGGCGCTGCGTAATCATCCGAATAGCGCTGTGTTTCTCAATAAAGATTCCGCCGCTCTCTTAACAAAGAAGTAAGATCACAAAATAGGTGCTGGTGGGCTGATGGAGATTCTTTTGATCAGGTAGCATTCAAGCACGCTGGCCACATCCTGGCAACCCGCTCACGAAAGCCCCACCCATCACAACCTGCGTTGGTGAATGGATCGGTGGGCTCCTAATTCCTGTCAATGGTCATCAACTGTATAGACCGGCAAACTTTATCATTGCTTCGGAGCTTTTACAGCGCAGCTGATTTTTTGCGGAGAATGTATTATCCGCAACAACAATATTTCCGTGGGTCAGCCGGGAAGAACTCGAAATGATTTTGCCCGATAGCAGCGATACTCACATACAGCCGGTGATGATTTTCAACTATCCAATGAAAAATCACAGAAAGAAAGCTGTCGCTCTTTACGCTAGCTTCTTTCTGCGAAGGGCGCCTGGTTTTCGGGCGATCGGACTGTGCGGCTGTAGCCAGTCTGGAAATCTTGACATCATTGGCGAGTGTGCTTAAGTGGCGCTTTGACAAGCAATCCAGCAGCGCGGGGCGTGCCGGAATCAATTCATTGCGACAACAGGTCAGAGGCGAGCGAGACAAAGATGACGATTCATATTGGTCTGATTGGCGGTGGCAATATTACCGCGACGCACGCGAGAGCGGCCCGCGCAATTGCCGGAGTTGAAATCGCCGCGTTCTACGGAACCAATACAGAGAAGGTCGCGGGCCTTTGCCGCGAGCATGGAGGCAAGCAATATCAGGACTTCGAGGCGTTCCTGGCGCATCGCCCGATGGACCTAGTGGCGATCGGAAGCCCATCGGGGATGCACGGAGCCCACGGAATTGCTGCGGCGCAGCGCGGCCTGCACGTACTTACCGAGAAACCGATTGAGATCAGTACAGCACGCGCGGATGCGCTCATCGAGGCTGCGGACCACTGCGGCGTGAAACTTGGAGTAATGTTTCAGGACCGGGTGAAACCTGGAATTCGCCGACTGCGAGAATGGATCCGTGACGGGGCGATTGGAAAACCCCTGCTGGTGGATGCACGGGTGAAATGGTATCGACCACCGGAATATTACAGCGGGTCGCGTTGGCGCGGCACATTCGCCCTGGACGGAGGAGGAGCCCTGATCAATCAGGCAGTGCACACGGTGGATCTGCTGCTGTGGCTGCTTGGCGATGTGGTTGGCGTGCAGTCCCGCGCGGCGACGGCACTCCACAAAATTGAAGGCGAGGATACGATGGTTGCAACTCTTGAGTTTAGCAACGGTGCGCTGGGCATCTTCCATGCGACGACTGCCGCGTATCCGGGATATCCGCGACGGATCGAAATCACTGGAACTGAGGGCACTGTAATTCTTGAACAGGATCGCATTCTGGCGGTCCACTTGCGCAGTGCCCCTGCCGATATCGGCGCAAGCATGGTGTCGGATGAAAACCAGAGTGCGTCATCCGCTGTAGTCAGCGACTTTCGTGGACATCAGGCGCTGTTTGAGGATTTTATTCGTGCGATCGAGCAGGATATAGATCCGGTCTGCAATGGGCGCGAAGGCCGGCGAAGTATCGCGCTGGTCGAGGCAATCTATCAGGCTGCACGCAATGGCAGAAAGTAGCACACGACCCTTTCCAGCGAATGAAGTGATGAACTGATAATCATCGAAATGACAAGCGAGCCATCGTCTGACCATTTTGATGTTCGCCGGAATTCGTCTTCATGACCCGAACAAGGAAAGCAGGAAGACGACCTGAACATTAAAAATCCGCGGGGCAGGCAACAGAGATCAAAAAGGGTGGCTCACGTCTCGAATCACTTCACGCGCTGCGGGACGTCGAGATAGTACACCTTCAAATTTCGCAGCACCCAATCGGCTTCATGCGTATTTACGCCCAGCCGCACTGATTTCGCTCCGTCAGGCTGATAAGGAAATGAAGAATAGTCCACCATAAGCTTTTCCAGCTGAGTATCGCCCTTCATGACGAACATGCTTACGCGCTTGGATTGAAACCGGCCATCGTAGTCGGCATTCACATACATGCGGAAGCCGTATTCTGTACCCGCCGCGCCCCAAGTTGTCTCCACCTGCCCAATTTCCGTAAAGCGGCCTTTCACGAAGCCCATGAATTTAATGACTGCCCCACCCTCCTGATGAAGATCTACGTTCAAAGCCCAGGTGTTCACCTTGCTTACATCGCCATCCGGGCCGGCGACATTGAGGTTGACGCAAAAGGAATTGGCGTCATCACCGAGCCTGGGAATCACGAATTTCCCTTCAATCGCATAAGGGCGCGAAGGATCGATTGCAATACCTTCACGCACAAGGTGCTGATTCAGGGGTGTGTTCGCGTACATTTCAAGAGCATCGGGCTTCACTGCATATTTGAAGTTTGCCGGTAGTGGGGGTCCTTGCCGATCCCAGACGCCATTGGGACTCTTGCCGTCAAACTCTTTGAAGATGAGGCCCGCATCGTCCGTGTCTCTCACGAGGTGGTCGGGCCTTCGGCTTCCGGCCCATTCGATCGCGCCGGTGAGTAACGCCCGGAAGTAGTGATCCGATCGATAGTCTTCGTACGTATGTCCGAGCGCGGTGTAAAAATAACGGCCGCCATCGTACTGCTTGTACCAGGTAAGTGGGTGATCCGTGGGGTCTTTACCCATGGCAAGCTCGCCCGGATCATAGGTTCGCTCATCCACGGAGGCGAGCACATGGACATCCGGATCGAGGCGCGGATCGGAAGCGAAGCTATACCACTCGTCTACATGTTCCCATTGAAGCGGCAGCGTAAAGGAAGCGGGATGGGTTTGATCTTGTAGCAGCACCGTTGCCTTTTGAATTTCCGGATGGTCGGACAGCAGCACCGACGCCATCTTTCTGTACCAAGACCAATTGTCGCGCTCGGTATCGGTTCCTGCCTCGTGAATTGCGACTGTGCCTTTGTGCGATTGCTGAAACCGCTCATAGGCCGCCTTCTGCTGCGAGTCAAGGATATTGCCCGACGTATTCAACCAGACCACCACGTCATAGCGCTTCAGATTGCCTTCATTGAACTGCGAAGCATCTTCGGTGGCGTCCACATCCCATCCATGCAATGCACCCAGTTCTTCAATCGCGCTTATGCCGGCGGGAATGGATGCGTGGCGGTAAGCCGCCGTCTTACTGAAAACCAAAACCTTTAGGGGAACGGCAGCAGCCCACGCAGTCATGCTCGAGAAAAGAACCAGCAAAATAGCGCATAAACACTTATTCATCTCCGATCCTTTCGAGTTAACGCCGGCCCGCGTTTGGAAGATCGCGCTCTATCCGGCTTGATACTTCAACTCCCAAGACTCGATATCCTTCCGCAGTAAAATGGGCATCGTGGGGCTGTTGCAGCTTCGTAAGCGAGGGATTCACCACACTCCAGAGGTCATCGATCTCAACCCCCATCTCCCGCATGATTTCCGTGGCCGCAGTGTTGTAGCGAATCTCATCCCCTGGAACGCGTCCAGTGTTGCCGCTGGGGACGGGCGTGGTTGTGGCAAAGATCAGTTTGGCGCCTGTGCTTTCCAGGATTGCGACAATCTTCCTCAGGTTCGCCTGGTATTCCTGAATTGAGGAGACCTGCTTACCTTTGTCCGGAGTAACATACTCGCTTTTGTCGTTCAGATATTTCAGATCGTGAAGTCCGAAATTGAAGTAGATGACATCCCAGTGCTTTTCTCCAATCCATTGCTTGATGTGTGCGAGGCCGAATGCGGTGGACCAACAGTTCACATCAGGATGCTGAACGTTAGCCTTTGCGGCGAGTAATTTCCGCACTTCCCATGTGTAGCCTAGTGAAATTGAATCGCCCATGATTAAGACGCGAGGAAGATGCGGGTCCTCGGGAACCTGCACCAAGGCCGGATCAGTAATTTCGTCATTGGGCGGATAGTCAACAGCGACGTGCTGGGCCGAGAGTGAGGCGATCAGAATCGCTATCACGCAGGCCGTCCTTATTATCGTGCGATCGAGGCTAGGCACTCGTGTACTTGATTTCCTTGTACGGTATCTGGCCCGAAACTACTTCTACAAATGGCTTACCGTTTTTGACGCCCACTGTTCCGAAACCGGTGGCGGTAGACAGAAAACAGCGGAAATCTCCTTTGATTGCCGGCCTGAGATACAAAACTTTCTCCACCGCGTCGAAGCGTGCTCCACTGAAGGCTTGCAGAAGAGCGTACGAGGACATCGCCCGCGCGTACCAGTGTCCCGCTTCTATTTCATCAAACGGATTCCGCACAACTCCGTCATAGCGGCTGCGGCACGCTCGAACAATTTCCAAACCTTCGTCGATTCTTCCCAGTGCAATGAGGTGCGAAGCCACTTGGTACTCCACTCCTGTCCAGACTTCGTCTGAGTAAATCATCGCTAGTGACGGCCTGCCGCCCCGGGGCCACGAGCAACACACTACTCCGGCTTCTTCACCACATGCGAAATAAGGGCGCCTGGTGTTGACGTGTTCGGTGAAATCTTTTTTGAAGTTGTAACGATGAACCGCCAGAAGATGACTTTCTACTTTGTGCGAATCAACCAGCGCGCCGACACCACACATTAAGGAAAGCCATTCTCCGAGCACACCGTCAGACAGACACCCTGGGCCGTATTGATAAGGGGGCCCCTCCTTTTTCGCTAACTCAAGGAACTCGGGATATTCGGGAGAGTCGTCATCTTGTCGCGGGTATGGGGCGCGCAGATTTTGCCACTTTGTCTTCTGAAAGAAGTATTCACCATTGAATAGTTGTTCCATTTGTTGGGAACTCTTGCCCAAAAGAGCAGAATAGGGTTCGATGTTGTCGCCTAAGGCCTGTCCCATCAACGTTGCCGCCTTCAGTGCACTGAGATACATACCCGTGCACATGCTATCGGCGCCCCAGAAGCCTATGTCGTACGTGTTGATATGCGGTTCTTCGATCACTCCGCGACGCTCAGGATCCCAGGTCCTGATGCAGTAATCCAGACTTGCCCGGACCTTCGGCCACCAGCGGCGGAGCCAATCCATGTCCCCACTGATGCGCCATTCCCGATAGAACTTAATGATTCCACCAATCTGTCCATCTGCCGCATCAGGAAGCGCATTCGGCTCGTTCAATGGGCGTACTGGAATCGCCGCTCGACAGAATTGATGGCCTTCATCGTTTTGGTTCGACCCGAACTCGGTTTCACGTAAACTGCGCTCAAGCTCCGGAAACAGATGCGCGATTGACTGGGCGTAGTTCCAGACATGTGTGGATGATCCATAGCAAGATCCCTGGGTCTCTCTGGTACCTTCCCATCCCCACAGGCGGCCATCTGTCTGCCTAAGAACAGTGGGTGACTTCAGGATAGCCAGATTGGACGCCACCGCTTCTGTGACCTCAGGTGGCAAGGTCGTATCATAAAGAGCCCGCGAGAATTTTTCTGAGGCCTGCCGCAATGGCTCATAGTTGCCTTGCCAATAATCGATCAGCTTTTCAACGTTGGAAAAACGTCCGGCATACCATGGCTGATACGTTCCGGCGACAGGCGTACAGCCCACTACACTGCAGTGCACTACGTTACTGTCTGAGCCAATATCCGCAGGCTTGAAGAGACTCGATTTTGGAGCATACCAGGCGAAACGAAGCGAAATCGTCTTCGTTTCACCCGGCGCGAGAGAGAAGGGAACAAATATCGACGCGCCCGGCGATGAGTCGTCGAGTATGGGATCTCGTGAGTAGCTCGCTCCCGCCTCAATGTCTCTCCAAACGAGCTGCCGTGCATCCACCCCGCGCATCCAGGCGGGATTAACTTTAGTTTTCGGATCATCCACCCAGACTGCCAAAGACGCATCGTCCCACGGTCTATCCTCGAACCCAGGCCCACGGCCGCAAAGGATGAATCCATTGGCTGTAGATCGGATTCGCTCGGATGGTTGCTTTTTGCTGGGCCAATCCTCATGTGCTGACAAGAAATTTTCAGAATTAAAGGAGAACACCGCATCGACGGACGCCGAGCTTCGATTGAGGAAGCGATATTCGAGAGCCGCAACCGGCAAACTGGAATTGTCCGCATCGCCAGGGGAGAATGGACTCCAACCTGTGAGTTCCACATCCAGGGGCAGCTCGGCGTCCTTAAGACGGACAGTCCCAAATGGAAATTGGCTTTCGAACGTAGCTTGTCGAAACCGTGGGAGCCCCCAGCAGCCGCCGGGATAGACGCCTTCTACGCCAGGAAGAAATGGCCGTAGCTTCCAAGCGGGCACCGGGCCTTCCAGAACACGTGCTATTTTTCGCGGAGCCTTAATGCATACGGCCGAAAAGGTGTGGGGCTCGTTGCCTAAATCAGGCCGGTTACGCAATGAGAATTTTGTCAGCGCGCCTGCCCCTTCCAGGCAGAACATGCCAGCCCCAATGCCACCCAGGGGAAACGCAATTTGGTTCAGATGGTCATCATGATAGATACCGTTGAACGGGCGAGGGCCCTTATCTTTATCTTTTCGGCCGTCGCCTCTCGGGCCATCCGCACTTGTTGTTTGCCTCTTGGCCTTAAGCGCAGATTCGGAAGACACTGCATCAACGGCAGACGCTCCGATAATCCCGCCGGCTCCTACCAGGATGTCCCTTCGCGTCATTGACATGCTTACGTCCTCCTAGACTCATGCCAATAGATTCCAGTTCGCCATTAGAAATTAAATCTGGCGGCGAACTGAAGAATACGTGGGCCAGCATCGCTTTGGATCTGCCCAAATGTACTGTCTGATAAGTAATTATCCGGGTTGCTGAAGTTCGGGTGGTTTGCCAGATTGAATGCTTCGAAGCGGAACTCGAAGCGCATACGTTCTCGCACAATGAACTCCCGGCTGAGCGCTAGATCCACGTTCACCGCTCCGGGTCCCTCGAGAGAGTCGTTGCCCGCATTTCCGAAAGTTCCAATCGGGTTAGGAACAAACGCAGATGGAGTGATCCACTGAAGAGTCTTGAGGTTGCGCACATACGGGTTGCCGACCAGGTTCGGCCGGTCCAACCCGATACTCGTTAAGGAATTGTCGACTCCAGTAAACGGGGTGAACCAGGTTCCCGAGCGGGCAGTAATGATGGGCGCCAGTTTCCAAACGCCCACCAATCTGTCGGCCAGGCGATTCTTAAGACGCGGAGACTCCAGTACAGCCGAAACGCTCAATTGATGGCGAATATCAAATCCGCAGTTTCCGTGTTCGCCTTTGAGATTGTTCGGATCCTGCGTTTGCGGACCTCCAATGTCACCAATGAAGTCCACATCGCTGATGCAATGCGAATAGGTGTAGTTGGTAAGGACCGTGAAATTGTGGTTGAAGCGATGCTGTGCTTTGAGAAGCAGCGCCTCGTAGCGTGAAACCCCGCCGTCGTCAGCCTGGAAGATGTCGGAGTATGCGGCTCCTGTCACTGGGTTCTGAAGGAAAAGAACCCGTCGTTGATCCGTGTTACTGGTCGTGGAACAAGGTGCACCGCCGCAGGTTCCGGGAATATAAACACCCGCGTTGACATCTCTACCGCTCCATACGTGAACCGTGATGTTACCGAGGTAGCCAGCAGAAAACACCCAGTCTTTGAATGGCTGCGCCTCGTACGTCAGGTTCCACTGGTGTGTGTAGGTTTGTTTGCCGTCTAGCGGAAAGGTAATGTAAGCCCCCTTGGCAGGAAAAGTAGCGTTACTAGGAGGTGGTTGGGGCTGAGGGAAAGGATTCCCTCCAGGATAACCTGCCCAAGGGTTTGTGAAACCGCCCGCGGGACTAGCCAACGAAGTGAGGCTGCCCCAGGGCGCATCACCCGTTTGGTCGTTCCAATAGCCAAGTGCGAAAAGATCGTAAAACAACCCGTACCCGGCGCGGATTACCTGGCGACCATTTCCCGTGGGGTCCCAGGCAATGCCGGCACGCGGCTCGAATTTCCAATATTGGTTTTTACTGAAGCTGGATGGCACGCCTGGGTCGCCAGGATATTGCAAACCGGCTGGGGCATTTGTAAACACGGTGCTCGTAGTTCCGGCATTGAAGGCGGCTTGTGAGAAGTGGTTTTCCTTATTGTAGATTTCATGTCCCCATAGGTTCGGTTCCCAGCGCAATCCCAGCTGCGCTGTGAGTTTCCGATTCAAGCGAACTACATCGTGGACGTACGCGCCATAATAGTTTTGCCGGCCATCGAATGCCTGCTTATTTCCCTGTTGAAAATTGTTCGGAAGTCCAAGCATAAAATCTACAAGCGCATCGTTTGTAAATTGACCGCTGAAGTTGAAAATTCCTTCCCCATTAGTGAGACCGAAGCTCTTCTGCCAGTGATAAATCCACTCGCCACCTACCGACAAATGGTGCCGGCCGATGGTGATGTCTACGTCATCTGCGAGTTGATAATTATTTTGAAATATCTGGACTGGTGCGCAAGTGCCGCAACCTACCGTAAAGTGTCCACCGACACCGACTCGCATGTAATTAGTTGCCGGCTGATAAACATTGACGCCAATTTGCCCAAGGCCAATCGCGTCTGGCGAAGGACCGCGCGCGATCGTAAGCCGCGTATACCCTGCATGGACTGAGTTAACAATGTTTGGGCTCACGGTGTAAGTCTCGCCAATTACTACGGAGGTGTCATGATCAATAACCCCGCGGAGTTGGGTCAGCAGGATATTCGAATCGCTGAATGGACCAGGGCTGTAGTAGTTTGCCTTGAAGATGTGCCCAAACAGGCTGTTTTTTGAATTCAGGTTTGCATCCACGCGACCAACAATTTGACTCTCGCTTTGAGGCTCAGGGAGCGAGTAAACGATCTTTCCGCAAGGGTCGGTTGCAACCGGTATGTGGCTCAGCAAATTCAGTGCTTGCTGATTGAAGCGCGAAATAGGAACCTGGTTTCCCGGGAAGGGCTGCCCTGTGGTTGGATCGATGATCGTGCGTGCAACCCCACTTGACTGACACCCGGCCCCCTCCAACTGGCTGAAGTCACCGCTCAGCGCAGCAGTTGTTGGAACAAAGGAAAAAGTCGACGGAGGCGCGGTGCGGATGATTGTCTTCTGATAGCCAAAGAAGCCGAACACTTTGTTCCTGAGAATCGGTGCGCCTAGTGTTCCGCCAAATTGATTTCGTTTCAGTGAGTCCTGTTTAGTTGCGAAATAGTCAATCGCGTTGACAGGTCCGTAGCGGACGAATTCAAACAAAGTTCCATGGAATTCATTTGTGCCGGACTTTGTCACAGCATTCACAACGGCTCCGGGATGCATCCCATAGCGGGCCGAGAGAGCACTGGTCTCGACACTGAATTCCTGAAGTGCGTCCGGGAATGGTAGCGCGAGGTTTACGTTTTGCAGCGAGTCCATATTTTCACCGCCATCAAGCAGGTAGAGGGTTCCGTTCGCCTGCCCACCAGCCACGGAAATGGCATCGGCGCTGAAATAGTTCTTGCTTCCAGTCAAATCGCTCATGCCGTTTGCCGGACCAATATCATTAGCGGCGCCTGACAACAAGATGAGCTGCGTGGGTTGGCGCCCATTCAGCGGCAACTCAACCATGCGCGCCTGATCAATCACTTGGGAGACAGATGCTGTGTCTGTCTGGACCATCGCCGCATCAGAGCTCACCATCACCTGTTCGGTAACCCCTCCTAGTTTCAAGGCGATGTTGATCTTGGGGCTCTCACCGACTTGAAGGACGATACCTGTCTGCAAGTAAGTGGTGAATCCCTTTGCTTCTATTTGGAGCTTGTACGGACCTATCGCAAGTCCCGGCAGAACGAAGGTTCCATCGGGCCCACTTTGCGCTGTCCGAACCGCGTTGGTGTCGGTCTGAGTGGCGATTATCTTCGCATCGGGAATTGCGGCACCCGAGGGATCTGTAACAACGCCGGACAGCTGGGCGTTCGCAACAGCTTGAGCGTGAGCGAGAGTAACAGAGGCGACAATCAGAAACAGCGATGTGGCGACAAGCCAGCGATAGGCGGTTCTTGGTTTAATCGTGGAGAGACCAGTGGAAGTCTCGATTGACTTCATACGGGTTACAGTACCCATGTTGCCTCCTCCGGAGAACACATCTATCTTCTAGCGAATACAATCTCAGCTTTTTGCCATTACTCTTCTTTCACCTTCTCGATGCCGCAGGCATTCAAATCGGCCCGACCTCTTAGCCCTTCTGCCTAGCCCGAGGACGATGGGAATCCGAACCTAAGACTGCAGGTGCCGCAACAGGATGAATAAGTACCACGCGAGAAGTTTAACCGTCAAGAAATTAATGAAATATTGCAGGAAATAACTGAAACATATCAGGAAGTGATTAAATGGGGAAAAAAAGTAATGACATAGTATGTCATTGTTGTGAATAACTTAGTTAACCGACCGGATTGAAGTGCATTTTATGAAACGTTTCTTGATATCGTCTGAACGATGCCAGTTCTGTCTTGCCGTGATCGGCCACTATGTGACGCAGAAAGCACAGATATAAAGCGCCGGTCTTTGGCTCTCGATCTCAGCTTCAGAGAGAAACGCCGATTCGGCCACATGAGCAATGCCGTTAGCGGTAGGCAGATCGCAGGGCACTCTTGTCATTTTTGTGGAAATGAATCTGGCCGGACGAAAATTGTAATTCGTTGATCAAGCGCTAACTGTCAGGGTGACCTCCTCGCCCTCACGTATTACCAGTTCTTCAGAAAGATCTACTTGAACGGTGTCTATATGAACTCTTGCGTTGCATAGAACAGAGTTCCCATTGGGTGCGGTCATTGTTGCCGTTATGGCAGAACCGTATTTCGAGTCGCTCGCGAGAACCATGTGCCGAAGTGTGACGTTGCCGTGGCGCGACCCAAGAGTTGCCTTGAGTATTCCGCCTTTCCGGTTCTGCATATATCGTCCCCATGCCGACCCTGCGGCGAAAAAGCAGCTAAAGTTGTCCGGGTTCAATCGGGGACGGAAGGTCACGCTTTGCTCTACGGCTGAGTATTGAAACCCTGAAAGTGCTAAGAATACGGAATAGCTCGCCATAGCGCGCGAATAGTGATTTCCCCATTCAATTTGATTCCAGGGATTTCTGCGTGCACCATCGTAGCGGCCGCTAATAGCCTTAACGATCGCCAACCCTTCCTCCACCAGCCCTTGGTAAATTAGGTGCGCGGCCACTTGATACTCAACACCTGTCCAAACCTCGTCGGCATAAACAAATGGGAGGGTGGGACGTCTGCCCTTCGGCCACGAACATAGCAGCAGGCCTTTCTCGTCGTTGAGAGCGTAAATGCGCTGTGTATTAGCATGTGTCCAGAAATCATGCTTGAAATTATTGCGATAGATAGACTGAAGCGCCTTTCGCACACGACCCTTATCCAGTCCGATATCGAGTCCCACCACATCGGCGAACCACTGTCCCAACATTTGGTCCGACAAACACCCTTCGCCAAATTGATACTTAAGCTGCCCATCTCGCACCACACGTTCCTTCCAATCTTCTTTGTCGTACGGCAGCATCGGGCGAATCTCCTCCACCGGCGTAACTTTCTGGATGTAGAAATCTCCATTCCACAGATCCTCGATATTCTTCACCCCCTGCTCATGAATCTCTCGATAATTCGCCGCCGCAGACTGGTCATCAACCGCGGAAGCCATAAGCTCCCCTGCTTTCAACGCCCCCAGATAGAGCGTAGTCATCATGGGATTCGGGCCGAAAAATTCGATGTCATAAGTATTGTGTTGTTCACCTTCCATGAGACCATCTTTGTCGGCGTCCCAGAACTTCCACGCGAACTCCAATGCCCGCTTGGCATCTGGCCACATCTTTTTTAGAAAATCATCGTCACCCGAGAGCTGCCACTCCCGATACAACTTCATAATGCATCCCATTTGTCCGTCGGCCGCCGGACGAAAGTCCCACTGCGCGATACCGACAGGCACCACCGAACGAAATGCCATACTGTCGTCGCCACGCATTTCGTAGAGGAAGTCGGTGTTACGCATCGAGCGTTCGAGTTCAGGGAACAGAAATGCCAGTGCCTGTTCATAATTCCAGACATGCGAACAGTTCATCCAACCATTGTGCTGATCGTCGCCGCAACCTTCGAATCCAAAAAATTGTTTTCCCTCGAGCAAAATGCAGGTATTGGTTCGAAGAATGGAGGCCTGACTCGAAACCGCCTCCAACACGTAGGGCGGAAGCGTACTGGAAAAAAATGTTTCTTTGAACAACCGGGTCTTTCGCTCCAATTCAGATAAACGGCCCGCGGTGTGGATCGCGACCTCCCACGCACTCTTGAAGCGGGTGCCATAGTAGTTGGTCAGTTTCTTGCCCTTTATCTGATCATGCTTCTGGTCCCAGCCATCTTCATCCTCTGCTTGCCAATAGTTTTCCCGCAGCGGAAAGTACCACGCCAGGATGAACGTGATGGTCGTCGATTCACCTGGAAGCAGGCGAACATGCGGCGCGAGCGTCGAGTAGTCTGATTTGCCATCAGCGGATGGTTTAGAGGGTTCCGAATCGTGTATTTTCCCATCAGCGGAAAATTCATCTACCCACTTCTCATAGGAATCCCACCATGCTCCATCGTCCCAACTGGTGCGTGCGGTGTAAGTGGAGTTGGTTGTTAGCAATGTGACGGACCCGTGACGAGGATCATCGACAGAATATTTCTCTGAGGTTAAATCTAGCCCGGCTACTTTTGTTCCACCCACCTGGTCCTGTTTCACGGTGGTCACATTTTTTCCAAACCCAGGATGGCCATTACCTTTGAGGAATGCCTTGCCGTCGTAGCCGACTGGATTTAATAAAGAGAAGGCGAGTGCAATATCGACCACTTTCTTGCTGTGGTTTTTCACTCGATAATTGAAAATTGCCACCGGCAAGCTGGAATCATCGACATTGAGCGGTATGAATGGATTGAAAGCTTCAAGGGAGACCGTCAAGGGAAGTGCACTATCTTCGAATTCAACTTTGGCTATGGGGTATTCACCTGTGAATCGCGCTTTCTGAAAATGCGGCAACCCCTGACCTGATTCCCGGTTGAAGCCTTCCCAGCCTCGAAAGGGAGGCTGAAGAGGCCCTTCGACCACGCGCAGCGAACCAGAACCGCCCTCAGGCCGTGCCCAAAGCGCGACAAAAGTAAAAGGCAGGATTCGTCTCTTTGCCGGCCGATTGAAAATTTCCCAATCGCGCAATTCGCCTCGGCCGCCGATCGAGACAGTGCCGGTGCCAATACCTCCAAGAGGGAACGCCACTTCGCCAGCTTGTTCACTCGAGTAAGAACGCTGCGGACCACCTGACACAAGCTCTTGACGGGAATAAGGTATGGATGAGCCTGAATCGGATTGAAAGACTTGGGGCGGAGTCCCTGCGGACAATCCATTCTTTTCCAAAGCGGCGACGCCAATGGCTGCCGCTGACGTGGAAACCAGGAACTGCCTTCGATTTACGCCGTTTTTCTTTTCCACTAGATTCTCCAGAGTTTTGACCGATGTACTCGATAAAAACCTTCTCCGATGCAGGTTAACTCGGGCCGTAATCTTCCGTTCTGATTGCCGGAGACGGTTATATGGCCCGGTTTCGGCCTAAAGCAGGGCAGTTGTGAATCAGACTGCTCGTTGTTCCGGGGTGCCTGTCACTGCGGATTCAAACTGCTGTACGTTACTATTGCTTCTTAATCATGGCCGGACCATTCAGCCAAAGATCGATTGGTTTTCCTGCGGAAGGCGCAACGAATGGAAACGAAATTTTCCGCCCTTCGCCAGCCGAAGCGTATCCAGCGTTGAGCGAGTGCATCACTACTAAACCATCCTCACCGGTGATGATTGGAGTCTCCTTACCGCGGACGCAGCGAGCGAAGTGGTGCAATTCCTGCGGAGTACCGTAGTTCCAAAGTTCTTCGAAGACCGGATAGGTCCATCCTGTAGTGGATGGAGCCTTTTCTACCGCATAGCCATAACCTTTTTCGCTGTAAGTGGTGAGCGCATTTCCCATGTGTAAATTGGCGTAAGTAACGCCCTCGGAGCCGTGGACTTCAATGCGATCATCCATGCCGCCGCGATGTGCCCAGCTAGTCTCGATCAATGCGGTAGCTCCACCCTCGAATTCGATAATGCACAGACAATCGTCTTCGGCCCGGGTTTTGTCCCCGTGGACATACGTCCCCATATGGCAATAGATCGATTTCATTGTGGGGCGCCCGAGAAACCAGTAGCAGAAGGCGATCCCATGGCAGCCCAGATCCATAAGTGCGCCACCGCCCGATCGATTCACATCCCAGAACCATTCGCTGTGCGGCCCAAAATGTTTTTCGCTTTGCTTTACCAGATAGATTTTTCCGAACGCTCCGGCATCGGCCATTTCTTTGGCTTTGCGGTATTTCGGCGTAAACAACAGTTCCTCTCCATACATCAACAAAACATTGTGCTTCTTTGCGGCGGCGATCATTTCTTCGCCTTCAGCAATGGTCATGGCCAGCGGTTTTTCGCAAACAATATGCTTGCCAGACGCGGCGATATCTTTAGTCATCTGCGCGTGTAGACTATTGGGCGCGCAGATGCTCACCATTTCGATATCTTTTTCTTTCAGCATTTCGCGGTAATCAGTGAAGACTCTCTGGATGCCGAATTTCTTGGCAAACGCAGCGGCATTACCCGCGCTGGGCGAGCTTACGGCTACCAACTCGGCTTCGTCTGGCATAATCTGCAGTGATGTTGCGTGAATGTCAGCTTGAAACTGCGATCCGATAATTCCTATCTTTACTCTGTCCTTATTCGCCATGTTCTCCCTGGTCTCGTTAATATTGGCTGCGCTTTGCAAAACAAAACGAGATAATTTCTTTAGTGCTTCTGCGTCGAAGCAAGCGGCTTGACCTTAACATTGCGAAACCATATTTCGCTGCCGTCTTCGGCCTCCAGAAGAATTCTTCCGCTCTTGAGCGGAATCATGTGCCCTGGATTGTTAGGGTCGGGTTGCTGAATGTCATTGGCGCGATTCACAATTCGGCCGTTCACGATCTGAGTGCTCTTATCGCCGTCGATAATCACTTCCACAGTGTTCCAGTCGTCGCGGTTTTCGAAGTCCCCAGACTTCAACACACGAAGGGACTGGCCGAGGTTGCTACGCACGCTGGTTCCGGTGTTCATGTCATCATCGAATACCGGCATAGTGGGAGCGATAAAAAATGCGGTTGCCGCCGCACCGTTGACCAACCACATATCGCCCACATCGGTTTCCTCAATCTGGCATTCGATGGAAGTGGGATAAACTCCATCCGCGCCGACTGCAAGGTAAAGCAATCCGCTATTTCTCTTGCCCTCCGAATAACGCTTCGGCCCCCATTTGTACTCGACGTGAATACGCACGTTCGAAAACTGCTGGGTTGTCGCAAGATATCCGTCGTCGGAGTTGCTATTGGCCTTGGGAAAATCCTCAATGTGGATCATTCCGTTTTCAATTTTGAACACGCCCTTGGGATCTTTATTTTTTCCGCTCGCATCCAGGTAGGTGTACCAACCTTCGAAATTTTTCCCGTTAAACAATAAAATCCAGCCGTCATTTTCCGGGCTCGCCGCGAACGCAACAAGGTTGTTGAGCAAGCAAAACCCGACGATGCCTCCGATGCATAGACGTGTGCCCAACCATTTCATAGGGTTGATTCCTGACACTCGTCCTTTAAGTTGATTTCGTGGGAGGGTCATCGCAACCGACGTATTCCATCAGAGCGACATTGCCTTTGTATCCCTGGTCATCGTGAATACCAATTTTCGATGAGTAGTAACCGTTGATCGTCATTTGTCTCAAATCCTTAAAAAACCGAACTTCGGGAAGCTCGGTCATTTCAATGTTGGTCGAGATAACAGTAAAGACCGCGATTCTTTCTTCCGAGTTGGCGACGATAAAAGATTTGCCACAGTAGTGCTGGCTCATCAGATCAACCAGGCGAAGTCCTTCCTTGAAATCCGCCTGACGTGCCGTGCTTGCACGTTCGCGCAGCTCATATTCGATGTAATCAGCTACGTTCGCTGCCTTGGCGCCTCCGGATTTGCTGTCGGCTGGAATGATGGTCTCTGCCATTTCCGCTACCAAGCCGTGTTCTCGAGGTGTCAGGAATCGTCCGCTGCGTTTAGTTTCTGCTGCCTTGTCTTTCGAACTCTCCGCCGCGATTTTAGATTCCGTTTTCGAAGCAATTGCCGAAGCAGGCAAAAGCGAGCTTCCGAGAACCGCAGCTGAGCCTTTGAGCCACTGGCGACGATCATGTTTGAGGTCGATGGGGGGTTTGTCGGACATTCATTCCTCCTAGAGATTGCCCTTTGCGAACTCGTCGGCGAGATAATCGCAGGAGCGCCAACATAACGCCATGATCGTCCAGGTTGGATTCTGGCAGCTGGAGTTTACGAAAGCACTGCCATCGACCACGAACAGGTTCTTCACATCGTGGGACTGCTCAAATTGGTTCAAAACCGATGTCTTAGGATCGTTACCCATGCGGACAGTTCCGAGCTCATGGATCGACCCTCCCTCCGTACGGATACGGTCACTCACTTCCAAAATTTTGAACCCCGACGCTTCGAACATCTCCTTCGCCGTTTCATTCATGTCTTTGACCATACGCCGTTCGTTGTCACCAAACTGAAAGTGAAAGCGAAGAGCCGGGATGCCCCATTTGTCTTTGACGACAGGATCAAGGTCGACATAGTTTTCATAGCGCGCCAATACTTCCCCGAATGCCCCCATCTCGATGTAGGACCCTTTATTCTTGCGCACTTCGTCTTTAAACCCGGCGCCAAAGCCGGAAGCATCGTGGATGCGTGGGAGCATTCCCTGACCGGCATCGCCCTCAAAACCATAACCACGAATGTAGTTGGATTGCTTGTCCTTGAGATTTCGGAATCGCGGCACATAGAAGCCACCCGGTCGGCCGTCGTCATTGGTGGATGGCTTGCCGATGAGTTCCTTCGCTTGTCCGACAATGCCCCCGCTCATTACGTGTTCGCAGAAATTGTGCCCGACATGCTCACTGGAATTTCCTATACCGTTCGGATACTGCCGCGACTTTGAGAGCAGAAGAAGCCGGGCTGACTCCAGGGTGGAAGCCGCTACGATGACTACCTTTGCCCGTACGGTGTAGTCCTGCATCGTCTGCGAATCGACAAAGTGAACTCCGCTCGCCTTGCCTGTATTCGGATCGACCGCGATCTCTCTCGCGACAGCATTGGTTCGCACAGTTAAGTTGCCGGTATCCATGGCGGGATAAATCAACCCTGTCGGAGAATCAAAGGCAGCATGAATATCGCAACCACCATGCCTATCGCAGGCGCCGCGGCCAAAGCAACGGCTACGATACTTGTTGTGCTTTAGACCATCGCTGGTGACTCCGGCGCGATATTGGGTTAGAGTACGGCCCATCTTCTTCAGGCCTTGCTGGAGAGTGACTTCGGCGCAATTTAACTTGGTGGGGCGCTGAAAGATACTGTCAGGAAGCTCCTCGAGATTTTCCTTTACACCTGTTATGCCAAGATACAGGTCTACCTTGTCATAATAAGGAGCCAGGTCGCTGTAGGTGATCGGCCAATCTTCTCCGAATCCGTCGTGACTCTTGGCCATGAAATCGTAGTCGGAAAACCGAAGGGCTAGACGTCCCCAAATGTTAGTTTTGCCACCCAGGCAACGCGCCCGCACCCAGGCGTAATTAGTTCCGGTGTAGGGATTCTCGCGCTCATCAACGACTATATTCTTTACATAGTCGTTGTTGCCGATATAACTATGGAGATGTTTGTACTTCTCAAAGCCCGGCCCGTAGGGCGGCTTGCGTATGTCGTATTCGTTGTAGCTGAGCGCGTGTCGATCCGGCGGCAACTTTCCTCGATAAGGGTTGTCGTAGGGCCACTCCATCGACCGCAATTCCTTATCGATGGGGAGTTTTTTCCCGGCCTCGAGCATGAGAACTTTCACACCGTGGCTGGTGAGAACATGGGCTGCCATACCTCCGGCAGCGCCCGATCCTATGACGATCACATCATAATGCTTTGTCAGATCAGCTTCGGGAACGGCCATCGAACTCCTCCATGGGTGACTTCCACATCAATTGGCGGCCTCAAGCTAAAGCTCAGTGTCGAAAATAGGTCTATCCTGCCGAAGATCGTGTTCTGGGGGTGGCCGTCGATTTCCTGATTCCCAGATGTGTCTTCACTCGCTGCCGAGTCGTCGTTCCCTTTGAAGGATGCCGCATCCGATGCAATATTTCAAAACCGATTTTCCCCAACTCTTCGCGAAACGTGAATGGCCGTTAAAGGCGGAGAGGCCAAGCGTGCGAAGATGGTATCATCCACTCCCACCACACCATAATAGTTGTCTATTGTTTCCTTAGCCCCGACTCCCGACGATTGTACGCGCACTCACAAACGCTTTAGTAAAGCGATTTACTAAAAGGAGATCTCGCCAAGTTAGCACAAGGTAAATGTAATTTGCAAACAACTCTACCTATGAACGCGGGGTCGGCTCACGTGAACGTAGGGATACGTGAGACCGGTTAGCTTCCCGGTGGAGTGTTACCGTAACGCGAGACTCCTTTCCTGAATGGTCGCACCCAGTCCAATTCCGTTCTGCTCCTGGAACAAGCCCTTTGACGGTTCGATGTACTTCCAACCAACCAGTGCAATGACGTTAAGCAGCGCGGCGAGATAGAAATAGGCCCTGAGGTGTTCAGGTCGGCCTACGAATAGAGGAAATAGCAGCGAACTGGCTAAGGAACCTAATGCTCCCATAGTATTCATCGCCGCGGATAGCGTTCCCGAATATTTACCCCCTACATCACAGCAGACGGTCCAACTGGGAGCTACGGTGAGGTCCAGCCCGAATGTCGCTAGAGCAAAACAAACTATGAACCACCCCGGAGAGTGCATGAAAGGGGCTGGGAGCAAGCTCACGGTAGCCAGCCCGAACCCAAACATAGCCGGCAGTCCACGAGACAACTTCCATTTGCCGGACTTGTATATCCAATCGACAACAGTGCCGCCGCTCCACATGGCAAGTGCCCCGCAGTATAGGGGAATACTTGAATACACTCCGGCCGCGCTGGTGGTGATGCCATATCGCCCTTTTAAAAATGGCAACAGCCAGCTCAAGCAAATGAAGAACGTAAATTGGGACGCGAAGTACTGATAGGTAATCAAATAAAAGTTCCGCGACGAGAGAAAAGGCCGCCAAGGAATTTTACTGGTCGCCTCCGCGCGTGTATTGTCTTTCCTGGCTGAGAAGACTTTTAACCTATCGCCTTCTAACTCAAGCTTCGGCTTATCGCGAAACCACCAAAACCATATTGCGGCCCATATCACGCCGGCGATTCCCAGCAGCACGAAACTCTCTCGCCAACCCAGCCACTCGACGCACTTGGGCGCGGCCAACAATCCGACAGCCGCGCCGAGCCGCGAACCCATATTCAGAAGTCCGAGAGCCAGCCCTCGCTCACGCGGAAGGGTCCAATTGTGAAGAGCGCGCGTAGCCTGCGGGTAGACACCGGCTTCGGCCAGGCCAAATAAGAATCGGACGCCGATCAGTAAAGTGATCCCAGAGACAAGCCCGGTGCACAACGTGAATAGCGACCAAAAGAAGACGCTGAGGGTGAGGGATTTCCGCGGCCCCCATCGATCCGCCATCAAGCCGCAGGGAATCATGAAGATGGCGTAGCCAAGCGCGAAGGCTCCAAACACCAGGCCAAAAGCCACGTCGCCAATGCCCAGGTCGTGGGCCATCTCAGCTTTCGCGCCAGAAATACCGGCGCGAGCCAGAATAGTTAGGAAAGAAACAATCACTACAGCACATACAACCTCCCAACGCTTGTGGCTGGAAGCCGCGGCCGCCGTGGGATCATCAGTTTGCGCCGCGGGCATGACGAGCGGATTGTCGCAAGCCGTTGGCTTGATGCCAGGTGGCATCACGGACACCCTCCTATTGCAAACAGAAAAAACCGTGACTCATCTTGCCAGCGGTTTCTTCGCGAGCTTGCTGGTGCTTTCGAATCCGCAAGAAGATCGAATGATGAGCCGCGTCTCGAGCACCACTTGTCGGCGCGGCAAAGAGGGTTCACGAACACGCGCGAGGAGCAACTCGGCAGCTGTCCGACCTACCTCAAATGCGGGTTGCGCGACGGTTGTAAGCGGAGGACGCAAGGACATAGCCCAGGGCATTTCATCGAAACCCACAATTGCGATCTGGTCCGGGATGACGAGCCGCCGTTCATGTATGGCCTGCAATGCGCCCATCGTCAACAAGTTACTTCCGGCAAACACCGCCGTAGGAGGATTGGCCAGGTCTAGCAGTTGTTGCATGGCGGAATAGCCTGCTGACTGCTTGAAGGCGCCGTGGACGACAAGCTTCTCATCCAGAGCGACGCCCGCATCTCGGAGCCCGTCTTCGTAACCTGTTTGGCGATCACGGGCGGTGGTAAATACCAGTGGGCCGTTAATAATGGCGATACGCTTATGGCCGAGCTCGATCAAATGCGCGATAGCAGCGCGGGCACCCTCCTGATTTGCGACCATAACCTGATCGATGCGCAAACGGGGAACGTCACGAGATACCGCTACCAATGCCCTACCAGCCTTCCCTAATTCCGCATAAAGTCTGGAAGGCGTACGGCTGGCGGCGAAAATCAAGCCTCCCACTCCGTCGGCACGAAATACCTCGAGGCGACGAGACTCCTGATCGGGGTCCTCGTTGTAACTAGCCAGAAGCAGCGAATAATCCGTTTTGGCAAGAACGTCCTCAATTCCGCAAACCAGACTGGTGAAGAAAGGGTTCTCAATGTCCGGAATAAGGACGCCAACCGCGCGACTGGAACGTACACGCAGATCGCGCGCAGCACGATTGGGGTGATAGGAAATTGATCGCGCTGCCTCGAGAATTTGTGAGCGCAGCGATTTGCGGACCCCCGTCACACCGGAGAGAGCCCGTGATGCCGTGGCGGTGGAAACACCTACGAGCTGGGCCACCTCTTTGAGAGTGGGCACCGAAGGCATCGATTTGACCGAATTATTTTTCTCACGCATTAGAAATGCAATCCAGTCACAAGGGATGAAGAGCAAGATTAAACCGAATACCGAAGATACCCAAAAACAAGCGGAACCAGGAAAATCCCCGCTTACTTTCGGATCCCATATATGAAATCCATTACATGATCGGGCCCATCTTGCGCCTCTTCAGACGGTTCTGTCAAGGTAGCCAATTATAGGAAATTCGCCGCTTGAGAATTTCTAAAACGATGAAAGCCTTCCCTAAAATGCAAGGAGAAGCAAACTAAAAGCAAAATCTTCTTGACAGTAAATCGCCCACGGAGTAACTTATGGCCAATGTAATCGATTGCATAAACTGATTTATAAATTAATTTCTCGCCAACGGACCGCAATACGCGCAAATCGTTTGCCCTTATTTAAAAATTAAGTAGAGGAACACGGCTATGTCGATTTCGGATAGTGAATCTCCGAAGACGATCAGCGTAAGCGACGTTTATATTCCCAAATTCTTTTCTTGGCATGAGTATGAGACGCTAAGGGTTCTGTGCCAGACAATCATTCCCGCGGACTCCGAAGCTGGCGGAGCAATCGAAGATTATGACAACCGGCACCACAAAACGTCGTAGCATAATGACACTCGAAAAAAATAGTGGATCTCTATGAGGAGCTTAAAGGATGAGAAACCCGAAATGAAGGCGCAGACTACTCGCCGCGATTTTTTGAACGGATTGGCTCTTAGCATGGGAGCCATGGGATCGTGTTTTTTGCCGACCTTCTCGCACGCGACAGCGGCTTCTTTGCCCTCCATCAAGTTTCCATCTGAACCGCGGCAGCGAATCTCCGTCTCGTCCTATCCTTTCCGTGAGTTTATTGCCGGAGATCGCCATAAGAGCGGTAATCCCACCATTGAGCTGAAGGATTTTGCCGCTCACGTGGTCGAACGGTTCAATGTCAATAAGATCGAACCGTGGACCCACCATTTTCCGTCAACAGATCCAAAATACCTGGAAGAGTTTCGCCAGACGGTGGAGAAGGCAGGTGCTGCGATAGCGAACTTGGCAGTGGATGGCACCGACAGTGCTTACGCGGCCGACCGCGCTGAACGCGCAAGAGCGATTGCATATAGCAAGAAGTGGATTGACGTGGCCGTTGTCATAGCCTCACCTAGCATTCGCACGAATATCGCTCGCGCTAAAGATTCCAAGCCCGACGCCGAGCGCCTATCGGAGAGCTTGCGGCGAGTCGCGGAGTACGCCTCCGCAAGGAATGTTGTGGTACATCTGGAGAACGATGATTCGATGAGTGAGGATCCTTTTTTCCTTGTGCAAGCGATCAAGAAGGTGAAAAGTCCCTGGCTGCGTACACTGCCCGACTTTGGCAATACCCTTAGCGAGCGCGACGAGAATTATGCATATCGCGCCATCGATGCGATGTTTGCGTATTCGTATGGCATTTGCCATGTGAAGGACAGCATTGGTAATGAACAGGGAACAGTCAAACATGTGGATCTCGCGCGAACATTTGAGATTTTGCGGCGTCACTCGTACAAGGGATATTGCTCGATCGAATACGATGAGTCCGGCGATCCCTACAAGCCGACGGCCATGCTGGTCGATACAATCGTAAAATACCTTTCCTAAACAATAAAAAAAGAAAGTTTGGATTACCTGGGTGATCATGAAATATCGCAAACTCGGCCGTACCGGTTTTGAAGTTAGCGAGATAGCCCACGGGCTCTGGGGAATGAGCGGATGGAGCGGCTCCGATGATCGCGAATCCCTGGATGCTCTACAACTGGCCACCGATCTCGGCTGCAATTTCTTCGACACTGCATGGGCCTACGGGGAAGGCAAGAGCGACGGGCTGCTAGGCAAAATTCTGTCCAGCAACGCTGCTTCCAACCCCAGCAAGCGTTTGTACGCGGCGTCCAAAATTCCGCCCCTCAACGATAAGTGGCCGGCTCGGTCCGAATACAAGTATCAGGATGTTTTCCCCGCGGCACATGTGTTCCGCCATGCGGATCTAATCCGGAAGCAACTCCGCGTCGACTCCATCGATCTGCTGCAATTTCATGTTTGGGACGATAGTTGGGCTGAGGAGCCTGAGTTCCGCCAGACAGTTGAGAAACTCCGGCATGACGGAATCATCCGTTACTTCGGACTCAGCCTGAATCGATGGGAGCCCGAGAACGGTCTCCAGGCTTTGCAGACCGGCCTGGTGGATGCGGTGCAGGTAATCCACAACATTTTTGATCAAGCCCCCGAGGACGAGCTTTTTCCGGTTTGCCAGGAGCTGAATATCGGCGTCATCGCGCGCGTGCCGCTTGACGAAGGCAGCCTGGGTGGAAAGATGACGCTGGAGACAAGGTTCCCGCCCGACGACTGGCGCGCCATGTACTTCGGCCCAGAAAATCTGGCGCCGACAATCCAGCGGGTGGAAAAACTTAAGACCGTTTTGCCAGAGGGGCTCACGCTACCCCAGATGGCCTTGCGTTATATTCTCTCTTACCCGGCCGTGAGCACAATCATTGTTGGGATGAGGAAGCCCGGCCACGTCCGGCAGAACATTGCAAGCAGTGATGCGGGACCGCTCGATCCGGGGCTGCTGCGAAAACTGAAAGCCCATCGCTGGGACCGCAAACCCGAACCATGGGCAGATTAATTTGTGATCCTGATGCGCATGACTCTGGAAGATTTTCATCAATCGCTAGGCGCAAACGAGCCGCCGGCTGAACTTACACCCGCGCTGGCGAGCCTTTGGTGGGACGCCAGAGGAGACTGGGAGCGCGCTCACTCATGCCTGCAGCAAGCCAAAGGCACTGATAGTTCATGGGTACATGGCTATCTGCATCGCAAGGAGGGCGATCACGAGAATGCAGCCGGCTGGTACAGTCGGGCAGGGAAGTCCTCTTGTGACAAATCGCTCAAAGAGGAATGGCTCGCGATTGTCCGAGAATTACTCGGGGCTGGGCACGATGCGTCCACCACGTCTCATCAAACCTAGTTGGCTTTCGTTTAGATCCAGAAGTTCGCGCCTATTCGGCGCAAATTTGTTTCCGGAAGCTCCCGAGAACTCAAGTGTCCATTTCACTGGCTGATCTTGTCTAGTAAAGCTGATCATCAAGGCATTGTCTTTTTATCGTGCCCTGCAACGCGATTTTATACTTCCCGCTGATGTGGCGGGAATTCCCGATTAATGTGTGGTTCAGCAGCAGATGGATCGACAGCACGCGGGTGTCATGGGATCACGATTACCAAAAGTTATCTCGCATCCAATGCTTCCAGTTTCATATCTGGGCCGATTAGACCGCCCTCATCTTCGACAATGTATTGGCAGAGGCGGAACCCGTCGCAGTCCTGCTTCCCCATGCGCGCCAGACATTCCGCCGCGATCTGGATTGGAATGATGTCCAACACGTACTGCCATTCTGCCGGAATGGATGGGATTTGGATCACAACATCCGCTGCCGTGTTAGGCAGGTTCTGTCCAATCGCGAGCACCTTCACGCCCAGCTTTCTCAGATCCGCGGCCATGGCCAAATCCTGAGCACGCATTTTCTCGAGTTCTATCCAAAGAGCAATTCGCATACCCTTGCGGATGACTTCCTGCGGGCCATGACGGAAACCTCCCGCCGGCATTGCGGTGGCGGGAAGCTTTGCGGCCTCTTCCCAGAGTAGCCGGCCTTCATTGCTGCTAGCGAGGCTTGCTCCGCGCGCGAGAAGATATAGCGGCGCTTTTGTATCGAGCCAATCGCCAGCTTCAATTAGTTGCTTCCAGGAATCGAGTTTCGTTCCCGCTTCGGCAAGCGCACCCTGCAACTTCGCGGCCAGAGACGCATCGACTTTCCCCTCGGTTGCGCAAGCCAATAATCCACCAATCATAGCCATCGCGGAATACATGGAAACCGATACCGCATTGTCGAAGGCAGCCGCCATCTTCAGGACTACATCTGCCTCCTGTGCCAGTGGACTCTCTGGAGTGTTGGTGATGGCAATGACTTTGGCACCACGCGCGCTGAACTTGGGAAGTAACTTCACGATCTCGGTGCTTTTGCCACTTCTCGAGAAGACGACGACCGCCGCATTCTGCGCTATATCTCCAAAATGCAGCAACTCCGAGGCGTCACACAGAATCGCCGGTCTTCCTGCGGCATTAAAAAATGAGATGACCGACAAACCAGCGCTCCAACTGCTGCCAATCCCTATCAGATATATATGTTGGGCTTTTTTCAGGATGCCAGCGGCCTCTTCCAGTGCGGTCCTTCCGTCACCAAGCGTGTAGGTCAGGGCTTTCGCGAGCTCCGTGGGCTCTTTCAAAATGTCGGAGTAAAACTTGGTCGTCATTTGCCATCCTTTATTGTGTCGTTTGTTTTTGGCTCAACCACTTCCTTGAGTTGTCCACGGATACCTCCCGCGCAACTCAGACTGCTCAACGCGCAGCGATGTCCAAGCTGCAACGAAGAATCGATGCTGTGTCCCAACAGCCAACCGCGTAAGAAGCCAGCGTCGAAGTTATCTCCGGCACCCGTAGTGTCAACCACCGCAAGTGGCGAGTCCTGACACTCCGAGCCTTTGATCTGCCAGGCCTTTTCTCCGTGTACCGCAATGACTCCCTTTGCGCCGCATTTGACCACCACAAGCGGTCCTTTTGCGGCAAGAAGTTTGGCCGCTTTCCAAACATCAGCTTCGCCGGTGAGAGCCCGGGCTTCGGCTGCATTCGGCAGAAAAACGTCGACGTAGGGCAAAAGCTCGTTCGCTCCTTTCCAGCGATTATCCGGGTCCCAGTTCGTATCAAATGAAACCGTAATTTTCGCCTTGCGGCATTGCTGAATCCAGTCGGGCCACGCGTCACGAAGACTTCGTAGCAGGAAGTAGCTCGCGAGATGCCAATGCCGGCAGGAACTCAACAACATTTCTTGCAAGTCAACCGGCTGGGTGGCATCGATACTGCCCAGATACGTCAGAATGGCGCGGTCGCCGGGTTCTGTGAGAGCGATGCCGAGTCCAGTTTTCACAGAGGAGTGGCGCTTGACGTAAGTCGTATCGACTCCCGCTCCGCGCAGTTCTTGAAGTGCAAATTCTCCGAAATTGTCGCAGCCGACATACCCGATCACACCGACTCGCTCCCCGAGCTTAGCCAACTGAGAGGCAAAAATATTGGCTGATCCTCCCAACTCGATCGCATAATCGCCTACGATCTGTTCCACTTGATGAAACTCGGGGCGCACATTGCCGCTGACCACCAGATCGACACACATGTCAGATACGGTCAGGACGTTCAGCGGTACTCGAGACGCATGGTTCAATTGCAATTGAATGGGCCTTATGCTAGGGTATCGTGTTAATAGCAGCGGGTAAATCGCTTTACTAAAGCGCATCTAGTGAACCATGCAAGGCTTGCTGTTGTCAAATCGACAGATGAAACACAGGGAGAATGGAGCGGCGGGATTCTTGCTAAGCACCGTTTCATTTCGTCTTGAAAAAAGCGCACAGCAAACCGATTTGCCTTTTCTCAGAGCTAAGCAAGCCGCAAGATAAACACCAACGAGAATCGAGCAATAGAGGATCGAGCAATAAGTGATGCGAATTCACTAAAGGGAGTCCACTGATGCCCATAGCAGACAGAATTCGCCTGAGCCTCATGATGTTCCTCAATTACGTGATCTGGGGATCCTGGTACGTCACCCTCGGCGCGTATCTTACGATCACCCTTAAATTCACTGGAACGCAGGCCGGCCTCGTCTTCGGAACCACCGCGTTAGCCTGCATGATTTCTCCATTCTTCGTTGGCCTGATCGCCGACCGCTTCTTTGCCTCGGAGAAAGTTCTCTCGGTCTTGCACCTGCTGGGCGCGGTGCTTCTTTTTTTCGTGACTAAGGCTACTCACTTCGGACCGGTGTACGCTTTGATGTTCGCTTACTGTCTTTGCTACTTCCCGACCATAGCCCTCACCAACTCTCTCACCTTGCAGCATCTGAAAGACACCGGCCGCGACTTCCCCTTGATTCGTGTTTTCGGCACACTTGGATGGATTGCCATCGGCGTGACCGTCGGACGTCTTGGGGTCGAAACCTCTGCGATCCCGTTCCTGCTGGCTGCGGGAGCATCGGTGGTCATGAGCATTTTCAGCCTCACTCTCCCGCACACTCCGCCGCCGAGCCGAGGGCAGTCCGTTACCCTTCGGCGCGTCCTTGGACTTGATGCGCTCGTGATGCTTAAGCGGCCGTCGTTCGCGGTTTTTGCCGTGGCTTCGATACTTGCCTGCATCCCGCTGACGTTCTATTTTTCGTTTACGAACGCCTACCTGAATGAGTTGCACGTCGAGAATGCCGCAGGCAAGATGGCTCTTGGGCAGGCGTCTGAAGTTGCGATGATGTTGCTTATGCCTTTTATCCTGCGCTGTATCTCCGTTAGGAGCATCCTAATCATGGGATTGCTTGCCTGGTCGGTGCGTTACATATTGCTCGCTTATGGCAATCCGCACGGTGGTTTGTGGATGTTTTATATGGCAATCCTGTTCCATGGTGTCTGTTATGACTTCTTTTTCATGACTGGGCAGCTTTATACGGATCAGGAAGCCCCCGCGCATCTGCGGAGTGCCGCGCAAGGCGTGATTACGTTCTTGACTTACGGAGTTGGAATGTTCATAGGCTCCCTAATCGCCGGCCGAACGGTAGATTATTTCACTCACTCAGTCGGAGGTGCCGTGATCCGCGACTGGCACTCCTTTTGGATCTCTTCCGCGTTGAGTGCTTTTCTTATCCTCTTGCTCGTCGCTGTCTTCTTTCGCAGCAAATCTCGAATCGTGACGGCGGCCCCAGACACCCTCGAAAGCGAACACATTGTGAACGTCGGTTGATTTGACGTCTGGCATCCGCTTTAAGAGGGAAGGAGACAAGAAACGCGTACGCCGGCATTGAAAGAAAGTTGCCCAATGAACAGAGCCAAAGCTGTCCTCGACCGTCCGAATCTCGAATATCTCAAGACAATAGCAAAGCAACAGGTTGCCGCTTTGCGCAAGCAGGACAAAGCCGCTTCGTTTGCGCAGGGGCAATTGGCTTTTTCCGCGCGGTGATGGATTCCGCGCGGCTCGGCAGACCGACTACTTCTGCCCGCACGTCTGGTCACTCGCGCCGAATTGTGTGCGACTCTTGCAGTTTGCAAAAGAAGAAATCAGTGTGAGTCGCTCTATCCTGGAGCGCGCGGCCTCTACTTTGCATTGGGCGCTACTCCGGCTACCGGTTCTGGGTTCGAGGCGATCGCCACGGGGTAGCGGCTGCTCCTACGGCAGGCGTCGATCCAGGTGAACGTATCCACCATCTACGAACAATAGTTGTCCGGTCATGCCTCCCGACTTCCGTGACAAAAGAAAAGTGGTCATAGCCGCGATCTCGTCAGCCTCAGTCATTCGTTGACCCAGAGGAATTTTTGAAGTGATGCTACGCCGCTTCTCCTGCGGATCAGCAAACTTCGTCAACCACGTTTCATATTGCGAGGTCATCACCTCAGCCGGTACAACGGCATTTACGCGAATGCCATACGAAGACAGTTCGATGGCCCATTCGCTTGTGAGCTCCAGGATTGCCCCCTTTGCCGCAGCATATCCCGATGTACCGCCTTGTCCTGTAATCGCTACCTTTGAAGCCATGTTCACGATGGAGCCCTGCGATTGTTTCAGGAAAGGTAGCGTGGTCTGTGTAATCGTGTAGTAATGCACTAGATTGTCTTTCAAAGACGCAGCAAAGCGCTCTGGGCTGCCGTGTTCCAGGCCAACCCCGTCATTGATGCCTGCGTTGTTTACCAGTCCGTCGAGATGACCAAACGTTCGGGCGACATCTTCCGCAGCCCGGCTCGCGCGCTCGCTGTCATTGAGGTCGACTGTGATCGCTTCGCTTCGGTGATTTTTCTGACGGAGCTCTGTTTGCAACTCTCGGATCGCTACTTCATCACAATCGAGTATGACTGGAATACCTCCTTCATTTGCGCAGGACCGAACGATTGCCGCTCCTATGCCTTTGGCGCCTCCGGTTATCAAGATGACTCGGTCTTTTAGCGCCAGATCCATATCTGCGTAAGTTCTGCCTGGCTAACCCCGGCCTCGAGCCGCCAAGCTATTCCGTCGACAATGAGAAGCCGGTTACCAACTGCATCGTTCTGCCCACAAGGGTCGCGGCCACTCATGTGTTCTGTTTATCGAAACCACTGAAAATTGTATACGCCTCGAATGAAGAGTGCTGAAAAATAACTCGATCAATATTATCCCGTACTGCTCGCCATGGTTGATGCGGGTCTAGTGATGGCAAGTCACGAAAACATCGTGACGGCGGCGATCCTTCTCAACGCGGGGAGCACGCCCGAAACATTTGCAGGCTCGGACCCTTTGTCGCCAAGCGCGAAGTAGAGGCGCCGGTAATGCGCGAAGAGTTCCTCGTAGGTTGTTCGACTTAACTCCTGCGGCTCAAAAGTGCGGTATGCGGGGCATAATGAGTCTTGCGCCTCTTCGACAGTCGTAAATGTGCCCGCCGCCAAGAAAGCGAATATCGCTGAACCGAGACCTGTTACATCGTTATTCGGTACCAGGATAGGCTTGTTCAATACATTGGCGTATATCTGGTTTAGAGAGGCATTCTTTTGCGGAATGCCGCCCCCGTTGATCACGCGATCCACGCGCACGCCATGCTGTTCCATACGCTCAAGAATGATTCGCGTATGAAACGCTGTCCCTTCGAGGGCAGCAAATAATTCGTCTGCGGCTGTATGGGTAAGGTTCCAACCCAAAGTCACTCCACCCAGTTGCGGATTCACTAGCACTGTCCGGTCGCCGTTGTCCCAGGTAAGGCGTAGCAATCCGGTCTGTCCGGCCTTGTAGGCGTCTAGTCGTTTCGACAGCTCGTCGACAGTGGTGGCTGCGCGTTTTGCGATCGCTTCGAAAATATCACCAGTAGCGGAAAGGCCCGCCTCGATACCCGTGTAAGAAGGATGAACCGAACCAGCCACCACGCCGCATACGCCGGGCACAAGTGTTGAAGATTCACTCATGCCAATGATGCAGGTAGAAGTACCAATAACATTTACGACTTGACCTAACCTGACGCCTGCTCCAATGGCGTCCCAATGCGCGTCGAGTGCGCCGACCGGAATTGGAATCCCAGCTCGCAAACCTAGCTGTGCGGCCCACTCTGGTGAAAGCCCACCAGCAACCACATTCGAAGTTGCGTAACGTCCGCGTGCAATCTTTGCCCGCACACCTTGAAGAAGTGGATCGACGCTTACTAAAAAGTCTTCGGGCGGCAATCCCCCGAATTCTTCGTTCCACATCCACTTGTGGCCCATTCCACACATGCTGCGGGGAATTTGATCCGGGTTCGATATACCGCACAATACCGCTACTACCATGTCGCAGTGCTCCAGCGCCGAGACGAATGCAGCCCGTTTCTCGGGATTATTGCGAAGCCAATGCAGAACTTTAGAAAACCCCCACTCGGACGAGTATGTTCCACCCGACCACTCAATTGCCGGTAAGCCTCTCTCTCTCGCCGTTGCGCTAATCAGCTCCGCTTCTCGCCATGCCCGGTGATCACACCATAGGTAGTAATCGTCCAGTGGCTCAAGATTTGCTCCGACAGGAATAACGCTCGATCCAGTAGTATCGATTGCGATGGACGCAACCGCTTTGCCGTCGATTCCGGCCGAGGCAATCGCCGCTTTCACGGCTACCACAAGAGCTTTCATGTGATCTTGGTGACTCTGGGTTGCGAAATTCGGATCCTCTTTTTTCCTGTGCAACGGGTATTGCGCGCTGCCAGACCCCAATCTTCCTAATTCGCTGTCGAAGATGGAAGCTCGCACGCTTAAGGTTCCGAAATCCACCCCTACCACAATGCTCAAAGTTCTCTCCTAGTTTGATCGGCAGTGTCACGCGATCATGTATGGAAGGATGTCGTCATTCACTGGGAAATTTCGCAGCCGCAGAGATGCACTTCAATTCCTAATTCTCGAAACGCGACCGCCTTTGCCATCATGGCCCGGTTGGCGGAGTCCGCGTCTTTTCCGTACGCCACCTGAATGTGATTTGATTTGTGTCGAGCCATTAATTGGTTACGATTGACCCCGTGTAACACGGCGTTCATAATTGGCCATTGGGCAGTGGTAGCGGCCCAGCGTCGTTCAACTTCCTCTCGAGGTAAGTCGACGACGGTCGCACGTCCGATATCTGCTTTGAGCCGGTCAGATTCGACAAAAATCCGGCTCCACACAATCTCGCCGGGTTTGCTAATTCCTTTTAGCGTTCCTCCCCCCAAGGGAAAATACATGGCGGGCTGCCGTTCACTCACCGCCCCCCGATAGCCACCTACAAAATGATTAGGTGGAGCGGCTCCGGAAATTTCGAGTACCCAGACGAAATCGCCATTATATTGTTCGCCGTAGCGAAGATCGTGCAGAGTGGTCTCAGGTTCCAGCTCCAGCTTGCTCCAGACACGGTTAGTGATCAGTGCATCCACCCCGGCACACTCGTCGACTTCATTGAAATGCGGTAAAGCGCGGTTGGCGTAGAGAACCCGGCCGTTTCCGGATTTGGAAACAGGTGGGCGATCAACATTGTTTAGCAAGCCCTCAACCAAATCTGAAGCAGGAGTGAGATCCTTGAGACCCTGTTGATATTGGATTCCGATGGCAGCGCATCCAAACTCATCCGCAATGCGCAGAGCCGCGATATACATCCGGCATTGATCTAAAATCTGTTCGTTCGTCAGTTCAGTGGCGCTGTCCAATCCGGTGCAGAAAGTCATACCTTTTTTATCCAGCCACTCTCGTACCGCTTGCGCTTCCTCTCGGGAAATGCATTGCATGGCGGCATAAAGCGCTGACTGGCTCAACCGCTCTTTAAAAATGCCCATGGGATGAAGAAGTTCGTCCGGAATAATGGCGTTGTACATGCCCATGCAGCCTTCGTCGAAGATTCCTAAAATGGCTTTTTCGTGCAATAGCTCATGCGCTACAGATTTTCCGACGAGATCAGGCAAACCAGAGATGCTGCGTGTTCCCAACGGTTGTACATGTGCTGTATCGTGTTCAACTCGCTGGCCCCGAAGCCACCGCTCGAGCCTGGACAAGAAATACTCATCGCGAAATTCTTCGCTCCATAAGGTGTCGTAGCGAACTCCAGCCTTAGTGAGAGACGCGTTCAGATTGAGCATTCCCACTAGACCGGGCCACTGGCCGCTCCAGTTTGCGACCGTTAAAATCGAGCCTTGATGGTGATATAACCCGGCAAGAACATGATGGCTATACTGCCAGACAGCCTCAGCCACGATTACCGGGGCGTCATTGGGAATTTGCCGGAATACATCAATGCCATATCGCTGGCTGTCAATGAAACCATGAGCCTTTTCCGGCTGAAAGGGATGAGCTCGACGTACTTGATACCCAAACTGCTGGACCGCGGTTTTTAAGGCTTCTTCCATCGCGCTTTGCGCTGGCCAACATTTCTGGTTAGCAGAAAGGCGTAAGTCTCCACTGGCTACTAAGAAAACATCAGAGGACATTGTGTGCAGCCTTTCTATTGACATGGGCGCTAAGCAGCGCCATCCAAAAAGCCTATTGTGCCATAATGGTGAATCGTTTCATAATTTATTTTTTACAGACTCTGAAAAGCTACGGCGAATTGCCGGTCATCTGTTCGCGAGGATGAAATTACACGTGGCTTAGCAAAAACAGTACGCGCGTACACCCGTATACGCGATCGGAGTTTGGCAGGTGACTACAGAGCCGCTCTTGCTTACGTCGATTTCCCGCTCCTAACTCAATCTTTCTGAATCGATTCATTACTTCATTGCGTGCGGAGGTCTCGCAGGGAAGCTGCAGCCTTTCAAAGCCGTAATATTCCACTGGTTTCGAGTCTTTGGCCAAATAGCAAGGTATCGGTACGATTTTGCGGAGTCTCCGAAAAGGCCTAACAAATATCTTTCCGTTTTATTCCAGAAGTATCTTGGCCGCTCGGGTTTTGATCCGAAAAACCAGGCATACTCTTGACATCAGTTTCGTCGCGTGCTTAAATCCCTTGCGTAATGAATCGATTCATGCGATTGAATAAATTCATACTCGCTATGTTATTGAAGCAGGCATTTCGTCGATTGTAATTAGTGAATCGTTTCATGGTTGCGAGACGTCCTCCCGTTTTGTTGGAAGCGGCGTTATCTCAGGACTTTTCTCTGGCTGCGCGGTCCTAAGAGCACCAAGCTTTTCGATTTCGAACAGTTAGCAATTTAGGTAGGGGCCCGCAACACGGAACTAGGAGTCAATCATGTCCAATGCTCTTCGGTTCGTCTGCCCCTTCAGCTTTGTGCTCATCGTGAGCATTGTCCTCCTTACTTTTCCCTTTGCCATGGCCTTCGCGCGGACAAATCTGGTTTCGGACCCGGGATTTGAGTTTCAAACCACCAACACGGTATCTGCTCCATGGATTGCCGAGGGTCCCGACCAACATGGAATCGATCGAGGGATTGGATTCTCCCACAGCGACACGAACGATGCATGGATCCGCGACTCCACCGCCAATTGGAACGCCGTAGCGCAGTGGGTGTCCGTCACACCAAACACAAACTACGCGCTAACGGGATGGGTACAAAACAGCTTCACGACGAATCTGGGCTATTTTGGCGTGCGCGCCTCCGACGGCGTAACCATTTTGAAGGAAGCCTCGTACACTTCGTTGCCGAACTATACGCAAATAAAAGTCAATTTCAATTCTGGATCAAACAGCAGCGTGGAAGTGTATGTAGGTTTTTGGGGACAAAGCCAGGACCTCTGGTTGCGGGTCGACGACGTTTCCATCCAAACCACGGTGGTTGCTCCCCGAAGCATCTTCTTCTCGACCGTGGGCGAGGAATCGTATTCGACATATCAAGTGGCTGGTGATGGAGACCTTTGGCCATCGTGCTGGGCGGACGATGGGAATCTCTACACGGCCAACGGTGATGGCACCGCTTTCGCCGGAGGCTCCAACCGCTTTGACATGGCAGTGAGCAAGGTTACGGGAACTCCGACCAACTTGAGCGGCCTGACACTCGCAACCAACGTGGGCAGCAACTGGAGCGGTGCGAGTTACAATCGCAAACCCACCGGCATGGTGTGCACCGGAAGCGCAATCTATCTCGCTTTTCAGAACCTTAACTTGCATACATTCAATGATGCGCCTGCGGCTTCGATTGCTAAATCGACGGATCATGGAGCGACATGGACGTGGGATACGAGTGGTCCGATGTTTGGCACTCCGACTGTCCCGAACTCACCATTGGCCTATAAGTTCACTACTATTTTCTTTTTGGATTATGGGCAGAACTCGCAGCATGCAATCGATGGTTATGTCTACGCCTATGGTCTCGATAACGAGTGGCGTGACCAGATGACCCTTTACCTTGCGCGGGTACCCAGTGGGAGTATTCAGAATCGGTCCGCGTGGACCTTTTTTACCGGAAGGGATGGCGGCGGAAATCCGCTGTGGTCGAGCGATATCACTGTAAAGGCGCCGGTGCTAGAAGACGATCGCCTGCTTTATCCTGTAATGTTTGGCACGGACTGTCCAACCAGCCAGCCGGTGATCGGCCAGGGCGGAGTCGTCTACGATGCGCCACTGAGCAGATACCTCTTCGCGTCCTGGTCCTGTGCAACCCTTGAGCTCTATGATGCGCCGCAACCGTGGGGACCGTGGAGCCTGGTTTCATCAAGAGACCTCACGCCTTTACGTCTTCTTCAATCGCGAGGTCAATACGGCACAAATATTCCTTCCAAGTTCATCAGCAGCGATGGCAAAACACTCTGGCTGCAGAGCAACCTGTGCTGCGGCGGCGACTCCTACACGTTCGCGCTCCGCCATCTCTATCTCGCAACTTATGCGTCATCGTCACCGGCCAATGGCATCTCTGACTACAACAACCTCGCCGCTTCCAGCAATCAACCACGGGCAATCAGCAAGAGCTCCCATTTTGGATTGCTTTGTGGGCTTGGCTGTTTGGACATTCTGAACGACGCCAACGTCAACCAGAGCGAGGATGATTACGACGAGGAAACCAAGTCGACCGATTGGTGGGGCTACACGTGGCCAACTACCTACAACATGAACAAAGTGGTTTATGTGACGGGAACAATGTTCCCTGATGGCGGATGGTACTCTGGCGGCTTGACCGTACAAGTCAGACAGAATTTTCAATGGGTAAACGTGAGCGGCCTGACGATCACTCCCGCTTATCTCAACAGTAATGCGGCGGGGACGAACGCCACCTACAATCTTGCATTTCAGAATATCTCGGGAGACGGTGTGCGAATCATCGGTACTCCGGGTGGCACCTCTCACTTCACTTCCGTTGGCGAACTCGCCGTCTATTATGACACTGGCAATCTGATGGTCGATCCGGGGTTCGAGTTTCAGACTAGTTCCACGGTGTCTGGTTCCTGGGTCGTTGAAGGTCCCGACAGTCACGTAGTCGACCGGAGTCTCGGATCTGCTCATATGGGAAGCAACGACGCTCAGATCCGCGACTCGACTGCGAACTGGAATGCGCTCACTCAGTGGGTCACGGTAAAACCAAACACCAACTACACGCTCACAGGTTTCGTTCAAAATAACTTCAGCACGAATTTGGGATATTTTGGAGTGCGCAAGTCCGACGGTATGACAATTCTGCAACAGACATCTTTCAGCGCGGCTCCCGGTTACACACAACAGACGGTAATGTTTAACTCGGGCTCCAACAGCGCCGTCCAAGTATTTGTGGGCTTCTGGGGTCAGAGTACGGACCGTTGGTTGAGAGTTGATGACGTTTCGCTGCATCAGTAACGGGATGAGAGATTAGTCGGAGTGAAAGGTTGGTGTGAACCGGGGTATGAGTAACTGGTCTTCTGATTCAAGATTGAGTTGCTTTTTTTAGAGGCGCTCTTGAAGCATCGGGACCGGGCTTACGGCAGGTGAGTCGAAAAAGACTAAGGAGAACAAATCGATGTTCCGAACCGCTCTTCTGGGGCTGGTATTGATCTTCCTACTTATGGCGAATGCTAACGCAGAAGTTAAAGTGGAAAAAACCGAATACAAAGGGTGGCACAATTGTTATCGTGTCACCAACGGGGAAGTTGAACTGATTGTAACCGGCGACGTTGGGCCGAGGATTATTCGGTTCGGATTTGTTGGCGGCCAGAATGTGTTTAAAGAGTATGCCGAACAGATGGGGAAGAGCGGAGAGGAGAAATTCCAACTGCGTGGTGGAGATCGCGTATGGAAGGCTCCGGAAGACCCGATCGCTACATGGGCACCCGATAATGTTCCGGTGGAAATAACACCAACATCAACGGGTCTAGTGGCGCGAGCTCCTGTGGAGCCGCTCACCGGCTTACAGAAAGAAATTGAAATCAGCATAGCGCCCAATGGCACCGAAGTAACCGTTGCGCACCGAATCACGAATAAATCCCTTTTTACCTTGGAATTTGCGCCATGGGTGCTCACGATGATGGCGCCGGGTGGAACCGAGGTCACCGGCTTTCCTCCGCGTGGGCGGCACCCCATTAATCTAGAAGCTACGAACCCGCTAGTGATGTGGGCTTACACCAACTTGGCAGACAAGCGTTTAACTTTCACCAAAAAATATCTAATTTTGCGCCAGGATCTCAATAACCCCGAAGCCCAAAAGCTCGGGCTATTCAACCGTGATACGTGGGCGGCTTACTTGATTAATGGCGAAGCCTTCGTAAAGCGCGCAACTGCTGATCCGTCAAAAACGTACACAGATTTCGGATGCTCGTTCGAGACTTTCACCAATAATGAGTTTCTTGAGATTGAGACGCTTGGGCCCATCACTAAAGTTGCGCCCGGGAAGACCGTAGAGCAAGTAGAACACTGGAGCCTCCATAGGAACGTTAAGCTGGGCGCATTGACTGACGACGACATCGACGCCGTGATATCACCGCTTATGCACTTCGCGAGTGCCCATTGATGCCCCGCTCCCCGTTGCTGTGTATCGCTGTCGCATCAAGTTACCGGCTCATGGTACTCAGCCCGACGGACCTAGCCATCATTGCAATTTATTTCATTTTGGTTCTTGGGCTGGGCGTGTACTTACGCAAGTTTGCAAACACAGGCGAAGAGTTCTTCATGGCCGGCCGGGAGATGACGGCTTGGATTGCCGGGCTCAGTTTCATCTCGGCGAATCTCGGTTCACTGGAGATGATGGGATACGCAGCGGCTGCGTATCAGTACGGAATCCTGATCGCACACGCGTATTGGATTGCCGCGATTCCCGCCATTCTATTTCTTGCGCTCGTAATGCTGCCGTTCTACTACATTTGCAATACCCATTCTGTGCCCGGATATTTGCAGCTCCGGTACGGTGAAGGCGCGCGGTCGCTTTCGGCGGTATCGTTTGCAGTCATGACCATCTTGATGAGCGGCATCAATATGTATTCGATGGCAATCATCATGAAGGTGATTCTGGGATGGAACATTCACTTCAGCATCTGGGTTTCCTCGCTGACGGTGGCAGTTTATGTTATGGCGGGCGGGCTGCTGTCGGCGATCTTCAATGAAGTTCTGCAATTCATGCTGATCTGGCTGGGCTGCCTGGTGATTCCTATTGCCGGCCTGATTGAGACCGGTGGCTGGGCTGGAATGGTGCGCCGTATTGGACAGAATTTTCCCGGGCAGGATTTCACTCACATGTGGCGGACGCTGGGATCATTTACCGATAATCCCATGGGCGCTCATTGGACCGGGGTTCTTTTTGGATGGGGCCTTGCAATTTCCTTCGGTTATTGGACCACCGATTTCCTGGTGGTTCAACGCGTGATGGCTGCGAAAGATCTTCGGTCGGCACAGATGGGCACCATCATTGGTGGTTTTTTCAAGATGCTCGTGCCGCTTATCGTTATTGTTCCCGGACTACTGGCTCTCGCCGTACTTCCTTACAAACTCGTGCCAGAGACTATGGCCAATGTTGCTGGTGCTCATACGTTCAATGAAGCCCTTCCCTTGATGCTGAGCCGATATTGCGGTCCGGGTCTACTTGGACTCGGCGTTACTGCTTTAATCGCTGGTTTTATGAGCGGGATGGCAGGCAATGTGAGCGCATTTGCAACGGTTTGGACCTACGACATCTACAAGCCGCTAATACGAAAGCAGGCTCCCGACCAACACTACCTAAGCATGGGACGCTGGTGCTCGCTTCTGGGAGTAGTGGTAAGCATCGGAACGGCTTATCTGGTGATGAATTTCTCCAGCATCATTGTTTACGCACAAGCAGTCTTCGTCTTTTTCATCGTGCCTATGTTCGGAACTGTAATTCTAGGGATGATGTGGAAGCGAACTACGCCTGCAGCAGGATTTTGGGGGCTGCTGGCCGGGATTCTTGTTTCGTTCCTGCTGTGGGCATGGGTGAAACTCGATCCGAGCGCACTTCGCTATGTCGCATTCTCACCGTACGCCAAAGACATGTCGGAGAACGTTTATCGAGCAATGTGGTCTCTGCTCGCCAATGTGGTGGTAACGGTGGTGGTGACGCTTTTCACAAAGCCGAAAACGGAAGAAGAGTTACAGGGACTGGTCTATGGACTGACGACGATGCCTTCCATGGAAAACCTTCCGATCTTCAAACGACCAATCATTTGGGCGGCGGCAGTCGCTGTGGGATTCATATTGCTCAACATTATTTTTTGGTAGGCCTTGTCGGTGTCCAAAAATTCTATGAGTACAAAATCGATGATCTCTATTTGGTTCTTCGTGGGATGCCTACTCACCGTTTACGGTGTTCTCATTCTGCGTGCTGGCATTTATAACTACTCGGCAGCCAGTACTCCGGATGTTGTCATGCAAGATCTGCATCTGCAGATATGGTGGGGAATCGGATTGCTGATTATGGGCGCTGTTTACGTAATCCGGTTCCGTCCGCGCCGACCGAAGTAGCTCGAGCCAGCGGCGCGAGAACCCGTTCAGATCTAAACCGTCACTCATTCCGATTGGTGACCCATGAGAACTTGCCTTAGGTTGTGTCTCTTGCTTGTGGTGCCAACAATTTCATTCAGCGCTACCGATCCAGCGAGTGTGGTGTTGAAGGCTGCGCCTGGGAAGATTCGGGTAAAGATTACCCGTAGCGATCGAAAAGCTGATGAGGTCATCGAGATCAACGACGGGGGGAGGTGGATGCCAGCCCTGTCAGTGAGCGGCTCTTCAACGCGCGTAATGGCGGGGGAGCCTGGCGAGCTGCAGACTTGCGCCATCAAATCGTTAGAAGAGTTCAACGGTCCCATCAGAGTGGTTGTTCGATCCGACTGCAGCGCTGGAATTGTGGAACGAACTCTGACCACAACCGCAGAGGCGGATGTAATTTCCGTGGCCGTTGTCTTTACACCCAAGCAGGGCGTAACAATTCATTCCGTAGAGGATCGCTACACGTTTGCATCCGGAAGGCGGAATACGGAGACCCCGCAACAGGGGCCTCTCGATTTCGTTTGGAGCCAAAATCTCAAGAACGAGCCGGATGGATTGGTCCCACAGTGGAGTTTCAAGTCTCCGACTGTAATGTTTCAGCAGGGCAAAGTGTTTACTGCGTTAATGCCGGTGCTGAGCGGAGATGCGAAGCCTCCACTAGCGATCGATCTGGATGTGACATCGCAAGCAAAGCCTTGGTTTTCTTATGGCAGAGTTCCATCCGAACCTTACGGACACAGCTATTTTCGCCGCGCGCCGAAGGCGATCCTCAATCCAGAGGCTGGAGTGATTCAGTATTCCTACGCAATCGTTGCGTCTGCCCAGCCGCCGAAACTGGGTTACGAGCGAGTGGTGCGAAGACTTTGGCAAACACTGGGAGGTCCAGCCCTGCTGCAATCGATGGATGAGCAACGCAACGTGCGCCTTCCGGAACTGGCGTTGTTTGATGAATGGCGACAGGATGCCTGGAGGCGATATGCCGACACGGTTTATCGGGATGTAGATTGTCCGGGAGGCGGCTGCGGTACCCTGAACAGCGATCGCAACTACATAGGTGACTGGGGCAAACCGGAGGAGGATGCCTGGTTCAACTCGTGGTTTCAGAGTCTGCGCACGGCCTATGGCTGGTATATGTACGGCCGCAACATCCATGACCACGAGATACAGCGGAAAGCCGAGAGCATTTTAACGCTCGCGTTAAAGAGCCCGCAGCACGACGGCGCGTTCTCCACGATCTATCTTGTTCCTGAGCATCGCTGGATTCGGGAAGATGGGTGGGCTGGGTATCCGGATTACTATCATTCATTCTGCATGTCCTGGACCGCCTACTGGATGCTGAAATGGGCAGAGGATCTGACGCCCGGCCGAAAAGATGAGGTGCTGGCGTTCACGCGGAACTATGGCAACTTTCTGGTGAAACATCAGTTGGCGTCCGGTGTCATTCCCTCGTGGTACGACTCCGATTTTAAACCGCGTGAGGAATTTCGCGATCTCAACGCAGAAACTGCGGGATCCTCATTCTTCCTGGCTGAGTTGGCGCAGGCGACAGGTGACAAGACTTACCTGAATGCTGCCGGCAGAGCCATGGATTTCATCGCGCGCGACGTGATCCCTCGTCAACTCTGGTGGGATTTCGAAACCTATAGATCCTGTGCCCGCAAAGATTTTAGCTTCTACGATCCCGTCACGGCGCAGTATCCGCAGAACAATCTTTCGACTCTGCAGGCAGCGATGGCTGATCTAAAGCTTTATCGCGTGACGAAAGACCGCAAGTGGCTCGATGCCGGGACCCAGGTTCTCGACTACTTGTTACTCACTCAGCAGGTCTGGAACCCTCCCTACTTCGATCAAAAACTATTGGGCGGGTTCACAACGCAGAATACTGACGCAGAATGGAGCGATGCCAGGCAAGGATACGCCGCCGTGCTTCTGTTGGACTACTACAAAGATACTGGCAACGTGGAATACCTGGAGCGTGCCGTGGCCGCAGCGCGATCTACCTTCGCAGTCGCTCCATGGGAAAATTGGGCGCACACTGGATATATCAACGAACCCGGATCGCTGACCGGCTTTCACTGGGGTACTGGCAGTGCGATGACCTCGGTGGAGATCATGTCGGCGATGCTAGGAGATGCTTTCATCGACGTGGCAAGACAGCAGGCTGTCGGATTTAATGCGAGTACCTTGCGCAATCTGAAAGTTTCTGGCCATACAATTTCTTTCGATGTAGAAGCGTTACCTAACCTGAAGACGCTTCATATTCGATTTGCCGGTCTGACCCCGAGTACGATCTATCGGATTGCCATTAACAAGAAGGGTCCCGTCGCAATCAAAGGAGATCAGCTTGCGCGCGACGGATACTCTTTCCAACTCGGCGACCCCGAGATCCAGCAGAAATGAAAGACCCCGGATTGTTTAATCCGGGGTCCAGCGTTTGCCAGAGTTCAACAGGGAAGTTACGGTTTTCCCATCGTCGGTCCACCAACATCTAAGATCGTTGGAATACGGTCATCGACTGGGGGCAACGCCTTCCGCAGTTTGTGCGGTCCCTGTTGATACCAGTACGCGACTGTGTAGAAATTGTCAGAGCGATGATTCGCATTGCCGTGTTCTATTGTCATCTTGAAAGACTTCTGGAAGGGTACGGGCGAATCCGTATGGAAACGGTAGACCGTCCATTTGGCGCCGGCGTTGTCTCCGCCGTTTACGGGGTTTCCGAAGCGCTGGAAGGCAAAGGTTGGATGATTTGATCCAAACGGATTAATACCGCAATTGCCATAACACCAGGCGCCGAGATAATAGTCCTCCGATCCAGTGCCGACGATGTGAGGAGTCTTGTTGTCATCGATGAACATCATGTCGTCTCCCTCTCCCCACCAGTCTCCCTGGTTCTGCAGAATACTCTGCGTGACGCCCACATAGTGGCCAGGCCCTTCGCCTTCGAACATTACATAGTTCGAGCTGCCATCTTTGTTCTGCGCGTCATTAACCTTAGGATCGCCATTGGTCTTCCAATCGTTGGTCCAACCTTTGTTGGGTTGGGCCTGCCGGTATTCGGCATAGAAATGAAACATGTTGTCTGGCAGGCTCTGGTGCTTCTGCCAATCAATGTTGTAGTAGAAGGCTGTGATTGGTTCTTTGCCTTCATTGGTGATCGTAATGCGAGCAGAACGATGGAAGGGCATTGGGAAATAGCAGTTGAGCGCCTTCTGAGACCCCACCGCCAGCGGCCCGGATTCGTACACAAAATAGTCGCCTAACCCTAAACCAAAGAAGTCTCCGACGGGGCTCTCGACGGCGGGAAGGGAATCGCCGTCCCAAAACATTCTTAACACGATCTTTTTCAAATGGTACTGCTCGTTTGAGGCAATCGTGAACCAGATGTGAGTGATAATGCCGGGGCCTTGCAATTCCGCAATTGTTCGTTCCTCACCTGCCTTAATAGGATTTTTCCAGTTTCCGTCGTCATTGGCGCCCGTCGGGTCTGTGGACGATGCTCGTTCTTGTCTGTAAGTCTTTTGAAAGGGCAGAGACGACAGGTCTTGCGCGGAAATCGGTTGGGTTAGCAAAGCTGCGGTGATACTGAGGAGTAAGTAGCCCGCCACATTCGAACTCCATGACTTCCTTATGAGGTTGGCGATAGATGGAAATTGCACAGAGTGCTCCTTTATGGTCTTCTATGGTCTTCCGGAATCCTGTTTCGATGATTCAATAGAGATGTTTTGTCGTTGTAAATGAGGAATGGGTGGATCAAACTCCCATGTCTCTTTTGCCGTTATGCCAAAGATGAATGTCTGCCCGGGCTTATATCTTTGGCGAACTTCAAAATTCTCAAAGGCCACGCCGTTTGGGAGTGGATCATGAGATGCCCAATAGACACGCCGACCATTAACCCGGACGCGCAAATCGGGCTCGATATCGTGGGCCGGAACTCTCCAGTACTGCGTGAGTCTAGGGAGGGGATAATGCCAAAACTTTTTACTCGTGTCCGGCGCGGAAGAGGGGGAAGGCTCGTTGGTAGCGCATAGGGCAATTGCGTCTCCGTCACCGACGCGCAACATTTCTTCAACCGGATAGTTCTCATGTTCAAAGAAGTTGTCTCCGCTCTCACCAACGAAAAGGGAACTGCTTTCCACCACGCGATTCTTGAGAAAGAGCCAACGGAGACGCTCGAAGTTTCCCATAGTCGCGGTTAGCGTTAGTTCTTCAATTGGAGGGCTGCCGCTATCTTGAAAAACATTTAATCTCAGCTCGTCCGGATGGTCACTGTCGATCGATGCGATCAAATATACTTTTGCGCCATTTGCAGTGAAGGGTTCCACATCAATACGAACGGTAAGGGTTTCGATCTGTTTTCCGGATACTGAAGCGCTCGATAGAGTGCCGCGAACAAAGTCCGGTGCGGCGGGGTCAATCCACAATCGTTTACCACGAGATCCCCGGTCAAGAGTACTGAACTCCAGTTCGCTGAACGCCATTCGGCTGAACCGGCTCCCCGGCCCGAACACTACCGGCTCGATGGCAATGAAATTGAGAAGCTGCGGCAACCCTGTAGTTGGAGAGATGATCCCAACGCGAATCAGACCTCTCGGACCGGGCAATCCGCCTTCTGACGGAAGGCCAAACAGGATTCCATCCTTGCGTCCCCAGATCAGAGGATTGCCTGGACGTTCCGGACGGATCCAACCTGAACCAGTAGCCTGTGCAGGGAATGAAAAAACAGCGGAGCAGAGAATGAAAGCACCGAAGAGAAGAGAGGCGTGAAACAAAGATGCCACACAGATCGCAGAGGACGAGTTCCGTGTGGGCTGATTCGAACGGGATACTGCAGCGCCGAGGATTTTACGTCGCTCCATATTCAAAGAAGACCCATTCTGCCATAGAATGAAACGATTCATAAACAGGAAAATCGCTATTTTTGGAAAATTGCTTTAAATTGGAATCGACTTCTGAGTTTTGCGCTTGCGGTTATTGCGCAAACCAAACAATCTGGTACGTCATTAAATCCTGATGTCGCACGACTGCTAGGTACGCATGTCAACGATCGTCGAAGTGGCGAAGCGCGCCAAAGTTTCAGTCGGTACCGTTTCCAATGTCATTCGCGGAAATCCGCAGGTGGGCCGCCAGTTGCGTGAACGAGTCGAAGCGGCGATCCGTGAACTGGACTACCATCCCAACGAAATTGCCCGAAGCCTCAAGGTCAATCAGACTTATATGCTGGGAATGGTGCTGCCCGACATTACCAATCCGTTCTTTCCGCAGATTATTCGAGGCGCTGAAGACAAAGCCGGGGAACGCCGATATCTACTGGTGACCGCGAATACCGACGAACATATTGAGAGGGAACAAAGCATTGTTGCGGCGCTGCGTTCCCGTAGGGTGGATGGATTGCTGCTGGCATGCGCACCCGGGAAGGACAGCGGCCACATTCGCCGGCTAATCGACTTCGGAATTCCCGTAGTCTGCCTGGATAGGGCGCCAGTGGGAATCAAGGTCGACTCCGTGCTGCTCGATAACGTTCGGGGTGGCGAAGATTGCACGCGCCACCTTATTCGAGTGGGATATCGCAGCATTGCCATCATCACGGGGCCTCTGAAACTGCCGAATGCGAGAGAACGCCTCCGCGGTTACGAAAATGCTCTTCGAGAAGCCGATCTCGAAATTGATAAAGACCTAATTCTAGAGGGTGATTTCCGGGAGGAATCTGGTTATCGCCTAGCCAAAGAATTGCTGTTGCGGCGTTTCCGGCCATCCGCGATATTTGTCTGTAATGGTGTGATGACTCTGGGAGTTCTTCAGGCATTCGAGGAACTGGGCGTGCACTGCCCGGACGAAGTCGCTCTCGCAACGTTCGATGACCTTGCCGGGGACCGTTCCTTCTATCCCCGCATTACCGTGGTTGCACAACCGGGATATGAAATGGGCGCTGTTGGCGCCACATTGCTCATGGATCGCATAGAACGGAAAATATCAGGCAAGCCGGTGGTAATAAGACTTATGCCAACTTTGATCGTGCGTGAGTCTACGAAAATGCGTTCTTCTGGCGAAAGATCGAAGTTTCGGGCAGGTGCACCGGCGGTGATTTGAGAGAATCTCGCTCATTAAAAGTAGATGGCAGTTTCTGAACGGAGTGAGGTGCGACCTCCCCTCGTTATCCCCGGTGTAGCCCAGCAGCGCGTGGTCGTCCGTTCTTCTTCTTCGAAAATCAACTCCTTCACTGCTTGAGAGCCACTTGACACAGGGCATCGATCCCAGAACGGGCGCCTTGGCAAATTTCTATACAAAATCGATTATGCAAATTTCTTGACAGTCCTAATTGACCTGTGTTTCAATGCCATCGCTGAAACGATTCATTTGCGATTTACACTCAAGAACAGGTGCAAATGGCAGAAGTAAAACCGAATCAGCTGGTCGGTGGTGAAAGGTTTCACCAATCTGGGCTCTGAAGGGCGAGTTATGAAAACAAGGCTGATGGTAGTTTCACTGTTGGCAATTTCTATACTTTCGATGCCGCTCCGTATGTTGGCGCAAGCCGATCGCGGCGCCATTAAGGGCGAAGTCCAGGACTCGCAAAAAGCAAGTGTGCCTGGAGCGCAGATCACGTTGAAAAACGAGGCGACCGGGGTTACTGCGAGCACGACATCCGGACCTTCCGGGCAGTTCAACTTCCTTAATCTTGCCCCTGGCATTTACACCCTCACAACCGAGATGAAAGGTTTCAGCACTGCGACACAGCAAAATATTGCCGTGGATGTTGGGCGTACCTTAACGCTAACTGTGAATCTTCAAGTAGGCACGGTGCAACAGGCGGTGAATGTGTCGGCTGATGTTGCGGCGCTCGACACTCAGACTTCCGACATCGGCACAATTGTTACTCCGAATGAAATTAGAGATTTGCCGGTTCCGCTTAGCGGAGACATGCGCAATCCTCTTAGCTTTGTGCTGCTCACTCCAGGAGTGAATGGTTCTACCCCGGGGCCAACGCCAGATTACCGGCTGCATATCAGCGGCTCGGTCAGCGGCTCCAACGACGTATACGTGGACGGCATACCCGTCGCGAATACCAATCTGTCAGGCGATATCAGCAATAACCATCCCCCCATCGATGCGATAAGCGAATTTAAAATCATTAACAACAATCAGAGCGCGCAATATGGTCTCTCCAGTGGCATTGTGTCCTTTGCCTTCAAGTCCGGGACAGACGCTTTCCATGGAAGCCTGTTCGAGTACCTGCAGAATGACGCTCTCAATGCTGCTGGCTCTGTTTTCGACGCTTTGAAGGCTCGCACTGACTGCACTGTTACTCCCCGTCCGGCTGGCTGCAAAAAACCTCCGCTGAAGCAGCATGAATTCGGGGGTACCTTCGGCGGTCCGGTGCGGATTCCCAAGCTTTACAACGGTCATGACAAGACTTTCTTTTTTGTCGATTTTACGGACTTCAAGTACCGTCCCAGCTCGGTCAATGGAAGTCTGACAACCATCCCTAATGCTTATCGTACCGGCGACTTTTCCCAGGCCCTCGGGCCCCAGCTAACGTCCAACGGCCAGCCCATCTTCGATCCTGCAGGTCGCCCGGTCTATGAGGGGGAAATCTATAACCCGCTTTCCGTTCACACAGTCGTGGGTCCTGATGGCAAGAGCTATCAAGTGCGCGATCCCTTTCCGGGGAACATTATTGCTCCCGGCACTCCTGGTCTGAGCGCTGTTTCCCAAAAAGTAATGGGATACTTTCCGACTGCGGATAACAATGCTTTGTTTAACAACATCGTGCGGCAGCAGAGCTCAAAAATTGACCAGTACCGGTTGGTCGTAAAGATCGACGAACGTATATCGGAGAAGCAATCGCTGTCGGGTAGCGTATTCAAAGGGGCGTCTACCTTTTCAAATACCGGCGGCTTGAACGCCTTGGATGCAAACTCAAGCACTGCGCCGACGACGCAAATTCGTCTTACGCACAATTACACTTATTCTGCGACCTTAGTGAACAATCTGAATGTTGGCTTTGTGCGCGACACCAGTTTCAACGGACCACTGCAGGCAGGGCCCGGTCTTGGTGCTTTAGGGATTACGGGATTGCCGGAACTTCAAACGAGTAGCCCCTTCCCGCTCGTACAAATGGGTACGCTCACCAATAGTATCGGCTCTACCACTGGTGGATCGTTGGCGAGTGCGGAAAATCGCTACATCGTGAACGACAATATAACCAAAATTCGAGGCAATCACACGTTCAGCTTTGGAGGTGAACTACGCCGCTTGCAGCGAAACAACAGCGGAATCGCGAGCGGAAGTTTCGTATTTGAGCCAACACAAACTGCGCTCAACGGAACTGGGTTTATCAATGGTACGCAGGCAGTCTCCCTCCCCGCAGGTACGGGTAATCCCGTCTCAAGCTTCCTTTTTGGGGGGATGGACTATACCCACTTCGATTACCCAATCGCGCAATATTATCGTTGGTGGCAGACAGGTGTGTACTTCCAGGACGACTGGCGAGTGCGTTCCAATCTGACTTTGAATCTGGGACTTCGCTACGACCTCCAAGTGCCTCGCACGGAGACCCGCGGCGATGTTTCGAGCGTGGATCCGAACTTGCCAAATCCAGCTGCCGGCGGCATTCCGGGAGCCTATACTTTCTTCGGTAGCGGCAGCGGGCGCAATGGACGAGCGCGTATTGGCAATATATATTATCGCGGTTTCCAGCCGCGACTGGGATTCGCGTATTCTCCAGGTGCACAGCAAAAGACAGCGATTCGCGGAGGCTTTGCCGTGACAAGACCGCTCGGCAATGACAATCTTCAGTCTGACATTACGGGCGGATACAACGCTGGCTTTGCCGGCTTGGCAAATGCCGTCCGACCGCAAGACGCAGTGGGCTCACCCGCCTATTACTGGGACAATTCGTTCCCCGCGAACGGGGTGAGTGGCGCGAATCTTAGCCCGGGAATTCTTACGGGGAATGACAACCCGATCTGGATTGGTTCGAATGTAGGGTTACCGCCAACCCAACTGTACTGGACGACACAAGTCCAGCACCAAATTTCAAAGAGTGTTGTCGCCAACGTAGGCTATGTGGGAATGCACACCTACCATCTCGGCGTCTGGTCGAAGCCAAACGAAATAAATCCCCAATTCGCCCAGCAGAAGTATGGAGCGGCTGCTGCCTCGGCAGGATTACCGTTGAATCAATTTCTGGCACTGCCAATCACTGATCCAGTGGCGGTAGCTGCAGGCGTGACTCCACCGTGGCCGGGCTTTGCTGCGACCATGGGTGCGGCCGCAACAGTCGGCCAAGGAATTCGACCCTTCCCTCAATATGGAAGCGTCGATCATCCCCTCAATCCCATCGGCAGTGTCTCCTACAATGGGCTTCAGTCCAGTCTGCAGAAGCGCTTCTCGCAAGGATTGACGTTCCTGGTTGCTTACACCTTTTCAAAAACAATTGGAGATGTGGATTCCAATTCCGGACCAAATGCGGGAGCGGAAAACGCAATCTTTGCAGGTTCCTTCTTCCAGGACTACTACAATCCGCAAGCACAGCGTTCGGTGACAAGCTCCGACATCCCGCATGTGGTATCCCTCAGTTACACCTATGAGCTACCGATTGGGCCGGGAAAGCGGTTCCTTAATAAAGGAGGAGCGGTAGGGAAAGTCGTCGGAGGATGGGAGGTCAGCGGAATTCAAAAGTATCAGAGTGGGCGGCCGATCCATATTGAATACGATGCCTTCGGCAGCTCTAATCCGTACAATGCGCAAGACGGTTTCAGTTTCCGTCCAAACATCGTGCCGGGACAACCCTTCAAAAACCCTGCCTATAATCCGAGCTGTTCAGGCCCGGTGCAGGTCACAACGGGACGAAATTCCTGCCAGTTCTACATCAATCCTGCGGCATTCGTTGCTCCCCCGCCGGGTCAGTTCGGCAATGCTCCCAACCTGATCTCATCGTTGCGAATGCCCGCCTATTTCGACGAAGATTTCTCAATTTCGAAGCGGATTCCGCTCTACGAAAATGTGGATCTGCAATTCCAGGCAAACTTCTTCAACGCGTTGAACAGAGTCGTATACTCTGCCGGAGGCAACGCCCAAACGTTCATCCTGAATGGCGCTCCTCCCAATCTTAGTGCTGGTTCGCTAGCAAATTCGAATAGCATCTTTGGGATCATGACAGCACAACAGAATGGACCGAGAATTATCCAGTTCGGATTGAAACTGGAGTTTTGAGCGATGGCCATGCTGGCAAAGTTGTTATTCCTGGCGAGCATGGCCTTACCTCTCTGTGCACAAATAAAAAGCGAGCAGATCGCCACGCACTCGCGTTCAGCACAAGAGGCCGAGAAACAAAATGATTTTCCAACTGCAGTTCGTGAATACCAGTATCTAGTGCACCTGCTCCCGGCAAGTGCAGAAATGCAAAGCAATCTGGGAGTCGCTCTTTACTTCAACCATGATCTAGTTCAGGCGATCAAAGTATTTCGAAGAGCGACAGAACTGAATGCGAAGCTAGTTGTACCTCACCTGTTCACCGGTTTGGCTCGCTATCAGCTCTCCGATCCCGATGCGGCCGTGCCAGAACTGGAAACCGCGGTTCGCCTAAATCCTTCCGACGTCATTGCGCATACATGGCTGGGTTATGCCTATGCGGCACAAAGCCGCTATCAAACAGCCCTGAAGGAGTTCCAAGCGACGAATAAGCTCGATCCCGGCAATATCGACGTGTGGTATGCGCTTGGACATACTCATCTCCAGATCGGAAAGGAAGCAACGGTCCAACTGCTCACTTGGGCGCCGGATGGTGGAAGAGCTTGGCAGCTTGCCGGCGAGCAAGCGCAGTTGAAAGGTGATCGCCAGGAAGCGCTGAACGATTTCGAGGAAGCTCTTAAGCGTCGACCGGACCTTTCAGAGTTGCGCAGCGTGATAACCGATCTGGGCGGACATGTCAGCATCGCTCCTCAAACAACCGCGAGCGGAAGCGGCCAAGAAGATGATCTTTACAAGCAGGCACATCAGGCTGAGCAGGAGGCACGTTCGGTATTCGAACACCTTGTGCAGATCGCTCCTGATTCTTATCGCGCGCATCAGATCATGGCGGATGCCTTTGCTGCCCAGCAACGGTACGGCGAAGCCATCGAGGAGTACCGAACCGTTCTCAAATCGAAACCCGAGTTGCCTGGAATCCACGAGGCCATTGCAAACAGTCTTCTGAGATTGGGAAAGCAGCCCGAGGCGCTGAAAGAGTTTGAGGCGGAGCTACAGATTCAGCCGCGTTCTGCGAGCGCATATACCAACGTAGGACAGGTATTACTGACCATGAGCGAGGATGAGCAGGCGCGTGAAATGCTTGACAAAGCTCTCGAGCTAGACCGTCCGCCTCCAGAAGTCTATCGACTGCTCGCGAAAATTGACATGCACCGCAAAGACTATCACGCTGCGGTTAGACAATTAACGCAGTACGTTGCCATGAGGAAAGGAGATTCGACTGGATATTATCTGCTCGCAACGGCCTACAGGGCGTTAGGCGACAAGGAACATATGGAGCAAGCGGTCAGCTTGTTTGAGAAAACGTCGCGCGATGCAAAGGACCGCAGCCGCGCTCAAAAGCAGCTCGAAGCCCGTAGCGATAAACCGACTGAGGCCGAGGAAGGCGGAGATCTAAAAGATGTATCTCGAAGATTGGGTAAGGATCCTGCAAGGAAAGCGCAGATTAATGACATCCCAACGACGGCAGATTAAGAGAAAGCTACCTTCCCGACTGGCCCGTTGATTTGATCCGCCTACCAATGGCGTGTGTCGGGTCTCGCCGAAGTTATGGAATGAGGTTTTGAGAATCGTTAGCGGCACGCCCGGTACTCGCAGAGAGTCGAAGATCTTCGAAGGGCAGTGGCTGAGGCTCAACGTCCCCAGCGGCGGATTGAAGGCGGATTAGAAGTGTTCGAGCGCGACGCGATTGCATCTGCATTGCAGGTTTTCGGTGGCGCCACATTTCGAAAAAGAGTACTGCGAGAAGCAGCGGTCGGGGGAACCGTGCCGAATGCACCGTAGGGCACGAAACGTGACGAATGAGCTGTATTGCTCAGACCCGTTTTGGAATCCAGAGTACCTTTGGGAATCCTTACAAATAGAAAGGGGTATCTTATGACCCCGAATGAATCTGGTGGTTGGGAACATCTTCGCGGAACAAGCCAGTAAAGAAACCGACCCGGACAAAATGATTGAACTTGTCACCGAACTTAATCGCGTATTAGGCGAACACAAGGAAACATCCCGCCAGAAGCGCCGTCATGGGAATGAGCCTAAGTCTTACCTCGTTTGAGGGTAGTTCCCTAGTTGCTTATCCCCGGACGCCACTTTCAAACTCACTTGGTCAGAGAAAGCCTTTCATCCAACATCTGAATACCTTCCACCAATGCTGTTCGTTTGGTCGCTAGATCGACGCTCAGCCGTGGGAAAGGCAAACACTTGCTCCCGAATTCTCTGAACGTGATCACGCAATGCGGCTCTCAGCTCGTCTAGCGTAGATGTTAGTTGCGGGTCGGCTTCCGAGTGCCTTGTCGCACAATTGCTGTATCCGGTCTTCGAGGCGGGCTACCACAAGCCAGAATCTCACGAATGGGAAGCACGGTACGATACAGTACATACTGTATGGATTTTCCGCGTCCTGCGATTCACATTAAAACCGTTTGTGAGGGACGGCGATGACCGACAAACCGAGCACCAGTCTGAGCGGAACGGTAGAGAAGATCATTAAGCCCGTAAATCCGGCCGAGCCCGAAAAAGCACAGATCAATGTCGAACAGGCCGACCACTTGTACCGTGAAATAAGGATTGAGAATACCCTGACTGATGCGGATGGTGACCCCGTGCGACTGAAGCCGGGTTCGCAGGTTGACGTGGTGATAGAAGCGAACCCGGAAGACACAATCAAGAAAAAAGATTAGACAGTGCGAAAGAATTAAGCCAGAATCTCCTGCGCTGCGGCTATAAGCATGTCGGATGCTCTGTCCTTGAGGATGAGCCTGCGTATCCCGACATTCAGAGCATCCGTTTCCAAGATGCTGTCAGCGTGATTTGTGAGCATCATCAACCGTACCTCCGGCATTAGCTCATTAAGCTGACGGGCTGCCGCAAGCCCGTCCATGACAGGCATTGATAAGTCCAACAAAACCAGATCGGGTCGAAGTTCCCGCGCCTTCTCAATACCATCAACGCCGTTTATAGCTTCGCCGCAGACCTCGAATCCATTGGACTCGAACAATGAACGTAATACCTTGCGTATGGTGGGATGGTCGTCAACGATGAGAATGCGATGCATCTGGAAAATGCAGACCTGTTGCGGACGACCAAGGATGAACAGAGTCTCACACTTACGGAGATCGTTCGATACAGTACAATCTATATGTGCCTTGTCACGTCCGTTTGATCCGCTGTTCCGCTATCGCCATATAGCTGGCGTCCTTCTCGATTCCGATAAAATTCCGTCCGGTATTCGCACACGCCACGCCCGTAGTTCCCGATCCCATGCAATTGTCCAAGACGACATCACCGGGGTTGGTATAGGTGCGGATCATATATTCCATCAATGCGACTGGCTTTTGAGTGGGATGAAATTTCGGCGTGTCGTAGTTGAATTCCAGCACGGTCAGTGGATACCGTGATCCATCACTCTCGGTAACGCATATGCGAACGTCACTAGAACTGCCAATGCCGAACATGGGAATGAACCCGCAATGAGTGAAGCCATAGCACCAAGCCAACCTCGGACAATCCAGCCCACGCCTGTCTCAAACGCTAATAGATTTGTGCCCGGCATCACCCGTGAGAACGCATAACAGAGAGCAAATATCTCTTCTGAAATCCACTTTTGTTTGGAAACGATTTCTTGATGGATAACGCCGATGGTTGCACTCCCCACCGCCGAATGTCATGTTGCCGAATCTTCCAAAGATACTTGTCAATGTCCTGAGCGATGGAGCTTGCGGGGCCCTAAGGACAGATTCAGGTGCGGACATGCCGGGAGTTTAGCACTTCGAATAGACAATATGACTGTACGACACCGGCGCTCAGAATGATCCAGTACAAGCGGGCCCGTCGGTTAATGCACCGTCACTTGTCATTCAGAGCTGAAGGCCATGAGAACTCGGCAAGCGAATCTGGTGCTAGCGAAGGCGTCACACCGGCGAAAAGTCTCTCGTGTTTCTCTCGTGTTGGCTCACGACTCAACGGAGGCCCGCACGAATACTGGGGCTGAAACACGCGTCTGACGCGCCCTCACGAGTGTAAGCTGTTGATAATGTGGGAGGATTTGCAAATTGTGCCGTCCGTCGATCCGAGATCTGAGTACCTCGCTATCGACAACAATGGCGAACGTTCCCGCACATTTTCCACGTCGAGAAGTGCGTGGATGTCGTAGTAGTGTCTGCGGCCAAGCGACGTTCCACCCGACAGAGAACGGAGTGGAAAGAAGACGTAAAGCGACCGCCTAGGTTTTAGTGGTCAGTCCGATCGTGCTCACCCGCGGCATCCGCTGGCTCCGTGATCATTGCGTTTGTTTCGTTAACGGAGCGGAGCACCCTCTGGCGGATTCAAATCGTGTGAGGACAGACTTGTGTTCAGGGCGTAGCTCGTGCTCCGCCCGCCTTCCGGGTTCCGGACGAGAATGCCGCGCTCGACGAGGGGCAAGATATCGCGAAGGGCGGTGTCCTGTGAGCACTTGGCGAGGGCAGCATATTTCGTGGTCGTAAGCTTGCCTTCGAAGCCGTCGAGCAGCCGGTTCAGCACGGCGTGTTGACGCTCATTGATCGGAAAATCGCCGATGTGTTCCCAGAAACGTGCCTTCGCAAGGACAGTGCCGAGCGTCGTCTGTGCGCCTTCAATGGCGCGCCCCAGACAAGCGAGGAACCATTCCATCCACGGCGTAATATCCAGCGTGCCCTTCTGCGTCTGTTCAAGAATGTTGTAATAAGCAGCGCGCTCCTGCCGGATTTGCGCCGACATGCTGTAAAACCGCTGCGGAGAGTTCTCCGAACGGGCCAAGGCCATATCCGCGATCGCGCGCGCGATGCGGCCGTTGCCATCGTCGAACGGGTGGATGGTGACGAACCAGAAATGCGCCTGGCCTGCCTTCAGACCTGATCGATGTCGGCGGTGGCATTGAACCATTCCAGGAATGTCTGCATTTCGGCTGCGAGACGCTTCGCCTCGGGCGCCTGAAAATGGACCTTCTCTTTTCCGATGGGACCGGAGACGACTTCCATCGGACCGGTACTGTCGTCGCGCCATGCCCCTGCTTTGATTTTGGTCATTCCGCTGCGCCCGGTCGGGAACAGGGATGCATGCCAATCGAACAGCCGTTCGTCGGTGAGGGGCTTATCGTAATGGCGGGTGGCGTCGAGCATCATTTCGACGACGCCTTCGACGTTACGGTCTGTGGGCTTGAGGGCTCCGATATCCATGCCGAGCCGCCGGGCGATGGAGGACCGGACCTGCGCCGGGTCGAGTTTTTCGCCCTCTATTTCACTGCTCTTGAGGACATCTTCTGTGAGCGTCTCAAGGACGGCCTCCTGGCGGAGGTTAAATCCGAGGGCTTCCATGTGGCCGATCAGCCGACCTTGCTGGTGTCGGACGGCGGCGAGCGGCTCGGCGAGCCGCTCCCGATTCCAGTGAAACCGGGGCCAGTCTTTTAGCCCGTGGATGATATATTCTCCGCATCTCATTGCGGAGATTATAGCGCATAATCTCCGCAGAAAGCAAGTATTCACCGCATAACATGCGGAGAATAAGCCCTCTAATCTCCGCATGTATCTCGCGTGGCCGAAGTGCCATGCCCAATTCGGAAGTAATCACGGATTCTGCCTGATGCATCGGGTTGGTATCGATACGTTGGCCTCGAGGACAGAATCCGGAGATTTCCCGGAAGCCCGTTTCTTGACACCTTCCGGTTGGCAACAGGCAACCTTGTAAACATTAGGCACGTCATCCGACATTCAATTCTGGCCTTTCATGGCCGAACTCATTTCGAGACCGCGACGTAGACACCGATCCCGACCATTCCAACTCCCGACACGGTGCGTTGTCTCTCGATGAGTTTGGAATTCCGGGCAAGTCTTTGTGCGATTAAACCAGCGAATCCGACCACGGCAAGGTCCACGGTCGTATTCAGCACAACTGAAATTGCGCCCAGAATCAGAAATTGCAAAATCAAGTGCCCCTTGGCAGGTGAAACAAACTGCGGAATGAACGATAGAAAGAAGAGCGCTGTTTTTGGATTGAGAACCTCAGTTGCAATGCCCTGCAAAAAGTTTTGCTGAGAACTCTGTCCCACAGTTTGCGTATTCCCACGGGCACGCCGTTTCCGAATCATCGAAATCCCAAGATAGACAAGGTAGGCCGCTCCGGCGTAGCGGACGACTCGGAACGCGGTTGCCGAGGTCATCAAGATCGCGGAGAGTCCCAATCCTGCAGCCAAGACGTGGACTGAGCCCCCGACCAAGGTTCCGAGGGCGGATAGGACGCCTTCACGTCTTCCGCCGTGGAGAGTTCTTCCCAAAACGTAAAGAATGCCCGGGCCTGGAGTCAGCGCCAGTATCGCCGCCGCACTCACAAAGATCGCGAAGCGTGTTCCGTCGATCATTGTGCTCCTCTTAGGAAGAGTATTTAAGCTGAGGTCCGCGAGACGCTCAGGTCAACCAGATTAATTTATGCTGCGTGCCGGCTTCGCTCCACCGTCGACACCTTTTGATGTTGCAGAAGAATCCGCGCTTCTTCTTCTATCCCGGCGTTCGCGCAGACTTCTCCAGTTCACCTAGGGCAACTCCATCGAACGAGCCGCAGGCTTTTGGGTGTTGAGCTTCTCGATTTCGCGTTTTAAATCTTCAAGCTTCTGCCCAGCCTCGCCGAGCTTGCCTTCCGCGGTAAGGCGCTGGTAGTCGGCAAGGTCTCTGGCAGCTTCCGCGATGAGCGCGTTGAGATCCGCTGCGGGCTGGGGCGAGGCGGCGGATGCCGGTGCGTCGCACCTGCTCCACAGGAGCTGCCGCGGCGCTCAGTCGACGAGACCGCTCCGCCAAAAAGGGCCGCCATCGCCGACTCGAAGGTTGGTCCGTACGCGAGCCGATCTTGCAGTGCGAGCACGACCAGGCGCAACTCCGGCATCGGACTCCGCTCAGCCTGCAGGTAAATCGGCTCCGCATACAACAGCGCGCGCCCAGACGGAATCACAAGCAGAGCGCCGCGCCGCACGTGCGAGCCTTGCTGATTCCACAGCGTCAATTGCCCGGAAAGCTGCGCGTTCTGATCGATTCGCGCCTCGATCTGCAGCGGTCCGTCGACGAGCTTTGTTTTGGGAAAGTTGTAGACTACTGACGTGCCGTATTTTCGCGCCGTCGCTGCGTCCGGCAATCCAGCCAATCAGATTATTCCGGTTCGCCGGAGTGAAGGGCAGAATCTCCACGAACTCTTCGCCGGTTTCTCCCGGCAGTTTCATCAGCACGAAATTCGGCTCCATCGTCTGTGTCGTTTGCTCACCGCCTTCACCCATGCCGACTTCGGTGGCCACCGTCCACAGATCCTCACGGTTGTAGAACGCTTCCGGATCCGTCATGTGATATAGGCCATACACTTCCGCCTGCAGTTTGAGCAACAACTCGGGATAGCGCATGTGTTTGCGCAGCCCGGGAGGCATTGTGGACGCATCCTTGAACAGGCTCGGAAAGATGCGGCGGTAGGCTGCGATGATCGGATCATCTGTATCAAAGACGTAAAACGTGGTCGTGCCATCGTAGGCGTCGATCACGACCTTAACGCTGTTCCGCATGTAATTGATGCAGGTCGTTGCCGAGATGGTAATGCGTCGAGTACGGATAGCTGTCCGAAATCGTGAACGCATCCATGATCCATGACAGCCGGCCATCGTCTCCGACGCACGATGTACGGATCCGGAATCATAGGTGAGGAAGGGCGCTAATGCCGATACGCGATCGCGCACGTTGCGCCGCATCAGCAGCTGGCTATCCTTGTTTACATCATCACTGAATGGCAGTTTCGCGAGGTCGCCACGGTCGAGCGCGATGATGCATGCGGCGCAGGAAACCGCCGAGGACGATGCCGCCGTTGCCTTCGTACGACGTCAGGCTGTTGGCCTCGCCTTGCGGGTAGTTGAATTCCTTCTGCCGTGTCTTCACGTACACGTCGGTATTGGTCAACTCGCCGAAATAGATCTCTGGGCGCGTCACGGTCAGACCACGCACCGTGCTCTGGACGGGCATGTTGCTCAGAATCAGCGTGGGCAGCCCTTCCGGCGTGAACCCATTGACTGGGTTCATCGTGATGCCGTAGCCGTGGGTGTAGATCAGCTTCTCGTTGATCCAGTTGCGACTGCTCTCCGGAAGCTTGTCGACGTTCAGCTCGCGTGCGGCGAGCATCACCTGGCGAGTCGTGCCGTCGATTTCATAGCGATCAATGTCGATGTCGGGAAAGTCGTAATAGGTGCGGATTTCCTGAATCTGACGCAGCGTGTCCTGAAGTGCATGCCAGTCCCACAGCCGGATGTTCTGAAGCGTAGCCTGATTGTTCGCCGGATCGGCCGCCTCGACGGTCGTCTCAGCGGGAAACTCGCGCTGCGAGACCTGGTTCAATCCGTAGGCCTGCCGCGTCAGGTCGATGTTGTGGGCAATGTAGGGCTGCTCGCGAACCAGTTCGTTCGGTTTGACGATAAAGCTGCTGACGTACCAGCGCGACTCCTTGAAGGACGACATAACAGACCGCGGCCGGAAGGATAGCCACGACCAGCCAGCGCCCGCGTGGCACCGACACGGCGTTGACGGCTGCGATCACCGCGCCGAGAACGAGCGCCGCGCAGACGACGAGCATTCCTGTGAGCGTGACGTGCGCGTCTGTGTAGGTCACACCCCCGAAGATCGTATGATCATCGAACAATCGCTCGAACCGGCCGAGATACACACGCATCGCGAGGATCAGCAACAGGAACGCAAACGTAATGGAGAGGCCACGCCACGGCAATGTGACGTAGCGGCTGCGACGGCCGGCGAGCACACGGGTTCCGCCTGTAATGAGGATGAAGAAAACAGCGAGTACACAGGTAATCACGGCTAGCGTAAGCAGCCAGCCAGTGATGAGCTGCCACGCGGGCAGAGTAAACAGAAAAAAGTTCAGCGGCTTGCCAAAAATCGGGTCCATGACGCCACCAGTGCTGCGGGTGCGTACCAGAAGAGCGCGAACGTCGGCCACTCCGCCATCATTGCGGCGCCGGTTGCAACGGCAATGACAAGCGAAACGCCAAGCGCGATGAGACGCAGGACAGGCTCAACCGGCAGCTTCACCGGCTGCCCGCCGATGAAAATCGTGTGACCGCTGGGCAAATCGGATAGATGCGCCCGCTTCAGAGCCAGGAACGATCCGTACAGAACGAGAAATGTGGCAGCCGCAAAAGCCGCGAAGATCCCCCACTGAAGGCTCAGTGTTTTCCAGAACACGTCCCCGTATCCGAGCGATCCGAACCAGAGCACGTCCACGTAATACGACAATGCGGTCCGACCGCCGAAGACGATGGCGGCAAGGACAGCGAGAATGAGAAGGAATCGTCGCCGCCGTTGCGTCGAATGTTGCATGCGCGGCCAATCAATGGACTCGGGCATTGCTCCACTCCATTCTTACAGCATTTTCGTTGTCAGAGTTCAAGAGACGTATTGTACAGTGCTCAAAAAGAGTACCAATGCTGTTCGCAAGCGATGTCAGCACGCTCGGCAAGCTGGATGTGCGCGGCCGGGATGCGGGCAGACTGCTCGACCTCGTGTACACGCATCGGTTTTCGGAGTT
>CAWBSY010000022.1:0-526951 GCA_963791575.1 Terriglobia bacterium | reverse complement strand
TCTCCAGGCTGGTGCCCTGGTTGCTGGCCCAGTACGTCAGCGTGGGCTTGGCATCCCCGGCATTCGCCTTGCTCTTGCTGCTCCCGCACGCGGCGAGGGGGACCACCATCAGCACGGTGGCGATGGCTGTGGTCGCAATCCTGGTCAGTCGCACGACAAGTCCTTCCGGATGTGGGGAAAGAGCAGGCTGGAGCAAGCGGGCGGCCCAAGGCGGCGGCCCTCCTGCGAACCTTCCTCTAAGTCGTGAATCATCTCAGTGAGGCGCCCCGAGTCAAGGCTGAAGCAGGATCGAGGCCGATTCGTTATCGCTTACCCGGGCCGGCCCGCGACCCCACCGCTGGCAGTCGCGACGGCTGCCCCACGGGCGGCATGCCGGGCCTCCTCCACGGCGTGAAGTATGGTCTGACCTGACCTCAGACGAGTGACATCTCTCGCAGGGAAGTGCTGGATGCCCAGGACGAGAACTACCAACGTGCGAGATCTCCGCAAGAGCAACCGGTCACGCGCGCTGTGGGAGTGTACCTGAACGGCCCGATGACCCGCCAGGAGGTCGGCACCGCGGCCGGGGTCAGCCCGGCCACCGTCAGCAACCTGGTCGGCGAGCTGCTCGAGCAGGGCGTGCTGATCGAGGTCGGCCTCGAGGACTCCGACGGCGGCCGGCCCCGCGCGCTGCTGCAGGTCAACCCGGCGTACGGCTACGTGATCGGCGTCGACGTCGGCGAGACCGCCTTCCTGGTCGAGCTGTTCGACCTCGGCATGCAGGTGCGGGCCTCGCACGTGCTCGACCACCGAGCTCGCCCGGCTGGAGCCCCGAGGACGCGGTCAGCGCAGGTGCTGGAGGGCATCGAGCCGGTCATCGCCGAGCAGTCCGGCGTCAGCCGCGAGCAGATCCTCGGCGTCGGCGTGGGCGTGCCCGGCCTGGTCGAGCACGGCGAGGACGCCGTCGTGCACGGGCAGACCGTGGGCTGGGAGGCGGTGCCGCTCGGCAGCTGCTGCGAGCCGGGACTGGCGACCTGCCGCTGCTCGTCGACAACGGCGCCAAGACGCTGGGCCAGGCGGAGAAGTGGTTCGGCGCCGCCCGCGACGTCGACAACGCGGTGATCGTGCTGCTCGGCATCGGCGTCGGCACCAGCATCATCAGCGACGGCGAGCTCTACCGCGGCGCCACCAGCAGCGCCGGCGAGTGGGGCCACACCACGGTCATGGTCGAACGGCCGGACCTGCCGCTGCGGCGCGCTCGGCTGCCTGGAGGCCTACGTCGGCGCCGGGGCGATGGTGGCCCGCTACGACGAGCTGCGAAGCGGCCGACGGCGACGCGCAGCCGACGACCTGGAGGACCGGCTCGCCGGCGATCGCTGCAGTCGGCCGGCGTCGGACAAGTCGGCCGCCAAGCTGCTCGACGAGACCGCGACCTACCTCGGCGCCGGCATCGCCGACCTGATCAACCTGTTCAACCCGGAGCGGGTCGTCATCGGCGGCTGGCTGGGGCAGTTGCTGGGCGACCGCCTGCTGCCCCGGATCAACGAGGCCGCCTCCAGGCACGCGCTGCGGCTGCCGTTCAGCCAGGTCTCGATCGTGGAGGCCCAGCTCGGCAAGGACGCGGTGGCGCTCGGGGCGGCCACCCTGCCGATCGCGAGCGTGCTGTCCTCCGGGGCGGTTGTCGCCAAAAAGAACCCGGCCCGGACCCGGCGGCTCGAGTTCGGCCGCGCCACCGGTGAGCCGTCGCCTCCGTGGCGACAGGCCGTGCCGGACGTGGCGACAGGCCGTGCCGGATGGGATCCGGTAGTTGCGTCAGCTGAAAAAGACTCTTGTCAGGATATATTACAAGCTGTGTAGGATGTGCGTCACAGCTCTCCTCCACTGATCGTGCGCCCGAGGAAGCACACCGGCCTTCACTGTTCTGATCGCACGGGGACCCCTGAGCACCACAGCTGTGCCATCGGCGTCCCGCAGTGCGGCGGGGGCGCCGCATGCACCGGCATGCGCTGGAATGCACGTCACCCCCACCCCCTTGCGAAGAGGCAGGTCGATGAACCTCACCCCTGTACCCGCGTTGTCGAGATCGTTGCGGCGCCACGGCCGAAATGGCCGCCCCCGGCTGCTGGTGCTCGCCACCGCCCTGGCCCTGGTGCTGAGCCTGGCCACCGCGCTGCGCTCCGCGGGCCCTGCCGCGGCCGCTGGAACGCTGCTCTCGCAAGGCAACACCGCCACCGCGTCCTCGATCGAGAACGCCGGCACCCCGGCCTCCGCCGCGGTCGACGGCAACACCGGCACCCGCTGGTCCAGCGCGTTCAGCGACCCGCAGTGGCTCGCAGGTCGACCTCGGCGCCAGCGCACACGTCGCACAGGTCGTGCTCAGCTGGGAGGCCGCCTACGGCACGGCGTTCCAGATCCAGACCTCCAACGACGGCACCAACTGGACCTCGATCTACTCCACCACCACCGGCACCGGCGGCACCCAGACGCTGAACGTCACCGGCACCGGCCGCTACGTCCGGATGTACGGCACCGCCCGCGGCGACCGCAGTACGGCTACTCGCTCTGGGAGTTCCAGGTCTACGGCACCGCCGGCGCTCCGGCGGCGGCTGCGGCACCGACCAACGCCGCGCTGAGCAAGCCCGCGACCGCGTCCTCGACCGAGAACGCCGGCACCCCGGCCTCCGCCGCGGTCGACGGCAACACCGGCACCCGCTGGTCCAGCGCCTTCAGCGACCCGCAGTGGCTCCAGGTCGACCTCGGCTCGCACGCCAGTCGATCTGCCAGGTCGTCGCTGAACTGGGAGGCCGCCTACGCCAAGGCGTTCCAGATCCAGACCTCGACCGACGGCGCCGACCTGGACCGTCGATCTACTCCACCACCACCGGCACCGGCGGCACCCAGACGCTCAACGTCACCGGCACCGGCCGCTACGTCCGGATGTACGGCACCGCCCGCGGCACCGGCTACGGCTACTCGCTCTGGGAGTTCCAGGTCTTCACCGGCGGCGGCGGCACGACCACGCCGCGCCGCCGGCTGCACCGGCCAGTCGGACACGCCGAACTTCGGCCCGAACGTGCACGTCTTCGACCCGTCGCATGTCCAGCGCGCACGCATCCAGGCCAGCTCGACGCCGTCTTCAACGCCAGCAGGACAGCCAGACCGCGCAGTTCGGCACCCAGCGGGTACGCCGCTGCTGTTCAAGCCCGGCACCTACAGCGTCAACGCCAACGTCGGCTTCTACACCTCGGTCGCCGGGCCTCGGCCAGAACCCCGACGACGTCACCATCAACGGCGACGTCACGGTCGACGCCTTCAACGGCTCGACGCCGGCAACGCCACGCAGAACTTCTGGCGCTCGGCGGAGAACCTGGCCGATCAACCCGACCGGCGGCAGCGACCGCTGGGCCGTCGCGCAGGCGGCGCCGTTCCGCCGCATGCGACGTCCACGGCGGCCTGCAGCTCTACCCGGCCAGCTACGGCTGGGCCAGCGGCGGCTACATCGCCGACACCAAGGTCTCCGGCCAGGTCGTCAGTCGTGCTCCCAGCAGCAGTGGTACACCCGGGACAGCAACTTCGGCAGCTGGAGCGGCGGCGTCTGGAACATGGTGTTCTCCGGCGTGACCGGCGCGCCGGCCGCAGAGCTTCCCGAACCCGCCGATGACGACGCTGGCGCACCACGCCCGGTCGTCGCGCGACGTGCCGTACCTGTACGTCGACGCCAGCGGCAACTACCACGTGTTCGTGCCGTCGCTGCGCACCAACGCGTCCGGCCCGAGCTGGGCCAACGGCACGACGCCCGGCACCTCGCTGCCGATGAGCCAGTTCTACGTGGTCAAGCCCGGCGACACCGCGGCGCACCATCAACGCCGGCGCTGGCTCAGGGCTGCAACCTGTTCTTCACCCCCGGCGTCTACCACCTCAACCAGACGCTGAACGTCACCAACGCCGAACACCGTGGTGCTGGGCATCGGCTACCCGACCCTGATCCCGGACAACGGCGTCAACGCCGATGCAGGTCGCCGACGTGGACGGCGTGCGGCTCAACGGCCTGCTGTTCGACGCCGGCACGACCAACTCCGCCGTCGCTGCTGACCGTCGGCGACGCAGGGCTCGACGGCCAGCCACGCGGGCAACCCGACCTCGATCCAGGACGTGTTCTTCCGGATCGGCGGCGACGTCGCCGGCAAGGCCACCAACAGCCTGATCGTCAACGCGAACAACACGCTCATCGACCACATCTGGGCCTGGCGCGCCGACCACGGCAACGCCGGCACCGTCGGCTGGACCACCAACACCGCCGACAACGGCCTGATCGTCAACGGCAACAACGTGCTGGCGACCGGCCTGTTCGTCGAGCACTACCAGAAGTACGAGGTGCATGTGGAACGGCCAGGGCGGCGAGACCATCTTCTTCCAGAACGAGATGCCCTACGACCCGCCGAACCAGGCGGCCTGGATGAACGGCTCGGCTCAACGGCTACGCCGCCTACAAGGTCGGCGCCAACGTCACCTCGCACGAGGCCTGGGGCCTGGGCAGCTACTGCTACTTCAACGTCAACCCGGCGGTGAACGCCTACCACGCCTTCGAGGTGCCGAACAACTCCGGCGTGCAGTTCCACGACCTGCTCACCGTCTCGCTCGGCGACGTCGGCACGATCACCCACGTCATCAACGACACCGGCGGCGACGGCGCAGGGCACCGACACCGTCCCGAGCTACCTGGTCAGCTACCCGTAGCCCATCACAAACGCGGCATCGAAACGCGCCGGCCGGTCCGAAGCCTCGGACCGGCCGGCGCGTCGTTTGTCCGGCCGGAGAGATCGGCTGCCACGTCGGTACGACAGTTCGCTGCCCGCTGTCCCCAGGCTCACGAGTTATCCACATTCTTGCTCGGCCTCCGTTCCAAGCGCCGGTTTCACGGTCTAGTGGACCCAGCCCGAACGGGGCCCCGGCGGGTAGCCGGAACAGTCGAAGGAGAAGCGTCATGTATGGAACCCACATCACGATCGTCGGCAACGTCGTGGACGACGTGGTCAACAAGCCGACCGTGTCCGGGCTGTCCCGGCTGTCGTTCCGGGTCGCGAGCACCCAGCGCCGCAAGGACAACGCCACCGGCCAGTGGATGGACGGCCACAAGTTCTTCGTCAACGTGACTTCTGGCGCGATCGGCCGAGAACGTCGCGCTGTCGCTGAAGAAGGGCGACCCGATCTGGTGACCGGCCGGATCTTCTCCCGCCAGTACGTCAAGGACGAGGCCAACCATGTCGCCTACGAGGTCGAGCCGGAGGCGATCGGGCACGACCTGTCCCGCGGCATGTCGGGTTCACCAAGCGGCGCAAGCGGGGCTTCTCCGGCTCGGTCGAGCTGGACGCCGACGGCCTGCCGGAGCGTGCGACGACGACGGCTACGAAACGTCGCCGGCGACTTCGGCCCCGCAGCCGACGAGCGCGTGCTCGCGCGAGCGCTCGTCGCAGCCGGCTGATCGGCGTTCGAGGGACTCGAGGTCTTCGCGTGACCTGACCGGTCGGCCGGGGGAGGGCGTCGGCGCGGATGACAGGGCTGGGACACTGGGAGTACACCGAACAACGACAGCGTGACCCGATTGCGGCAGAGGACTCCCAGTGGCTCAGTACATCTACACCATGCACAAGGTGCGCAAGGCGCACGGCGACAAGGTCATCCTCGACGACGTCACGCTGGCGTTCCTGCCCGGCGCCAAGATCGGCGTCGTCGGCCCCAACGGCGCCGGCAAGTCGACCGTGCTGAAGATCATGGCCGGCCTGGACCAGGCCTCCAACGGCGACGCGCTGCTCGCGCCCGGGCGCTACCGTCGGCCTGCTGCAGCAGGAGCCGCCGCTGGACGAGGACCAAGACCGTCCGCGAGAACGTCGAGGACGCGGTCGCCGAGACTGCGCGGCTGGCTGGCCCGCTTCGAAGAGGTCTCCGCCGCGATGGGCGACCCGGACGCCGACTTCGACGCGCTGCTGGCCGAGCAGGGCGACCTGATGGAGAAGATCGAGCACGCCGAGGGCTGGGAGCTCGACAGCCGCATCGAGCAGGCGATGGACGCGCTGCGCTGCCCGCCCGGCGACGAGCCGGTGACGCACCTGTCCGGTGGCGAGCGGCGCCGGGTCGCGCTGTGCAAGCTGCTGCTGGAGCAGCCCGACCTGCTGCTGCTCGACGAGCCGACCAACCACCTGGACGCCGAGAGCGTGCAGTGGCTGGAGCAGCACCTGGCCAAGTACCCGGGCACCGTCCTCGCGGTCACCCACGACCGGTACTTCCTCGACAACGTGGCCCAGTGGATCCTCGAGCTCGACCGCGGCCGCGCCTACCCGTACGAGGGCAACTACTCCACCTACCTGGAGAAGAAGGCCGAGCGGCTCAAGGTCGAGGGCAAGAAGGACCAGAAGCTGCAGAAGCGGCTCGCGCGACGAGCTCGAGTGGGTGCGGTCAGAACGCCAAGGGCCGCCAGGCCAAGAGCAAGGCGCGGCTGGCAGCGCTACGAGGAGATGGCCGCCGAGGCCGAGAAGACCCGCAAGCTCGACTTCGAGGAGATCCAGATCCCGCCGGGCCCGCGGCTGGGCAACGTCGTCGTCGAGGTCGAGCCACCTGGACAAGGGCTTCGACGACCGCGTGCTGATCGAGGACCTGTCGTTCTCGCTGCCGCGCGGCGGCATCGTCGGCGTCATCGGCCCGAACGGCGTCGGCAAGACCACGCTGTTCAAGACGATCGTCGGGCTGGAGAAGCCGGACTCCGGCGAGGTCCGGGTCGGCGAGACCGTCAAGATCAGCTACGTCGACCAGAACCGCGGCGGCATCGACCCGAAGAAGAACGTCTGGGAGGTCGTCTCCGACGGCCTGGACTACATCAAGGTCGGCCAGGTCGAGATGCCCGTCGCGGGCCTACGTCTCCGCCTTCGGCTTCAAGGGCCCGGACCAGCAGAAGCCGGCCGGCGTGCTGTCCGGCGGCGAGCGCAACCGGCTGAACCTGGCGCTGACCCTCAAGGAGGGCGGCAACCTGCTGCTGCTCGACGAGCCGACCAACGACCTGGACGTCGAGACGCTCGGCTCGCTGGAGAACGCGCTGCTGGAGTTCCCCGGCTGCGCCGTGGTCATCAGCCACGACCGGTGGTTCCTGGACCGGGTCGCCACGCACATCCTGGCCTGGGAGGGCACCGACGCCAACCCGGCGCAGTGGTTCTGGTTCGAGGGCAACTTCGAGTCCTACGAGAAGAACAAGGTCGAGCGCCTCGGCGCGGAGGCGGCGCGCCCGCACGCGGTCACCTACCGCAAGCTCACCCGCGACTGACGGTGGCCCGGTTCATTGCGCGTTGCGCCATGCGCTGGTCGGACATGGACGCCTACGGCCACGTGAACAACACCGCCTACCTGGCCTACCTCGAGCAGGCCCGGGTGTCGATGTTCTTCGACCGCTACGACTCCTCGTTCGCCGGCGGGACGGTGGTCGCCCACCACGAGATCAACTACCTGCGTCCGGTCGTCTACCACCCCGAGCCGCTGCGGCTGGAACTGTGGGTCGAGCACATCCGGGCGGCCTCGTTCACCGTGCACTACGACGTCTACGACGGTGAGACGCTGGCCGCGAAGGCCACCACCACGCTGGTCACCTTCGATTTCGCCACCGACCGGCCGCGCCGGCTCAGCCGCGACGAGCGGGCGATCCTGCTGCAGTACACCGACGAGCCAGATCCCGAAACCGCCGATGGCTGACCCGGGGCCGGCCGAGGCCGGTCAGGACGGCAGGCTGGCCGACTTCGTGCCGCTGGCCGAGCGCGCGGTGCAGATCGACCCGGCGACCTTGCTGCGGCTACGCGGCGAGGGCGAGCTGGTGGCCGGGTTCGTGCGACTGCCCTACGAGGTGCTGGCCGGCCGGACGATCCGGGTGTCGCCGCGGACCCGACTTCGACGTCACAGTCACCGCAGCCGACCTGCTCGGCTGGCTTGCCGGCTCGGTCCCGGCTCCGGCCGGCAAGGATGCGCACTGGCTGAGCCCGCTGCCGCCCCGAACCGGCTGGCAACGACAGGACGTGGTGCCGGAGCCGGTGATCACCGACCTGGTCCGCTCCGGCGCCGCGCTGGCAGTCACGGCCACCAGCCGGGCGGTCAGCAGGCCCTGCTGGCCTCGGTCGTGCTTCGGGTGCAGGCCGCCGGCGCCGCGGTCGAGGTGCCGCTCGGGCCGTTCAGCGCGCTGACACGGCTGGATTTCCTGCCGCCGGCTAGTCAGGTCGCGGTGGACACCGCCCCGGGCTGGTTGCGGCTGGCGACCCCGTTGGGCTCGGCTTTCCTGGCGACCGGTCAGAGCGTGCTCGGGCTGCTCGGCTGACGCTGCCGGCAGGAGCCTCGCTGCCAGTGAGCTCGGGGCAGCTGAGCAGCCGGTTCGCCCCGACCCGGGAGGTAGTCAGAGGTCTGTGATGGATCACGGTTCGGGCACTCGGCTCAGCCGGACAGCATGGTGACCGGCACCCCGTGGTCGGCGACCAGCGCCAGCCGGCGGGCACCCTCGGCCGGTTGCCCCGGGCAGCCGCAGATCGACCACCAGCTCGACCGGCGCGAACCTGCCCGACTGCGGACTCTCCATTGTTACATGGGCAATCGGCATCCGCCGGGCTGCCTGGTCGACCTGCGCCGCCACCTCGGCGATCTCCTCGTCCGGCCAGTACTGGTGACTTACCGAGTGCCAGAGCACCGTCAGCACCCCGGCAGCCACCGGCGCGGACAGCTGCCGCGCCACCCACGGCGGCCGCTGTCGACCATCGACCGGCGCCGTGACGTCCCGGGCGATGCCCAGCGCCGCCTTGAGCCGGGCGTGGCGATCCAGGTGATGCGGCCAGACGAACGAGGTCAGCCGCAGCCGCCCTCCTGGCTGCGCGGATCGATCGGCGACAGGTCGCAACCGCGCCGTTCGACGATGCTGTAGTCGACCGGATGCACCGGGCCGATCACCGCCTCGTCGAGGCGCAGCGGCGAGGACGGCGGCCCGCTGGTCCAGCTCTCCGGATCCATCGCCACCGATCCAGAACCGGTCCACCAGCAGGTTGAGCCCGGCGCTGGCGCCCGGTTCGAGCAGCCTGATCCGGCTGTATCCAGTGCGCGCACCGCATCGAAAATGCCCACCAGCAACGAGGCAGAACGTCCTGGCTCGTTGGTCTGCGGCGCGACCAGCAGCGCCTCCTGATTTGGTGCAGGGATCAGTAATCACGCTCCCCGCTCCCTGGCATGTGGGGCAGGTGCGCGCGACACTGAAAAAGCCCTGCTGATAGCGAACCTGTCCTTGCCCCGCGCAGGAACGGCAGGTCACGGGAGCTTTGCCGGGCGCAGCGCCTGAACCGCGGCAGTCTTCACAGCTCTCATGGTGGCGAACGGTGACTTTGGTTTCTGTCCCAAATACTGCTTCTTCGAATTCAAGATTGATGTCTTCGCGGAGATCGGCTCCACGTTGTGCACGCGAGCGCTTGCGGGAGCCGCCGCCGAACATATCGCTGATCCCGAATATGTCTCCGAAGATGTCGCTGAAATCCTGGAACCCAGCGCCACCAAAACCTGCGCCTCCAGAGCCGTTGCCGCCTAGCCCAGCATGACCGAAACGGTCATAGGTCGCGCGCTTTTCACTGTCGCAAAGGACAGCGTAGGCTTCGCTGGCTTCTTTAAACTTCTCCTCTGCATCAGGATTGTTCGGATTGCGGTCGGGATGGTATTGCAGAGCGAGCTTTCGATAGGCGCTCTTAATTTCTTGATCGGTCGATTCTCGAGAGACCCCGAGAATTTCGTAGTAGTCACGTTTTACGTTACTGGTCAGAGGTACCTTCCTAAAATTTTGCGACAGATTCGCTTTTGTAAAACTTACCTTAGTGATTGGGATTGCGGGCAACTTTAACCATTGCCGGGCGCAAGAGGCGGTCTTTCAATTTATAGCCGCGCTGAAATTCATCGAGTACGGTCTGATCTTCCGCGTCCGGAGTGTCAACCATCTCTACGGCTTCATGAAGATGAGGATTGAAAGGCTCACCTACGGCTGCGACGGGACGCAAACCGAGTTTCGATAGTACATCCTCAAATTGTTTCTGGATGAGATCGATTCCGCTGCGGAACTCTGATTTTTCAGAAGGCGCCGCTTTCAAAGCGCGGTCAAAGCTGTCAAGCACGGGCAGAAGGGTTCTGAATGGTATCGGCAGCCGCGAACTCACGAAAATCCTGCTGCTCTCGCGATGCCCGTCGACGCGCATTCTCGAACTCAGCCTGCAGACGAGCCAGGCGATCGACCAACGAATCACGTTCAGCCTTAAGTCTGAGAATTTCAGCATCACGCGGCTCTGTGTCCGCTTCAGTTACGATCCTCGGTCCCGCTGGGTTTTCGCTCACGTCGTCCCCAAGGTCCTGCGACTCCGGCAACTCGTGTTCAAGATCGAGTTCCCGTGGTCCTACTTCCGATTTTCCATTCGTTCTTGGCATAACCTTACTCACTTCGTCATTCAGATTCGTTTAATACTTTATCGAACAATTGGGCTATGTAGGAAACCGCTGTCATGGTGTGTTGATAATCGATGCGCGTCGGCCCGATCACAGCCAAAGATCCCATGACTTCTCCGTTCACACGTGCCGGAGCGCCGATCAACACCAGATTCCGCATCGACGGGAGCGCCTGATCCAGACCGATTACGACCCGTACAGCTTCCTGTTTGGCGTCCAAGTAAGCCCCTAGCAATTCCACCAACTTCTGCTTTTCTTCCAGGGTTTGCAGCAACTCTCGCAAACGCTGACGATCCTGCTCCCCGCTCACTAAATTGGATGCGCCTTCGACGAATACGACACGTACGCCTTCATCCGTAGCCAAGGCACCCTGGCGATAAAGCAGCTCGATCGACGCCATGAGTCCGTCGTATTCGCTTCGTTCCTGCTCCAGCCGGCGAGCGACTTCCGCGCGCATCGACTCCATGGTCCAGCCCCGGAAGTTGTCATTGATAAATCTGGCAGCCACATCCAAATCGGATTGAGAGATGTCCAACCGCAACACACGATCGCGTACCACTCCAGACTTGGTCACAACGACTGCCAGAACTTTCTGATCTCCCAGCCGCGAGAAATAGACGTGCTCCAATGCGTTCTTCGGTCCTCCAATGGCTACCGCAACTCCCACGTTATGAGAAATCAGCGACAACACACGCGAGGTGCGCTCCATGAACTCCGGCACATCTGAGATACCTGCTAGAGAGTCGTGGATAATGCTTTCGTCCGCGTGCGAGAGGTGAGCTTTTCCCGTGAGCTGTTCAACATAGTAACGATAGGCTTCAGTACTCGGTACTCGGCCCGCGGAAGTATGAGGCTGCTCCAAAAAACCGGCATCCGCAAGGTCGGCCATTACATTCCGAATTGTTGCCGGGCTCAGCCCCTCACGATTAGATCGAGCTAAGGTTCGCGACCCGACGGGCTCACCCGTAGCAATGAAAGTCTCTACGACGGCAGTGAGGATTTCACGCTCTCGATCGCCAATTGGGGGCCCAGTCTGCATATCTTCTTATAACCGCTTCTACTTTATATAGATGTATCAATTTGAGCTTACGTACCAACAAGCTCAATCGCGTCTAAGTCACTATTTTACATGGGTTTGACTTACGAGTGCGGTGACTTCTGGAGTCACAGCGGTTTCGGCGTGAATTATGTCCCTTAGATTCGCCTTGCCCGTGAGAACATTGATTCTATGAGAGTTACGCTAGGACCGTTTCAGGTCACTGGATCTGAATCACGCTTTCGGCCGCGCTCGCCTTAATTTCGCCTATCCGTTCGACTACCTTATGGGCAAAATCATAGAGGGACTTGGCATGCGGAGAATTCTCTCCTTCGAGGACTGTAGCCTTCCCGCTATCGCCTGATTTACGAATTTCCGGGTCGAGTTGGATGTTCCCGAGAAAAGCGACATTGAACTGGGCTGCGGTTTTTTCCGCCCCGCCGCGAGAAAAAATGTCGACCTCGTGACTGCAATGCGGGCAGACAAAGTAGCTCATGTTTTCTACCATACCGACCACATCGACCTTCATCTGGCGAAACATTTCAATGGCTTTGCGGGCGTCTTGCAAAGAAACATCGGAAGGTGTGGAAACCACGATCGCGCCAGTTAGCGGGACGGTCTGAATCAGTGATAAAGCCACGTCTCCGGTACCCGGCGGCAAATCGACGACGAGGTAATCGAGCTCTCCCCAGACAACCGAACCCAGGAACTGTTTGATAATCGAGTGCAGCATCGGACCGCGCCAGATCACTGGCTTATCTCCTGGATTCAGCAATCCTACTGAGATAAAACTCAGCCCATGCGCTTCGACTGGCTCGATGCGATTGTCCCCAAGAACTTTTGGTTGAGCATTCGTACCTAGCATAAGCGGAACGTTGGGACCGTAGACGTCGGCATCAAGCAGTCCGACTTTGTGCCCGAGTTTGGCCAAAGCAAGAGCTAAATTTACAGCGAGTGTGGTCTTACCAACTCCGCCCTTGCCGGAGCCTACAGCAATGATCGTTTCCACCCCGGGCAGAGGTTGCGGCGCGGGAGGTTGTTGTCCGGGATGATGGGAATGAGCGCTCAAGGGGAACCTTTCAGAATGCCGAAATGAATGTTAACTAAATTATACCTGCGATTGATACGCAGCCCTGAACGAGTTGAAGACTGCGCTCCACAGAATTGGATTAGACGAAGAGTATTACGACTCCAACGATAGGTCACTTTTCTTGGCCTTCCTCACTGTTGACTATCCTTTCCTTTCCGCAAGTTGTTCCGCCTCTTCCACCATCTTTGCAATTCTCCGCGCCCGAGACTCCGGATCGCGATAGTAAAAAATTCCCAGCAGATGCTGACGTCGATGCGCCGCCGACATGCGCTGCCAGCCTTCATACGCCAGGTGATTGCGCGAAAACTCCACTTGCAGAATTGGCGGCAATTCACGCTCGGCTTCCATGGTTGCCAGTAACCGCTCTGCAATCTGCTCCGCGCGGCGCTCGCGCGCTTCAGCACTCTTCACATCGGTGATCCAGTCAGTGATGTATTTGCGAGTGGAATAATTCAAGTGGTTAAACCAGCGGGACAGTGGTCGATCTTCAGAGAGGGCGCGTTTCAAGTCGATAGGTACAGTGACTGTCCGTTCTTCAGTGTCTGGTTCTAAGCGAAACTGCGCAACCTTTCCCAGCTCAACTTTGGCGCCAGCTTGCATTCGCTTATTGACCAGCAAAGTATGCCCGCCATCGCCCGTCGGAAAAAGCGACGTACGGAAAGCGAAGCCATTGATTTCGCCTTTGACCTTAAGCATGCCGCGTTCTTTCCAAACTTTGTATACGTCAAAAGGGATACGCACAATTACCCAATTCAGGCGCGATTTATTGTGCTCGAGTGTGGCTTTAAACGATTTGGCAGCGGATCTGTCCATATAGGAAGTACGACTGAATGGCCTTTATTATTCGATAAACATCTCAGCGAAAGAAGGCGAGTACCTGAGAAAGCATACAGCTAATTCCGCAGCTTCTCAGATCACCTCTAGCCATCTCAGCAGCATCTTAGACGCCGTTAAATCCGCGCCTGACAAGGCTCGCAAGGCAGCGGAAGAAATCGGAGAAAAGTCATGAAACAAAGCTTCGTCCATCGTTGTATGCTGTCCGCTTCGTTGTTAATGTTGTTCGCCCTAACCGTTTGTACAGTGTCGGCAGTCGCGGCAGTTACTTACTTACCAATCAATGTGCCGGGCTCGGACATGACAAACGCACGCGGCATTAATTCAAAGAATCAGGTCGTCGGCTACTACACAAATTCCACCGGAGGATTTCATGGATTCCTGCTTAGCAGTGGAAAGTACATCACTATAAATTATCCACATGCTCCAAATACACTCCTTGGTGGCATCAACGACAATGGTGAAATTGTAGGCTCTTATGACGACGGTATTAACGTACATGCATTCACCCGAATAAAGGGCAAGTTAACTGCTTTCGATTATCCAGGTGCAGCCGATACCTACGCGGCTGGCGTTAACAATGCGGGACAGATCGTTGGGTATTATGACAATCAGTTGGGCGGAGCCCTTCACGGATACGAACTGAGTAACGGGACGTTTACCCCTATTGATTTCTCTGGTGCAACTTCTACACAAGCTGAAGGAATTAATAATGCCGGAGAAATTTGTGGGAGCTACGTTGACAGTAACAATAACTCCCATGGATTTTCGTTGCAAAATGGCGTTTACCAAACCATCGACCATCCTAATGCCATCTCAACAAGTGCGGACGGATTGAATGATGCAGGTCAGATCGTCGGCGATTACGTTACTACCAGTTTTTTTGATTATGGGTACGTGCTGACCGGGAAGAAGTTTATGACCTTGAGATTTCCCGGATCAAAGGATACCTTCCCCGCAGGGATTAATTCTAATGATGTGGTAGTTGGAAGTTATTTGAGTGTCCACGACAGAACATCTGGCTTTTTCGCGATTTTGGGTAATTGATTAAGTATTGGACTTAGTGAGCCTGCGCGATGGAGAGAGACTCGCTGGAAGCAATCATCGGCGTGTCTCTCCATCGCGTTCGGTTAAGGCTCAGTGGCCTGCGCCTTCCAGTTGCACTTTTCCTTTAAACATTCGGTACACAAACACGAAATATCCCAGCGCCATCACTGCGCCGAGAGACCACCACGTGATTCCCACCAGTAAACCGTGATGCCCTGCGGCCGTGTTGTAGATTGTTAAGCTATATCCGGGATCCGTGCTTGCTGGTAAAACGTAAGGATAAAGCGCGAACGCCGCTCCAACCAGCATGGCGAGAATATAAAGGCACGACCCCGCAAACGCGAGCTTCTCTTTTCCTTTTGGAGCACCCCAGATGATGAGAGCAAGGCTCGTCACAACAAGTATCGGAATCAAAATGCCAACGGGATACTGCCCAAAGTTGTGCAACAATCTTGGGCGCACAAAGTAGGTCGCAAGGAAACTGATAGCGGTCAGGAAGAACTGTACCGGCCACAGCAGAATGGCTGTGCCGCGAGCGCGCAAACTCAAGTCGCCCTCTGTTTTTACAGCGATGTAGAGTGCCCCGTGAACAGTCAGCGTCACGAGTGCGAGGACACCTGCCATGATCGTGTACCAGTCGAGAATTCCGGGATGGCCGCTCACTTTCAAATTAGTCCAGAGCGGCTCGAAGAAATAGCCATCTTGTCCCAGCGGTACTCCGCGGATCACATTGCCCAACGCTACTCCGAAGAAGATCGTAAGAAGTGCGCTGGATCCGAAGAAAACTACATCGAAGAATGCCTGCCACACTGGATTGTCAACATGGGTGCGGAACTCGATCCCAATGGCCCGCAATATTAGTAACCAGAGAACGATCATCAGTGGTAGATAAAAGCCGCTAAAGGCCGACGCGTAGAGTAGAGGAAAAGCGAAGTAGAGCGTACCGCCAGTTGCGATCAGCCAGACTTCATTGCCATCCCACACGGGGCCGATAGCCCGGAGAATCATCCGGCGCTCTTGCGAATTCTTGGCAACCGCCAGATAGATCACGCCTGCTCCAAGATCGAATCCATCGAGCAGAACGTAGGTGGTCAACATGAGGGCGACGATGATGAACCAGAGTGTTTCCATAACATTTATTTCTTGAGAGGCGCTCACGCTCGTTAGTTCATCACAAATTTGTTCAATCAGTTGACGCCGGCACCAGCACATCTGACAATTCCGGCTGCCCTGCTGGGCCATGCTCGATTTCGCGATGTACAAGGAACAAGAACAGGATACCTAGAACCATGTACATTCCCATGAAGCCGATCAGTGTGAATAAACCATTTGCCGCTGATACATTCTTTGAATAGCCATCAGCGGTTCTCATCAATCCATAGACAAGCCACGGCTGGCGTCCAAGTTCTGCCGTCATCCATCCGGCTGTGTTTGCGATATATGGAAATGGCAGGCTGAGCAGCAATATCCAGAGCATCCAGTCCGTGCTAAACAGCTTGCCACGCCAGAGCAGAAATGTCGCGACGACCATAACGGCGATGAAGATCGTGCCCAATCCGACCATTACGTGATAGCTGTAATAGAGCAGCGGAATGTTTGTGGGCCACAGATCTTGCGGAAAGGCGTTGAGGCCCTGCACTTGTGCTCCCCAGCGGCGATATGTGAGAAAGCTCAACATCTTGGGAACGATTATGGGATTGTCGATCGTGCGGTTTTCCACATCCGGCTGGCCAATGATCACTAATGGCGCGCCAGGTTGTCCCGTGAAAAGCGCTTCCATGGCAGCCAGCGTCACAGGTTGATACTGCGTCACCAGGCGTCCATGAGCATCGCCGGTTGGGTAGAGTTGCAGAATGCTGAACACCACACCCGCGATCACTCCTACCTTTACAAAGATCCTTCCGAACTCTTCGTGCTTGCGCATTAGCAAATAAAAAGCTCCGACAGATGCCATGACGAAACAGCCTGTGATCGCAGCGCCACTCATGTTGTGAGCGTATTGCCACCAAGCCCACTTGTTTAACATGAGCGCCCAAAAACTGCCTAGCTGGACGGGCCCATTCGCGGTAGGTAAATATCCTACGGGATGCTGCATCCAGGCGTCCGTGGCGATGATAAAAAATCCCGAGAGCCAGGAACCGAGAAACACGGCCATTGCCGTCCACCAGTGGGCCCACTGACTCATACGCTTTTCGCCGTACAAAAAAAGCCCCAGAAAGGCGGATTCAAGAAAAAACGCAAACATACCTTCCATGGCAAGAGTTTGGCCGATCACTCCTCCGGAGAAAGCTGAGAAGCGCGCCCAATTCGTGCCGAACTGGAATTCCATGGGAATGCCGGTCACCACTCCCATCACGAAGTTGATGCCAAAAATGCGCGCCCAGAAGCGAGCCGCACGGTTGTAGGTCTCATCGTTGCGGCGTATGGCAAGCGTCTTAAGAACCACGATGAGCGGGGCCAGTCCCATGGTGAGTTGCGGGAAAAGATAATGGAATGTGATGGTGAACGCAAAGTGCAGACGATGAATCAGGAGCGCACTATCCATGGCAAGGCCCGGCTAACCTCGTAGATGCCTCAACGTGATCGCACGGCCATCGAACTGTAAGTTTATGCGTCGTTCAAACAGAGTGGCGACGGCGGCGCTCTGCTTCACTGCGGCGAATTTCCCTACGACGGCCGGCATCTTCGTAGCGACGTTTCTCCGCGTCAGTTTCAGGTATTACAGCTGCAACCTGGACACGATGTTTTTCTTTGTCTACCGCAACGAAAGTGAGATATGCAGAGCTGACGTGCTGGCAAGTATCGTGAATATAGCTCTCTACCCATACCTTGACCCCGATTTCCATCGAGGTCCTGAAGACACGATTGACGGACGAACGCAAAATAACGATGTCTCCCACTAGACGGGAACCAAAAAATCCATGTGATCGATAGATGCCGTTACCGCATAGCTGCGGGAGTGGCGATGGGCAGCCATGGCACCAGCTACGTCGATCCAATGCATGAGGCGTCCGCCAAGAAGAGAGCCGAGTGGGTTGGCATCATTGGGAAGAACTATCTCCGTCATTTCGGACTGTGAGTCGCGCACAGGACGCGGCATCGTGAGATCGTGAAGGTCGTTGTCGCTTGCATCAGTCATTAGTTTGTAGGATCGCTTAAAGTGAGATTTTTTGAAGCAGGCTGAATTCGCCGCTGCAAATATGACTGCAAGTAACAGTCTGCCATTGTTTGAATACGCGGCTCGGGGTGGGCGGTCGTCCAACATTCGCGAGTGACATCGTATTCAAGTGTGCCGTGTCCAGCAGGACGATGGCCGAGTTCACATACAAACCACAACTCCAGCCGCGAACCTTGATCGCGGGAGACAGAAAAACGAACTGCATCCCATCTGCGCTGCGTCGGTATTCTCGGACAGTTGCTCGCGTATCCCATGTTGCAGAAATCTTTCAGCTCATCGTGATTCGGCACCGCGCCTTCATGGCCAGGAGCCGCACAGTGGCCGTTCCACCCCGCACCTAATGGCAGTCGCGACGAATGCAACCAGGCGATATCTTCGGATTTCGAGATAGGCACGAAGAATGGACAGGCCACGAGCTGACTCTCCTAAGAGCTGAAATTTGACAGGACAGGCAATTGTACTCAGTGAGTTGGTGAACCGCCAGCGCTGCTTAGAGAAGCGGCTGATGTCGGCAGGGCTGTAGTAATCTTGAGCTATGGACCGAGTAGCAATGCTTACCGAAATACTTTCGCAGAATGCTAACGACGCCTTTGCGCGTTATGGACTCGCCATGGAGTATTCCAACGCTGGTGAGGTTGAAAAGGCGCTAGAGGAGTTTGGGAAATTACTGGCTTCCAATCCTGATTACACCGCCGGTTACTTTATGGCCGCCCAGACGCTCGCGAAATCAGGGCGGGAAGATGAAGCGAAGAAGATGCTAACCGATGGAATCGCTTCGGCCAAGCGTACGGGAAATGGGCACGCACTCTCAGAGATGGAAGGCATGCTCGCCGAACTCGGTTAATTTCTTAGGTCGCCTTTTGCGCCATTTTCGTCATCGCCATCTCAACTAGTCCTGGAAGCAATTGATAAAGTTTGACGACCGGGATCATTGTCCACGGAACGATGACCTCGCGTTTCTGCTTGATATAGCCTTGAAACGTCGCGCGCGCGACACGCTCGGCGGTGATTCCTCTCACTTTTTGCGGACGGATTTGCTGGGCTTTGCTGCCGCGCACCGCATTCGCTCCAAATTCGGTGCGAACGTAGCCCGGGCAGACCGTAAGCACATTGATACCATGGCTTTTCAATTCCACCCGAGCAGCCTTGCCAATTGCATTCATGGCGAATTTGGTCGCGCTGTAAACACCCATGAACGGCACGGGAATATGTCCGGCAACGCTTGAAATGTTGATGATGGCGCCGGAGCCTTGTTGTTTCATCGTCGGCGTTACGGCCTGCATAGCTGCGATTGTCCCAAACAGATTGGTCTCGAAAATTTCGCGGCAGGCTACCATGTCCATTCCCTCGATGGAATCCATCAATCCTTGACCTGCGTTGTTGATCCAGACATCGATTCGATTGAAGTTACGCATGACGATGCCCATCACGCGATCGATTTCCTCTCGATGACGAACATCGCAAGCGAGTGCCAACGTTCGCTCCGGATGGCCGATGCGCGATCGAGCCGCTTCCGACCTTGCAGCATCGCGCGAGAGCAATGCTACTGTCGCGCCGTTGTCGACAAATATTTTGGCAATGGCTTCGCCAATACCCATTGACGCGCCAGTGATCACGACGACTTTGCCGGACACATCCATTGTGCTTGACCTCGGCCTGCTTGGATAAGGATCTAATCCTGATCCGCTCCAGACATAGTAAGTCATTCCGCAGTTACAATCGGAAAATGCGCTGTTTCATTCCTGGCTTTTCGTGGTGCGCATTTGGAAAGGACTTCATGAGCACGCTCCTGCCACTATTCCCTTTGGACTTGGTTTTATTCCCCGGCACCTCATTGCCTTTACACATCTTTGAGCCTCGCTATCGGGAGATGGTTTCCGAATGCCTTGCCGAGAAAAAACATTTTGGCGTAGTTCGAGCGAAGGACGACGGTATTGCTGAGATCGGCTGCACGGCGGAGATCGTGGACGTGACAAAGAAATATGACGACGGACGGATGGACATCTTGACGACAGGGCGTGAGAGATTTGAAATCATGCAGGTAAATCAGGAGCGATCATTCTTGCAAGCCGAGGTTATTTATTTGCAAGACGAATTGAATCTCTCGAGTCCGAAGGAGAAGGCGCGAGCGATGGAGCTTCACGGCGAACTCATGACTCTCGCTGGCGCGAAACCGGAAGGAGCGTCAGAAATTGCTGAGAGAAAATCTAGCGTACCATCTCGCAGGATCGCTTCCACTCGATCTCGATTTCAAGCAGACTCTACTGGAAATGAAATCGGAAGCGGAGAGAGTGCAAGCCATCATTTCGTTCTTCGAGGCCATCTTACCTACGATGCGCCGCAACGTGCATGTGCGCCAGAAAGCTGGCGGCAACGGGCACGCGGGATGATTTGAGAGCGGGCGTATAATCAGGGCAGAACCTGCTCTTGTTTTGGTTTTTGGGGGTTTTTTCATCATGAGTAGCCTTCCTCGGACGCTCGGCGAGTTGCGCCAGAGTTCTTTCTCCGAAGAAACACTGCGTACCCGGCGCGTGAAGGACGAATTACGCGACAACTTGATTGCGAAGCTTCGTAGCGGCGGACCGATTTTTCCCGGAATAGTGGGTTACGACGACACTGTAGTTCCGCAGATAATCAATGCTGTTTTATCTCGCCACAATTTTATTTTGCTCGGATTGCGTGGGCAAGCCAAGAGCCGCATTTTGCGTGCTCTGACTTCCCTGCTTGATCCGCAAGTTCCATATCTCGCGGGTTGCGAGATTCACGATAATCCTTATGATCCGCTTTGCCGGCGCTGCAAAGAAGAAATCACAAGGCTTGGCGACGCGGCTCCGATTGCTTATCTCACGCCGGATGAGCGTTACGTTGAGAAGCTGGCAACGCCGGATGTCACGATTGCCGATTTGATTGGCGACATCGATCCGATCAAGGCGGCGCGTGGAGGTCATGAGCTTGGAAGCGAACTCACCGTGCACTACGGACTGCTTCCGCGAGCGAATCGGGGAATCTTCGCTGTGAATGAGTTACCGGATTTGGCAGGAAAGATTCAGGTGGGACTTTTTAACATCATGCAGGAAGGCGATGTTCAGATAAAGGGATATCCGATTCGCCTGCCGCTCGATGTGGCGCTCGTTTTCAGCGCGAATCCCGAGGACTACACGGCTCGCGGGAAGATTGTGACTCCGCTGAAAGATCGCATTGGATCTGAAATTCGCACTCATTATCCGGCGACCGTAGAAGAAGGTATTGCGATCACGGCGCAAGAAGCTTGGACGCAGCGCAATGGGCACAAGCTTCATCTTCCCAAGTATGTGCGAGAAGTAATTGAGCGTGTCGCCTTTGCCGCACGAGAGGACAAGAAAGTCGACAAGCGTTCGGGCGTAAGTCAGCGATTGCCGATCTCATGCACGGAGAACGTGATTTCGAATGCGGAGCGCCGTGCGATCCGGCATAGCGAAAAGCACGTCGTCCCTCGCATCGGCGATGTGTATGCTGCTCTGCCCGCGATTACGGGCAAGCTCGAACTTGAATACGAAGGTGAGATGAAGGGCGCAGATCATGTTGGCCGTGAATTGATCCGAAGCGCGATTGCCAAGACTTACGACGGATATTTCAAAGGCGTCGACGTACAGCAGATTGTGCAATGGTTCGATTTAGGCGGCGAGATTCAATTGGCCGACTCGGCGAGCGCACAAGAGACGCTGAATGCATTACGCGGAATTCAGGGCTTGATGGAAAAAACCAGCAAGCTGAATGTCGGCCCGAAGGACACAGCGGAGGCGCAAGTTTCGGCGGCGGAGTTCGTGCTTGAGGGACTCCATGCTCATAAAAGAATAGGACGAAACGAAGAGCGGCTATTCACGGCAGGAGAAAAACAGCCGAAGCCAGTGGAGAAGACATTTGACCGCGACGACCTGCCGGCAAGAGGGAGAAGGCCATACAACTAGTCGTTGGTCGAGAGTCGTTGGCTCTTAGCTTTTGGAAGTCGTTTATCCAAATCGCCGGATCGGAATTTGACCAACGACTGACGACCAAAGACCAACGACCATTTTTATGAAACGCATTCGTTACAGCAAATACGTCCCCGATCCTGCTGGCGAAATGAGCATGGAAGACTTGCTCAGCGCTCTCTCTGATTATCTACTGCAGAGCGGATTTCAGAATTACATGTATGACGATTTGTTCGACGGCGAGCAGACTCTCGATGAGCTGCGGCGCGCGCTCGAACAGGCTCTTCTGGAAAGTGATGCGCTCGATCAGCAAATGCGAGAGCGCGTTGAACAGATGTACATGGAAGGAACGCTCGATCAACTGATCGAACAGCTTATCGAACGCATGCAGCAAGAAGATTACATCAGTGTCGACCAGCCGCATGATCCTTCGCAGCGCTCGAGTGTTGGTGGACAGATGGGCGAGGCACAACAAGCGAGATTCGAAATTACAGACAAGAGCCTGGATTTCCTTGGATTCAAGACGCTTCGCGATCTGATGGGATCGTTAGGAAAATCGAGTTTCGGACGCCATGATACGCGGGACATGGCTACCGGCATTGAGGCAAACGGAGCATCCCGGCAATATGAATTTGGCGACACGTTGAACCTCGACATCACTGCTACTCTTTCTAGTGCGATTCAGCGGGAGGGATTGACGACTCCGCTGAACATAGAATATTCCGATCTTCAGGTGCATCAGTGCGAGTACCAGTCCTCATGCGCAACGGTCTTGATGCTCGATTGCTCGCACTCGATGATCCTCTATGGCGAAGACCGCTTCACTCCGGCGAAAAAGGTCGCGATGGCTCTTTCTCATCTGATCCGGACGCAGTATCCGGGCGATTCACTTTCGCTAATTCTGTTTCACGATTCCGCCGAGGAAGTGCCACTCTCGCAGTTAGCTCGGGTAAAAGTTGGTCCCTACTATACAAATACGCGGGAAGGATTGCGGTTGGCGCAACGCATCCTGCAGCGGCAGCGCAAGGACATGAAGCAGATTGTGATGATCACTGACGGCAAGCCTTCGGCGCTGACTTTAGAAGATGGAAGAATTTATAAGAATGCTTTCGGTCTTGATCCGCTGGTCGTGAGTCAGACGCTCGAAGAAGTTTCGAAATGCAAACGCGCAGGCGTAATGATCAACACTTTCATGCTGGCATCCGATTATGGCCTAGTACAGTTTGTGCAAAAAGTGACAGAAATGTGTCGCGGCAAGGCCTACTTCACCACTCCATATACGTTGGGCCAATATCTGCTCATGGATTACATGTCGCGGAAGACCAAGACCATTCACTGAGGGAGTAATAGAACAGCAGGTCCTTCGACAGGCTCTACCCTGCAAGCACGGTGCTCAGGGATGAACAAAATTAGGACAGCCGAGGACGGCTGTCCGTAGGTGATCCTCGTAACTGCTCTACGCTTTCGTGATCTCCTGTACAGCTCTATACGCCTGATCTATCGCGCAGTCTGTCTCGGCCCGAGCCCCAGCATCCGAATTAGCGATAGTGATTCGACCGAATGGCTGACGACCGATGACCCATGGCTCCTCGCCTTCTTTCCAGTCTGGATCAAAAAGCGGATTCGGTGCAAAGGCATAACCATGTGCCCAGCGGTTCACTGTAATGCCATGGATATCTCTGGCCGGATCAAAGCCGGCGCCCCCGAGCATCGCTGCGAGTTGCCCGCGGATATTACGTTCAAAGGTCGAGAAAGGCGTACCCATAAGCTCAAACCGTCCCATACGATTCTGATTGCTGGCAGGCAGTCCGGGTTTACAAGGTGTGCGCAGCATGAACAGCACAATCGGCTCCTCTGGTTTTGAGGCAAAATGATACTCGCCGAGGCTGACTGGGAAGTCGAGCATCGTAAAGCAGTGGTAGGAGCCGGGAGAGACGATCTGATGCACCCCAAGCTTCTGGAAGCTGGTCCAATTGGAAATAGCAACGTGGGTATAAACGAGCGGCATCTTCACCAACGAAGATAGAGCGCGTCTTTGCCCCTCGGGTAGGTCGGGACAAATATACGGAATCATCATGTTGTAACAGGCAAGCACGCAATTTTTCCCACGCACGCTCCGAAGCTTTCCGCCGCGAGCATACGCAATCTCGACCTCTTTCGGATTTTCCATCGACCCGAGCTGTTTGACATTTACTACAGTACTGTTTAACCGGAGGCGGACTGCAGAATCCGCGGTCTCCAGACGGCTGTAGTCGGCGCGCGCGGTGACGATATCGTCCATGGTGTGACCTGGAATAGCGCCAGGGATTAGAGCGCGGACTAACATTCGTGCAATCGAGGCATTGCCGTCGGGAAAATGAAAAATGTACGGCTCTGTTTGCCGCGCCCGGTCCGATGAGCCTAAGTCGAGGCCATTGAATCCGGGAAAGCTAATGGCTTTGTAGTCATCTCCTGCCAAATAGCAGTAATAAGCGGGCACTGCGTCGATCCCGACCGTAAAGAGGTCGTGAGTATAGGTCTGAAAAAAAGGAAGCGCGTCCGGCGTAACCTTGCAGATCTTGGTCAGAAAGTCGGCGTAGCTGGTCTTGGTGAGAAGCTTAATTTTCTCTTCGCGAGTCAGTCCGGGTAAGTAATCTTTTTTTTCGGTATAGACGCGCGCAATATCGCGGCGAACACTCTCGGATAGAGGCGAATTCGCTAAAAATTCGGACCATGGCGTTTTGCCCATGTCAGGCGCGAATCGGTCCTGCCCGAAAGTGGCCCGGTCATAAAACATTCCCGTGCCAAGTTGGCTGTACAGTTTCGAATCGTATGCTTGGTAAAAGCGCTGGACATCAATTCCCAGTTCCAGCAATAGCCCCATGGCTTCTTTGCTGTACTCGGCAGGGTGCTCAATCGACATGGTGCCGCCGTGAGCGATCACTGTCCGATTGCCTACCCGAAACTCATTGCGTTTGGCGTGTCCGCCGAAGTCATCATGATTGTCAAGAATCAGGATGCGCGCTCTGTCCCCGGCAAGCTTGCGATAGAAGTATGCGGCGGCAAGACCGCTGATACCAGCTCCGACGACAACCAGATCGTACGTTTCCCCTGTGCTTTCCGGATTGCCTAATTGGTTCCAGGACCCACCGTCACGCAATCTGTGGGCGTCAGTGTAGCTGCCGTCGTGGTTTCCGCGCATCCCGGTAAGGGCAGGCGGGTAATAATCGGGGGAATTTTGACGTTCAGCAATATCGACGGCAGCTAACAACGAAGTTGGAAGCATTGCTGCCCCGGCTGTAACAGCAACACCATTGATGAAATCACGCCGCGTTATGTTGCGGCGCATACCCAATTCACGATCTCTGGAATCATCCATAAGTGGCCCCCGCGTCAGCTCTGAGCTGAATCGCTTGATCCAAAAAAATTGCTAATAAACGAGTAAACCGGTCTGGACCATCTAGCTTGTGCTTTCAGCCTTCTTCACCGCCAGCTCTGCTCCCTGGAATCCGATTTTGCTGTGGGTTCCGTCGCAAAAGGGTTTGGTCACCGAGCCGCCACAGCGGCAAAGAGAAAAGGCGGTCTTGCCCGTGAGATCGTAGGGAGTACCATCAGCATCCACCAATTCGATTGAGCCCTCTGGAGCTTCCACTCGAAACGGTCCGTTTTTCTTTGCAGTAATCTTTACAACAGCCATGAAGCCTCCGTCCAAAATGAGTTATTGATGACGATTAGAAGATAGCAGCTTGAGGCTGCAAACTACTAGTGGTTGAACGCTCGGTCACGCTGCCGCTGAGACACGGCTGCTGAGTAGATTGCGATAGAGCTGCAGGTAATCATCAATCATGCGCTGCGCAGTGAAACATTCTTTGGCGCGCTGAAATGCTCGATTTCCAAGAGCGTGGCATAGATCGCGCTGCTCGCTCAACTTTCGTATCGCAACCGCGAGGCTGGTTGCATCATTCGCGTTGAAGTAGATTGCTGCGTCATCCCACATCTCTCGAAATGGCGGAATATCATTAGCAATGATCGCGCAGCGGGAGAATGCCGCTTCGAGGGCTGCCATTCCCAATGGCTCATAACGCGCGGTAGCCGCGTAAATGGAAGCGCGACTATAGAGGAGCCGCAATTGCGCTTCGGTTTGTGGTCCTTTTAGCGAGATACGAACTTCGTCGAGGGAGAGCTTGACGTCTGCTCGGATCGGCACTCCAAGCGCCTGAACGGTTGTGTCGGAATCGACGATGCAGACGGGAATGGGATGCTTGTGTTGAGTTAGCAACGAGACTTGCTTCCCCGCATCCCAGAGACGGCCTACTGCGAGAACCGAGTCGTCCTTGCTCACGTAGGGATTGAAAAAGATCGGATTTCTCCCGTTATAAATCACGGTGTCGTATTCGGGACGCGTGTAGGCGGCGCGGATGCTATCCAGCATCCAGACTGTTGGTGCGACAACCATGCTCGCCTTCGATAGACCTGCGGTGATTACGTCGTGATACCAGCGCGACCAGCGATTCTCCTTCGGCTCATAACCATGGACGCATTTCGACCAACTGATCAAGTCTCCGTGCGCGAAGACTAAGCGTGGAACGGAGACCGCCAGATTTCCGTAGCACATTTGATTGAGATGAAGCAGGTCGGGCTTGAGCTCTTTCACAAGTGATGTGAGGTAGGCGGCGGAGTCTTTCAGGTCCTGCTCCCCCTCCTGCATCCAATCGAGGCGAAACGCCGTGGGAAGATATTGCAGTCCATGCAAGCGATCCATCCAAGCTGTTTCTTGGGGAAGAGGAATCTCTCCGAAGCTAACAAGCGTAACGCGAATGCCGCGGCTCACGAGACCAGTGGCAAGTTCGCGCGTGTGGGTCCAGACTCCGCTCAATGTATCGGTCGTGATAAGGATGTGCAAATCAGGCTCCCGGGCTGCGCGTATTTTAGTGCGAATGAGCTCTGTGTTCGAGAAAATTTCTTAGTCTCAACGGATTAGTGATTTTCGAGATGCAGAACTTTGCACAGATTCGACGAGATGCCCGTTCACTGAGCGCGATACAATCGAATCCCTATGCTTCGCTTGATGTGTATTACTGCCCATCCCGATGATGAGGCGGGAGGTTTTGGCGGCTCGCTGCGGCTTTATCGCAATCGGGGCGTGGAAACGTCTGTCATCTGTCTAACGCCTGGACAGGCAGCTACTCACCGTGGCAGCGCGAAAAACGACTCGGAACTCGCGGAGATGCGCCGTAAAGAATTTGCGGCATCATGTGAGATTCTCGGAGTCTCTGAAGGCATCGTGCTCGATTATCCCGATGGCCAGCTTTATCGACAGGATCTTTACAGAGTAGTTTGCGATCTGACGTCTCACATACGTCAGTATCGTCCCCACGTGCTTCTCACCTTCGGATCAGATGGCGGGGTCACCGGCCATCCAGACCACTCTATGGCAGGCATTTTTGCGTCGCTTGCCTTTCAGTGGGCAGGCCGGGACAATCGATATCCTGACCAACTGAAAGATGGTATCGTCCCACATCGCACGCAGAAACTCTACTATCAGACGGCTGATTTCACGCTTCCCGGTCGCCAGCCGATCGCTTTGCCACCGCCTACTACAGTGATTGACATTGGGGATTGCCTGGAAACGAAGATTACCGCATTCAAAGCACATAGCACGCAGTCACCGCTTTGGGAGCTTTTCGAAAGCCATGTACGTCCTCGCGGGAGAAAAGAAATGTTTCACCTCGCGGCACGTGTGACTCCGGGGCCCATTGTTCAGGAAACAGATTTATTTGCCGGAGTGACAGCGTAAAGCTGACCGCATAAATTCGCGACCGCTTCTTGCTAGCTAATCACCATCACGACCCTCGTCTTATGTGATTCGCACTCACTTAGCCTTAACGATGTCGCTCAACAAATCTGGCTTCGATTCCTCGCGTACCAGGTGCGGATATTTTTCTCCGCCGTGATAGTCCAGTTTGTAGGTCTTGTAGTACTCCGTATTTTCAACAAGTAATTCAAGCGGCGCAGAGCTGTTCTTACCGGCTCGCAGCGCGTCTCGCAGGACATCGATCGTAAACCGACGGCCATTTACGGCTACGAGCTTCATTCCCGGTCCAATACCGGCCGTTGCCGCGGGCATACCTTCGATAGTATCGACAATGCCCCCATCTTCCTTGATCAGCATTCCAATTGAATAGGATGCGTTGATTAGCTTGCGATCAGACTCAAACGCGTGAGTCCTGTCCGAGCGCATTTCGTCATAGACGAGCTTCCAGCCGCTGCCTTCCACGCCACCCAGCGGTGCGCCCGGACCGTGATTGGTAAGACGCTCCGTCCAGAATCCACGCCAATCGTATGGAGCAATCTGATTCAGGGCATTCACGACATCATCAAAGTTGTAGGTCTTTACCATCGGCGGGCCGCTCGGGGCGCCATGAAATAAGTGACAGAAATCGTCGATTGTCTTTTTACCTTGCGTCTGCTGGCGAATGATGGTGTCAACCCAGAGCCAGTTCAACGCGTCTTCGGGATAGAAGTCCACGCTACGACGCCAGGAGGACCACTCCTCAGGAGCGAAATAGAGCTGCGGTGCGAAGTCGGCGGTGTCTTGCAAATTTCGCCATGTACGTCCTGGACGGTGGTCCATCTCAGCCGCGGTTTCAGCTAATGCTTGCCTGTATTGATCCGGCGTCCACAAGCCGCTTCGCGCCGTAAGAACTTCACCTAAATATTGGGTCAGGCCTTCGTATACCCAGAGCAAGTCATCCTGCATGGGCTGTTGATAGTCAGGAGTGGTGAGATCGGCGGGACGGCGATATTTTCCATTCCACGAGTGCACGTATTCGTGTGGAAGGAGGCTGGAATCGAGTAAGCGGAGATCATCGTCTACCAAGCCTCGCTCGGCGATACGGCTATCGTCAGACTCATGATGCTCAAGACCAAAGTGCGCGACGTGATCGCTGAGACTGAACAGGAAGTGGTAGTCACGATAATGATGCGCACCAAATAATTTGCCAGCCTGCGCCTCGAGATTGCGGTAATGCTCCCAAACTTCGGGAGGAGCATCGAGTGCAGCAGCACTGTCGGCTGCAATGTCCATTTCGGCGGGCGGAGTTTGTCCCTCATTGAGCGGCACGACTTTTAGATACCGGCCAGCAATGACAGGAGAATCAACCAGCACATACAGAGAGACCGGGGCGAAGCTGACCTGATCACCGCTGTGCGAATTCACTTGAAGAGAGGTGCCGAATTTCCAGTCCTGAGGCAAACGCAGGCTAGCTTGGTACGTGAGCTGATCGGCGGTCCAGCCCTTCGGATATAAGAGAACCTGATTCCAACTCAAAACTGTGAGCGACGCCGTGGCGGAAGATCCGGCAGAGAACCCGCCTTCGAAGGTTGCTGGGGAGAGAAAATCTAAAGACGCATTCACCTCTTTTACGCCAGCTGGCACTTCGACGTTAATGGCGAAGTTGTCAAGCAAGTCATGCCGCCATTTTAAGGTTTGTCCATTGCCTAAGAACTTCAATCCCGCGAGATCGACGACTGGACCGTCCGGCGCATGTTCGCCGGGAATCCATTTCGGATAGTAAAGAGTGAGTGTGCCGGGGTTGGCATGGATCGTAAGTTGCGCATGAAATATTTTGCGCGGAGCCTCGCTGGCATCGACAGCAATTTTGATGGTAGACGCGCTCGTCTGTGCGAAGAGGACGCAACCTAGAACTGTAGGGGTAAAGACGAGGACGCACCTGATAATACAGCCATTCAAACGATTCATTGGCACTACTCCGAAGGCACGGTATGATCGCGAACTCCCGAATATATCAGCCGTGGTGGATTACGTATAGTCGGTGGGTTTCGGCGTAGCATAGCAATTAAGGAAGGTTTCTTTTTAGCTTATGGCCGGCATCAGCAACCAAGACAATCGGTGGTGAAGGAAACCGCTCCGTCCAACCAATCCGTATTCCACAATACCAGCTTAAGAGCTGTATCAACTACAGCACCCCGGGATTTTCAATTTGAGCCTCACCGTTCGTTTAGAATTAAAAAACGTTATTCTATTGGTCGATAATTGATGCGGATTAGTCGATTGCTCTTGCAGATAGGAACCGCAGCTGCCGTGCTCATTCTGCGACAAAAAACATTCGTGCAGGAAATATTTCACCGTCCCATATCTGCGCCTGAACCGATAAATTATCTTTTGCCGACGAGAGAAAATTATCTAAAGCTCGCGGTGGAAACCAATGCAATGTTGCGTGACGACGTGCTCAACGTGTGGTTTCCGCGAACGATTGACGACGAAAACGGCGGATTCCGTTCCGAGTTTTCTCGCGATTGGCAACTAAACGCCAGCGAGGGAAAGTTCTCGGTGTTTCAGGGACGTATGACCTGGATTGCTGCTCAAGTCGCAATGCGGCGTCCTGAGTTGCGAATTCAATATTTGCCAATCGTGCAACACGGCGTCGAATATCTGAATAACGTTCTATGGGATAAGCAATATGGCGGCTTTTACTGGGGATTGGATGACAAGGGACAGATATCTCCCATTTATACCGACGGCAAGGAGTTATACGGAATCAGCTTCGGCCTTTATGGTGCCGCTGCCGCTTACCAAGCGACGCATGATCCCAAAGCTCTCGAACTGGCGCAGAAGGCTTTCCGCTGGATGGATGAGCACGCGCACGATGCAAAAAACGGTGGCTATTTTGAATGGCTGACTCGCGACGGCAAAGTCGTTGAGAGAGATCCCAATCGAGTTACGCTGCAGGGAGTTCCTCTCGCGGAATTTCCTATCGGCTACAAATCGATGAATACGCACATTCATCTGCTGGAATCTTTCACGCAACTTTATGAAGTCTGGAAGGATTCAACTCTCCGCCAGAGGCTCGAAGAACTGCTAGCGATCAATCGCGACAAAATTTGTGTGCAACCGGGAGTGATGAATTTGTACTTTACTAACGACTGGCGTGCCATTCCCGGCCACGACTCTTATGGCCACGATGTCGAGACGGCTTATCTCATGCTCGAAGCCGAGGACGTGCTCGGACAAGGCCATGACCCGCGAACCGAGCACATCGCCAAGATGCTCGTCGATCATGCACTCGCCTATGGATGGGATGAAACTTACGGCGGCTTCTATCGTGAAGGCACAACTTTCGGTACACCGGAAGACAAGTTAAAAGAATGGTGGGTGCAGATGGAAGGCCTGAACTCGCTGCTGCTAATGCACGAAAAGTATGGACAACAGACTGACGTCTATTTCAAAGCCTTCCAGCGCCAGTGGCAATTCATTCGCAATTACCAAACAGATCATGAATTCCATGGAGTTTATGAAATGGTGGGAGCTGATGGGAATCCAGTAAACGCCAACAAGGGACGGATTTGGAAGGCCGCTTATCACGACGGACGGGCCCTCCTGAATGTGAACGAACGCTTGCTAAAGTTGGCGAACGCCACGGCCAAACAACAACATTGAAATTACCTAAGAACTGTTAGGGGCACGCATGAATAGACTTGCTCTGGCGGGGTTTGTGGCGGTCGCGCCAATCGTTGTCTCGTGTGCTTTCGCACAAAGCTCGCAACGGGACTCCGGGACCTTCACTCCCGATGGAACCGCATACGTCAGTCGCGTTGTTCCCATGCCATCGACTATTAGTCCCGAAGCGCAGAAATGGCTTGATTCCCTCACGCGCCAAGATCATGCCACGCAAACCCTGTCGCAAAGACGTGCGGCCACAGATGAATGGCGCAAGCGGGATTCGGCAGACCCGCAGCGCTTCCCGCTGATCTCGCATCGATTCTTTCCAACGCACACACCGCGGACGCTCCCGCCTGCCGGTATTTATTGCTGCGGAGAAGGACGAGTGCCGGACATTTTCGAACTTATATCTTCTTCCGACTTGTTGTGCAGCTCGCGAAGCTTCGCGAACTGCTTTTGCGACTCAACAGTGTTCCCGAGAGTCTGATACAAGCGTCCGAGCCGCAGATGTACGTCGGGCTGCGTGGAATCTAATTTCTCAGCGCCGCTGAAGGGCGGTCAGTGCGTCCGCGTAATTTTTTTGTTGCGCGAGAATGACTCCGATATCCAGATACGCGATGCGAATGTCACTTCGTGTCTGCACGGCTTTTCGTAACAATTCCATCGCTTTGTCTTGATCGTTTCTCTTGAGTTCAACATCGCCTAAATAGGCTAACGCTTGAGCATGATTGGGATCCACCGACAATTCGGCTTCGAATTCCTTCTTTGCGTCATCATATTGACGAAGCTTCCAGTGCAGATAGCCGAGCCCGAAATTTACATCAGGTTCACGGGGCGCTATTCTCGCTGCCGCCTGAAATTCTCTAATTGCTTCCGGAGTTCTACCTAGGCCGTCCAGCGCTTCCCCAGCTAGAATGTGGGCCGCGGGAGAATCTGGATTTTGCTGCATGATTTGCCGAAATTCTTCCACGGCACACGAGTATTTTTTGGCGGAAAGACAACTTTGTGCTAACACTTGCCGAAGCTCCGTGTTTGCAGGATCGGTTTTTGTCGCTAACTCAAGGTATTTGGAGGCGTCGGCGAAACGCTTCGCGCCATAGTAACTAAGCCCGAGCAGCGCCTGCGCCTGCGCATTATCGGGATCTACAGCTAAGGCCTCACTTAGGGGAGCTATGGCAGCGTCGAAGCGGCCTTGTTTGAATTCTGCGAGTCCAAGATTAAGTTGGATGCCCGGCAAGTGCGGATTTAGAGCGATTGCCTTTCTATAGGCCGCTGCGGCTTCCGCATATTTTTGCTGCTTAGAAAGCACGATGCCGAGACTGGCAAAAGCGGCAGCATCACCAGGATTCTGTTCCGCAATCAGACGCCAGCTACGCTCTGCCTCAGGAAGTTTTCCTTGTCGTTCCAATGCAACTGCATCCGAAGGATCGGTGCTTTGCGCGATCGATACCATCGGCAAAAACAGGACCACAATCGCAAATTTGATCTTCCAGTTCTTCATACATCAACCAGGTTCCTTGTATATCTTCGACCCTCAGCCGATCTGTAATTTTTCAAGCAGCATCTCGCCACGCAAATGAGGCCTTGCGAGAGAGTCGAAAATCTGATTTGTCCTAAAGGGTATACTCGTTAACGTAAACGGTTACAAATTCGTGTGTGTAACGTCTTTCAATCATGACCTTCATGCCGCGACGGCCACGAGACATGTAGCATAGCGTGAACTGTTGCTGAGCGGAACTGGAATAAGGAACTGAGGATTTCCCGATGGGAAAAGAACGCCGCGGAATCCACCTCATCGCCGAACTGGCTCGCGTTTCCATCGGCACGGTGGATCGCGCGCTGCACGGACGCAACGGGATCAAGGACTCCACACGTCAGCGAATTCTGGATGTTGCGCGGCAAATAGGATACACGCCAAATCTGGCAGCACGCGCTTTATCCGTAGCTCGTGCCGGATCGAGTGTCGGAGTGTGCATGCCGCGGGAAATCCATTTTTTCTATGATCAGCTATGGAGCGGGGTCCTCGACGAAGGTCGCCGGGTCGCGCCACTTGGTATTCAGCTTCTGAACCGCCCCGTCAGAATCCTGGGAGAAGCCGATACCGAAGCGTTCAAGGAGCTTGTTCGTAGCGGAGTCAATGGAATCATCTTAACGGCGGGAAACCCCAAGGGTCTCAAACCCCTCATTAATGACGCTGAGGACAAAGGAATTCGTGTGGTATGTGTATCCACGGACGCTCCAGAGAGCCGCCGGTCCAGCATTGTTTGCATTGAGCCCAGGCTGAATGGCAGTCTTGCTGGCGAGTTGATGGGCAAGTTCGTTCCGGCCGAATCTAAGGTGGCAGTCGTTGCGGGCATGTTGAAGACCGAAGATCATCGCAAGAAGACAGAAGGATTTGTGGAATCATTTCCGCAACATTGTCCCGGCGGAGAAATCGCCGAAATCATCGAGGGACATGAAGACGAAGATGAGGCCTTCCAAAAGACTTTTGACCTTCTCCGCCGTGTACCGGCCCTCGCTGGAATTTATGTGAACACCGTCAACTGTCTTCCCGTGTGTCGCGCGCTTGGAGCAGTGGGCGTTGCGGGCAAAATTAAGTTAATTACGACCGATCTTTTCGCCGAGATGGCGCCCTACTTCAAAAAAGGGACGATCACTGCTTCCATTTACCAACAGCCCCATCGTCAAGGACAACTGGCATTGCGGCTGATGGCAGACAATCTTATTAGCAAAGTGCCATTCCCTCCGACTAGCCACCTGAGCCCCGGCGTTGTTATGTCTTCCAATCTTCATCTTTTCCGCGAAATGAGACTGGCAGATGCGAAGTTTGATGAAGATGCTTTAGCGCTTCAAATCCCCTCGTAGGGGGAAGTAGATAGTTAGTGACGATGCAATTGAATAGAGATCTAATCCCAAAGCCAGAGTCTCGTCTCATCGCGCTCCAGTAAGAAGATCGATGGTTAACTGATCCAATAGCTCATAGGGCAAACGCTTTTTTAAGATCGCGTCTTTATCAAAGTGGTGAGCCAACAACGTTGCGGAACCTTGCTTCGAATAGTGGCCGATCTTCGGCCTGCCATTGGACAACGGCGTAATCTCGCTGAGAATGGATTGAATTTCTTTGTCTTCATTCCAACGCTTGGCCTTCTCTTTAACAATTAAATAAGTGCGCATACATCCGCGCGCGAATTCTTTCACACCTTCATAATCTTCCGTACGATAGGCGTGAGCATCGAAGTGACGCGGCCCTTGATAACCAACATCCTCTAAAAACTTCACCAGCCAGAATGCCGATTTCAAGTTTGCCGAGCCGAAACGGAGGTCCTGGTCATAACGTCCCGGCATTTGATCGTTCAGATCAATATGAAAAAGCTTGCCACACTCCCATGCCTGGGCCACTCCGTGCATAAAGTTGAGCCCTGCCATTTGCTCGTGAGCGACTTCGGGATTCACACCTACCATCTCTGGATGATCGAGCGTAGGAATAAAACCCAGATAGTGCCCGGTCGTCGCCATATAAATATCTGCTCGCGGCTCGTTGGGCTTGGCCTCCATTGCAAACTTGTATCCGTATCCGCGATCGATGTTGTACTCACAGAGATAGTTCACCGCTTCGCGCAAACGCTTGACTGCTTCATCGGCACGACGGCATGCATCGGTCTCCACGCCTTCCCGTCCACCCCATAGAACAAATATTTTTGCGCCAAGCTCTGCCCCGAGATCCATCGCCTGCATAGTTTTCTGCAGTGCATAGGCGCGAACTTCGGGATCGTTCGCGGTAAAAGCGCCATCGCGAAACACTGGATGAAAAAATAGCGATACAGTTGCCATGGGAACGGTGATTCCATTTGTCTCGCAGGCTTTCTTAAACTCGCGCACAATGCGGTCCCGATCGGCACAACTCGCATCAATCGGCACCAAGTCGTTGTCGTGCAGGTTCACACCCCACGCGCCTACTTCGGCAAGCATGGAAACGATATCAACAGGAGAGATGGGCGGACGCACGGCATCACCGAACGGATCGCGCCCGCGATTCCCTAATGTCCATAGTCCAAAAGAAAATTTATGTTCTGGTTTTGGCTGATACTGCTTACTGCTCGTCATGGAGCGTCCCTTCAATTGGGTAATTTGGAAATGATTCAAGTACTAAAAGATCGACTTCATCGCTGGATATATTCGGCGGAATGCAGCATAGCTGTTCCTCATCGCAGCCACGTTCGTGTCATTTGGCGGCACCCGCTCGCGAACTCGCACCACTGAATCGCAAGCGGCATCTACAGAGGACCAAATTTTGGCACCCACCCCGGCAAGAATGGCAGCCCCAAATGCTGCTCCTTCCTCAGCCTCCACTAGTTCGACTTCGTGTGCGTACACGTCGGCTTGAATCTGTCGCCACAATCGGGAGCGAGCGCCTCCTCCTCCCAATCGAATGCTTTTCACTGGCACATTCATTTCGTCGAAAATGGTGAACGTATCTTTCAAACTGAAAGCCACTCCTTCCAGAATGGCCCTCACCACATGGGCTCGTGTGTGGGACGCAGTCAACCCGATCAAAGCACCGCGAGCATTAGGATCCAAGTGTGGCGTACGCTCACCCATCAAATAAGGGGCCCAAAGAAGCCCGTCAGCCCCCGCTGCAACCGTGGCGGCTTCAGCGGTCAACTGTTCGTATGGATCGCGACCGTCTGGCATGTGACCGTTCATCAAACGGTCACGAAACCACCGCAGGGAAAGCCCGGCAGCCTGAGTCACGCCCATCACGTGCCAACGGTTTGGAACCGCATGGCAGAACGTGTGCAGTCGGCCTTGCGGATCAAGAGCAGGACAATCAGTAGCAGCAAAAACAACACCCGATGTTCCAATCGTTGCGCTAACATAACCTGGGCGAACGATGCCCATGCCCACGGCTCCCGCAGCTTGATCGCCTGCTCCAGCAACAACCGGTGTTCCAACCGTCAATCCTGTTGCAGCTGCTCCTGTTCCGGAAATTTTCCCGCAAGTTTCTGGTGATTCGTAGAGGTTCGGCAATATTGACCGATCAATTTCCGCTGCCTCCAAAATTTCAGTTGACCAATTACGTTTTGCGACATCCAGCATCAGAGTGCCGGAAGCATCTGCGACATCCGTGGCTCGTTCGCCAGTTAGACGAAAGCGGACATAATCCTTCGGGAGCATGACCAAACGAACTCGCTTCCAATTTTCCGGTTCGTTCTCTCGGGTCCACAGAAGTTTGGTGAGCGTAAAATTAGGAAGGGCCGGATTGCACGTAAGCCGAATGAGCCGTTCCGCGCCAATTCGTTCGGTCAGGTCCTTGCATTGTTTTTCGGTGCGCACATCGCACCAGATTAGCGCCGGACGCACAACTTCGCCGGAGCTGTCGAGCATTACGGCTCCATGCATCTGTCCGGAGAAGCCAACACAAGAAACCTGTTCGCCATGAAGCTTGGCGTTGGTAAGCGCTTTTCGGATTGCAACTCCGGCAGCTCGATACCAATCTTCCGGCCTCTGTTCGGCCCAACCAATCTCTGGTGATACAAACGATTCGTGCTCTTCAATGGCAGAAGCGACAATGCGCCCCTGCTCATTCATGACAAGAGCGCGAGTTCCTCCTGTACCAACGTCGATCCCTAATACGTACTTTTGCATGACTCCAACTCTGACACGTTCACCTGACCTGTAAAAGGAAACCGAGAAATTACGATTCGTGTACGTTAACGGTGGTTATGGTAGCACACGTTGCGAAATTGCAATTTCAGCCGACTCATTGTCGATTTTTCTCAGATGATCTAATCGAATGACGCGATCTACTTTATCGGTGCGAAAGGCTTCCCTTCTTCTACCGTGATGATGCGGTCTATTTCCGGTGCAGCAATCTCTTGTTTCAAGCCACTAGGCCAGTGAATTTCCACTTTATCTATTTTTGTCGTTGACCCTAAACCAAAGTGAACGCGCGGATCAGAACTTGAACCATAGCTTCCGCCGCTAAATACATCCGCGCGCTGCCGAACTCCGCCTGCCGTAAGGAAGATCTTTGTTCCAATCGCATCGCGCGGACTTTTCGATCCACCAACAAGTTTCAATGTTAACCAGTGATTTTTATTTTTCACAACATTGCGTAGAAGAGTGGGAGTGGAATCGATGTTGTTGATGACCACGTCAATATGTCCATCGTTGAACAGGTCGCCGAATGCGGCGCCCCGTGCCGAAATCACATCAGCCAAACCGCTGCCAGTTGCGGGTGCAACTTCCTCGAACTTAGAACCATTAAGATTTCGAAACAACTGTGGACGCTCTGCCCATGTCGATCCCCAATCATGCTGGTCGGCTTCGGGATACACGTGACCATTGGCAATGAAAATATCGAGCAGTCCGTCGTTATCGAAATCGAGAAAGCCAGTACCCCATGCGAGAAAAGGAATAGTTGGATCGGCCAGACCGGCTTGATAGGAGATATCAGAAAAATTGCCACCCCCGTCATTCCGATAAAGGGTCTTGTAATCGTCCGAAAATGTGGTCGTGAACAAATCGACTTTTCCGTCACGATTGTAATCGCCGACCGCAATCCCCATCGACGCCTGTTCGCGTCCATCTTCGCTCAATGCGAATCCTGATTCATAACTAACATCTTCAAATGTACCGTTGTGCCGATTGCGATAAAGATAATTTGGTGTCGAATCGTTGGCTACGACCAAATCTACCCAACCATCGTCGTCCACATCAACAAAGACAGAGGCCAAACCGTAGTATCCGCTCGGATCAGACACCCCGGCTTTTAGGCTCACATCGGTGAACGTACCATCTCCGTTGTTATGAAACAGGTGGTCGGCTTCTCCGTGAAGTCCACGCGGGCCGCACATCACAGCCACTCCACGAAATTGACAAAAGTTTGGCGGAATGCTGCCCTGTCCGGCAATTGGAGGATGATTTTGGTCGAACTTCACATAACCGGGAACAAACAGATCGAGCCGACCGTCGTGATCATAATCGCCCCACGTGGGTCCGGCCGACCAGCCGCCGACGGTTACTCCAGCCTTCTCAGCGACATCAGTGAAAGTGCCATCATGATTATTATGGTAGAGACGGTTCTTGCCGAAGTTCGCGACATATATGTCAGGCCAACCGTCGTTATCGTAATCGGCAACCGCCGCGCCGAATCCCCACCGCTCGTTTGCGACGCCGGCTTTGTCGGTAACGTCAGTGAATGTTCCGTCATGGTTGTTATGGAAGAGCATAGCCCGAGGAGGCGGTTCCTTTCCTTGTAGCGCCGACATCGTGGAACCGTTGAGAAGATAAATATCGAGCCAGCCATCGTTGTCGTAATCGAGCAATGCCACACCGGATCCTGGAGTCTCAATGATCGTTTTCTTTTCCGGAGTTCCTGAACGATGGCGAAATTTATTCAGGCCCGATTGTTCGGTGATATCTATGAATACGACTGGAGCACCGTCGACAAATCCACCAGCCGTGATAGGCCGCGACTTTGAATCCTTAACTGCAGGTCGTGCGGCTCCGGTGGATACTCCCATACCCGCAGCTGGCTTTTCTTCCTGGTTCGACTGTTGACTATTGCCCGCTCCCACGAAAAATAACACCAAGCACAGAGCTAAAGCACTGCGATGTGCCGGGCGCAATGCAGCACGAGAACAATTCAGAGATCCCGAAGTCTTAGGCATTACCGAATATCCGAAGTCTACCTGACTGGTCAGCCAATCACTCCGGCAGCTTCTGCTCGCCACTAATGGTCAGTTCTGCTCTTTCCTGTGAGGCCGTCGTTCCAGGCTGTCCTCCGCCTACGGTTATGCTGTATGCACCCGGCGCGACGACTCGATCTCCTTTCTCATTAACTTCGCTCAAATCGCGTGCATTAAGCACGAATTGGGCATGCTGCGTTTCGCCTGCTCCTAAATGCACACGAGTAAACGCACGCAGCGCATGAATCGGAGAAATGGAAGACTTCGGGAAACTCAAATATAACTGCACAACTTCATCCCCCTCGCGTTCACTTGTATTCTTCACGTCAGCTTCAACGGTAAGCGGATCACCAGCATTCAGAGTGGGCGTCGAAAGCTTCAAATTGCTATACGCGAACTTCGAGTAACTCAATCCATAGCCGAAGGGATAAAGTGGCGTGCCTTCAAAGTAGCGATAAGTGCGGTTCTTCATCGCATAATCTTCGAATGGCGGAAGCTGCTCGACTCCTTTGTAGAACGTGACCGGCAATCGCCCCGCCGGATTGTTCTCTCCTGCGATGGTTTGAGCAATGGCAGTTCCTCCTTCTTCTCCCGAATACCAGGCGTCAAGAATTACGTTCGCATGTTCGTTTGCCCAATTCACGGAAAGTGCGCTGCCATTCATCAACACAACGACCAGCGGTTTACCTGTTGCCTTGAGCGCCTCAAGAAGATCTTCTTCTTGCTTGGGGAGGTCCAAACTGGTGCGATCACCACCTTTAAAGCCAGGCAAGTCCACCTTCATCTCTTCGCCTTCAAGCTGAGAGGTGATGCCGACAACCGCGATTGCAACATCCGCCCGCTTGGCTGCGGCGACGGCTTCCCCAATAGGATCGGCGATAACATTCAGCCACACCAGCTTCGTGCCAAATCCTCCGCGCATGAATTCGACCTTCACCGCGTACTTGTGTCCCTTTTCGAGTTGGAGTGTCTGAGTCGCGGGCGTGGGATCGTGCAATGTAAGGTCATCTACAATTAATTTGTTGTCCAGCCAAAGCCGGTTCATGGATCCAGCAAGTCCTACTTCATAATTTCCGGATTCGGCTGGTGTGAGAAACCCCGTCCATCGTACGGAAAAGTCCTTCATGCCAGCCGGTAGAACGAGAGCGGATACATCGGGATGAAAGAGTTGAAGATCAACTGATTTATCCACGCGCACCATTTGTGGTGTTCCGGAAAAATCGGAACCCGAGAAATATTCTCCCTTTAAACCAGGCTGTCCATCGTCAGTTGAGAGAACCGCAGCTGGAATCACCGTTTGCGACCGCAAAAAGTTCATGCCCGGCGCGAACGTCACTTCGGCATTGGCAAATTGCTTGCGGATTCCCTCTAAAGCGGTAGTCGCATGTGAGGCCGTGCCGCTGTAATTGCCATGCAGGACGCGAGCGGATTCGGCGAGGGGACCGCACACTGCAATTTTTTTGACATCTGCTCTCAAAGGCAGCATACCGTCATTTTTCAACAGCACGATCGATTCGCGCGCCATCTTCAGCGCAAGGTCACGGTGTGGCTGGCTATCAATCTCCGATTCTGGAATCTGCGAATACGGCACCATCTCCGGCGGATCGAACATTCCCAGCCGCATACGCGCCGTAAATGTGCGCCTGAGCGCGACATCGATATCCTTCTCGCTCAATACGCCTTGGTGAACCGCGTCTATAAACTTGACATAGTCGGAATTGTCGGAAGCTTTAGTAAAAAAATCGGCGCACTCACTGTCCATACCCCGCTTGAGGGAGATTGCGCCAGCTTCGGCCATCGTCTTGGTAAAGTGGTGTCCGTTAAAGATGTCGGCAACTGCGTCGCAGTCGGAGACAACATACCCTTTAAACTTCCATGCGCCCCGCAATTGATCTTCGAGAAGAAAGCTGTTGGCGCACCCCGGCTCGCCGTTTATGCGGTTGTAGGCGCACATCACTGAATCGACTTTGCCTTCAACAACAGCAGCGCGAAACGCGGGCAAATACGTGTCCTCCATATCGTGCTTCGACACGTGCACGTCAACGCTATGGCGCGTCGGCTCGGGACCGCTGTGAACCGCAAAATGTTTTGCCGTAGAAATGACACGGTAATATTTCGGATCATCGCCTTGCATCCCGGTCACGAACGCTACTCCCATCCGCCCGGTAAGGAACGGATCTTCGCCGTAGGTTTCCTGTCCGCGTCCCCAACGCGGATCGCGAAAGATATTGATGTTCGGCGACCAGAAGTCGAGCCCTTCCATGATGTCTCGTCGGCCTGCGCGCACGGCCTGATAATGTTTAGCCCTCGCTTCGGTTCCAATCACCACCGCCATCTCATGGATCAAAGGATCGTCAAAAGTAGCAGCAAGTCCAATCGGCTCGGGAAACACGGTGGCCGTTCCCGCGTTAGCCACCCCATGCAAAGCTTCGCTCCACCAATCGTATGCCGGCACCTGCAGCCGCGGAATGGCTCGCGCCTGATTCACCAACTGTGATGCCTTTTCTTCCAAAGTCATCTTCAATATCAGGTCGTCGACGCGCACGGTGATCGGTTGCGCCGGGTCGAGATAGACCGGAACGGTTGGAGGTGGCGCCGTTTGCGCGGTAGAGGTAATGACTGTTGCGAGCAGCACGACTATTTCAATAGCAAGCATCTGAATCCGATTCTTATGCACTGGGGAGAGGCTCCTTTTGATCGACAGTCTGTCCAAAACAATGAGAGTACTTAAAGCGCGTCGGAGTATAACACCGTCAACGTACACGAGGCATAACAATTCTGGTTTTAGTTTAGGCCGGTTCAATGACATCTCAGCGGCAACCCTACCGCAAGTACGCCGCATGCGAGATGCCGTCAGACTCATCAAAGCTTGATGCCGACAGCTAGAAGCCTTGAGCATAATCCTTTGGGCCCGCCGAAAACTTGAACTACTGATCCGTTCACGTTCCAATACCGAAACCAGGATCGGATCGCCCGGCGACAGTTTGGGAAAATTGAAGCACTGCGAGAAGTCATTTCGCATGAGCGTCCATCTCTTAATTTGAAGAACGATTTTCTTACAGGAAAATAGTCGATGCTCAGCCCCCAATTCCGAACAATTAAGTGCGGGTTGGGTATGACCCATTTCAAATAGAGTTTCTCCATTCGGCTGTGAGTTCTGGCGACAATTCACGTCAATGCGGACTTTCTGCTAATCGTCCACTCTCGCCTTCCTATCTTGGCGAGAACAAATTGGCTTCCGCCTCCAAGAATCGAGCCATCCAGTTATGGTGCAGGTTCGACTTGAATCCCCGTAGCCTCAATTTAGAGATTTTGCTTGACAACATCTGCCCACCAGAGATAAAAGCTTTGCTGCGTACCGTTAACGTTAACGTGCGTCCAATATCACCAAGGTCGGTGCCGGAAATAGCCAGGAGGCTAGCACATGAACTTTATTTTCGCTGTCTGCCGTCGAAATCACACGCTTGCGAAAAGCCGCAGTATCAGCTATTTAGTGGTACTTTGCGCGCTGTTACTAGTTTCCTCTCTCGCTTTCGGCCAGGAAGCCACTATCGTCGGTACAGTCACTGATCCTTCCGGATCGGTCGTCCCGAACGTCTCGATCACTATAACCAACACCGGCACTGGCCAAACCCGGACCATGGCGACGAATGGTGACGGCCAGTATACGGCGCCTAGCCTCGGCATAGGGCACTACACGCTAAAGGCTGAGGCCGCAGGATTCTCCGTCGTGGAAAGAACCGGAATCGTCTTGAACGTTGGTGACCGTACTCGAATTGATTTTGACCTTAAAGTTGGCACCTCCCAGCAGACCGTTACTGTCGAAGCAGAAGGCATAAAGGTACAAACCGACTCTGGCGAGGTTAGCGATGTCATCACTGGACAGCAAGTCACGCAACTAGCTACCAACGGTCGCAGCATGTATACATTGGAAGCGCTCACGCCAGGAGCATCGAGCCTTCAGATGGATTTTCAAAATCCCACGTCTGCTGGCGGGGATGCTAATGTCAGTTTTAACGGGTTACGCGAAGGTCACAACCTCTTCATGATTGATGGTGGTGAAGATGATGATCGCGGCGGCGGTGGCGGCTCAAGCGTTCAACCTTCTATAGACGCAATTGCGGAATTCCGTACATTGACCTCGAATTACAGCGCCGAATACGGCCTTTCATCCGCTGGAACCTTAACCTCGGTGATCAAATCAGGAACCAAGCAGTTTCATGCTTCGGCCTGGGAGTTCTTCCGAAATGACGCTCTGGATGCCCGCAACTACTTTAATCCCGCAGTAAGTCCTAATGGCACTCACAACAAAGTTGCCGAACTGCGGTTCAACACTTGGGGTTTCAACGCTGGCGGCCAGGTTCCATGGGGAAAAAGTCACCCAACTTTCTTTTTCTACAACATGGAATGGCGCAGACTTATTAAAGGCGACACCCTCGACCGGACCGTTCCAGTAGCGAGCACTTATGGCGGCGACTTCACCGGTGCCGTACCGGCAGATTCAAAAGATCCTAATGGAGTTTTGGTCCCCAACTCAGGCTTGCACGTGCCCTGTGTAGGCCAACTTTCCTCTGCTCAGCAAGCTCGTTTCGGTGCGGCCGGAATTACCACTTTCAGTACTCCCGCAGGAGATGGATCGTGTAGCATTCCCGGAACAAAGGGGGTTACGGACCCAATCTTTCAGCCATACCCAAATAATATAATTCCCGCTGCTTTGCTGGATGCGAACGCGCAGGCACTTCTCGGTGCAGGTATTTTCCCCAAACCAACCAACGGTACGCAATTTATAGGCGGCAACAACTCCCCAACGAGCGTTAAAGAAGAGATTGTCCGTATCGATCATCAATTTACCGACAAGTTCTCGATTTTCGGCCACTGGATTTCAGAGCAAGTCACTCAGGGCTACGGCACGACGCAGTGGAGTGGTGATAATGTACCGACCGTCCATGACACATTCGGTAACCCCTCCTACAGCGCAGTGATCCACACTACCTATTCCATTAGCCCAACGCTGCTCAACGAAGCATCCTTTAACTACAACGGTAATCGCATCAATATAATTCCTGCCGGGGTGGTTTCAGCCCCTTCAGCCTTTAACTTCAATCGTGTATTTGCTGGTCCCAATGCTCTTAGTCGCATTCCAACCATCAATCTGAGTCAGGCAACAGGAGCACAATATTCTTCCACCTGGGAGCCGTGGGTTAACGTGGCCGACGATTATCAAATCCGCGACGATATTTCGTGGACTAAAGGAGCACATCAGTTTAAGTTTGGCGGAAGTTGGGCGCTATACAAGAAAATCCAAGATGTATTCGCCGCTACCCAGGGCAACTTTGGCTTTAACGGCTTCTACACGGGAAATGATTTTGCCGATTATCTTCTCGGCTATGCCAACTCATATTCCGAGGATGCCGTTCACGATAATGGTCACTGGAATAACGTTTCCTGGGCTGCTTATTTCCAAGATAACTGGCGAACTACCAAACGCCTTACTTTGAATCTTGGATTGCGATGGGATGGAGCACCTCATACCTATGAAGCCACCCACCGCACCTCTAATTTCTACCCCAACCTCTATAATCCAGCCTTGGCGGCACAGTTTGATGCAAACGGCAATATCATCGGCCCTAGCGGCGCGTTGGGCACCAGCTCCAATCCGATATTAGCGGGCGCTCAGTTTTATCTGAATGGTATTGGCATTGACGGCAAGAATGGCATTCCCAAGGGTCTGGTGAACAATCACTGGGCTGCTTTTGGTCCGCGTATTGGCTTCGCCTATGACCTCACCGGTGGCGGCAAAACTGTAGTTCGTGGCGGTTTTGGCACCATGTATGAACGTATACAGGGCAATGATATGTATAACGCTGGCACGAACGTTCCCTTTAGCGCTAGCGCGGGCTTCAGCAACGTTCTCCTCTCTAATCCGAAAACCAATGTTCAGACTGGTCAGACGCTCAGCGTGCCAATTGTTGCTTCAAGTCTGACTGGTTTTGCACGGAACAATTACAACTTGCCTGTAAGTTATCAGTACAGCATAGGCGTACAACGAGCACTGGGAGAGAACTCTGTTTTTCGGTAGCTTATGTCGGAAACCAAAATCGGCATCAAAGCGACTGGCGCGAGACCAATCTCCCGCATGCCAACCAACTGGCCTGCCTTACTGCGCATAGTACTGGTACCGATCCTTGTCTGGTGCTTGCACGCGGCGGTGGCCTCCTATAACCAATTCATTCCTTATCTGGGTTTCCGCTCTCTTCGGCTAGCCGAAAACGAGGCGAACTCACATTACAACTCTCTTCAAGTCGAATTGCATGCAAGGGTTAGAAGAGATCTCACACTGCAAGCAGCGTACACGCTTTCACGCGCCATCGATCCAACAGTGGGCGGAGGCAACAGTTTCGATCTCGACAACGTTTCGAATCCTTATGTGGGATGGAAGTTCGATAATGGACCATCGATTTTCGACCGCACTCATGTCGCTTTTGTGAACTTCGTTTACGATGTTCCAGTGTTCAAAAACAGCCAGAGTAGATTGCTAAAGACCACCCTTGGTGGATGGGAGCTATCGGGCATTATCACCATGGAATCGGGTGCACCACTTAACATTACATATGGAGGAAACAGCGTTACCAGCATCATTCCCAATCTAGGAAATAACAATGCCGGAGTCCGCCCAAACCTTACCGGAAAGATTTCCTACCCCAAAACGGTCAACGAATGGTTTGATCCATCCGCGTTTACAGCTCCAGCAGCTGGAACATGGGGTAACCTTGGTCATGATGCACTACGTGGTCCTGGCCGTGACAACTGGAACCTGGCGCTCTTCAAGAGCTTCCTCATCAGCGAATCGCGTGGCAGCCGTTTCGAATTCCGTGCGGAAAGCTTTAACACATGGAACCACACGCAATTCGAAGGTGATGTCCAGAATGGTGGCATTAGCACCAGTTTGGGATCCAGCAACTTCGGCCAAGTAACTTCGGCATACGATCCGAGAGTCTTTCAACTTGGAGCGAAGCTGATTTTCTAACCGTCTGTACAGGAGTAAATACACTTGCCCCGCTCATCGGTTTCAATGAGCGGGGCGTTTTCTTGCGACCCATAAACATTTGACGTTCACTTCGATGCTTACAATCTCGCCTAAGAAATCTAAGACTTCAATAGCCCTTCTTCTTGTCCACAACCGCCAGCAACTCTTCCCCAGCCATATAGCGGCGAAGATTCTCTGCGAATAACTTGTAGTGGCGCTCCCACATCTTTTCCGTCAAGCCAGCGGTATGAGGAGTAATCAGCAGATTCTCCAAATCCCATAGAGGAGACTCCGGCGGCAGTGGCTCCTCCACAAAGACGTCTAACGCCGCTCCGCCGATTTTCTTATCTCGAAGAGCATTCATTAGCGCGGCTTCATCGATCAATTGTCCACGGCCAACGTTAATTAGATAAGCGCTAGATTTCATCTTCGCTAGGCGTTTCGCATTGATGAGTCCTTCAGTCTCTGGGGTGACCGGGACTGACAACACCACGTAATCGGATCGCTCAAGAAGTTGATCGAGTTCGGAAGAACCAAATACCTCGCCGATGCCTTGCGGACGTTCGTTGTCCGGATGCTCGCGAACCGCAACTACGCGCATGCCGAGTGCGGAGGCATGTTTACTGACGTTTCTTCCAATGCTGCCAAGACCCACAACTCCTAGCGTCGCGCCAGCAATTTCAGTCGGCCGCGGATTCAGATTCCACAGCAATTCTTTCCCCCAAGTGTGTTTCTGTTGAAGACGCGCTGCTTGCGGAAGCTTCTTCGCCAAAGCGAAAATCAGGGCGATGACATGCTCGGCCACGACGGCGCCGTGCACATCTCGGCCGTTAGTAAGAATGACACTGCTGTTCACCAGTTGAGGAAACAGCAATTGATGAACGGCGGCTGCAGGAGAATAAATCCAGAGTAGTTTGCGGGCGGCTAGGAACTGCTCGGGGCGAAGCGACCAGCAGATGGCAATGTCGGCATCACGAAGATGTTCCTCAATGCCAGAATACCCGCACAGATGTACCACTTCGACTTGCGGAAAGTCACGGCGAAGGCGCTCAGAAAACCACGGTGGAGCGGTCCAGAGTTCAAAACTATCGCCCATGGCGATGACGAGCTTCATACCCCGATATTAATCGACGAGAAGAACACAAACTCTCGATGTATTTGTAGTACAGCTACTGGGTTGAAACAAGAACTCAGGAGATGACTTTGAGAGTGTATCCGCGATCCAACGGCCGCGAACACCATCGCTACCGCACCTGCGAGGGAACAGATTCGTATACGGTCAGAACACGAGCCGATCTTTGTTGCTCTCGATTTTTTTTTCTTCGATGCCAGGAACGTGGGTCAGGTCACGCCATTCTTTGAAGTTACCGTTCTGCTCCCGGTACGCGACTAACGCTTCGGCTTCTTTAGGGGTAAGCCCAAGGGTTCCAGCCAACTCGGTTGCGTTAGCTTTATTTACGTTGACTGACTCGTGCTGACCATCATTTTTCTCGGTAGCCGCTGGCTCAGTGGATGCTCCAAAATTCTTGGCCAGATAGTTCACAACGTTTTCAATTTCCTCATCGGGAACATCGGCCCCTCGAGAGATCATTTGGTCGACAAGTGCGGACCACTGTTCCTTAGATGCTCTCTTGGAAGTAACAACTTTCAAAACGTGGCATCCTGTGCACTGTTGCTGGACGATTTCCTGGCCCTTTCCTGGAGGTAAACTCTGTTCATTTGCAGCAAAAGCGAGATAAATGAAGGCGGTCAGAAGCATCAGTTAAATATCATATCATCATCTTAAACAAGAACTAAGCGCTCAACGGCACTCAAACATTTCAAACATTAATGATGATTTCGATTTTGACTCGCAGGCCACCAATATAATCGGCTAGATCCAACCACCATCGATGACATAGCTCTGATTGGTGATCGCGGAGCTGTCGTCGGCGGCAAGAAAAAGAACAAGTCTTGCCACTTCTTCAGGAAGGATCATTCTCTTCAACGCCTGTCTACCCAGTATTTCGGCCTCATAGGCTTCCGTGAACCAAAGCCTCTTCTGGCGCTCAGTAAGAATGGCCCCAGGCATGATGCAATTCACACGAATATTATGGGTGCCAAGTTCATGAGCAAGCGTGCGGCTCATGCCGACAATGGCCGCCTTGGCGGTGACGTAGACAGGTAAATTGCCTGACGGAATAGCCCACGCGATGGAACTCATATTAATGATCGAGCCCCTGCCAGCCTTCTGCATTGCCGGAATCACAGCCTGAGCCGTGAAGAACTGATGTTTCAAGTTGACAGCCATGCACTGGTCCCAGTATGCCGAGGTGACTTCGGATATTGAATGGCGGGTGTCGTTTCCGGCATTGTTCACCAGCACGTCGACCGTTTGAAATCTCTCCACGATCTGCCGCACCGATCGTTGTAACGCTTCGACATCGGTCAGGTCGCAGTGATAATAAATTGGAGGAATGACGCCAACTGCTTCCAACCTAGCAATAAGTTGCTCTGCTGCCGAATCCTGGACGTCGAGAAAAGCCACACGCGCCTTCTGCAGAGCACAGGCCTCGACGATGGCTTCCCCAATGCCGCTGGCCCCGCCGGTTACCAGAACTACGCGATCACGAAGGCTCGGGTAATTAGCAAATTCTCCACTTTTTTCCATGCGAGGGTTGCTCCTAGTGAACCTGTACGGCAGGATGTGTGAAACATCTCACAGAATTTTATGTGACTTGGGCAAACCTATCACAGCGATATACGGAAATGAGAAGGTCATTTTCCCGATGGGGAAGGGTGCTCAGCCTCGTCGCCCTTCCTCATCGTAAAAGAGCGGAAGGTCGTTATGAGTATCTCGGTTTTCAGTGTCAGGTCGTGGCTCGGGGAGTATAGCTCAGGCTACAACGCCTAGTTCCTTCGCAACTGCTGCCACGCGATCATAGGATTGGAAGACGGTCGGCATGGTCATAGGTGTCGGTCACCACGATTACCTCATCCGCTGCTGTTTCGGACACCAGCTTTTCCAGGCCCGCCTTCACCGTCTCGTTCGATCCCACGATGGCGGCGCTCAGCTTGTTATCTACGGCGGCCCGTTCAAACTCATTCCAGAACCCATCCATCGAATTAACTGGCGGCAACAACTCCACTGGCTGATTGCGAATCAGTCGCAGGAATCGTTGCTGAGGCGTTGTAAACAAGCGGCGGGCCGCCGCATCCGTTTCCGCCGCAATTACCTGTACCGCCACCATCATGTGAGGCTTGCGCAACTCGCGGCTCGGGCGGAAACGCTGGCGGTAAAGGTGCGCGGCTGCGTACAGATAATCTGGGGCGAAGTGCGCCGCAAACGCGAAGGGTAGGCCCAGCGCTCCAGCCAATTGTGCGCTGAATCCGCTCGAACCCAGCAGGGTGATCGGCACATTGCTTCCCTGCCCCGGAACCGCTTTCACAGCTTGACCGGGCCTCGATGGGCCGAGGTACGTTTGCAACTCTTCCAAAAGCTCGGGGAACTCATCCCCGGTCTGACGCGAATCCCTTCGCAATGCTCGCATGGTCTGCATGTCGCCTCCTGGTGCTCGCCCCAGGCCCAGATCGATTCGTCCGGGATACATCGCTTCCAGAGTTCCGAATTGCTCTGCCACGACGAGTGGAGCGTGGTTGGGTAACATAACGCCTCCGCTGCCCACGCGGATCGTCGAGGTTGCGCCGGCCACATGTCCGATTAACACCGAAGTTGCCGAACACGCGAGGCCTTCAATCGAGTGATGTTCTGCCAGCCAGAAGCGGGTATAGCCCAAATGTTCTACGTGCTGGGCTAAATCGACGGATCGGGCGATGGCACTCCCTGCAGACTCGCCTGTGTGCATCCCGACAAGATCGAGAACGGAAATTGGCAATTCATTGGTCATGTTTTATTAGATCACTCAAGCAGGGTCAGCGATGCGGGAGCGAGGAATCATCCCGAGGCTTTCTGTCACAGTACTCTGCAATTCGGCAAGTTGCGTGATTTATGGCGCAGCCCGAGTTCACCCGCCCACATAACAATGAATGAACGTGACCGCCATCGCTCCTTCACCTACTGCTGAGGCGCAGAGCTTTACTCATTTCTTTAGAGCATTTCGAGTGGCTGCGGCTCTGTGGGAGGGGGAAAGGCTCGATCTAGTTCAGTGAGATCTTGTTTCGTGAGATGAAGATCAGCAGCAGCTCTATTTTCCCGAACGTGTTCTGGAGTTGAAGCTCGCGGGATTGCTATACATCCGTCCAGCCGGAGCACCCATGCAAGCGCGATCTCCGCTGGTGTAGCCTTGTGTCGACCTGCGACTCTCTGGAGCTCCGGATGTTTAAGCAGGCGGCCTTGCTCTATCGGCGAGTACGCCATGATAGGAATATCTCGCTCGCGACACCAAGGCAGCAAATCATATTCGATTCCGCGCCGAGTGAGATTGTAGAGCACCTGGTCGGTAGTAGCATTTGCGCCACCTTCAATGGTCAAGACCTCTTCCATGTCGTGTAGGTCGAAATTGCTCACACCCCAGAAACGAATCTTGTCAGCGTCCACGAGCGCTTCGAAAGCGTCAATAGTTTCCTCAAGAGGAATGCTGCCCCGCCAGTGGAGAAGATAAAGATCCAGGCGATTCGTCCGAAGTCGTCGCAAGCTGCGCTCACAGGCTGCAACGGTTCCGCTGCGACTCGCGTTTTGTGGCAAGACCTTGCTCACTAAGAAGACTTCGTCGCGACGGCCGGCAATAGCCTCGCCTACGAGTTCTTCGGCACCGCCATCCGCATACATTTCGGCGGTATCGATAAGCGACATACCGAGATCGAGGCCAAGCCGCAGCGCAGCGATTTCTTCCTTTCGGCGCTGTGCATGCTCGGCCAAATGCCAGGTGCCTTGTCCGAGCACTGGAACTTCTTCACCCGCTGGCAGCTTTGTTGTACGAACTCCCGTGGCTGGCAGCATGAAAAATCTCCTGAAAATATTTATGTGTTATCGCAGGATCATATAAAAAAGCATTGGCTATGGAGGTGGCAGTATTCCTGCTTCAATGTCATCCACATAACACCAGACCCACCGCTCGCCAGGTTCGAATGATCCGACGAGCGGATCATTCGTCCTGTATTTAGGTCCGCGACCGCAGATCCAACTGTGGCGCTGCGTCAATTTATCTATGGAAGCCGTCAGCAGTTCGCCTCTGATCAGGCAGCCTTGCGTCCCTGGCCCGCTACCGTGCTGAATAATTCGATCATCCCTCGATTAAAAGCCGGAATGTCATCGGGCTTGCGGCTTGAAACGATGTTTCCGTCCGTTACCAATTCCTGATCGACCCACTCTGCACCTGCGTTATGGAGATCGGTCTTCAAGGAGGGCCAGGAAGCGATTCGACGGCCTTTTGCAGCGCCCGCTTCAATCACCGTCCAAGGCCCATGACAGATCACCGCCACTGGTTTGGACGAATCAAAGAAAGCTTTCGCAAAAGCGACAGCTTTAGGCAGCATCCTGAGTGTATCGGGATTCATTACTCCGCCCGGCAGCAACAATGCGTCGAAGTTATTTGGATCAGCGCGATCGAGAGTGACGTCTACAGGGAAGTCCTGTCCCCACTCCGTAAAGTTCCAGCCGCGCACCTGTTGATTTTTGGGCGATACAATGCTGGTCTCTGCACCTGCTTCAGTAAGGGCCTGGCGGGGCTGAACCATTTCAACTTGTTCGAAACCATCGGTTATCAAAATCGCAACTTTCAGTCCTTGTAGATTTTCCATTGTTTTCCCTCGCATGATTCGTATGGATGTCGGGTCAACCCGCGACCAACTCGCGACTAAATTTTCGCCGCAATAACGTCTATTTTCTCGATAGAGGGTGGTTGCGCAAAAAGCTCCGAAGCTTTTGCCTTGAGTGCTGCGGCTACTTGTCCTGAGAGGTGGGCCTGCCTTCCGGACTCATCCTCGAATGCGTCGAAAATTCCGAAGGTCGTTGGTCCTAATCGGATCGCGAACCAGACGGTTGTGCCCGGCTCCTGTTGCACGAGCGTCAACCCGCCACGTAGAAAGTTTTCTACTTCGGTTTCTTTTCCGGACTTCGCCTCAAGCCTCACCCACAGCGCCACCTTCACCATTTCACGTCTCCTTTGAGTTGATCGTTAGCATCATTACCGAGATTACTGGACGGTCCTCTTTAAGATGCTTCAAGCGGTTCAAAGGAGACGTGTTGTCCTCCGCATTCTTAGGTTTACGCTGCCTTCTGTAGCGCCTTTACCATCCCGTGCGGATCAAAGACAAACTTCCGAGGAGCTCCTTTCTCGAAATCTTTGTACGCCTGGGGAGCTTGTTCAAGCGAAATCAGTGTGACGCTCAAATGCTTACCCGGATTGATCCTGTCGTGGAGGATGGCTTCCATCAACTCGCGGTGATATTTCATGACCGGACATTGTCCGCCCCAGATGGACTGACCTTTCACCCAGGCCAGACCCCAGCGCAGTGGCTGGATTCCTTGCTTTCGCATTTCGTCGGCTCCTTCCGGATCTTCGGGGAGATAAAGGCCCGGAACGCCAATGCCACTCGGGACACGGGAAACGTCCATGAGGGGGTTGAGCAGTGGCGCTTCAATATCGGACTGCTTGCCCAATCCGTGCGCTTCGTAGCCCACGCAATCAACCGAGGCATCCACCTCCGGAACTCCCAATATCTGGCGAATACTCTCCCTCAGATCTTCTGTCTTCGTTGTGTCAATAGTCTCGCAGCCCATCTTTTTGGCTAGCGCTAATCGCTCTGGGTTCCGGTCGCCGACGATGACAACGGCAGCCCCCCGGAAGAAAGATGACTCAGCACAACACAAACCAACCGGACCAGAGCCGGCGATGTAAACAGTGGACCCGGAACCTACGCCGGCCTGTACGGCCCCGTGATAGCCCGTCGGAAGAATGTCCGACAGTAGCGTGAGAGAGTCGATCTTCTCCATCGCCTGGTCCTTGTCGGGAAACTTCAGCAAATTAAAGTCGGCATAGGGAACCATCATGTAGTCGGCTTGGCCGCCCTTCCAGCCGCCCATTCCCACGAATCCGTAGGCTCCGCCGATCCCTGCCGGGTTTGTGTTACTGCAGAGATTTGTAAAGCGAGCCTTGCAGTTGCGACATCGGCCACATGCGATATTGAAAGGAACCGAGACGATATCTCCGACCTCTATGTACTCAACATCGGATCCCGCTTCGACAACCTCTCCTGTATTTTCGTGCCCGAATACTGTCCCTTTCGGAGCTGAGGTGCGACCTCTATACATGTGCAGATCGCTTCCACAAATATTGGTAGATACCAGCTTGACGATGACTCCGTGATTGCACTTTCTTCCGTCAGGAGCAACTAGTTTCGGATAGTCAATGCTTTGAACCTCAACCTTGCGGGGTCCCATGTAAACCACAGCACGATTACTTGCCATTTTGCTTTTCCTTCCTTTATTTACTATTTACGTTTACGTTGGGTAAATTGATGGGGAATAATTCAACTTGCTTTAAACGCAGCCGCACCCGCTTCGGCAACCGTTTGATCCTGCTCGCCGGAACCGCCGCTGACGCCAATTGCGCCTATTATTTTGCCGCCTTGTTTCAGTGGAATGCCCCCAGCAAAAATCATGATTCGGCCATGGTTTGAGGCATGAATTCCGAAAAACTGTTTACCGGGTTGAGAGTGGGTCGCGAGATCTCTGGTGGAAATGTCGAGTACTCTGGCGGTGAAGGCTTTGTTGATAGAAATATCTATGCTGCCGATCCAGGCTTCATCCATTCGTACATGTGCTATTAGGTTTGCTCCGGAATCGACCACGGCTATGTTCATCGGTTGGCCAATTTCCGACGCCCGTTTCTCGGCAGCCGAAATTATTTCTCGTGCGTCACTAAGCGTGAGCATGGAACCTTGCCTCCGTGATGAGGCTAGTGATTGAGGTTTGCTAGAACAATTCCACCAGAGAATGAATTGTCTCTCTGAGATAGGACTCACGAATTCACGAGACGATAGTGGGGAGGCCTTCTATGACTTTGGCAGTATGTGGAGAGCTGGCAACCGAGAGAGCTACTGTGCCGTAGTTCGAGTCGAATAGCAAGCAGGCCTTCGCGTCAACACAGCGAGATCCCGCGCTCCGCATGCCTACTCGGCAATTTACTCACTCCTGCCTAAAACGCTGACGCAGTCCCCATTGAGCCAGTAAAAATAAATGGAACCGCGTTTGAGTCAGATTATTCGAGCATCCTCGTCAAAAACTAGATCTTCTGCTTCTTCCATTTCCCCTGCTTGAACAGGATCGCACTGGCTATCGCCATAGCGCTTTCGGCAATCGCAATCGAAAAGAAAACCCCGTTCGAACGCATGTGCAGCGGGATTGCCAGCCAATACGCTAAGGGAATCTCGAACAGCCAAAAGCCAAAGAAATTCACGATTGTGGGAGTAATGGTGTCGCCTGCGCCGTTGAAAGCTTGCATCATGACCATGAAGTACGCGTAGCCAAGATTGCCATAACTGACGATGCGCAGACACGCAGCGGCCAGTGTGATGACGGCCGGATCGTGAGTGAGCAAGCGGACGACCGGTTCCGCAAAAAGTATGAAGAAGATTCCGATTACCCCAAGAAATGCCACATTGTAGAGTCCGGTGCGCCACACGGCTTTTTCGGCGCGCTCGGGGTGCCCGGCTCCCAGGTTCTGCCCGACCAGCGTGGCGGCCGCGTTACTCAGACCCCATGAGGGCAGAATCACAAAGATGACAATCCGAATGGCGATTGTATATCCGGCCAGTGCCGTCGCGCCGAACATGCTGACGATTCGCACCAGTCCGATCCAGCTCGTGTGCGCAATGGCAAATTGCAGGATGCCGGTGAGCGACACACGCAGCAACCTAAGCAACACTTTGTAGTTCACTCGAATCTGGTTCTTCAAGATGCGGATACGTTCAGTCCCGCGCAGCAGGCGATAGAACTGATAGAGAACGCCGATGCTGCGTCCGGTGAAGGTGGCTACCGCAGCGCCGGTCACACCCAGTCGTGGGAATGGTCCGATGCCAAAGATCAGGCATGGATCAAGAATCAGATTGATAATGTTCGAGACCCAAAGTAGGCGCATCGCAATGGCCGCATCTCCCGCACCGCGGAAGATCGCGTTATTGAGAAAAAGCAAGAGTACGGCACAGCTGCCGCCCAAACAGATCCTCGTGTAGTTGCTGCCCACGGCAATGATTTCCGGCGAAGCGCCCATCACACGAAGCAGTTGCGGTGCAAACATGAAACACGGAACTCCAATGGCGACCGAAATGATCAGCCCAAGGATGATGGCCTGAACTCCGGCAACGGCCGCGCCCTCGGGATCCTTCTCTCCTATGCGCCGGGCGACCATAGCGGTGGTGGACAAGCTGAGCCCCATGCCCACGGAAAATACTAAGCTCAACATGGACTCGGACAGAGCCAACTGTAGCAACTGCATTGGCGCCCAACCGGCCCACCCAAATCACGTCGACCACCGCAAACAATGATTCCAGAACCATCCCCAACACCATGGGCACCGCGAGGAGCAAGATGGCCCGGTTAAGGCTGCCGCGGGTGTAGTCCTGATGGGAGCCGCGAATCGCTTCCACTAGCGAATCCCACACTGAGTGCTGCTGAGTCCTTACAGTTGTGACAATATCTTCCATGCGAATTTGCTCAGCCTCCCGGGCTCGCGGAATAATGCGCGAATGACGTCGAATGAAATTTTATCGTGAGTTGCGAATGATTAGTGGAGCTAACGGAGATAGAGCGAGGAGGCAACTTCTCAGTACCAATTCGCCCATTGGATTTGAATTACCTTCTAGATTGCCGACAGCGTTCGCTACGAAACCATATCGAGAGTAATTGTAAATTCAATACGTACTGAGAACGGCATTTTAAAAGAAAAGCTTTATTGCTAGCTGAATCTGACGAGCCGATGTGGTCGCGTCAGAACGCGTTATGGTTAGAGTAGAAAGCCCCAAAGTAGACTGGCCGACAAGGTTACCCGGCTGCTGAAACTGGGGATGATTCAAGACGTTAAAAAATTCAGACCGGAGTTGCAATCTGAAGCGCTCGGTAAACTGAATATTCTTCATGAGCACCATATCAGCGTTCGTGTAATGCGGACCGTAGAATTGATTACGCCCGGCATCTCCTTCGGATCCAAAGACGGCTTGAGGGAACACATTCTGCTGGTTCGATACTCCACCGCCGGTCGCGCCAGTAACGACGCCACTCTGTTGAATGCGAGGTCCAGAACTCGCATACGGATTTCCTACAACATTTGGCCACGACGAGGGCCCTGCACCGTTGCCTGTGCGGGCAGTGTCAACACCCGGTATCAGAATCGTATAAGGATGCCCAGTTTGCGCGGTAATAATTCCGGAAAGCTGAATCCCGCCCAACGCCTTTCCAGCGATGCCATTCTGCAAATACCGTCTTCCCTTTCCAAAAGGAAATTCATAAAGGAAGTCGATGGTCGCGCGCTGTCGTAAGTCATTGTCTGAGTTCCCACGCATCACAGTATTCGCATTGCGTGAGTCGATCGGAAACGTGCCAAAGCCGGAGAGTTCGGTATTGAGAGGATCGTTTGAATCGTCTGTCGCATGCGCCCACGTGTAGGCTCCTCCGAATTGCAGGCCGCCAGAAAGCGTTTTAGTGACCTTGGCCTGCAAAGAATTGAAACGAGAATCCGCATTTGTTCTCGTGATGCTCGAAGGCAAGCCGCCTGGAACTTGCAATGCAGTTTCGCGAATCGAAGGCGGCGCAATCTGTGCTCCGGTGTTTGGATCAATCAAGCCGGTGTAGAGCGCACTCCCGCTAATCAGGCCATTCGGGTCACCGGGAGAACAGGAGCCTTGCGCTACGCAAGCGCTGATAGCCTGTTGCACTAACGCTGGATCCGGTGGAACGGCATCGAGCGAACGGATGACATGGGTACTATGCGACCCGACATAGTCGACCTCCACGACCATTCCCCTGAGAACTTCCTGCTGGATTCCAAAGTTCCAGTTTTGACTGGCCGGCATTCTGATGTTGGTGTCCAGCAATGTAACGGCTTGGAACTGGCCGTTGTTTATTGTGACCGAAGGAGCTTGACTCTGAGCGAACGCTGTTGTTTCTGGCGTTGGTACACTGCTTGCGAAAAGGTTAGAGACAGTTGACTGAAATGGGGGATTGCCGCGCGCATTTCCGAACAGATTGTCGAAGATGCGGTCGTGGAAAATACCATAGGCTGCTCTAATCGACATTTTTCCATCACCGCGAGGGTCCCACGCAATACCAATTCGGGGCTCGACGTTGCCAAAGTCGTTGTTGTACATGTTTCGTCTACTGTCGCCCGGCCCGACTAAGCTGAATGTGTAGGACGTTCTTGAGCTGTCTGCGTTTTGAAACAGGTTCGAGAAGTTCCCGTTGGTTTCGAACGGGACACCGTCAAACTGATAGCGCACTCCATAATTCAAGGTAAGGTTCTTTCTAATTTTCCAAGTGTCTTGGACAAAGCCGTCATACTCGTGCTGGATGAATTTCTTATCGTCACTGGGAACTCTTGCCGCGGACTTATTGAAGAACTGCGCCTGAAATTGTGTGCTAACTCCTCCCACCAACATCCAGATCAGGTCCTGAATCGGCTGTACTTGGTTAGGGTCGGTAGCTGAATCGAGAGTTACCGCAGACTGCGAAAACGGAGGAGCAAAGCGGTTGAAGGTCAAGGTGTCGCGCGATAGAAAGTTGTCGAAGCCACTGGAGTTCACATCACGGAAGTCTCCACCAAACTTGAGTGTGTGATTTCCTCGAACCCATGTAATCGAATCCGCGTAGCTGGTCGTGCCCGTGTGCCTAAGCTGTCCCGAAGCGTCAAACAATGTATTGCATCCCAGCGTAAATAGAGGCGAAACTCCTAACGACGAATCGGGAACCGCGAAGTCGCGTCCAAAGCCCGCGGAATCCGTTCCTGTAATCGGATCGAAAGCACTTGCGCAGTTGCTGGCAAATCCGGCAAACACTTTATTCCATCCAAATTTAAAGTCATTGACAATGCGATTACTGAAAACTGAGGTCAGACCGGCAAACACACCATGACTATATGAAGGCGACCCAAGAACATCGAGGCCCGGCGCGAACTCAGTATGAAAGGGATCGGAATCAACTGAGTGATTGTAAGCGTAGCGCAAGTTCAATTGATGTTTTTCCGTGATTTTATGATCGATCTTCCCGGTCCATTCATAGCCGTTCAGGTTGTCTGGACTGGCGAATTTCAGATTGCCACTTACTCCAGGAATCACGTCTCCAGCGTTGGGATTCGGAAGCAGGGCAAATACTTTGGAAATTTGCGGATCTAAACCCAGCCCTGTCAGATTTCCCGTTGACGTCGGAGTTCTTACATCGATTTGCTGCCCCGTCTGCGTGAGAGTAAATAGGCCCGATTTGAAAGCGGCCGTAGGAACGACGGAATTTGCAGTTAACGTGGTTCTGAATCTTTGGAATTCACCGTTAATGAAGAAGAAAGTTCTGTCTTTAATAATTGGCCCACCCACTGAGAATCCAAACTGATTACGAACGTAAGGATTTTGCGGTTGCGGCGATGGGTTAAAGAAATCACGTGCGCCGAGCGCGTTGTACCGACCAAACTCATACGCATCGCCGTGCAGGCTATTAGTCCCACTGCGGGTGATGACGTCTATGATTGCTCCCGTGTTGCGACCATACTCCGGGTTAAAAGTGTCAGTAATCACACGGAATTCTTGCGTTGAATCTGGGTTTGCTGCGATGACTCCGGCGGGGATTCCAGGAACCGAAGTGTCGTTATTGTCGACTCCGTCGAGAAGAAAATTGTTGTTTCGATCTCTCGACCCGTTTACCGAAAAACCGCCCGTGCCGTCGACCGACTGATTCGTCCCTGGGCTGAGTAAAACGAGTTCATACGGATTTCTCGTCAACAACGGCAAATCTGTAATCGTTTTATTCGAGATTAAGGTGGAAAGTTGGGTAGACTCCGTTTCTACCGGAGCAGTTGCCTCACCACTTACTTCAACGGTTTCACGTACCGAACTTAGGCTGAGTGTCACATTCACGGTCAGACTTTGCGCGACCGTCACAACAGTGTGTTTCATCTCGACCGGGGCAAATCCCTGAGTTTCTATTCTTAGGGTGTAGACGCCGGGGACGACACTAGCCAGGGAATAAACGCCGGACGAGTTTGTAGTCGTCACGCGCATGGCGTTCGTTCCCTGATTCGTGGCCGTCACTGTGGCTCCCCCAACCATTGCGCCTCCCGGATCAGTGACGACACCGGAGATAGATCCTTCCGTTTGCCCCATCAATAAATTTGCAAATAAAAGTAAGAATAGAAAAACCCCTATTTTCGAAAACTTCATGTCTTCTCCGTGGATATGGCCTCAAAAAACTCGAGCTCCAGATTGTCCGAGGTCGTTGGGCAACAATGTCAGGCTGGTATTCATGGCCATCTCTGACCAGAGCACATGCAAAGCCAAGTACTTCTAGGCTGGAGAGATTGGGACCAATCCACTGGGAGTGGGTTCAGAAGGTGTGATGTCTATTGCTAATGGCGAGCTATCAGGGATGAATCCTCTCGAGCACAATTTCTATTTGTATGGCATTCGGTAGACATTGGACCCAGCTTATGAAAGGTCGTAGATCTGAGTGAGATTGTTTGGGTTTGCCGGAACGCCAAAGGCTTGCTTTGATTTCAACCTACTTATCTTCAATTTCCTTATGCAGCGGTCCCTATTTTTGTGAATCCGTCCCAAATGATAAACACCCAGTATTTGTTATGAGTAAGATTCGACTGAAGAAACAACAGCTTTCTTAGGACTACCTTTTCAGGAGAACTACTGATGAAGAATCTTGCGCTACTAGCCTTAAGCACTTTGTTCTTTGCGGTCATTACATTGACGTCTGCTTTTGCCCAATCAGGTCCGTCCTCTGCGACAACGGACAAGACTCCGCCAAGCTACGATTTGAAGCCTCAAGCTCTCGTAGATTTGGAAGCTCTGCAAAAAAAGTTCGTGGAGTTGGCGGAGGCGTTTCCGGCAGACAAATATACCTGGCGTCCCGGAGCGGATGTGCGGTCAGTAAGCGAGCTCTTTTTGCATGTATCCAGCACTACTTATCAACTCGCTCCCATGATGGGGGTTGCACCGGCGGCGGGTATCGACGCGAAGACTCTTGAAAAGTCTACGACGGATAAGAGCAAAATCATTGAACAACTGAACAGATCCTTTGACTATCTCCGATCGGGAATCGCGAACATATCTAACGATGATCTGAAGAAGCCAGTCAAAGAATTTGGGCCCGACGCAAGCAGTGGTGACCTCGTATATCTAATCGCGATGGACGCCCACGAACATCTCGGACAGGCGATTACCTATGCCCGAGTAAACGGGATTGTTCCTCCGTGGACAGTACGAGCTAAGAAAAAGGCCGCTGAAAAAACAAAATAGTAGGCGTGAAGTGCCTAATCGGGTAGAAGAAACTCACGGAATGAGGTCCACATCTTTTATATGGAGTCCATTTGCTTGTGCGCTCTTGGCACCCGAGCCAGCGGCAGTGTAAAAAGCAGTGATGAGTGCGTATCTCTCGCGCATCATGTTCCGCATAATCGTGGCGTTGCTCTTATCAGGCCACTCCGTCTGATAAGACTTATAACTATTTGTTGTGAGAAATCATAGAAACTCTCCATCAAATCATCGAAATAGGTCTATTCAGTTTTAATGCACATGCCGAACGAGTGTGAGTAGGCGGCCACTCGTCATAGTTTATCGACAGCGTATCCCATCTCTAACTCAGTACGTCCCAAGTACCTGATTCAGGTGAACTGGTTGCTGTGTTCTTTCAGTTGCCAGGACCACGAACTCAACATACTCACACTCAGGATAACAAGAGGAGTTAAGAATGAAGACACTACGATCTCTCCGGTTCGAGACTGCTTCCATTTCAGCCCTGCTGTTGTTGTCTGTCGTTTTCTACAGCATGTATTTGCCCGCGCAAGTTTCGGTATCAACTTCAACCGGGAGCATTCAGGGAACGGTGACGGATCCAAGTGGCGCCGTGATTAGTGGTGCCGCCGTCACCATTTCCGGTAAGGAGACCGGGCAACAGATCACAAAGACGACGTCTTCCGGAGGCATCTATGGCTCCGGGGCTTTGATACCCGGAACTTATCTTGTACGAGTCGAAGAAAAGGGTTATTCGGGCGCATTGCTGACCGTCACGGTACAAGTGGGTCAAGTGGCTTCCGGGAATGTTCAACTGGCACTAGGATCAGAAGCTCAAGTAGTCACGGTCGAGGCTCAGAGCGTTCAGGTCAACTCAGAGCAGGCCACGGTTCAGGGTGTTCTTACGGCCCAGCAGATCGACCAACTTCCGGTGAATGGACGGAATTTCCTCGATCTAGCTCAACTCGAGCCGGGTGTGCAGGTGGAGGACGGCGGCACCTTCGATCCGACCAAAAACGGATTCGAGTCGGTTTCTATCGGCGGAAGGGCAGGCCGCACAGCGCGCATCGAAGTGGATGGCGTTGACATCAGCGACGAAAATGTTGGGACCACGACGCAGAACGTAGCTGCGAGTGCCATCCAGGAGTTCCAGATCAGCCAGTCAACTTTAGATCTTTCATCAGAGCTCAGCTCATCAGGAACAGTAAGTGTCGTAACCCGCTCGGGTACAAACAGTCCGCATGGAATGGGATTCTATAATTTCCGCGACAAGCGGGCTGGTAATGCCAATGCTCCCGGAGCCCAGGATCTTCCCTTTCAACGCAATAATTATGGCGGGCGCTTCGGTGGTCCAATTTTAAAAGATAAACTGTTCTTCTTTGTGGATGCGGAGCATATCAAGCAAGACCTGTTTACTCCGGTACTGCCGAACGGTCAATTCGCATCACAGGCAAGCGGCTTCTCCACGCCGTATCGCGATACCGAAGCATCGGGGCGCCTGGACTGGCAAGCTCGGTCCAATGTCAAAACGTTTTACAAATTTACTTACAACAACAATAGCGTTTTAGCTCCAGCCGGGCCAAACTTCTCTCCGTTCTTGAACCGGAATAACACTCCTTCACACGCAATTGGCATCGATAGCACCACCGGTAATTACAATCACAGTTTGCGCCTGGCCTACAGCAAGTTCGTAAATGGCATCGGCGATGCCGTTCTTGGATCAAGCATCTACAATCCTGCACCGCAAGTTACCATACAATTCACGGATAACACGCTGACTACCGGACCCAGTTTCTTGGCGCCGCAAAAAACAATTCAGAGTAACTTTCAGATCAAGTATGACGGAAGCAGACTTCTTGGCACACATACGATCCGCTACGGGATGACTTTCAACCGGATCCGCGGATTATCATTCGCGAGTTTTTTTGGAGTACAGCCAGCAGCCTTCTCGACCACGTCAGCGGGTGCGGTGGGCAACTTTGCTGGAGGCGCCAGCAATCCTGCCAACTACCCTCTACAGTTCGTGATCTTTGGCAATGGACAAGGCGCCTTTACAGAGAAAGCCGGATTTGGTGCGCCCGCAGGAGCCCTCGGAGACAATCGAATCGAATTTTATTTAGGCGATGGCTGGAAGGTTCGTCCGAATCTCACCGTTTCCTATGGCCTCCGGTATGTTCGCGATACTGGAAGAGAGGATGCCGATTTATCGCCGATTCCGTGCTCGGCCATCAACACGACCAACTTCCCGAATCCGCCGTGCACAGGAAGCAGTCAGTTGCTCGATCAATTTGGAAATACACCGGGCTTAGGCAATAGAATCAATCAGCCCAATCTCAATCTCGCTCCGCAGTTGGGCGTGGCATGGGATCCTTGGAAGAAAGGGAAAACCGTAATTCGGGCCGGTATTGGTCTCTATTTCGAAAACACAATCTTCAATTCCATTCTGTTTGATCGGGTAGTTCGTCTGCAACAGGGACTGTTTAACATAACTCCGCTGGTGGGATGTCCGGGTGGAACCCTGACACTTCCTGGCAGTCCGTCCCAGACTGTCTCAATTGCAAACCTGTGTGGTCAACCGATCGGTGCCATCGCGGCCCAGCTCGGCGCTTTACAACAACAATATCAAGCGGCGACAGCCGCGGCCGGCCCGTCGCAAAATGGAAGTTTTGTCGGAAACACCTTGCAAACCGGCGTAGGCGGAGTTCCAGTGACCTTCGCGCCGGACTACAAGTCGCCCCGTTCAGTACAAATGAATATCGGCTTTCAGCACGAGATCAGGAAAGGCACGGTGATCAGCGCGGACTACCTTCGCAACGTCTTCACCCACTATGAACTTGGATACGACACCAATCACGTGGGCGACTCTCGCTATCTCAACATTCCGAATGCTTTGGCCGCGATTAGTAATACGGTTGGAGCGGCTTGCGGAGGAGGTGGTGGATCACCCAAGCCAATGCGTCGGCGGCAGTACAATGCTACATCGATGGTAATCCGTTGGCGAACATTGCGGATTTTGCAGGAAATGGTCTAGATTCGGGCGCTAAATTTTCTAGTGGAGGCCCGGGGACCGCGGCATTCGCGGGAATCAATCCCAACGTCGGCATTAATCCCATGCTGTTTCCAATTGGCCGGTCGGTGTACGACGGGCTCCAACTCACTTTACGACAGAATGTGACGCACCCCTTTACAGGTGTGAAAAGCCTCAATCTTCAAGTGAGTTATTCCCTCTCTAAATTTCAAGACAACATTGCGGGAAGCGCCGCGCTGAACACGCTCGGTGACCAGGATTTCGGCTTGCCAGCTGTTGACTATAGAAATCCCACTCGTTACATAGGACCATCATCACAAGACCGAACGCACCAATTCTCGTTCGGTGCGATTGTTGAGTTGCCCCACTCTTACCTACCGCGGCTTAGCGTCTTAGGGCATCTCGATTCGCCTTTGCCCGCAACACTCTATCTTCCAACCACGGCCCAAGCCGGAGAGATTTTCCAAAGTGACATTACCGGCGATGGAACTACCACTTCAAATCAAACAGAAAGCAGCGCAGCCGGAGACATACTGCCCGGCACGAACATAGGATCATTTGGCCGAAGCGTGAAAGCATCTGATCTGAATCGCGTTATCAATAACTATGCTGCGAACGGTGCCGGGAAATTAACGCCTGCCGGACAGGCGTTAGTCTCAGCCGGACTGTTTACCCCATCGCAGCTCACGGCGCTGAATGCTATAACCCCGATAGTCGCGGCTGACTGTGCCGGAAATCTCAACTGTATTCAACCTGCGCCAAAAGGTAACGTCGGACTTGGCTGGTTGCGCGATGTTGGGGCTTCGGCTTCGTGGAGTTTTAAAGTAAGCGAACGATTCTCCATCGAGCCGAGTTTTTCGGCTTTCAATCTGCTGAATTTCGCCAACTTCGATTCGCCAGCTAACAAGCTTAGTTCGGTGCTAAACAATGTTCCGGGCAATGCCTTGAACGCCACCACAGCACAGAACCGCACCAATAGAACAGGAACGGGTTCAGGTGTTTTTGCTCTCGGCGCTCCGAGGCAAATGGAGTACGGATTGAGGTTATTGTTCTAATTCGAACGAATTGAGGCGAAACTTCTGGGAGGGCAGATCGGCGACACAGATCTGCCCATTTTTTTGCAAGGAAGATTGGTATTTTTTAGATATCAATGCCCGAAATAACCGGCACTGTCACAGGGATATCGATTCCGAATATTACCGGTATTTTTCTTTGATTGTTGGAAAGTTCGCGGGGACGATCGATGTGCAGCAGCCGCTAATTCAAATCCGAGCTTCACTGTGGATAGTAACTGTGTTCGTGCTCAGCATGCTCCCGAGGAGGCGGCGAGCGTCGTGCCGACATATTCCTTCGTGATCGCCTGCCCGACTCGCCGGGGACCGTTGGACGAGACTGCAACAATCGTTGCCAATAGGAGCAGTTGCCTCTACGAATGAGCTGAGCTTCGCCCTCTAGCGCCAGGCTCGTTAGCGCGGAGTTTAGAACCGTCGCTGGATTTTTGCATCCATTGAGATCGCACGAACCTCGCCGAACGATTCTCTCTGCAATCTCGCGCAGTGAAGCAGGTCCTTCGGTTTCCATTAGCGCGATGCGGCATGCTCTCTTGAGTTGCGTACGTGACATCAGCGGCTGGTTGTTCTTTCTTGAAGACTCAAGCAATGCATGGTCATTTTTATCCGGCTCGCTCAGTGCGGAGGGTTCAGCGAAGATCTCATCGTGAACCGGTTCAGGAAGAAGTTGGAGATCCAAAACGCTGCTTAATGCGCGGAGCGCATTGTTAATCTTGCTAATTTGCCACGACAGTTGCTTTCGGCGCTCGATTAGATCTTCGAACTCTTCACGACTCTCTTCAACGAGAGCACGAATCACAAGTGGTATCTCAGAAGCCTGGCTGGAAATTTCCATACTTTAGCTGAACGAAGCGTCTCCCGCTAATACACGATCGTCATCATGTGTTTCATGAAGAACCGAGTTCGATTCCCGGTTCGAATTATCCGCGGACAAATTGCCAATTCCTTTCCATGCAAGCTCCCCATTTCTCTTTGAGACAACCTGTGCTTGTCCTTGCTTTACCAAACGCCGAAGCACGGTCGTCACGGAAGCGGCAGGGTTTTTGTGAACCGCTAGTAAGTCCGCATTTATCTCTTTGATTCGCTCACAGATCTCGGCATTCGATAAAGGTGAGCGGGATTGCCGAATGATCGAACGGCACATTTCGGTAATCCCCAGCCGTCTTCGGTTTTGTGCCGGATCGACGGATTGCAGAAAGTCCAGAGAGAGTGCTTCGCGTCCGTACAACGTTGCCAGTCCCACTAGACCCTTCTTGATCGTATCCATTCGCCTATCGATGGCTGTGCGCTCCAGATAAAGCGTATGAAGGTCCCTCTTCATCTGCTGGATAAGTTCTTCTACTTCAATGTCTCTTCTAACTTGCATGGCCCTTGATCCCTGACGGCATTCCAGCGAGCAAATAGACTCCTCAGTCCGTTATGCTGTTTGACGTGGTTGAGTGCGGATTGGAGGTGCGTTGGGATAAGTGCCTCGTAGATTGGGATGTACGGCCCTAATCTTGTGATTGCAGCCGCTCGCGACTAATCGCAACTTCTAGATAGATCCTTAGGCGTTTTCTATGAGCTCGTGCAGTCCAGCTCTGTAACCGCGGCTACAGGAAAGCTCCTTGCCATTCCTTAAAATCACCATGTACTCGCCGCTATTGCATGGCTGCAGCTCTTTTATTTTGCGAACGTTCACGAGGATTGATCGATGAATTCGGACGAACTGTGAAGGGTCGAGTCGTTCCGAAACGCGGCTAATTGTGTCGCGCAATAAATACGATCGCCCTCCAGCATTTAATTTGACATAGTTAGCCGCCGCTTCTACCCAATCGATGTCATCGACGTCCAGGAAAACTACACGTCCGCCAGACTTGATTACGAAACGCCGTTCTGTCTGCTGACTAGCCTTGATACTGGAGAGCATATCCAAGATTCGGCTAGTCAGTTCCCGGTCGTGACGGTTGAGCATTTCCAAGCGCGCTCTTTCAATGGCTGCGTGCAGTCTTTCCTGATCAAAGGGTTTGAGAAGATAATCGAGAGCGTGTTCTTCAAAGGCGCGAATTGCGTATTGATCGTAAGCCGTGGTGAAGATAATCATGGGCATGTCTTCCGGCGCAAGAGTTTCAAGCACCTGAAAGCCGTCAGCATCGGGCATTTGAATGTCCAGCAAAAGCAGGTCGGGTTTGTAGGCCTTCAATGCAGAAATAGCTTCATTGCCATTTTCGCATTCAGCGATTATTCGTATTCCAGGTTCTGAATCCAAAAGCATCCGTAGTTTGCCGCGCGCGAGAGGCTCATCATCAGCAATGATCGTGTGTATAGGGGGGCAATTCATTTTTGTCCTACGTAGGAACTATGCAGTCTCTAGGGACAACTCATACGATATTGGACGTGTGTAGATGCGAAAGGGTATCCGAACGAAAACATCTGCGCCACCTTCCGGCTTTTGTTTGATCTCGAGAGTGTGGTCAGCGCCGTAAAGGGTCTCAAGGCGTTCCTTTGTAGCACGCAGTCCAAAACCCCCGGGCGAACCGAGGCGTGCGGTACTCAGGATGGGCGGTCCACTATTGGAGATACGGAGTTCTAGATGGGAGTTGCTGTGTGTGGTGGAGATCTGAATCTGGCCTTTTGCGGATGATTTCGAAATCCCATGTTTTATGGCGTTTTCGACCAAAGGTTGCAGAAGCAGCTGCGGAATCTCAGCGTCCAGAATGTCGGCCGGAACGTCGAAAGAAGCGACCAAACGATCACCAAATCTCACGGCTTCGACTTCGAGATAGGCATTGACGAACTCCAGCTCTCGTCGCACGCTAGTTTCTTGGGCACCATCACTCTCGAGGCTCATACGCAGCAGGTCTCCGAGACGGCTCATCATGGTGTCAGCCGCTTGGACGTCCTTATGCATCAAGGCTGAAATCGAATGCAATGTGTTAAATAGGAAGTGAGGTTGCAACTTACTCTTCAAGGCTTGCAGGTGTGCGTTGGCTAACTGGCTTTCAAGCTGCGAAGAACGAAGTTCTCTCTCTCGAAATCTCCGATAATAAGAAATTGCGTGCGCAATCATTACGATGGGTAAGAACGTGCCAGTGATGTCGTCGACCAGGTTGACGATGAATAGCTCGTTGAATTCGTGCCATCGGATGTGGATGTGGTGTACCTGCGCATCCCAGATGATAGAGATCCTTTGATGTGTTTGGCTGTCCCAAACGCCATAAATCACTCCTCTCAAAATTACATGCGCTAACGCGAACAGAATGCCTACGCCGAGATAAAGCACTGAACGCCGGACCCAATTGTGTCGCTCAATCGGATAACGTGTGGCGAACCCAAAAACAAATGGAGTTAGGGGAGCATAGGTAAGTACCTGACTGAATTCGAGGGCCAAAGTACTGCCCAACTTCATCGGCATTCCACTCAACCGATAGAGCTGGTACATGGTCGCCGTGGCGGAAAGCGCTACGAAAGTCCACACGCCGAAGCTGAGCGCCCAAATCAACCATGAACTGCTGCCCGGAGTATCTGCAGCGAGATCTTTTTCGGCTACGGGATTCTGCATTCCTATACCTCTGATTCCCGCTTAGCATATATCGCCGGTGTGCTGCCTTGCTTGCGAGAGGTATTGCCCATCCCGTGTTTAATTGGTTTATGTGGGCTAGAAAGCTGGTTTTGTCCCTTTATCAGATGCACTTGTACCACTTTGTCGAACATGCGTCCCATCCAGAAGTTCACGAGCTTAACTCAATAACATGATCGGTCGCGACTGCGATTTAGGAGATGCGCCGTTTTATCAGCGAATTTCTGACGCGCGACAGCTAGAGTCAATATACGAGCTTGAATCAGTCGCCAAAAAACAAATCGGACGTCAAGCGGGGCCAACTCTTCTCGGTAAAAGCTCCTTTTCGGGATGGCGAGAACTTGGAATGGATATGGGTAACTGTCTCAGGAGTCACAGAAGAAGCAGTGGAGGGCAACTTAGGAAATGCTCCGGTCAACCTCACGAATGTGAGGGAAGGAGATCAAGTCCGTGTACCCGTTTCAGTTATTAGTGACTGGCTCTACATGAATGGCCAAAACATGGTCGGAGGATTCAGTTTAGAGGTTCTAAGTCGAGCGAGCAAGCGATGATCCCTCAGCGGTGCGGCGTTCAGCGTGCAAATGCTGCAACGCCTGCACATTGATTTCTCCCCGCTGTAGAGCTGCAATTCCTTCCGCTGCTGCTCGCGCTGCGGACAGTGTTGTGATCGTCGTAATTCGCGCCGTCACTGCTGCGCGGCGGATGGCCTTTTCGTCGAAGAAAGGATCAACTCCGTGTGGCGTGTTTACGATCAGCTGGATGCGCTCGCCTTTAATTAGGTCGACTACATTCGGACGTCCTTCTTTCACTTTGTAGACCCTCTCGACTGTCATGTTCGCGGCTTCGAGTACGTCGGCAGTACCTGCCGTGGCTACCAGCTTGAATCCCATGTCCACGAACTTACGCGCCACTTCGGCTACTTGGGGTTTGTCATGATCGGTGACACTGATGAATACCGTTCCCTCTGTCGGCAGCTTTTGTCCGGCGGCGATTTGGGCTTTCGCGAAGGCTTCGCCGAAGTTGTCGGCTACGCCCATGACCTCGCCCGTGGACTTCATCTCCGGACCAAGCACGGTGTCGACTCCGGGGAATTTGTTCCACGGGAATACAGGCGACTTCACGTAGAAGCAATTTCCGGTGTCGAGGTCCGCCTTGCGTTCGATAAACTCCGGCAGGAATTCTTTCAGCTTGCGTCCGGTCATGAGGCGAGCGGCAATCTTTGCCATCGGGACGCCGGTTGCCTTGGAAACATACGGCACAGTCCGCGAGGCACGCGGATTCACTTCGAGGACGTAGACCTTTCCTGTGTCGGTAGCATCCTTGGATAGGAGGGCTCCCGTGCGCGGGATTGCGAACTGAATATTCATCAATCCGACGACCTTCAGGGCGCGAGCAAGTTTGAAGGTGTACTCGCGCATCCGGGCCAGAAGATGCTCGGGAATATCGACTGCAGGCAGCACGCAGGAGGAATCGCCGGAGTGGATACCCGCTTCTTCGATGTGCTGCATAATTCCGCCGATGACTACGTCTTCGCCGTCGGAGAGCGCGTCGACGTCAACTTCGATTGCGTCTTCGAGGAAGTGATCGATCAGCACAGGGCGGTCCTGCGAGTATTCGACAGCCTCTTTCATGTAGCGAACGACGGTCTCTTCGTCGTAGGCGATGACCATAGCGCGTCCGCCGAGTACGTAAGAGGGACGCACCAACACTGGGTATCCGACGCGATTTGCGCCCGCGACGGCTTCTTCGATCGAGGCCGCCATTGCTCCCGGTGCTTGCGGGATTTCGAGTTCATCGAGCAACTTGCCGAAGCGTTTGCGATCTTCGGCGAGATCGATCGATTCGGGCGTGGTGCCGATGATGTTCACTCCGGCTGCTTTAAGGGGCAAAGATAAGATTGAGCGGAGTTTGTCCGCCGAACTGCACGATCACGCCAACCGGAGCGCCCGACGAGGCTTCGTGCTCGCACACGGCGTACACGTCTTCAAAAGTGAGCGGCTCGAAGTAGAGGCGGTCGCTGGTATCGTAATCGGTCGAGACGGTTTCAGGATTGCAATTGATCATGATCGTCTCGTAACCGTCATCTCGCAATGCAAATGCCGCGTGGCAACAGCAGTAATCGAATTCAATTCCCTGCCCGATGCGGTTCGGTCCACTGCCGAGGATGATGACCTTCTTCTTCTGAGTCGGAGCGGCTTCGTCTTCTTCTTCGTAGGTTGAATAAAGATATGGAGTGAAGCTTTCAAATTCGGCCGCGCAGGTATCGACACGCTTATAAACCGGTTTCAAGCCGTGCTTTTTTCGCAGATGGCGGACTTTGTCCTGTGCACCTTTTTCGTTCAATCTCCAAACACCGGCAAGCCGCCCGTCGGAGATGCCCATACGTTTGGCATCACGCAACACTTCGGTTGGAATCGACTCCATCGGGTGTTTCTCCAACTCGAGCTGCATGTCGTTAATCTCTTTGAGCTGGTAGAGAAACCACGGATCCATCGAAGTCATCTTCGCCAATTGCTTTACAGTGTGCCCCTGCCGCAGAGCGTAGCGGATGTAGGAAAGCCGCTCTGGATGCGGCGTCACAAGGCGTTGGGTGAGAATCTTGGGTTCGATCTTTTCCGATCCGACTTTCTTTCCGGTGTCGAGGGCGCGAACGCCCTTGAGCAAGGCCTCTTTGAAGGTGCGGCCAATGGCCATCACTTCGCCGACCGACTTCATCTGCGGGCCAAGACTCTCGTCGGCTCCCGGGAACTTTTCAAACTGCCACTTAGGAATTTTCACCACAACATAATCGAGTGTGGGTTCGAAGCAGGCGGGAGTCTTACGCGTGATGTCGTTGGGAATCTCGTCGAGTGTGTAGCCGACGGCAAGCTTTGCCGCGATCTTGGCAATTGGAAATCCGGTAGCTTTCGAAGCGAGCGCTGAAGACCGCGACACACGCGGATTCATTTCGATCACGACCATACGACCGGTGGTGGGATGCACTCCGAACTGGATGTTCGATCCTCCGGTCTCTACGCCGATTTCGCGAATGACGGCAATGGAAGCGTCGCGCATCGCCTGGTACTCGCGGTCAGTAAGCGTTTGCGCCGGGGCGACCGTGATCGAGTCGCCGGTATGCACGCCCATGGGATCGAAGTTTTCGATCGAACAAATGATGATGACGTTGTCCTTCATGTCACGCATCACTTCGAGCTCGTACTCTTTCCATCCCAGAACCGATTCTTCGATCAGCGCTTCGTGGACGGGAGAGAAATCGAGGCCGCGGGCCAGAAGCTCCATTAGCTCTTCGCGGTTGTAAGCGATTCCGCCGCCGCTTCCACCTAGGGTGAACGACGGACGGATGATTACCGGAAAACCAATCTTGCCTGCGAATTCAAGTCCGTCTTTCAGATTGTTGACCAGCGCTGATTTCGGAACATCGAGTCCAATCTTTTGCATCGCGTCTTTGAAGAAGAGCCTATCTTCGGCCTTCTTAATCGCATTGATCTGGGCTCCGATGAGAAAGACACCATACTTTTCGAGGATGCCACTGTCCGCCAGTTCCATCGCGAGGTTCAGCGCGGTTTGGCCGCCGACTGTCGGAAGAACCGCGAATCCGGCGCTGGGCGAAAGTTCGCGTTCGACACGAAGAATCTCTTCCAGATATTCGCGAGTGAGCGGCTCGATGTAAGTGCGATCGGCGATCTCAGGATCGGTCATGATGGTGGCGGGATTGGAATTCGCCAGCACCACTTCGTATCCCTCGGACTTGAGAGCTTTGCACGCCTGCGTGCCGGAGTAGTCGAACTCCGCCGACTGGCCAATGATGATGGGGCCAGAGCCGATAATCAGGATTTTCGAGATGTCAGTACGTTTGGGCATTTAGTAATTGCTGATTGCTTCCTCTTAATTGTCATCCCGACCGAGCCGGTTGATTTACAAAATTAACTGGCGAGTGGAGGGACCTGCTTGTCTGGCTCGTACTGATGATGCACAAACCATTCTGCAGCGAGATCCTCCCAAGTCTGATTATTGCGTTCAAGCAGCCAAACCTTTTTCACCCTGCTCCAGCGCTTGAGTTGCTTCTCGCGATCAATCGCCTTCTTCACATCATCGAACGATTCGTAGTACCAAACGATGGCAGCGGTACTGCTTACTGAAACCGTCAATCAAATCTTGCTTGTGCTCAAATATGCGTCGCTCCAGGTTGTTCGTCATGCCGATGTATAAAACCCGCGACTTACTGGCAATCATGTAAACGCTATAGCTGTGCGAAGTCATAAAAAGCAGGTCCCGCGACTCCGTAAGATCGTTCGCAAGCGAACAATCCTACTCCGCTCGGGATGACAGGTCTTGGTTAACCACGCAAAAATCTTCATCCCTTCCACTCCTCCATCATCTTCACGAAATCTTTGAACAGATAATGCGAGTCGTGCGGGCCCGGCGATGCTTCCGGGTGATACTGCACCGTGAATAACGGCAAGTTCTGATGCCGCATGCCTTCCAGCGTGTTGTCGTTCAAGTCGATGTGTGTCAGATCGACTTCGCTTGTCGGCAACGAATCGGGATCGACGGCGAAATTGTGATTATGCGCCGTGATCTCGATTTTCCCGGTGTGCAACTGCTTTACCGGATGATTTCCGCCATGGTGGCCGAATTTCAGTTTGAATGTCTTTCCGCCCAGCGCCAATCCCGGTGAGCTGATGTCCGAGGCAGATTCCGAAGATCGGCTGTCTTCCCATCAAGCGGCGAATGTTATCGACCGCGTAGGTGCAAGGCTCGGGATCGCCCGGACCGTTTGACAGAAACACTCCATCTGGCTTGAGGGCTAGCACGTCTTCGGCTTTGGTCTGCGCCGGAACCACTGTCACTTTGCAGCACTCGCCACGCAGCTTCCGCAGGATGTTGTGCTTGATGCCAAAGTCATAGGCGACTACGTGATGCTTCTCGGGCTGGTCTTTTACTCCGACGATCTCATCCGGCAGATGGGAACGCTCTCCTGTTTCCCACACGTACGTGTGATTCGTGCTGACCACTTTCGCGAGGTCGGTTCCATCCATTTTTGGGAATGACCGAGCTTTCTCCACCAACTTGTCCACGTCCGACTCGAGGGTCGAAATCACGCCGCGCATGACTCCGTTATCACGTAGATGGCGCACAAGAGCCCGCGTGTCGATATCCGCCAGCACGGGCACTTTGAATTGCTCAAGGTATTCTTCCGCAACCTGCTGCGAGCGCCAGTTGGAACTGACCTTCGAAAACTCGCGGACGATCAATCCCTCGATATAAGGGCGAGTCGATTCGTTGTCTTCGATGTTGGTGCCGTAATTTCCGATTTGAGGATTGGTAAGAACGACGATTTGTCCGGCGTAGGAAGGATCGGTGAAAATTTCCTGATAGCCGGTGATGGAAGTATTAAAAACTACTTCGCCGTGACATTCGCCTTTTGCGCCGTAGCCTTTGCCTCGGAAGACTCTGCCGTCTTCGAGGGCAAGGATAGCTTGCATTCTGACTCCGTGGGGTGGATTTTATAGATTTTAGCAGGCGAGGAACAAACGCGAAAGAACGAATGTGGAAATACGAAAAGATTTAGCGCAGCATCCCCATCTTATCCATCGGCCAGTACCCGAACACGGCTTTGCCGTAAATATACCGCGTATTCACCGGACCAAAATCTCGGCTATCGTTTGACAAGCTGCGGTGATCGCCCATCACGAAATAGCTATTAGCCGGTACCACGACTTCGTTGTAGGAACGTTCGTCGCTGTAAACATGGGGTACGTAGTCTTCGAGCAATGGCTTCTCGTTAACGTAGACCTGTCCGGAGTCGATTCGAATATGGTCGCCAGCGACCCCTATTACTCGCTTGATAAAACTTTTTGAAGGATCGCGAGGGTAGCGGAAGACAACGATATCGCCGCGTTGGATGGATTCGATGCGGTAGACGAACTTGTTGACGAAAATGCGCTCCTGGTCATCGAGTGAGGGCATCATGCTGGTGCCTTCGACCTTTACTGGCTGGTACAGAAAAATGATGATGAAGGCGGAGATCAGCAGCGAAATAATCAGATCCCGGAGCCAGACCGAGATCAGCGGAACCCCGCGCGGACGAATGGGGAGCTTCGCGACAGCGACAGACGGAGAATCGGGTTGGATAGGGTCTGCCGAAACGGGCATCTCAGCTCTAATTCTATATGATGCTGTTTCACCCGGTCTGTCCAAACCCGAGTTAATTCGCAGCGCGACTTGCGGGTTCGGTAGCTTTGCCGGTCGCCTTTTGCAGTCCAGCAATTCGCGTTACAATAGTGTGTAGAGGGTTTTTGACGATGCTGAAGCGCGGGTTAACCCTGGCTTTCCTCTTTGCGGTCACTTTAGGGGTTTCCGCCCCTTGGGCGACATCCCAGCAGGACGAAGTTCCTGCTTACAATGCAGCCCCGCCTGCCAAGGGAGCGAAACTGCCTCCAATCCTAGGAAAAGATCAGCTTTCAATGGAGGACGCCCAAAATCCTTATCAGACGCACGCCTACGAACTGGCGGCGAAGATTCCGGTCGTTCTGCACCAGCAACCTTGCTACTGCTATTGTGATCGACGTGACGGACACAACAGTTTGCATAGCTGCTTCGAGAGTACGCATGGAGCGCGTTGCAGCACTTGCCTGAAAGAGTTGTACTACGCTTACAACATGCATCAGAAGGGCAAGACAGCCGCCCAAATTCGCCAAGGCATCATCAGCGGCGAATGGCGACAAATCGACTTACAAACAGCTGCCTCGATAAATTAGCGTCTCTGGCCGCGTTGAGACAATGGCACTAGAGTTGACGGATGGTTAAAAGCCGCGTATAACCTGCTCCCACCGGGATGAAACATAATTTTCACATTCCGGGAAATCGTACTGCCAATGCTGGGTGCAGGGGTCGCAGCCGGATGAAACGAAAACCAGTAGCAAAAGTTAAAGTTTTACCCAAGAAGTTGAGGAACAAAGGAGTGCTTACGAAGAGTCCCGGAAGAGTTCTGCATATGGCCCAGAAGTCGACACAAAAGGCGTCAGTGGGAGACGATCCGCGTTTTGCACAGGCTGTGCAAAATTATGAGGCGGGATTGCGCGCCATGCAAGAGCGAAAGTTTGATAAGGCGAAATCCCATCTGCAGAAGGTGGTTTCTGGTCCCAGCAAGGAACTAGCCGATCGGGCGACGGTCTATCTCAGTGCGTGTAACCAACAACTGGAGCGCGCGACCAATCATTTCAAGACTCCGGAAGAGCATTACGACTATGCAGTTTCCTTGATGAATCTTGGAGATTACGTTACTGCGCGTGAGCATTTGGATACGCTGGCCAAGCAGGTGCCCAAGGCCGACTATGTCGTTTATGGCTTAGCTGCCTTAAATTGCCTCACTGGTCACGTGGAAGATTCGTTACGTAATTTAGACCAGGCGATCCGATTGAATCCCGCGCTGCGTTTCCAGGCTCGCAATGACTCCGACTTCCAGAATCTCGTAGAAGATCCTCGCTTTACCGATTTACTCTACCCCGATCCGGGCGAGTTGCCTTCCGTGCTTGGTGGCCCTGAAGAAGGCAGCTAGAAAGCGCTCATGACCGACCTCCACCCTACGGTTTTGTCATTGAGGGATAAGCCCGCCAGAAGACCGGGCCTGCGCGTGGTTGCGATTGGTGGCGGCACTGGACTCTCTACCCTACTCAAGGGATTGAAACAGTATGTGACTCCAGGAACGGGTTCCCTTCCGGACCAGCCGCTAATAAGCCAACTCTGTGCCGTCGTGACCGTCAGCGACGATGGAGGCTCAAGCGGACGACTGCGGCGTGAACTCAACATGCTTCCTCCGGGGGACATTCGAAACTGCATCGTCGCTCTTTCCGAAGATGAAGCACTGCTCTCCCAACTTTTCCAGCATCGTTTCGACAAAGGCTCGGGACTCGAGGGCCACAGCTTTGGCAACTTATTTCTCGCGGCTCTTACTTCATTGACCGGAGATTTTGGGGAAGCTGTCCGTTTATCGTCGGAGATCCTGTTGACTCGAGGGCACATTTATCCGGCTACTGCTTCGAGCATTGAACTGGATGCTCTCATGGAAGATGGCAGCCACGTTCGAGGCGAGACCAATATAACGGCGAGTAAAGGACGGATAAAGGAGCTATTTCTGATTCCTTCCGATCCCGAGCCGCTTCCGCAAACGTTGGACGCAATTGCCAACGCTGACGTGATTACGATCGGTCCCGGATCTTTATTTACGAGTCTTATTCCGAATTTGCTCGTCCGTGGAATTGCGAAGGCGATCATTGCGTCTTCCGCAGTGAAGATTTATGTCTGTAACCTTATGACGCAAGCGAACGAGAGTCTCGGGAGGACAGCAGCGGATCACATCCGTGCGCTCGATGACCATGCGCAAGGAAAGCTGTTCGACTATGCATTGATCAATCGCAAACCTGCGTCCCCGGAAATGAAGGCCAAATATGAGCTGGAAGGTCAGACGCAGATTGTGGCTGACCTCGAAGCGATTGAACAAATGGGAGTATGTCCGGTTTTGGGAGACTACCTGGCTGACGGAGAAGTGGCGCGCCACGACACCGGACAAGTCGCGAAGGATTTGATGGAGCTAGCATTGCAGGCACCAACTGATCGCAAGCAAGCCGTCCGTGCTTCGCGATAACTCAGTTCTGCTTGTTCTCTTCACCTGTTTAGTCCAGAGACCGAACACTAGCTGTATCTGCCGATTCATCGCGCTTCGGGTTATATTGAATCGAATGCCAACAAAATCCAGGAAATCTTCTCAGCGCATCGCCATCGCCATTATGGCTGCCGGTAAAGGTACGCGCCTCAAGTCTAAACATCCGAAGGTCCTGCACGAGGTAGGAGGCAAACCTCTGCTGGCGCATGTGATCGCTGCCGCCCGACAGGTAGTTCCAGCGGAAGACATCTTTGCCATCATTGGCCATGAGGCTGAGCGGGTTCGGCAGGCTGTGGCTCCGACTGGAGTTGGTTTTGTTGTGCAAGAACAGCAGCGCGGTACGGGACACGCGCTCATGGTGTCTCGCGATGCTCTGGCTCCCGTACGACACGGTTATTGTTTTGTCCGGCGATGCTCCGCTAATCAGCTCCGCAACGATCACGAAACTGCGTGATTTTCACTTGGCGAAGAATGCGGCGATGACTCTACTGACGGCTGACTTAACGAATCCCACGGGCTACGGACGCGTACTTCGAAAGAGTTCCACGAGTGACGATGTGAAGGCCATTGTGGAAGAGAAATCCGCCACATCAGCGCAGCGAAAGATTCATGAGATCAACTCCGGATTTTATGCGTTTGACGTGAAAGCTCTCTTCGGAAATATCGACAAGCTGAGCACCAACAATCCGCATGGCGAGTACTATCTGACGGACATGGCGGCTGTTCTTGGAAAAACGAAAGCACGGGTGGTTGCGGTTGAGACGGATGATCCTTATGAAATTCTAGGTAGTAATACCCGGGCCGAACTAGTCGACATCGACCAGCGAATGCGCGCCGCTAAATGCCAGAAGCTAATGGCGGAGGGCGTGACGATTTTTTTCCCTCAGACTTGTGTCATTGATAACGACGTCGAAATCGGCGCTGATACGGTGATCGAGCCATTTGTACAGATTCTTGGCAACACACGAATCGGCGAAGATTGCCGCATTGGCTCTTATTCGGTGATCCGCAATTCGCAGATCGATGATGGCGCCCTGCTTCTCCCCGGATGCATTCTCGACGAATCCGACGTCAAGACTAAAGCGTCGCTCGGCCCATATTCGCGCTTGCGCCCGGGAAGTGAAATTGGCGAAGGCGCTCATGTGGGAAATTTCGTCGAGACCAAGAAGATGAAACTTGGTAAAGGATCGAAGGCCGGACACCTGACGTACTTGGGCGATGCGGAGATCGGAGCCGGCGTAAACATCGGAGCTGGCACAATCACTTGCAACTACGATGGAGTGTACAAGCACAAGACCACAATTGAAGACGGAGTATTTATCGGCAGCGACTCAACGCTGGTCGCGCCAGTGACGGTGAAGAAGGGCGCATATGTGGCGGCGGCGTCGTGCATCACGAGCGATGTTCCGGAAGACGCGCTGGCCTTGGGAAGAGCGCATCAGACTGTGAAAGAAGGCTGGGCGAAAAGGAAGCGGGAAAGCTTGGTTGGGACGCGGCAGTCGAAATAAAGCTACGGGGCAGAGTTGTTGAGCTTTGCTCAACCGGACAGCCGAGGGCGGCTGTCCCTACGTGTTCAGAGCCACACGGTCTTTATTTCGATACTGCTGCAAATAAGTCTGAATGAATCAGTGACTGGAACTGCTTGTCGTCAGCCTTGAAGTGCATTTGCAAATCTGAGCTGTCTGAATTTACAGCTACTCCCTCAAGCGCGGCCTTCTCTACCGGCGTTGCCGTCATCTTGCGATAGAGCACTCCTGCCTTTACCAATCCCGAGAGCGTCATGGCAGTTACGGAATCTCCGGTGATTACGTCGAGATCGAAGTTCACGCCTTTGTCGAAATTCATGCTGTAACGCGATCCAAGCACGTGCTTCTTGATCGTGTCGAAATCAGCCAACTTGCCCGCATCTCCCAAAGCTGAGAGCAGCATGTTCTGCGTTCCCTGTTGATCGAGCACACTCCAAACTGTACCGGAATCGACCGAGCCGATCATGTCTGCGATTTGCGGATTTGAGTCGAGCGTCGAGACATAACCGTCACGAGCGTCCAAGGCTCCATGCAGGGCGCTTGAGTCCCCGAACAATAATGTGTTGTCATCGAGAAACGTCATAACCATGCCGCCCGACATAGAGTAAATATCCGAATCGTGATACTTGCCAGGCTTAATTTTAGCCAGCTTAATTTTCCTCAAAACTGTTTTCATCGAAAACGAACCTTGCGCGACGCCAACAACCTTGATGCCCTCTTTACCCCTGCGGTAAGAGGCGAATGTGAGCTGGTCAACATCCTTTTGCGGATCAATGCCGATCCCTTTGAGCGCGCCCTCAAACTCTTTAAGACTGGGTGGCAATACCTGCTGCTTGAGAGCCATCGCCGTATCGGATTCTTTTAGAGCACGATAGTCGACGGAGATTATTTGCTGCACCTCGGAGGGAATAACTCCGCGCGCCGAAGATCCCATAGGTAATGCCCACAAAGATGTACTCAACATTCCGCTCATTAAAACCGAAACAATACCGCCCTGAAACTTCTTCATAATGCCTCTGAAAAGGAAATCTTAAATGTTGGATGCAGGGCAGCCGGTTCCGGTGACCCTTTGTAAGTTCATTGTATGCCTATGTTCGAGGACCGGAGAGTAAACCAAAGTGTAATGAACTGTAACCAGATAGGTGCCGCAGGAGTGGCCGCGGCTAGTGAATGCTGCGTAGGACCCCGCCGTTTTTTATCATTTCAGAAGCTTCAGAAATCTTTCCAGAGGTGAGATTCGTATTGATGACCATCTCGGTTTCGCCCGTCACTTTAGACAGTGTCAGCGAAGTTGTGCTGTCGGCAGGAATTTTTGCGTCGGGATCGGTAACAACAATCGTGGCTTTGGCCGGGCAGCTTCGATCTTGCGTGGTTGCGGCGACGTAGCCGATCTGGATTCCAGCCAATAAAACCGGCGCGCCTTCGCGCAGAAACATGGCATCTTGCATACAGGTACTGAACGTCAATCGTGGACCGTTTTGCGCTAACCGGCTTAGCAGCGTCAGACCAATTATCGGAAGAACGATCACGACGGTAATGGCGATCCACGGGCGAGACCTGCGCTGATCTTTTAATGGCACCGAGATTTGGCCGCTTGTTGGCATCATGCTGATTTCGATTAAGTAAGAGTGAGCTGGGCGACTTTTCTGACTACATCGGCTACGAAGGCCTCATCTTTCAGCGATTCCAGATTAATTTCGACATTCGCGAGCGCGCCCTCTCCAGCGGCACGGGCCAGCGCCGCCGCGGTCGTAAGATCTGATTTCATGTTTGGATTGGTAATCGGCTTCAACTTCTCTACTATCTGCTCGACTTCCCTTGCCCGTTCGGCTACGCCCAAGGGTACGCTAGTTGCCTGCTTCAAGGCTGTATTAATCGCGCCATCTCCGTCCTTAGATTCTTTCGCTTGCTTGTAAGCGCTCATGACCGCATTGTAGGCCTCTGCATCGGCATCGATGGCTGATTTGAATTCCTCGCGCAAATGGGAGAGTCGTGCGATGACTTCGCTTAATTCTTTTTCGAATTGCGTATATGCTTTTTTGCCGCGCGACATACGTAGCGACCATGGTGGCCAGTGCAGCAGCCATTGCTCCGCTGGCAGCGGCGGCACTTCCACCTCCAGGAGTGGCATGAGGTGCGGCGAGTTGCTCGACGAAGGGCTCGACGCCGGCACGAAGTCCGCCTACCGCCATCTTCCCTTCCATTACTGCTGTGAGCCGGTTTTCGAGGATTAGGGAAGAGTCGAAATTTTCGACTTGGAGAAACCATTCCGCCGCGGACTCTAAAGCTTTCTTCGGAATCAGTCCAACAATCTCACTGCTGACAGGAGAAACTCCATAACGAGCAGCTTCACGCTTCACAAATTCGAATACGCGATGAATAGGGGTCTGCTCAAAATCGGTTAGATTCATCGAGACCTGCGCCTGCCCACGCACAAGAAATCCCGCACCTTTCACAAACCGCAAGCCGCCAGTCGAGAAGCGGACCGCCTTTGCAATTTTCTTGGCGATATCCACATTCGAGGTGTTCAAAAAAACGTTGTATGCGATTAGGGCTTTACGGGCTCCGACGACTACAGCGCCAGCTGTGGGATGAAGCCGCGGATCGCCAAAATCAGGTTTGCGGGCAGGATTGGTTTCGATGTCCGCGCGAATACCTTCGAATTGTCCGCGCCGAATGTTTTCGAGATTCTGCCGTTCGGGGGTGGCGGCGGCAGCTTCGTAGAGATAAACAGGAATTTGGTATCGCTTCCAAACTTCCGAACCGACATGGCGCGCCATGTTCACGCAATCTTCTATCGTTACGCCTTCGATCGGGATGAAAGGGACGACGTCGGCGGCTCCCATGCGGGGATGCGCGCCTTGATGAACATTCAAATCGATCAACTCCGAAGCCTTACCTACTCCGCGAATGGCTGCTTCCTGAATAGCTTCACGTTCGCCGGCAATTGTGATCACGCAGCGGTTGTGATCGCTGTCCATTTCGCGATCTAAGAGGAAGACGCCGTCGATTTTCATGGCATCGACGATGGCGTCGACCTTCGATTTGTCACGGCCTTCCGAAAAATTAGGAACACATTCAACCAGTGTGGACATAAGAAAGAAGAATAGCTGGAGGGGTGTGCCGCCGCAAGCTTGGCCGGGATAATTAGAAATTAAGTGATCAGATGATTATTCCGGTTACGCCAGAGGTGATACACGGCGATACCGCAAATAGATGGTGCGAACACCTTGTCGGCATCGCTGCGGGTCTTGGCAAGAAAGTACCCGCTAAAGAAAATGAAAGCACACGCGAGAATGAATTGGAACGTTTTGTATTGCTGTTTCATGCGAAAGCCTTTTCACCGCGATTTATCAAACATTTCGCAGCTCTCAATGCGAGTGGCTTAGAAATTTCCCAATCCCCAACCTTACTTCCACTGTGTTCAGCCCAGGGTTTGGCACCGCCAATCCTGCATTCGAAATGTGCAAGTATCGGACTTCCACGCTCCAGTTATATTTCTCCCGCAGCAAATGCAAGCCCAGAGCCGCTGAAGGCGTAAAGTTGACAGAATTTGTGCCAGTCGGTACGTCTTTGTTGGTAAACAAAGTCCCGCCGCTTAACTCAAAATATGGGACGAAAAGGCCCCGTGCGGCGAAATTCCATTTCAGGTTCAGTGGATTGAAGCCCGCTCCGTATGCCGTGTTTGTAGGTTGGAAAGCCATGAACAGCGGCACGACATCGACGGCATATTCAATACGTCCTTTAAGAAAACCGGGACCGTGAGGGCGGGTCAGAATCCATCCGTAGCGTAGGCCCACATTCCACACATTCCGGTTCGATGTGCCGCCCGGAACCGAGTGGCCGCCGCCAGTCCAGAGTTGTATCTCATGTCCACCATCTTCAGGACGGGCTTGGGCGAGGCATACTGAACAGCAAAACAAAAAGCCGAGTGCAACAAGAATGCCAAGTAGTTTATGCATTAAGCCTCTGACCCGAATTTATTTGTTTACACAAGTAAATTAGCGACTAAAGTCCTAACCCGCCGTCCACCGCCAAAACCTGTCCCGTGATGAAATGGGGAGCCGTCGCAAAAAACAGCACCGCATCTGCCACGTCCGCCGCACTCCCGTTGCGTTTCATTGGTGTGTCCTTTGCCATCCTCTTCATAAAAGCAGCCGCGGACTTCTCGCCCAGGTCAATCATTCCCGGAGCAACGCAGTTTACGGAGATTTCCGGGGCTAGCGCCTTGGCCATCACCCTCGTCAGCATGTGAACCGCAGCCTTGGATGAACAATAGTGACCGTGGTCGGCCCAAGCGCGAAGTCCACCAAGCGATCCCATGTTGATGATCTTTCCCTCACGCTTGCGGAGCAGTTTGAGCGCTTCCCGCGAAACCAGAAAAGGCCCGCGAGTATTTGACGCGAACATCGCATCCCATTGCTCCAGTGTCAGATCCTCAAATTTCACAGTCTCATAATTTGCCGCGTTATTCACGAGGATGTCGATGCCGCCAAGCTCACGCGCGGTTTCTTTGATCGCGCTTCTGACGCTCTGCTGGTCGGTGACATCGCAGCGGAGCGCAACCGCACGCGCGCCGAAACTGGCCAGATCAACAACCGTGTGCTGAGCTTCTCGGGCAGACCGCAAAAATGTTATCGCGACGTCAGCCCCTGCTTCAGCCAAAACAAGCGCGATCTCTCGCCCTAAACGTTTCGCTCCACCAGTGATCAGGACAGTTTTGCCTTTCAGAGGTTTTTGGAGCGGCTTGTCGAATGCCTTAGGCATGGATGGGATTGTACCCGGTGAGAGCATTGCGCTTGCATTGAAACTGCGCGAGAAAACGTTCTCTGTTGCAATTGGAGGATTTTGTGGAAATTTGGCGGTGATAATTGTTAAACTCAGCCCATGCCAGCCCTTCGTGAAGTCGTGATGTACTCCCGCAAAGGATGTCATTTGTGCGAAGTGGTCAAAGAAAGCCTCGGCAAATTGGAACGCCGCGGTGGATTTACCTGGCGTGAAATCGATGTCGATTCCGCCGACGAATTGCGCCGCAAGTTCACGGATGAGGTACCGGTTGTATTTATCGACGGCCGTAAGGCATTCAAATACCGTCTGGACGAGCAGGAATTCTTGCGGAAGCTAGCCAGCTGAATCTTCCCAGCCGTGTGTTGCCAAAATTAACTCTCCGTTTTGAGAACTCGCAAATCCTGTCCGGTCATTTCCGTTGGCTCCGCGATTCCCATCATTCCTAATACGGTTGGAGAGATATCTCGCAGCGAGCCTCCAGGCCTCAACGAAAATTTCTTGCTGTTTTCCTGCACTACGATGAAGGGCACAGGATTCGTCGTATGTGCGGTGTGAGGACCGCCGGTTACGGGATCAACAAGCATCTCGGCATTCCCGTGATCGGCAGTGATCAGCATAGCTCCGCCCTTTAAGCGGACGGCTAGCTCAATGCGGCCTAGACATGCATCTACGGTTTCTACTGCTTTCACCGTGGGCTCGATTTTTCCGGAGTGGCCAACCATGTCTGCATTGGCGAAGTTCACGATTATCACATCGAAGGTCCCGTCTTCGACGGCTTTCACAACCGTATCAGCGATTCCGGCTGCGCTCATCTCTGGCTTCAGGTCGTAGGTCGCGACTTTCGGAGACTGCACCATCAGGCGTTCTTCTCCCGGGAAAGGCTGTTCCACACCACCGTTAAAGAAATATGTCACGTGAGCATACTTCTCTGTTTCCGCCACTCGCAGGTTTCGCAGATTCATTTGTCCCATGACATTGGCGAGGATGTTATTCATTGATTCGGGCGGGATCACAACCGGCAGCTTGAAGTTCTTGTCGTACTGGGTCATGCAGACGTAATGCAGATTCTTTGGCACGCTGTCGCGCGGAATGGTTGTGTCGAGGTCATCAGCTCCGGGGAGATCACGCCCAGCGCTCTCGTTTAAGTGACTATTTCGAGTGAGGGCTCGGGTTATTTCGCGCACTCGGTCAGCGCGGAAGTTGAAACAGATGCAGGAATCTTCATCGCGAATCGTGGCAATCGGATTTCCATGATCGTCAGTGCAGACAAAAGGAACGATGAATTCATCAGTGACGTCTTTGTTATAGGAGTCTCTAATTCCCTGTACAGGATCAGTGTATTTCCCGCCTTCGCCCTTGCCGTTCACCATCGCGCTATACGCCTTGGCGATGCGATCCCAACGGCGATCACGATCCATTGCATAATAACGGCCGCTCACAGCTGGCGATTTTCCCGGTGTTGTATTCGCGAATTGCTTGCTGAAGCTGTTCTACATATCCGGCGCCGTTGGTGGGCAGCGTGTCTCGTCCATCCATGAATGCGTGGATGTAAACGCGTTCGAGATGATTCTGTTTAGCCATCTTCAACAACGCGTGCAGGTGGGTTTGGTAGGAGTGCACTCCACCATCCGACAGCAGACCAAAGAGATGCAGGCTGCGACCTCCCGTTTGCGCATTCTTCATGGCTGCAAGCAACACTGGATGTTGAAAAAACTCACCGTTCTGGATCATCAACTCGATGCGCGTGCTGTCCATGTGGACGATGCGACCGGCACCGATATTGAGATGGCCAACTTCGCTGTTGCCCATTTGCCCATCGGGCAAACCGACCGCGTGTCCGCTGGTTTGAATGAGCGTGTTGGGATACTCACGCAGGAGACGGTCGTAAGTGGGCTTTCGAGCGAGTGCGATGGCGTTGGCTTTGGTTTCAACACGATATCCCCATCCATCGAGGATAATGAGAACGAGAGGTTTGGGACGATTCATAGATACTAGTTCTTTGCTCCTGGGTCTAAATGGCAACTCTCGGACGACGGGTTAACAAATCAAACAAACGCGTTTGCTGAGAAGACGAATTACGAGCCTACCATACCGCTTGCGGGAGGAGATTGCTGCAGGTGGGCCGGACGGTAGGGATGGCGACGTAGACGCCACACTGCGACGTAGCGTGCGAATCCGCTCAACAAATTTGCTCTGAAACAGAGAATACAGAATGTACTGTATCGAACAATAGTCGCTGTCTTATGAGAAGCTGATCAATCCTTCTGGCCAATCAATGATTAACAATGAACCGGCGATTAGAAGATCGGATAATGGAGTTGTGCGCCATGGCCGTCGCAACTCCTAATTCTTCGCCCGAGTTAGAGGATATTCTCAAAGAGTTGCAGACTGCTCTCAGCGAGCACACGCGGCGGATGAGAAAACTACCGATGGAAATCGCCCCTAATCGGCGCGAGCTGTGATTTGTGATTTTTCGGCTGGCTCATCTCTTCGCTTCTGCAGAAATCAGCAACAATCAATTAATGCAAGCCCGATCGGCGGTTTAGCGCACTGGTTCGCATAGAACAGCGCCATTCAGTGGAGACTGTTGGGCCCTTTCGCACCTTCCGGTATACTAGTCTGTTATGCCGATCCTTAAAGACATTGCGGCTATTGCCAAGGGCATGAGCATCACCTTCATGGAGATGTTTCAGCCGACTCAAGTGGAGAATTATCCGGATGGGCCTGGGCCCTTGCGGGGAGCCAAGTTCCAGGAACGCTTTCGCGGAGTGCATGTTTTGCAGCGCGACGAAAACGGGCTGGAAAAGTGTGTGGCTTGCTTTCTTGTGCGCGGCGAATTGTCCTTCAAACTGCATTTATATCGAGGCCGCGGAGAATACGGAAGAGAACCGGGTAAGCGGGGCGGAGAGATACGCCAAGGTTTACAACATCGACTATAACCGCTGCATCTTTTGCGGATATTGCGTTGAGGCTTGCCCGACGGATGCCATTACCCATGGCCATGGATTCGAGCTAGCGACCTTCAATGCCACGAATCTGGTGTATCGCAAGGAACAAATGCTTGCCGCCATGCCGGCCCATATGGGATCGAATGCGGTTTTCAATCAGGCAGAGGTTGAAGGCGGGGCGCCGAAGTTTCCAGTCCCGGGAATCTGAGATTTCCAGAAATTCTGATTTAGATCGAATACAGCTATAGCGTTGCGGTTATAACCTTAGAGACTATCCAGCATTGACCGTATTGTATCGAACACTCAGTTGCTTTCTACTGGATTAGCTACCAAGCAAGACCCGTAGTCCCCGCTCCGAGTATGTCGAAAGTTTGTACTTGGAGCGGGTTATTTTTTTTCGCATAACCACTTTCATTACGGACCCACACTCTTAGCTTCCGCGCGACTGTGAATTACCTAATCGTGTGTTTTGCGCACGTTCAACGGGCAAAGCGCGAGCTTGATTGCGCAGTTGTCAGAACTGATTCAGTCCTCAACCGACCTTGCAACAGCTTTTCGCGTAATAGTGCTTCTTCCAAGGCTTGCGACTTTAGGCGCATTTTGGCTTGCAATTCGAGTAATCTGCATCCCAGCCGAACTCTGGCTCTCAGTTCTTCGGCTTCAAATGGTTTAGTGACGTAGTCGTCGGCTCCGGCTTCGAGTCCGGCGATGATATCCGACGGGCTGTTTTTTGAGGTAAGCAGGATCACATAGTTACGAGCAGTCTTCGCGTCATTGCGGATATAGCGGCATAGCTGCGGTCCGGTCAAACCGGGCATGATCCAGTCAAGAATCGCCATGCCAGGATCTTCGCTTTTCTGCAATAAAGACCATGCTTGCTCCCCATCTGCAGCAGTTTGGACTTCATATTCCGCAGAGAGCAGTTGCTGGAGAATGGCGCGGAAAAACGGATCATCTTCCGCGATAAGCAGGTTCATGATCTGCTCCATAGACTCCGAGTCAGTAACTTTTGGTTTGTTGAACAATTTCTCTTTCCATCTGCCCGAGTTGGGCATGAAGCACCGCGGTCATCTTCGCTGCGCCGGGCAAGTCTCGCTTCCTCGCCATTTCTTCCAGCTTGCGAACCAGTTCCGATAGTTCGGACGCGCCAAGATAATTCAATTGCTCTCTTAGATGGCGCGCAGCGTATTCCATCGATTGGGAATCTTTATCGTTGAGAGCCCGCTCCATTCGTCCCAGCAACCGAGTTTTTTCTTCAGAAAATAAGCCGATGATTTCAGCGAGAAATCTTTCGTCACCACCTGCCCGTTCGAGTGTTGCCAAACGGTTCCAACATGCTGGACGATTCCCCGCCTCGACCGCTTCCGGTCGTGCAAACGCGAGCAGTATGTTTTCCAGCTGCACCGCAAATAGAGGTTTGTGGAGATAGCTGTCCATTCCCGCGTCCAGACAGCGCTCGCGCCCCGAATTGCTGGATTGCACAGTCATGGCGATGATGGGAACATGATTGCGCGTTTGTCTTTCCAGATCACGAATCTGGACGGCCGCTGAGAGACCGCCGAGCTCGGCTCTGTCTGTATCGATGAAGATCAGATCGAAGGACTGCTGACGATAATGAGCCAGAATCTGACTTTCGCTGTTTGCAGTAGTCACGCCGTGTCCCATTGTTCGCAACGTCTGTACCAATACGCGCTGCGCGGATAGATCGTCTTCAGCCACAAGGACGCGCAGCTTGTGGAAGGGGTCACGAGTCAAAAGAATCATATATACAAATATCGCCCGGAAATCCGCGGAACTTTAGTGAATTGGGTAACATCACCGGCGACAATATAAATCGAAAATCAAGGTGCACGCGAGACAGCATTGAATGCCAGAGAGACCGAGGCATCGTCTAATGCCATTACTAAATCGAGCTTTAATGGGAAAATCCGCAAAGTCCCGCTAAGATAGCTATTCCCGATGATCAGGTTCGAAACACAATCTAAGAGTTTTTTAATTTAAGGAGGCGCGACTATGAGGCGTCTTTTGGCATTCGCATTCCTTTCTATTTTCAGCTCTGCAATTTTTTCGTCGATTGCCATGTCGCAAACAATTCACCTCAAGGTAGATCTCACGGATGCGCCGCGCAACATTTATCACGCTCAACTGATCTTTCCGGTTAAGGCGGGACCTCTCACACTTGTTTATCCCAAATGGATTCCTGGAAATCATCGTCCCAGCGGGCCCATCGAGAACGTTACTGGGGTAAAGATGGAAGCTGCCGGACGGAGTTTGCCGTGGGAGCGCGATTCGGTGGATATGTACGCCTTTCATGTGGATGTGCCCGCGGGTACGAGCGAATTGCAGGTCTCTTTCGACACAATCACTACCAGCGGTGTTTCCGGAGCAAGCGGTGCCGCTGCGTCTTCCCACGTTTTGGATTTAAATTGGAATCAGGTGTTGCTCTATCCCCAAGGCTTGAATTCAGATGACGTGAAGTTTGCAGCTTCAGTGCAATTGCCTGCGGGATGGAAATTCGGCACTGCTTTAAAGCCAGAAGAAACTTCCGATCAGGCGACCGCCGAAATACATTTCAAGCCAGTCTCGCTGACGACTTTAGTGGACTCTCCGCTGATCGCCGGGGATCATTATCGAAAAATAGAGCTAACCAAGCCCGGTGAAACTCCCGTGCACGAGATCGACATGGTCAGCGAGAGCGATGCCGGACTGGCGATGACGCCGCAAGACGAAGCAGCTTATCGCAAGCTGGTCGCCGAGACCGGAGCTTTGTTTGGGGCCCGGCACTACCTCGAATATCACTTCCTGTTTACGTTGAGTGATGAGGTTGGAGGCCGCGGCCTCGAACATCACCAGTCCAGCGATAACGGCATTGAGGAACGCGGACTGATTGATCCTGATATTCGTTTGCTGGAAACGGGTCTATTGCCGCACGAGTTCACCCATTCATGGAATGGCAAGTATCGCCGCCCTGCCGGCTTGGCCACACGCAACTATCAGGAACCGATGGTTGGCGATCTGCTCTGGGTTTATGAGGGATTGACTGAGTATTTAGGCGACGTACTGACCGCGCGCTCTGGGTTGTGGACACCCGAGGAATATCGCGAGGCTTTAGCCGCGACAGCGTCCGCAATGGATCATCGCATCGGGCGAACCTGGCGTCCTTTGGAAGACACGGCTCGGTCTGTGCAGATTCTGCGGCTGGCAGGACCGCAGTGGCAGAACTGGCGTCGCGGGCTTGATTATTATCCCGAAGGAGAGCTGATTTGGCTCGACGTCGATACTCTCATACGGCAGCAAACTCATGGGCAGAAATCGCTCGACGACTTTTGCCGTCTATTCCATGGTGGACAGAGTGGGCCTCCCAAGGTTGTGCCTTACACGTTCGATGATCTGGTGAGCACGCTGAACCAGGTAACTCCCTATGATTGGGCGGGTCTTTTGCGGGAACGCACGAATGCCGTAACCACTCACGCGCCGCTCGCGGGGATTGAACGCGGCGGATGGCGTTTGGTGTATGACGACCGGCCGAACTTGCTTATCCATGCTGGCGAGAAGCTTGGGAAGAACCTGAATGCATTTTATTCATTTGGATTTGTCGTCCGTGAAAATGGGGAGCTGCAGGATGTTATTCCCGGATCTCCAGCCTATGCTGCTGGCATCGGTCCGGGTATGAAGCTGGTAGCAGTCAACGGGCGGCGCTGGTCGAAGGACGTGCTGCGAGATACGCTGCGAACTTCCAAAGCAAGACAAGCAGCCTATTGATCTGCTCATCGAAAATGCTCAGTTCTTCAAGACCTATTCGATTCCGTATCATGACGGAGAAAAATACCCACATCTGGAACGAACGACCGATCCAGATGTGCTGGGAGACATTCTGAAACCCGCTTCCAAATAAGGACTTTCGTGCGGGAGGACAGGTCCTGAAGTGTGACTTCGGGGTGATGAATACTGCTAAAATCGCTTGTAATGCTCCGTTTTATCAAATTCAATTTTGTTTGTGGATTGCTGGCGGGATTCATCCTCGCTGCTCCAAGCCAAGGGATTGCGCAGATTGCGGGAAACTCGAGCGCAAAGATCCGTCACTTTGATCCGCAAAGTTTCTTTGTTGAATGTGGGCAACAATGTTGAACTTGAGATACTCGCTAGTGAGCCTGTAACGCCGCAGAGCCAAGTCGTCACCGCTCCTAATCGCTTGGTAATTGACTTCCCTAATGCGCAGCCAGGTTCCGAACTGCACAGCCTTAATGTAAATCGTGGAGATGTGAAGAATGTGCGTGTGGGATTGTTCTCGACGAATCCCCCGGTAACTCGAGTTGTCCTTGATCTAACGGCGATGGCGACTTATCACATCTATCCTTCGGGTAAATCTGTCATCATAAAGTTCGATGCCAAATTAGACGCGAAGTCTAACGCTACAATCGGCGGCACGGGACATCTGCAAACGGTCTCGTCGTTATCTTCATCATCTTCACGGGCGGCTCCTGTCGTAATTTCGGAAGATGATATGCCGCTGACGCTTCCTATTCAGCCGAAAGCGCGTGTCGAAGTTCACTTTAATCGCGGCATGCTCAGCATTCATGTCGATCAAGGCACGCTGGCAGAGGTCCTCAACGAAGTTCACAGGCAGACAGGCGCGGATATTCCTATTCCTCCCGGAGCGCAGCAGGAACAGATTGTGGCCGATATTGGTCCCGCCCCCGCGCGAGAGGCCATGGCGGCATTGCTGAATGGATCGCACTTCAACTTCGTTATCGTAGGATCGGATCACGATCCGAACGAGCTCCATAGTGTGCTGCTAACTTCGAAACAGGGTGGAGCAATGCCCACAGGCGGAGACGTTGCGCAGGAATACTCGGCGACAAATCAACCGCCTCCAGAGCCGGTGCAAGGGGGACAGGTGATGCAACCCTCCGAACCTGCGGACGACACTCCGCCACCAGCCCCAGAAACAGAGCCGGAACCCCCACCACAACCACAGTAGTGGGTTAACTGCGCGAACGTGCCCTACTGGCCGATAAGGCGGACAGGAACGGGGGAAACGCCACTGGCCGATATAGTCGTGCCCGATCCGGCATTACTGCCACATCCCGAAGCGTTCATCACAACGGCCTGGATAGTTCCATTTCCATCTACAGACTGAACGCCTAACTGAAGGAAACCCGTGATCGTTACGGGCTGACAAACTCCTCCGGGGCACGCGTTGGTTCTACTGTCGAACAAGGGAACCGTGATCACCGAATCGCTACGGCTGACATTCTTGGTTAGGGCTCCAGCTAACGTTGAATTTGGATTACTAGCGCCCGCATCAATCTCTACCGGAAGTCCAGTCACAACATTGCCAGGATTAAAGACATCTTGGCCCATTCCTAACCCAGGCCCACTGGCGTGAGTTAGACACTGAGTCGCATTCGAGGTTTCAGTGAGACGTGTAGGTGTTCCAGTGCTGGGACGGATACGTAGTTGGTCTCCGCAACTGAGTTGTTCCCCCTCGTCTGTAGTGGGGGGTGGCAGCCTTGTCGGCTCCTCGGAACAAGCGATATTGTCGTACGTGCCACCACCCCCGACCTGTGCACACGTCCCGGGAGGCGCCGCTCGCGACGGACAGATAGTCGCTTCCTGTGGAGGGCGGATTATGTAATAGGCGGCATACGGTTGTGGAGGGAGCGGTGGAAAAGGCACCGTTCCATTCGTCTTAACTTGCGCGAGATAGATTTCTTGCCCGAGATATGCCGCTGGGTTGTTGAGTGCGTTATTGTTGTTAGGATCGATAAAGTATGTACCCGGGCAAATCGTCGTAGCAGTGGTGCTCGGCATACAATTTGGAACCAAGAACGGCTTGATTGAAACCTGAACCGGCGAGATTCCGGGAGGCCCCGACGGATTGTAGGCTTCCGCTGTGGCCGTAGCAGTCACGCTGTTCATTGTTTGTCCCCAGATTCTTGCAAAATAGCTGGGAAGTCCCCCCTGCTGCACCTTCACTGTCACTTGAGGATTTTGATCTCCACCACTTGAACTATACGTGCACGTAATGGAGGCGATCTGTGGAGGTTGTCCAGCTACCAGGTTTGCTGAGGCCGTGGATTGTGCCGCTGCATTCGCTGCACCGGATCCAGGGCCACTGGCTGAGCTCACGCAAGCCGCACTTTCATTGATTTGACCCGCAGTGAATCCCGAGCTCGCGAACATCTTCGCTGCCGCTAGCGCAGCCGCATCGGCAGCGCGCTGTGCTTCACCATGGAAAACGTAAAGGGCGGTTAAATCAATGGCTAGCGCCGCCATCCCCAACACGACAGCAATCACCGCCGCCATGACAAAGATGGTCACTCCACGCTCTCGATTGTGTAGGTGTGAATTCTGGATCACGAAGTTTTTCTATCCAAACATGCTCTCAGTTCAAATCCTGCATGGTTGCGACTTCTGTAAGTTCGGACGTGCCCGGGTAATTTGTCCCCGAAGCTATCAGTGTGATCACACGATTGAACGTCCAAGCGTAAGGATAAGTGATTGTCAATTTGGTGGCTTCGATAGTGTAAGTCGGGTTCGTTGGGTTTATCGTTAGTGTGGTCGTGTAAAAAGCTCCTCGATCGACGATGAGTATTAGATCCTTCGGACACCCATTGGTTGGAGATGTCGTTTTGAAATACCATGAGAGAGGCGCACTTGGAGAAACGGGATTGCCCCGTTGAGGGACGGCTCCGGCAAGCCCACAATCATTCAATTTATTCGCGATCAGAGCCGCGTCCACGACATTGCGCACCGAACAAATAGACGCTACTGCACCACAGGTAGTTCCGGTAGGAAGTAGGTCTGTAGAAGGCAAGTTTGACCCAAATCGCGCACCTTCGCGGGCGATATTGCCGATCTTTTCTTTCAGTGTGAATGCCGAGCCGAAGTCGTAGATGCCAACGACCATAACGAGTAAGAGCGGCAAGGATACTGCGAATTCGACAATTTCAGACCCTTCGGTTACTGCTAGCCTGTTCACTAGTCGGTTGATACCTCGCCGAGTTCGGATTGCGAACCGCATGCTGCTCAATTTTCCTGTCGAGCTTGACCGTGCCCCGTGATTGTAATTCCATTCAACAGCGTCGTGAGCCGCAACGGACAACAGGTCATCCCATAAAGTGTGAATGGATACGTATAACTCAGGTCTACGGTTGTTGCGATCTCAATGGGTGTCGATCCGGGATTCAACTGTATAGTGTTGAAAGTTGGGGTCACCGTGCCCTTAACGTGAGCCGCAGCAAGGATCGGGCTTACCACGTTGGTCATTACTGTCGTTTGTGTTGTAACGCCATTGCCGCAGCTCCCGCACGTGTTTGAAGCATACGCTTGTGCTGCATCGTGCGCGGCGCGGTACAGAGTCGAATAGATATTAATAACCCGACCAAACCACAAAATCCCGAAGACGATAAAGAATAAAATCGGCAATATGAGCGCAGCTTCGACAATAGCTTGTCCTCGCTCGGCAGCAATGCCTTTCCTGTGGGGTCGTTCTGATTTCATAGGCACTCGCAAGCCTCGCTATTCGTCAAACAGCTCCCCACGCGTGTCTCGCTGCATACAAAATTACGGCCGCTGCCACCGCCACTCCAAATGGAACTTTGACAGCTTGCGGATTATCGAGCGTCAATTCCTCTCCCGGTAGATGCAGTGTCATCATCGATGCCACCATCTGACCGAGATTCCGCACGGTTCGCCGCACTCTCTTTTTCCATACGATCATTGCCAGGGCCATTAATCCGTTGATCAGAATTGTAACGAATAAAACTGTGAGCAAGTGATGCGGCCCTAAACACGCCCCTACTGCGCCGACCAGCTTCCAGTCGCCTGCGCCCAGACTTCTTATTACTACGAAGGGTAGCAGCAGTGCCAGTCCCAGACCAGCTCCTAATAATGACTCTTTGGCTCCGGATCGACCCGCTGCCACGGAGTTCGCGGCAATCCCCAGTATCAGTCCCGGTACCGTCAGCCAGTTTGGAATGCGGCGCGATCGCCAATCGGTTACGCCCGCAATCGCAGCGATTAACGTCACTAAAATCCATGGCGCCTCTTTTAGCACCAGTGACTTTGTCGGTGATCAGAAGTTGGTTGAATACGAAACGATTTCATGCCCACTCCGGCGCAGTACTGCAACAGAATGGGCGAATTTTCACATAGCAAGGAGCGCAAGTCAATTGACAGGATGATGATGGTGAGTCATTTTAAACCAGAGTTCGCACTGGCTCTGCTGTAATAACATTATATTTCGGCAGACGAATACGTCAGACCACCGGAGGCTCTGTGATGACTGTAGTGAAGCGGATCAGTCCCATGCTGACAACTGCGAACATGGATGAAACTGTTATGTTTTATCAGAGTGTGTTGGGATTCATCCAAACCATGAAATCGCCGCAGTACTCGATAGTGGAGCGGGATGGTCAAACCATTCACTTTCAGGAGGCCGCATCGGAAGAGGTCATGAAGCGTGTACGCGAGCATACTGAGATTTATATTGAAGTTTCCGGCATCCATGTTTTATGGGAGCAAGTAAAAACGTTTAAGGATCATTATCGAATCCGGGATTTATTTGACCGGGAATATGGGATGACCGAGTTCCACATAGTAGATCCAAACGGGTGCTTGGTATTTGTAGGAGAACCAACATCCAAACGAAATTAATTTGACGTATGGCTACGCGCTGTTCTCAACCCAGAAAAACAAAAGGCCCGATTCCTCGGGCCTTTATTTAATTCTTACTTTCTAAATTAACGATTCAGTGAGTTTGGTGTGGAGCGTTCCGCGACGATCTTCTTTGCGTTTTCCGCTAGTTTTTGGGCTTGCGGTAGAAGCTCGAGCGCTTTCGTCACTTCCGGATCACCTTCCGCTTTCACCTGAAGGCCTTTTTCCTGTCCAAAGGCATCCACGAAAATCTCGCTCTTAATGTTATTTCGAACCCATTCATTGTTCTGAACCAGGTCGGCCTCGGTGTATGGAGTCTTGTCTTCGTCGAGCGATTTACGGAATTCCTGCATCACTTGGTCATCCACTTCAAACTTCTCTGTGGGATGGTGAGTCGACGACGTAATGCTTGGCGAAGTTAAAGAACGCATAGTGCTGGAGCAGCGTGTCCTCGAACTTATTGTCCTTCGGCGGATCGATCTTGACGTCGGGCTTGATACCGCCGCCGCCGTATACGGTGCGTCCGCTGTCGGTTAGTTTTACTTCGCGGTTCGAAGTATCGTTGTCGTTAGGACGGTCGAAGTAATAGTCATATAACGAGACATTGGAATAATCGCGCTGAATCAGACGTCCGCTGGGCGTGTAGTAGTGCGCTGTGGTGAGCGCAAGGCCGGTGTTCTCCGATAGCGGATAAACCGTCTGGACCAAGCCTTTGCCGAAGGTGGTTTCGCCCACGATCAGCCCGCGATCATGATCCTGGATGGCTCCAGCCACAATTTCGGCCGCTGACGCCGTGCCACGATTCACCAGCACGACCAACGGATAATCTCTGCCACCATTTCCGTGCGCGGCAGTATAGCGCTTTTCCGGAGACGACCGACCGTGATGCGAGACGATCAGCTGTCCCTTATGCAGGAACTTATCTGCTACGCCCACGCCTTCATTCAACAGGCCACCGGGATTCTGGCGCAGATCGAGGATCAACCCCTTCAGATCTCCCATTTCGTCGAGTGCGTCGGCAACTTCATGCTCGGTAGTCTCGTTGAATCCAGAGACGTGCATGTAGCCGATTCCGGGCTTAATGATGAAATGCAGGTCAACGCTATAACGGGGAATTTCGTCACGAACGACAGCGAACTCGAGAGGCTTATCGGCTCCCTCGCGCAACATAGTGATGTGAACTGTGGTGCCCTTCGGCCCCTTCAGCAGGTCGGCTACATCGCTCGTGGTCATGTTGTCGGTGGGTTTGCCATCGATAGCCATGATGATGTCGCCGGGATGAATGCCAGCTTTGTAAGCAGGAGTGCCAGCGAACGGCGCGATAACGATAACTTTATTGTTACGCGGGCCGACGGTCATACCCACGCCGTAATACTTTCCGCGCTGATCTTCGCGCAGTAGGGAATAAGCTTTGGGATCGAAGAAATTAGAGTGCGGATCGAGCACATGCAGCATGCCCGGGATGGCGCCGTTGTAGATAGCCTTATCGGGGTTCACCGGCTCGGCGTAGTTCTGCTCAATGACATTGTAGACATCGGCGAACTGCTTTAAGCTGTCGCGAACGTCGGTATCGGCGCCCGAAGCTGCGTCGGGATTCTTCTGAGCAAAGAGAATGCCCAGGAATCCGCAAACTGCCAGGAACAATATGACAAAAAAGAGGGAACGACGAGAACTACGGGCCATCTTTGGTTTTCCTTCGCCTTGGGTATAACCGCTATCCCAGAGGCCGCTCGTGAGCGCAGTATAGCATGCTGTCCGGCAGTTTCTAAGAACGTTTGGCCTGCCAAGAGATTACCAGAAGAGCTATCGAGCTCAAGTAGATAGGATGCGAAAGAGCTCGCAATCGATGCAGGAGAAAAACGGCGCTCCCGGCGAATCGCGCCTAATAACTCTGCTTGTGAGCTAAAGCCTTTTCCTTGTACATGGCGGAATCGGCGCGCTCAACCACTTGTCGAAGTGTTTCGCCAGAATTCCATTGAGCCATACCGAGTGATGCATCGACATTGACTTTGATTTCGCCCTTACTCGTACCCAGCTGGATTGTGTACTCGCCAAACGCCCATTTCAAGACGCGGTCCATTAGCGATTTTGCCCCGGAAAGATCACAGTCGAGAACTACGATGAATTCATCTCCACCCCAACGGCCAACCAAGTCACTGGGCCGTGAATTCGACCGCAACTCCTGGGAGAACTGCTTTAACAAATCGTCGCCTGCCAGGTGTCCATGAGTGTCATTAACCTGCTTCAGACGGTTCAGGTCAAGGATTACGGCACAAAACATTTGCTTCTGCTGGATGCGTAATTCGATTCGCTCCTCGACATAGCGACGGCTCGCCAAGCCGGTCAGCGCATCCTTAGCCGCAAGTTGCTCGACCGCTTTGAGCTTGGTTTCGTAATTTGTAACTTCCGCCTGCAGCTGCTCCAGTGCATTACGACTCTCTTGCGCCATGTGATCCACGCAGGTCTTCAGTTCAGCGGCACTCTTCACGAGGGACGTGCGAACTTTGGTCAAATCATCGAGATCGGCAATGGCTTGCAACCGAGTGGTGAAGGCATTCAGCTGATGTTCATACCGCTTGTCGCGTTTGCCGACGGATTCCGCGGTGCGCGCAAGTACGATTAGAAGTTCTTTAACATCGCTAGCTTTCGATTTGAAGTATTCCGCGGTGCGTCCTGCCCATTGTTGCAACTGCTCTTTGGCCTGTGTTTCGGATTCCCTAACGATCAATGAGGTAAGCTTTCCCGAGAGGTGTCGCTCGATACTGGCGAGACTCTGCTTCAACTCGGCGCCCACAGACGGACAGGCTCGTCCCGCACTTTCCCCCATAGCCAGCAGCGCGGCGCGATAGCATTCCATTGCAGCCGAAAGAAGCTCAGGTGCCGCTGTATCGCCCGCAGCCGGCTTGTTCTTGCCTATTTCGCCTGCCTCCATATCTAGATATTTCTTCAGGGAAATCACAATTCGGCTCTCCTGTGCGGGCGCATTGCTTTAGACGTATGGGTTGGAGTAACACTTCTGCACCCATTGGCTCTTCTCAGAAGAAGAGGGAGACATCGACACTTCACGATGTCTATCGGCTAAACGATTGGGAAACTTTATGGTTCGAACAAATGAGTATTTTCGGTGGGAAGGAGACCAGCGCGGGCGAGCGGGAAAGGGGGATCGGGGCTTTAGCGAGCTAAGATAGATCCGAGTACCTCATATGTAATTAATCTGTCATCAATATCGGTTGTCTGTGACGCCGCATTGCCGCTAACTCCCTCGGGCAGTATCATGAACGTTATGAGTTTTGGCGAGACTATTTTTCTTTTCGTTTTGGCTTTGCTGGTCTTCGGGCCCAAGAAGTTACCCGAGATCGCACGCCAACTCGGCAAGATTATGAATGAGTTTCGTAAGGCCTCCAATGAGTTCCGATCCCAAATTGAGTCCGAAATTTCTAACATCGATGCGGAACATAATAGGCGCCAAATCTTGCCGCCATCGGAAGCTCCGGGAGGAGCGGTCGCAACTCTCGAATCCCGACCGTCATTGGCTGGGGTCACCGAGCCCAGAAGTTCGGACATAGTTGTTCCGGAGACGCATGTTTCAGAAACACAGATTTCAGAAACCAGGGTTTTAGAAACGCACGACCCCGGAAACTCAAAATTCGGACACTCATATTCCAGAAAACCATGTTACCGAACCACACGCGACGAACGAAGGTGCTTCCCATTCAACTCCAGAGTTAGCCTCAAAGGCGGCCCTACCAGATGCCTGATCTCACTGCTGAGCTGCCGAAGTCTAAAGATGAGCCCGATCAAGACAGCATGCCCGCGATGGGCTTCCTCGAACATTTAGAGGAGCTGCGCAAACGTCTTTTTTATTCCATCATTGCCGTTCTCATCGGCTTCGGCGCGTGCTGGACTTTCCACGAAAAAATCTTCGAATACATGCAGCAGCCGATCATGACGGCGCTGCACAAGAATGGCTTGAACGACCGGTTGGTTTATCTGAATCCGACCGAGCCTTTCAACCTTTACTTGAAGATTACTTTAATGGTGGGATTGTTTGTTGCGTCGCCGTTTGTGCTTTATCAGCTCTGGATGTTCATTTCGCCCGGTCTTTATCGCCACGAAAAACGGTACGTGATGCCGTTTATGTTTTCGACCATCGCGCTGTTCGTGGGCGGCGGCTACTTCGGATACAAGCTGGTCTATCCGCTGGCGCTGGATTTTTTGGTGGGCTTCGGCAAGCAATTTCAGCCGATGATCACCATCCACGAATATACGGATCTCTTTCTGACGGTGATCCTCAGCCTGGGGGCGATCTTTGAGATGCCGATTCTGATTTTCTTTTTGGCATTGATGGGAGTGGTGAGCCCGGGGTGGATGTGGCGCAACTTGCGCTATGCGGTGCTGGCAATTTTTGTGATCGCCGCTATTATTACTCCGACCAGCGACATCATGAATATGTGCATTTTAGCCGCGCCGATGATGGGCCTTTATATCGTCAGCATCGGAGTTGCATGGCTGGTGCATCCGGACAGTCGTAAAGCGCGGGCGGACCGAAAGGGATAATGACAAAGAGGAAGGCATCATCCCGAAGATTCGGGTTAAGCCTGATCGTTTCAATGTGCTTGAGCCTGGGTGCATGCGCGCAGAAATCGCTCGAGGCGACGAAAGCACCCCAGCCGTCCGACCAGACTTCGACCGCCCCAATTACGAACTCTGACGCCGCAGTCGACTACGGGCCAGTTCCCTCTTTTAACTCTGCTCGTTCGATGCAGTATGTCAAAGAGATTGTCGCTTTTGGCCCGCGTCCGATTGGCAGCGCGAATCACAAAAAAGTCGAAGACTATATCGTCGCGCATCTCAAAGGTGATGACGTAGAATCGGACGTTTTCACCGCGGACACTCCTGAGGGAAAGTTTCCGGTGCACAACATTATTGCCAAGTATCCTGGCACGCGTGATGGGATTATTGTGATCGCCAGCCATTACGATACGAACTATCCTTTGCGAAATATTAACTATGTCGGCGCCAATGATGGCGGGTCTTCCAGTGCGCTTCTGCTTGAAATTGCCAATCAATTACGCGGCAAAAAACGCGATGGCTATAGCGTATGGCTGGTGTGGGATGACGCCGAAGAGTTCGTGGGAAAGCAATGGACGGATACCGACAGCGTTTATGGCATTCGTCATATTGTCGATAAATGGCAGGCCGACGGGACATTAAAGAAAATCAAGGCATTTTTGTTGGCAGATATGATTGGCGATGCTGACCTCAATATCGATCGCGATCAGAATTCCACTCCGTGGCTCGAAGATCTTGTTTATCAGGCAGCCACCCGTCTTGGTTATCAATCGCATTTTTATACGCGTGTAAATCAGGTAAATGACGATCACCTGCCATTCATGCAGAAGGGTGTACCATGTGCCGATCTGATCGACTTTGATTATGGTTACGGCAACGTCTTCTGGCACACACCTGCTGACACCGTGGATAAACTTAGTCCGAAGAGTCTGGAGATCGTGGGTAGCGTGATTCTTGAAACGGTGCAGATGCTCGACAAGAAATAAACCTGTCACTGATATCTTTTCGATTGGTTTGTGATCTCCTCTTATTTCGTTTCTCAGTTCTTGTAGCTAGGCTGGCTTTGAATTGAACGAACTAGTCTTCTGGATTTTCTTCAATCTATTTGTTTTGTTGGTGCTGCTCCTCGATCTTGGAGTATTCCACCGTGGCTCTCATAAAGTTACTCTTCGCGAAGCATTAACCTGGAGTGTGGTGTGGCTGAGCCTTGCTGCAGGCTTTGCAGTGTTGCTCTACTTTTGGCGTGGACCCAAATCAGCCCTGCAATTCACCACTGGCTATGTAATCGAAACCTCGCTCAGCGTTGACAATCTTTTTGTCTTCCTCTTGATCTTCCGATATTTTCGTGTGCCCGCCGCCTATCAACATAAGGTGCTGATCTGGGGAATTCTCGGCGCGGTCATTATGCGGGTCCTCTTCATTCTTGCCGGTGTTCAGCCTTTTGGAAAAATTTGAGTGGATTATTTATGCGTTTGGAGCATTGCTGATCTATAGCGGGATTAGATTGTTTATCCACGATGAATCCAAAATGGATCCAGAAAAGAATCCACTGTTGCGCTTGTCCAGGAAATTGCTGCCGGTGACCGAGGACTACGAGGGTGACAGATTTTTTGTTCGCCGAGAGCGGCTCTTCGCGACCCCATTGCTGCTGGTGCTGGTAGCGATTGAAACGACGGATGTGCTGTTTGCGACCGATTCGATTCCGGCAGTCCTGGCTATCACGCGAGATGTCATAGTCGTGTATGCGGCAAATATCTTCGCAATTCTGGGATTGCGGTCGATGTATTTTGCCCTGGCTGGGATGTTGGAGAGGTTTGCGTATTTGCACTATGGCTTGTCGGCTATTTTGATCTTGGTCGGCGGGAAAATGCTGGCGTCTCATTACTACGAAGTGCCAACCCTGCTGGCATTGGGTGCTATCGCAATCATCTTAGCTATCGCTGTAGTTGCATCGCTGATGCGTCCGCAAAGAGCGTGTTAACGAAGCGCGCACGAAATCGGTAACCGGCGTGAGTCGGCATCCGCCAGTACGTTATGATGAAAATTCATGGTTCAAGCAAATACACGGATAAAAATTACAGTCCCTCAACGCTCTTACGAAGCCATTATTGAGAGCGGGTTGCTGGCAAATGCCGGCCCTCTCGTGCGTGAGGTTTTGGGAAAAGGAAAACGTCTGTTTGTCGTGACCGTGGAGCCGGTACGGCGGCGATGGGGGAAGAAACTGGTAGCGTCTCTGGGGACTGCCGGATTCGATCCAGAAATTCTCGAGATGAAAGATGGCGAGCGCAGCAAGAAGCTTACCTCCGTCGAACAACTCGCGGAAAAGTTAACTCGCCTCGGCGCCGACCGCAATGCTGCGGTCATTGCATTCGGCGGAGGCGTGGTCGGCGATGTTGCTGGCTTTTTGGCTTCGGTCTACATGCGAGGAATCGACGTGGTGCAGATTCCCACAACCGTTCAGGCGCAACTGGATGCGGCAATCGGCGGAAAAACAGGCGTCAATCTGCGAACCGGAAAAAATTTGGTCGGAACGTTTCATCAACCCGCGATGGTGTTGATTGATCCGGCTGTGCTCTCTACGCTTCCCGCAAGAGAGTTTCGCGCGGGATTATATGAAGCCCTCAAATGTGGAGTGATTGGGCGGCCTGAATTATTTCAGCGGCTGGAAGGAACAAAGATCAAAGCGTTGCGACGCGATACGAAGACTTTGGAATGGGTGCTCGCGGAATCAGTGCAGCTTAAAGCTGAAGTAGTGTCAGCCGACGAGCGGGAAGGCGATCTACGACGTGTCTTAAATCTGGGCCACACCGTGGGGCATGCGCTGGAGGCAGAATCGGAATATAAACGCTTTCTGCATGGCGAAGCCGTGGCTTGGGGAATGATTGCGGCGACAAATATTGCCGTTTCGCTTGGTAAGCTCGATCCGAAAATCGCAAAACAAATTGTAGATGCTGTGCTTTCGTTTGGCCCTCTGCCGAAAGTCAAAGCCAAGAGCAAGAAGATTGTTCGGCTGTTGCAGAGCGACAAGAAAACCAGCCACGGCGTCGTACACTTTGTTTTGCCGACTGCCATCGGGAAGGTCGAGATCGTGAAGAATGTGCCAGAGCAGGTAATAGTGGAAGCGGTGGATGAATTACGAAAGCTCTCGGATCAATAGACCAATCATTCACCACAGAGACACAGAGTCATAGAGAATAAAAAAGCGAGCTTTGGGCAATACAGCTAAATCCACGGTGATCGGCGCTGCTCCCGAGGGCGCACGCGACACGCAGGCTGCATCGCGCGCGGTGCGGGAGATGTTTACTTCCATTGCTCCGCGCTATGACCTGCTCAACCATGTGCTTTCGATGAATGTGGACCGGCTCTGGTGGAATCGCACTGCGAAGACATTTTCGTCGATCCTGACCAGACCGCAAGCCAAAGTACTTGATCTATGTTGCGGCACGGGAGACATGACGTTTGCCCTTCGACGCAGGGCGGAGAGATCATCCGCCAACATTCTGGGTGCGGACTTTTCCCACGCCATGCTGCAACGAGCTGCCGAGAAATCCGCTGGAACTTCATTGCGTTGGGTGGAAGCCGATGCGCTGCATCTTCCATTCGAAGATTCGCATTTCGATCTGCTCACTTCCGCATTTGGATTTCGTAATCTCGCCGACTACGACGCCGGACTGCGTGAGATCGTGCGCGTGCTGCGGCCCGATGGTGAATGTGGAATCCTCGATTTCGGAGAGCCTGGCGGTTTGATGGGCGAGCTGTACCGGGTTTACTTCAAGCACGTGCTTCCGAAGGTTGGCACATTCATCTCCGGAGTGAAGGGTCCCTATGCCTATCTTCCGGCCTCGGTGGAGCGCTTTCCCGCACCCACCGAGATGCTGGAGCGCATGAGAAATGCGGGATTCCGAGAAGTCTCGTGGACTCCGTATACGTTTGGAATCGCTGGACTGTATCGAGGCAAAAAGTAAGGTATGGAAAAGAGTTCACTCGGTCGCGATCATCGTCCTGACGAACAGCCGCGCAAGAATTATTGTTTCGCTTGCGGCGAAGACAATCCCGATGGAATGCATTTGAAATTTGTTTATGACGAAGAGCGGAATGCTTTCGTCTGTCATTTTCGTTTGGACGAGCGTTACACCGGGCCGCCGGGACATTGCCACGGCGGAATTATCGCCACCATTCTCGACGACGCGATGGGTAAGGTGAATAAATTGCGCAACGTCGTCGCGCTAACTTCACAGATGACAGTCGATTATCTCAGGCCCGTACCGTTGAATGAACCACTGCGGGTAGAGGGACGAGAGTTGAGCGTCGACGGCAGGATTCATACGAATGAAGCTGAAATATTAAACGAGAGAGACGAAGTTCTTGCCAGCAGCACAAGGAACATTTATCGCCATCGATCCAGAGCGGATGTTCGCCAAATATATTGGGAACCAGAAGTAGCAGCTATTCACTCTCCGAGTTCACGAAAGCAGATAGTCGCGCCTGATCCCCTGGCGACAAACCAATAAACTCAAATCCGTTGCCGAATTGAGGATGGCAAGTGATGACTCTCGCTCTCGTTCTTAGCGCCTCGCCGTTCAACCAAATCACGACATCCACTTCGCTCCCCACTTCCAGCGTAATGCTCATTTCGACATAACAGCCGAGCACACCAATGTCCGAAGTTCCTACCCGGATCGGAACCTCGCTGTCGTGCCGCCTAAGCTCAATCTGTACACCCGCTTTCAAACGCGGAAATCGTCTACGCTCCGGGTGAAAAGGCACAGGTTGATCCATTGACGACCTCCGAACTGTTGTGGTGACAGCGGTCTATTGAGAGTTGGCTCGCGGGCAAATTCTACTCTGGTTATTTGCAATAGTTGTCAATTTTCGCCTGATTGTCCTCGAAAAAACTGATTGTGCATTTAGACCCACCCGCGAGTGCCCATTTATCGATGTGCCGGATCAGCCCACGAAAATACCCGCTACGTTGTAAAATAGAGCCAAGCCCTGAGCGCTCCTACGCGCTTATTCTTAACGAACCAGAAAAGAGCCCTACCATGTCCCAGAACAACGGAAGCTCCACCAGTTTGCGTTTGAAGACCGGACTCGCCGAAATGTTAAAAGGCGGCGTCATCATGGACGTCACCGATGCCAAGCAGGCCGAGATTGCCGAAACTGCCGGTGCCGTGGCTGTCATGGCGCTCGAGCGCGTGCCTGCGCAAATCCGCGCCGAGGGCGGCGTTGCCCGCATGGCTTCTCCTAAAAAGATTCGCGAGATTATGGCTGCCGTGTCGATTCCGGTGATGGCCAAGTGCCGCATCGGACATTTTGCAGAAGCCCAAATACTTCAAGAACTTGGCGTCGATTACATCGACGAGTCCGAAGTGCTCACACCAGCCGATGAAGCGCACCATGTCGACAAGCACGCTTTCAAGGTTCCATTTGTATGCGGCGCGCGTAACCTGGGCGAAGCACTTCGCCGCATCGCTGAAGGCGCGGCGATGATCCGCACCAAGGGAGAAGCCGGCACTGGCGACGTTGTGCACGCCGTGAAGCACATTCGGCAAATCGTGCAGGAGATGAAAATTCTCACCGTGCTGGGTGAAGAAGAACTTTATGCCAAGGCGAAAGAACATCAAGCGCCTTATGAATTGATAAAGCTCGTCGCCAAGGCAGGAAAGCTGCCGGTACCGAATTTCTCCGCAGGAGGAATCGCTACGCCCGCCGATGCCGCGCTGGTGATGCAACTCGGCGCTGAAGCCGTATTCGTCGGCTCGGGAATCTTCATGAAGGATTCCACCAGCTTTGCCGAACCAGAAGAAGCGGCCAAGCGCGCCAAAGCCATCGTGAAAGCGGCAACGCACTTCAATGATCCGAAAGTATTACTGGAAGTCAGCGAAGATCTGATCGGAGCGATGAAGGGATTGGCAATAGCCGCGCTGGATGAAGCGCACATGCTACAGACCAGAGGGTGGTAGATCGTGTAGGGCGGACACTCCTCGTCCGCCGCTTGTCAGGCACGATGCTGATTACTCGCAATATTACTTGAGAGTCTTTGAATTTCCCGGCGACCGTGTAGAATGGCCGCGATTTGCAAAGGCTTGGTCTCACCACGATAAGCAATCAGGTAAGAATAAACTGCGAAAAATCTCACGGCTTCGCCGGTAAGGTCTTTGCGCCGATGTCCGGCGGGGGATTCTCTGTCAGGAATACCAACCTGTCTCGAATAGCGGACTCCACGTGATCCGCCATCTCCAAACTGCTTTGTGTTTTGATCATATCTGTCAGTTTGGGAGACGAGACTCATTTCACGTAATCTCTTCCGAAAACCTGAAAGATTACACTCTGTCCACAGACTCAGCTACCGGCCTCCCACAAATCGGTACTTCATTTTTCCCATCAGTTTATGCGAGATGAGGCTGTACACACGCCCGACCCATTTTCTCGCAAGAGCAGCGAGACTCTTCGACTCCGTGCAGCCTATAGGCACCCGGCCTTGCCACCTCAGTGTTGTTGGCGGTTCGTTTACGTGCTTCGGTTCGTGCCGATGATTCGAACTTCCTTGCCGCAAATGCCGGCGAATTTTATCGCCATGCCAAGGAGCTTGAATTCCTGCTCTTGATAATCCGCTGCGAACGCATCTTGATGAATAACGACAGCGGGAGCGCCGGGATCGCGGCACATCTTCACAAACTCGGGAAGGTCCTTTTCAATTGCCGTTATAAACTCTAGTTCCCGCAAAGTAAGGTCTCTCTCCATAGTGACGCTCCTGAATTAAGAGGTTGAAGGATTGATAATACGCGTCACTCCCATGTCTCGCAAAAACGGCGAGACATGGGGCACCCGCACCCAACATTTCGATTACCCAGCGTGAAAACGATCGATCACGCTGCTGGCGGGCGGATTCTCATTACTAATATTTCCGTATCATTGATTCCCACTGGACCTAGCTCGCCACGGCTGTACCAACGAAAACTGCTCCAACGCCACAGTTCAGGCGATTCCACCAAACCTCTCTTCACGGGATTGCGATGGATGTATCGAAGTTTCTCCACGCGCTTACGCTCGGTCCAAACATTAAAGTCGTAAAAGCGTGCCTGCCAGAACCGTTTGGGGATCAACTGGGTGGAATTTATTGGGGTGCCCCAGGTCTCGCCGTTGTTGCGAGACCTGGGAATCAAGTTGCTATTGGAGCCATCCAAACTTCGCACGAATCCGAGCTTCAATGCTTGGACGACTACAGAAAGATTCTCGCGCTGCGGTTCGCTAACCAGTAGATGAATGTGCTCCGGCATGACGACATAAGCCAGTACCACCAGACGGTACCGACGTCGTACTCGTTCCAGGATGTTCAGAAACAAATCACAGCGAATTGCGCTACTCAAAAACGGCTGTCGCCGGTAACAACTGAACGTGAGGAAGTGTAGATCGTTTCCGCCATAGAAGCGGTGCAGACCCTCGGTCATGAACGGAGATTAAAAAATAAGAAAGGGAGTGTCTGTGACTAGTAAACATCAGATGTGGCGATTCCCACGTCTCGCAAAAACGGCGAGACATGGGGCACCCGGAGTGGTGTGTCCGGGGAAGATTGGGGGAAGGGTGCCTGGGTTTTAGTGTGACTCCTCGGGGCATCCGGTTATACTTCTCGAATCACTCTATGAACCTAGCCCGCGTTCTGTGCAGTTTTCTTCTATTCATAGGCTTTGGCTTTTTCTGTGCAGCTCAGGTGCAATCGAACCAGCAAACCGCTTCCCAGGATTCCGCTGCGGCAGCACATAAAGTTCCTGTAATTGACGGTGGAGCTGGCCCCTGCTCGCTGGAACTTGTCGTGACCGAAGACAGCAAACCTGTCTATGCTGCCGCCGTAAAGGTTCACATAGCTTATGGATTTGGCGGAGTGCGTAAGCTTGATCTGGAGGCAAGCACCAATATAGACGGTAAAGTGAAATTCATTGGACTGCCTTCGCGCGTCCGCCGGCCACCGCTGGAGTTCCAGGCTTCAAAAGATCAACTACTGGGCACCGCCACGTATGATCCTGACTCCGAGTGCCAAGCCAAACACGACATCGTACTCGAAAAGCCGAAACCCGCAACGGAGTAAGTAGTCTGGCTTGGTGCCGAGCAGGGGTATACTCGTGCGCAAAAATCTGCCCTAAACTTTAGCTACGCTGAAAGCGTGGGATGTCTCCAACATTAACAACGTCCTCAAAAACATGGGGACTCGGACCGAGCGGGGAGCCGAGGGCCTCTACGTCGATTTCATGAAGCTCGGGGGTTAACTTGAATGACGACTGTCCGCGCGCTTGCGCTCGGAACGAAGCCGCTCGACTATAATCGCTGATTCACAACATGGCCTCCTCCCCTGAGCCTGCCACACAGCTTCCTAACCGACCACCGGGAATCGTTGCCCAGCTCAATAGTTTCTGGCAGCGCGTCACCGAAGGACTGGAAATCAGCCAGCTATGGAAGCAATTTCACGCCGATGCGCGCTCCAGCTATCGGCTGTATCATCGCGACTTCGATGCGCGCGCGCCGCAACGAACCTGGCGTCATAACTTCTTTCACACTGCGCAGGAACTCGCTTGGGCGATCCTGGAGAAGCTGACTCCCGCAAGAAGAGTGCTGCTGCTTTTCGGGATTTTGCTGCTTATTTTTCCAGCGGGAGGTTTCAGTTACCACGGCAAATCGGGAGAGGTGGAAATTCAGGAATTCGATTTCCATTTCTTCGGAGGAGTCCTGTTATTCATTCTGCTGATGCTGGAAATTGCCGATCGCGTGGTGATGAAGCGCGATCTCGAAATCGCTCGCGACATTCAGAAGTGGCTCCTTCCAGCGGCTCCGCCCGCAGTGCCAGGTCTTGCAATTGCCTTTGCTACTCGCGCTGCGAACACGGTTGCCGGTGATTATTACGACGTGTTCCAGCGTTCAACTTTGGGAGACACTGAACCGGTATTTTTGATGGCTGTGGCCGACGTCGCCGGAAAAAGCATTCCTGCCGCCATGCTGATGGCAACATTCCAAGCCAGTCTAAAAACTTTGTCGGCAGTTCCCTGCTCTTTGCCGGACTTGGTTGCGGGTATGAATCACTACGCTTGCACGAACAGCCAGAGCGGGCTCCGTTTTACGACGGCATTCTTAGCTGAGTTCAGTTCGACAAGCAAGAATCTCACATACATCAACGCGGGCCACAACGCGCCCATTCTGCAGCATAGGTCCGGAAGCATTGATCGGCTCTCGACAGGAGGAGTGCCGCTAGGAATCCTGCCCCATGGAGAGTACCAGTCGGGAAATATAGTGCTTGAATCGGGCGATTGCCTGGTGATCTTTACCGATGGATTAGTTGAAGCGGTCAACGAACTGGAAGAGGAATATGGAGAACAGCGATTGCTCAACCTCTTGCAGCTCGGCGTAGCATCGACCCCGGACGAGTTGCTCCGCCGAATGATGAGTCACGTAGATATTTTCGTGGGACCAACACCGCAACACGATGACATTACGTGCATGGTTGTTAAGGTAGCTTAGAATCGGGAGCATATTCGTGATTTAGCAGGAGGGCACCATGATCCGAGAGCGAGCGCTAAAAGTGGTGTTGGTTTTGGTGGGATTGATCTTTTCGGCGTTGGTTTATCCGATGACGATGTTTTTCTCGCGAGAGCCTGCATTGGCAATGATGCTTAGCCTGTATGTCACACTTGGGATTTTCTTGCTGCTGGCAGTGCGTAATCCGTCGGCGAATCGCAGCCTGATCGCTTTCACCGCATGGTCGAGTTTTGCTCATGCCGTTGTTATGGGGACGCAGGCCTACATGGGGCTGGTCCAGCGCGGAGAACTGATAGGCGTGGCTGTGCTCGTTGTCATTGGTGTTGCCCTGATCGTGCTGGCTCCGGCGAGGCAATCAGCCGAACGGGTATCCGCAGTCGGTGCGTAGCTCACATTCTGGGTAGGACACGATTATTCCAATTCTGAACAATCCTGCGGGCCGACTTCGAGACTAACGCCGCGTTTTATGTTGAGCTTTTTTGTTTACGCTTCGCGACTTTTGCGGCTTGTTTGCCCAATGCCGTCCGAGTCGCCTTCGGAAGATGAGCGATTGTCCTCTTTTTCTTTGCGGCAGCCGCAGCTTTCTTAATGTTTTTCTTAGCCGCCGCTTTTTGCCTGGTACTCGCCATACTTTGGCCCCCTGAATTTAAGCTCGTAAAATTTAAAGAGATAGATGTATGAGTGCTTCATCCGGGTGGCTTTACGTCGTCCGCACTTTTGTGCATCGCAATCCTTCGGGTAAAATTGATCAATGAAAATTGGCGTTCTAGCGCTCCAGGGCGATTTCGATGCGCACCGCAAACGGCTCGAAGAGCTGGGCGCCGAAGTTGTGCTCGTCAAGAAACCCGAACAACTCGATGACATCGATGGACTGGTCATTCCCGGCGGAGAATCCGGGACATTCCTGAAGCTCCTCGGCGATGCTGGTTTTGAGAAGCTCAAACAATTCGTACGAGCAAAACCTACGTTCGGAACCTGTGCAGGAGCGATCTTGCTAGCGGAAGAAATCTCAAATCCAGCGCAGGCCGGCCTAGGCGCGATCGACATCGGCATTCGCCGCAATGCTTATGGTCGCCAGCTCGACAGCTCCATCCGCGAAGGGCGGCTTATCCAAGAAAAGCCGGGCGATTCTGCAATCGAAATGGTTTTTATTCGCGCGCCGAAAATTGAGCGGCTGGGTCCAGGAGTCGAAGTTCTTGCGACCGAGGGCGAAGACCCGGTTGTGGTGCGACAGGGAAAGACCATGGCAGCGACATTTCATCCGGAACTCAGCGACGATACTCGTCTGCATCAGGCATTTCTGAATATCGTAAATGGCCGGAAGTAGCCACAAAACTTGGTTTTCCCCGCGATAAAATATTCCGAGGACTAGGTTATGGCATTAAGGGTCAGCATGAAGGGCACCACGAGCTTGCTTGTGGCGGCGGTCGTCGTTGCTGTGGTGCTGATTTTTCTTCCCGCTTATCGTTTATTTTTCGGAATAAGCGTGTTGATTGGGATCGCGGTTGCGGGAATTCTCTTTTTGCGAAATAAGTATTTTCCTGTCAAAGAAGAAAAGATCGACCACAAACGGCCGCTGGGATTGTAATCACATACATGCGGAGTGAAAGCGCGTTCTCGCGCGCTACGCTCTCTTCGCACTGCACGGGAGTCATACCGGAAGCGCTCTTCGCGCCGACGAGGGTTTCATAAACAGTCCCGCCATTACTTGCCGACTCTTCCCTGTGACGGATCCGTACTGGTGGCCGTGTCCACATCTATGTACAAATGTTTCGCGGGATCCACTCCCGGCGGATAACACTGTCCATCGGCAGCGTAATTTTTAGGACACTTTCCCGCCACGTCGTTTCTCTTAGGAGATTGGGCGAATTGCCAAATATCCGCATAACGAACGCCGCTCTGTCGGGGATGCGGAGCGCCCTTAGGAAACGCGCACCCCGGCGACGGAGGACAGGCATCATTCGTCACCCAGTACACGATATTTCTTCCGGCTGCGTTGTCACGAATGTCATTTGCAGTAACAATGCCGCCATCATCTTGCGCAGGAATTCCCGAGCAATAAACTCCCGCCCGAAAACCGGAGGCGTTCACTCCATCCACCCAGGCATAAATGTATGCTTTTTGTTCGGGCAACATGCGTCCACCTTCTTCCAGGTCAAGGAAGATGATTGCGTGATTGGGAAAGCCTTCGTGGCGCGCCGCGACCGTTGCCGCTTGCGCATCCGACTTGCCCAAAGCAGTGGCATGATTAACTGTCTTGAGCTGGGCATCGAGTTTGCCATTGAAGAGAACGAGAAATCCAAAGCCGGCAGATTCGAGCGCCTGCCGTTTGCCAGTCCAGTTATTAGTGTTTTCGCCGGGAGGATTGTTCAGCCAAAAACCAACGTAGGAAAACGTTCGTCGCAGCGCTGGAAGGTTGTCATCGCCAGGATAATCGTTACGATCAAAGCCAAGGATGGTTGACCCTGGCTGAGAAGATTGCGGGTAAGCCCTGGGACCAAGACTCGCGAACAGAGTTGCCGTTAAGATCAGCGTCGAAGCGGTTTGCCTCACACTGACATCATAACTTACGAATCAGTCCTCGATTTGATAGTGAAGCAGATTCAGACTATACCGCGTACATACATTTGGCCGTACTCGCGGGCTTTAAATCTGTAGCGCACCGAAATCAAGCCGTCCTGATCTGAGCAAATCTGGCGATATAATAGTGTCTTCTTTGAGCTAATCGTGTGTTATCTAAAAGATATTGTTTACAGCAACGCAATTTCTTTGCGATATAACGAATTGGAGTCTTACGATGCACCCGAACTGCAAGAAAATCGCCGTCGCGCCCCTAGGCGCATCCAGGCGCTCGCAAATGCCACTCCAGCGCGACTGTAAACCGCGCATGGCGCTTCTGCCTGGGAATCGACTTATTGCACAGTCAGCGAGACCGTCAGGTTACGAGTTATGGTTCCACTCGTAGCTTTCACAACAACCGAATAGCTGCCGGCGGGTGTGCCAGTGGATGAACCCGACCCTCCGCCGCATCCCACGCCGGTCGCCAAGAGTCCGAAAAGGACAATACCCATCATCGCGGCCCCACGGCGACGCCGCGACGGAACTCCTATGACGATACAAGCGAGTGCGGTTCCGCCAACCGTCATCAGCCAGCTGAATGTCGCCCCACCGCCACCGCCACCGCTCTTGCCTGCTTTGGTAGTAATCGTCAGCGTCGCAGCTGTGGGACTCGTCCCACTTACCGTCGCTGATGCTGGATTGAGCGAGCAAGTTATGTTCGCGGTCGTCGAAGACGGAGTGCAACCGAGGCTAACTGTTCCACTAAAGCTGTTCAATGCGGCCAAACTTAAGGCGGTTGTGCCCGATTGGCCGGGAGCGGTTATGGTGACGCTAGCCGGGCTGGCCGAAACCGAGTAGTTAGGACTGGTAAGTCCAGGCCAAACCGAGATGAGTTGCAATACGTCTATCGAACCAAGACCAGTGGTTTGGTCGTATCCTACTCCGGCGCTGAAGCTAGTCATCTGCTCCATTGACGCAAGCGGGGCTACTCCCGGACAGGCAAGGAACCTCATTGTTACCGGTGGTGATGTCATGAAAAGCAATCGCTGTACTCGGGGCGCTGGCTAATTGATAGAGCGTCTGATTTATCGCACCTAGCCCCGCACCTCCTCCAGCTTGATTGATCAAAGCCAGTATGCCGGCAAAGGTTGGAGCGGCGGCCGATGTGCCTCCCGCAAGTTGGGCGCTGCCATTATTGCTGTATCCAGTAACGCAGCTGCCTTGCGAACAAACCAGATATCCATCGTGGTCGGCAGAGGCATTCAAGGAAATGTCCGGAACATCGCGTTGCCCGTCGGCCGGTATTCCCGATACGCCAGTTTGCCAGCTGGGCTTCGCAAAAAATGTGCTGGCCCCACCGCCACTGGCCCCGATTCCGCCATTGCTATGCAAAATATTGAAGGCGGTGTCGTTCCAAGTCGTTTCTGGTATGTATGCTGTTGCAGCACCAGTAGTAGAGTTCCAGTAGGGAGCGGTGTTGCCGTTTGCGTCTGCGCTGAATTCGCTGCCTCCGAGCCCAGTCACCTCAGGAATCGCTGCCGGAACATCGACTGCCAATCCCATAGTAGCTTGAGTTGCACCCATAGGATCGCAGTCGGTCGATCCGGAATCGCCAGATGCAGCGCTGATCGTTTGTCCCTGAGTAGCGGCCTGCTGCGCCAGTTGCTGAATAGAAAGAGCGAATGTCTTACCATTACTCGATTCACAGCTTCCATAACTAATGCTGATAACAGGCGCAACATTATTCTGGACCGCATACGCCAATGCGTCCCATGCGGTCTTGCCAGAACTTTGATCCGCGCTTACGAAAATGATAGTCGCATTTTTGGCAATAGCTTCAGTCCATTCCAAGTCGAGATTCGCTTCGTTAATATCGCCGAGGCTCACGACAAGCTTTCCTGTACTTGGAACAGTGACGACTTGAAAGTTGGTGGATGTGCGGGCAGGCAGCCCAGCAGCAGTGCGAAAAGCATCGATATCGGTGTAGGCGCCTGAACCACTGGTCGCGAGTCCCGTCTGTCCGATTACCGCAATCGTCTGACCTGTGCCGTCAAGTCCGGTAGCGTTGATGTCGTAAATCGTCGCAAAGTCAGCGGGCGACAGGAAATAGGTACCAGTGCCGAAACCAAAATGAGGAGAAGACGCTGCGACCTTATGCACATGAATGTTTTTCGGTTGGGGCCGGAAATCGTTCAAGTTGCGAATACTCAACGTCACCCCTGCAATAGCGGAAGGCAGAACCGCTTCGCTGGCGTTGGCAAAGTGGGTTTCACCTTTTACCACATACTTGTGGATCTCAGTTTTCAACGCGTTTTCAATTTGCGAAGCCGTACCACTGAAAGAAATTTCCGTATGGCTGCGCGACACGCCGTCCACGGTCAGGCCCTGTGATTCCAACCATGAAGTGACTTTGCGAATATCGCTGTCAGCCATTCCGAAGCGCGCCGCATACTCTTCGGGCGTTAACCATTTATGAAAATTTGGGGAAGCAGCATCCTGCTGTTCCTTTAGCAAGTTATCCAAAGCAGACTGTTGAGCAGCCGATAGCCTGAAAACAAGGGTAACTCCGTTAATCTTGGTGGTCCCATTCACTCGTCCGCGATCAAATTCGGCCCTCGCCAATGAATGCACAGAACCATGCATCACAGTGACTTGCGTGTTGTCGACGGCTTGTACGCGGCTCTTAGGCGCTGTTTGTGCAAAGGATTTCGCTGCATAGAGTGTGGCGAGACTCAGTAACGCCAAGGTGACGAAACGTTTGGTGGAAGAGACCATTAAGGTCCTCCTCATTAAATTTTGGCCGAATTCCGCGTGGCTCTGGGAAGGGCAAAGCCAGTTATGGTTTTCTACTGCTCGTATGTTGCACGAAAAACATTAGTTCCGAATAGATTACCTTCGGGATGGGGGCGAATAGGGACTACTGCGCAGACTCGGCTTTACTGACACAAGGATAGAGATTGTATCGACGCGCAAGCGAGGTCAGGATAGAGACGGAACACTGCGGAATTTCCGAATTTTTCTAATTAACGGTGACTGTCACGCTGCTGGTTTGCGTTAACGTTCCACTGATGCCCGTTACGGTAAGGGTGTAGCTCCCGACAGGGGTACCGCTGCTGGACGAATTGCTATTGCTGCTACTGCTTCCGCCGCAGCCTGTGCCTATCAAAAGAGAGCCAACTACTATCATTCCCAGCATGGTGGCCATACGGCGATTGCGTTTCGGGAGTCCAAGCATGAGAACACCTGCAAACACTCCTCCTCCGGTTGCAACCAACCAAAATTCTTCCACCAAAAGGACGTGCCGACGATGACTTCACAGGAATCACTTTCGCTGCCGTAGTCGTGATCGTCAAGGTTGAGGTTGCACTCGCGGCCGAGCTGCTCAGAGCCACAGAGGTTGGACTGAGCGAGCAGCCAATCGTTGCGTTGCTCGAAGCACAGGTCAGGGCTACGGTACCCGTAAAGCCACTCGCTGCGGCAGCTGTAATAGTCGAGGTTCCTGATGTCCCAGAAGATGCGATTGTTACGCCAGTGTTGGTCAAAGAATAAGAGCCGGCATAATTTGGCCATGCCGTCACTAGATTGTAAGCGTCGATGGAGCCAAGGCCGGAAGCTTGGTCATAACCCGTTCCAGCGCTAAAACCAAACTGATACGGCACGGCAGTGGGGCAATTCGTGGTGCCGGGTGTGCAGGGTACGATATTGTTTCCACTCGTTATGTCATGGAAGGCGCTCGGAGTGCTCGCGGCGAGCGCATACAAAGTAGGGTTCACATTGCCTTGTCCGGTTTTTGAGGTGGCCTGATTGATGAGAGCGAGAATGCCCGCGAATGTTGGCGCTCCGACCGATGTACCACCGATGGCGTCGACAAAAGTTTTGCTGTCCCGAAAGCCGCTCGTGCAACTTTGATTCCCGGCACTGTCGGTTCCGCCACAGATTAGGTAAGGATCATGATCAGCCGAAGCATTCAACGAGATGTCGGGCACATCCCGCTTGCTGTCATTTGGAACTCCAGTGCCACTCTGCCACGTGGGCTTAGGAAAGTAGAGACTCGCCCCTCCGCCGCCAGCGGAAAGAGTCTTATCGGCTGTCGTGTCGTTCCAGACCTCTTCCGGTATGTAGCTGAGTGCTGAACCATTAGAGCTACCATTGGTGCCATTCCAGTATGTCGTCGTGCTTGTAGCTCGCGGGGTCTCCGGTAAACTCAGCTCCGCCAAACCTGTGACTTCCGGAATGGCAGCAGGGACATCAACCGCGAACCCTGCTGCGTCGCTGTCGCAATTCCGCTGTCACAATCTGCAGCACCATCATCGCCGGATGCGGAAACAATGGTTTGCCCCTGTGAGTTAGCCTGCTTTGCCCATTGCTCAATTGTTTGATCGAAGGTTTGGCCGTTGCCAACCTCGCAATAGCCAAAGCTGATGCTGATCACAGGCGCAGTTTGATTTTCTATCGCGTATTGCAACGCATCCCAAACACTATAGTTGGCATTGTTTCCTACATAGACGTAGTAAATGGCCGCATTCTTTGCGATGGCACCCGACCATTCCATATCGAGATAGGCTTCGGTTTGTTCGCCTGAGCTGGGAACCACTCCGGTTCCGCTGCCGCTGACTAAGATTTCCGTTGGATTATTTGCGGATAGCCCCGCTAAAGACCGGAACGTCGCGATGTTGCTCATGGTGACGGTGCTGTCTCCGACAACGGCAATTTTTTGACCGGTGCCATCAATCCCGAGGTCATAAAGCGCCTTCACATTGTAGATAGTGGCGAAGTCTGCTGGTGCGAGAAAGTGGGCGCCGGTAAGGTTGGAAGTAAACCGTGGCGAGACTCTCTGTGCCCTGGATCTTGGACGAAAATCGTCCAGGTTGCGCACGGCCTGCACTATCCCGCTGAGAGCCGTTGGTACGGAAAGGTCCGTGGCGTTGGCGAAGTGCGTTTCGCCATTCACGACATAATTATGGATTTCGGTCTTAAAGACCGAGTTGATTCGAGCAACGCTTCCGGTGAACGAAACTTGCGTGCGACTGCGCGCAACCCGATCTACTGTGAAGCCTTGCGATTCTAACCACGAGCTGACTTTAGCAATGTCATTTTTAGTGAGCCCGAAACGATCGGCATATTGTTCGGGCGTCAACCATTTGTGATACATGGGAGACGAGGGCTGCTGTTGGTCGTTCAACAATTTCTCAAGCGCTGACTGCTGTGCTGGGGATGGCTTGAAAACGAACGTGACACCGGGAAGGATTGTATTCCCGTTCAGCTGGCCCTGGTCAAATTGGGCCTGGGCGCGGGGATGTGCGGACCCCCGAATTGCGACCGATTCACCACTATCCACCGCCTGTAATAGCCGGTCTTGCGCTTTCGTTTGCGCGAACAAGACCGACAACCCGGAGCCCAACATCAAGACCAGCAAACATTTGAGAACACGCCCCATCAGCTTCCTCCCGGTATCTTCTTCTAGCTTAAATCGGCACGTACGCGCAGCTCTGCAATTGTTTCGCTTTGACTAAGGTTGTATTACTCAGCTATCTGGGAATGGATTCAGATCAACTAGGAAAAAGATGTACACAAAGCGTTCGTTTACTTTTTTTTACGTACGGCTTACATTTCCGCTTCCTGAGATTCTGAAGCCCATTGGCAAAACCGAACGGCTCGCTTCCAACCAGAGGGTTTCCTATCCTCAGACACGGGTTGTGAGATATGGACGTGTCCCCACTTCGACCGAGCGCACACTTGGGCTTCGGTGCAGACATCCCCTGACTGCAGGACTTGGTCGAGCACACGGGTGGTTATCTTTATATTCAGAGTAGCGGGCTAAAACCCGGAGTGAGAGTTTCGCATCCCAAGCGGAGTAATCAGCACGTCCGCTCCCCCAGTTGGCTGATTTTCCGGGAGGCACTATGCCAGCGGAAACGCGTCAAAGGAACGGTCAAGCCCCAACAGATCATGGAACAGAGCGGGAATATGCCGCGTATACCCTGGCCTATTCATTTTTTTTCGCCATTTTGGTGTTCTGCTGTTTATTCCAACCATCCATTGTTCACGCGCAGACCAGCGTTCCCATGTGGCATTACAACAGCGCTCTTAGCAGCGCCAACACAACTGAAACATTACTTACTCCCGCGAATGTGAATAGCAAGACTTTCGGCAAACTGTTTACCCAGCCCGTAGATGGATTCGTCGTCGGGCAGCCGCTCTATTTGCCCGGACTTAACATTCCAGCAAGTGGAATTCACAACGTTGTTTTTGTAGCGACCATGCATGACAGTGTTTACGCGTTCGACGCGAACATGCCGGGCGCCGCTCCGCTATGGATCACCAGTTTGCTCGATTACAGTCCGGAAGGGGCAACGCCAGTTCCCATCAATGTCAAAGGTTGCGCAAACACTGTAGCTTGGACTGAAACAGGGGTTGTATCGACTCCGGTCATCGATCCAGAGACCAATACCATTTATCTCGTTGCTGAAACCTACGAGAGCGGACACGTGATTCACCGACTGCATGCACTTGATGTCACTACTGGGCAAGAGAAGTTGGGCGGGCCCACGACCATCGCTGCCAACTACACATACAACGGGAACACCTACACCTTTGTAGATACCCATCAAATGAATCGCCCCGGCCTGTTGTTGGCGAACGGCCACGTCTATATTGCTTTCGGCGGAGCTAGCTGTAACGGAGGCGATCAGGGTTGGATCATGTCCTACAATGCCGCAACTCTGGCCCAGGAAGGCGCTTTCGATCTTGAGCCAGGAGGACAGTTCGCCTCGGTGTGGCAAAAAGGCGCGGCACTCTCCGCCGATAGCGACGGCAATGTCTATGCCGAATCCGGCGAAGGAACCTTTGTACCGGGCGTGAACCTTGGTTCCAGTGTGATGAAGGTTAGCCAGATTGGAGTGACGCTCCCATTGACCGACTGGTTCACTCCATACAACTGGTTTTACCTTAATCATAACGACCAGGACCTAAACGATGGCGTACTCATTCTTCCAGATCAGCCCGGTCCTCATCCCCACGAACTTATTGCCGAGGGGAAAGTTGGTACGGTCTATGTTCTCGATCGTGACGACATGGGGCAGAATTGTCCAGTCTGTAGCGATCTAACCGGCGACACTCAGGTTGTACAGGAGTTACCGAGTGCGGTGGGCAGAGAAACTGGGACGCCCGTTTATTGGAACAATACTGTCTACTTTACGGGTGGTCACATTGTGCGCGCTTTTAACCTGAGCAATGGACAACTCATAACCCCTCCTGCACAGTCCGGCATCGTCGCGGGAAGCGGTCATTCCATTATTACTGCTGATGGAAACATGAATGGCATTTTGTGGTCTGTGAGCGGAACAGTGCTGTGGGCAATGGATCCCATTAGCCTCAAAATCATTTACACCACGGCCCAGGCTCCGAATGGGCGCGATACTCTGCCTCCTTTTGCTCATTTCGCAACACCTATTGCCGCCGACGGGGAAGTGTTCGTCGGAACCCAGAACAGTCTTGTGGTCTATGGTCTTTTTCCGACATTGTCGGTCAGCGGGGGAAATCATCAAAGTGCAACTGTCGGAACAACTCTGCCTCATCCGCTCACCGCTCAAGCCATCGACGTTGCGGGCAAAGCCCATTCGGGTGTCGCAATCACGTTCAGCGACAACGGCTCGAATGGAACCTTCAATCCGCCAACGGGTGTTACCGATGAGAGTGGCACCGTGTCGAGCACGTACACTCTTCCGCTCAAGGCGGGAATATACACTTTGAGCGCTTCCGCGCTTGGCTATGCCGCGGCCCTATTTTCAGAGACGGGCAGGCCGTCAGGAGCATCGGCGCTGGCAAGAACAAGCGGAAGCGGCCAGTCTGCGTCGGTGCAAACACTCTTGCCCAAAGCTTTGGTGGCGCAAGCCAAAGATCAATACGGCAACGGAGTGCCCGGCATTGTGGTCAGCTTCAACGACAACAATGCAGGAGGCAGTCTGTCGGCAGGTTCAGTCATCACAGATAGCAAAGGATTGGCGGCCGTCAACTACACGACTGGAACAAAAACAGGAACGGTAACCGTCACCGCTACCTCACCCGGCCTGCAGGCTTTGAAGTTTTTCGTATATGTAACCGCTGGACCCTAATGAAATAGCAAGTCCTCACACAACAGAGTTTCCGGCGCTGTGCAGAATCGAATCTTCGATAAGTGTCTGGCTAGCGATCCGGAAATATGTCGAATTTTTACTGTGCCCAGGGACAGTACCTTTTAATCTTTTGCACAGAGCCGATCTGCTGAAAATAATGTTAAAACCATGTTGATGGCGTTTCGTCGAACGCCCATTTGGATCATTGGGGACGAGCTGTTGACGGTTGGCAAACAACTCGACGAAGTAGTAGCGTGCGAGTCATGTGAATATCGGTATCCCATTATTCGGGGCTTTTGTCCCATGTGCGGTGTGCCAGCACCGAAACTGGAACATGCTTCCTCAAGTCTTGAGACCACGTCCCGAGACGAAACAACTGGTTTCTCCGAACGAAGCCAGTCGAAGGCCGTGATGAGAGCTCCGTCCGTGGCCTCATATGGCACGGGCAGCCTCAAGCGAAAAAGCCGTATTGCAATGGTGATCTTCGCCGCGACCGCAACCCTAGTGTTGCTTCTTCTCTGGAGAGTATCCGGCTCAAAACCACCGAACTCGAAACAATCGAACTCAAAGCCATCGGTTCCGGCAACAACTCCGTCTGCTATACCTGAGCCCGCAGGCACACCTTATCAAGAAAGTATGCATGAGCCAGCCGCCACGAACAAAGGTGCTGCGTCTTCTCCGGTATTGCCGTCCGCCCAGCAGTTTCAGCCCTCCGCCGGAAACGCGCTTAAGAACGCGATCAGACACTCCTCTCGCGGATGATCCTCAAGAATTGTGGAAACAAGTGAGCAAAGGAAATACTCACGCGGAAGTAGCGTTGGCGCTGTTGTATCTGGATGGAAATGGAAATAAGGTAGCCAAGAACTGCGAGGAAGCGGCTCTGCTATTGACAGCCGCATCACGCAGAGGCAGCACGAAAGCCAAGAGTCTTTTGGAAAAGCACTATGCGGAACGCTGCCCTTGATGTCTTGTTGCAACGTCCATTCATCGTCCAGAGAATAATTAACGTTTGGTTTGCCACAATGCAGAAAGCGCAGCGGCTGCGTCGGTCAATGCTTGTTTTTGCGGGTCGACAACTGGGATTCGGTTTCGGTGGCGCTGCACAATCGGGGTTCGAGCTCTGCGAGCGCGTTCCGGAAGCGCGCCACCTGCGAGTTCGGTAAGCGCTGCGCTGAAAGTCTGCTTTAAGTGCCGGCTATCTGAAGCTCCAGAGTTCCGAATTCCAAGGGTTACAGTCTGCACGAATCTCCCTCACCTGAGTAGTTAGACTTATCTGTTACAAATCCGTTTATAGAAAAGCAAACGCATTTGAACAATTAGGCTCTTCATGTAGAACCAGAGATGTAAGTAGTTAGGCAACGAGAGTAATACCTGCAGACCTGAGTGGACGTGAGGGTTTCAGGGGATCGCGCGCTTTCATGCAGTTGAGAGACTTTCGTTCGTCCAGATAGGCGATTGAGTATTGAGAGGTTCCGCGCGATGGCCGCTGTTCACGCTTTGATTTGCAAATCTTCCAAGGTCCACGCGGGAATGGCTCCTCGGCGGCTCGCGACTAAGAGCGCCCACGCGATTTGCAAACTCGCCGATGCGCCGGGCAGGCCATCCATTGCCATAGCCATGCACGAAAGCGGCCGCGAAGGCATCGCCTGCTCCAACCGTGTCTACGACCTCGACCGCATAACCAGGCACAGCAACGTACTCATTGTTCATTAGCAGAGCGCATCCCTTTGCTCCTTGCGTAACGCACACCGATTCCCAGCCAAACTTCGTGGAATAACTGCGACAGAATTCTTCGAGAGAGGAGGAGCTGCCACCAAATATCTTTGTCACTTCCTCGACTTCAATATCGTTCAACTTTACAACCGAGGCGCGGGACATTAGCTCCTCGACCAGCGAAGGTTCGTAAGAATCCTTCCGCAAATTTAAATCGTAAAAGCTTCGTGTGGCACACTTTGAATCGAGAAGTCGCTTGGTCAGCGCCTTCGCGGTAGAACTCATCTGTTGAAGGGTTCCGTAGTACAACCAATCATTGCGATGCGTCGCCAGGTCTTCTAATTCCCTGTTCGGTCAATTGCGGGAAATCATAGGCTGCTGGGCGGTGGATTACGAATTCCGGCTGACCGCTCTTGTCCAGTGTCACGGTTGCAATGCCGGTTGGATATTCCTTTACCCTGCGCACGTATTGGCTAGATAGGCCGAGCTCTGCCATTTGCTCCAGAACTCGCTGGCCGCGTGGATCTACGCCTACGCCGCTGATAAACGATACATTGTGTCCCAAGCGGCCAAGGTGGGCAGAGAAATTGAAAGGGGCACCACCCAAGTGACCGGTCGGACCGACAACATCCCAAAGCACCTCGCCGATGCTGATAACGTTCACGGTAGAGTTGCTCCGGATGAATTAAGCGTCCGCGGCGTTGTTCAGTGCCTCGATAGCCTCGTCCAAGGTGGGAAAAATCAAGAAGAGGGATTCGACACGGGTGATCTCGAACAATTTTAATATGCGCGGGTTCACGCCACTGAGAACCAAATGCTTTCCCGTTTTATGCAACGAGACATGTGCGCTCACCAGCGCTCCGAGGCCGGCTGAATCCACATATGGGACTTCAGCTAAATCAAGAATTACAGTGCTGGCTGCTTCGGTACGAACCGCATTTTGCAAGGAGGAGTGCGTGTAAAGGGTAAGGGGTCCCTTCAAGCAGAGGACGTCCTGATTATGGCCTGCACCGTGAAACCGATCGATTACCAACGGTTCTACCGACATGGCTAAAAATTGTAGGGGAGATACGGCACTTCCGCAACCTTAGCCGCGAATATTTACAATTAGTTTGAAGAACTACTTGAACACGTGCCTAGAACGGTGTCGATAGTAGATTCGATGGAACAACGAATCCGCCATTAAGCCATCGCCCAATGCGCACATGCACGCAAAATACACCGATGGCAGGAACTCACACAAAAATAATGTCATTGATGGAAGTCCCGATTAAATTTCGTCGGGAACTTCCTCGCTCGCCGATTCTCCAGGAAGAGCCAACTGATCCTGCGCCGCCGAGAAGTCGATACCGAAATCATCATCCGGAACGCCTTCGGGCTTTTCTAACTTCTTTTGAACTTTCTTTTCCGCCTTCTCGCGTGCCTTCTCTTGACGGGAGCGCTCCTTCAGCCGTTTATTGAAACTTGAGCGACTTCGACCAGCCATGCGACACCTCCTAATGGGATATTTTCAGCAGTCCTCAGCTGATTGAACGCAAGCGAAGACGCGCTTTGCGTTGCTGTTTACAATTTTATTACCAGCGCGGTTCGCGAGGCTGGCGAGCATGACCGTCATAATCGTCTCCACGGCCACCGCCCGAGCGACCACCACCCGATTTACCACCACCGCCGGGACGACCACCGCCGCCAGACCGTCCTCCGCCACCGCCGGACGACCACCACCGCCTCCGCCACCGGGACGACCTCCACCAAATCCTCCGCCACCGCCGCCAGGACGACCACCGAAACCACCGGGGCGACCGCCGCCGAATCCTCCACCACCGCCGGCTGTTTTCGGACGCGCTTCGTTGATGTTCAACGCACGTCCACCAAGCTCCTTACCGTTCAAGGCAGCAATCGCTTTTTCGGCTTCGCCCGAATCCGCCATTTCCACAAAAGCAAAACCTCGGGAACGTCCAGTATCCCGGTCTGTTACTACGCTAACCTGGTCAACTTTTCCGTGCGGCTCAAAAAACGTGCGTAGCTCGGCTTCAGTTGTGCTGTGGGGGATGTTGCCTACGAAAAGCTTCTTCATCGAATTTCCTCGTTCCTCTACTCGCTATTAAAATTCAATCATTCCCTAATTTTCCAGCTAACTACTGAAAAGCCCCACTATGCACGTTTTGTTTTGCTCGTCGATGAATCGGTCGCCTTGTCCTGTTTTCCAAGTTGATCTAACTTAATGCCTGCTGCGGTAAGAAGCTCTTTGGTTCGCAAACGGCGCTGAATGTTCTGTTTCCGTGCCCGGTGAAAACGGGATTTATCACCATTGACTCGCGACATCGATCTTCCTTGCTCGCTTGCCCGCCAAGAGATCGAGGAGCACAGCGATTATCTCTCGCGATTTACAAGGCATACAGAGGCGCGCACGATGCCGCACCTATCGTAATTCTTGCTGGATTGCGAAGAGCGCCTTATGTGGGATTCTCAATCGCGAAGGCGCAAGGGTGGACTGCAATGTGTCTTCGTGGTTAAGTTTAGTAATTATACCCTGCTGAACGGGAAAAGCCGAAATCTTACCGGAAGCTTATTTCGTGGCATTGTCACTTGGACGGGACTTACAAGTTTCGGAAAAGCAACCCGGACGTCTTCACCAAAAAAACACCAGGTCGCGGCGTCTACTTCGATTTAATCAAGCTACTCCGCTGTTGTCGCTTAGCTTGGCGCATACAGGATGTACTGTATCGAACATTCGACCGTTATTGTGAGAGTCTGTTCCGTTCTCACAGACCTAGTGGATCAGCAACTCACAGATCGAATAAGGGAATTGTGTGCGAAAGCTATCGCTTTGCCCGATTCCACGGAGCTGAACGATGTTCTAAAAGAACTCAATGCTGCCCTGAGTGAACACACGCGCCGACTGAGAAATATGGCAGTGGGAGCGCGCTTCACGTCTCAACTTCAGGATCGATCACCGGGAGGCGGATAAATTACTTTGGAGTTGTCAAAGGCATAATTCCGGAGATTTCGCTAGCACCGTTGACATCAGCTCTGATATACTCTAAGTGCGTTTGATCAGAATCGGTTGTAGAGCAGCTTCAGCTTACCGGCTAGTCCTGCCCTTAGTACCTCCGATCCATTCCAGCGTAAATTGATTGAAAAGGAAACAAGTAACAACATGGCAGAACAAGGAACAGTAAAGTGGTTCAATGACGCTAAAGGCTATGGCTTCATCAGTCGTCAGAGTGGCGAAGATGTTTTCGTGCACTTCTCGGCGATTCAGGCGGGCGGCTTCCGAAGCCTGCAAGAAGGCCAGAGTGTGGAATTCGAAGTCACCAAGGGACCGAAGGGCTGGCAGGCCGAGAACGTCCGTCCTCTGTAAGAACTAATAGAACGGGCTTTTCGATAGATTCGTGCCCGCCACCGCAACAAGGGGCGGGCACGTTAATGAGAAAGACGCGGATACGCGCTCCCCACCGGAGTTACCAGAATGCAAGATGACTCGAAAGCTTGCTTTGCTATCATCCGCCACAATGTCCGAACCTATGAATCGGGCGGAGTTGTAGCTGTCATAAAGGGCCGAACCGTTGCGGAAAACATCCTGAACCAGCAGGAAAAGGGACAGGGTTCCGAAGATCGTCACGCCGGCTGGCGTTATTTCCTCGAAAAAACTGATTTAAGACCTGGAATGGATCCTACGGAGGCCACCAATCTCCGACAGACTCGTCTAGAGGTTCGCGAGTCGGAGGCACAGGAAACATCCGATCCGGGGTTATATCCTTCCCGTCCTCACTAAGTTCACTTTATCCTCGAATCAGCTTCCAACAATGCAGTCGAAGGCATTCCACGCACTCTTTGATTCCGTGTAATCGGTAAATGCTAATGCTGATGCTTGTAAAAACCCGCTGTTCGGTTTCCTTTCCAACTCTTACAATGTCCTCTAGAAATGACAGTCCTCAGCCCGATTCGGCAGCGGAAGCCTTCACACTCAATGACATCGACGGCAGCGGGGGAATTGTTCTCGTCCCTAACCGTTGGCATCGCGACCGTCGCGTTGGCGATAGCGGTTTTCGTTGTTTATAGCCCCGCACTGAACTTTCAATTTGTCCTTGACGATCACCGATTCATTGGCGATCCACGTTTGCAGTCATCTGGTCATCTATGGGAATACTTCACGAGCTATGTATGGGCACAAATCCCTGGCGGCCCATTGAGTTTTTATCGGCCGCTCTTTGTATTATGGATGAGGCTGAATTTCATCCTTAGCGGGATGTCTCCCTGGGGATGGCACCTGCTCAGTATCGTAAAACATATATCGGTAGCCGTTTTGCTTGGATTGCTCGTGTGGAAGTTGCTCCAGGATCGGGTTGCCGCATTGATTGCTGGCGCTCTGTTTGCGCTGCATCCCGCTCAGACAGAATCTGTGGCGTGGGTTACCGTTCCCGATCCGCTGATGTCCGCCGCAGTGCTTGGCACCCTGCTTCTGTATTTACACTATGAAGAGCATGCCAAAATCAAGCAAACCCACGCAGGACAACTTCACAAAAAATCACGAAAGCATATCCACAGTAAATCTAAGAGCGATTTTTCAGTGGTATGGATTATCGTCTCTGTAGTTACCTGTCTGGCCGCACTGATGGCAAAAGAAACGGCTATAGTGTTGCCTGTCATACTTTTCGCTTTGGTCCTGATTGTGCCATTCGGCAAAGTGGGCGAAGACCAACCACAGAGTGCGAAGAGTCTGGATTTTCGAATTCGGAGGGTTTCTGCGTTCCGCAAAACCCTCCCATTCTTGGGCGCAACCGCGGTTTATCTCCTCTTGCGCGTCAATGCTCTGCAGGGTCAGTTTAGCGCTCTTACCCAGCATTTACCTTGGAGCACAGTGCTGCTGTCCTGGCCCGCAACTCTCTGGTTCTATGTAAAGGTTTTGCTTTGGCCTGTCCGGTCGCACGCTTTCGCGGACCCCAGTCTGACGGAAACCTTTTCGTTGCGCAGTGTGCTTTTACCGGGACTAGGCGTGTGTTGCGCGGTAGCAATTCTCGTAACGGGATGTGTCTGGGCCTGGCGAAAAGCGAAGCGTGATCTTCCTGATCGAGACGCAGTGAATGTCCATCGCGCGTTGCTGCTGGGTTGCTTCCTAGTCGTTTTTCCGATTCTGCCGGCATTGAACCTGAATGCACTGAATCCCGGGGATTTTCTGCATGGCCGATATACGTACCTGCCGTTGACGGGGCTGATGCTGCTCGCCGCAACTGGATGGCACTTGGTTAAAAAACGACGCCTTGTTCTGCTATCAGCAGCGGGATTAGTGGCTGTTGTCTTCGGCATATTAACCGTGAGCCAAGAAAGCATGTGGAAGGATGATTTAACGATTTTCACAGTAGCTCACCAGATGGCGCCGCACAATGATCCTGTGGCTAAGAATCTTACGAGGGCGAACGTGCAAGTTGCCTTGAGTCTCGATGACGCCGGGCGATGCGACGAAGCATTGCCTATCTTCGAACAGGCGATTCAACAGTACCCGCAAGATTGGTTTGCTTGGGCAGGTCGCGGGGAATGCTTTTTCAAACTTGACGATATGCCAAGAGCCGAACAATCACTGCATCGTGCTTTCGATCTCTCGCGTGAGCCTCGTGTCAACGAGGAATGGCAGCGCGTGCGGGCGAGAATGGGCTTAAGTTCGTCCTCCGAGTAATTGAAGCGATAAGTCGGCTCGCTCAGATAACCACAGAGAACACAGAGATACAGAGATACACAGGACATAAAATGGGAGCGCCTTCTAAACGAGAGAGACCTGGGAACAACAAAGAATTAGAAGTCATATTGGGTTTTGCGTACACTGTCGGAATGATCGACAAGAGTACGGCGCAGCACTATGTATGGGGCGCAGGTTGCGACGGATGGCACCTGGTCAAAACCTCAACGTTGAGCATTATCGAAGAGCGGATGCCGCCGGGAACTGAGGAAGTCAGACACTATCATCAAGAGTCTAATCAATTCTTCTATATGCTGAAGGGTGTCCTATCCGTCGAAGTGGAAGGACGGGAGTTTGACTTAACGGTTGGTCAAGGTGCACAGATTCCACCCAAAACACCCCACCAGGTTTGGAATCGTCATCCAGTCGATGCCGAATTCCTGGTTGTTTCAAATCCTCCGTCTCGTGGTGACCGGGTTACGGCTGAGGCAAGCGAGTGAATGTCCACTACTCTTGTCAGTAATGAGGTCGTCTTGTCTCCCGCAGAATGATCGGGAAATGCCGCCCTCCAATACTGAAAGTCTCCTGAACCCGCCCCGTTACAGCTAAGGCTGAATCCTTGCCGGGAATGCCGTATTTCTCGCTGAATACCCACATTCGGCCCGTACCATCATCCAGTTCGAAGGCGCCTTCTCCCATGACTCCGAAAGAATTGACGACTTTGCCTGCGATGGTGATTTCGCGCCTGCCAAATCGCCCGGGCTCCCGGGTGATCAAAGCGATATTCTCGCGGCGAGGACAGCCAGCCAGAAATAAGATTCGCCATGCCGAGTAGGGCTAAAAAAATAACTTTGAGACGAGTTGGCAACGCAGGGCCCTCCGAATAAAGAGTGACAATTTCAGTTTGCAGAAACCCCAATTGTGGACGGAAGTTGCTGCGAATTCCGAGCTAACCTAGACTGACTTTCATCCGTTTCTTAGAGTCGAGCTCTCTCATGATGCCGATGATTTCCCATTTGCAGCGGTTGTTTGCCTATGACCATTGGGCCAATAAAGAAGTTCTTGCGTCACTGCGGAGGATCGAAAAGCCGCCCGCGCGGTCGATTTCCCTTTTGGCGCATATCCTCTCAGCCGAACGACTGTGGCTGGAAAGAATCGAAGCTCATCCGCAGACTCTGCCGGTCTGGCCGGACTTCACCTTGCAACAGTGCGAGAACGAAACTGGCGATATTTTCCAGCAGTATGCAAGATTTCTTAGAGGGAAAGACGACGACGCATTAGCGGAGGAGGTCACATACACCAACAGCAAAGGTGAAAGTTTCACTAGCGAAGTACAAGACATTCTGATGCATGTGATCACGCACTCCGTGTATCATCGCGGCCAGATTGCGTTCGCTATGCGTACAGCCGGTTTCGAGCCAGCCTACACTGATTTCATTCATAGCATTCGACAAGGATTGATCGAATAACTTCATGCCATCTGGCAACCGAACCTTCGTTCCCTTGCTCCTGGCGCAAACTTGCGCGGCACTGCTCGTATTTTTCCTCGTCATATTCTGGCCGGGCGAATGGAATGCGGAAAGATGGGCAGGAGTAATGATCGCCATTCCCGCCATGATTTTGCTACTCACTGCCCGCTTCCAGTTGGGGAGGTCTTTTTCAGTTTCGCCGCAGGCGCGAAAACTCGTTACCCATGGACTGTATGCGAAGATTCGTAATCCCATGTACGTATTCAGCGCGCTGCTGGTTCTCGGCTTTTTGCTAACTCTACAAAATCCATACTTGTTCCTGATCATTGCCGTGCTGGTGCCGACACAAATCATTCGTGCACATCAGGAAGCAAAACTGCTGGAAGAAAAGTTTGGGGACGAATACCGCGAGTACCGTCGGAACACTTGGTTCTAAGGCTTTAATTGATCGAGGATCAGAAGCTGACAATGCTGAGGGCGGAAATTTCTAAGGAAGTGCGTTATTTAAACCTGCAGCACGTCGCCTTCGCGGGCAACCATCTCGTACAACACAGGATTTACGAAGAAGCCTATGAACAAGCGCGAAATTAAGCCCGCTACAATGACGATTGCAAAAGGTTTTTGCGTATCCGATCCGATACCCGTAGAGAGCGCTGCCGGCAATAATCCTAAACAGGCGACCAGAGCGGTCATCATGATCGGACGAAGCCGCAGCAGCGAAGCTTCTCGCGTAGCCGTCCGTATGTTCATGCCTTCCTGCCGCAGCTTGTTGATGTAGGAGACCAGAATGACAGCGGTCTCAACGGAAACTCCGAGCAACGCTAATAGACCTAATACCGAAGAAACGCTAAAGGGAGTATGCGTAAGCTTGAGCGCGATCAGCGCACCGACCGGCTCCGTCATGATTACGCCCAGCGCAATGGTGACCGGGAATTTAAAATTTCCGTAGAGTGCAAACAAGATCATGAAAATCAGCACCACGGCTAGCGGACCTATGAAGTACATCTGCGATCTGGCTTCAAGAAACTGGCTGTATTCTCCACCCCACGACATCCAGTAGCCCTGTGGCAGTGCTACTGCCTTGTTCACCGCGGCTTGGCCATCTCGCACGGCGCGGGCCAAGTCACGTCCTTCAATGCTGTATTGCACTCCGATGTAGCGCGAGTTATTTTCCCTATAAATAAAAGACGCCCCATTGCCTTGGCTGATATTCGCAAGCTGACTCAGCGGAATCTGCTGCCCGTCCGGCGTTCCCACCAGCAGGTTTCCAATATCATGCGCGCTGCTGCGGAATTGTGGCTGCATGCGTACCACCAGGTCGAATAGCTTCTCTCCTTGAATCACTTGGGTAACGGCCTGTCCGCCTACCGCCGCTGAAATCACCGCTTCCACGTCGGCAACATTGATTCCGTAGCGTGCAATCTTTTCCCGATCAACGTCGATGAGCAGACTAGGTTGGCCAAGTTCGCGGACCACAGTTAACTCCGTGAATCCGGGAACGCGCAAGAGTGTGTTCTTGATCTGTATCGCCTTGTCTTGAAGCACGTTAAGGTCACTGCCGTAGATTTTGACAGCCAAAGAACTCTTGAGACCGGTCAGCGCTTCGTCGACGGCATCTTCCGCGGGCTGCGTGTAGTTGAAAATAATTCCCGGGAATGCGCTGAGTTTCTTGTTGACTGATTCTATGAGCTGCTTTTTCTCGCTGATTTCCCCGGTCCACGCTTTGTCTTTGTATGGCTTCAGACCCACGTAGAATTCGCAATTGAAAAAGCCCGTTGCATCAGTACCATCGTCGGGTCGCCCCAGCTCCGACGCCACCACCGTGACTTGCGGATACGACATCAAAATGTCGCGGATCTGAGGGGCAACCTTGCTGGCCTCCTCGAACGAAATCGTGTAGGGCATGGTCGCTCTCACCCATAGCGCACCTTCATCAAGGTGAGGCATGAACTCGCCTCCGATAAAGGGAACGAGCAACAGGGTCGCGCCGAAAATGAGGGTCGCGATTACTATTGTGGTCTTGGGACGATCCAGCGCCCAATCCAATGGCTTCGCGTAATTCTCTTTCATCCACTCGAACGCACGATTCCGCTTCTCGCGAATGCCATTCTTAAACCAGTAAGAGGCGAGCACCGGGATCAGGGTAAGAGTGAGGATCAGCGCGCCGACCAGAGCGAAAGACATAGTCTCAGCCATGGGATGAAACAATTTCCCGGAAGGTCCACTGAGCGCATAGATCGGCAGATAACCGGCCAGGATGACGGCTACCGAATAAAAAATTGGGCGATCGACATCCTTCGCGGCAGCAAGGATGACTTCGTGCAGGTTGTACTGTTGGCCCTCGCGCAGCGCCAGTTCGCGATAGATATTTTCAATCATCACCACGGTGCCGTCGATGACGATTCCGAAATCGATTGCGCCAATGGAGAGAAGATTCGCTGCAACGTCATGTGCATGAAGCACGATAAAAGCAAACAACAATGACAGGGGAATCGTAAGAGCAACGATGATAGCTGCCCGGAAGCTGACCAGAAAAAAAATTAGAACAACCAGCACCAGCAACATGCCACGGAGCAGGTTGTTTTCTACGGTATCAGTGGTCAAATCGACGAGTTCGCTACGATCATAGAAGGGATGGATCTTGACGTCCGGCGGCAGAATTTGGCGGTTTAGTTCCTCCGTTTTTGCTTCAACCCCTTTCAGCACGTTCTGTGTCTGCTCGCCCCGCAGCATCAGAATGACGCCCTCCACCGAATCGTCATTCTTCTGGAAACCGAATTCTCCCAATCGGGGTGCGTGTCCGATCGCTACGTCTCCTATATCGCGGACTCGGATGGGGACACCTTTGTTGGCGCCCACAACGATGTTTCCAATGTCGTCCGTGTTGCGGACCAGCCCTATGCCGCGAACGTAGTAGAACTGTCCACCCTGAGAATAGAAGCCGCCTCCGGCATTGGAGTTATTGGCGGTCAGCGCCGTGATGACCTGTGGAATCGTCAGGTGGTAGCCATAGATGCGGGCCGGATCGAGCAGCACCTGGTATTGCATTACCGTTCCGCCGAAGCCTGAATCGTCGGCTACACCGTGCACCGAGCGATAAGCCCGTGCGACCACCCAGTCCTCAATCGTCTTCAACTCCTGCGGAGTGCGGTCGGGACTTTGAAGGACATAGCGATATACCAAACCGCTTGGGCTGAAAAGTGGCGCAAGGCTTGGAGTTACTCCAGTCGGCAGCGTGGCTTGGGCGAGCCTCTCGAAGACAATTTGTCGCGCAAAATAGCTGTCGGTGCTTTCATCAAAAGTGAGGATCACATCCGATAGCCCGTAGAGTGACTTCGACCGCATCACCACCATGCGGGGGACGCCGTTCATCTCAAGTTCAAGCGGGAGGGTGACTAGCCGCTCAACCTCTTCGGCGGCGTGGTCTGGCCATTGCGTGATGATTTCTACTTGTGGAGGCGAGAGGTCAGGATATGCATCCACGGGCATCCGCTGAAACGATAGGATTCCGCCGACTGTGATGAAAGCGGTCAGCATCAGTACTAGAAATCTTTGACGCAGTGCCGCTTGGACTATTCGGTGAATCATTCAGATGTGGTGAACACTATCTCCTGTTGAAATGCTTTGAACATTTGCACGACGGTTTGCATGTCAGCAACGGTCCCCCCGCGCTAGCGCTGCAATGAATTCGCAAACTGCAAGAACAAGCTGCCGTTTCCGACGACTTGATCGCCTGGTTTCAGACCGCTGGTGATCTGTGTTTGTCCATTCAAACTTTCTCCGAGTTCCACTGAACGCCTGCCGAACTGGTTCGAAGCCGCTGCAGCATAGACGAAAGGCTGGTTCTCGCTATCACGCAAAATCGCGGCATCCGGAAGCGCGATGGTGTTAGGAATCGCGCCCGCGTTCACCGTCACAGTAACGTACATATCTTTCTTCAGCTTTTCGCCAGGATTGCTCGTCTCGATCCGTGCCTGCAGTGTGCGTGTGCTCGGGTCGAGCGAGGCCGCCACATAAGAAATGCGTCCACGAAAAACTTGAGGATAAGTATCGGTTTGAATTGTTACCGAATCCCCCGCACGGACATACGGCAGATCTTTCTGGTAGACGTTGACCAGTACCCAGACAGTACTCGTATCCGAAATCATGAAGCACTGAGTTGTGGCGGGCTGAATGACTTGTCCTGCGGATACGTCCTGCTCGACTACCTCGCCGGCGATGGGCGCCTTTACCGGAACCTCGAACGATGGGGGAGCTTTCACCAGGGCGTCGGGATCAGTGATTCCCATGACTTTCAATGCCGCTTGTGTCGACGCCAAGTCGCCGCCCGCTTGTACATCGGCCGATTCCGCCTGTTCTAATGTTTGTTCTGCAATCGCGTGATGTTGGTACAAGTCCTTCGCACGGGCGTAGGCCTTCTCTGCAAGCGCATACGCGTCTTTCGCTTTCAAATAATTCGTGCGGAGCTGCGAGTAATCTGGACTCGCTACATACAACATCGGCTGGCCCTGATGCACCTTTTGTCCGGGAAAAACCACGACCCTGCTTACTGGTCCGCTTACTTGCGTGATGACCGGCGTAGTGCGGAAACTGTTATAAGCAACGGCTCCAGTTAGGCGGAGAGTTCGAGTCAAGGTTGTGGGTTGAACTGTTACCACCTGCACGTGCGACATCTGGTCCTGGGGGATGGTAAACAATTCTGGATTGTCCGAGCTCTTCGCGCTTCCTGCGGAAGAAGCGTTCGACTCTCCCCTTTCGCAGTTGGTTAGGACCAGCATGATTGCGAGAAGGCCGATTAAAGTCCCGAACAGCCGCCATTGTCTCTTACGATGTGTCACGGCAGATTCCTCGTTCCTACTGCTTCTTTCAACTGCTCCAGCGCGGTCATGTAAGAGGCTAAGGCTTGACGATAGGCCAGTTGGATTGCGCGATAGCTGCGCTCGGAATCGAGATAATCAAGCAGGCTGGCGGCGCCTCGTTTGTAAGCATATTCGCTGATATCTCGTGACTCTTGTGCCTGTTTGAGGTATCCGGATGCGTAAAGTTGCACCACTTCGTCATTGCTCTTAAGTGCCTCGTAAGCATTGGCAACATCGGAAAGAACTGTATCACTGGCTGATTGCTGCTGCTCCTGGGCCTGGGTCAGCGCGTATCCCGTGCGGGCGATTTCTCCTTGATTGCGATTAAAGATTGGCAACTCGAAATTCACGAAAAGCGAAGCCGTGTTCTCCCCGGAAACGTGGGTGAAATCGTAAGTTCCATTGACGTCGACCTTGGCATTCGCTTTAGCCAATAAGATCTGGCTCTGCGCAGCGGTGACACCTAATTCCGCGGCACGGAAGTCGGGACGCTCCTGTAATGCTTTCACTTGCAAATCTGGCTCATTTGCTTTGAGGGGTTGGTAGGCCAAATCCCCAACCACGTCGAAGTCAGCAGGAACCGTGTCATAGCCCAACAACTCGCGCAATCCTACAAGAGCCTGGAGTTTTGCCAAACGGGCAGAAGAGACGTCGGTCTGAAATTGCAGAAGTTGTAACTTGATCTTGAGATAGTCGCCTTCTCCGATGTATCCCGCCTTGAATTGTGCCTCACTGATGTCTACGGTTTGCTGAAAGCCTTTTAGATCCTGCAGCGCAAACTGCAGAGTCGATTCCGCGAGCAGTACGCTGACAAACTGCTGCCCTACATTGAATGCCAGTGTGCGTTCGGCATCGCTGACTTGAGCACGTGTGACCGATGTTTGATCGCGAGCGGCCTGAAGACGCCTCTGCCGCTTATGGCCACGCTCGAAGAGGTATCCGATCCCAATATCGAATTGCTGAGTATTATTCAGATTATCCCCGGAAAAATCCTGAGGACTGAAGAAAGGGATGAACTGGGTATCTGCCCCGAGAGTGGGATTGGGACGAAGGTTGGCGGTGATCTCCTGGGCTTCGTTCTGGAGAATTAAAGTTCGGGTGGCCTTAATGGAATGACTATGCGTGAGTGCCAGATTGATGGCCTCGTCCAGGGTAATGAGCCTGGTATTTTGTCCGACGCCGACTCCCACAAACAGGAGGATCATCACAACCGGGGCGGACATCCGAAAGTACTTAGAGCGCATAAGGAGAAAAATCAAAGCGCTGACTGTGTCGAAAGAGATTTCGCACGGTTTGCCAACCCAATAAACACCGCAGCAAGCTCTGTCGCCGGTATCATCCTCCTCTTATGTAAGACTGCAACTCAGGACACAATGGATGTATTGTAATTCACGGCCTTCACAACCGCGGTTAGCTGCGGTTGAACCTCTTATTCCGACGTGTTAGGGTAATGAGTTTCGTACCCAGAAGATCAGCTACCGCTGCCGATTGAGGTCTTCCCTTGTCCGCTGTTGAGGCCACCATGCCCGTCATTCGTAAGACCGCTCTGAACGCTATCCACCGCCAGATGGGCGCGAAGATGGTTGAGTTCAGCGGATGGGATATGCCGGTGGAATATCCCGCGGCAGGCGGAATCATGGCCGAGCACAATGCCGTTCGGACGGGAGTAGGCATTTTTGATGTCTCTCACATGGGCGACATCCGCATAGCTGGGCCGAAGGCACTGGACGCCGTCCAACATATCTCGATGAATGACGCCGCGAAGCTTTCAATCGGACAGGCGCAGTATTCGGCATTACTTTATCCGCAGGGGACTTTTGTAGATGACGTCATCGTCCACCGATTGGGGCAGAACGATTACCTGCTGGTGATTAATGCCGGGACACGGGAGAAAGATTTCAACTGGGTCCGCGACAATATCCGAGATTTTGATTGCAAGGTCGAGAATCTTTCCGACGACTATACGCAGATTGCTATTCAGGGACCGAAGGGAGTCGATCTCCTGCAGAAGCTCACGGATGTTGACCTATCCAAGATAAAGGGTTACTGGTTCACTCATGGTACGGTTTGCGGGCTGAAGAATGTTCTGATCGCACGTACCGGATATACCGGCGAGGATGGATTCGAGATCTACGTGCCCGCCGATGAAGCCATCAGCGCAAGAGTGTGGAACGAGATATTCGTGGCTGGCAAAGAATTCGGCGTTCTTCCGTGCGGATTGGGAGCGCGCAATACTTTGCGGCTGGAAGCGAAAATGCCGCTCTACGGACACGAAATTTCTGACACAATCAATGTGTGGGAAGCTGGACTGGATCGATTCTGCAAACTGGAGAAGCCGGAATTCATAGGCCGTGCGGCACTCGAAGAAGCAAAATCAAAAAGGCTGAAGAGGACTTTGGTGGGACTTGAGATGGTTGATCGTGGTATCGCTCGCGATGATTACAAAGTGCTGGACACGAGCGGACGCGAGGTCGGGTACGTTACCAGCGGATCACCTTCTCCGTTTCTAAAGAAGAATATTGCATTAGCTTATGTGCCGCCAGAACTCGCCGCGCTAGGAACGACGGTGCAAGTCGAGATTCGCGGGCAGGGAGTGAAAGCGCAAGTAGTGCCTACGCCGTTCTACAAGCGTCCGAAAAAAGCCTAATAAGAAGCTGACAGCTAGGAGCAAGCGAATGTCTTATCCGAAAGATTTTAAATACACAAAGGAACACGAGTGGCTCAAAGCTGATGGGAAAACTGCGACTATCGGGATCACGGATTACGCTCAACAGTCGCTCGGCGACATCGTTTTTGTGGAAGCGCCGCAGATTGGCTCGGAGATCACGAAGGGCAAGACATTCGGTAGCGTCGAATCGGTGAAGGCAGTTTCCGACTTATATGCTCCGGCTTCCGGCACTGTGACCGAGGTCAATGGCGAACTCACAACCGCTCCAGAGAAGATCAACAAAGACGCGCATGGCGCGTGGCTAATCAAGATTACCCTGAGTAATCCCAGCGAACTGGAGTCGTTACTTTCCGCCGACGATTACGAAAAGTTTGTCAGCGAGGAAGGCGGACAATGATCACAGCGAGAAGTCCGATCAGTAGATGGATTGAGTGCGCGAAACCTCTCGCCTTCTCTTTGCTTAAGCGTTAAGTAGCCGATTGCAATCGAACTGGCCGCCAGTGACATCTAATTTATTTACATCAATCTATGCGCTATTTACCTAAATCTCCTGCTGACCGCGAAGCCATGCTCAAGTCCATCGGCGTGCGCTCTATTGACGACCTGTTTGCGCCGATTCCCGCGGAATACCGCTTAGAACGCGATCTTAAGGTGCCACGCCAGATGGCGGAGTCCGAAATCGTTGATTGGTTCCGCGAGCGTTCCCGCGAAAACGGAGATGGTTACACGACATTTCTGGGAGCGGGAGCCTATTCTCATTACCGGCCGGTGATTATCGATTCGCTCATCTCGCGCGGTGAATTCCTCACAGCGTACACACCATATCAAGCAGAGGTTTCACAGGGAACCCTGCAGTCCATCTTTGAGTTCCAGACGATGATTAGCGAGCTGACCGGAATGGAAGTAGCCAATGCTTCCATGTACGACGGTTCTACGGCAGCAGCAGAAGCGGCGATGATGTCTGTGCGACTTACTGGGAGACGGTCGGTCGTGATTGCGCGAAGCTTACATCCCGAATACCGCGAAGTTTTGGGAACGTATGCCCATCATCAAGGGATGCCCTTGAACCTGGTGCCGTATGCCGACAGCGGACGCGTTGATCTGAATGCGCTGGAAACTTCGATCACCCAAGACACAGCTTGTGTTTTGATCCAGTCGCCGAATTTTTTCGGAACCATTGAAGACGTGGGATCGATTGCAGAAATCGCTCACCGTAAAGGCGCGATGCTGGTGGTCTCCATTGCCGAAGCAATTTCTTTAGGAATAGTTGAACCTCCTCGGCAGGCGGACATCATTGCCATGGAAGCACAATCGTTCGGCGTGCCACTTGGATTCGGTGGCCCCTACTGCGGAGTGATTGCCACTCGCGAACAATTTGTGAGACAGATGCCGGGTCGTTTGGTCGGACAGACCACCGACCGTAATGGTAAACGCGGTTTCGTGCTAACACTCGCGACCCGCGAACAACACATTCGCCGGGAGAAAGCCACATCGAATATCTGCACGAATCAAGCGCTTATTGCGCTGATGGCGAATATCTTCATGACCATCTACGGAAAGATTGGCTTGCGTGAACTCGCCAAGCAGAATCTCGCAAAGACGGCGTACGCAGCGGGACAGTTCGGCAAGCCTGCGAACGTTCTTTTTGAAGAGGCGCCAAGGTTCAATGAGTTCGTCGTACAAACCAGCGAAGATCCCGTGGCAGTGAATGGTCGCATTCTTGGACACAAAATTGTTGGGGGGTTGCCGCTGAAGAAATTTTATCCAGAACTTGGCAATGCTTCCTTGTGGTGCTGCACGGAGCTGACCACCCGCAGCGCGATCGATACAGCGGTAGGGTTGGTCGCCGAAAGTGAGCAGTCGGTTAAAACCACAAATGATGAATCAGCTGTGGAAGAGGTGACGCGATGAAGCACATGACCCGCAAAGCCACCCGCCACATCAGCCAGAATGAAGGATTGATTTTCGAAAAGTCCTCTCCGGGAAAAGCGGCATGGAGACTTCCGCCGCTCGATGTGCCCGAAGTGAACAGCGCCGAACTGCTCGGGACTTCCGAACGGAAGGAGATGGGCAACATGCCCGAGGTGAGTGAAATCGAGATCATTCGGCACTTCACGCGCCTTTCGACTTGGAACTATGCGATCGACCTCGGCATGTATCCGCTGGGATCTTGCACCATGAAGTACAACCCGCGAGTGAATGAGGTTGTGTCTCGTCTCGATGGCTTAGCGAACGGGCATCCCTATCAACCGGGAAAAATTTCGCAAGGCGCCTTGCGAATTATGAAGACGCTGAGTGACTGCTTGATTGAAATCACCGGCATGGACGCGATCACGTTGCAGCCCGCGGCGGGAGCTCATGGTGAGCTTACTGGCTTGCTGATGGTGCGAGCCTATCATCAATCGAAGGGCGCTCCTCGCAAGAAAGTCTTAATCCCTGATTCCGCGCATGGCACCAATCCCGCAACAGCAGCCATGGTCGGGTACGCGGTCGAGAACTTGAAGTCGAATGCGAGGGGAATGGTCGACGTAGAAGCGCTTGCAGTCCCAAATGAACGAAGATGTCGCGGCATTGATGTTAACCAATCCCAACACGCTGGGAGTATTCGAACAGGAGATCCATAAGATAGCCGACATCATGCACGCTAAGGGCGGCTTGTTGTACATGGACGGCGCCAACATGAATGCTCTGGTTGGGAAAATTCGTCCCGGAGATTTTGGCGTGGATCTCATGCACCTGAACCTGCATAAGACTTTCTCGACACCTCACGGCGGCGGCGGTCCGGGATCTGGCCCTGTTGCGATCAAAAAACTTCTCGAGCCGTTTCTTCCTGCTCCGGTACTGATCACGAAAAGTCGACGACACCTTGGATTTCGATTACAACCGTCCACAAACCGTTGGACGAGTTCGAGCCTTTTACGGCAATTTCGGAATGTTCGTCCGCGCGCTGGCTTACATTATGGCGAATGGCCCCGATGGATTGCGGCAGACTACGGAAGACGCCGTGCTGAACGCGAACTACATCCGCAAGGGACTAGAGGGGGTATTCGATCTGCCGTACTCGACCCCTACCATGCACGAAGTTGTGTTCAGCGACAAAGTGCAGGCGAAAAAAGGGGTCAAGACGATGGACATAGCCAAGAGACTGATTGACTATGGTTTCCATCCTTACACGACTGCGTTTCCGCTGATTGTCCCGGGTGCACTGATGATCGAACCGACCGAGAGTGAATCAAAAGAAGAGCTGGATCTGTTCATCGAATCGATGAAATCGATTGCAGAGGAAATTGAAGAGGATCCGAAGATGGTGCTGCAAGCACCTTACAACACGCGGGTGTCGCGCCTAGATGAAACTGCAGCCGCGAGGAAGCCTGTACTGCGATGGAAGCCGTCCGAAGCTAATAAGTAACTGCTGATCAGCTCCGCGACAGTACAAGGTTCCCTTCGCGACTTAGTTGTTGCCGAAAACATCTCGATTCCCGCTTACTTTTTTTCGTCGAACTCCGCAGATGCCACGGTATTTTCCCAACTGATCTGCAAGGTGCACTTTCCTCCGCTTTGATCGAATCCAATCGTGAAATTTTCGACCGGGGAAGGAGTCTTCGCAACGTTCATATCAGCGCGGGTCAAGTCCTCTCCTTCAGGATAAGGAATACCCCATTCGCCCGTCTTCTTACTAACAATCACAACCCACTTATCTTTGTCGGGGACAGTAAACAGCGTGTAGTTGCCGGCAGGCACGTCTTTTCCGCCGACCGTCAGGTTCGTGTCTGCGACAAAGGTCGTGGCTTCATTAGCTCCGGTACGCCACACTTGTCCATACGGAACAAGTCCGCCGAACACTTTGCGTCCATTCACTCGTGGACTGGAATAATCAACGGTGATTGTTTTTCCATCCGAAAACTTACATTGGGCCTGAGCCGGAGGGCTGGGGCGTTTACCCTTGTCGTTCTGCGCCGAAGCGAGTGTAGCGAAGAGGGCTAGAACAGCAAAAGTCAGAACGGCAGTTCGTCTAGTCATAGTTGCTCCTAATTGAGAGTTGGTACGGTTGTTAGACTTTTTGTTGGCCCGCTGGTTAGCGCGGGAAGAATTATCCTCCAAGCTGGCCCCAAGATACAATCATGGCATGCGAGTATTTGAAGACAAGCATGAGGAACTGGATCACTACGAGACCATGATGGGGGTTCCACGGGGACGGCTGGCGGTAACGCTCGACACGATTACGGACGCGATGGCTCTAGTGGGCCAACATGGAGTCTACTGTCAAAGCCAGCGTTGGCCGGGGAAGCCGGTCATGGATATACAAATCGTGATGAAGAATCTAAACGACGCGAAAGAACTGATCCAGAGCGTGATGGAAGAGCTGAAAAACAAAGGCTAGAACTTCTAAAACGAATGCTCCGTACCAAACTCCTCACGCTAGCGTGTACTTCCCTCTCTCGATCATCTTTTGTGCTATCTGTTGTCGCAGTTCAATTGTGTTGAATGGCTCGTGTTTCGCTAGACGTCGCAGAATCGCCAGCTGTGTTCGGAGCATGTCGCCTTCCGCGACTGCTGCAATTATTTTCTTTGCTGCGGCTTCGATCTTGTCGATGGCTTGCGACAGATACACGCGAGTCATTGCGAGAGGAAGTATTGCCGCGCCCTCGCCCTGTTTCTGGGAGATTTTCTGGGTACGAAGCACCGCGGATTCCATGGCATAGGTTTCAATGACGATGTCCGCGATCGCTCCCATGACTTCCTGCTGATCTTGAATTGCTTGCATATATTTCTGCGTAGCTGCTCCCGCAACGAACAGTCCAAGCTTTTTCGCCGATATAACCAGCTTGTACTCCTCTGCAAGTGGGCCATCTAACTCTTCGCCTAAACTCGGGCCGGCAAGCACTTCGTCCATTAACTTCTTGATGGCCGGCATTAAGGCTAGTTGTCCAGACATAGCGCGCTTCAACAGGAATCCAGTAATGATGAGCCGATTAATTTCGTTGGTCCCTTCGAAGATTCGGTTGATGCGAGCATCGCGGTAAGATCGCTCGGCGGGATACTCCTCAACAAAACCATATCCGCCATAAATCTGGACAGTCTCGTCGACAACGTAGTCCACCATCTCCGAACCCCAGACTTTCACGATAGAGCATTCGACGGCGTACTCTTCGATGGCCTTGCGCGTCGCCTTCGCGGCTTCGGCGCTGGTTTTATCGATTTCTGCCAGAGCCACGTCCATCATTCCGACGGTTCGATAAACGATCGCCTCTCCTGCGTAAACGCCTACTGCCATATTGGCGATTTTTTCGCGCACCAATCCGAAATCGGCGATTGTTTTGTTAAAAGCTTTGCGCTGCTTCGCATAGCCAATTGCATTTTCAAGCGCGACGCGTGCTCCGCCAACGCACATGGCCCCCAATTTGAAGCGTCCCACATTGAGGATGTTGAATGCTATGACATGTCCCTTACCGATTTCGCCGAGGACATTTTCTACCGGGACTTTGCAATCGTTGAGAATCACGGGGCAAGTAGATGATCCGCGAATTCCCATCTTATGTTCTTCGCCACCAATCGAAATTCCGGGGAACGTCTTTTCCACCAGAAACGCGGTGAACTTTTCGCCGTCGATTTTGGCAAACACAGTGAACAGGTCGGCGAATCCGGCGTTGGTGATCCACATCTTTTCGCCATTCAAAACGTAATGGCTGCCATCGGAGGAAAGGTCGGCACGGGCGCGGCAATTCAGAGCATCGGAACCGGAGGATGCTTCCGAAAGTGCGTAAGCTCCCGCCATTTCTCCGGACGCCAAGCGCGGCAGGTACTTTTGTTTCTGCGCTTCGCTGCCGAAATAAACAATGGGCAGCATGCCAATGCCGCTATGGGCACCCCAAGTAGTTGCAAATCCTGCATAGATGGCAATGCGATCGGCGATTAGCGCGGCAGTGACTTTATCCATCTCGAGGCCACCGTACGCTTCAGGAATTTCGACGCCACTCAGCCCAAGATCACCGGCCTTCTTCAACAAATCACGCGTGATGGAGAAATCCTTGTGCTCCATCTTTTCGATATGAGGAAGGATTTCGTTTGCGGCGAATTCTTCGGCAGTCTGAGCGATGAGTAGATGCTGTTCGTTGAAATCTTCGGGAGTGAAAACCTCGTCCGGTGTCCGTTCTTCGAGAAGGAAACTGCCGCCGGAGATTTTCGCTTTTGGAACTGCCGAAACTGTGGCCATCACTACCTCTCAGAGCCAATTCCACTAGCGACGCGCAGAGGAGGGCTCCCGTTCAGTGTACTTCAGTTAACCTGCCATCGACTTAATTCAGGTTCTCAAATATTCCCGCTGCACCCATGCCGCCGCCCACGCACATGGTTACTAGTCCGTAACGCGCGTCTTTCCGTTTCAGTTCGCGGATGATGCTCGCAGTCAATTTAGCTCCAGTGCAGCCTAATGGGTGCCCAAGAGCGACGGCCCCACCATTGGGATTTACTTTTTCGGGGTCAATCCTTGCCTCTTGAATTACGGCAAGAGATTGTGCGGCAAAGGCCTCGTTCAATTCGATCACCGCAATGTCAGAAAGTTTGAGACCAGCGATCTTCAAAGCCTTCGGAATCGCGAAAACAGGACCGAGTCCCATTTCTTCGGGCTTGTATCCCGCGGTTGCAAATGCAACATAGCGCGCTAAAGGCTTGATGCCGAGTTGTTTTGCGCGATCGGCGGACATCACCACAGCTGCAGCGGCTCCGTCGGACATCTGAGAGGAATTGCCTGCGGTCACAGTTCCCTTTGCGTGGAAAGCGGGCTTGAGTGACAACAACGCTTCGAGTGAAGTATCGGCTCGCGGGCCTTCGTCGACTTTGAAAGTTATTTCCTGGCGTTTCAGTTTTTCGCTTTTATGGAGAGACGGGCGTCCTCGCCCGTCCGCGGCGTCCATCCCATTGCCGTTGCTGCTGGTAAAGCTCACTGGCACTGGCACAGTTTCCTCTTCGAACTTTCCCGCCTGAATTGCGGCTAAAGCTTTCTGATGGCTATGCAATGAGAACTCGTCCGCAGCCTCGCGAGTAATACCGAAACGCTTGGCCAAACGCTCGGCAGTAAGCCCCATAGATAAATAAGCGTCGGGATAATGATCGACAAGCCAGGGATTCGGCGAGATTTTGTGGCCGCCCATCGGAATCATGGACATCGATTCGGTGCCGCCCGCGATAACGATCTCCGCGCTGCCACTCATGATCCGCTCCGCGGCAAGCGCGATGGCTTGCAGTCCGGATGAGCAGAAGCGATTGATCGTAAACGCAGAAACTTCAACCGGCAACCCGGCGCGTAAAGAAGCGATGCGAGCAACGTTCATGCCCTGTTCGGCCTCAGGCATCGCGCAACCTAGAATTACGTCTTCTATTTCCTTGGGATCGACTTGCGGCACTCGTTCGAGTGCGCCCTTGATGGCAAACGCCGCCAGTTCGTCGGGACGAGTGGCGCGAAGTGTACCCTTGAAAGCACGTCCTATGGGAGTGCGAACAGAAGAGGCGATGACGACTTCACGCATGGGAAACTCCGTGAGCTGGCAATTGACATTAACATTAGCCAGCAGAGATTATTATCAACCACGAACGACAGTCTTCAACAAGTTAAGCAGATTCGACAAAACAAAAGAAATCCTGGAAATCAGCAACGGTGGTTCCTTCATTTAACTTAGTGTCCTTCGTGTTTTAGAGAGGTCTTCACTCATGACTACTGAAACCGCCCGCGTCGAAGCCTTTTCGGACGGCGTATTCGCCATCGCGATTACTCTGCTCATCCTGGAAATCAGAGTTCCTTTGCCGGCAAATGGCCCACTTGCCGGGCAACTGACAAAACAATGGGCCTCTTACGTTTCGTTTTTCATTAGCTTCGCTTTTATCGGGATCATGTGGATCAACCATCACCGCCTGTTCACTCACATACGGCGTAGTGACAATGGACTGCTACTTTTAAATCTTCTGCTGCTACTAGGAGTGACGTTCGTTCCTTTTCCCACGTCCGTGCTCGCGGCCCACCTTGGTCACCCGGACCAGAAGTTGGCAGCCATGCTGTACAACGGAACTTACTTCTTCATCGCCATATTCTTCAATTTCTTGTGGAGGTACGCCACCGCGCCCGCCCACAACTTGCTTGCCGCCGATATTGATGCCCCAGCCGTGAAGAGCATCACTAGTCGATACGCTCTCGGCCCGCTGACCTACATTGCATGTTTCGGGCTCGCATGGGTGAGCGTCACAGCAAGTCTTGCGCTGAATATTTTATTGGCATGTTTTTTCGCTTTACCGCCGGAATTTCAGCGAAAGAAAAATAGGTGAACTTGCTGTCCTGAGTTGCGCTATCGTTTAGGCCGATAGATGTGCGTGCTGGTTCCGAAGAAAACCTCGGCCGACTCCATCACCGTCTCGGACAACGTTGGGTGCGGATGGATGCTCAACGCGATATCGGTTGCTGTTGCTGCCATTTCTACGGCCAGCACTCCTTCGGCGATCAATTCGCCTGCGCCCGCTCCGACTATACCCATGCCTAGTACGCGCTCGGTTTGCGGATCGAAAATCAGTTTCGTCATGCCTTCAGGTCGGTCAATAGTCATGGCCCGGCCCGAAGCCGCCCAAGGAAACTTCGCAACCTTGATTTCGCGATTCTCTTTTTGTGCCTGTGTCTCAGTTAACCCGCACCAGGCAATTTCCGGATCGGTGAAGACGACAGCGGGAATAGCGTTCGGCTCGAATGCGACTTTGTGTCCGGCGATGGCTTCGACGGCGGTGCGCCCCTCATGGGACGCTTTGTGCGCCAGCATCGGTTCCCCGACGACATCGCCAATTGCGTAGATTGCAGGATCGTTCGTTTGCAGTTGTTTATTAACTTGAATAAATCCGCGCTCACCTATTTTGACTTGCGTTTTATCGAGACCTGAAATTTCGGAATTTGGCTTTCTTCCCACTGAAACGAGCACTTTCTCGAAGAGCTTCTCGCTCTGAGTATCATCGACGCTCTTGAAACTCACCCGGATTCCGTTTGCCTCTTCTTTTACCGAAGTGACTGTAGTGTTCAGCAAAATCGATTCGAAATTCTTTTCGATTCGTTTGTGCAAGGGCAGCACGAGGTCGCGGTCAGCGCCGGGCAACAGGCCCGCGGTCATCTCAACCACTGTTACTTTAGAGCCCAGCGCTGCATAGACGGTGCCGAGTTCGAGGCCGATATATCCTCCGCCCACCACAAGCAAATTTCCGGGTACGTCTTTTAAGTTCAGCGCGCCGGTTGAATCCATCATGCGCGGTGTATCCAATTTCAAGCTCGGGATCACCGCTGGCCGCGAGCCGGTCGCAATAATGATGCGGTCAAAATTCAACGACTCGTCTCCGCCATTCACTTTGGAGACGCGAATAGTGTTGGAGTTCTCGAATGCTGCTTTTCCTTGAATGTACTGGACTTTGCGCTGCTTCGAGAGCTGGCCCAATCCGCCGGTCAGCTTATTCACGACGCCTTCCTTGAACGACCGCAGACGAGTCACATCGATCTTAGGTTCTCCGAATTCGATGCCCCAATTTTTCGCGTGGCGCGACTCATCGATCAGTTTCGCCACATGCAAAAGGGCTTTAGAGGGAATGCACCCACGATAGAGACACACACCACCGGGATTGAGTTCCTGGTCGATGAGGGTGACCTTCATCCCAAGGTCGGCTGCGAGGAAGGCGGCGGCGTAGCCACCAGGGCCTCCGCCAATGACTGCAATTTGCAAAGTCGAATTTTCGGACATTGAGTTTTTTAGAAAGGCTCTGTTCTTAAATCTAAAACCTCATCCCTGCACTGATAACAGGAACGGCTGTTCGAAAGCTTCTGCAATCCAACGCAGAAAACGCGCGGCATCGGCACCGTCGATCAGACGATGATCATATGAAAGGGAGAGCGGAATCACTCTTCGTGGCTCGAACTTGCCATTGATCCAAACCGGCTCCATGCTCGAACGCGAGAGGCCAAGGATCGCGACCTCAGGATAGTTCACGATTGGTGAAAATCCCGTGCCGCCAATTCCCCCGAGATTAGTAATGGTGAAAGTTCCGCCTTCCATTTCCGCCGCAGTCAGCTTCTTGTCTTTCGCTTTCCGGGAAACCTGGGTGAGTTCGGCGGCGAGTTCAACGATGTTTTTCTTATCCACATCGCGGATAACGGGAACCAATAATCCGCGATCCGTATCAACGGCGACCCCGATATGGATGTACTGCTTGTAGGCGATTTCTTCTTTCTCCATATCGATGCTGGCATTGAATTGCGGGAACACCTTCAAAGCCGAAGCGCAGACTTTCAGCGCAATTGCAGTGACCGTCATCTTGCCGCCAGCTTCTTCTACTTTGGGCGCAAACTTCGCACGCAGTTGCTCAAGCTCGGTGATGTCGGCTTTGTCCTGCTGAGTGACGTGAGGAATCGTGTTCCACGCTTGCCAGAGATGTTCTGCCGTCTTGCGGCGAACCCCGCGCATGGAAACTCTCTCAACTTTTCCCCACTTCGAAAAATCAGGAAGAACGGGCTGAGCGAAGGCGCTTCGGGGAGACTTGGGCCGCCGCCGTCGCTGAAGCCAACAGCGATTTTGCATGTGCCTTTACGTCGTCTTCGCTGATGCGACCGCCGGGACCGTTTCCCTTCACGTTGTGAATGTCGACACCTAGTTCGCGCGCCAACCGCCTCACGTGCGGAGCCGCTGGAACTGGTTCGCGATGTTCGCTTCCAGCAACCTTGTCGAGTTGCGCAGGCATGGAGAAGTCCGCGACCCGGGCATGTGGAGGATCGGGAAGAAGCACTTGCTCTTCTGTTTTCCCCTCAGCTTTCATGGCAGCCTGGAAGGAAAGCCGTGCTCCATCCTGCTCGGAAGGATGCTCCATGGGAACGTGTTTCTGCTGCTGGGCGGACGCTCCGCCTTCCAAGGTAAAGATGACTTGCCCAACTTTGACCTTTTCGCCTTGTTTGACCTTGACTTCCTTGACTACGCCAGTCACAGACGATGGAACTTCCACAACAGCCTTATCGGTTTCGAGCTCCATCACCGGCTGTCCTTCGGACACTTTCGCGCCCGGCGAAACCATCAAGCGGACCAGATCTCCTTGATGAACATTTTCGCCGAGTTCGGGGAGCTTGAATTCGTTCGGACCCTGAGCAGTCGAAGCTCTTCGCTCCACGAATGAACGCGAGTCTTGCTCAGGCTTGCTGGTCTCTTTTGCTGGCGGCGGGGCGACGGTCTTTTCTACTTTCGGCGCAGAAGATTGGGATGCTGTAGCCGGTTGGGCTTTCGATTCTGCAGCTTTCGCCTTGGCGCCCGCACCATTTTCAAACGTAAAGATCACCTGTCCAACTTTGATCTTCTCGCCCTCTTTGACCCGTACCTCTTTTACAGTACCGCTTACGGACGATGGAACCTCGACAACTGCTTTATCCGTTTCCAATTCCATGACCGGCTGCCCTTCACTGATGCTGGCGCCGGGCGAAATCATTAGACGAACTAGATCGCCTTGGTGAACATTCTCGCCGAGTTCCGGCAGCTTAAATTCTGTCACTGAACTGTTTCTCCTCTGTGGTCTGAGACGATGCGGCGACAGTTAAGCTTCACGCAGCAGCGTCTGCTCTGGACTTAATTGAAGTTTTCAGCCTGGGCGGTTCTGGCAACTAGCCGATCGCCGGATTTACTTTCTCCGGATTGATGCCCAAGTCTTTAATCGCTTTTTGCACAACATCAGGCTTGATCTGCTTCTCACGTGCTAGCGCATTCAAGGTTGCAAGCACGATATGCTTGGCATCCACCTCGAAGAAATCGCGAAGTGCGGCACGACCTTCGCTGCGTCCGAAACCATCTGTTCCCAGAGCAACCAACGGCCGTGGGCACCATTGGGCAATCGATTCCGGAAGCACCTTCATGTAATCCGATGCTGCAACTAACACGCCAGGTGCATCTTTTAAGCATTGCGTTACGAACGGTACCCGCGGCTTTTCTCCTGGATGCAACATGTTCCAGCGGTCGGAATCATTGCCATCGCGATACAGTTCTTTGTAACTGGTGACGCTCCAAATGTCGGACGCAACGCCATACTTCTCTTCCAGAATCTGCGCCGCTTTTAACACTTCGTACATGATGGTTCCACTCCCAAAGAGCTGCGCCTTGAACTTCGCGTCTTTCTTAGTTGAAACCTTGTAGCGATACAAGCCTTTGAGAATACCGTCGCGGACGTCCTTGCCATCAGGCATTGCAGGCATCGGCAGTGGCTCGTTCGTCACTGTCAGGTAGTAGAAAATCGACTCCTGGTCCACATACATTCGCTTGATGCCTTCTTGAATGATGACGGCGATTTCGTAAGCGAACGCCGGATCATAGGCCAGAAGATTCGGCACCGAAAGCGCCAGGACGTGACTGTGCCCATCCTGATGCTGCAAGCCTTCACCCGCAAGTGTCGTGCGTCCAGCGGTGCCTCCAATGAGGAATCCTCGTGTGCGCATATCCGCCGCAGCCCAGATCAGATCGCCGATACGTTGGAATCCGAACATGGAGTAGTAAATAAAAAACGGGATCGTATTGATCCCGTGATTGGCATAAGCAGTTCCGGCGGCGATAAAGGAGCACATCGATCCGGCTTCGGTAATGCCTTCCTCGAGAATCTGGCCGTCTTTAGCTTCCTTGTAGTAAAGCAGCGTATCCATGTCTACAGGTTCGTAGATCTGGCCTACGCTGGAATAAATTCCAATTTGCCGGAAGAGCGCCTCCATTCCGAAGGTGCGTGCTTCATCGGGAATAATGGGAACGATCAATTTTCCGATCTCTGGATCGCGCAACAGTTTCGAGAGCAGCCGCACGAAAACCATGGTCGTCGAAACTTCCCGATTGTCAGTGCCTTTGTAGAACTCTTCGAAGTGAGTTTCAGAAACCGGCTTGATCGGGTTCGCTCTTACTTTTCGCTCGGGCAAATAACCGCCGAGCTGTTGACGACGTTCCTTCATATAAGAGATTTCGGGACTGTCGTCGGGCGGGCGGTAAAACGGCGCGTTGTGCAATTCTTCATCGGGAATTGGAATTCCGAAACGTGACCGGAATATTCGCAATTCATCGTCGTTGAGTTTCTTCTGTTGGTGGGTGATGTTCTTGCCTTCGCCCGCCTCGCCTAGTCCATAGCCCTTGATCGTTTTTGCCAGAATGACGGTTGGCGAACCGGTGTGCTCGACCGCCGCTTTGTACGCGGCATGCACCTTCAGTGGATCGTGACCGCCGAGACGTATGCGGGACAATTGCTCGTCCGAAAAATGCTCGACCATTTTCAGCAACCGTGGATCGGTTCCGAAGCAGTTCTGCCGGAAGTATGCTCCGCTCTCAACAAAATATTTCTGGAATTGGCCGTCGCTGATTTCGTTCAGGCGATTAACAAGCAAACCATCTCGATCGTTTTGGATGACCGCATCCCAATCGCTTCCCCAGATCACTTTGATTACGTTCCAACCGGCGCCGCGGAAATTGGCTTCGAGCTCCTGAATAATTTTGCCGTTGCCGCGTACTGGACCATCGAGCCGTTGCAGGTTGCAGTTGATTACGAAGATCAGATTGTCGAGCCGTTCGCGGGATGCCAAAGAGATTGATCCCAGTGATTCCGGCTCATCAGTTTCGCCATCTCCCAAGAAGGCCCAAACCTTGCCGCCGGTGGCTTTCTTCAATCCGCGATTTTCCAGATAACGATTGAATCGTGCCTGATAGATTGCCTGGATCGGTCCAAGACCCATCGAGACAGTGGGGAACTCCCAGAAGTCAGGCATCAGCCATGGATGCGGATAGGAAGAAAGTCCGCCGCCTTCTTTCAGTTCGCGGCGAAAGTTCTCCAGCTTCTCAGTTGGGAGGCGCCCTTCGAGAAAAGCTCTGGCATACATTCCAGGCGCTGCATGACCCTGGAAGTAAACAATGTCACGATCTCCATCTTCCGTCCTGGCGCGCAGGAAGTGATTAAACGCCACTTCATAGAGAGTTGCGGCTGACGCGAAGGTCGAGATGTGTCCGCCAATTCCCTCTTGCACCTTATTGGCTCGTACTACCATGGCCAACGCATTCCAGCGCACCAGACTCTTGATCCGCCGCTCCATCGCTTGGCTACCCGGAAACGCTGGTTGCTGCGAAGACGGAATTGTATTTACGTAGGGAGTCGTTGCCGTGAACGGAAGGTTTACACCCGCCGCCCGTCGGGCATGCAACGAAAGCTGCTGCAGCAAGCGCCCCGCGCGCTCTGGCCCACCCTTTGATAATACGTAATCGAGAGAGTCCAGCCACTCCCGCGTTTCAAGAACTTCCGATCCGTTGCTATGCGGCTCTGACGGTGTATAGGTTTCTGCCACGTCTTATTTTCTCCGGCCTTATAAGTGGGAACCTTCAATGATAGTCAATAATTCAGAATTTTGCTGGCGCGGCATGATCTTTAGGCTGGCATCGGAAGAAATGCCTGCAAATTGAGGAAACCTGTCCAATGCAGGAATTCGGATTACTTGCTTTTGAGCGAAATTGCAAAGGTTTTATCCTGACTACAAAGTACGAAACGAAACAGGTTAGCGGGACATCTAAGGATTGGGACGGATGGCTCGGCGGTAGACTAGTTGTACCCGTATCGGCCACATCATTTAGAGTTTTGGGTGCGCCACTCTGAGCTGAAACAGCATCACAAGCAGGAACATCAAGATTACGTATGCAGTGTTACACGCGAGAGGAAAAATCCCTATGACGAAGAAACCTGTATCGAGCAACCACATTTCTAAAATTAGTGCGCAGCCCCGTTTGCATCAGCGAGCTGCTGAAATTCAAAAATACGGCACTGTAACCCATGCTCTTCCGCTTGACTTGGAAGAACCGGTTCGACTCGAAATGACCGAGCAGTTGAATCAACTACTCGCTGACACTATGACCTTGCGCGATCTGTACAAGAAATCGCATTGGCAAGTCGCTGGGCCGACGTTTTACCAGCTTCACTTGCTTTTCGACAAACATTATTCGGAACAAGTGGAACTGGTCGACACTATTGCCGAGCGCATTCAACTACTCGGCGGATTGAGCATCGCCATGGCTCACGACATCGCGGAGACTACAAAAATTGAGCGTCCGCCGCGCGGACGGGAAGAAGTTCCGGTCCAGATCTCCCGGTTGCTGGATGCTCACCAGATCATCATCGGTGAGTGCCGGGAATTGGCGCAACGCGCCGACAAGTTAGGAGACGATGGCACCAACGACCTTGCCGTTAGCGATGCACTGCGTCTGAATGAATTGCAGTCCTGGTTTCTGAGCGAGCACTTGGTGAACATGCCTCTAATCCACGCGGTGGACAATACGAAGGAAAGCGCAGAGGAACTGGAAGCCGCTGGCGACTAAAGGTCAAATTGTGCTTTCGTTTGCGACGTCAGTCACGTCGAGGCTGGCTAAGCCAGCCTCAGCGTTTTCACACCTCGATTTTCTAAGTTCCAGCGCAGCAGCTTACGCCCGCTCTGAATCCTGCGCTGTTGGATTTTTTATCTCTTTGTCAGACGCCGCGCGATCAAACGCCATCCAAGGGCTGTTAGGCAACGCTGTTTTTGCGAGAAGATAAGGACTTATGGCTGAGTTGAACGCAACAGAACCTCCTACTTCCGCTCCGGGGGAGGCGAACATTTCGGGCGTCCCGCACCAAGTGGCGATAAGTGGCCCGCAAACAAACAACGAGAGCACACCAACCCGATTGCGGTATGACATGCAAAATGATTTCTCAAGTAATGATTTATCGAGTGACGAGATCCCAGGTACGGATGATCGGTCTAACCCGTTTGAGGAGGCTCGTCGACATGCGAGCGGATGGCTTGAGCAGACCGAAGCTGCTCTGACTCGATCCTACAAAATCGGACAGAAACAGGTTGAGCGGCTCGTCAGTCAAGGTCGACAACGTATTTCGCACACCGCAAATGAACGTCCTCTACAATTACTCGCCATTGTTGCGGGAGTTGCTTTCTTCGCCGGCGTAGCCTTGCGACTTTGGAGGTCGAGCAATTATGAATAGCACTCAGTACGCCGGCAATCATCAAGGGCAAACTCTTGCCGGTATTGTTTCTGAAATCAGAGATGAGTTAAAGGAATTCGTCCAGACGCGGGTGCAGATGGTCCGGTCAGAACTCCACGAAACAATGACCGCAGCGAAAGCGTGGGTTCCTTTGGCTGCTGGTGCAGTGACTCTCCTGGCGACAGCCTATCTGCTACTTACAATGGCGATCGTTGCACTCGTTTCAATGGCGTTTTTGACGAATCCGTATCGCTGGTTTCTGTCATTTTTAATTGTTTCTGTAATATGGGCTACTGCAGGATCGATCTTCGCATACCTCGCGTGGATCCAATTGCGGGCACAAGGCACATTCCCTAAAAGGACGATTGAAGTTCTCAAGGCGGATGGAATTTGGTTGCAGAACGAGGTAAAGAACCAGATATGAGCGCTCGTCCCAATGGTGGTCTTCCAAGTTACGAGTTGGAATTGCGCGCAGCGGAGGAACGAAAACGCCTGCATGCTTCCGTAAAAGAATTGAAGGAGCGAGTTCACGAAAAACTGGACTTGACAACAAATGCTCGTCAGTATGTCATTCCGTTATCTGCGGCAGTGACCCTGCTCAGTTTTGCCGTCGGATATGCTTTTGCGGGAATATTCACGCGACACTAGCAAGCCAAAATTTAATTTAATTTGCAAGCGGAGAAACTATGGCCATCCTTACCAGTGCAGTCGATGCCGCGACTCGCAGACTTCCAAAAGTCATCACCCCCAAAGGACATGCCATCATTGACTACATCACCATTGGCACTTTCTTCGTTGCCAGCGCATTTTTCTGGCGCAAAAATAAACGTGCAGCTCTGGGTTCGTTATTATGTGGTAGCGCAGAGCTGGCCGTTAATCTTCTAACTGATTATCCGGGCGGCGTATTTCCGGTGTTCAGTTTCCCCATGCATGGCAAAGTGGATGTCGGCTTGGCAGCTATGGCTGCGACGATGCCCGAATTCATGGCATTTCCCGACCAAGCAGAGAAACGCTTGTTTCTAGGACAAGCCGGAATCATAACTGTGGTCGCTAATCTGACCGACTTCAGCGATAAGCGCTTAAGAATCGCCAGACGTGGTAGAACAAGAATCGCCTAAGGTGCTGATTTGACTCTTCATTGCTGAGTCAATGACGATATTGAATTCTCATCAGCCTTGGGCTGAAAACCCCTTTTTCTATTTACTTCCAACTAAAATCGGGCTATCGTTTCCGCAATTCACATTTTTGCTGCGATCACCAGTGTTAGCGAAAAGCTGGAACTGATGTTCCGTAATTTACGGAATCAGAACAGGACGAGTCCAAAGTGAGTCTCGTCACAATAGTGTTCTAGACGCTCAGAGCCGAAATATCGGCGGTCTCGCCGTAATGGACAGTGCTACACTTTGTACCTGCAGTTCGTTGCTGGTCGGGCGCTTTTAGGGGGACGAGACATGTTCTCGGGCGGGCAGAATCTAAGAATCTTACGTGAACAACTCGGTTTAACCATGAGGGATGTTGAAAATGCCAGCGCTCGGATTGCGCAAAAGCGTGGCAACGACGAATTTGCTATCCCTCCCAGCCGGCTTTCTGACGTTGAGACCAAGGGTGTGGTTCCCAGCATTTATCGCCTGTATTCGCTGGCAGTTATCTACAGGAAAGATCTAAAGGAATTATTGCACTGGTTTGGTGTGGAGATGAATACCATGGCGGCGGATCTCGACGTGTCCCTGCCCACGAAATCGCATTTCAGCGATGTATTAGCCAACATGTCGGCAGTCCAGATACCGGTGAAAATTGATCCCGGATTTGATCCAAAACACACTTCAAACTTTGGCAGGATGGTCGAACAATGGGGACTCGTTCCGCTTGCCTATCTGGAACAGTTTGCGAGCTGCCAGTTTACCTATGGCTATATCGGAAGTGAGGATCTTACGATGTATCCTATTCTGCCACCTGGAAGCTTCGTTCAGGTAGATGAAGCCAAAAACAAAGTCTCCGAGGGAGGTTGGAGGTCAGAATACGAACGCCCCATTTATTTCGTCGAGACTCGCACGGGCCACACCTGCTGCTGGTGCACTTTGACGCGAGAAGAACTGATCCTACAACCACATCCGTTATCGCCAGTTGCAGCTCGGGCCTTGAAGTATCCCCAACAGGCGGAAGTTATTGGACAAGTGGTCGGAGTCGCTATGAGGCTCGGCGAATGGCGTCCGGTTTTCGATTCTTCACCAATCCCGAAAGAGCGCTCAGTACTGAATTAAGGTGGCGGGCTGATCCAGCGCCGGGAGTTGATGGCAACAGTGCGCCCCCTCGCTCGCGAAGCCTGTCGAGGTAAGTGGCGGATGGGATTCCGGCGACGCCACTGGAGCGGTGCGCGTCCTCAAGCAATGCGGGAATCGGCGTAGAAAGAACTTCCGACACCAGCGATCGATGAGCTTCACCTAAGGCTTTCTGCGACTGCAACTCACCGTGGATGCGCGCAAGACCCCAATGTTCGTATTCTTCCTGGTTGGTCCTGTCTCGCAGTCCCGATAAGTAATCCAGCCGCCGCAAGCAGCCCACAATGGCATCGAGGGTGGTCTCGCGGAAGTCTTCTAATGCTGACTTAAAGGTCATTAACTTGATAGTTACGGCTCTTGAACCTTCTACGGTTACACCGGCGCTTTATGGCCCACTGCTGAAGGCAGATTATCATGGAGGGGTCTATTCCTAAAGGAGCTTCGCACAGCACACGATTGGCGAAACTCAGCGCTTCCAGGCGATCATGATTCCCAGAACTACAGGCAGATAAATGACCGAGGCGTGTAGCAGACGACCCGCCATCGCCTTCGAGCTTGCCTTTGCCAACTTTAGGGAATGATACAGAAGGAAAGCCCCCGCCAGCAGCATCGCAATCAGGTAGAATGCGCCCCCGTGACCCACCGTCGGCAGCATTGTGGTGACTATCAATACGATAGTAAAGCCTACGATCTCGGCTCGCGTGAACTTCGAATCGAGATCGAATTTTGGAAGCATGTGATATCCGGCTTGAGCGTAGTCGTCCCGGTACATCAATGCGATTGCCAGGAAGTGCGGAAACTGCCAAAGAAATAGTATTGCGAACAGAAACCACGCCTGTCCATCAATGTGCCCCGAAGAGCCTGCCCAACCGATCAGAGTTGGCATTGCCCCAGGAATCGCGCCCAACAGCGTACAAAGCGGAGTTACACGCTTCAGAGGCGTGTAGATCAACAAGTAAGACAATAGAGTCGAAATTGCCAGCAAGGCGGCTAATGGATTTACCAGCAGCGCAAGGTAAACTCCGCCGGCGATGCTACAAGCCAATCCAAATATCAGGGCTTCTAAAGAACTCATCCTGCCCGAAGGCAATGGCCGATTCGCTGTGCGGCGCATCTGTCCGTCCCAAACACGCTCCATCCACTGATTGATCGTCGCTGTCCCACTGGCAACCAGCAACGTACCGATTAGAGTATTCACTAGTCCGAGAACGTGAAACGCACCTCTGGAAGCGAGATAATACCCCGCCGAGGTGGTCATGAGTATCAGCAGATTGACTTCCGGCTTGGTCAGAGTGACGTAATCCAGAAGCTTAGTCTTGAGCTGACTATTTTGCGGAGTCTCTAGGATGTGGGCAGTTGACATTCTTTCTCTTTAATAATCAGCAATCAATCAGCTCGGTGAATGAAAAACCACGACTTACCAGTTCTCGTTGCTCTCCAGTGTGTCATCGTCCTGCTTGAATTGATTCCGCTTTTTATAGGCTAGCACGGTAATTCCAACCGACATAAACATTGGAGGAATCACCAGCACGAGGATTCCGCTGCGAAGCGCAGCTATGAGCCGGGCACCGGCCGAAGCTGCCTGGGTATAACAAAGAGCGCAACCCTGGGAAAAAGCCGGCACGGGAAGTGCAAGCATTACTAACACGACAAAAACTATGCCCAACATTCGGATTAGCCGCGGCTCTTTAATTCTCATGCTCTATCTTCTTTTTTCTATTTTCTATCTTCTATCTTCTTTTTTTTCATCTTCTTTCAAACTTTCCCATGCCTATTGGCCCAGGTACTTGGCGAACGGAGCTCCACCTGAAATACGGAAGCTGTCCGACCAGATCATGTTCATCATTAACAGAACAAAAACAGTGATTGGGATTAAGGTAAAAAATAAACTGCGTTTCTCGGTCTTCATATGCATGAAGAACATGATTGCCAATCCCGCCTGAATAATTGCCAGCGAGAGCATACGCAAAAACATCTGCGATCCGTCGATATTTTGGTAGGCCACAACGATCTGCAGCCCGGCAATGGCCAGAATACAGAAGTAGACGATGAAGTACGTCCCCAAGCCTTCATTTTTCTGCGATGTGCTCATTAGCGATCCTTCCCGCGACGTTACAGTGCGACGGCCTATCGTTTTATAGCTTAATGTTTAGCGTTGAGAAGATAGACAAACGGCACAACGAACATCCAAACCAAATCGACGAAGTGCCAGTACAGACCCCAGATTTCCAGATGTCCTTCGTTGTAACGGCCGCGCTTGTAGCCGAGCGTTACAACCGTGATAGCGATCACTCCACCCACAACGTGAGTAAGATGCAAGCCCGTGATGCAGAAAAAGGTCGCGCCAAAAATGCCTGATCCCCAGGGATTCTGGGTTAGCGTCATACCTTCGTGAATCAAGCCAAACCATTCCCGGAGGTGTAAGCCCGCGAAAAGTATCCCTCCGGCAACAGTTACAAAACTCCACATGATAGCTTTGGACTTGTCTCCAAGCTTGGCAGCGCGTATCCCCAGGAGCATGGTCAAGCTGCTGGTGACCAGAATGACGGTCATGATCAGTGCATTGATAACACTGGAGAATTCAAATGGATGCGGCCAGTTCGAAGTGGAGTTTCGCAAGTAACCGTAGCCATACAGAACCGCTCCGAATGTGACTGCGTCAGAAAGGATGAACAGCCACATCACCAGCTTTCTCGATGGGATCGAGAACGGAGACTCTTCCATCACACCGGCCGGTGCGTGCGCTCCGACTGCTAAATTGGCCTGACTCACAGCGCCTCCTGGGAAATGCAAAATTTAATCTAATATCCAGCACCCATCAAAATCGTGTGATTAGCAGAAACAATAGATACAGCCAAAGAGCATCCATGAAATGCCAGTAGTGAGAAGTTGCGTCCAGTGTGCTTCTCCGCAAAACTCCTCGTCTCAATTTGCTGACTACGGCGATCAAACCACCCAAGCCTCCAAGAACGTGAAGGGCGTGAATGACGGTGAATACATAAAAGAAAGAACTACTTGGATTGGTGCCAAGATACCAGCCCTGCGACCTCAGTTGAAGCCACGCTGCATATTGGCCAGCAACAAAGAGCATGCCAAGAAAAAGAGTGATGTACAACCAACGTCCAGGATTCCCGGCGGCGGATCTTGCGGCGCCCATGTAGCTTGCGATTTGTCGGCGGGACAATTCCAGGGTCACGCTGCTTGCCAGCAAAATCACCGTGTTCAGATAAAGAATGTGCGGCAAAGCCAAATGCCGCCAATCCAGCGATCCTCCCTGACGGACGACCATGGCGCTGGTGAAGGCAGCAAACGACATTGTGATCGCCGCTAAGCCCACCCAAATGCCGGTTTTCGCGGGTTCCCCGGAACGATCCTTAAGAGACCGCGGATTGGCCTGATTAGGAGGCGATGGATTGCGCCAACCGCCGCCAGAATTCCCGCTTATGCGTTCGATCCGCGGCGGCTCGTGTATTGTGGTTGCCATTTTAAAAATCTTTGCTCCGCGTGTTGACGTTACTCAGGACTTAGCTTCTTATCATCGCGAACTGTCTGTATTTGTTCGGGTGAATCTTGCATAACGTAATCGCCGGTCGAGCTCTCGATTCCGTACTGGTAGGGATCGTGATAAACAACCGGGTGCTTGCCTCCGAAGTTGTCCCATGGTGGAGGAGACGGCATGCTCCACTCGAGCGAAGTACCTTCCCACGGATTCGCGGGAGCGGGTTTGCCCCAGAAGCGGCTGTGCAGCAGGTTATATAAAAAGATCAGCTGAACCGCCCCGGTGCATAATGCCGCTATGCTGATGAATTTATGCACCGGCATTAACGGCCCCATGAAATCGTCCACAAATGTCGAATAGCGGCGAACGTTTCCCGCCAGCCCCAGATAATGGAAGGGCATGAAGATGCAATACGCGCCGACGAACGTAAACCAGAAATGCACCTTCCCCAGCGTCTCGTTCATCATTCGACCGCTCATCTTGGGGAACCAGTAGTAGGTTCCGGCGAACATTCCGAAAATGGCTGCCACTCCCATCACCATGTGAAAATGGCCGACCACGAAATAGGTGGCATGAAGGTAGATGTCGATGGAAGGTTGCGCTAGGAAGAAGCCGCTCACTCCGCCTGCGACGAACATGGAAACGAAGCCCAGCGCAAACAGCGAAGCAGAGTTGATGCGCAGTTTCGAACCGTACAGGCTGCCAATCCAAATCAAGGTCAAAATAGTGGCCGGAATGGTGATGACAAGCGTTGGGAACGAAAAAGCCAAAGAAGAAACTGGATTCATTCCGCTGACGAACATATGGTGTCCCCAAACCATGTAGCTGAGGAAACCGATCGCCATCATGCTGTAGATCACAACTTTATGACTAAGAAGCGGACGGCGATAGCTGTTCACCAGAATGTGCGAAACGATTCCAGCTGCTGGCAGAATAGCGATGTACACCTCGGGATGTCCGAAGAACCAGAAGAGATGCTGCCACAGAAGAGTCGATCCACCAGAATGCGGCTGTAATTGATCGTTGACTACAAGGCCGCCAGCAATGAAGAAGCTGGTTCCAGCCACGCGATCCAAAATCAAAAGAATGCAGGCAGGCAATAGAACCGCGAATGCGAGCAATCCTATGCAGGATGTGATGAACCATGCCCAGGTACAGAGCGGCATGCGCATGAACGTCATACCCTTGGTTCGAAGGTCAAGCGTAGTTGAAATGAAATTCAACGACCCCAACAGCTGGCCAATACAGAAAGTTGCGATGGAAAGAGCCCAGAGAGTCTGCCCGGTACCTTCGCCGGGGCCGGTAATTTTGCCTAGCGCGCTCAGCGGAGCATAAGCTGTCCAACCCGCGAGTGGCGGGCCATCGCCGACAAAGAAAGCCGCGAACAAAAAGCAGGCGCCCACAAAGGTGACCCAGAAAGACATCATGTTGAAACGGGGGAAGGCCATGTCCTCGGCGCCGATCTGAATCGGCAGGAAATAATTGCCAAATCCAGCAAAGGGCACATTGGTCAGCACAAAGAAGACCATGAGAGTGCCGTGCATGGTCATTAATTGCAGGTAATACTCGGGGGTGACGACTCCTCCCGGTGCGCCCGTCGAAGAGAGGATGCCTAATCCGGGAATGGGAAAATTCGGCCACACGAGATGAAGCCGCATGATCCAGGAGAGCACCATGCCGACCAGCACCGAGAATAGTCCCAGCGCGTAGTACTGTTTCCCAATAACTTTGTGATCGACGCTGAAGATATGCTTTCGGATGAAAGATGTTGGCGGTCCGTGATGCGTCGCGTGTGCTGCTGTGTCGTGCATATCCCTCACCTCTTAGAACAGATGGTTATGCGTCTAAGAACAGATGCCCTGAATTTACAAATTGCAAAGTCCTAAATTGCCCAAGCCAACTTACTGCATCGCTTGTTCTTTCTTTATCCAAGCGTCGTAATCTTCGGGCGACAGCACGGAAAGGTACGCTTTCATGTTGTAGTGTCCCAATCCGCAGAGTTGGGTACAAACAATTTCATATCTTCCAATTTTTGTCGCCGTAAAATGAAGCGAGAGATCAAGTCCAGGAACAAAGTCCTGTTGCACCCGCAATTCTCGAACATAGAACGAGTGACCGACGTCTTTGCCGTGCATCAAAAGATGAATTTCGCGGTTCACTGGAATAGCCATTTCAGCGGCGACAATGTCGTCCTTCGAATCCTGGTCGTGCGTTTGATCCAGGCCGAAATAGTTTTGATTGCCCTCGTTCACCATCTCCGGATGAATGGGGCCAAATTTTCCGTCTGGGCCGGGGTAGCGGAAGTAGAAGGCGAACTGACCGGCTTGCACCTGTACGGGAAGCGCATTCGCTCCCGGCGGGGTGAAGTAAACACTCGCCCAGGCTTTTTGTCCAAAGACCCCCAAGGCCAACACTTCCGTGCCCACAAGCAGCACTGCCGCAGCCACCAATCCTTTGGCTCCGCCAGGGAAGTTCTTGATTTTGGAATCAGGCCGAGCCGAGGAAGCACTCCAGATAAATATCCCCAAGATAATCTGTGCCGCCAGGAACGCAATTCCGGATTCGACCATGGTATCCGCGAGTTGCTCATCGATCAGGTGCCCGTGAGTGGAGATGTCCTCAGGCGGACCCCATGTATGCCTCACGATGGGAATCGCTGACAGAATTGCCACCACAACCAGCGTCACCGCTAATAGTTTGCCCATGGTGCCTCGCCTCTGGTGAGAATCTTAGGAGTTCAATGAAATCAGCGGTCGCCACATATCTTGCGACGACCGCCATTTGTGATCGGTGGTAATACTTACTGGAACATTCCTTAATCCGAGCTGAAATCCCGAACTATATTTACTTGGCCGTGTAAGCAAAGCTGGCGGTCGCTGGCTTGCCCGCCGCAACGGTGACCTGTTGGGTTTGCGTACCATAAGTTTCCTGCCACGCCGTCAAGGTGTAATTGCCGGGTGGAATGTTCGGAATAGTGAACGAACCGTTTGTGTCGCTTACTCCATAAGGTCCCTTCACCACCGCAAAGTATCCATGCATCCAGGGATGAATATTGCACTTCACTGGAATGGCAACTTCTTCGTTCTGCCACTTCACGTCGAATGGCGGAGATCCCGGAGGCTGCGACTTGTTCCACTCCGGATTTTTCGTCGGCTGCGGATGGATGTTATGTGAGGTCTGGTCAGAATTCACGATCTTCATATCCTGACTGACGTCCACGGCCACCACGTGCGGAAGATACTGACAGCCTTTTTGATTGACTTCCGCAGGTTGTGTCGCCACTACCGGAGGTCCGCTCCAGCCTTGACTTATGTACACAACTACATTTGCCAAACCGCCGCTGGGCCCTACTACTACGTTCTCCGTGGTCACCGGCTTGTTGGCGTGAATCGCTGCGCAACTTGGCTCTTTCGACATATCGATCGGCCTCTGGTGGGGAGGCGTGCCGTTGAGCTTGACAGTTCCAGTAATGCTGCTCTCCCCTGCGGGGGGAGCGGCGTGAACTCTGCGCGAAGAAATTATAACTCCAATCGTAAGCAGTAGAACCACGCAGAAAGCTGCCGCAAATTTATATTTCAAGTGCTGTCTCATAGGTAAGTTCTTTCTCCTAAAAACTCTCAAATTCTATTGCTGAGGAGCCGGTGCCGGCGGTTGAGCAGGGGCCGCATTATCCTGCGAAGGCGCAGGTGCCGCTTGAGGGGTGTTGTCTGCCGCCGGAGGTGCCGCTGGAGCTGCCGGTAGCGGTACACTTGGATTAATTGGCTTCAACCCCAGTTGCTTCGCCAACAATCTTTCTTTCGTCTTAAAAGGCTGCAGAGTACGCAGATAGAAAACTAAATCCCATGCCTCGTCCGGTTTAACGTTGTCGGAAAACGACGGCATCGGAGTGCCATCCAGCCCGGTCATGAAGATCTTATAGATATCCTCATCTGTGCTGCCGCACTTAGGCCGGGAACCTTCCGCAAAATTATAGGGCTTGATCGGACGGTTCTGGTCGTCGGTGAGGGTGTCGGACGAAGGCCCATTGGCCCTGCCTTCGACGCCATGGCACTTCCAGCATTCCAGCTTCTGGAAAAGAACCTGCCCAGCCTTAATCCTGTCAGCGGTAATTTCCGGCTCGGGTGGCACCTGAATTGCGGCTCCCACCTTTTCGGTCGTCCACTTGGCAGAGAAGTGCTTGACCCAAGCGACTAAATCGACCCGTTCTTGCTTGGTCAGCGTATTCCAGGGATGGCATTACGGAACGATCCAAGCCCCTCGACCGATGCTATTAAACAGATCTTCATCTGTCGGCAGAGTTCCACTCGGAGTAGACCGGCATTTAAATTGGGCTAGGGTGAAATTTCGAGGCTTGGGATCGAGCCATTGCGCATTTTCTCCTTCGCCGTCACCCTTCCTCTCCGTGGCAGCCCACGCAATAACGCCGATAATTTCCCTTGGCGTTTGTGGCGTGGCCGGCATGCCATTCCGACTGTGCTAATCCATGTTGAGCCTCTGATCCTCGTCATACTTCGTCATCTGCGCGAAAGACATGCCGCAAAGCGCGAGGACCGCGACCGCACCTACTAACCATGACCCATTGAGCATTTTTATGCGCATCGCCATTCCTTTAGAAGTCGAAGTCAAATCCAGAAATCAGAGCACTGCTGGTTACGTCCGTGCCATCAGGAGCTGCTCCACGAACACGAAGCCAGGAATATTCGTTGTGCCAGGCAAAACCAGCGCGGCTGGTCATAATTGGCATGTAGCGGAAACCGAACGTGTACATGTCGCTGTTGCCGAATTAGAAGCGAATCGTACGGCTCGCCTGCTGGGACATTCGCTCCCACTCCGACCGCTGAATGAAGATCAGCTGCGGACTATAAACATAATGATTCTCCACCATGTAGCCATTCCAACGTCGGGGCGCGTGCGTCCCGGCGGCAACACTGTGCCTGGCGATATTGTTCAATGGGCCACCTGGATTATCAATCGGGTTGCCGATAGCCAGCTCCGAACCAGGCGCTGTCGTGACCATGCTGCGTTACCACTTGCGAAATCGAACTTACCGAAGTAGAACTGGCCGATAAATCCTACTCGACTGTACGACTTGTTGCCGGTACCGCAGCTCGGAATAGCTACACCTGCGTGGTCAAATAAGTCGTTGGCAGCCTCTCCAACCATGGCGTAAGCACCAATACGTTGGACGCCTAGCCTTCCGGTATCAAACGCCTGGCTCGCGGCAAAAAATCCACTATAAGCATTGCGAACCGTATGGTAACCCACTTGCCATCAGTGGAGCTGAGCAAAGCTGCAGATACGACGGGTGCGGTCATTCACCGAATGCCCCATCCACTCCAAACCAAGCTGGTTATCGCCAATCTGGCCAAATCTATTGCCATCATTTTGGGGAAGGAAGTGGTAGGTTTGATAAACGCCGGAAATGCTGGTCAGAGTGAGATATCCGCTTTTCAGATACCAGATTGTCTAGTTCGAACTTTCCTAGCTTAAGGTTGAGCCATGGACTGCCAAACAGATTGTCGAGCCGTCCCATAACTGTTTCGAAGTGAAACGAGGCTGTAGCATCTGACGAAGGCAGTACATAAAAAGAAATATTCTTGTCGATGGTGCCGCCGGTATGAAAGTCCAAACCGCTTAAATCAAAACCGCTGAAGTGATCTGGGCCTGACCCGTGCTGGGACCCGCTGGTGTATCGATTTGAACTTTATCTTTGCTCTCGCGGTGCCAAAAAGGAGTGATGCGGAAGGTAACCGGCCAATAACCTGGATTCTGCCAGATCGGAGCGTCCCGATCATTCATCAGCTGGTAGCCGTTATCCTTAAACTTTTGCCCAAAATAATTGAGCATCGGCCACGCTTCGTGACAGGCGGAACAGCGAAGCCCATATTTCCTGAGCGAACGCGGGTAATGCATTGGCGCTCTGAAAAGATCCCAGAACTAAAAAGGCGAATAGCAAAAAACCGGCAAGACTCCTCCGGGAAGGGGTCATCGAGTCCTCCTGAATCAGTTTCAAAGCTCTTGGTCCAAAAGTCATACCGCGTTGTGCGTGTAGACGCACTAATTATCACGTACAAAGAATGGGTGTCAAGACAAAATCGAAAAAGATGATCAGGATGATACGTTTAGGCTGTCAGGGGATACGACTTGAGAGGTAGGGATTAGGAACGAACTAATAGTTTGGCGATAATGTTTGCGATCTCTTTGGCGCGTTCGCGGTCTTGCCCGAGAACTACTGGGCGCATAAATCCGAAAACGAAACCCAACGCTCCCACGGATTGGGCGAGAGCCTCAATTTCCTCTTCTGTAAATCGTTTGCTGGATTGAAAGCGCATCAGGCGCTCTACGATAATTTTCGTGCGCTGGCGCAGCGAGTTTTTCCTCAGCAGATCCGCAACGGTAGAGTCCAGAAGCGAACGAGGAACCAGCACTTTAAGAACTTCCCGCTCGCTCCACATGCGATCGATTTCCCACGCCACCAGTTGCACGAATTCATCCTCAAATCGCGAAGCTGGCGGCAACTCTTGATTGAGATCCATGACTTCTTCAAACGCCCGATCCTCAATGAGTGCGGAGAGTAAGCCTGCTTTCCCGCCGAAATATCGATGGATCAGACCTTCCGCACAACCTGCAGCGGCGGCGATTTCTCTGGTTGCAGTCGCCTCGTACCCTTTCTGTCCGAATAAGTCCGTTGCCGCTTGCACCAGCGCCTTCTGCTTGCCACTTCGATCACGAGATCCTCTTGGGGCGCTCCTGTGCGATTGCCGGCGGAATCCCTCTCGGTGCAGTGTTATCTAGATTGGGATTGATGGTATTCATGCCTAATTTGTAAGATCGCCTAACTCCTAAAAATCTGCTCGACTCAAAATGCTATCACCCGCTCGGTCGACGAGATGTCAAGAACTTGTAATAAGTTTGTGGTGAGCTGGATGTCGAAAAGTCACCGAAATTGACAACCTTGCTGTGAAGCATAGTGAGGACTAAACGGAGCGAGACGAGCAGCCAACCCGCTTTTGGTCAGGGGAGTTCGGATTCAAATAAGCGGGCCACCTACGCGGATATGTATAATACGAAAGTCAAGGCACGATTTCGCAATTCTTTCTCGCCTTTATGGCAAACCGATTTTTAGAAACTCTCTCCTCAGGGTCAAAAATATTCCTCTGGTTCATTGCATTGGTACTTTTCACTATCGGATGTATTTCTATCCTTCAAGCTCGCGAAAAGGAGAAGAAGCCGGACTATGGCTTTGGGCTTGCCATGGAAATTCCTGCTCCAGAAAGTGAAGTCGTCGACGCGGTCGAGGATGTGGTGAATGACGGCATCATTCAAGGCAGCAAGGAATACAACAAAGACCAATACATCGAGAGCGCGACCGCGGTCCAATCGTCCCCGCTCTTCCCTAAATGGACGGGCGCAGGCAAAGTTTTTTACAAGGTTCGCACTGGAGTACTCGCTCCAGTGAACTTTAAAGACACCGGCGACCAGGGTACTCTCGCAGTCCGATACGTTGTCGAAGCGAAGGACGAGTCGAAGACTACAGTGAGAATCGATGCTGTCTTCGTTGAAGATTTCCGCCGCACAGTACATCCCTCCAGCGGCTCAGTTGAGAGCAGCGAGTTCAAAGACATCCAGGACCATATTGATGCCTTGCATCTCAAGAAAAAGCAGGCGGCGGATGAAGAAAAGCGTCATCAAGACGATTTGGCCAAAGCAGGTGTTAGTACGTCCTCAGAAAACGCAAACGGAAGATGTCTCGCGCCTAGTCGCCGCTGAAACTTCGTCCCAAACTTTAGAACAGCGCGTGCATGACCTTCGCCGTCAGGTGGAGCGACTCGTGAAGTCGCCCGGAGCTCCGTTGAAATCCGCGCCTTTCCACACCGCATCAACCCTCAAGGCGCTTGCGCCCGGAAGTGAAGTAGTGATTGTAATTACGACGCCGTATTGGCTCGGAGTAGAGACGGCGGAAGGGCAGCACGGCTGGATCTTTCGTGATGAATTGGAGCAGCTTCCGTGAGTTGTGCCGCGAACAAGGCTTTTATTCGATCTGTCAATATTTTACTTCCGTTGCTCCTGCTGCTTGTTTCTGCTCTTTTTGCAAGCGGACAGAATGCTCCTAATGAGCGCTCATTCCCACAATCAAAGCCTTCTGTTGAGAAAAAACTGAAAGGATTGCAGTCTGCAACTGCCGGACGATTGCCCCTTTTGGATGGTTTCACAGTACCCGGTGACCGTCCCTTAGACCGGTTTCGAAGAGCTTATTACCAGTGCAGCGTAACCGTGAGCGCCACTCCGTCAGGCGGTTCTCTGGTACGAGTAAGCGCAAAAATCACTGCCTGGTATGCGGACCCGAGTGGCACGAGTTCCGGATATCAGGTGCTTCCTTCAAATGGCCGGCTAGAGAATGACTTGATGGATCAACTGAGTGACGCCCTTGGGACGGGTTCGTCAACCTCGACAGCGAACTCGTCGCAGCCTTCGTCAAAAGAACGTTCCAACTCCACCAGCGCAGCGACTCCACTAATTTCCGCTCCCATGCCGCGAATTCCGCAGGGCGCATTAGTGGGTGCAGCAGCGAACAAAACGGATCAGCCTGCGACTCTAGCGAACACAAACCGAGGCCGCTGAAAAACATGAACGTGAATTAGCAACAGAAGCAAGAAATCTGGAAGAAATTCTAAACAATCAAGCACACCCCAGCAATCTCGCTGCGGTAAAGAAAACTGGAACGCCGGTAGTAGCGAATCCCAGCGCTGATGGAAAGGTTTTGTTCGCGGCCACACTGGGCGATGAGTTTGAAATTTTAGATGAAGCTCCGCAATGGGTTCATGTCAGAGTTTCCGGCCTGTCACGGGGATGGATTAGGCGATCCAGCTTGGAAATGCCCGGAGACGCAGCCGCGCAATCCTCAGGAACCTCAAGCGATGGCGCAGCTTTTCACGTCGGCAGCGAGCAGTTCGGGGCCTTCCCGGGAGACTGGGCCCCGCTACGCGGAAAGACGGTAAAGATTATCTCGGTGCAAAAGGCTAGCGAAAATGCGCCCAATACCGGAGCGCACGAAAAAATGGAATTCGCCAAAGCGCTTTTTTCGAACGAATACGACAAAATAACCGCGACCGCAGAAGGAATCGTGTTGATCTTTGATTCGGAAGATGGCGGCATGGTCGCTGCAACACTTCCCGCACTTCAGCAGTGGAAAGCCGGAACGCTCTCGGATGATGCCTTCTGGCATCAGTGCTTCTTCGATCCGCCGGAAATTCTCGCTCCCTCTTCCACTGCTCGCAAATAGATCTCAATACCTCGGCATAGGCGGATGATGTTCGTGGTCTCTGAGGTTTGGTTTTTCATTTGAACAGATGTTTGAATTAAGAGCAGAATCGCGAATCCAGCAGCCGCAAAGACAATTATTATTCGTTCAACGAGCTAACCGCTTAACAACAGAGTCTGCCTGGCCGCTCAATTACGAACCGGAGAGGTTGTCTTCCGTTATCCAACGGATCCGCCGCCTCTCTCGGAAATTCGATTTTTCTGCGGGTACGTTGTAAGCCAATCTTAAGCGAGACTTAAAACAGCAGAATCAGAGTGCTCGCGGAGGCCCCCCGAAAGCAACTATCCTCGGAAGGCTCCCATCCAAAATACAACCCGGAGGTAAACTGGAAAGTTGCGCATCTACTAACAGTGTGTTAGAAAAAATGGTTCTCCCGACAGCATTTTTCGTACGTGCGCAACTTTAGTCAGGATGTGGGTTAATGGAAACCAGGAAGCTTGTCTTGGGAGGCGTGCGTCTTCGTTTTCTGTATCTCACTGTGGATCTGTGTTTACTTGCGGCTCGGGCGAATCAGTGCAAAGTATTAACATGCAGTTTGCGAACCAGTCCCAGTCCATTCGGGAACTTTGGTTGACTAATCAAATCGGTCCTCAATCATACTCTGAGGTTCGGTTTTCGATTTTTGACTTTTTCAAAGCTCCTATATCCCAGACCGGAAAAGATGGGAGCCGGGCCCCTTCTTCAGCGTGCATTAATACCAATACAGATTTAATTTGGCGGATTCGCCAACAAGCGACGGACATGGAGTGCGTCGGACTCGGCCAACTTGCGCTAGAGTAGATTTTGGCTGTAAACAACTGAAAGGCTGACGGTTAGCTCACAAACGCCATGTAAGTGAGGGGGCGAAGCTACGGTTTAGGATGGAAGTGACACCAAATTTACATTCGCAACACATGTTGGCAGGTCACGAGAGCCCGGGTTTCGGTGCTTTCAGAACTTCCCACAAACCCATTGTGGTATGCCGCGTACACAAGTCCGCGACACGAGAAGAGCGTGGCGAAACAACTAGAAGAGAGACGCATTGACTATTTTTTGCCAACCTATCACTCGGTGCGTCGATGGAAAGATCGCCGCAAGGAAGTTGATCTGGTCCTCTTTCCGGGATACGTCTTCGTACATATTCCCTTGTCTGATCGATTGCAGGTATTGCAATTGCCCGGAGTGGTGCGATTCGTGAATTTCCATGGATTGCCCGCCGCACTGCCCGAAAATGAAATTGAGGCTCTTCGGAGCGGGCTACAGAACCAGATTCGAATGAAGAGTCATCCCTATTTGAAAGTAGGCCGTCGAGTTCAAGTAAAGAATGGTCCGATGGCTGGCGCGCAAGGAATTCTAGTGAGGAGAAAACAGAACTGCCGGCTTGTTATTTCACTGGACGCGATTATGCGTTCGGTCGCGCTCGAAATTGCCGAAGAGGACGTTGAACCCTTTCGCTGATCGTGATCCGTCAGCTACTAATATTTTGCAAACAGCTGCTGCTCCCAATAGACTTCTTGATGACGAGCAATCCACAAATCATTTTTATGAATAGCAAACCTTCCCATGCCTTGTACAAGGCCGTATTGTCCAGTATTACTCTCCTCGTTTTGTTAATGAGTTCAAGCGGTTTGTTTGCACAGGATTACTCCTCGCGGACTCGAGCCATCGATCAATCTGATTCGCGTGCGGAGAAAGAAGCGGAGCGCATGGTTTCATTACCGGCGGACAAAATTATTATTTTGTTGCGGCAAGAACCTGGCTTGTTCCTCGAAGTGAAAAAGATGCTCGTCCGCAAAGCATTCGAGCAAGGCCGGATCGTGGAACGTGAAGAACTCACGGACGAAGCAGTTTTTCGCCTGATTCGACAAGACGACGTAACTCGCGCACTAGTTACGGACGAAATCCAAGCCAGAAATTATGTGAAAGCGAAACCAACTGACCAAGAACTACGACGGCAATATGCAGGTCAAGGTTCTATATCCAATGCAAATGTGCCAACTGCTACGGCAAATGGACACAAGCCAAGAAGACCAGTTCTGGTCACAACAGAGCCATGAATTGCCTCGCGGCATGTCGCCCAATGGAATTCCGCCTTCGACCACGTCTCCGGAAAGTCCGCAGCTACCCCAGCAACAGACTCCATCGCAGGACAACGATATACGCCGACAATTATTGCAGGCACAAAACTCGGGAAATGATAGCAGCGCGGGAACTCCTTTCGATGCTTTCACCGGGATCACTGGAGATCAACAAGGCACGTCTGGTCAGCAACTCACGCCAGATGAGGCCGCGGCTGTGCTGGCAATCCGCGGTGGAAACCAGCCCTCGATCAATCCTGCTTCGATGGACACAACGCCAGAGCTATGGTACCGGGAACACGGCGGGAACATCGGGGAACGGAAACTTCAGTGCTAATAATTCCTCAGCTGAGCTCCATGGGTTCGCCTTTATCTTCAACGCGAGATCTATCCGGCGCAGATGAAGTGCCCCGACAAGAACGAAGCAAGCCTTCAAATCCCTTCTCAGCCATTCTTTCGACAGCCGCAGCCCAATGGCGGTCAAGATCAACCCTCACTTCGACACCGCGCCAATCCCTACGCGGATGTTCCATCGCTCTATGATCTTTACTCCCAATATCAGCGTCGGTCTCCAACTCTCGCGCGTTTTGGCACCGAAATCTTCCAAAACGGCACGGGGAATTTCGACAGGTTACCTATGGACATGCCTGTCGGTCCCGATTACGTGATCGGACCTGGAGACGGGTTAAATATCGATATATGGGGAAGTTTTTCTCAACGGCTGCGTAGAGTGGTTGACCGCGAAGGTCGCGTGTCTCTACCCGAAGTGGGTGATCTGCAAGTTTCTGGACGCACCCTGGGGGATGTACAGCACCTGGTCCAAACCACTCTTCGAGGTCAGTTTCGTAACATTCAAGCCGATGTCTCACTTTCGCGCTTGCATACCGTCCGAGTGTATGTGGTAGGAGACGTCCAGCGCGCAGGCGCGTACGACATTAGTTCCCTCTCCACTCCCCTCAATGCTCTGTATCAGGCGGGCGGTCCTACATCTGCCGGATCGTTACGTATTTTGAAACATTTCCGTGGAAAAGATCTCATTGAGACGGTTGATCTTTACGATTTGCTGTTAAACGGCGTGCACTCTGGAATGCAGCGGATCCAGGCTGGAGACACGATTCTCGTTCCCACCATAGGAGCGGAAATCAAGATTGAAGGAATGGTGCGTCGTCCAGCGGTTTACGAATTGAATGGCGAAAAGAGCCTTGCACAAGTTTTGCAATTGGCGGGCGGAGTTCTTCCTTCCGGCACCTTACGGCACGTTGATGTAGAGCGAGTGCGAGGCACACGAGAGCCGCACTATGCTGCGGGTGGACGTCCCAGAATCTAACAATTCGGAATCAGTGACGCAAGCTCTGGAGAGCTTCACCATCCAGGATGGCGATACCATAAAAATCTCTCCCATTTTGCCTTATGCGAATAAGACGGTTTACCTTGAGGGCCATGTTTTCCGGCCGGGGAAATTCGCCTATCAAGATGGCATGAAGGTGACTGACCTTATCAAATCGTATAAGGACCTGTTGCCCGAGCCTTATAAAAACCACGCCGAAATAATCCGGCTGCAAGCGCCCGACAACACACCTCAAGTATTGGCATTCAATCTCGATGACGCACTCGCGGGCAAAGATCAGGATTTACTTTTGAAGCCGTTCGATACGGTTCGAATTTTCGGCCGCTACGATTTTGAAGACACTCCGGTCATCACCGTCACTGGAGAAGTACGAGATCCGGGTGACCACGTTACCAACGGAGCCACTTATCTTAGAGATGCCATCTACCTGGCGGGTAATACCAATGAGGACGCATCTCTCAGCGACGCACAAATTTTCCGTAAAACAGAAGACGGCAAATTGAAAGTGCTTAGCGTAAACCTTCAACAGGCACTCGCCGGGGATCCCGCCGCTAACCTTTTGCTTGAGCCCAAAGACCGTGTTTTCGTTCATCGCGATTTGACGAAAACAGATCCTCCTAAAGTCAGTATCGGAGGAGAGGTGGCTCGCCCAGGAAAATATCCTCTCGGCACCGATATGACAGCGGCTGATTTGGTCCGCACCGCTGGCGGATTAAAGCGATCTGCATACACTCAAGAAGCGGATCTTACGCGTTTTTACATAGAACATGGCAGCAAAGTCGCTGGCGAGCATTTAAGTGTTCCGCTGGCGAAAGCTCTAGCCGGCGAACCCGACGCTGATCTCCGTTTGCATGATGGAGATGTTTTGACAGTGCGACAACTCACTGGATGGAATGATATGGGCGCGACAGTCGAGGTGAAGGGAGAAGTCCTCCATCCCGGGCCCTACGGAATCGAAGAAGGAGAACGCCTCAGTTCGGTATTGGAACGCGCAGGTGGTTTGCGAAGTGACGCATATGCGTATGGCGCTGTGCTGGAGCGTGTCGAAGTCAGAGATGTGGAGGAGAAGCACCGCGTCGAATTGATTCGAACCGTCCAAGAAGAAGGGGGGAATTTCAAGTCACCCGAAGATCCAGCAACGTTGCAGTGGAAATCCACACTGGAGAAATTACAAAATATCCCGCCCGTCGGACGCGTTGTCATTCACATATCGAACAATACAAAACACTGGGCCAACACTTCAGCAGACATACAACTGCGCGCCGGGGATACGCTTTTTATTCCTAAGCGTCCGAATACGATCATGGTAGACGGCGCGGTCTACAACCCGACAGGTATCGTCTTCAAACCCGGCAAAAGTGCGAAGTGGTACTTGCACCAGGCTGGCGGACCAACCGCAATGGCTGACAAAAAGAGTGTTTTTGTAATCCGGGCTGATGGTTCAGTAGCGGGTGGGGCCGGTGGCATGTTTAGTGGCGGCGCATTGGATGTGGCGCTCGTACCTGGAGACATGGTTATAGTTCCCGACAAAGCATTCGGAGGCGGGTTGAGGTGGAGGGAGACGCTTCAACAGCTCCAGGTAATGTCCGCAATTGGAGTCGCAATCGCAGTGGCTTTGGCCCAGTGACGATGTCGCAATATCTGGGCTTGACTTTCGTAAATAGGTGCCTGTCTTTTGTCCTATTAGGAGTGCTTGTAGTTCCGATACTCCATGCTCAGGACAGATATCCCTCCTCGCAGCAGCAGGCTCCCGCTCATTCGGAGCCTGTGGCTACAGACTCGGGTCAGACAAATTCTGGTCGGGCAGCGCCGGATCACGATCAGAAATCGGAGCATCGTTACGAACTACAGCCCGGTGAAGATCCGGAAAACCGTTTAATCTCTCCGTTCCTCAAACATGTAGTGCGGGATCAGGAATATTTTTGGACAACTCCCGCGCATCTTCACACGAAGGATCTGAAATGGATTCTTCCAGTTGCGGGCGTCACAGCGGGATTGATCGCGAGTGATAGTTGGTTTTCGAAACAAATTCCTAATAAGCCAAATCAGTTGAGCAGAAGCCTGAGCATCTCCAACGACACGGTTTATTCGCTGGTTGGAATTGGCGGGGCTGCCTTCGTGCTGGGACATATAAAAAATAACGACCACATGAAGGAAACCGGCTTGCTTGCAGCCGAAGCTGCCGTGAATGCTACGGTCGCAACTTACGCATTCAAGTACGCTACCGAACGACAAAGGCCTTACACCGGTAGTGGCAATGGAAGCTTCTTCCAATCAGGAGGAAATTCCTTCCCATCCGAACATGCAGCGATCGCATGGTCAATCGCTAGCGTGGTGGCTCATGAGTATCCCGGACCAGTCAGCCGATTCGCCGCTTACGGCTTAGCTACGGCCGTGAGTCTCACTCGCGTAACCGCGCAGCAGCATTTCCCTTCTGATGTTGTTATTGGAGGTTTGCTGGGCTGGTACTTTGGACACGAAGTTTATCACGCGCACCACAATCCAGAACTTTCGGGCGCGGCCTGGGGCGATGTTTTTGAAGACAAAGGCGAGACGCCGCGGAATCCGAAGAACATGGGATCACCGTATGTCCCGCTCGATAGCTGGATTTATCCGGCAATCGAACGTCTTGCCGCTCTTGGATATATTCAAAGCGATTATTTAGGAATGCGTCCTTGGACCCGTTTTGCGTGTGCCCGCATGTTAGAAGATGTAGGGGAGCAAATTGCGAACGCGAACGAAGATGAGAGTGACGATGAAGCAGCCAAAATTTATTCCTCGTTGGAGACGGAGTTCTCCGAAGAGGCAAGCCGGCTAAATGGCGCCGCTAATATCGGCGCCAGACTGGAGTCAATCTATTCGAGAATTACAAACATCTCGGGTACGCCGTTGAATGACGGGTACCACTTTGGTCAAACAATAGTCAATGATTTCGGTCGCCCATACGGGAGAGGTTTCAATTCTGATGACGGTATAACGGCATATGCGGAAGCTGGGCCGATCGCAATTTCCTTCCGTGGTGAGTACCAGCACGCCCCGGCCTTGGCTTCGGACTCGGCCGCTGTACTCCAGGCAATCGCGTCGGCTGACGGTCTCTGCCTACAGCCGCTAGTCGGCCCTGGTTGCGCAGCTACCGTCCCAACTTCAGAACTTTTGAACGGAAGGTCCGTGCTGAATCGTTTTGCCCTATTGGACAGCTCAATTGCAGTTCAGTTCAACAATGTTGAGTTTTCGTTTGGCAAACAGAGTCAATGGCTCGGGCCAGGGGAATCAGGTCCTCTTCTACTGAGCACCAACGCCGCACCAATCCCAATGTTCAAGATTGACTCTGTCTCCCCTTATCACCTTCCACTTTTTTCACGCTTGCTCGGACCCGTGAGAACTGAGTTTTTTATCGGCCAACTAGCTGGACAACGCTGGGAGCTCGATGCGCCCAATCTTGTAGGTCCGAACATCTCTCCTCAGCCGTTTTTAGATGGTGTGAAGATTAGCTTTAAGCCTACTCCAAACCTAGAAATAGGAATGGGAGCTACCGCCATGTTTGGCGGTCCAGGGCTTCCAGTCACGTGGCACAATTTCTTACAGAGTTTTTACTATCACAGCGCTACCGGCTTTACTCCCCCTGCGAAACGTGCGTCTTCGGCGGACTTCAGCTATCGCGTGCCGGGCTTGCGGAAATGGCTCACGATCTATGGCGATACGTTGGCTGTGGACGAGATCTCCCCCATCGGATCTACACGCGCAACGGTAAATCCAGGTATCTATATGCCGCAAATGCCCAAGATCCCTAAACTCGAACTTCGCGCGGAAGGAATAAACGAACCGCTAACCCGCGAATTTGCTCCAGGCTTTGTCTACTATGGTTTACGCCGCTATCATTCTGGTTATACTAACGAGGGAAACCTGATGGGTAGTTGGATTGGACGGGCAGGCCGTGGTGGACAGGGCTGGTTAACTTACTCGTTTTCTCCACGAACGCAGTTACAGCTACAGTACAGACTGCAGGAGGTCTCGAAAGATTTCATTGGCGGAGGTCGCTCAACTGACTACTCAGCTCATGGAAGTATCCTGATATCCCGCGATGTAGCTGTATCCGGTTTCCTCCAATATGAGAGATGGGCGTTCCCGATTCTGTCACCGGCCCGTCAGTCGGATACAACAGCTTCCTTTCAATTGACATTTTATCCCTCCTGGCGGATGCGAAAGTAGATGTCCGCCCAGTGAAGCTCGTTAGGGTCGTAGGTATAATCTGTCTGTAACAGTCGAGACCCGAAGGATCAATATTTGGAACGAAGTACCCAAACTACAACTCCGGTGATAGAAGGCGTTTCTGAGACTGCGCGGGACGGTACCGCTTATTTCAACGAGAATGGTAGCTATGCCGCGGGGCGCTCCGATTTGGAATGGATGTTCCTCCTATGGGAAAAACGAAGATTCCTCGGGAGCTTGACATTGAAGGGATTCGTCCTCACCTTAGTCGTCACATTGCTTATTCCCAACCGATACGACTCTACCATTCAGATAATGCCACCTGATCCTCAATCCGGCGGCCTCGCTATGCTCGCAGCGCTGGCGGGAAAGGGCGGGGGGCTGGGTGCGCTAGGCTCTCTTGGAAGCGATCTTTTAGGGATGAAGAACTCGGGAGATCTTTTTGTTGGAATCTTGCATAGCCGGACAGTAGAAGATCGTCTCGTAGATCGGTTCGATCTTCGTAAGGTTTATCGGGATCGTTATCAGGTTGACGCCCGCAACGATCTTGCGGGATATACCGGTATTTCTGAAGATCGCAAGAGCGGCGTTATCGCTATTACGGTAACCGATCGAGATCCTCGTCGCGCCGCACAGCTAGGACAAGCCTACGTGGATGAGCTGGATCGGTTGGTGGCTCAGGTCAGCACTTCTTCGGCGCGGCGCGAGCGTATTTTTATAGAGGAACGTCTTAAAGTCGTGAAGCAGGAACTCGACAATGCTGCTCAGCAGTTCAGCGAGTACGCCAGTAAGAACGGAACTCTCGATGTACCGGCCCAGACTAAAGCTATGGTAGAAAGTGAAGCAACTTTGGAAGGAGATTTGGTTGCAGCTCAATCCGAGCTTCACGGATTAGAACAACTTTATACCGGCGATAACATTCGGGTTCGTACTCTGCGTGCTCGCATCTCGGAACTTAAGCACCAAGTAGAAAATATGAGTGGCAATAAGGTTGATCTGAGCTCTTCTGATTCAGAGATCGCCGGAGATTTCCCCTCGATCCGTAAACTGCCTCTCTTAGGAGTTCGATGGGCGAATCTCTACCGCGAGGCCAAGATTCAGGAAACTGTTTACGAATTGCTCACACAGCAATATGAGTTGGCAAAAATTCAGGAGGCTAAGGAAATCCCGACAGTTAAGGTACTTGATACGGCAAATATACCAGAAAAAAAATCCAGTCCTCACCGCCTTCTTTTGACACTGCTGGGAGCATCTTTATCTTTCGGAGTAGGCGTAGTTTGGATATTCGGCGCCGCTACTTGGAAGCAAATCGATCTGCAAGATCCAAGAAAGCGGTTTGGTCAGGAAATCTTCGATCAGATGGCCAAATACTGGGGCCGCTGGTCTGGAAAATCAGGCATTTTTGGGAGAGGCCGTTCGAGAATGGTTACGGGGAAGAAATGATCGTACCAGTTCCGAGGACATTTCCTGAGTGCCGATACTCATCGCCGCTCAGCAACAAAGCGCCCAGCCTTTCCGAATTTTATTTAATGCGGCATCAAAACAAGACCCAGGTGATTCCTTGAAGGCTTTGCAAGATTATCTCAAGCCGGAACGCATGCCGTTAGGCGCTAAGATCACCCGAAACGCTATATATAACGGGGCGCGTCTGATTCTTCTAGCACCGCTGCCATTCATCGTCATACCTTTTTTCTTGAAGAAGCTCGGAACCTCTGGCTATGGAACATGGGCCGTGTTTCTCGCTGTGAGCGGGGTAACATCTCTCGCCGATCTCGGGCTGGTTACTACGCTAAGCAAGCATGTAGCTGAATTTTATGCCCTCAAGAATTTTCCTTCTCTTAGCCGCTTCATAAGCACGGGTTTCATTCTTTACTTGGCGGTCGCCTGCCTTCTTGCTGGTATTCTTTGGGCCAGTTCGCCGCTCTTACTCCCTGCATTATTTCGAACCAGCTCAGTTCCCATTGCGGAATTACAAATGTTATGGCGCTACTTAATCTTGTTGGTCTTCGCAAATACCCTTACCCTGTTATTCTCCTCAGTGGTGATCGGACTTCAACGTATGGACTTAAGTACCGGCATCAGTTCTGTAAATCTCTTGGTCAGCGCGGGCCTGAGCGTTCTATTTCTTAATTTCGGTTGGGGGCTTCGGGGCATTCTATATGCCTATGTAATAGCTGCTTGGATTACCTCCTTTTCGTACTTTTATGTTGTGCATCGTTTATTGCCTGAGATAAAGCTCGACGTACTAAATTGTCGCTGGACAGTCGCCAAAGAGATTCTCAGTTTTAGTGTAAAGACATACGTCACACAGGTGGCGGTAGTCATCCACAATCAAACAGAAAAGATATACCTCGCGCACTTTGTTGGCGTTGTACCGGTGGGATGGTACGACGTCTCCAGCGATCTTGCGCTCAAGCTCCGCGGGATTCCAAGTTTAATTCTGGCGCCGCTAATGCCCGCCGCTTCGGAATTGCATGCGCTAAGCGACAAGGCCAAGCTCGCACATCTTTATTATCGCGCACACAAGTACTTGGCTTTCATCGGGGTACCCCTGGTCGTATATGTTGTCTTCGTTGCGAGACGCTTTGTCGAACTCTGGGTTGGCCCGAGCTTGAGCATCATTGCGGTGCCACTAAGTGTTCTGTTGGTTGTTAATTTCATAAACCTGACCACAGGTCCGGGGCTGACTATTCTTGTAGGAGGAGGGAAGTTGCGGCCGGGTTTATATAGTGCTGTTCTCGGAGTGATATTGAACTTGACGTTGAGTTTATTCCTGATCCGAGCCTACGGGTTTCAGGGAGCCGTAATAGGTACCTCGCTCTCTCTCGTCATTGCATCAGGTTTCTTCCTCTATCTGTTCCGGCGGGAGACGGGGGGATCATTTCCCAAGGTGATCCGGGGTGCGTATTTGAAACCGATTGTTTGCTCGTTTGCAATTGTTGCCGTTCTCTGGATACTTACACATTTGCAGCCATCGTCCTGGGCAAAGCTATTGCTCGATGGGATTATTTTCGGTGTCATATATCTTGCCTTACTGCTGGTGTTTCAATTTTTCGACGATTTCGACTTAGCAATTGCAGAACGTTTCCTACCTATCTCGGGCATAGTAAGGAGAATGATTTCGGATGCTGAATTGGGCGGCTCGCTATTTTCCGATTCTGAGGGTGCTTGAACAATATAAAATCCATTCCATATTGGAGATTGGTTCTGGATCAGTTGGAATCGGGAAATTTTATCGCGCTCCGTTTGTTGGCTGCGATGTCAGTTTTCTGTTCCAACCGAAAGCTCCAATGTTGCCTGTCGTTGCGACAGGTACCCAACTCCCCTTCGGAGATCGGGCTTTCGATGCCGTTGTTGTGTCTGATGTACTGGAGCATGTGCCTCCCAGCTTTAGAATAGACGTCATTCGAGAAGCATTGCGTGTGGCACGTAAGGTAGCAATCTTTGGATTTCCTTCTGGGACCGAAGCGTTCCAGTATGACTGTAGACTCGCCGAAACTTATGACAGCAAACAGCAAGCCAGACCAGTCTGGCTACAAGAACACATGCAGCATCCATTCCCCGCTGCGAACCTCTTTGACGAGTTGCAGTGTCAGTGGACAGTAACAAGTTTTGGGAATGAAAACGTAGATTTCCACCTTTGGGTAATGCGAAAGGAGATGCATCGCGGCTGGAATTACCTATTCGGAGTCCTACTAACTGTTATGCCTCGAATGGTTGCTTCCCTTTTACGACGTGCTGATCACGAGCCCTACTACCGGAAAATCGTGGTCCTCCAACCGGTTTTGACGACAGAATCATGAAACTGCTGAGTATCGTGATCCCAACCTATAATCGCTGTGAAACGCTGAAAAAAACGCTCTCGGCCTACTTGGGTCAGACGGCGTTACACAATATTGCAGAGATTATCGTAGTGGATGATGGCTCAACCGATTCAACGCAAGACATTATTGTTCGCCTAGCCGAAAGATCGGTCATACCTATACGATACTTTCGGCAGGAGAACAAAGGACCAGCGGCAGCTCGGAATGTAGGAATCCGCGAAACCACCAGCGAGTTAATACTGTTTACAGATGACGACATCATTCCCAGCCCGACGCTCGTCGCTGAACATCTGGAATGGCACAGCCGATTTCCGGAGTTGCGCGCTGCTGTATTGGGGCAGGTGACTTGGGCGCCCGAGGTGAAGCCGACACCATTCATGAATTGGTACGGGGCAGAAGAGCTCTTCGCATTTGCCAGCTTCGCGCGGCAGACCGAGCTCGAGTACACCTATTTCTACTCTTGCAATGTCAGTTTAAAGGTAGATTTCTTGCGAAACAGCGGTACGTTCGACGAAGAGTTCAAGGTCGCAGCTTGGGAAGATACGGAGTTGGGCTATAGGCTAAAGAAAGCTGGAATGCGGCTTTGGTACAACCCCAATGCTTTAGCACATCATTACCAATACATAACCTTCGAGGATGCAATTCGTCGATTTAAGAAGGCAGCGTTGGCCGAGCAGGTCTTCAGAAGGAAAGAAGCTGGTCTGAAACAGTGGCCCTCTCGGAATAGACAGATGTTTGACTTTAAGCGTCGGGTTAGAAACGGTATGGCAGTGGCTATTTCGCCGTTCAAGGGTGTCATGGATTGGAGACTACCGTTTCCTGGGAGCGTATACAGGGTGATGCTCCGAATTTACGGTCAAAATGGGCCACTCTAGTAGTTAGAAGTGCCAAACCGGGACTGTCTGGTCCAAAGGTCAATTGATCCGCTAAGTATGTCGAACCCGCTTATCACTGCGGTTATACCAAACTACCGTCGTCCTATGATGTTGCGACGTGCTATCCGTAGTGTTCTTGGCCAAACTTTTCGCAATTTCCGACTCTGCATCTATGACGATTCATCAGGCGACGAATCGGAGGATGTAATCGAAGAGTTCCGTAGAAAGGACGAACGGGTCGAGTTTATCCGGCGACCAATCAGGATCGGCCGGGCAGCCAATTTTCAGGATAGTGGCAATCGTGTCGAAACACCATTCTTTTCCTTTCTGCCCAATGACGACATCATGCTTCCCGAATTTTTTGAGATTGCGCTGGCAGGATTTCGCCGCCATCCCGAAAGTGCGCCTGTTCATCCTGCCCACTCTGATCATGAGTCCGGGTGGCTTTGTCCTTGGAGCAACCACCCTGGAGTGGCCGTGTGGCCTGGTAACACCACCCAGGGGCATGTTCGCCACGTTACGCGACGGCAACCCAGGCTTGCCGAGCTTGTTAATCCGTCGTGAAGTGTGGCAAGACTTCGGCGGCTTTGACCAGATGACCGAGCCGTCTGCTGATATGGATTTTGCTTTGCGGGTGACTGCACGTCTGCCTGTTGTCGTCTCTAAACGGCCCGGAGGAATTCAGGTCATGCATAGTGGCTCGACAACTGCCTCATCGGCGGGTCCCGACTGGTTCTGGCCTACCACGCCCCGCATGATCCAAAATCTCATTCAGGACATGAGCCTCGCTCCCGAGGCAAAGGAAAAGGCCGTCACGATGCTTACAAGTTGGATGAAAATTTGGCCTCGTTACGCGCGGCATTATGCGGTCCATTAGCTATGGTGAGTGGGAACAAGCGAAAAGGTCGGCAGAAGTTTTGTTACAGGAATGCGGGCCAACATGTAACGCTAGAGTCATTCGTTCTCTGACGGCCCTTTGTCAACGTCTGCCTGGCACTCGCGCGTCTCTCCGGGCATTTCTTGTTCTGATATCCGGTATAAAGGCGGCATGTAATATCGGGATGCAGTGGCACAGTTCCTATTCTTATTCAAAACTTCTCCGATCACCCCTGAGGGACGCCTTTTAGTGAACGGCCAGCTGTGGGAAAATTCGTCTTCGCCGGCATTTCGAATCAGCATTGGCATTTTCATTCTCATGGCGGCGGCCTCCTTATGTATGTGGGTGCCTCCCCAGCTTGTGCTCGCGCCTCTTCTTGGAACGGTGTTGTTGTGGATAGTCTTTCATCATCCAATTGGTACTCTGGAGCTGTACTGGCCTTCATCCCGGTTGATTTCATGGCAATTGCGCTTGGCAAATTTTTCGGCCTTCCTCACATGACCCTGGTTTCGGCCTGCGACAAGGAGATCGTATTATTGCTGCTGACATACCTATTGTGGCGGCGGAATAGATTCAAGTGCACGGTTCCCGATTGGTTCCTGCTGGTTTGTTTCGCGCTCGCCGCTATACGAACAGCTTTTAGCGGCACGCTCGTAGGTTTGGCGAGTGGATTTGATTTTATGATCCCGTATGCAGTGGGGAGGGTGGCCGTTCTAACCAAAAAACAAGAGCAACTGTGGGCCAGATACGCTGTATGGATAGTTGCCGTTTTGTCGGTGCTTGGTATGGTTGAGGTCTTCGTATTCGGGGAAGGTCCAAGAACCTTGTTGTATTTGGCCATAGATTCGGAAACGGAAGGAGGCGGTCTCACTTCACCATTTCATGGTGTAGGATTTGTGGGCCTTAGGGAAGCTGCCACCATGGTGGGACCGAATGGCTTTGGCGCTCTGTGTATGATTGCATTGATTATCTGGTGGGTATACTGCCGTCATCCCTTGCCTGCAGTTATGATCGCTGCTGGCCTCATTTGTTCTGTCACGCGCTCAGCTTGGTTGGGAGTTGCGGCAACGATTCCTTTATTGGCAGTTTTGATGGGCCAGAAGAAACGGTTGCTGCTTTACGGTGCAATAGCTCTCACGCTATTTGCGATCGCGATTCCTGTCCTCGGCCTCACCGATTACATTTACTTAAACAAGACGGGACAAGATACCTCCGCAGAATGGCATCAGAGATGCAATTACAGGCGGAGTGGAGTATGGTTCGAACATCCGTTCGGTTCCGGCAATGCAAAATCGGTCCGATAGCGGCCAAGGACGACGCCAATGTACCCATTATCGAAACCACTTACCCAGCGTTTGCTGCGGAGTATGGGATCGAGCTACTCTTTGCCTTCTCGGTTTCTTGCTTAGCGCGCTGCATCTCATATGGCAAAAGCAATCTCAGTTAGGATACGCAGCTATTGGAATATTAGTTGGTATAAGCGTGGTGATGATCATCACTCTGCCGCTACAGGATCGCCGATTGGCTTGTTGGGCCTTGTTTCCAATCGGGCTTGCAATTAGATCTTCGATTAGACAAGCCATCCTACCGATGCCAGAAACCGAAAGGTGAATTTCATGAACCTTTCGATTGCGAGTGTGACCGTGGCCTACAATAATGAGCGCACATTGCCTCGCCAGATCGACGCTCTTTTACGACAAACGCGGCCGTTACAGGAACTCATCGTGGTGGACAATGGATCGACCGACGGCACCGCGGCTCTTCTTGCCGAGCAGTATTCCCAAGTTAAGGTTCTCAAAATGCCTGAGAATCTTGGCATAGGCGGCGCACTGGCAGCGGGTCTGAAGTATGCAGCGCTGGAAAGACAACATAGCTGGATTTGGACATTCGATGGCGACAGCGTGCCGTATGCTGACGCATTGCAGGTTTTGACTCAAGGAATTGAATCCTTGAGGAATACGGGGAGTAACGTGGGAATTCTCGCAGCGTTGCCTGTGCACCAAGGAACCGGGGTCTGCTATCATCCCCTGCTCTGGTGCGACGGTTTCGTGAAGCCTTCCGCAGAGTTGCTCCGGCAACCGATCTGGTTTGCTGATCTCGTTATTAGCTCGGGTTGTATGCTGCGGCGCGATGTGGTAGAGAAAGTTGGATTGCCTCGCGCTGATTTCTTCATGGATTTTGTGGATTTCGAGTATGTCTTCGTGCCCGTTCGCAGGCGTATAAGATCGCGGTCGTCACAGATGCCAAGGTAGCTCATGAAATCGGGACCGCTCGAAAAGTCCGGCTGCCCGGGTATTCTAGTCTCTGGCCCAACCACGCTCCATTTCGCGAGTATTATATGAGCCGCAATTTGGCATACACCGCCTGGTGGCTCTATCCAAGCCCTGGACTTAAAAAGTTCGCAATACGACGTATGTTTCGCCATGCCGGTGGAGTGCTACTCTTCGGCTCCAACAAGCTGGCATGCTTAAGAAAAATGGGACAGGGATTTTGGGATGGTTGTCAGGCAAGACTCGGTGTACGCTTCCGCCCTGATGACACTCGGCTCCGCGCGACCATAAAACCAGCCGAAAGCGCTTAGGACAAGCAATTGATCTTTGTCTCACAATGTTTTCTTGGAAGGAGAAATTGTGCAACGCGGGCAGTCCAAATTCAGTTAAGTTGGCTGAGCAGGCTTGGCATGATGATTGGTACGAAAAAAACGGTCGTGGCGAGTACCCAGAAAATCCTGCAGAGTTCCGCGAGTTGTTTTATCGGGTTCAGCTCGCGCCTTTCTGCACGGGGTTGGGCATACTGGGGCGATGCGCGAGCGGAAATGATGCAGCTCGTGGGAGACCTCGGTGGGCTGCAGGATACTTGACTATGGCTGCGGCCCCGGGCCATTGGGTATCTATCTTGCAATGAAGGGAGCTGATGTTAGCGGCTTTGATTTATCATCCAAGGTAATCGAGATCGCTAATTGGGCGGCACGCAAATATGAGCTCAATTGTTCTTTCCTGAGCGATGGACGCTGAAAACCTCGAATACCCAGATCAATGTTTTGATTTGGCTATTGGTTTCGGCGTGCTGCATCACGTAATGAAATACCCTCGGTCGGCGTCAGAACTAGAACGTGTGCTCAAGCCAGGCGGTCGAGCCGTTTTCCACGAGACGCTCTGGGACAATCCGCTTATTAATTTCGTGCGCCGTTGGACAATTCCTGACGGCGATGCTGGAGATGCACACTTAACCGGGCGCTTTATACGCCAGTTTGGCACTCCTTTCGGTCAAACCCGAGTTTACAAACACCACATCCTGTATATGCTAAAAAGGCTCGCGCGATTACCTGATCGTGACTTTTCTCAGCCTTTAATGCCCCGGCCATTCTGGCGAGCGATCAAACAGCTCGACCGCGTACTCATTCCCTTGGGACTGTCCCGGTTTTGTGGGGAAGCCATTGTGGTCTACACGAAGTAGTACTCTAGTAAACCGCAAGTCATGGAATAACGTCAAAGGTATAGCTGGTTTTTCAGAGATGGTAGGGTAACGATTTTGGGGAGGATTTTACTATCCATCGCTCCGACTCGCCGTTTTGGTCATTCACCCCGGATTTCAGCGGACAACATGTACACTTTTACTGCAAACATTTCATCGGGGAGTTTTGGAGCGAAAGGAAGTTGCGAGCTTCTGCTGGCGCTTTCCCCCGGATCCAACAGCTCCTATTGCAGGGGCTCAGGATAGTTAATTGATCAAGTGTTAGCGGTGGCGCATAGTTTTCTTGAGCGTTTCAGTGCCGGTTTAGCAAGAAGGAGAAAATGCATTCTTCAGTACAGGCAAGCAAACCTTCGCGAGCGTCCATCGATGAATCCGTTACCCTTCATCCGCCATTTATTGAATTGGGCGAAAAAGCGAAGTAATGCGGCTCATTTTCGTAGGGCTATCGTCTTGTGCGAAGTGGTCGCAGATCTAATGACCATTAGCTTGGCAGTGGCTGTTGGTTATCTCATCTACGACTCCGCTGCAATTGGAAAGCACATCTACTACCCGCCCAAAATTATATTTTCCACCGCATTTGTATTCGCAATTGTCATGGTGTTGATGCTAGATCGAGTCGGCGCATACCGAAGAGGAAACAGCTTATTGCGGGTACGGGAGACGGAACAAGTGCTTCGTGTTTCGGCTGAGGCATTCTTAATCGTTTTTGCGGTGAGCTTCTTCACTAATGTGCTCTTCTCCCGGTGGCTTTTGGTTCTCTCTCTCGGCTTAGTACCTTTCCTCTTGTTCATCCAGAAAAGCATTGTCTACCTGATCGTGCGTTTTCTCCACGCCCAAGGTTACGGCAACGAAAAAGTGTTGATTTACGGCTCAGGATGCACGGGACGCCGGGTATTTTCCGTTCTTAAACGGTCTCCAAAACTTGGATTAGAACCAGTGGCTTTCGTCGATGATGATCCCGCTAAGGCAGGTAACATGATTTATGAGTTGGGATACGAGCGGCGGCGTTCCGCTTCCGTGGTCGAAGGACCAGTCACCCGAAATCTGGTATCCAGCTATGGGGTAGACTCAGTGATTATAGCCATCCCCTCTATAGAACGTGCCAGGTTCAGCACCACGGTCGCCGAAGTTCTCAGGGCAAATGCAACCGTCTCCTTTGTGCCAAACCACTTGCTAGCGTCAGATCCTTGGGTCAACTACCAGGATATCGATGGTGTGCTCCTCGCATCATTTGGAAAGCTGAACCGCCGATTTGGGTATGAAGTGCTCAAGAGATTCTGCGACATTTGCGGATCGCTCGCGCTGATCGTGCTTGGCTCCCCAATATTTTTGGTTTTGGCGCTCGCCATTGTGATTGACTCGCGGGGTCCAATATTGTTTAGGCAGGAACGAGTAGGGCAAGATGGAAAATTATTGCGAATGTTTAAGTTTCGAACAATGCATGCAACCGCCTCGCAGTATGATTATTCACCGCGTTCCCCGGATGATTCCAGAATAACGCGAATAGGTCGATTTCTGCGCCGTACAAGTTTGGATGAACTTCCGCAACTCTTGAATGTGCTACAAGGAAATATGTCGCTCGTTGGACCGAGACCAGAGATGCCTTTCATCGTCGAACAATATACAGAGAGGCACAGGCAAAGACTACAGGTAAAACCTGGAATCACGGGACTATGGCAACTCAGTGGAGACCGGGCCTTCTTGATCCACGATAATATCGAATACGACCTCTACTACATACAACACCGGAATTTTTTCATGGACTTCGCTATATTGTTGCACACCTCTATTTTCGCGATGCGAGGAATCTAGGCGAGATGGCCTACTGACAAGATCGCGGAGCTGACGGCATCTTGCGTCGCGTGGTGCCATTCCGTTTTCCGTTCTGGTGCATCGTTTCGTACTAGGGAAGTCGGCTTTAACCCAACTTGGTTAAACGGTTCAGCGTTTGTCTACGATCATCGATTGTTTAAGTAATGAGCAGTAAGCAGTACGGCGAATCTCTAGTGAAACCTCTTGTCTCAATCACCATGGTAACTTACAACGCAGCGCAACATATTCCCCGCTGTGTAGCCTCGTTGGTGTGCCAGGATTATGTATCACTTGAATTGATTGTAGTTGACAACGCTTCGAGCGACGGTTCGGCAGAGATGTTTAGAGATTGTCCATTCCCTGTGCGAGTAATTCGAAACAAGGAAAATGACGGGTTTTCAATTTCTCAAAATCAAGCAGTCGCTGAAGCATTAGGAGAGTGGATTCTGTGTCTCAACCCCGATACGCGCCTCGATCCAACATTAATTTCTGAGTTGGTCCGAGCAGGAAGTATGGATCCACGAATCGGAATAGTGTGCCCAAAAATCCTCCGGCTGGAGCAACCAGCAAATATTGAGGGTTCGCGAAGAATAGATTCTGCTGGCGTGTTCATGACTCGTGATCTTCGCCATCATGATCGGGGTTCTCAAGAAGTGGACCAAGGGCAATATGATAGACCGGAATATGTTTTTGGCTATACCGGTGCGGTAGTCCTATTCCGTCGAGCCATGATCGAAGATGTCTCTGTCTGTGGCGAGTTCATGGACGAGAACTTTTGTTTGTATCGTGAAGATGCCGACCTATCTTGGCGGGCACGATTGTTGGGTTGGGAGTGCATCTACAACCCGGTGGCTGTCGCTTGGCATGTTCGTCGGGTATTTTCTACTAATCGCCGCTCCTTACCTGCTTTTATCAACATGCATTCCACCAAAAACCGGTTTTTGATGAGGATCAATAACATCACTCCCGGCATATACGCTAAGGTCTTCCTTAAGACTACACTCAGGGATCTGGGAGTCTTGGGCTACGTATTTCTTCGCGAGTGGAGTTCTCTTCCAGGTCTATGGTGGATCTTAAGAAATTTCCCGAGAGTGCTGAAAAAACGCCGCGCCATTCAGTCTCGTCGCCGAGTTAAGAACCATGATTTACGAGTATGGTTTGCCGATAGACCGGTGACATTGCCGCTAGAGCCCGAGTTGCTTTATAAGTGGCGCGAGGCACATCCAATTACGGATCCGACCCAAGAGTCCGTCAATGACCACTCTCTTGGGACAGCTGGTGAGGTTCGTTTCCAGGTTCATCTAGGCAAAGGGCCCGGCTAAAAACGCATCTGTCGGATATGATCGAGACCTAATAACCTTCCCCACTGATGCTAACATTGATTTGAGCGGAATTTTGCGCTTCATAGGGGCTATTGCTTGTGAGGCGACGCCCTTGGGAGTATGAATCGCTTGGAGGATAGATTGAGGACTGAGAATTAATGAGAATAGCGATGATCGGAATAAAGGGACTTCCTCCGAGATATGGGGGATTTGAGACCGCCGCCGATGAGGTATCGCGCCGACTTGTCGAAATGGGCCACGAAGTGGTCGTCTACAACCGCTCGGGGTTGAGTTCGCACGTAGGAAATCTGTATCACGGTGTACGCCTAGTTACTCTGCCAACGATACAACGGAAAAACCTCAGTGCGATCACGCATGCCTTTCTCTGTACAATTCACGTATTGTTCAACAGAGTGGATGTCGTTCATTACTTTACGACAGGTGCTACTCTTTTTGCGCCGCTTCCTCGATTGTTTGGTATGAAAACCGTTTGTTCTGTCGATGGTACCGATTGGCAACGTGGAAAATGGAGTCTGCCTGCACGGATATATCTTCGCGTGTCGGAGAGATTAGCGGTATGGTTCTGTGATCGGCTGATTGGTGACTCTCTCGAAGTTATGCGTTATTACCGTCATAAATACAGAGCAGAACCGGTCTTGTCAACATACGGCATCCGGAACAGCTCCAGCAAAGGAACGGAATGGTTGGACCTGTTTGGTTTAAAAAAATGTGAGTATGTGCTTTTCGTTGGCAGGCTGGTTCCCGAGAACAACGTACACCATCTGATTTCCGCTTTTGAGCGGGTAGATACAAACAAGAAGCTGGTAATTGTTGGCGACGATCCTTGGGGCAAGCGCTATGTGCATTCCTTAAAAAACACTCAAGATCAGAGAATCATTTTTACTGGCGGGGTTTACGGCGAGGGCTATGAACAGCTGCAGAAAAACGCTTACTTCTTTGTACTTCCAGATGAGGTAGGGGGTACCCATCCCGCACTTGTCGAAGCTATGGGATTCGGCAATTGTGTACTGGTCAATGACACGCAATCCAATCTAGAAGCGATTGCCGATGCTGGTTTTAGTTACAGGGGATCGGAGGGCGACCAAGATCTACGTCGCCAGCTGCAGATTCTGTTAGATGATGATTTTCTTGTAGAAGAGTACCGAAGTAGAGCCTTAAAACATGCCAGAGCAAATTATCGGTGGGAAGTAGTGGTCAGGGAACATGAGAATCTCTACAGGAGTTTGCTTGGCCTGAAGGCAGAGCATATGCTTTCAGCCGCTTCTTCGGCGTCCAACACCGCAGATTAGCTTGTCATTCCTTGCTCAACGTAGCTCCTATCGGTGTTTCGCGTTTAGCAATCATGTCGCAGCTGGAATCCAGGACGGAACATCTCTTGCATCTGGCCGATAGGAAGAATCAACCAGTCCGACCAGATTGTTAGGCTGGTTCGCGTCAGAGACTATCCATAATTCGCGGAGTAGGAGGTCGTTGGATGGCGACAGTACTAGTCACGGGTGGCGCAGGATACGTAGGATCCGTTTGCTCTTCACAACTATTAGCGCGAGGACACGAAGTTGTGGTGGTCGACGACCTCTCCAAGGGCCATGTGGATGCCGTTGACTCAGGTATAGTGCTACATCGCACCGATATCGCCGACCGCAAAGCCATGGCTGAGATTTTTTCCAGTGCTCGCTTTGATATTGTTTTTCACTTCGCCGCCAAAGCGATAGTGTCGGAATCAGTTATCAATCCGGGCGTCGTTTTCGATGTGAACGTCGCCTCAAGCATCGCTCTTCTAGAAGAAGCACGCAGCGCCGGAATTAAGAAATTTGTTTTTTCCTCTTCGGCCGCTGTCTACGGAAATCCAGTTTCGGCTCCCATCGACGAAGATGATCCCAAAGATCCCGTCAACTCTTACGGCGAAAGCAAGTTGATCTTGGAAAAAGTTTTGAATTGGTATGCTTGGGCTTACGAATGGACGGTAGTGGCATTTCGTTATTTCAATGCCTGCGGAGCCACGACCACTCATGGTGAGGATCATCGTCCAGAAAGCCACATAATTCCATTGCTCTTGCAAACAGCGAATGGTGAACGCGATCATTTCGACATTTTTGGACATGACTATCCGACACCCGATGGAACTTGCCTGCGTGATTACGTGCACGTGCTGGATATCGCGGAGGCCCATCTTCTCGCTTTGCAGCTGCCAGAAAACGCGGGGATGCGTTCCTATAATATCGGTACCGGAACCAGTTATTCCGTCCGAGAGGTTTGCAATGTGGTTGAACAGATTGTGGGAGCGAAGTTACATACCGAAGAAGAAAAACGGCGCGCAGGAGATCCAGCTATTTTATGCGCGAGTCCCAAGCGACTCATGAATGATTTCAGATGGAAGCCTCAATTCTCCGGTCTCTCCGACATAGTTCAAAGCGCATGGGAATGGAAGAAAAAACATCCCTCGGGATACGGAGCCGCGAATCAAGATCTGGTCACCGAATCGCGTTCATAAATTAGCTGGCCGCTCCAATTCATAAACTATATGCATTGAGCCAAGGAAACAAGGAGCCTTGGATGAAGTACTGTGCTGCGGGGAAAATTCCTTCTCCTCTGCTGCGAAAAAAACAGCAGGCACCCCTATGTGAAGCGTTGCCAAACAATGTCGATCAGATGCCTCAGCCTAATATTTCGGATCCTTAGGTAAATCTGGTCATCAATGGTGAAGATGCAAAATCCGTTCCCGAGGATTTCTATCATTCCAAGCTCTTGCGCTGTTGCCCCACCTCAAAAAAGTTTCTTGCGAGCCTTTAATGGGAGTTCGCACTGAAAGCCTTCCTCCTAGCCGCTGGACATGGCACGCGTTTACGGCCGTTAACTGAGGCCACTCCGAAGTGCCTTTTGCCTATCCAAGGTACTCCGATGTTACAGATTTGGCTCGACCTCTGTAGCAGCTTCGGCATCCATGACGTTCTCATTAATATCCACTCCCATGCGACTGCAATACGCCAATTCCTGGAACATTATGAAACTCCTGTCAAAGTTCACATCGTGGAAGAGAAAGAGCTGCTGGGGAGCGCAGGGACTCTTCTCGCAAATCGTAACTGGCTTGGCAACGAATCATTTTTCTGGGTATTTTTTGCAGACGTCTTACATCGAGTCGATCTGGGCGGAATGCTAAACCTCCACCAAAAGAGAAACCCTATTGCCACTCTTGCTGTATCGCGCGTTCCTGATCCTACCCGGTGTGGTGTTGTCACTTTGGACAAAAACAACACAATTATAGAATTTGTTGAAAAGCCGTCCCGCCCGAAGAGTGATCTGACATTCGCTGGACTTCTTGTTGGAACGCCGTCCATGCTCGACACAATTCCGCCGAAGTATCCTGCCGATATTGGTTTCGATGTACTTCCCCATTTAGTTGGCAAAATGATGGCTTATCCTGTATCGGATTACTTAATCGATATAGGCACGGTGGAAAACTACAACAAAGCGCAAGCCACTTGGCCTGGCATTTAGTCTCAATTCTCAGAATAGTTACTGAACTGCTCTTCAGAAGCTCTCTTTCGGTCTGGTATTCACTGGTCACCGGAGCGCTATCCTTCTCGCTTTCGACTTACAAACATCCCTTCAGCGCTCAGACTCAGTATTGAGATATCTCTCAGCGCTTCCGTTGCTTTGGTGCACTCGCTGTGTATCTTTTTTATGCAACACTTTTAATATCAATGGGCCGTTTCAACAATGAACGACCTTGACCATTCTTTACGTTCCTGCTAATTTCCGGGCGCAACTTTTTGGTAGGCTTGGGGTTCGGCTTTTAGGGATGCAGCCGGACAATCGATGGTAAATGATGAAGGCCGGACCAAATGAATCCGAAACGTGCATCCAACCTCTAGTGACTTCAAACAATTGGGGGAATCAATTGAGAAGACTAACTTTACTCGCGATTTTATGCGTTTTGTTCGTCACTTTGCGAACCGCTCACGCACAAGAATTTGACGCCGCGCTAGGCTTCGGTTCGCTTACCGCGCCATCAGCTTCGAGCACCGGGGCTCCGTCGTTGGGTGGCGGATTGTATCCCACCTTCAGTGCCGATTATCTGATTAAACATCAGCTCGGCGTTCAGGGCGAAGTATCGTGGCGCGCCAGCCAAAATTCGTATTTCGGTCTTCCCTACCGGCCGATTTTCTTTGACTTCAATGGCATCTGGGCTCCGAAGCTGGGCAAAAAAGCGCAGGCTGAAGCGATGGCAGGAATCGGTGCCGAAGATGTCCGTATTTACGGAACTCTTAATTGCGGATTCACGGGCTGCACCAATTACACGAGTACGACTCATTTTGTCGGCCATGTTGGCGGAGGCATTCGCTATTATGTCTGGCACAACGTCTTTGTCAGACCCGAAGCTCACTACTATCTGATTCACAATAATAGTGAGTTCAATACGAACCATGCTGCCAGGTTCGCGATTTCAATTGGATACAGCTTTCGTTCGGGATTCTAGTTCGGCGTTCGATTAAACTGTTCGCAAATAAAAAGAGGAGCCGACTGCGGCTCCTCTTTTTATTTGTACTCAATTGCAGGATCAGTACTGAACTACTGTTGCACCGCCTGTTTCAAACTTGGCTTCACACCGACAGCAGCGATGCTCGAACTATCCCAGCCTCCGCCTAAAGCTTTTACCAAATAGACTGACGTCACTAATCGTTGTCCCATGATCTGCGTGGCCAGTCTTTCGCTCGTCAATGCTTGTTCCTCAGCGGTAATCACATCCAAATAAGTTACCAGTCCTCCGGTATAACGTGCATTTGCCAGGGCGAGCGAGCGTTCCGCATCATCAACGGCCCGCTTCTGCGATTCGGACGCCGACGACAGAGCATTCAAGCCCGCCAGTGCATCTTCGACTTGCTGAAATGCAACCAGTGCCGACTCACGGTAGTTTGCTACATCTTCGTCGTACACACCACGCGCAAAGTCGAGTTGGCCATGCAACCGTCCTCCCGCAAACAGAGGTTCGAGTGCGCTAAATCCTATCGACCACAGAGCACTTGGCGCATTGAAGAGAGTGCTGATATCCCGGCTTTGCAGGCCACCGCTTCCACTCAGAGGAATGCTGGGATAAAACGAAGCTCTCGCCACGCCGATTCTAGCGTTGGCCGCAGCCACACTACGCTCAGCCGTGGCAATATCAGGACGGCGTTGTAAGAGATCTGAAGGCAGCGAAAGAGGGATGACTGGAGGAGTCGCATCCAGAGCCTTCACCGGAGCTTTGAACTCGGACGCTGGCAGTCCTTGAAGCAATGCGATGGCATGTTCGTATTGCGCGCGCTGCTGCTGCAACAAATACAATTGCGTATCAGAAGAATCCAGAACCGATTGCTGCTGCGCGACATCAAGGCCTGAAACCGCTCCTCCTTCATGTCTTTGCTGGACGAGTTTCAATCCTCGTTCTTGAAATTCAATCGAGCGCTGAACCACCGCGACTTCAGCGTCGGTTTCGCGCAGCTGAAAATAGTCGGCTGCTAAATCTGAACTGACCAACAGTCGCACATTTTCCAAATCCGCAGCCGACGCTTGATATTGTTCGTTGGCCGACTCGACATTGCGCCGCACTCGGCCAAAAAGATCAAGTTCATAATTCAGAGTAAAAGGAATCGTAAAAACGTTCTGAGTAACCGGCGAGAGTTGGACTCGCCGAACCAATTAGACGGACGATTGCCAGAGATCCGCTGGCGCTGGGCCGAAGGCTGAGCATCCAGCTCTGGATACAGCCCCGACGACGTGATCCGGGCCGAAGCGCGCGCTTCTGACAATCGGGCGAAGGCTGCCTTGGCCGTTTGATTGTTGGCCATTGCACGATCTTCATACTGATTCAGTTCCGCGTCGCCGAACAGAGTCCACCATGCGCCTTTAGGAATCGAGTCCACGGGACTGGCTTCGTGCCACGGAGCAGGCGTTTGCCAGTTGGCAGGAATTGTCACTTCCGGCTTTTTGTACTTCGGTCCAACCGCGTGCGCTCCAACACTCGAAAAGAGCAGAGCAAGCGCAAGGCAACGCGACCTCATGAGTTGCCGCCCTCTTTCGAGACCTGTACCTGTTGCCCTTCTTCGAGAGAATCGCTGGGATTCAAAACAATCAAATCATTTGGCGAGAGACCGCCAAGAATTTGTACTGCTGTCCCGTAGTCACGGCCAATCACAACTGGCTTCAAGTGTACTTTTCCCTGGCTATCCACCACTGCGGCTCGCGTGCCTTCTGCCCGGAATAAAAGAGCATTCACCGGCACTGATAAGCCGGGAGTCTGTACATTGAGCGCGAAATGAACTTGCGCATATGCTCCCGGGAAGAAGCTCTCCTTTCGGATTTGGTACATCAATCTCAGTGCGGAGAGTTCTGGTATTTGGGTCGATTGAATCCGAGGTTCGCACCACGTTTCCGGTAAATTGCTTTCCAACCAGCGCCGCCAACTCAATGTTGGCACGAACACTTGGACGAATGGACGGCGCGTAATTTTCGGGAACATCCACGTAAACGCGAATGGGATCAATGCGCGCAACATCAAATAGCTCCTGATTAGTTCCGCCATTGCCGGCATTGATTAGCGCGCCAATATCAATGTTGCGTTTAGTAATGACTCCTGAAAAGGGAGCGTACACGCGTTTGAATGATTCCAGTTGTTCTAGCCGACGCACATTTGCGGTTGCCGCCGCCAAAGCAGCTTGTCCTTGCGTGTAGGTGCTGGTTCGCTCGTCGGTTTCCTGCTGGGCGACAGCATCCATCTTCTGCAAATTTGCCCAACGCTGGGCGGAAGTCTTAGCTAATGCCAGTTGCGCATTAGCTTGCTCTTGGGCAGCGCGGGATTGCGCTAACTCTTGGTCGATCTCGGGTGTTTCGATTTCTGCCAGCAACTCGCCTTTTGTGACCCTGCTGCCGATGTCCTTGTACCACTTAGCCAGATAACCGTTGGTACGAGCATAGATCGGCGATTCAGTGTAAGCCTGCAAAGTCGAGGGCAATACAAGTTCTTGCTGCGGTGGCTCTGGCTTTGGTTGAACAACAGAAACGCTCTGGACCGCCAAAGCGTCAGTCTCTTTGGCTAAGGCGTGGCTGTCCGAAATGCGAGAGAGTACGCCAACAATCGCACCTATCGCGAGGACGACAATGACAATTGTGACCAGCACATATCCGTGGCGCTTCTTCGGAGGCTGCACCCGCCGCTCCGGTTCAGTATGCATTACGGGTCTCGGTTCAAGAACTTCTTGAGTCATGTCGCTCCTCGCGCCCTGCCACCCTGATACCAGCAAATCCAGTATGAATTAAGATGTAACCACGGAAGAAGAAGACGCACGATCTACTCGCCTGCCGTGAAATAAGCTGAACACTACGGGAACAAAAAACAGCGTTGCCACGGTTGCAAACATTAGACCACCTATAACGGCTCGCCCCAGTGGAGCATTCTGCTCGCCGCCTTCGCCCCAGCCGAAAGCCATCGGGAGCATTCCAATGATCATCGCTAAGGCCGTCATGATCACTGGGCGCATGCGCGTGTAACCGGCTTCAATCGCCGCCTGGATCGGATGTAGGCCTTCGTCCATGCGCTCACGGGCGAAGGAAATCATCAGAATGCTGTTCGCCGTTGCCACACCCATACACATCACTGCTCCGGTCAGTGCAGGCACGCTTAAGGAGGTATGCGTTAAGAAAAGCATCCACAGAATTCCGGCGAGAGCACCTGGGAGCGCGGTAATGATGATGAATGGATCCAGCCAGGATTGAAAATTCACTACGATCAGCAGATATACCAAAACGATGGACATCAGCAGTCCTACTAAGAGCCCAAAAAACGATGATTTCATCGTCTCAACCTGTCCGCGAATCACCATCTGCGTACCGCGCGGCAGTTGCTTCTGAAATGAATCAACAATCTTCTGCGCGTCGCTAGCCACTCCACCTAAGTCTCTGCCATCCACGCTGGCATATACATCCACCACTGGAGCAATGTTGTAATGCGAAACGACCGCTGGCCTGGCGATCGGTTGAACTGTGGCAAGATTAGCAAGTACTTGTGGTGCAGTAACGCCAGGATTATCAATCGGCGTATTCATCAACGCCTGCAAAGAATCCATCTTGTATTGCGGCGTCATTATCGCTAAGGGGTAACTGACGCCGTTTTTTGGATTGAGCCAAAACGTTGGAGAAGTCTGCGAACTGGAACTTAGCGAGACCAGAAGATTGTTAGCTACGTCCCGCTCTGAAACCCCAACCTGCTGGGCACGCGCCCTGTCCACATCGAGAAATAACCCCGGATTGTTCAATAACTGTTGCACGTGAACGTCGACCGCACCAGGAACATATCGCAACCGATTCGCGATTTGTTGGGCTATTAGATAATTGTCCGCATAATCTTGCCCGATTAGTTGGATGTCTACGGGAGCCGGTAGTCCAAAATTAAGGATCTGGCTGACAATGTCCGCAGATTGAAAGAAGAATTCCACGCCCGGAAACTCTCTCGGCAACTTTTCCCGGAGCTTGTGAATATATTCCTCGGTAGGACGATGATCACGATTTAAATTGACGAGAATTTCAGCATCCGATGTACCGATCACCCCGGAGTTGCTGTAAGAAGTATTGATGCCGCTGTAGGGCAGCCCAATATTGTCGAGGATCGTGCTCAGATCCTTCTTGGGAACGTCACGGCGAATCTCCTGTTCGACCAAATCGACCAGCCGGGCTGTCTCTTCAATTCGCAATCCTGCGCGTGCGCGGACATGCAACCGCATCTCTCCCGCATCGACGTTCGGGAAAAAATCTCTTCCCAGACCAAAGATTAAGACGCCGGAAAGCACGCAAAATCCAAGGAACACGGAGACAAAAACACCGCGGTGCTCCATGATTCCTTCAATCGTGTTGCGATAAGACTGGCGCAACCGTTCGAATTGTTCTTCAAACTTCGCCTGAAAACGGCCGAAAATATTAGTCGGTGCCTTGTGCGAATCATGCTCATGTCCGCGCAACAGGTACATAACCAGCGTCGGTATCAGTGTGCGTGAAAGCAGGTATGAGGCAAGCATCGCGAACACCACTGCTTCCGCGAGCGGCACAAAAAGATACCGTGCCACGCCTGTAAGAAAGAACATGGGCACGAACACAATACAAATCGCCAGCGTCGAAACCAATGCAGGCACCGCGATCTGCTGGGCGCCATTTAAAATCGCTTCTTTGAGCTCGGACTTTAATCCTAGATTGCGCTCAATGTTTTCGATTTCGACGGTGGCGTCATCGACCAATATTCCCACTGCAAGAGCCAACCCTCCCAACGTCATGATGTTGAAAGTTTCACCCAATGCCGCCAGCACGATAACCGAAGTGAGAATCGATAAAGGAATAGAAATCGCAATAATTAAAGTGCTGCGCCAGTTACCCAGGAACAGCAGAATCATAGCCGCTGTCAGGCAGGCCGCAGTCAACGCTTCACGAACCACTCCCTGAATTGCTGCCCGGACGAACAAGGACTGATCGAACAACAGCTTCATGCTCAATTCTTTTGGAAGTGTTGTCGCTACAGTTGGCAGCGTCTTTCTAATGTTATTTACGATATCGATAGTCGAAGCGTTGCCATTTTTTAAGACCGTGAGCAACGATCCTCGAATTCCATCCTGGCGAACGATATTTGTCTGCGGCGAAAAACCATCGCGCACGTGGGCGACATCACGGATGTAAATAGTCGTGCCATTTTGGCTCTTAACCGGGAGATCATTCAACTCTGCGACGGTCTGAGGACTGGCGTTCAACTCCACCTGATATTCAATCGATCCAAACTTGGCGGTTCCCGTGGGCAACACCAGATTTTGCGCGCTGATTGCATTCACTACATCCACCGGCGTCAGATGTTTCGCCTGTAGTGCAGGCGTATCCAAATCAACGATAATCTGGCGCTGCTTTCCGCCATAGGGAAATGGAATCGCCACGCCGGGAATCGTGATCAGCGGTGTTCGTACGAAATTAAATCCTAAGTCAAATAATTGCTGCTCCGGCAGCGTCTTGCTGCTTAAGCCAATTTGCACAATCGGCACACTTGAGGCCGAGTATTGAATGATTAAAGGTGGCGTTGTACCAGTGGGTAATTGTCTGAGTTGTGTCTGAGAAATCGCGGTGACCTGGGCTAATGCCGTCTGAATGTTCGCGTTCGGGCGGAAAAATATCTTAACCACAGCAATCCCGTTCAGCGACTGCGATTCAATGTGGTCAATGTCGTTGACCAGGGTCGTCAGAGCACGCTCTGTGATAGTAGTAATCCGGTCCGACATGTTCTGAGGAGAAAGGCCGGTATAGTTCCACACCACGCTGATAACAGGAATGTTGATCTCGGGAAAAATATCAGTCGGCGTGCGCAGAATCACAATGGGACTAAGAATCAGAATCAAAAGCGCCATTACGACGAATGTGTATGGCCTACGCAGCGCTAGTGCAACAATCCACATGAATCTTCAATCCTTAATAACTGGGCCGAAACTGAGAAGACGGCCAGACTACGTCAATAGATAGTAGATGAGATACGATCCGTATCGGATTTAAATTCTGTTAAAGTATACTCGAATGGAAAAAGACGCAGCAGATCTCGCTTTGGTCGCGAGAAGTCCCGGCCGTCCTCGCAGCGAAGAAGCGCGCAAGGCGATTCTGGAGAGCACTCTCGAACTGCTAAAGCAATCGGGCTTTGCGGACCTTTCTATTGAATCGATTGCCGCGCACGCCGGGGTAGGCAAAGCAACAGTTTACCGATGGTGGCCGAATAAAGGCGGCTTGGTGATGGACGCTTTCGTCTCAGTCGCCGAACAGGAGTTGAGTTTTCCTCCAAGTGGTCCGGTGGAAAAAGCGATTCGCGAGCAAATGAAGAGATGGACGTCCATTTTTGGAGGTCCCCTGGGGCGTGTTATCGCAGCAGTTATCGGAGCCGGGCAATCCGAGCCTGAGATGCTTGAAGCCTTCCAAAATTATTATGTGGAACCCCGCCGGCGGGAGGCACGCGAATTGCTGAAACAGGCAATCATAAACGGGGAGATTCGGTCTGATCTGGATCCTAATTTAATCCTCGACATTCTTTATGGACCTCTGTATTTTCGGTTGCTCATCAAAAGCGGTCCGCTGACATTAGCGTTCATCGACCAGGTATTTGAGATTGTGTGGCCGGGCTTACGCCCGTAAAACTTTGCGTGACCTTCTGGATTCCGGAATCTGAGTCCCCAATTGCCCTCTGCGGATGACGATGATATTTTTTGGCAGCATGTCCTTGATCGATCCAGATAGCCTTCCTCCTGATAAAAGCTCAGTAAATGCGAAGCCGAAGAATCCAGCGAATTTCTGCCCCAACTGTTCGGCGCAACTCAAAGAGCATCGCTGCAAGCTCAGCTGCACACAATGCGGCTTTTATTTGAGTTGTTCGGATTTTTATTAAATAGCTCATCCTGACAATCGCCTCGCTGACACTGATCCACTTCTCCGGCTACAATGACGTTGAAACCAATTCATTACCGGAGAAATCAATCAATGGAACGCAAGGCAAGTGCAGTCTGGAAGGGCGGACTCAAAGATGGCAAAGGCGCGGTTTCCTCAAGCAGTGGCGTATTGAACAGTACCCCTTATTCCTTCACTACAAGATTTGAAAACACTCCCGGTACCAATCCGGAAGAACTGATCGCAGCGGCGCACGCTGCCTGCTTCTCCATGGCACTTTCCGCCCAACTCGGTGCTGCCAAGTTCACTCCCTCCAGTATTGAAACGGCCGCTACTCTCACTATGGAAAAGCTGGACGCCGGATGGACGATCACGAAAGTTCATCTGGATGTTGTTGGCAAAGTTCCGGGTGCGGATGATGCAGCATTCCAAAAAGCGGCAAGCGATGCGAAGAGTGGATGCCCTGTTTCCAAGGTCCTGAAAGCTGATATCAGCATGACGGCGAAACTGGAAGGATAACTGGATCAGGCTTTAGGCGCTAGGCTCTTGGGTTTCCAAGAGCCAGTTATGCTGAGTGCGAGGCAAAACATACAAGCTCCTTAGGCTAAGATTGTCTTACCTGTCACTCATTTCTGTGATTTCAGGACCTCTCTAATTTCTCGATTCACCCGCGCTGCGTCTTGTGAGGCTGTGTCGATCATTTGCGCCCATTTCTTGCTGGTTGGATCCATCTCTCTCTGGCCCAGCAAATAAGAGGCTTGCAGAATTGTTTCCAAAGCGTTGCTCAGGTCGTGAGCAAGTTTGCGCAAATGAGTGGTAACGTCGTGGGAAAGATCTCGGGCGTGTTCCATGTGTGTTGGGTTACTGAAATGTCAGATGGAATGATTCTTGGGGTCTGTTGAGCAGCATACACTACGCATACGCTTCACTGAAACGCTGCAGAGCAAAAGAGCAAACGTTGCCAGAGTTGAATCGAGTAGTCGCAATTTGACAGCCCGCAGCACCGCTGTAGAATACTAACTGTTGTCCTTGCCTGAATGGCGACCGAACACAGGTCGCTCTGCAATAGAGATTGCCATCGTGGCGGAATTGGCAGACGCGCATGGTTCAGGTCCATGTACTCGCAAGGGTGTGGGGGTTCGAGTCCCTTCGATGGCACCAGTAATCGCAAAACCACCGTAGAGGAAGGGGGCTTCCGCTGTTTCAGAATTCGGGGAGTCTCTTTAGCGGTTCCGCGCTCATTTGTTTTTCCTCCTGTTCCAGTAACGCATAAACAGCGAGATACCGGAGATCAAACTATAGAAAATGATGGCTGACCGAGACCACATTGATCGGGGCGGCGCACCCATCAGTGGCAAAGTCTTCATGAACGAACCTTACACTTTTTCCCTCGATTATTCACGTAGATGTCTACCGTTCCACGCCCTTCTCTCGTGCAATTTCTAATTTTGTGCCACAGTAGTAGACATCAATGGAGGCATCCACTGATCAAATAGCCGCCGGACGGGCGGCGTTCGGCAATCCGAATTTCATACATTTTCTGGTCGCGCGTTCTTTTATCATTCTCGCGCTCGAAATGTTGTCCGTTGCCGTGGGATGGCAGGTTTATGAGATCACCCACCGTCCGCTGGATCTTGGCCTAGTCGGCCTCGCACAATTCCTGCCCGGGGTGGTGCTCTTTCTGATTTCAGGACACGCCGTAGACCGCTTTGATCGTCGCAACGTGCTCTCGCTATGTTATGCGGGGTTTGTGATTTGCTCTGTCCTCCTGCTGGCGATTACTTGGCGGGACCTCCATTCCGTATGGCCGATCTACGAAGTGCTGATATTGCTTGGAGTCGTACGTTCCTTCAACGGCCCAGTCGGCCAGGCGATTCTTCCTCAACTAGTTCCGATTGAACACTACCCGAATGCCGTGGCTTGGTCTGCAAGTACCCGTACCGTGGCCACAATCCTGGGCCCATCGCTTGGCGGACTTATCTATGCATTTTTTCGTGGCCCGTCGGCAGTCTATGCCGCAACAATTTTCGCGTCCGGCGCCGCGCTGGTTTCGACTTTGCGGATCAGGACTGAAACCACTGTTCGTGAACGCGAACCGATCTCGGTGAGCTCCGTCATGGCCGGCCTCCACTACATTTGGAATCAGAAGCTAATCTTGGGTGCAATTTCGCTTGATCTATTCGCGGTGCTGCTGGGAGGCGCGGTGGCGCTGCTTCCGGTTTATGCGAGAGAGATTTTGCGAACCGGGCCGTGGGGTTTGGGATTATTACGCAGTGCGCCGGGAGCCGGCGCTGCGGTCATGGCTGCATTACTCGCCTATCATCCGATGCGGCGTAAAGCTGGGCCAGCGATGCTCTGGTGCGTCGCTGGTTTTGGCATTTTCACCATCATTTTCGGACTTTCTCACAGTCTGGTTTTATCTCTCATTTCCCTAGTATTTGTAGGCGCGACCGACATGGTGAGCGTCATTGTTCGCAATACATTGGTTCAACTTGCGACGAAAGATGAAATGCGCGGTCGAGTCAGCGCCGTTAACATGCTGTTTATCGGAGCCTCCAACGAGTTTGGACAATTCGAATCCGGAGTCACTGCAGCGTGGTTTGGAACTGTGCCGGCTGTAGTGCTGGGCGGAATTGGAACTTTGATCGTGATCGGAATCTGGGCCTGGAGATTTCCCGAGTTAAGGCGAGCAGACAAACTCACAATTCAGAGCATGGTTCAGGAATAGCGTTCAGGCCCGGCAGAAGACAACGCCGAATCTCGATCCATTGGCAATCGTTATTTGCCAAATCGTTGAGGCGGTGAAGTCAAACACGACCAGACAAAACAAAGTCCCCGCCGTTAAGCGGGGACTTGACGAATCGAACAATTTTCACCGACGAAAGCTGTTTAACTGGCTCGCTTACTACCGCGTTTTGATCTTGTGACGAATGAACCCAGCCATACCAATCAGGCCTGTCCCTAATAGCCCTAAAGTGCCCGGCTCGGGAACTGTCGACAAAGTGGTCGATCCGCTAACCTTGTCGCCATTGACCCCCGCGACCTTCAACTGCACAGTCACACCATTAATGGTCTGGCCATTGTAGGTTCCGGTCACGTTGCCCGTGAGCAGCCAAGTCGGAGGCGGACCGCCTCTGGAATGAGTAGTCGCCACTACAGTGACATTACCGCTGAAGGTGCCATTGAAGATTACACCCTTAGGAACGCCACTTTGTCCGTTGCCGGTTACCACAAACGATCCGCCAGCAGCGTAGGTAAAGGTCGTCGTATTTCCAGACTTCGAGCTGCTGATCAGAGCTCCGGTAGTGAAATTCAATTGTCCCAGGCTGTGGTTGGAACTGCCCACCGGAGGCAGAATTACATTGCCATTCGGCTCGTCGATCTCAACCAGCTTGGATTTGCTAAGGGTCACGCCGCTATTGCTCATGTAAACTGAGCCGCCGGCATTTTTGAAAACAGCGTCGCTGTCAGCGAGCGCGGCCAGTGAACAGGCCAACACCAAGAAAGCCATCAAAACAATTCGTCTCATGAGTATTCCCTTCAGTCACCGAGGACCTAACTTATGTGATTCCCGTAGGCGCAGAATCATCGCTAAGCTAGCGTCCGAACACAAAGATGCTGCTCAGGTAAGTGCACTCGGGTTACCAAAGTACCCGGAGATATCGATAATGAATATAAAGGACTTATCGATTGTTTTTAATTATGGCAGATTACGCATATGCAAATACATGCACAAGCTAAGCCCACTTGCCTTCACCCAACGCTTCCCGCTCTTATGCGAGCCTCAGGACCAATTTAGGAGTTTCAGCACCTCGCAGAGTGACGAACCGATCGCCCGCCTTCGAGCAATAGGTATTTGATCTATGTGGTCGTAGTTATCCGGAGCAGCGTCTACGCGAATCGCAATTTGCGTCTCAATGCTCGGCGGGAAGCTGACGCGGCTAATCCCAGGGGCTATCATCATTAAGATATTAAGATCGGTTCGAATGTGGAGTTTCCCGGCTCGGCGCTGAACGGTCATTGGGGCGACGTCGTCGCGATGAGCGCCCTCTGGATGATCCGCTGCAGGCCGGAAATTAAGCATGGTTGACGAGAGTTGCTTTGGCCAATTAGGCTGCGAATGTCACTAAAGTCACCTTGAGGAAGCCGAGTCATAAGCCCTGCGACCACAGTGCGTTGCGGCATCCATAATGACAATCTGAAACACGCATGGAAGACGCAAGTAGGACAACGAAAAGGTAGATACGCCGCATCACACTGAGTGCGGCCGGAAAAGGCGACTTGACGGACGCTAAGAAATCAAAGGCAAACAAGCTTACTGAGTCAGAAGCGATTGAACGGGCGAAACAGGGGGATGCAGAAGCCTTTGAGATTCTGTACAACCTGCATAAGCGTCGCGTGTATTCGTTGTGTCTGCGAATGACGGCGAATACGGCAGCGGCCGAGGATTTAACTCAGGAAGCTTTTTTGCAGCTGTTTCGAAAGATCGGAACTTTCCGCGGAGAGTCGGCCTTTTCGACATGGCTGCATCGCATGGCAGTGAATGTGGTACTGATGCAACTCCGGAAGAAGGGCCTTTCGGTGGTGCCGCTCGACGATACGGTCGAAACTGAGGAAGAAACGCCCCGCAAAGAATTGGGGGCGACGGATGCGAAGCTAGCAGGTTCGGTTGATCGCCTGCAGTTGCAACGGGCGATTGATGCTTTGCCTCCGGGGTACAAATCCATTTTCGTGCTGCACGATGTGGAAGGTTACGAGCACAACGAAATTGCAGAAATGGTGGGCTGTTCAATTGGCAACAGCAAATCACAACTGCACAAGGCGCGGCTGAAATTGCGCGAACTTATTAAAACAGCGAAAGCGCAAAAAGCGACCTGAGCGTGGAAGTTTGGAGAGCAGTATGACTTGTACTGAATTTGAACGCGTACTGGCCGACATCATTGACGACGAGGCCCTCAGGAGCGTGGAGCACGATCAACATCTCCAATCCTGCGCGGCCTGTGAAGACCTTGTTAATGATCTAAACGCCATTTCGCAAGAAGCCCACTTTCTGGAACGTGAAGCGGAGCCGAGTTCGCGAGTGTGGAATTCGATTGAGATTGCATTGCGCCAGGAAGGGTTGATTCGTGGACCGCAGCAAATTGACCTGCCGTCGAAGGCGACGCATCGCTGGTGGCGCTCTGCATGGCTGGTGCCCGTCGCAGCCCTGCTCCTCGTAGCTTTCGCAGTGCGCTACGAACAAACAGTCCCCAAAGAGACTTCTAAAATTGTCGACGTGGCTTCGAACGATCTGGGATCGCCTGATGATGATCAATTATTGCAGTCGGTACAGCGTCGTTCGCCTGCGATGCTGGCCTCCTACCAAGCCAATCTCCGGAACGTCAATGCTTATATTCACGACGCGGAGGAGTCAGCCAAGAGCAATCCCAACGATGAGGAAGTGCAACGATATCTGATGAATGCTTACGAGCAGAAGGCTATGGTTTATGAAATGGCCATGGACCGCTCTTTACCATGACCGACCTCTGCCATAATCGGTCTTTGCGATAATTGGGGAATAACACTCGGGTGATGAGACAGGCAACTGCTGAAATCGGGGAGAAGCAAAATGGGGCGCAGTCGATGTGATGCAAAATTGCTCGTTGTAATAGTCCTGATCGGAGCGGCAGCAGTTGCAGTCGCCGAAAGCCGGAAAGAGTATCACTTCAAAGTTGGCCACCATGCCAGCATCACAATTAATAATCAGTACGGCCCTGTTTCCGTCAAAGCTGGTCCAGCCAAACGCGTGAGCGTGGTTGCAATTCTTAAATCTGACAAGGTTGAGGTGGACGAGAACCAGCGCGGCAATCGCGTAGTGGTCAAGTCCCACTTACTGGACGGAGCGGATTCGAATAGCGGACAGGTCGAATACGAAGTGCTGGTCCCTGCGGATGCAAATGTGAGGCTGAATTCGACTAGCGGTCCGTTGCATGCCGAGAACCTACGTGGCGATGTAGTCATAGAAGGCAACACGGCGAATGTGGACGTGCGAGAATCTACAGACGGCCACGTGCATGTAAGAACGCTGAATGGTCCGGTCACCCTCACCGATATTCGAAACGGCCACGTAGAGATCACATCCCTTAGTGGAGACGTTATTCTGACTTCGGTTAGCGGTCCGTTCGTCAACGTAAACTCAAGCAGTGGCAAGATTCATTACGACGGTGATTTCGGTGGCGGCGGTGAATATTCGCTAACGAGTCATACGGGCGACATCGAAGCAATGGCCCCCGCCTATGCTTCCATCGACGTGACGGCGCGGTCAGTACAAGGACAGGTTGATAATGATTTTCCGCTTCAACCTGAACACACATCCTTCCCAATGAAAGCGGGGAGTGCCTTCGCAGGTACGATCAATAAGGCAGCCTCTTCGGTTAAGTTGTTTTCTTTCAGTGGTAAAATCCACCTCAAGAAAAAAACCAAGTAAGGAAACTGACATTGAGCGGTGGCTCGCCGCCGCTCCTGTCCTCCGCATGAAAGGAACCGGTCAGGATTCGTTTTCCGAAACGAATTCGTCCCGCCGTGGCAGCGTGTCTGGCACGAGGGCCGTCTTCCTGGTCGGCTTTATGGGTGCGGGCAAAACCAGCGTAGGTAGGGTTCTAGGACGGATCCTAGGCTGGCGATTCGATGATTTGGATGACCTTATTCAGGCACGGGAAGGACGCAACATCGAAACGATTTTTCGCGACTCCGGGGAAACAGAGTTCCGTCGCGCGGAACACGATGCATTGCGCAAGTTACTGTCGGAGCTAGATGCGAGCCCACGAGTTGTAGCGTTGGGAGGCGGAGCCTTTGTGCAACCGGAAAATGCAAAGTTACTGGAGGAGGCTAAATTCCCTTCGGTTTTCCTGGACGCGCCAGTAGACGAACTCTTTCAGCGCTGCCAAATGCAACCAGTTGAACGTCCTCTGCGACGGGATCGAGACCAATTTCGAAGCTTGTATGAAACTCGAAAAGGTTTTTATCAAAAAGCATTTCTGCGAATAGATACGAGCGAAAAGAATGTCGAGATGATCGCGGCAGAGATAGCCACTAATCTTGGACTGGGACCTCTCCCCGGCGAGACAGGAGTCACAAAGTGAAGTTCAATCGTGCGCTAGCAATGGCGGCATTCGCCGTACCTCTCCTCTCCGTCGGTCTACAAGGTGCCGGGAGCAGTGCGACACAGATGGTCGACTCAGGTTCGTTCGGCGTCTTCATGCAGGGGCAACGCGTTGCCACGGAGAAGTTTTCCATCGAGCAGAACCCGAACGGCAGCGTCATAACCTCGGAATTCAAATCAGATCAGGGAGCCCAAAAAGCGGAACAGTCTTCTGAACTGCAACTCACAGCGAACGGAGAACTACGGCGCTATGAGTGGAAAGAAGCCAGCCCGGGCAAAACGCAGGCCGTGGTCATTCCGAGTCAGGATATGCTGACCGAACGAATCACCAGCGGTTCGGATAAGCCGCAGGAGAAACCTTTCTACCTGCCTACGTCGAGCAGCATCTTGGATGATTATTTTTTTGTACAACGCGAAGTACTGCTATGGCGTTACCTGGCAACCGCGTGCCGTCAAGAAGCTGGCGCGTTGAAATGTCCTCAAGGCCAGAAAACACAGTTCGGAACCCTCAACCCTCATGCGCGCAATTCGTCTCCGGTGGAGATGGCGTTCGGTGCCGTGGAAAAAGTGCGAATTCATGGGGCTGAGCGAGAGCTCAGTAAATTCACTTTAACTAGTGATAGCGGCGACTGGTCGATTTGGGTGGATGATCACTTCAAAGTCATACGAATCTTGATTGCGAGCGACTCGACGGAAGTTGTCCGAGATTAATCAGCTATTCTGGAAACGATCTAGAATGATAGCTTAATGCCGCTTATCGACGTACGCACCGTTCGCGTTCTCATCACTGTCCTTTTGTTTGCGATGGTGCTCGGTTTTTTTTACATCGCGTACCACACCCTGGTCGCGTTCCTGTTTGCTGTCTTCTTTGCTTACCTTGTCGCTCCCGCTGTCTCCTGGTTAGAGAAGTGGACCCGTAGCCGCGGAATCGCAATTGCCATCATTTACTTGTTGCTGATAGGTCTGCTGGTCACGTTTTTCTTTTTCGTTGGACCGCAAATCGGCCACGAAGCTCAGCGTTTAAGCGGAGCGCTGCCTGCGTTGCTGGAGCGCGTCGGCTCGGGACAGATCGCAGAACAGATAGGCGCAGAGCGCGGTTGGAGTCACACCACACGAGATCAATTGGGGGCTTTGCTTGCGGGACATCGCGGAGAACTGCTGGGCATCGCACAAGGTGTGGGACTGCGATTGGCCGCCGTTGCCAAGGAATCATGGCTCCTCGTCGTCGTACCAATTCTGGCGGCTTTTTTTCTAAAAGACGGGCGAGCCTTTAACGACACACTCCTTTCGTTCGTACATACCAAACCTCAGCGCGAGTTCCTGCAAGGCGTATTAGATGATTTGAATCAGATGCTGGCGCACTTCATCCGCGCACAACTTACGCTCGCCGCTCTATCCCTCATTGTGTATACCGCGTTTATGGGAATAGCGCGCGTGCCTTATGCGCTGGTATTAGGCACGGCAGGCGGCATCATGGAATTCATTCCGGTAGTTGGACCGCTGGTCGCGGCAGTGGTCATTCTCGGAGTTTCTTTACTGTTGAGCTACTCCCATTGGGTGGTGCTGGTAATATTCCTCGGCGCATGGAGAATAGCGCAAGACTATGCGATTTCGCCGCGGATCATGGGACGAAGCATGGAACTGCATCCTCTCGCAGCCCTCTTTGGCGTATTAGCTGGAGGAGAAATCGCCGGGGTTCTCGGGATTTATCTTTCCATTCCAGTGATGGCAAGTCTGCGAATCGTGTGGCGACGCTGGAGATTGTATGCCGAGAAGAAACGTTTCGGCCCATTGAACGAGTATGCCTTCGGCACTGATATCGGATCTGGTAAGTGAACCACATCGCACCGCGGTAGCCTAAATCCTCTGTTGTAGAATCGCAGCAACACTTCATGCAAATACCTACTGTTCGACTTGCGTGGTCGCCCTTACTCGTAGCTGCGCTCGTCCTATCATTTTCGGTGTCTGAGAATTTCCCTAGCGGAGCCGCCCTTCGATGATCGTGATGAAGTTCGGCGGAACTTCGGTTGGCGACACTCGTGCTATCGAACGGGTTGCCAGCATCGTAACCGAACGCCTGTTACAAAGACCGGTGGTCGTCGTAAGCGCTATGGCGAAGGTCACCGACCAACTGCTCACGATGGCAAAGGCGGCGGGATCAGGTGATCGCAAAACCGCGTTGAAGCTTTCTCGCGAACTTCGCGAGCGACACTACAACACAGCCGGAGAGCTGCTAGGTACGGCACTGTTCACCGAGTTCCACAGTGATTTAGGAGATGACTTTGAGTCTCTTGATGAGCTCCTACGAGGCATTTCTGCGGTCGGAGAACTAACTCCCAGGACCACTGATCATGTGGCGGCCTATGGCGAGATGCTTTCCAGCAAGCTGGTAGCCGCAGCACTTTCTGCTCATGGCATTTTGTCGACCATGGTTGATTCGCGCAAGTGCATTGTCACCGACAATGCGCACACTCGCGCTACGCCTCTATTCGACGAGACCAATGAAAAATTGCGGGCACACGTGCTTCCGCTTCTGAACTCAGACCGCGTTCCAGTGATGGGCGGATTTATTGGAGCGAGCAAGGGCGGGATAACGACCACAATCGGTCGCGGAGGTTCAGATTTTTCCGCGGCAATCGTCGGCGCGGGGCTGGATGCGGAGAGAATCGAAATCTGGACCGATGTTGACGGGATGATGACTACTGATCCAAATATCTGCCCAGACGCACGGCGGATCAAAGTCATCAGCTTTGATGAAGCCGCCGAGCTCGCTTATTTTGGAGCCAAGGTGCTGCATCCGGCGACGGTGCTGCCCGCGATTCAAAAGAACATTCCTGTGTATATTTTGAATTCTCGCAATCCCAGTTGCGAAGGGACTCGTATCGCGGCCAGAGCACCGGCTTGCAAGAATTTCTTTAAGGCGATTGCTGCCAAGAAACGCATAACGATTGTAGACGTGGCGGCGCCTAGAATGTTATTGGCGCATGGCTTCTTGAAATCGATCTTTGATGCATTTGATCGGCATCGCATTCCGGTCGATGTAGTTTCGACCTCCGAAGTCAGTGTGTCCTTGACGGTTGATTCCAATGAATCGATTCCAGCCTTGGCGGCGGATCTGGCGAAACTTGCTGACGTAAAATATGAAGGACGGAAAGCGATCGTTTGCCTGGTCGGAGAAAATTTGCGCGAGGTGCCGGGAATTGCAGCGCGCGTCTTTGGCGAGCTTTCGGATCTCAAAATCCGTATGATTTCACAAGGGGCCTCTGAGATTAACCTGACATTCGTGATCGAAGAGGATGCGGTACCGGGAGTGGTCCAACGCTTGCACAAAGCTTTCTTTTCGGAATTGGACCCCGCTGTATTCGCATAACGACCGGCCGAACATTATGAACATTCTTTTTCTTGGCGAAGGCAAGACCGGTTCGATTGCGGCAGAGATCGCCCGTGAACGCGGACATTCCGTCGAGGCTCTTCGCAGCGCTGACAACTCGAACGCTTCAGCTTTGACTTCAGACAAGCTGCGCAAAGTTGATGTGGTTGATCGATTTCACTACTCCTCACGCCGTTCTGCCTAACATCGAAGCATGTGTTGCTGCGAAGAAGAACATAGTAGTTGGCACGACCGGATGGTACGAGGATTTACCGAGAATCCAGAAAATAGTTGAGCAAAGCGGGACTGGATTTCTCTTTGGCGCGAATTTTTCCATCGGCGTGAACTTACTCTACGAGATCGCCCAGACAGCCTCGGTAGCACTCAACCATCATTATTTCGGACAAATCTTTGAGCGTCATCATGTCCACAAGAAGGATGCGCCTTCCGGAACGGCTATAGCCTTGCAGAATGCAGTCAGGCAGTCGTCCGATGCCGAAATCGAGATAACTTCGTTCCGAGAGGGTGAGGTCGTCGGAATGCACGAACTCGTGCTCGACTCCCCTAACGACACAATCTATGTCTGTCATGACGCCAAGTCCAGACGCGGCTTTGCGGAAGGCGCGGTGCGTGGTGCAGAGTGGTTAGCGGACAAGAAGGGATTCTTTGACTTCAAAGACATCTGGCGGCAGCTAGCGCTAATCGCTGGTCCTCGCGTTTTGCACTCTCACCGGATCGCGATATCTTAATGGTATGCAACTTCGTGGATGCGGCACTGCACTCGTAACTCCCTTCCATCAAGACGGATCGATTGACGAGAACGCTTTACACGCCCTTGTAGCTTGGCAGGTCGAATCAGGTATCGATTTCCTGGTCCCGTGTGGAACTACGGGTGAGACGCCTACCCTTACCCACGACGAGTGGCTGCGCGTCATCGACATTACTGTCGAAGTTGTCGGCGGGCGCGTGCCGATTGTTGCCGGCGCGACTTCCAATTCCACGCACGATGCTGTCGCAAAAGCCAAAGAAGTATCCGGACGCTCAGGAGTCGATGCAATACTCACCGCTTCTCCTTACTACAACAAGCCAACGCAAGAGGGACAGTACCAGCATTTCAAGGCGATTGCCGAAGCGGTTGAAAAGCCAATCATTCTCTACAACGTTCCCGGACGCACGGGTGCGAATCTCGAACCTGCAACCCTCGCGCGATTGGCAGAAATTCCGAACATCGCCGGAGTGAAAGAAGCCAGCGGCAACATGACGCAGATTGCAGAAGTCTGCAATGTCGTGCCGGACGGCTTTATCGTTCTATCCGGGGATGATGCAGTCACGTTGCCCGTAATTTCACTGGGAGGAGTCGGCGTTATTTCGGTCGCATCCAATGAGATTCCGCACGAAATGGCGGAAATGACGCGGGCTGCCATCGCTAATAATTGGGACACAGCACGCGCGCTTCATCGCAAATACCTGCCGCTCATGCAAGCAAACTTTATTGAATCGAGTCCATTGCCAGTGAAAGCGGTTCTCGCGATGATGGGCAAAATTGAAGAAGTTTACCGTCTGCCCCTGCTACCTATGCGCCGCGACACAAGATCGAAGCTGCAGAAAGTCGCTATGGAAGCAGGACTAATTCCTAAGCCTGCATCAGCCTCGGTGGCGAACGATTTTTATGTTTACGAGAGTTGGGTTGCCGGACCGCATAAAAGCGTTTTGCACAGATCATCATGCGGTCAATGCAATCACGGGAAAGGGCGTCCTCCCGGATTCACAGCCGACCATTCCCGTTGGCATGGTCCATACGCGACAATCGTCGAAGCAAGGGACGTTTCACACAATATGCCTGGCGTTCTGATCCGCAGCGAGTGTAAGTGCGTCTGAAAGCGGATTAAACTTTTGCCGATTCCGTTCCCGTATACTTCTTCCCACATGCAATCTTTAAAATCTCAGATTGAACGGCTCGCATCGCTCGGCGAGGTCGAGCGGAATCCTGAAGCACGCCAGATTTTCATGGATTTTCGCGATGAACTTACACAAGGCAAGATTCGTGCCTCAGAGAAGATCAATGGGGAATGGACCGTAAATGTTTGGGTCAAACAAGGAATTTTGCTGGGCTTCCGTCTCGGCGAGCTTAGTGAAATGGCGCAGGATGCCAGCCTGTCCTTTGTTGATAAAGACACCTTCCCTGCTCGGCGTTTTACGGTTCGAGATCGTGTCCGTATCGTGCCGGGAGGATCTTCGGTGAGACTCGGCGCCTACGTTGCGCCTACAGTGATTTGCATGCCGCCGATGTTTATCAATGTTGGGGCGTATGTCGATGAAGGGACGATGGTCGATTCTCACGCTCTGGTTGGGTCTTGCGCACAGATCGGTAAGCGAGTGCATTTGAGCGCGGCGGCACAAATTGGAGGCGTACTCGAGCCAATTAATGCCGCGCCTGTCGTTATCGAGGATGACGTGTTAGTTGGAGGGAATTGCGGCGTGTACGAAGGAACGCTGGTAAGGACGCGGGCTGTGCTAGGTGCCGGAACGATTCTCACCCGCTCCACACCGCTATACGATCTCGTACGCGAAGAAATTTACCGCGCGACGGATGATAAACCGCTCGAAGTCCCGGAAAATGCCGTCGTAGTGCCGGGATCGCGCGCAGTCAAGAAAGGAAAAGCTGCGGAGTGGAATTTGTCTCTCTATACACCAGTGATTGTGAAGTATAGAGACGAGAAGACGGATCGCGGGATTGAACTGGAAGAGTGGTTACGGTGAACTGGACGGTAAATCTATACGTCAACGACGCTGACTTCCAGCTTTCCTGCCGCCAAACTTCTCACTTGAATTTGTGTCAAGCTTCCAATCGATCGTGTCCGCCACGCGAAGCTCTGACTCCGGAAACGTCGTAGTTAGCCCGATCGCTTTCATTCCCCCCGCGTGGGCAGCCGCGATTCCAAGTGGTGCATCTTCGATCACCAGACATTCTTCAGGCTTCATCCCTAACAGCTTCGCGCCTTTGAGATAGGGTTCTGGATCCGGCTTACCTTTGTTCACATCGTCCGCTCCGACCAAAATTTTAGGAACCGGAAGATTGGCGCCACGTATCCGAGACATGGCCAACGCACGAGTGCCCGAAGTTACGACACACCAGCGATCTTCGGGAATAGAGCGCAGCAACTCCAATGCGCCCGGCACGACTGTCGTGCCATTGTCATCCGTCACACCTTGCTCGAGCCTCATCGCTTCCGGTTCCGCATCGAGGTGAGGTGCCATCATGCGCAGGACTTCAACAGTGCGTCGTCCATGAATAACTGCTAATACTTTTTCTGGATCGATCTGGTTATTCTCGGCCCAGGCTCGCCAATGGCGAATAATCGAGACAGTGGAATCAACAAGGACGCCGTCCAAATCGAAGAGAATGGCTGAGCAATGGAATATTGTCATGTCAAAGAATAAGAATCGAGCTTACGGGGAGTGTAGCCGATCTCGCACGCATCAGGAATTCGCTATCCAGTTGCCGAATGTCCCTGGGCATCAAAGCACTGTCCTGCAAAGGTAGTTCCATCGGCTGAGATGCTGTCGGCGGTATATAGAGTCATGCCTGCGGGATTTTTGTATCCGATTGCCGCAACATCTAGGCGACTCATACCATGCCGCCCCCAGCTGTCCAAACGAATGCGTCGATACCGTGGCCAAACGGATCGTGTTCAGCGGTTGCGACCCTGAAACTGTGTCAATGAGTGAAATCGCGATTTATCGACAGCGCTCCAGGAGCATAAGTAGTTCTCAGATGTCATACCATTTGAATATGGCAGCCGCTATTCGTGTCGTAAGGCTTCAATCGGATCCATTCGCGACGCGCGCAACGCCGGCACCATCCCGCTGATCAGTCCCACCGCGCCGAGAATAAGAGTGGACGCGATCAGCGTGCCCGGAGCAATAATCAGCCGAATATCGCCCGCTTCTCCGTTCTTCGCAAACGCGCTGTATAAGGTAAGCCTTCCCACCGAAAGCGCTACCACATACGCAAGGATCACGCCCAGCACACCGCCGATGAACGTAATGGTCAGCGCTTCGGCAAGGAACTGCATCAGAATGTACCAACGTTGCGCTCCGAGCGCTTTCTGCACACCAATCTCACGAGTCCGCTGCGTAACCGAGACCAGCATTATATTCATCAGCCCGACACCGCCAATGCCGAGCGTGAGTGTGCCGATGAAACCCATCAGGATTTTCAACCCGAGCGAAATGATTTCGAACTGATGAAGCTGCATCATGAGGTTGAACACTCTCACGGCTTGACGGTCCGTCTGGTTAAACTTATGTTGCGAGGCCATGATGGAGCGTACCGCCGGCTCGATTCGCGCGTACTCCGGGGTATCGTAGTTAAACCAGATGGTATCGAGGTAGTGCGTATCCTTCAGATCGCTCATTGTGGTAAAGGGGATATAGACCACGCGGTTTATGTCGTCGTTTCCCTCCTGCATTTTGGCGCTCAAAACGCCGACAACTTCAAAGCTGAGACCATCCAGCCGGATGTGTTCCCCCAACGCGTTACGTCCGGAAAATAATTTCTCTTTGGCTTCCGATCCGATCACCGCTACACGGGCGCGCTGATTCTGATCTTCCATGTTGTAAAAGCGGCCTTGGCCCATTTTGAGGGCGCGAATCGAAATTACATCTGGATCATTCCCGCTCACTGGGAACGTGAAGACTCTGGCATCGTACTGGACGCTTACCTGCTTCTCGACTTCCGGCGTGATATGCGTAATTTGGGGAAGGTTGGTGGCGAGCGCCTCTACGTCGTCTTGAGTGAAGCGGATTTGAACTCCCGATTTCTGGCCGCCGGCCTGCATGGACGTTTTTCCCGGAACCACGATGGTTAGCTTCGTACCGAAATTCGCAAAAATATTCGCGAAAGCGTGGCCAAAACCGTCGCCATAGGCCAGCAGCATGACGACTGTTGCGATTCCCCAACCCATGCCCAGCATGGTGAGCGCTGTGCGGCGCCGATTGTGACGCATGGCGTCATAGGCTTCGTGGAACAGATCACGGAACATCATATTACTCCTGCCGCAGCGCTTCCACCGGCTGCAGCATGGCCGCTCTCCGCGCCGGATAGAGACCCGCGATCACTCCAGCCAGCGACAGACTGCCGATCGCCAGCATGGCCGACATCGGCACCAATTTCGGCGGATCGAATCCCTGTGGCCCCCGCACTCCCCCCATTGCTACCATCAAGCCCGTCGCCAGTAACATACCAATCAGCCCGCTCCCTAGCGTAAGAAGTAATCCTTCCAGAAGGAAATGAAAGAGGATGTTCCGGTTGGTAGCGCCCAACGCCTTCCGCAAACCAATTTCGTGCGTGCGTTCACTCACCGCAACCAGCATGATGTTGATCACGCCGATCGCGCCCAGCGCCAGCGTAACCATTCCCACCGCTCCCAAAAACAGGTTCATCCCGTCAAAAATTGTTCCCACCATCTTTGATTCCTGGATCGTATCCCACTCGTCGAAAGCATTTTCGTCGGCGGAATCGAATTCGTGATTCCGCCCAATGATTTCGTGAACCTTTTCCTGCGCCAGCAAGTGCTCCGCCGTGACACGCGGCTGATACTCGATAAAGGAAATTGAGTTCTGATGGTTTTCACCCTTGAGCGGGAAATTACTGGCCATCACCTGGAAGGGGATGTAGCCACGCATGTTCAGCCACATGTTGTCGCCGTGCCCGAGGTGCGGCATGGCACCCACCACTTCAAATCGGATGCCATTCAGCAGGACGAATGCGCCAACCGCGGGACGCCCGGGGAATAGCGCCTTGAGCAACTCGTTTCCCAGAACGATTACATTTCGTCGCTGCGCTCCATCCAATTCATTGAGCCAGCGACCTTCCTTGAGCGGAAGATAACTAATCTCGTTTAGCCGCGATTCTGTGCCCAGAATCTCGCCACTGCCGTTAGCAAATTCGCTGACCTCGTGTAGATCGGTACGAGAAATTAGCGGGCAAGCATTACGGATGTATGCCAATTGCCTGATATCCAGGTAGTCTCGATAAGTGAGCAGGTAGGATCGAGCGGAGTTCATGTTGCCTTTCACGGCCGGGGCACGCCCCGGAAACAAAAACATGATGTCTTGTCCAAACTCCGCAAGCTCACGCTTGTTACCCGAGCGGAAGCCTTCGCCGACTCCTACCAGCAGCAGTAAGGATCCCACGCCCCAGGCAATCCCGAACATGGTGAGAAATGAGCGCAGCTTGTGCGCCCAGAGATTGCGAAAGATCTGCGTGAAGATGTCCAGCGCCGTCCGCATCGTCGACTCACATTAGTACTGTTCACTATAGATGCACAGTTTTTACGAGAGCAGGCTAAGCCACTCAAAATTGTATGATGCTGCGGCGCGATCACCAGCCCCGATTCAGCGGTCGAAATCAATCGGAAATTGCGCCAAGCTTAGCCCCATACGCGTGGACCAAAGCGCTCGCTCCCGTTCCCCCAGCCTTATTGAAGAGTACGGCTATTGAAACCTCAAAGTTCCGCAATACCATGAAATGCATCACCCACTTGGGGCATCGTAACTAAAGCCCGTTATGCTCGACTTCCTAACCGTTTAAATCAGTCTAGCGCCTACGATTCGATTTGATGAGTGTAATGCGATATTTCAACAGCTATAGTCTCTGGTTGGATATCCTACATACCCAAATTCCCCGTACCCGCTTTAAAAGAACCGTGTCTCGCGTAGTCATTCCCTCGATTTCGATCGTGCCTCGGAACGAGGCTGAATCAAGCGTCCCGATTAATTTGATGAAGTCCGTTTGCACGATTTGCTTTCATGACGGAGATTCGACGAGGTGCTCAATCCAGTTGCCCTCAATGGCCAGATTCTTGCCTGTATGTGACCGGATAGAGGTATGTCATCCTCGTTCGGGGAGAGAAAGTCAGGTGAGTTGGTAAGGTGGTAGCGCTAACGGGAATCGAACCCGTGTTTGAAGATTGAGAATCTTCCGTCCTAACCCCTAGACGATAGCGCCGTTTCGGTTGATCTCGATTATAACAAGCAATCTTTTTCTGGGACATATGAGTCTCAACGGTCTATTTGCAATGATCCTGACGAATGCAATGCATTTTGTTTGTCTGAGGCTTATGCAATAGCGCTTCTGGCCTTGACGCAAGAAGTGAGCCTAAAGCGTTGTCCGCAGGTTTTCGCGGGTGAGTTCGCCTTCCCAACGCGCTACTACTATCGTCGCCACGCCGTTTCCAATCATATTTACCAGCGCGCGGAACATGCTCATGAAACGATCAATGCCTAGAATCAAGGCCATGCCGGCAACTGGAATCGTCGGCACGACCGATAAAGTTCCGACAAGCGCGATGAAAGATGCTCCCTGCACGCCGCTCGCACCTTTGGAAGTCAAAATGGCGACTGCAAAGATAGTGAGCTGTTGGGTGAGTGTGAGATGGGTATTAGTCGCCTGCGCCACAAACAATGCCGCCAACGTCATATAGAGACTCGTGCCGTCGGTATTGAATGTGTATCCAGTTGGGACCACCAAACCTACCAAAGCTTTCGAGCAACCCAAGTTTTCAAGCTTCGTCATCAACGTTGGCAAAGCCGGTTCCGACGAACTGATCGCCAGCACTAGCAGAATTTCTTCTTTGATATAGAGGAGAAACTTGATGATGCTGAAACCGGCCATCCACGCGATTGCACCCAGCACGACGATAACAAACAAAATCGACGTGACATAAAAAGTCCCAATGAGCTTCGCCAGTGGGCCCAGCGACGCGATGCCGTACTTACCGACTGTGAACGCCATGGCGCCGAATGCGCCAATGGGAGCAAGCCTCATCAGGATATTGACTACGCCGAAAACTGCATGGGTAAGGGCATCGAACAGATCCACAACGGGTTTGCAACGGGGGCCAACCATCGACAAGGCGAATCCAAATAGAATTGCGACCAGTAGGACTTGGAGAATATCTCCCTTGGCGAATGCATCGACCGCAGTTGTCGGAATGATGTGCATCAGAAAATCGGTCACGCTTTGTGCCTTGGCCTGACCCGCATATTCGGCGACGGACTTCGCATCGAGCGTGGCGGTGTTCACGTTGAATCCTCCACCGGGACGGACGACATTACCTACGACGAGTCCGATGAACAACGCGAGCGTGGAGACGATTTCGAAATAAAGCAGTGCTTTGCCGCCGACCCGCCCGACTTTTTTCATGTCCTGCATGCCGGCAATTCCCGTCACCACCGTGCAGAAAATAATCAGAGTAATAACCATGGTGATCAGGCGAATAAAAGCGTCCCCCAGCGGCTTCATTGCAATGGCGCGTTCGGGATGGAAGTAGCCAAGCGCGATTGCGATCACCATTGCAATCGACACTTGCACCCACAGCGCCGAATAGAATGGCTTTTTCCGCACAGGCACGGAGGTCATGGCAGGAGGCAGATGCGGCGTAGCTGAGGAAGGTCCCATTCTGAGGTACAGTTTTCCCTGCTGCAATGCGAAGCCTTGGGAGGCGTCGCATAGAAATTATCAATTGTCGCCTTAACCTGCCGTTAAATGAGGCGTCAGTTAGCGGCTATTATTGGCGCGACATCGAGGTCGCGCAGCAGCCACGGAATAATCACTTGCTTGAAGATGCGAGGATCGGGCCAGACTTTCACTTGCCGCCCCAAGTGTCCGCCTTGCGGATTAATCCAGGCGTCCTTCGGAACGTCACCCTTACTCAGCACGAGATAAAGATCGGAGATCGGTACTTGCGTATCGAGCACACCGCCAATGATGAGCATGGGTGCGGTCGGTTGTCCCAATAGGCCTTGCTTGGTCAACGATATTTTTGGCAGAAAGTCTTCTAACTGTTCGAGCGTCGTGACTCCTTCGCAGATCGACATCAAGGCGGGAATCTGATCGAACAGATATTCGCGATTTCCCAAGAGCCTGTCGTTCACAAATTCCTTCTCGAAAAATTTGTCGGTTGGAGGAGACTGCGCACTTGCGCCGCGAAGCCGCGCTCGCTCCACGATTGCCATCTTTGTTGCCCAGTAAGCTCCCCAACTAACTCCGTGCATGGCGATTTTGTTCTTATCGATTTCAGGACGGCTCTGCGCATAATCGATGACACGCGATAACATGCGATTCGCGGTTTCGCTGACTTTGATGGGCGCCTGACCAGTGCCTGGTCCATCGACTGCGAGATAACCCACGCCGAAAGGCAAAATTGCCCCGAAAGCTTTCGGCGAGATCTTCCTTGCGGCTATCTAAACCGTTCACCGCAATGACAAGAGGAACCGGGCCCTTGGCATTTTTTGGCAAACGGAGATAGCCGATGATTTCCTTGCCTTCGAATGGAATATGAACGACTTCGAGCGGAGGATTAAACGAGCGCGCATGTGCCAGGAATGCGTCGATCGCTTTGTGGTAGGACTCTTCCTTCTTGGGTGATGCCGGAATCGGCCAGCGTCCAAAGGAATAGAGCCGCCACGCGCGAATATAGTCGGCATCGGCTTTGGCGGGATCGGTCTTCTCGATCGATCTCCCTTCGTTCATGTAGCGATCCGCCACACCCATAAAGCCGGCAGCCCATTCATCTTTATCAGTTGTGTGAATTGATTGGAAGGCCTCGCGAACATCTCCTGGATCAAGTCCGATCAAGGGGTACATGCCGTTTTCTGCCCGATGAATGGCTTCGGTTTTGATTTCATCGAGTGTACGTTCGCGGCGTTCCTGGCCGAGGGCAATCTGAGTAGTGATGGATGATAACGAGAATAGTAAGAAGAATACTGTTAGGAGCCCAAAATTCAATTTCAGTTTCACGTCCAAATGTCCTCTCGTCCTGTTCAGTGTTGATGATCTGAGTATAAGAAGGGCCGAAGTTATATCTTCTCCGGCCCTGCCCCCTCAACCGCAATTGGTATGTTGCTGTCGACTAAAACTAGAAAAGAAGTTTCAACCCAAATTGCACTGCGCGACTTCCGCCGGAACCGACGACTGGATTGGCAGCAGCTACGTCTGGCGTAGCGCAACCACAGCCGAACGAGGCTGGCGCTGAAGGATCGTTTTGACCGTAACCATTCTGTCCGCCATAAGGATTGGCGAAGCTCGGATGGTTGAGAATGTTAAAGAATTCAACCCGACCCTGGAGACCAAACCGTTCGCCAAATTTGAAATTCTTGGCCACTGAAAAGTCCCAGTTGCGGAAGCCGGAGTCGGGAAACATATTGCGTCCCATCGTTCCGAATTGCCCGAGTGGCGGAGCGATCATGACCGAGTTACCTCTCGCAAAACAGCCATAGAGGTTCAACGAATCAGTTGCGCCGACTGCGGCTGCTCTGCTCGAACAAGCTGACGGCATATTCGGGGAACCGGCTGCGTAAAAAGGGATCGGTGTAGGGCCAGATTTGAAGTCATTAGGATTACCGAAAAAGTCCCAACGATTCGGGCTATTGGCGGGAGGGCTGACAGGCAATGGGCCAGAACCGCTCACTCCGGTTCCGAGGTCGATTGGACCCCACGGTTGTGCGCTTTCCAAAGTTACAATCGAGTTCAATTCCCAACCTTCCATCAGCTGACCGAAGCCTTTTTTGCCCGGAAGAAGGTACGTCATGGAAAGTGTGAGGCGATGGCGCACGTCAAAGTCGCTGCTAGCATATTCCCGACCCACGTTGTGCGCATCTTGAGGGAGACCGGCACCATAGCCGAAATCCCAGTTCGCGCCAACATCATCGAGTGCATGAGCGTAGGTATAGCCAGCTACCAAATTCAAACCGTGATAGTTTCGCGAGGTAAGAGTTGCTTGCAGGCCGTTGTAGTTTGATTTGTAAACATTCCCCATCTGAAAGATGTTGCTCAGGTATGGGAATTTGGTGTTGAAGGGCCGCGCCGCCTGTACTGCATTGTTATCTGGGCTGCAGACGTTAGGGTTATACCCTGAGCTTACGCAAGCTGAGATTAAGGACGCTGGCCATCCAGATCCCACTGGCGGTTGGTTAATGTCGCGAATGCCGGTTAAATTGGTTCCGTGATTGCCGACATAGCCAACTTCCAGCGTGAGATTAGGACTGAACGCGTGCTGGATATTCAAGTTCCAAGTAGTGACGTACGGAGTCGTAAGCTTCTGATCCACGCCCATGATAGCGCAAGGACTGGCTGTAACCGGATCGCAACTAAGATTGCTGGGGCTGAGATTGCCGAAGATGGGGCCATTGTCCCACGGATTCGGGGGAGTCGGGCTAAGATTGCCAACCAGAATTGTTCCTCCGGCTGTGTCTCCAGCCGCGTCAATCTTTGCACCCGTCGGGATGCTAGCGAGCCCGAAGCTGTTGTTGAAAGCCAGGAAGGACTGCCAATTGACTGTCTCATACGATATCCCGGCACCGCCGCGCAGCACTGTATTCCCCTTGCCAGTTACGTCCCATGCAAAACCGAAGCGTGGGGCGAAATCTTTGCGGTCTGGGTTGTAAGGGCCGCTAATCTGTTTGCCCACTTGCACCAATCCAAGATTCGGATCGAAATTGCCGATAAGGTTGTGGGCTTCTTTTACAACCGAGTTGTATTCGTAGCGAACTCCGATGTTTAAAGTCAGAGTCTTGGTGATGCGCCAGTCATCCTGGATAAAGCCCGCATATGCCCAGTTGTGAAGTTGCCGCGTCGGGTCGCCTGATAATACAGAAGCCAATGTTGGGGCACCGGCAAAAAAATCTTCGAGTTGTGAAGATGTTAAATTCGAGTTGGTTGGGCTTGTGAAAGTTCCGCCCAGGAAATTGAGACTTCCTCTGGCATTGCCAAACGCTCCGCCGGTAACTCCATCGCGGTGAATTTCTCCGCCAAATTTAAAGGCATGTTTGCCGGTGACATAAGAAACGTGGTCGATGAACTGAGTGATCGTGTCAGGTCCTTGCAGCTTCGGCCACTTGAAACCGCCCAGTCCCGGAAAGAAATATCCACCAAAACCGATGCGCGGCAAACCTCCAGTGAAAGGACCTGCCTGAACACCGGTGTTAAGACCGTAAGCCGATGCCGGAGTGCCAAGGTCCCCTGGAAGCGTGGGCTGATAGAGGCGGTTGTATCCAAAGCGCGCTTCATTCACCCAGCGTGAACTTGGAATCCATATCCAACTGCCGCCTACGACTTGAGCGCGAGTGTGAATCTTCGACAGCCAATTTTGCTGTAGTTCGGGAAAATCTTCAACGGTTCCCGAGTTGTTGCCGAAGAAGTACATACCGTTGAACGTATGCTTGTCATTGAAGTGGTAATCCACTTTGCCCACAGTGTTGTCCACATGCACGACATTGTTGAAGCCATTCACAATATTGATGGTTGGGTTGTTATTGGTTGGAAATCCCTTTCCATTGCACGTAACCGGCGGTCCCAGCGTGCATCCAGCGACTTGCAAGCTCGCTGCACTAATCGGTATTCCACCAGCTTGAAGATCAGCAATCGCATTGGGAATGCTGTCCGCGCAATCTCCAGAGCTCACGAAAAGACAGGTCCCGTTAGAAGACATTCGACACCATCGACGGGCTGGATACGCCACCGAACGAATTACCTACGTTGTAGCGCTGGCCTTCGTAAGCGCCGAAGAAGAAGACTTTATCCTTGACGATCGGTCCGCCGATCGAGCCGCCGAATTGCTCCAGGGTGCGAGGAAGTTTCGGATTGGGCGCGGTATTAAAGTAATTGCGGGCGTCTGTTACACCGTCGCGACCAAAGCCAAATGCCGTACCGTGGATATTGTTACTGCCCGATTTCAGACCCACGTTCACGATAGCGCCCGGCTTCCAGCCAAATTCTGCTCGAGGACTCTCCTCCAAGTTAAATTCCTGGATCGAGTCGATGGGCAGAATGGTTGCGGAATCTCCTGCAATGCCGGCTCCATTGATGATTCCCTGTCCGGAGTAAGGTTCACTGTTGAACAGACCATCAATTACGTAGGCATTGTCCTCAGCGCGCAAGCCATTGGTGCTCGTGGTCGAGAATCCTCCACCTGGATAACGAACCACTCCAGGGCGCAATTGCAGCAAGTTCTCGTAATTGCGACCGTTAAGCGGCAAGTCGTTGATTTCCCGATTGCTGAGAGTTCCGCCCAGAGTCGCAGAGGTGGTATCCAGCAGCGGGACTTCTTCGTTCACTATGACTACATCAGAAACCTGTCCTGGTTGCAGCGTAAGGTCGATCCGTAGATCCTTGGCAACTTCCAGTTGGACCTCTGCACGCTCAGTGCTCTTGAATCCTTTGGCTTCAGCGCGAATTTTGTACGCGCTGGGAACCAGGTCCGGGGCGGCGTAGTCGCCATTCCCATCGGTGGTCAGAGTTCGCGAAGTTCCCTGATGCAGATCGGTGACGACCACAGTTGCGCCAGCCACTGCAGCGCCCGTTTGATCCGTAATCGTTCCGAGAATCTGTCCCGTAACACCTTGGCCGAAAGCTGAGGAGCAGAACAACAACACCGCTACCATCAAACCTAGGCTGGAAAAGGCTTTCAACCTGGAAAGCATAATACCTCCGCAAACTAGTGGTCGGACAGCTGTACCATTGTCCTTAGAGAGGTGTCAAGCAATTAATGAGCTTGACACCATATCTATCACTTGTGGTATAGGTGTATGACCACATGACCTTATGGGACTCATGTGATGGTCCCGTTGATTCCTTCCCATCGGCGTTAGAGTAAATAGCTGGAGGTTTCATCAGTCCAATGTCTATCGTGAGCATCAATCCGGCGACCGGAGAGGTTCTTCAGACCTTTGAGCCTCTTTCGGATGCGAAAATTGAGGAAAAATTGCAGCGAGCCGTTGCTGCATTTTCCAAGCACCGAGTGCTTCCCTTCAAAGATCGAGCTGCAAAAATGTACAAAGCGGCCGACATCCTGGAAAAAGAAAAGGATAGCCTGGGCCGGATGATGACCGCCGAGATGGGCAAACCTCTTCAATCAGCCATAGACGAAGCAGTGAAATGTGCGTGGGCATGCAGATACTACGCCGAGAACGCAGAACGGTTTCTTGCGGACGAAATCGTGGAGACAACGGCCAGCAAGAGCTATATCCGGTATCAACCCATTGGCGCGATTTTGGCCGTGATGCCCTGGAATTATCCCTTTTGGCAAGTTGTGCGATTTGTCGCTCCCGCTCTAATGGCCGGCAATGTTGGTTTGCTAAAACACGCTTCCAATGTTCCGCAATCCGCGATGAAGCTGGAAGAGCTATTTCTGGCGGCGGGATTCGCCGAAGGGGTTTTCCAGACGCTGCTTATCGGGTCTAACAAAGTAGACAAGATTCTGAGCGACCCACGGATCGTAGCCGCAACACTCACCGGCAGCGAGGGCGCGGGTATCCAGGTTGGAATTTCGGCAGCACGCAATATCAAGAAAGTTGTTCTGGAACTCGGCGGCAGTGATCCATTCATCGTGATGCCAAGCGCGAACATCGACGAAGCCGTTTCGACAGCCGTAAAGGCGAGAATTGGAAACAACGGTCAATCGTGCATCGCGGCCAAGCGATTCATTGTTGCGGAAAAAATTGCCGATGAATTCGAAAAGAAATTTGTGACTCGAATGGAAGCTTTAAAAGTTGGCGATCCATTTGATCCAGCGACTGAACTGGGACCTTTGGCAACTTCGGATGGAGTTAAGGATTTGGATCGCGATGTGCAGAAAAGCGTCCAAGCTGGTGCGCGCGTTCTGACCGGCGGCAAGCCTCTGGATCGCGCCGGAAGTTATTATGCGCCAACCATATTGACCGACATTCCCAAGGATTCTCCGGCGTATCACGAAGAGCTGTTTGGACCAGTCGCTTGCTTGTTCCGAGTGAAAAATATTGATGAAGCGATCCACCTCGCCAACGATACTCGCTTCGGTTTAGGCGCCAGTGCATGGACTAACGATGAGGCAGAACGCGAGCGCTTCATCAATGATCTTGAGGCAGGGATGGTATTTATCAATCGCATGGTGGCTTCCGATCCTCGCCTGCCGTTTGGGGGAGTGAAGCAGTCCGGCCATGGACGGGAACTCGGACCGTATGGAATCCGAGAGTTCACAAATACAAAGACGGTAAGCATTCAGTAGTAAGAGTTGTGGCAAGAAGACTGTCTCGAATTAGATATATGCCGCAAATACCAGATCAAGGCGCACGAAGGCCGCCAGGAATGCCGATTTCCGAGTGGTATAGTAACCAGACCATGGCCAAACCACGCACACCTTCCGTATATAAGTCGGTCCAGACTTCACGGTTGTACGAGCAGATTGTCCAGCAAATTGAGGATTCAATTCTTAGTGGAGCACTGAAGACTGGTGAGCAGTTACCCGCCGAGCGAGAGCTTGCACAACAATTCGGAGTAAGCCGTACTGCTGTGCGCGAAGCGGTAAAGTCGCTGCGGGAAAAAGGATTGGTAGAGGCTTACTCAGGCCGCGGCACCTTCATCACTAATGGGACGTCGCAATCGATTCGGCAGTCGCTAGATCGAATGATAAAAATCGGTCAGCCGGAAGGTTCTCTACAGCTCGCTGAATTGCGTGCCATTCTCGAACCAGGCATCGCGGCTCTGGCTGCTACTCGAGTCGAAGAATCTCACCTCGCGACCATGCGAGAAGCGTATGCCGTGATGGATCGTAAGCGCAACGATCCCGAAGCTTACATTGAAGCGGACCTTGATTTTCATCTTTCGATGGCCGAGGCTGCCGCGAATCCGCTTATTTTGGCATTGATTGATTCGATTGTTGGAGTTTTGCGCGAGCAACGCATTCGTATATTCAATGTCGCAGGCGGTCCGGACCGCGGGCAATTCCACCACAAGCGCATTCTCGAAGCCATCGAGCAACGCGATCCGGCCAAAGCACGGGAGGCGATGCGCGCACACCTTGAGCAGGTTCGCGAAGATTCGCAAGTAGCGTCTTCTCAGCGTTCGTCTACCTCTTCCAGCGAGGAAGAGCCGGTGGTACCGAAACTAATCTCGTAGATCTGGAGGCAGTTTAGCGAATGGCCAATCTTGGCTTTATCGGTCTCGGAGTGATGGGCAGTCAGATGGTGAGCCGGCTGCTCGACAAAGGTCACACCGTGACTGGCTACAACCGCACGCGTTCCAAAGCGCAGTGGTTAATTGATAAAGGGATGAAGTGGGCCGATTCGCCCAGAGCCGTGACGGCGGCGGCGGATGTCACGTTCGCCATGGTCACGAACGCTGCGGCGCTGGCGGCAATCACAGACGGTCCTGATGGCCTGCTAGCTGCGATCGGCAAAGGCAAAACGTTTATTGACATGAGCACTGTCAGCCCGACCGTCAGCCGCGGTGTAGCGGCGAAAGTGAGAGAAAAGGGCGCGGATATGGTCGACTCGCCAGTCTCCGGCAGTGTCATTACCCTGCAAGAGGGAAAGCTGTCAGTAATGGTTGGCGGACGTACCGAGACGTTCGAAAAGGTTTTGCCGTTGCTGCTCGACATTGGACCGAAAGTCACTCACGTGGGAGATAACGGCGTCGCGCTCGCAATGAAGATCGCAGTCAACTTGAGTCTCGCAGTGCAGATGCTGGCTTTTTCGGAAGGCGTGTTGCTGGCGGAAAAGAGTGGCATCAAGCGGGAAGTCGCAGTCGACGTTTTAGTCAACAGTGCAGTCGCGTCGCCGATGATTAAGTATCGTGGTCCTTTCGTGCTCGAGCAACCGGAAGAAGCGTGGTTCGACGTCAACATGATGCAGAAAGATATGTTGCTCGCGATGGAGCTGGGGCGGCAGCTGAATGTACCGGTGCCCACGACAGCGGTGACTAACGAATTTCTGACTGCCGCCCGAGGCATGGGATGGGAAAAGCTTGATTTCGCAGTCGTATTCGATGTTCTGGCGCGCATGTCGGGAGTTGCGAAATGACCACAGTCACGGAACAACCAAACACCGTCGCGATTGCGTAAAGAAAAGTTGATGGATATGTACCGGCGCATGATGAGCATTCGCCTGTTCGAAGAGCAAGTCAATGAGCTCTACACGCGTGCGTTGATGCCAGGACTTGCGCATCTCTACATTGGCGAAGAAGCGGTCGCGGTGGGAGTTTGCGAAGCACTGCAAAAAGACGATTACGTCACCAGCACGCATCGAGGTCACGGGCACTGTCTAGCCAAAGGCGCATCGCCGGATCGCATGTTCGCCGAACTGCTCGGCAAAAAAGCAGGATATTGCAAAGGTAAAGGCGGATCGATGCACATCGCCGATCCTGCAACCGGCAACCTCGGAGCGAACGCCATTGTGGCCGGCAGCGTGGGCATCGCAACCGGAGCGGCATTTTCTTCGAAATACTTGAAGAACGGTCGGGTGGCAGTTTGCTTCTTCGGCGAAGGAGCACTTGGCCAAGGCGTGCTCTACGAAGAAATGAATCTGGCGCAACTCTGGAAATTGCCAGTCATTTACGTTTGCGAAAACAATCACTACACCGAGTACACCCATTTTTCAGAAACTACTGCCGGCGACATTCTGCAACGCGCCACAGCCTTCGGGTTGCAAGCGGAGAGCGTAGACGGTCAGGACGTGAAAGCCGTATATGCCACGGCAAGCAAACTCATCGACCACGCCCGCAAGGGAGAAGGCCCGGGATTTCTACTATGCGAAACCTATCGCTACCATGGGCACCACGTTGGCGACATCAATCGCGAATACTACCGCGCAAAGAATGAAGAGCAGCACTGGAAGACCAATCGCGATCCCATCAAAGTTCTTGGCGATTATCTGCTGCAAGAAAAGCTTAGTGACACAAGCGTCCTCGCAGGAATTCAAGCGGAGATTACATCCGAGATGAAAGCTGCGGTCGAGTTTGCTGTGAACTCCCCATATCCTAGCGTCGATGAGGTAGAACAGGACGTATATGCCTGAAGCAGTCCGCGAACTAACATTCGCACAAGCAGTGAGAGAAGCATTTGCCGAAGAGATGCGGCGCGATTCGACTGTCTGCATCTTCGGCGAAGACGTGGCCGAAGCTGGGACACCGTTCAAGGTTTTGTCCGGCTTAGTCGAGGAATTTGGCACCAACCGGGTCATCGACACCCCTATTTCGGAAGCAGGATTTACCGGAGTCGCTGTGGGAGCCGCAATGACCGGCATGCGACCGGTCGTCGACATAATGTTCGGTGATTTTCTAACGCTGGTTATGGACCAGATGGTCAACCAAGCCGCCAAGGTGCATTACATGTCAGGCGGTAAGTGGAAAGTTCCCATGGTGATGCGCACCACGCTCGGCGCGACTCGCCGGTCCGCAGCCCAGCATTCGCAGTCGCTGCAAGCCTGGTTCAGTCACGTTCCCGGATTAAAAGTTGTCATTCCATCGACTCCTTACGACGCGAAGGGCTTGTTGAAGACGGCAATTCGCGATGACAATCCGGTAGTTTTTTTCGAAGACAAAATGATGCACCATAAACTCAAAGGTCCGGTACCGGCGGAGGAGTACACGATCCCGTTCGGAGTCGCTGATGTGAAACGTGAGGGTACCGACATCACCTTGGTGGGAACGAGCAGCATGGTACAGGTGGCGCTAGGAGCGGCGGAGTTACTTCAGGAAGCGGGCATCAGCGCGGAAGTGATTGATCCGCGTACGACTTGGCCATTAGATGAAAAAACTCTGATCGATTCGGTAAAGAAAACATCTCGAGCCATCGTCATCGACGAAGGCTACGGAAGATACGGAGTCTCAGCGGAGATTGCGGCTGTCATTGCGCAGGGCGCTTTTTACAATCTTGATAAGCCGGTACGACGAATGGGAGCGATGCATGTTCCGATCCCGTTCTCTCCTCCACTTGAAGACGCAACAGTCGATACGGAGAAAACCGTGTTCGAAATGGCGCGAACCATGTGTAGCTAAAGATTGTGTAGCTAAAGATTTCGATAAGTTAACGTCCCAAGTTTCATACGAAGAGGCACCTTATGGCATTGAAGACGCACGGCACCATGGCAGTTGATTGGGAGCAGCGGATCGACTTTGATCGCCTCCGTCGCGAACGTCTGGAAAAAGCGAAGGCACTGCTGGCCAAGTCAGAAATGGGTTCCCTTCTCTGTTTCGATATGAACAATGTGCGCTATTTAACTGCGACGCACATTGGCACATGGGCGCAGGACAAAGCAAATCGCTTCACCTTACTTCCACAAAACGACGAGCCGATTCTTTGGGACTTCGGATCAGCCGCAAAACATCATCAGCTGAATTGCCCTTGGCTCGGAGATCGCTCCCGGCCAGGAATCTCCATGCTGCGGGGAGCGATGTCGCCTGAGATGGGACGCGCCGAAGATGTGGCGAAGAAGATCCGCATCGAGCTTGAAATGCGTGGCCTGCACAAAGAGCCCGTCGGTATCGACATCATTGAATTGCCCGTGCTCTTTGCTCTGCAACGCGAAGGAATCAAAGTTGTCGACGGCCAGCAACTTATGTCCGAGGCACGTCTGATCAAAACGCAAGACGAAATTTCATTGCTCAACACTTCAGCAATGATGGTAGATGCAGCTTACGACGAGCTCTATCGCGCCATGAAACCAGGAATGCGCGAGAACGAGGCTGTCGGTCTGGTAAACAAAGTTCTTTACGATCTCGGATCAGAATATGTCGAAGCGGTAAATGCAATTTCCGGTGAGCGATGCAATCCGCATCCGCACGTATTCTCTGATCGCGTGCTTCGCCCCGGCGATCCGGTTTATTACGACATCCTGCATTCCTACATGGGATATCGCACTTGCTACTACCGCTGCTTCACCATTGGTTACGGATCGCATGCCATGGTCGACGCATACAAGCGCTGCCGCGAATATCTGGACGCCGCGATTGAACTAGTCCGTCCCGGACGCACCACGGCCGAAATAGCAGCCGTATGGCCAAAGGCGCAGGAGTTCGGATTCCCCAACGAAGAAGCGGCGTTCGCTTTGCAATATGGACACGGAATTGGACTCGCCATCTGGGAAAAGCCAGTTATCAGCCGCTTGGTTTCTTTCGAACATGCAACCGAGATCAAACCTGGAATGGTTTTTGCACTGGAAACTTTCTGGCCATCCACTGACGGCTGGAGCGCGGCCCGTATAGAAGAAGAAATTGTCGTAACGGAAACGGGACACGAAGTCATCACTCGCTTCCCTGCTGAAAAGCTGCTCGTCGCTGGCGCTCACTATGTAGCTGTCGATGGACCTCTGCCGACAATACGCGAAACCGAATCTGCGCCAAGTAAGCGAGTGAAAGAGATGATCGCCGCCAGCGCAAAAACAGAGCACGTCGGGGTAGGAGATTAGTCTTAAAAAGTTTGTCATCCTGAGCAATGGAGTCTCTTCGCTTGCGAAGAGACTCCGAAGTCGAAGGACCCCTATATAAACGAAACTGCCTACCCTGTCGGAATAAATTATGCCTATTAGCGTCGTGATGCCCGCTCTCGAAATGGGCCAGGAAACTGGCAAGCTGGTCGCTTGGCTAAAAAAAGATGGTGACAAAGTAGCCAAAGGCGAGCCTCTCCTCGAAGTTGAAACGGACAAGGCGGTACTCGAAGTCGAAGCCACAGGCGACGGTACTCTTGCTGGGGTAAAAGCGAACGAAGGCGACGTGATCCCCGTAGGTCAAACTATTGCTTGGATTCTTGCGTCCGGAGAGAAAGTTCCCTCCGAACTCGAACCTCAAACTGGTCGCTCCATCGCGTCAGTATTGCCGAGCACTCCAACCATGCAGCAAGTAGCGCCAGGAACCTTCCGGCGCCTCATCGTCGCAGATTTCTCCCAAGGCTCGACGACTCGCGAAGGAACACGGCATTGATCTCAACACCGTCCGCGGGACAGGAGCGGGTGGCGAAATTCTTGCCTCCGATATTCAGGCACTCGTTGATTCAAATAGCCATTCGAAGGTCGAATCGAAAACGCAAAGCGCACCCGACTCAAGTCTTGCCGCCAGCAAAAGCACAGGCCTCGAACCTTCAAGCACAGTCAGTCGACTGATGGCCGAGCGCACCACCCAAAGTTGGACGACAGTTCCCCACTTCTTTCTGACCCGGGACATCGATGCCAGCGCTCTCGTCGCAGCACGGGAAAACGTTGCAAAGAACGACGCAGGAGTAAAACTCACGCACACCGACTTCCTCGTTGCGCTTGTGGCTCGTGCACTTGCAAAGCATCCGCGAATGAATGCGAGTTGGACCGGCGACGGAGTTCGCCTGAATTCCGAAGTAAACATTGCAATTGCGATGGCAGTTCCTGACGGCGTGGTCACAGCAGTTGTCCACAATGCACATACCGCCAAGTTGAATGAAATCGCGATTCAGAGACGCGATTTAACCGAGCGCGCTCGCGCGGGAAAATTACGCGCAGCCGATATCTCCGGAGCTACTTTCACCATCAGCAATCTTGGGATGTATCAGATTGATTCATTCAGTGCCATCATCATTCCGCCGCAGGCGGGAATTCTCGCTGTCGGAGGAATTGCGGATCGCGTGGTGGCCATTGACGGCAAAGCGGCAATCCGTCCGATGATGACAGTGACGTTGTCCTGCGATCATCGAGTGATTGATGGAGCCCAAGCAGCGCTCTTTTTAAAAGATCTCGCCGAATCAATTGCCATGCCGGAAACGGCTAGACTTCTTTAGGCGCTCGTCACTTCATCCAAGCTGGCTTCTGGTTTCGTCGTTCTACGTTGGAAAAGGCTATACACCGGCAATCCCACGAGTACTACCGCTGTCCCCAACAGAGGCTCCCGTGGTTCGTGAGCTAAAAGAAGAACAAGCAGCAGTAATACAAGCGAGACAAACATTATTGGCGTAGCCGGATATCCAAGAGCCAGGATCACATGGCTGGCTTCCTGTTTACGAGATCGAACTACAAATAATCCAGCCACGGTAAGCCCGAGGAACGCGACTGCAATAAAGATGAAATACGAGAGGATTTGCTGAAAGGTGCCTAAAAATACGAGTAGTGAAGCAACGAAAGCTTGGATAAGAATGGCATTCACCGGAGTACCAAATCGTGGATGTACACGAGCGACAGGCGCTAGAAAAAGCCTGTCTATCGCCATTGCGTAATACACTCGCGGCGCGGAGATCACGAATGCCGCCAGCCCACCCAATACGCAAACGATAACAATTCCGGCGAAAACAATTCCCCCTATCGACCCGAATAGGACTTCTCCCACTTGGGCAACGAAAGTGTCATTGGACGTGACATTTTGCAGCGGGATGAGATAGAGAAACACCGCGCTCACCAGGATGTAAACCGCAGTTACAACCAGCACGCCCAGCACCATGGCACGGGGTAAGGTGCGCACCGGGTCACGCACTTCTCCGGCGATTTTGCTTACGTCCCACCAACCTCCAAAAGAGAAAAATGCTCCGACCATAGCGCCGCCCAACGCGGGCAACAAAGGCAAGGAGCCAGAGCGCTGCGCAATAAAGGGAACAAAATTTGTCCACGATCCTAGACGGAAAGCAAGTGCCCACACAATCAGCAACGCCAGTGAGCCCAGCTTTAGCCAGGTAATCCAGCGTAAGAATCCGGCACTCACGCGCATACTGAGGGCGTTCGACAGACAGAGAGCAAGAATGATAATGATTGCGGCGGCTTTAACAACCAGCGCAGACCAATGGAATATGTATGCCGCGTATCCGGCGACGCCAGTCGCCAGCGCGGCTGTCAGTCCAGGATCGAGTACCAACAGGCACATCCATCCGTATAGAAATGCGATTCGCCTTCCGAAAGTTTCCTGAAGATAAACGTAGGTGCCCCCTGCGCGAGGGAAGCGCCCTGCCAGTTCCCCATAACAAAGCGCGCCGCTAAGCGTCATCCCAGCCACGATTATCCAAACCAACAGCAGCCAGAATGGCGAGCCCAACGATTTCGCCATCCCTGCCGGAGTAAGAAAAATACCCACTGCAATGGCTTCACCAGCCACAGCCGCAGTTGCAGAAGCGAGGCCGAGTTGCCTGCGTAGTCCCTGTGCGGCAACTGGAGTTGTGAGTGTGCTTGATGTCATGCTTAGAACATGAGCTTAGCAGCTAGCTGAAAAGATCGAGGACCGCCAGAACCGAAGACTCCCCCTGCATTCGATACTGGCTTGCCGAACTCGGACGAATAATTAGGGTTGTGTGAGTCGGGAACCAGCGCATTGAAAAATCCAGAGTAGTTGTTCTTGCTCGTTCCGAGAATGTTCGACTTGTTAAATACATTAAACACTTCGGCGATTCCTTCCAGAGTGAATCGCTCCCCCAAATGAAAGTCTTTGGACAATCGAAAATCCACCGAATTGAAAGTGTCGTTAAAACGAGCGTTGGGCGAAACCATCGGGAACGCACCGAGGCTGCCGTCGGTCGCGCCCGCAGCGTTCAGTTGGGTCAAGTATGCGTTCAACTCAGCGCCGGTATGAAACTGGCGCCCGCCGGCATTTCGGCCAAGTTCTGGCACGCGCTTGCCGCTGCCATCGCCTAACAATATATCCATTGGCACGCCTGAAGCGTATGTCCATATTGGCGAGAGTCGCAAACCGAAAGGCAGATCTCCTACACCTTGTAGTACCAGACGATGCCGCTGATCATTGGGCGCAGGTCCATACTCCCGTCGCAGATTAGTAGGATCAACTGGCGGATATCCGAACGGGACCTGATCATAGTTGGCGTAATCAAGCGCTTTAGAGAAAGTGTAAGCACTGTGAAATTGAAAACGCTGGGCGAATCGGTGATCCACCGTAAGCCAAAGCGCATCGTAGTGCGTATTCGCGGCGGACTGCAAATCCGTCACAGTCTCCGGCGGTATGCCCACGGCACCGACAGGAACGCCAATAATGAAGTGGGTGCCGAAGTTGTGAATGCCATCGGCTTTGACAATCCAATTCTTGGCGAAGCTGTACTGAATGCCGAGATTAAACTGCTGCACCATGGGATTCTGCAATTTGTTATCGATGATATTTATTCCTTCGGAAGCGCCACCCGCTCCAGGAATCACGAATCCACTAAAAGGATTTGAAAAGGTGGGCGTTATTCCCGGAATAAAATTGCCATTGGTATCTAAATAGTTCGCGCTACCCAAGCTGACGTTGATGGGAAGCGCACGTCCATCCAATCCCCGCTCCAGCGATTCCACTTCGAGAGTGACCCGATCGTAGTAAATGCCGTATCCACCATGGACGCTGAAATCGCCACCTTTGTTCGCCCAATTAAATCCAACCCGCGGGCCAAAGTTGTTGCCGTCTTTGTGGCGCGTTCCGTGGTAGAACGAAGCCAAAATCGGATTGATATGATCATAGCGTCCGACGTTATTCACATCGGTATCAATTTCATAACGCAGTCCGAGATTCAGCGTGAGCTGAGGATGCACCCGCCAATCGTCTTGTATATAGCCAGCGATGTAGTTGTTATCGGCATTCGGGAGTAGCAATGTTTGATTCGGATTCGCGCTGCGGATGGCTACCGCGAACAAAAGATCCTCATCATTAATTACACCGTCACCATTACGATCCTGATTAGCGAAATCCTGAATGAACTCGACGGCCCCACCCCGGAACACACCCAAACTAAAAGCAGCGTTAATTCGCTGAAACTCTCCACCAAAATGAAGATTATGTTTGCCATGTGTCCAATCGAGAGCTTCATCCCATTGGAAGCGCTTTTGGGTCGTGCCTTGCGGCGCGTCATAAGTCGCGCCGTCGGCGATGCTGGGAAAGTCGTATTCAGGGCCAAAATTCACCGGATTAATCTGGTTGGCAAAGTTATTGAAACTGAAGCTTGCCCGATTGAGCAGAGTGGAACTAAGAACGCGAGTCCAGGCGGTTTGAAAAGTCTGGAAGTTATTTTGCGAATCCTGCCGTTGCGACGCTGTGCCGATTGGCGCACCGGAGAGAAACGGTGTCGCACCGGTGCCATCTTGCCGCTGAATACCATAGTGGAAAGTCAGCTGATCCCGGTTCGAGAGTTTCCAATCCGCCCGTAGAATACCCATGGGATCAGTTAAAGGCGCAGGGGCAAAATTGTAAGAAATCGTCCCGCCGCCAGCAGGATTGGGATGGCGCGTTCCAACGAGGAGCCCCCCTACTTCATCGCGATATTCGAAGCCCCCGAAAAACCATGCCTTGTCTTTCACTAACGGTCCACCAATCGTTGCGGCATATTGCTGCCGACGGAAGGGTGGGGTCTCGCCGCCGGTAGTTGTCGAATCAAATGTTGAGGGCACAGCTTGCAAGCTCTTATCGCGCTCGTAAATCGATGCCGACCCGTGCAGATTATTGCTGCCGGATTTCGTCACAATATTGACGACCGCTGATCCGGAGCGGCCGGACTCGGCGGAAAAACGATTTGTTGCAACCTGAAATTCCTGTACGGCATCTTCCGGAACATTGAGCAACATGCCGCCGACTACGTCGTCGTTGTCGTCCATCCCATCGATAGTTACATTGCCGCCGCGCCCCAACTGTCCAGCTGATGAAATTACGACCGTGTTCGATTTAGTCGGATCGAAGTTTGGCGCAATGGTGTTGCCAGGCATCAGCAGCGCCAGTTCCAGAAAATTGCGGCCATTGAGAGGAAGATTTTCGATTTGTTCAGCGTCTACCACTCCGTCGACGACAGATGAAACCGTATCGACTTGCTGGAGCGCTTCCTGATCGTTGACATCTATCGTAGTTTTTTGTGACGCGACGGTGAGCCGGGCTTTTACATTGGCGTGTTGCCCAACTTCCAGTTTGACCTGGGTTGTGTAATCTCCAAAACCGGCAGCTTGCACATGAACCTCGTACTCACCGGGAGCTAGATCATTCATGGCGAACAGTCCCAGAGCGTTCGTAAGCATGGTGCGTTGAATTCCTGTTGCATTCTGCTGCACGGTGATTTTGGCGTCTTTGATTAGTGCGGTTTGAGGATCGGAAACTTCGCCGGTTAATGTGGCCGTTCCGAGTTCTTGCCCGTTGGCAATCGTGACAGTGACTACCACTAAGCCGATTATCAAAACCCGCTTCCGAAAATAACCGAGGATTCGCCAATAACTCACAGGAGGGCTCCTTCGCGTAACTACCTACTTACGTTTTGAGGTCTTACAAATGGAATACTCTGGGAAACTTCGCGTATTCGATACTACTTCCGCTCTCCCAAGGGCTCGATCTTGTCGATCACCAATGCCGTCGAGCCACCTCGCCGAAAACTTTTCCCGCTTGCGGTAACTTTTTGACCAGCAAATGGCAGCAGCTTCTCATTCTGTCCAGCAGAAGGAGTGGTATCTGCAATGGGCCAGTAGATCGTGCCATTGTCTCCAAGAATTACCAGTGGAGAACCAGCTTTCGCACACGCGACAGCGCATTCATTGCTGATGGGCTTCTTCAAACCCTTAGTGAACGCGCAAGCTGAATCCAGCACGTAGCCTTTAACGGCGATCGGCGCACCAGAATCATTGGCAGCCACCGCTGCACCCACGAACAGCAGAAACGGAAATATGAATTTCTTGGCAAAAACAAAGTTCATTTTCAGTGCTCCTTCGATCTATGAATTTGAGGTTCAGCGCGGATCGCCAGGAAAACTACGAGGTAAGTTAAAGGCAGGGACTTCGGACCACAATAGCGGAAAACAATTATTTGCGGTTAGCTGGTCAGTTTCTTATGTAGGCTCCCAATTATCGCAAAGGCGAACCAACCAGAACATTGGATGCTACTGATTTCTTCGCCTACTCTTTCGCCTTATTTTTGAGTCCAACATATACGGCATCAAAAGGTTTGTCGCCGAGATTCTCTACCTTATGCTTGAAGGGCGGAAACATCCTTGATTCTCCAGGCTTCGCATATACCTCTTTCACATTTCCATCCTGATCGGTGAATTTGAGATGCCCTCCCGTTATATAAACGACTACCCCGCCGGGATGACCATGCATGCCAGACTTCTCGTGTGGACCGTAGTGAACGTCCACCACCTGCACGTTCTCATTTTCAAAAGCTAGTTTGTAGTGTTGAGGCTCAGCTTTCATTGCCTCTTGTGCAATGGCGCCGGTTACAAACATACAGAGAAACAGCACCGAACAGCTTAGCTTCGTAATCATGTTCGCTCCTGGCGCGAGGTCCGCAAGCTGAAGCTTAGCGCAATTCGGGAAATCCACAACACACCTTGGTAACTAAGGATGCTGGATTTCTTCCCTATCCCATAAACGTCCAGCATTGGGCATTGACGAGAACTTCAAGATTAAGATGTTGAGCTTGCTATACAATTCCCTTCCAGAGATCTTCTGAATTCCCCTCCGATGTGCGCTCTTCTTCCACGCCTCTTGGCAACGTTTCTCTGGGCATCAATCGCTTCAATAGCTCAGACCTCTTCGTCTCCAAGTCCGGCCCGAGCGGCGCAGCCCGAGTCCAACGGATATGTAGGAAACCAAGCCTGCGCTGGTTGCCATTCTTCTATCTACAATTCATACGCAAAAACTTCCATGGCACATGCCAGCGGGCCCGCGATAGACAATTTCACTCCCGCCGATTTTGTACATCAGAAGTCTGGAGTTCACTTCCGCATCTACGCCGATGATCGCAAAGCCTGGCTCAGTTTCGAGCGACCCAACGATTCCTCCGTGCGGGGCAAACGCCAGTTGCTCTATGCCATTGGCTCTGGACGGCGCGGCCGAAGTTATCTGTTCGCCACGGATGGGTTTCTGTTTGAATCTCCGGTGAACTGGTACACCAATCGGCATGTGTGGGACATGGCGCCCGCGTACGGCGATGCCAGTCAAATTCCCATGAATTTACCGGCTTTCACGAGTTGCTTACATTGCCATTTCAGCGGGATGCAACCTCCGATCCAGGGGACGGAAAACCGCTACCCGATCCCACCTTTTTCCTACGACGGCGTCAGTTGTGAACGATGCCATGGGCCTGGAGCAGCACACACGAAAGGTGCCGCAATCGTCAATCCGACGAAACTCGACCCGGAGCGACGCGACGCCATCTGCATGCAATGCCATCTCGAAGGCAACGCAGCGATTGAAAGATCTGGAAGACACATCTACGACTTTCAGCCCGGCCAGCAACTCTCGGATTACATCAGTTATTTCGTATTTGCGGACGATCAACATTCCCACCTCGGAGCGGTCAGTCAATTCGAGGCACTGGCACAAAGTGTGTGTAAGAAGAAGTCCGGCGCCGCCATGTCCTGCACCAACTGTCATGATCCTCACTACGAACCGTCGGCTGTCGAGCGCGTTTCTTACTATCGGCAGAAATGTCTGGCATGCCACAGTGCCAAGCTCGGAGCTACGCATCACGCCAATCAGCCCGACTGCACTGTCTGTCACATGCCGTCTTCGATGAGCAAGGACGTTGCTCACACCGAGGTGACGGACCATCGCATTCTGCGTCGCCCGCTAATTTCTCCGCAACTTCTGCAGGCTGTGAATGGCGAGTCGCCGCTGCCACACCTTGTTCGCTTCCCTGATTCGCAAAAAACTGATGAAGACGTGCGAGACCTCGCACTCGCATGGCAATCCTTAGTGAATGGCGGGATGACTGCGGCCGCACCAGAAGCTGAACAGCTGCTTCATTCCGCTATCGAAAAATCGCCTGACGATCCGGCACTGCTCTCGGCGCTTGGATTTTATGCCCAGAAGAAAGGTGACCTCGATCATGCTCGCGAGCTCTATGCGAAAGCTCTCGCCGCTGATCCTACTTTGATAGATGCGGCCACGAATTTGGGCGTAATCGAAGCTAACCACGGACGTCTATCCGAAGCATTGAAGCTTTGGCAGGACGCATTTGCGCGTGCCCCCAGCCAAAGCCGTATTGGGATGAATATCGCTCGCGCATTTTGTGGCGCCGGGCAGACGAATCGTGCACGCGATTACATCCTGCGAGTGCTGGAATTCAATCCTGATCTGCCGGAGGCAAAGAATCTGCTGCGGAATCTAAATGAAAGTCCCGCAAAGTGCATGGATTAGATCGCACTGAAGAGAGGCAAAGCATATGTGACTGAAAATTGAAATTTGCGAAAGCTAGGAGAGTCGACTTTACTCAACCGTCTTACAGAAAATCCGAGCCCCGCGTAGCACTACGCGATGGAGGAAGCTTTGCTCTCGAGTTTTTCCTGCCTCTCCTCGAGAAGTTTGTTAAGGCGCGTCACTAGCTCTAGAAAGTTACTGGAGTTTTGCTCGCCAACGATTTGTTTGCACAAGTCTTTAATTTGATCTTCGATCATTTCGAGCCTCCCCTAATTAGCCACCCGAAGGACGTGACACGAATTAGCGACAACAGGAACGTGACCTCGCAATCCTCACACACGTCTCATTTATTTACGGTCGCCCAAACGTACAGGTTTTCCCCATCTGCTAAGGTCTCGATTTCCAACCCCGCCGAAGTAGCCCCACGATGCACAGCCGAGCGTAGGTTAGCAAGTCCAATACCACCGACATCCGCGAGCGGGATTGCGAGTGCCGTACCTGCTCCTACCGTAGCCAGCTCTTTAAGGATCTCTTGTATACGATCGTGGTGCTTTCCTCGCCTGCCCCTGTCGAGAGAAGAAACGTCCACCCTACGGTATCTGTCGACTGGCACCGAGGATTTGGGTTTGTCTTGCTTTGGCATAAGCGGCCTCCTCAGTAATTCGGCTTAAAACATAGCGGAATACGATTTATTGTGTCAAGTGTATTTTTACATTGCGATGTAATCAATTTTTTATAGTATTTACGTATACTTTAATTATGCGTTTATTATATTAACGAATCCACTCAACTTTCCTTCATCTTGCGTGTTTTCACAGCTACGGTAGAGGAACCCAATATCTTCACCTTTCTTTAGTGGCGCGGGTATGCTCAAAATGAAGAAGAGGGTGATGCCACGATGACGACAACGGGCGGATGGCAAGACTTGTACAAAGCAGCGATGCTCGAACTCAACTCCACCAAACTGCGAAATCGGATACAGCTTGCCCGAGCTGCTATGCAGCAGAGGAGCAAAGAATTAATTCGAGATTACGGTTCTGGCTCCCAAGCAGAGCAGCGAGGGATAGTGGACGCTCTTCGAAATTTAGGTGCGCTCGAAAGATACGAATTGAAGTCAGACTTCGAAACCCACAATCAAAACACGGACAATACCGGCATGAGGCACGGCACATTATGAGATGCACGTGTCGTCATTTCCGAGCGTCAGCACGGCGTGATCGAGATTTGGCTTCGACATTACTTCGCGATGCAAGAGTCGTGACTGATCCTGAGAAGTTGGCCCAGCTTTATGCCAAGGCTGCCACGCAGAAGCGACATGCAGAAGCTAAGAGGAAAGAGCTTTAATTTTGAACCTGCCAAGTCAATGCCTGCTTAGCTTACAAGATAAACTGCTCCGCATTGTCCGAATTCATTAAGAGTATCTGCGAAGGATGTAGCTTTATTTTCGTGAAATCAGAATGGCTAACGAACATATACGTCAACTCGTAAAAGCGATCCAAGTAGAGAGCGATCCCGGCAAAATGGCAGCGTTGGCAGCTGCTTTAAATTCTGCATTGGACGAATCAACGCAGCGTACCAAGCCGAGTGCCCTAGCCATCCACCCGATTCGCGAGACTGAAAGAAGTACTGTCCAAGAGGGCACAGACAAGATCCGCATTCTCGTTGCGGATGACAATGAAGTCATACGAAAGGTGCTCTGTGATGTCCTGCGTTCGCATCCAGACTACGAGGTCGTATGCGAATCTCTTACTGCTGGAGAAGCGATCGATAAAGCCAAGGAGCTGCAACCGAAGGTCGTGATTTAGACATTAGCCTGCCAGACCTGAACGGAATTGACGTAGTACGCCAGATCAGGGAAGTTGCTCCATCAACCAGAATCCTGCTTTGCAGTCAGCACGAACTTGAATATATAGTGACGGCGGGCGTCGCTGCGGGTGCATGCGGCTACTTGCTGAAATCGGATGCAGTCAAAGAATTGATCCCTGCCATAGAGGCCATCATCAGCGGAGAGCAATACATCAGCTCCGAAATCCTATTTACCAAGCCGTAACCATCCGTCTTCACACGGATGATAACGCGCACGACAAACCTAACTTCCTCTCATCCGCGCCGTAACATCCCCAAATTTCTTTGCACGAATCCCACAAACCTTTACAAGGGTTTACTGAGTTTTTACTGCCGACTGCCTCTGAAGATGTTTAGATACTTCATCTCTGGATGTAATGCGGAGAACACGTAATCAGGCAACTCTGCTGCATCCAAATAGGTAAGAACAATCCGTACAAAATTTTTGCTAACAATTCCCAGGAGGTCAGATGTTGGATCGTGTCATGAGGTTTGGAGTGGGATTATTGTGTTTAGGGGCTACCTTCAGCACCGTCGCATGTGGTGGAAGCGGCAATGCGAAACTCAGAGTGCTGCAAGCGTCTCCAAATGCACCCAATCTCGCTGTGTTAGTGGATAGCACAAGTATCACGAGCGATCTTGGATTCCAAGCGAATACTGGTTACCAGACCGAAAAATCGGGCTCCCATCAATTTGTGATGGAGCCGTCTGGTACGACCAACAATATTGTGCCTTCCGCATATCAAACCCTCAACCTAGTCAGCAATACACAAAATACTTTTATCCTGGCGGGATACAGCTCCAGCCTTTCGGGCATTTTTCTGACTGACGATACAACGACGCCGACTAATTCCGGAATAAACCTTCGCATTGTCAATGCCGCGCCTAGCTTGGGGACTACGGCCCCGGCGGACGAAGTCGATGTCTACATCGTGGCCACTGGAACGACTCTCAGCGGTACGCCGAATATAAACGCCTTGGCGTTCGGCGCAGCTTCTACCTACCAAGCCCTGGCTGCGGGCACATATCAAATCTTTTTTACCGAGCCTGGTACAACGCTGACCTACTACAACACGCCGCCAATTACGTTTACAGCCAATCAAAACCGCACTGTCGTGTTTCTCAGTCCCCCGGGATATTTCACCACGCTAACGCTGGCGGATCTAAATTAGACCGACGTTGACGTGTCGATGTAATAGCGGCGGAAAAGAGAAGAGCACATCTTCAGCAGAGTCGTGTTACGAACGGGTCCCCTCAGATCGGAATGGTCTGGGGGGACCGATTTCTAGACTCTCGGTAGTTTCTTCTCTTAGTTTCCGGTCCGCTAAATTTCTAACCGGCGACTTCACGGAACATGCGCAGAACTCGTTCCGGCATGCAGTATTCGAAGCGGTGCGCCAGCCATTCCTGGAGGGCTGCTTGCTCTTTCCTTTCGAGCGATCGGAATTGAAGTCCTGCTCGATTGTTCTTATCGCTCCAGCAGACCTCACATTGCACACGGTGAGATATGGAATCCCCCGGCAAGTCGAATGTAGCGGTCAGGGATAGCCCCAAAGCCAAATCGATTGATGTCGTTAACGCGATGCCGCCCTCGCTGATATCTACCATCTGACATTCGAAATTATTCAACTCACCGCCGTGGAGAACCACGGGAACTTCTATCGCACAGCGAAAATATCTGCGCCGTTCTCGAATGATCATTCCGAAAGACGCTTTTAGAATCTTTCGCACTGCCGCACTCGAGAGCGGGCGTTGCATGATAAAACCCGGTCTCGCATTAGTTCCTGATGGCCTTACTGACAACGGTGAAATCGCGAAACTTACCGCATTGCGATTAGAACGGGATGAGCGTAGCCAGTCGAACACGGACGGCTGCTGTGCGATGAGATCTTGATCCACTATCACGGCTTCAAATTTCTTCCGATTGATCAACCGGAGCGCGGCGTCAACTTGCTCGCACTGTTGCGCTGAAATGGCAAGCTCATCAAGGCATCCCGTAATTTCCTGGATCGCAGGCTCGTCGTTGCAAACGATGAGCGCGGTTGCAACAAAAGCTAATGAAGGCGGCGTTTGGCTGATCATTTACGCCTCAGCTCTCGCATCGCTAAACTGCCAATATTTTTCAGTGGACACCGCCCTTTGTGAGCGCCTGTCGGACCGCAGCCAAGAGTGGCTCTGGATCCTCCATCAATGGTCCCTTCTCGAGGAAAGCGGCAGCACCTGCTTGAATCAACTTCTCTTTATTACTTTTCGATAAGCCGGACAACACAACGACCGGGATATGCGACGTTGATGCGTCATTCTTCAAAGACCGCAATACTTCTGGCCCTGTTATCTTCGGTAGCAGCATGTCCAAGACGATCAAATCTGGAGGCGCGTTGTGAACTGATGCAATCGCCTGTTCGCCATCGATGGCGCATGTGACAAGATATCCGGCATTCCTAAAGGCTCCTCCAATCACACCTCTTAAGAACCTGCTGTCTTCTACTAACAGTAATGTCTGCATTTCATTCCTTTGTCTACGTTTCCTGCAACTCTGCACCGTCGTTTCATTGCACGGTAAGAGTTAGCGATGTGGAGTGTTGCAGGGTACCAGCGGACCCGGTAATCAGGATGGTGTAGGTTCCTGGCACAGTGCCGGTTTGTCCAGGCGCTTTATTGTTATTGGCGGACCCTATTGCACACCCGGTTAACCCTAGGCTAGCCGTCATGATCAGAAGAAGGAATGCACTTCCGATCTTCCTCTTACGGCTGCTACCAACTAGTAGCACCACAGCAAAAACTCCGGTACTCTGCGCAATAAACCAACGACTCGCGAATAGAAGATTCGTGCTGGGGTCTACCGAATGGCTTGCTACGGTTGCAGTGCTTGTAATACTCACAGTTGCCGTAGCAGCTGCTCCTTTTGGCGTGACCGAATTAGGACTAATTGTGCAAACAGTCGTTGTTGGTGCTCCACTGCAGGCCAAATCAATCGTCGTTGGGAATGTGCCTCCCAAGGGGCTAATCGTGATCCCGTACGTTGCGGTTGCGCCTGCCTTTACAGTGAAGCTTGGCGAGGCACTCGAAACGTTGAAGTCGACACCGTTCCCGATGAGGTTAACAACCTGAGGACTGCCGGTCGCGCTATCAGTCAATGTGAGCGTTCCTTGTCGGCTTCCGGCGGAGCTTGGGCTGAAAGTCACGTTAATGGAACAAGTACCGTTGGGGAGAAGCGTCTTACAATCACTCGTTTGGCCAAAATCGCCTACTGTATGGATAGCGCTGAAGACCACTGACGCAGTACCTGGGTTCGTGACCGCGATTGTTTGGGCCGCAATTGTAGTGCTGACGGTCGTTGAAGCGAAAGCTAAATTGGGAGGGCTGAAAATCAACGAACCAACACCAATCCCACTGCCACTCAGCGATACAGATTGAGGGCTGTTCGGGGCGTCGTCGGTCAGAGTCATGCTTCCGCTGACGGATCCAAGATTTGTTGGAGCAAAGACGACTTGCATCTGGCAGCTTGAGCTTGGTGACAGTTGAGCCGGACAATTATTGGTTTGAGTGAATCCTGAACTTATCTGCACATTTGTCAGAGTGAGAGTTGTGTTCCCACTATTCGTGAAGGTCACCGCCTGCGCAGGACTGATAGTTCCAAGTGGCAGCGCAGCAAAAACCAGACTTGTTGGACTTAATTGCGCGGTGGGTCCCATGCCAGTGCCAGCCAAGTTGATAGCGTGTGGAGAACCTGCGGCATTGTCCTGAATAAGTATCGATTGATTAAGAGGTCCGGCTTGAGTGGGGCTGAAGGCTATGGAGAACGTACATGTGCCTGCGGCCGCTACGCTGGTTCCGCAGGTGTTAGTGCCAGGAAAATCCGCGGCGGCCGAAACCGAAGAAATTGTCAGTGGTGCACTTCCCATGTTGCGGAGAAGAACCATACTTGGCTGACTGGCGGTGCCCACTTGCTGATTTCCGTACCGCAAGGCTCATTGGGGTTAGGGATACAGCCGGAGCGGATGTTGGTCCGATTTTGACTAAGAAAGAATCCAATCCACCAGCCTCCGTGGTCTGAAAGGCAGCTTCGGTAGCGGGAAAATCCACGGAGTCCGCATAGCCTGACAAGTAGATGCTGCCCGCTGAGTCCAGTGCCATACCCGCCGAATATTCGTAGCCGCTGCCTCCTAAATAGGTCGCGAAGAGCTCTGAAGCGGCTTGCGGGTCTATTTCAACGAGCATCCCATCGTTCTGGTTCGCATAGTTTTCTATCCCGTTTACGAGCGGCATTTGGCCGCCATAACTGGTTGCCCAAACGTAAGCATCATTGCTCGAATCGACGACGATCGCGGTGGGATTTGCCGCGTTGTAAGGTCCGAGAAAGGTTGAATAGGAGAGGGCGGAGCCTGTCGGATTGAACTTTGATACGAATCCGGTGCCACACGAAACGCCATAGAAAGAAGGATCACAAATAGTCGTGGACGTCAGCGGAAAGGTGCCATCGCTTTGCGCCATCCCCGTAACGTATGCTGACCCTGCATTGTCCACGGCGATTGCCGTCAGCGATGCCCCCGACCCCGATCCATTAAAATAAGTGGAATAGTTTATATTTCCAGCCGGGTCAAAATCGGTGGTGAATCCGACTGCCGTGTTGTATGGAAGAGAATTAGTGGTCTGATATGCGCCGATCGTAGCAGGGAAATTGTAGGTATTTGTTTGTCCCGCAACATAGACATTCCCGCTGGCATCCAGAGCAATCCCATTGACTGCACTATAGGGGGCACGCCAGCACGGCGAGGAACCGCAAGGTTGAATCACATTTGTATTTCCTGCCAGATAAGTAGAGAACACCAGGGCTGAGCCGGTCGCATCAAATTTGGTGACAAAGCCGTAAATTCCCCATATGTTTCCGCCGTTAGGCGCAACTGAGGTCTGATAGGCGTTTTGAAGGGGAAAATCGGGGGAATAAGTAAATCCGGCCACGTGGGGCTGGTTGAGGGCGTCTACGGCAATGGCTATTGCTTCTGTCGGACGGGATCCTCCCAGATAAGTGGAATAGGCGAGGGATGCTCCATCGGGCGCAATCTTCGTTAGGAAAGCCGCTTCATTCCCACTGCTCAAACTGCTTTGAAAAGGATTTTGTAGCGGGAAATTGCTGGAACAAGTGGATCCAGTGGCGTAGGCGCTACCAGTGTTGTCGACCGCAACTCCATTACCAAAATCGAAACAATCGCCTCCAAAAAAATCTACATACACCAGATTGAAACCGGTCGCGTCCAGTTTTGCTACGAAAACGTGATAAGCCCCTGGGGCAAGGCCTGAGTTAGTGCCTGCTAAAGGGAAATCAACAGACGAGCTGTATCCGACAACGTACGCGCTCCCTGCACTGTCCACCGCAACACCGGTAGCCTTATCGTCGCCGCTTCCGCCCAGATACGACGAGTAGAGGAGCACGGGGTCAATTACGAGCCGCTTGGTTGAATCATAGTGCTTGAGGTTAAAGCCAACGTGGGTGCTGTCTTTGACGACATATCTTCCGATGACGGGAATATGCTGGCCCGCAGATTCCTGATAAATCCCAGGAGTCTGAAAGCTGATTTCAGAATTGCCTTTCTTTAGTACCAAATTGCCGACATTATCGACAGCGAGCTCGTCAGCACCTTTAATTTCCAGTTCTATTTTGCTGGGATCCGATCCGGGCGCCGCCACGAAATCAAATTCCATTTTGCCCTGGTGTCCGTAATAGACAAGATCGATACCTGGATAGACATTCTGATATCTGATTCTTCCGTAAGTCGGAACCTTGGTATGCCACTGCTGCGGATCATTTCCAATGAAATAATTTACCTTCCCCGGCTGCGGATCTTCACCAACCAATTTCGGATTTGGGAGGGCTCCTGCCAGGTTCACGACAATAGCAAGATTTGCGGGAGTGTTGTTGCCTTTGCGCTGGCCTGGGACATCCGAGGGTTGAGCAGTGGACATGTCTGGCGAGGTGCCGGAGCCATTTGGGTTCGTTTTGCCAGAACGTAAACCCAGCACCATCCCATTTGAAGTCAGATATACCGAGTATCCCGATCCTTTTGCGAAGAACTTGACGGCAGAATCCGTTTGACCCTGATTCGCTTCGAAGGTCGTTGGAAGCTGGCCGAAATTTGCCTGCCTGCTCCGCGCCGCCGTTAAAGCAGCATTATTGGATGGAAGACCTTGCGCATAACCCAGCACGGGCAGCAGAAGCCATAAAAACACTCGCCCAAAGTTCCTGTAGTTTTCCATTGCGATTCTTTATCAATTCCAAACGCTCGAATTCGCGCGATAACGCGTAGGCTCAAAAGTGCAAACGCCTGCTATCGCACGTGGTACGCCCAAGCAAGGGACATGCAATGAAGAGACCACTTGCATGTGATTGATATGGTTGGAGGGGAGAACAGGACTACGTCTAATAGTTGGACAGAGTATCCACGCGTTGGATTACTTGTGTCTTCGCGAATTCCGGAGCGGAGGATTCCAGGCTGCCCGCAGTCACCGGTCATGCCTTTGTTGTTCTGTTTTCGTAACGGCAAGGCCGTACGAGAGATGTACAAAACGATCTGTGTTACGGTTCAGCTTACCTTTTTGTCGTAGATAGTTAGAGAGTTTCGCGAACGGTAGTGGGACCCTGGTACATGCGCTGCTTGATTTCCGGTGATAGTCCAGTAGTAGCGAGCGGGTTAAAGCATATTCTTTTGGAAACTTTGCCCGATTTGGACACGCGGGAGATCAATCCAAGCGAGATTTTTCGATCTATTCAGGAATTCCACTGGGATCTACTTATATTCAGCCCTTCCCCTCATTCAGAGCACGAACCTTCAAGGACACCGGACGGATTGGAGACGATCCAGCAAATTTTTGAACTTTGCCCGGAATTGCCAATCTTGATATTCGCTGAAGAAGACCAACCGCCAGACGGCATCTCTTACTTGAAAGCCGGGGCGCATGGATATTTGAATCTGAGTGCCTCCACAGACGAAGTTCTTCTCGCGGTTAATACGGTCATCGCTGGACGAACTTATCTGAATAAAACATCGAGCGATCAGCTGACACTAGAACTCCGCGGGGGGAACCAACGCTCGCAACATGCGACGCTTTCGGAACGAGAATACGCGGTGATGCTCAGGATTGCTCGCGGAGAGGCCCTGAAAGAAATCGCTCAAAATTTGCAACTGAGTCCGAAAACGGTCAGCACCTACCGTAGACGTGTACTCAGAAAGATCAAGGAACACAGTAATGCCGGCCTCACTCTTTACGCACTTCGGAATCGGCTCATTAGCTAAGAGTTCCGATTCAGCTCTGTGGTTCTGCTGGGTACTGCTTCAGGTGGTACTGCTTCAATTTAAAGTAAAGAGAGCTCCTCGGTATTCCCAGACTCTTGGCCGCTGACTCTACGCGGCCTCCTTCCTGAAGCAGTACCTGCTGAATGTGCTGCTTCTCGACTTCATTCAGTGTCCTAAGGATTTCACGGCTTTGCATTTCGTTTTCGAGCCGTACATCGAAGCGCAAATCTTGCTCATCAAGGATGGCATTTCCTTTTAAGAGCACTGCCCGTTCTAACACGTTGCGGAGTTCGCGGATATTTCCCGGCCAGGAATATTGCTGCAACGCATATGATGCCGTCGCACTCAGCTCAAATCTGCCGGCGCCAAGATCAGCCGCCAAATCGGCGAGTATGCTTGTGGCCAGCACTGGAATGTCATCGCGCCGTTCCCGCAAAGCTGGAATGTGAAGTGGAATTGTGCTGATTCGGAAATACAGATCGCTGCGAAATTTGTTGTCGCGCACCAGAGCTGACAGATTGTGATGGGTAGCGGCGATCAACCGAATGTCTATGGAACGGTCACGAATGTCGCCTACTCTGCGAAACTGCTTCTCTTCTAAAACCTTGAGTAATCTGGGCTGGATTTGTAGGTCCATGTCCCCGATTTCGTCGAGGAAGACCGCTCCCTTATGGGCTACCTCCAGCAACCCCATCTTATTCTGGACCGCTCCGGTGAACGATCCACGTTCATGCCCAAATAATTCAGTGTCGAGTAATTCTCGGGACAAGCCGCTACAGTTAAGATCGACGAAAGATTCCAGCGCTCTTGGACTATTCTGATGCAGCCATCGGGCGAGCACTCCCTTCCCAGATCCAGTTTCCCCTGAAATTAAAACCCCACTATCGGTCGGCGCCACTTTATGCGCCAATTTCGATAGCTCAGAAATCAGTTTTCCGCCACCCAAAAATGGATCGATCAACCGCTGACGACTTCGCCGCCTCTCCGCCACTTGCTTGCGTTTGTTTCGACTACCCTCAAGCGTTCGCTGTATCAAGACCAGCAGAACTGATAACTCGATGGGTTTTGTTAGAAACTGGTCAGCGCCTAACTTGATTGCATCTACCGCCAGTTGAATGGAACCGTATCCAGTGAGAATTATGATCCCGATTGATGCCTCAATCGCTTTGAGTCGTGGAATCAGTTCCAGAGCGTTTCCGTCAGGCAGGCTGTAATCAAGAATTGCCACGTCTGGCCGTTCGCGGCGACAAACTTCTTCCGCCAACGCAGAGTTTGCCGCGGTTAGAACCCGTAATCCCTTGGTTTCAAGGAAAGTACGTATGATTTCACGAATGTCAGGCTCATCATCAATGACTAAAATGGTATCGGAATGCATGTTGATTCCCTCTATGGAACTCACAATATGTTTAATTTATGGTATTGCTACAAAGATAAACATCAGGGAAGTCGGAAGAGTTGTAGGAGTAGCCTTACAAGAGGCTGATCGATGATTCGAGCAGTCACACTTCGGTCTGCATCCTTAGTTCCTGCGCTACTGCTCCTAGTTGCTCGGCTTGAGAGAGGAAAGAGCCGGATGGGAGACGGGAGTAGTGAATGTTTGTTCCTGAGGCTGGGCTCCTGATCGTAAGGCTCCCACGAGCATTTCAATTGCGAGCCCGGCATTGGATGGAATGATCACCGTGGCCGTGAGCAATCCTTGTCGAACCCATGTTTGGCCGGTTTTGGCTCCGCCATCACAACCGATAAATGCCCAAGGCTTCAAAGGGCAACCGGGTTTACTTTGCCGGATTTCGTCGAAAGCTCTTTGCGCACCTAAGGCCATTGCATCGTCTTGAGCAGCTACAATCCCGATTCCTAAGTCTCTGGCATTATTGACGGACAACCAGGAGCTAACTGCACGATGCGCGCTGCTTTCAGTCCACTGACCCTTAAGGCTTGATACTTCGATCCCGGTCGGTTTGGTTTTTCTCATGCCTATGGTTCTCCATCTCGCGGCGTGGCTATGGGATGGCCCCTGAATGTGTAGCACCTTACCACCTTTTGGGAGCAGCGCACCCATCTGAGATCCCTGAATTCGGCCAACCTCTTCGTGATCGGTGCTGATGGAAAAAATGGGTACTGAGTAATGGCTGCGGAGCTGCGCGAGGTAAGGACTCTCCCGGTTCAACACTATCCAGCCGATTCCTGCTGCCACGGCAACGCGTGCTGGCAGTTCCAAAGTGGTTCCCACGGGCTCGAAGATTATGGCATCAGGGCGCACTGCCATGGAGCCCTGGATAAGACTGGTGAGCTGTTGACTCTGTCTGCCTGCATCGTTTTCGGCATGTATGATTCGGACGTTCACTCCCAGACGCCGCGCCGTTTCTTGTGCGGAGGAGATCTGTTCTAACTGATAACTATTGTCATTTGTTGTGAGAGAAAGCACGATATTGAGGTTCTTCGCCACTTTTCCTCCTCGCGCCTAATTGCGATGTGCGAATTCGTTGGGACACAAAAAGCGTTCTTTTCACAAGCTGGCAATTCGCCGTGCCGCTGGACCCTGACATTATTAACACAATGAAAGATTTGAAACTCGGGGAAAGCCGCCATAGATTTGACGAGAATTTGGTTCGTTTGGCGAACCTAGGCTTCTTCGATACGAATCTTCTTAACTCGGCATTTTCTCCACAACCAGCGATACAAAATCCGCAGATCGCTATCCGAGACATTCACGAACTCGGCACCGGCTAAGTGATGGTGCTTGGTCCACAAAATCCGTGCTCTCAAGTGGATAACGCCCTCATCTCCCCCGAGAGGCAAAGCGAACTGTAAATTATCCCCCACACGCAGATCCTCTCTCGTGATCAGGCCGACTCCGCCCTCTCCAATATCAACCACCGTTACCGCAAAGTGGCGGTTATCGTCTTTCGTCGCGCTGATGGCTTTCATCAATCCATGCCGAGTGTAGCGGCGATAATCTCGTACCATCTTGCCATACGCAGTTTTCATCCATCGAGTACCGCTTTCAGCCGTGAGGGGTTTTCGCGCCACGAAATCCAGCCCCATCTCTTTTGTTTGGTCCTCGTTCATGGGGTGGTCCAAGATCGCCATAAACGTGGGCTTCTTTACTCCGGATGTTTTGCTCATCCAGTCCACGACTTGAAGCGCCAAGTCATCATTTTCCCAGTCCAGTACAACAAGGTCCATGTTGCGGCCGGACAACATCGCGACTGCCTGAGACGGCCGCAAACAGAAATCAACCTTTATCGAAAAATCATCCAGAACCCGATTCATCGTCGATAAGATTTGCGGATCCTGCGATACCAGCAATCCTTCAAAAGCCATCTCTGGTGTCATAGTTATTTGCCCATCACATAAGAAGATTAATTTTTTTAGCCAGGGTCTCGGAATTGTCGTTGCCGTACTCCCCTTTGCTATTCGCACAGAGAAAGTCACGCGAGATTGACTACCACCAAGGCAGTGACGCAATTCTTATGCCAAAAAATTGAGTGTTGAGCTACAGTAACTTAACAGGGAGCGCTACCGGAACGAATCTCAGACTCGGATACGAGTCCAAGAGTTAGACAACTATTATGCCGTGGAACTTAGTTGTGCCTCATTCAATGTCCCCATGTTCCACAATGATCTGAGGATATCTCTCATCTAGGGCAAGCGACTATAAGGAACCGCTGGCTGGCAATTGAGCGAACGAACTTTCGTTCTTGGTGGCTTTCGTTAGCTACTCAGTAAATTTAAAGCGAAAGGCGATACAGGCATGGATCTTGATCCCAAACTGAAGATCTTAGTAGCGGATGATTCTCCTGTTTATCGCAAACTAGTCGAGCAATCGCTCAGGCAAGAGCACTACGAGGTTCTTTTCGCGAGGAATGGCCGCGAAGCTATGGATCGCTTTGCAGAACATCAGCCTGATCTTGTAATCACCGATTGGACAATGCCCGATATCAGCGGCATTGAACTTTGTCAGCGAGTACGCCACGACTTCCAACAGTCCTATGCCTACATAATCCTTCTTACGAGCCACACCGACAAAGAACAAGTCATCGAGGGATTGGCAGCGGGCGCCGATGACTACCTTACTAAGCCATTCCATCCCGGCGAACTACAGGCGCGCGTAAGAGTTGGATATCGCATTATCGATCTCCATCGCCAAATCAAAGCAAAGAACCGTGAACTGGAAGAGATGGCGCTTACGGATCCGCTCACCGGACTGCCCAATCGACGTGCGATTGAGGCCTGGGCCACCCGTCAACTCAGCGCGGCTGCGCGTCATGACTTCCCTATCTGGGTCGTCATGGCAGATCTCGATCATTTTAAAACCATTAACGATTCTTATGGCCATGATGCAGGAGATACAGTGCTCAAGAATTTCGCGGAAATTCTCAAATCCAACACCCGTCAGTCGAATATTTGTGGACGTATGGGCGGTGAAGAATTTCTCGTACTTCTCACGCATGTAGAAAGAGAAAACGTGACCACCGGCATCGAGCGAATGCGCAAACAATTTCAGAGCGAAACATTCACTATGGCCGGTAATACCTTTCAGGCCACGGCTAGCTTCGGGATCGCAGGTTTCCACGGAACAGCTTCGCCTGATTTCCGAGATCTGGTGAGCTGCGCGGACGCTGCTCTGTATTCGGCAAAGCACAAAGGGCGGAATCGCATTGAATTTGCAGGCGAGAACGGTTCGCGTCACTGATCCTATTGCAATCGGCTGGCAGAAAATGGCATCGACATCGCCCATTGTCCGCATGAACTAGTGATTAGGAACACCAAGGCCTACCGCAAGTTCAAAGTTGGATTAACAAGTCTCAATCGCGAAAAAGCTCTCTCCCCCAATCGTTTTTGATACTTATAGTTTTCAATCCTTCCGGCTATCCCACCCATCTATTAAGGTATCTTAGGAGAACGACTGTAAACGACTCGATTTAGCGACTCCGACTCGACGAATGGCTTCCCACCAGGACGAAGAAGTTTTAGGCAAAGCATATGACGGCCGGCTCATGCGGCGGCTGCTTGGGTATTTGCGGCCTTACAAATGGCAGACCGCGATTGCGCTCGTCTCGATCTTGCTGAAAGCAGGAGCCGACGTTCTCGGGCCGTACCTGACCAAAACCGCCGTGGACAAGTACCTCGTCAAAGTTCCTGGCCTTCAATCTCCATTTGATGGTTTTCTAAGCAGCAGACCTCTCACGGGCATTGCCCAAATAGCGGCCTTATATGTGGGCACGCTATCGATCAGTTTTTTTCTCGAATTCCTGCAAACTTACTTCATGCAGTGGACAGGCCAAAAGGCCATGTTCGACCTGCGTAAAGAGATTTTCCGCCATCTGCAGCGCATGCATATTGGCTTTTACGACAAGAACCCTGTCGGACGTTTGGTCACGCGAGTCACGACTGATGTCGATTCGGTGAACGAAATGTTCACTTCCGGCGTGGTCTCGATTTTCGAAGACATCTTTGTGCTGGCGGGAATTCTCGCGATTATGCTGCACATGAACTGGAAACTGGCGCTGATTACATTTGCTGTCATTCCTTTCATTTTCATTGCAACCAATATGTTTCGCGACAGGGTGCGCGATTCATACAGGCGTATTCGTGTTGCCATTGCGCGAATTAACGCATATTTGCAAGAGCACGTCAGCGGAATGATGGTCTTGCAATTGTTTAATCGTGAAAAGCGAGCGGCCGAAGAATTTGCCAAGGTGAATACCGTCCACATGGACGCGTGGCAGGACGCGATCATGGCTCATGCCGTCTATTATCCTGTCGTTGAAATTCTGTCATCGATCGCAATCGCATGCGTGATCTGGTTCGGCGGGAATGATGTGATCCGCGGCGCGACCACTCTAGGAGTTCTGGTCGCCTTCATACAGTACGCGCAGCGTTTCTTCCGTCCGATACAGGATTTAAGCGAAAAGTACAACATTCTGCAATCGGCAATGGCATCCAGCGAGCGCATTTTCAAGCTGCTGGACACACCAGTGGAAATCACATCGCCAGCAGTAACTCGAAAGGTAGATGGTCTCGGCCGCATAGAATTCGATCATGTGTGGTTTGCCTATCGGAATGTCGCTTCTGCGAGCGATGTGGCGACAGGCATCCCTGCCCATTAACCGTCAGACTCCGCACCCCTGATTGGATCTTGCGCGATGTCAGCTTCGCCATCGAACCCGGCGAAACCGCCGCCATCGTCGGACACACCGGAGCAGGCAAGACAACCATCATTTCGCTGCTCATGCGCTTTTACGACGTGCAGAAGGGTGCGATCAAAATTGATGGCGTGGATATTAAAGAAATGGATTTAGCGGAACTTCGCCGTCGCTTCGGAATCGTACTGCAAGATCCATTTCTGTTCACTGGCACTATAGAAGGAAATATTCGTCTAGGAACAAGCTGGATTACCGACGAGCAGATACAGACAGCCGCGGAAGATGTGAACCTCGCCGACTTCATCCGAACGCTGCCGAATGGCTTTAAAGAAGAAGTCCGCGAGCGAGGGTCTACGCTTTCTACAGGCCAGAAGCAACTGATCTCGTTTGCCCGAGCCTTGGCGCATAATCCTAAGATACTGATCCTCGATGAAGCGACTTCGAGTGTGGACACGGAAACCGAATTCCGTGTGCGCGAAGCATTGAGCCGGATGGTAGAGGGCAGAACCTCTGTGATCATCGCCCACAGGCTATCGACGGTGCAGCAGGCCGATAAAATCATCGTGATGCACAAAGGTCAATTGCGCGAGATGGGAACGCATCAGGAACTGCTGGCGCACCGAGGTATTTATTACAAGCTGTATCAATTGCAATACAAAGATCAGGAGATTCCCACGTCCGAACCGCACGTGACAGCTAACGCGGATGACTAAGAAGCGCAAAACTAGATGCTGTCTGTTTTTTCATGAAAATCACTCGAGAGATATTTGATCAGCAACGCCGTCCTCGGTTTGGCACTTCCAACCCTGAACCAATGCAGCTCGCATTTTGGGAATGGATGATTCGAGGCGACGAGCGTCCTCACGAGGAGAACGATCTTAGCCCTCTAGGAGCAATTGTACGGGAGGGCAAGCTTAAATCAATTTACGGTCCATATCGCGCGCGGGATTTCTTCAACATACCAATGAACCGCGAAGATGGCCAGATCTGGACATTCGATCGCATGGGCGCGACACGCACTAGGTTAACCGATGGGCGGATTGTTTGTATCGGCGGTGAACATGAAGATTTCTATGACCCGGATTTCTATATCTACAACGATGTGGTTGTTTTTGAAAGGAATGATCAAATCGAGATCTACGGTTATCCGAGAGACATCTTCCCGCCGACGGATTTCCACACTGCTACCGTTGTTGTAGACCAAATTATCGTTGTAGGTGGTTTAGGCTACAAAGACGCTCGACGAACTGGTTACACTCCTGTGTATGCGGTTAACACCTCCAACTATCGATTTTCCGGGATTGAAACGTGCGGAGAAATGCCGGGCTGGATCTCCGAACACGAGGCCGAAGTTGACCTCCAAGGAATTATTACTATACGCAAGGGCCAAGTCATTGAAGAAGTCGCCGGTAAGCAACGGTTTCGACAAAACTTAGAGGACTACTCATTAGATACGAGATCGGGAGTCTGGCGCCAAGTGACGAAGCGAAATTGGCAACAGTTTTCAGTCAGGAGGGAAGACCGGAAACAGCTTCTATGGAATGAGCGAGCCCAACCCGTTGGACGCCGATTGGAGATAGAGGCATTTCTACCCGTTAATCTAGAATACGCGGTGCTTCCAGGTCACGAAAGCGATGATGTTCGAATCGTTGTGGATGGAGTTACTGTTTCAGTAAAAAGGGCCGTATCCAAAATTGAGATTACCGTTGAAGGACAGCTGCCCGAAAAACTCTCATTATCGTTAGCTGAAGAAATTCGTACCAAGGCGGAGGCTGCGGTGGGGGGACGATGCTTGGTGGAACGCCTATAATCTTGGTACGTTCGGAAAGGCCACAATCCCGCCTTATACAATGCCCTGTGCGAATTCTTATCTCCGCTGGTGAGGCGTCCGGTGAAATGTATGGCGCGCAGCTCATGGATGCTCTTCACCGCCGCAATCCCACAATCGAATTCTTCGGAGTGGGCGGAGCAGCGATGCGAGCCGCTGGATGCGACACGATCGTAGACAGTAAAGATCTTGCGGTGGTCGGAATCTCCGAGATCCTGAGCCACCTGCCTAAAATTTGGGGACTCTTCCACCAGTTGATCGCCGAGGCCGACACGCGGAAGCCCGATCTTGCCATTGTCATCGATTCGCCAGCCTTCAATTGGCGAGTAGCCCGTCAAATGCACAACCGCGGCATTCCCGTCGTCTACTATGTTTGTCCGCAGTTCTGGGCTTGGCGGCAGGGACGGGTTCGCCTACTGCGAAAATATGTCAGCAAGGCTCTGGTCATTTTTCCATTCGAAGAGAGGTTCTACCGTGACCGAGGGGTCGATGCGCAATTTGTCGGACATCCGCTGGCCGATTTGCCGCAGCCGAAAGCAAGCCGCGTCGAATACGCCGCGGCGCACAAACTCGATGCAGCTAAGCGATGGATCACGTTAATGCCTGGCAGCCGAGTCAAAGAAGTAAAAATGAATTTGCCGGCGATAGTAGAATCGGCTGCACAACTTGGAATCGATTATGAATTCCTACTCCCCATCGCGCCAACCCTTGAGCGCAGCTTTTTGAAATCCCTCATCGGCAACCAACCGATCCACTTGGTCCCGGAAGCCCTCCCAGCATTAGCGCACTCTCGGGCCGGGATCATTGCGAGCGGAACGGCCACAGTTGAAGCCGCTATGATGGGCACGCCGTTTGTTATGGTCTACCGGGTCACGCCGTTCACATACTTTATGGGCCGGCGTACGGTAAAAGTCCCACACTTCGCCATGGTGAACCTGATCGCCGGGAAAGAAGTAGTTCCCGAACTGATTCAGCACGACTTTACCGCTGAAAACGTCATTCGCCACCTAAAGACAATTCTTCCCGATGGCCCAGCCCGCCAGAAGATGGTGGACGGCCTTGCCAGCGTTAAGGCCCATTTGCGTGGTCCCAATGAGGTGAAGATGCACCCTGCGGAGCGAGCCGCCGACTCGGTTCTAGCGCTATTACTAGAAAGCGCACCAGCACACCCATAAAGGCTCTGGCAAGCCTCGCCCAAAACGATATCCGCGAAACTGGGCGCGACACTGCAAGAATGCCCTAACCCTTGTCCTACCAGCATCTTTTGGGTAACAATCTTCATCATACGGAATAGCGGATACTCAGGAGATCGTTCTTAATGCCCTTTCAACCTCGGCGTCAACGTCGGGCTTTCGCAGTTTGTGTCGGATTAGTCCTCCTTTTATTGCAGTCGTTACCGTCCTGGGGGGCAGAAAAGATGCGCCTCCGCGTGGACGACTACCAAATCGACGCCGAACTTACACCCCATACCCACACCCTTAAGGCGCGCGCCAAGGTTAAGTTTACCGCTCTCGAAGACTTGCCTATTGCAACTTTTCAGCTCCACAATGACTTGCGAGTCACCAAAGTCCTGGACGCATCGAACAAACCTCTTTCCGCCGAACGGTTAACGCAAGACTCAAGTGTCCGCGTACAACTGCCGGATACCCTCAAGAAGGACACCGCGACAACACTGACGTTTGAGTATGAGGGAGTGCTCGACTCCGCCGATGACAGCCCGGTGCAGGGGCTTAAACTGGCGTCCGTCAATGAGGACACCAGCTACCTTCTTTACGCAGGATACTGGTTTCCGGTAAATGCGTACGGTATCAATCGTTTCACCGCAACTATCAACGTGACCGTCCCCGAGCACATGATCGTAATTGGCAGCGGGAAAGAGACCGCATCAAATACTCCGCCACCAACTGGACGAAAAAGGGAGCTGCGGCGCCGCGACGTACCGCGACCAAGACCTACACGTTCTCCTGGGATAAGCCCAGCTTCCCCGGCACTATCGTTGCCGGATCTTTTCAGGAATACAAAAGCGATGAAGCCGGTATGGACCTGCATGTTTTCTTCAAGCCGACACATCAGGACCTCGGCGCCATGTACGCTGAAACAGCAATCAAGGAATTCACCTACTACGTAACACTGTACGGATCCGCGCCTTCCACAACGCTAAAGGTTGTTGAGCTCCCAGACGATACAGTACCCGCGGCTTGGGCTCCTGAGATCGCAGCAATTGCAAGCAGGGCCGTCACTCCGAAAGTAAATTATCGTTTGCTGGCCAATACCATTGCGCACCAGTGGTGGGGAGTTTCGGTGAGTCCGGCCTCGCGCGATGATTGGTGGATTAGTGACGGTTTTGCGCGTTATTCCGAAGCCCGTTATGTCGAGCAAGCCGCCGGAACCGCCGGCTTAGAGGAAGTTGTCAAAGACATGTCAGTAGGCGCGTTGGCTTATGACACGGTACCGCTTTCAAGCGCGGGGAAACTTGGCCTCTTCTCTCCGGAGTTTCAGTCGCTCGTAACCGATAAGGGTGCCATGATTCTTCACATGCTGCGCTGGGTCGAGGGCGACCAAAAGTACGATCAAACCATGCGGACTTTCGCGTCGCAATATGCTGGCAAGTCCGCGACGCTCGATGATTTCCGCGCGATTGCCGAAAAACAATACGGTGACCAGTTGGCCTGGTTCTTTTCTCAATGGCTCGACTCCACCGGCGCGCCGGAGTTCAAGACCAAGTACACGGTTTATCGCCTGGGAAATAAATGTCCGGCAGCTGATCGATGTCCCGGCTTCCGTGTAGTTGGGCAGATTGCTCAAGACCTTGATCTATTCCGGATGCCGGTTGACCTAAAGATTGACACTGACGGCAAAACCGAAGACAAGCGAATCGACGTGGTCGGTACTGACTCCGCATTTTCAGTTGAGACATTTGGCAAGCCGCGGCGCATTGTGGTCGATCCCGATAACCGTGTCCTGAAGAACTCTAGTGATGTGAAACTTCGTGCCAACATCCAGCGGGGGCAGGGATTGGTACAGCAAGGCGATCTCGCGGGCGCGCTCAGCGAATTCAACAAAGCACTCGAGGTGAACAAGAACAGTTCGTTAGCTCATTACCGCATCGCCGATGTGTTTTTTGTGCAAAAGAACTATCAGGCTTCGGCAAATGCGTATCGCGAGGCATTGAATGGCGACGGTGAGCCGCGATGGACGGAAGTATGGAGCCACGTCCAGCTAGGTAAGATCTTCGACATCACCGGGCAACGCGAGCGTGCCACTAACGAGTACCGACAGGCGTTGCAGACCAACGACAATACTCAAAGCGCGCTGGATGAGGCGAGAAAATACCTGCAAAAACCATTTGAGCAAAAGAAAAGTACAACGCAGGATGTACAGCGCTAGGTCTATTTGAAGCTGGCTTGCCGACTTGCTCCGGAAAATTTGGGACCGGTCTAGACGTATCCCAAGCCTGCCAGGCGATCATGGATGGTATTTTCATCCTCGCCACCGCTCGATCCGGCGCCCGTACTCTTTTTCTGCATTCCGGCTACGAGAGAACGGCCTTGCATCGCTTCTGGAATCTCTTGTCCCGCCAGATCGAGCAGCGTGGGAGCTATATCTAGCAGTCGCGCGCCTTGGTATTCCCCACTGAGCGGACAGTTTGGAGCGGCAAGAATAAACATCCCGTACTGCGCATGATTGCAGCCATCGGGACCGGTGTCGTTCTCCTGTACGTGAATTTTCGGATGTCCCACGGTTCCAATCGAGCGCCAATAGAGTTCGCCGAAGTGAACTACCAAATCAGGGGCGACATTGCGCACGTACCGATAAAGTTCCTTTGGCTTGAACACTAATGAATGTAGCGGCTGCCCCTTATCGTCTTGCAAAGCTTCAATGCGAGCCTTGATTTCGTTCTGGAAAGATTCATATTCGCCTTGCGGGATCACGCCCTGGGGCTCGCGTCCTTGTACGTTGAAGAATACGCGTGCGTAATATCCGCCTTCACTCCAGACCTTAGTCCTGCTCCAGTTCACCTTCAACTTATCGAATGGAGTAAGGGTCTTTGGATATTCGTCCAGGACGAGCAATCCTTGCTGGATCAGCCATTCGTTAATCGCAATGCCGCCGTCGAGCCTTTGCGCTCCATGATCGGAAACCACCAGCACTATCGTTTCATCGTCGAGCAATTCGAGGACGGAGCCGATCTGCTCATCGAGCCACAAATAGTACTCAGGGATTGCATTCTGGAAGGGATTTCCCGGCTCAAACTGCACATGGTTAGGATCGAAGAAATTCCAAAAGCCGTGATGCATGCGGTCAAGGCCGATGTCGACGAAGTGGAAGTAATCCCATTCCTGCTCGGTCAAAAGCCAGCGCACGACCTGCCACTGCTTGCGGCTCATCTCAAAGATTTCGTCCTTCAGCCAATCTTTGCGATCGGTACGGAAGTTCTTTACATCGACCGGATACTCACCAACCAGCTCCGTGATTTTGGTTTTGATATTCGGCGGATAAGTGAAGTCATTCTTGACAGTGTCGGGCGTAAGAAAACATCCGATACTGATGCCATTGATGCGGCGAGGCGGATAGTTGGGAGGCACGCCGACGATGATCGACTTCTTCCCTTCCCTTGCCAATTGGTCCCAGATAGCGGGCGCTTTGATCGATCCCGAAGTCGCGAACCCTAATTTGTCGTAAGAGTGGTCGGAGCGATTGCGAAATCCGTAGACTCCGAGTGAACCGGGATCCTGGCTCGTGGTCATACACATCCAAGCAGGCACGGTGATTGGCGGGACTACGCTCTCTAAACGACCGTACACGCCCATATCCATGAGACGGCGAATGTTCGTAAGTCGCTCGTCTTGCAGAATCACCTCGGGCGCGGCGCAGTCCAATCCAAGAACGCAGATCTTCATGTCTCTACACTATCAAAGCAGCGTGCTACCTTCCATCGACTCCGGGATAGGCGCGTCCAAGTAACTCAGAATCGTGGGCGCGAGGTCAATAATTCGGGGCAAAGCAGCATTGCTCACATTTTCTTTGAGTCGCTGATTCATAAACAAGATTCCTGGTACTGACTCTGGATCGACGATATGGTCTCCGCTCCAGCGGCGCATATTGTCTTCAATTAACGAATTGGCGAATCCTCCGACTGCCGATTGCCACGAGACTCGAAACCCACGGCGAAAATTTACCAGAAGATCTGGGGAGTTCTGGGCGAACGGGCCCGAATAAATCTCTTCGCGTCGTGAAACGCTGCGAATCGCGGTACTTTGGGATTTTGTGTCGACAAATTCCGGCAACCCCGTCTGAATCGCGCGGCGGACTCTTTCCGCTTCCGCTCCTTCTTCCAAAATTCCAGCGCCCTCGCGGCCTTTTAGATTGAGATAAATCCCGCCTAGCCCGACTGCGTAGGCGTAAGTTTTCGACCAATCAACAGCAGCCGATCCTCCGAGTTCTTCATTTGGTTTCGCGCTGTCTTTGAGGGCAAGCAGTCCGTTTTGCCATAGCCAGGTATTCGTATCAAAAGCGCGGCGAAACGTTCCGAAGCCGTGATCCGAAAGGACGATAAGCAGTGTGTTCTCGTCTACTTTGTCGAGTACTGATGTCAACAGCGCATCACATCGTCGGTAATGCTCTTCAATGCGAGTAGCGAGTTCCGGAGAAGCATCCAGCTCGAAGTAAGGATGCTCAGGATCGCGGAAGCGCCAAAGCATGTGCTGTACTCGATCGGGAGTGTCGAACAGGATAAAAAACAATCCCTCGGTGAAGCGGTCGAGTTCGAAGTTCATCATCCGTTCGCGTTCTTCGAGCACCAATTCGCACTGTTGCAGGTACGCACTTTCATCGAAACGTCCATTGTTCAGGCCGTTGTGCTCTTCGGCCATGCCTACTGTGGAGAAAAGTCCTAAACTCTCGGAAAGATCCTTGGCATAATTGCCCGGCGATGAAACAGGAAACATGGGCGCTGCAGGATCGAAGTTAATTGCAGAAACGTAAAACTCAACATGAGGCTCGATCTGGCGAACATAGAACCGCGCGATTCCACTCACAGATTGCAGCAATGAAAATTTGAATTTGAAGCGAACCCATTCACTCCAACTCTTTTCTGAAACTTCGATTCGTGCTGGAGCGCCGCCAGTTTGTAGTTCGAGTTTCCGCGAAGTTTTGTTCACGTGCACTCTTACCTCGCAAACTGTGTCACTTGGCGGTGATTGCTTCGTATTCCGCGGACCGATAACCTGAGTGGCGAAATCGCCGCCAGAGTCTAAATAGAGAAGCTGTTCGTTTTCTTTCGCGACGCAGGTCTTGTCTTGTGTGTAGAACGAACCTTTACTCTGGCTTCCGCGCAGGTCGGGAACGCCTACGCCTGCCAGCATCTTCCCGTTCAGTACTTCGGGAGGGAACGTACACGGGCAACGCATGATTGTGCTAGGCACACCTGCGCTTGTCAGAACCTGCCAGATCGGTACGCCTTTTCTTTGATTCACAACGCGAGGCTGCGCCAACATACTTTTTGGACGTTCGAAGCGGCTCAACGCTGCGTCTGGTTGGTAAGTCTGAGGATCGCGGCTGATGAAATCGAAAATGCCGTGTCCGCCGGGATTTGTGCCCGTCGCAAATGACGACCACGCAACGGGAGTCTGAGCAGGATAAGTTGTACGTAGGCGTGAGTAGGATCCAGAGTCTCGAATTTTTGCCAAGTTCGGCAGCTCACCTCTGTTGAGCATGGCTTCTACAATGCTGGGTTCGAGGCCGTCCAAACCTATGACAATGACTTTTTTTCGCAAGAAGCGGCCTAACGATCAGCGGGAGTTTTGGCGGAACTATCTTTCGTTGCCTGGGGCTCGGGAGAGCCTTTGAACTTGCGAACCACTCTGAAAAAGGTTGCAGTGACTTTGTTCCAAAACATTAGCAAAAGTCCGAGAAGGCTGGCAACGCCGGAGGTGACTGTCATCACCTGGTCCGGTCCCCCGTAGAACGCTAGAAATTCCAGCCGCATTAATCCCCCCTTAATACATTTTCTGGACTAACTTCTGATTCTACGGGAGATCGGGCTGAAGGTCCAAGAATGTTGAGCGGAATAAGGCATCAGAGGAGCACAACAGGGAGTCTGCTTCGAACCGCACAACGTCAGAAACTCTGACAGCATCTTAGGGTCGTGCGAATATACGCGACTACGGTTGCCGTACTTTCATTGCTTCTCCTGGCCGGGTGCAGTTCTCCGCCGCAGAATCCTGACCAGTTGCGCGAACAAACCGCCAAGGCTACCGCTGAACTGAAGAGCAATGCTAAGGCTGTTGCGGAGGGTGTGAAAGAAGGGTTGCAGCGCGATAAGACGCTCGACCTGAATAGAGCGACTAAGGACCAATTAACAGCTCTGCCCGGAATAACGAATGAGCGTGCGGATCGGATTATCGCCGGACGTCCTTATGAAAACTCGCAGGAACTTGTAACCCGGCACATCGTTTCCCAACAGGAATACGACCGCATCAGAGATCAGGTTACGGCGAAGAAATAAATTCCAGCCGATCTACTTCTCTTTACTACAGCACTCTTTCATGCGAGTAGCCTCCGGCGCTCAACGCCGAGAGCAATTCCGCAATATGATCCGGTCCCCTGGTTTCCATTGTGATATCTATCGCCGTTTCTCCCAGGTTCACGCCGTAGTAGGCGCGGTCATAGGATGTTTCGACGATGTTCGCCCGATGTTGCGCCAGAATTCCGGTTAGCTTATTCAGCGCTCCGGGGTAATCGGGCAGATGTACCCTCAGCCGAACAAGGCGCCCATCTTTTACCAACCCGCGTTCCATGATGCGCGCGAGTAGGGTTACATCAATGTTGCCTCCACAAACCAGCACGGCAATTTTCTTTCCGCTGAGCTGAACTTTGTGATTGATGAGCGCCGCAATCGCAGCTGCGCCCGCTCCCTCCGCCAGAGTCTTTTCCCGTTCGAGCAGGAGCAGCACCGCATTAGCGATCTCCTCTTCATCGACGGTGACGATCTCATCGACATATTTTTGGACAAGCGGCAGAGTGCGGTCTCCGCACCTTCGCACCGCGATTCCGTCAGCGATCGTTGCAGCGGGGCTCAGCGTAACGGGCTTACCCTCGGCTATTGCCACCTTCATCGAAGGCAAGCGCGCCGGCTGCACTCCAATAATCCGAACTTTTGGATTGCTTTCTTTGATGGCACAAGCGATTCCGCCAATCAATCCTCCTCCACCGATCGGCGCGATGATCGCCTCGATCTCGGGATGCTGCTGCAAAATTTCAAGTCCAAGCGTTCCCTGGCCCGCGATCACCGCATCGTCGTCGAAAGGATGTACGAACGTGAGGTGCTGCTCTTGTCCGAGACGAATAGCTTGCTCGCAAGCTTCGTCATAATTCGCCCCATGGAGAACCACGTCGGCGCCGTAAGACTTTGTGGCCGACACTTTTATTAGCGGCGTCGTTAGCGGCATGCAGATGAGCGCGCGAATGCCGTGGCGTCCCGCATGATAAGCGAGGCCTTGAGCGTGATTTCCCGCCGACGCAGCAATAACTCCTTGGGCCCGTTCTTCAGGACTCATTGTCAACAATTTGTTTAGTGCACCGCGTTCCTTGAATGCTCCCGTTCTTTGCAGGTTGTCGAGTTTGAGATAAACAGAATTGCCGGTGAGCTGCGAAAAATTCTCAGAACGATTGCAAGGAGAAAGATAAATGGAATCACGGATACGGCCGAGCGCGGCCTGGATATCAGCGAGTGTCACCATTGAGCGTTTTTGGAGCAGTCTGATGCATGGGTGCTTTGTGCCGATTCGCCGATAAATGTCGAACGTTATAAAACTAAAACAATGTTTGATGAGTATCTTACCTGAAGCACGGTTTGATCCAGCTGTCACAACACGAGTTGTTGCGCGAGTGGCTGTGAGGTGGCGCGTTCGCTGGCATTCTCTTGCAAATAGTGATTGATGCCTGCTGCGGCTTTTCGTCCTTCCGAGATCGCCCATACAACAAGGGACTGACCGCGCCGCATGTCTCCGGCTGCAAAGACTCCTGGAACTGACGACATGTAATTTTCGTTGGTGGCGACATTGCCGCGCTGATCGAGCTTGACTCCCAATTGTTCAATCATTCCATTGCGGACCGGACCAAGAAAACCCATTGCAAGGAGTACAAGGTCAGCATCAAGAGTGAACTCGGAGCCGGCGATGGGCTCGAATTTCGGAGGCGCGCCAACTCGCACGCCATGCAGTTGCTTCACATTACCATCCGTATCGCCGGTGAATTTTTGCGTAGCGATACCCCATTCACGGAGGCCTCCCTCCTCGTGCGCGCCTTCTATACGCAGTTGCATCGGCCAGAGCGGCCATGGCGTTTGCGAAGAGCGGCTCTCGGGCGGCATGGGCATGATTTCAAATTGCCGCACGGAGCGCGGCTTTTGGCGATGAGTTGTTCCAAGGCAGTCCGCGCCTGTGTCGCCACCGCCAATGATAATGACATGCTTATCTGTAGCAAGAATATCTAACTCTCCGACGAGCGTGTCGCCTTCGCAGCGCTTGTTTTGCTGCGGAAGAAATTCCATCGCATAGTGAATGCCCCTCAATTCACGCCCAGGCACGTTCAGATCACGGGACTGTTCAGCTCCGCCTGCAAGCAAGATGGCGTCGAACTCGCGCTGGAGATCTTCGATCGCGATGCTCTCGCCTATATAAGCGTTGGTGACGAACTTCACGCCCTCAGCAGACATCTGTTCAAGTCTTCTGTCGAGAATATGTTTTTCAAGCTTGAAATTAGGAATCCCATAGCGCAACAGCCCACCAATGCGATCAGCTTTTTCGTAAACTGTTACCGAATGGCCAGCACGATTGAGTTGCTGAGCGGCGGCCAGTCCGGCGGGTCCGGAACCAACCACTGCGACTTTTTTTCCTGTGTGGAACTTCGGCGGCTCCGGACGAATCCAGCCTTCGGCGAATCCGCGTTCCACAATGCTTTTTTCTATTTGCTTGATGGTTACTGCTGGCTGATTGATGCCCAAGACACAAGCAGTTTCACAGGGGGCCGGACAAATTCGTCCGGTGAACTCCGGAAAATTGTTGGTTGAGTGCAACTGCCGCACTGCTTCTTTCCAGCGTCCGCGATAGACGAGATCATTCCAGTCGGGAATGAGATTGTTTACGGGACATCCAGTGTGGCAGAAGGGCACGCCGCAATCCATGCAGCGCGCACCCTGCTTTTGCAGGCTGTCGGCAGGGAAATCGTAATAAATCTCGAACCAGTCGTTCACGCGCTGAGTAACAGGACGCCTCTGGGGAAGCTCACGCGGATATTCCATGAAACCGGTAGTCTTACCCATGTTGCACCTGCTCTAGCTCGAGTCCAACCTCTATTGGCGGTAGCTGTCCTGGAATGTATTGCTGCCGAGTACGACTCACTCCCAAGACACGCTTGAACTCATGCGGGAAAACCTTAATAAAGCGAGCTTGCGTCTCGTGCCAATTATCAAGGATAGACTTGGCGCGGCGGCTTCCTGTCAATTCAAAATGCCGCGCGAGAAGCTTTTGGATGACTTGCACATCTTGACCATCCAATACAGGCTCAAGATCGACGGAAGCCAAGTTGCAGCGCTTTTCCGTAAAGTCAGATTGGTCATCGAACACGTACGCGATTCCTCCGCTCATACCTGCAGCAAAATTTCTGCCGCATTTTCCGAGGACGAGTACCAAGCCTTTGGTCATGTACTCGCAGCCGTGGTCACCAACCCCCTCAACAACCGCAGTTGCACCGGAGTTGCGTACTGCGAATCGCTCACCAGCAACTCCGTTGAAGAACGCCTCTCCGCTGGTCGCTCCGTAGAGAACGACGTTGCCGATCAAAATGTTCTCTTCGGCGAAGAAATTGAGAATTTTTTGGGGGGTGCACAACGATGCGGCCACCTGAGAGCCCTTTCCCGACGTAGTCATTGGCTTCACCTTCGAGAGTCATCGTGATGCCCTTGGCGAGAAAAGCTCCGAAGCTTTGGCCAGCCGATCCGGTGAAATTTATCCGAATCGTGTCATCGGGAAGACCGTCAGCACCGTATCGACGAGCGATTTCTCCGCTCAGCATCGCACCAACAGTCCGATGCACATTGCGGATCGGAGTACTCAACTCTATTGGCGTGCCATTCGCGAGTGCCCCTTGCGCCTGCTTCAGCAACATGTGATCGAGAGCCTGATCGAGCCCATGATCTTGTGCTTGTACACATCGGCGAGCAACTCGCGATGGCACCGACGGACTGTACATGATCGCGGATAAATCCAGGCCGCGCGCCTTCCAATGGTCTACCGCGGGGCGCGAATCTAGCATGTCCACGCGTCCGACCATTTGATCGACGGTCCGGAAGCCCATCGACGCCATATACGCACGGACTTGCTCTGCGATAAAGAAAAAGAAATTGATTACATGCTCGGGTTGCCCCTTAAAAAGCTTTCGCAGCTCCGGGTCTTGCGTCGCGATCCCAACTGAACAGGTGTTCAGGTGGCATTTCCGCATCATGATGCAACCCATTGCGATAAGCGGAGTAGTGGCGAAACCAAATTCCTCGGCACCAAGGAGCGCAGCGATCACTACGTCGCGACCAGTTTGTAACTTGCCATCCGTTTGCACGCGGATGCGGCTGCGCAAGTCATTTAGCAGGAGAACCTGCTGAGTCTCGGCGAGTCCTAGCTCCCAAGGGATACCCGCATGTTTGATGGAGCTGAGCGGCGATGCACCCGTGCCGCCACTGTCGCCGCTAATGAGTACGACGTCAGCATGAGCTTTGGCAACGCCAGCAGCAACTGTGCCTACTCCGACTTCGGCAACTAGCTTGACAGCGATGCGTGCGGTCGGGTTTACATTCTTCAAGTCGTAGATCAGCTGCGCCAGATCTTCGATTGAATAAATGTCATGATGCGGCGGCGGTGAAATCAGACCAACACCGGGAGTGGAATGCCGCAGGCGGGCGATTACATCGTCGACCTTGTGACCTGGGAGCTGTCCGCCCTCACCCGGCTTCGCGCCTTGCGCCATTTTGATTTGCAGTTCATCTGCGTTGACCAGGTAGTGAGCCGTCACTCCAAAGCGAGCCGACGCTACTTGTTTTACGGCGCTACGACGTAAGTCTCCGTTGGGATCGCGTTCGAAACGGTTTTCGTCCTCACCACCCTCTCCCGTATTCGATTTGCCACCGATCCGGTTCATGGCAATCGCCAGCGTCTCGTGCGCTTCTTTGCTAATGGAACCAAATGACATCGCGCCCGTGGTAAAACGTTTGACGATTTCCTTCGCAGGTTCAACTTCGTCGATCGCAATCGGCTTTTCGGATTTCTTCAGTTGCATCAAGCTGCGCAATGTCGCCAAATTGCGGCTCTGCTCATCGATTAAATCCGTGTATTCCTGAAAGGTCTGGAAATTATTCTCTCGCACGGAATGTTGCAGTTTGCTGATCGTAAGTGGATTCAGCAGGTGATACTCGCCTTCGGTTCTGAAGTGATAGCTGCCTCCGACTACAAGTTCCGTATCGAATTCCGAAATTGGATGGAAGGCATGCTCATGCTTCATTTGCGCTTCACGCGCCAGCACGTCTAGGCCAATTCCTTCCAGCCGAGAAGTCGTGCCACAGAAATATGTGTCTACTAGGTCTCGACTCAAGCCAATAGCCTCGAAGACTTGCGCTCCGCGATAGCTTTGCAGGGTCGAAATGCCCATCTTTGAGAAAGTCTTCAGCAGTCCTTTATTTACAGCTTTGATGAAGTACTTCACCGCGGTCTCGGAAGTCGCACCGTCGGGAAGATATCCTCGGCTAGCAAGGTCCTCCAAGGTTTCGAGGGCAAGATAAGGATTGATCGCACTCGCACCGTAACCAATCAGCAGTGCAAAGTGCATGACTTCTCGCGGCTCGCCAGATTCAATGATAAGAGCGACTTGCGTGCGAGTTTTTTCGCGCACAAGTAGATTGTGCACAGCTGCCAATGCCAACAAACTAGGAATCGGCGCGTAATCCTTGTCGACGCCGCGATCGGACAGGATGAGCAAGGTATATCCCGAGTTCACCGCCAGAGACGCGCGCTGCGAGAGTTCCTCTAACGCGCGCTTCAGTCCGGCCTCGCCATCAGCAGCTCGAAACAGTGCTGGCAGGGTGATCGCAAGCAGATCGCCTCGCGACACTCGCCGCAACTTTTCCAAATCGCGATTAGTAAGAATCGGATGTGGCAGTTTTAAGGTGTGGCAGTTCTCTGGTGTTTCTTCGAGAATATTGCGCTCGGTTCCGATGTAACTGATCAGCGACATGACCATTTCTTCGCGGATCGGATCAATGGGCGGATTCGTGACCTGCGCAAACAACTGCTTGAAATAATTGAAGAGTGGTTGTGGCCGATCAGATAAGCATGCCAATGGAGTGTCTGTTCCCATGGAACCGACAGGCTCTTCGCCTTTCGATGCCATAGGCTCAAGAACCATTCGCAGATCTTCGTCGGTGTAGCCAAATGCCCGCTGGCGCGAAAGGATCGTGTCACGATCTGAACCATGGATGCGCGAGGGCTCAGGCAGCGTATCCATCGTGATCTGGTTTTCGCCTAACCATTCTCCGTACGGTTGCTGCTTGACCAGCCGCTTCTTAATCTCCTTGTCGGAAATAATGCGGCCTTCGCCGGTATCCACCAGGAACATCTTGCCTGGTTGTAGACGCCCTTTGGTTTTGACGTTTTCCGGCTCGATAGCGAGTACACCCGCTTCCGAAGCCACTACTACCAGGTCATCATTGGTGACAACGTAGCGCCCCGGTCGTAACCCATTGCGATCCAGCGTTGCGCCAATGAAGCGACCGTCGGTGAACGCAATCGCTGCGGGTCCGTCCCACGGCTCCATCAATGATGCGTGATACTCGTAGAAGGCCCGCTTTTCAGGCTTCATGTGCGGATTGCCCGCCCATGCTTCGGGAATTAGCATGGCCATTACATGAGGCAGGCTGCGTCCGGATTGGAAGAGAAGTTCGACCGCATTGTCGAGATTGGACGAGTCGCTTCCGTCCGGCGAAATGATTGGGAAAAGTTTCTTAATGTCCGCCCCGAATAGAGGCGATTCCAATATCGACTGGCGAGCATGCATCCAGTTCACGTTGCCTTTTAGCGTATTGATCTCGCCGTTGTGAGCGATGTAGCGATAAGGATGGGCTAGCTGCCAGCTCGGAAACGTATTGGTCGAGAAACGCTGGTGCACCAGACACAACGCGCTCATTACATCTGGGTCGGAAAGCTCGCCATAAAATTTTTCGATCTGCGGTGCGAGGAGTAGTCCCTTGTAAACAATGGTACGGGCGGAGAGCGACGGGATGTAGAACATCTCCCGGCCTTCAATATCCGATTCTGCGATTTCGCGCTCAGCTCGTTTGCGAACTATATACAGCTTTCGCTCAAAAACGGACTCGTCCATCCCAGGCGCACATGCCACAAAAATCTGCTGAATGTACGGCTGCGAAACACGAGCCTCGCGACCAATTGCATCTCCGTTGACGGGGGTGTCGCGCCAGCCGACTACCGTGAGTCCTTCTTCGCGAATGATGGTCTCAAGAATTCCTTCACACTGAAGCCGCTGATGTTTCTCGACCGGCAAGAACGTCATTCCGACGCCATATTGGCCGGGAGCGGGAAGCTCAAAGCCGAGTTGCAAGCATTCGCGCACGAAGAACTTGTGCGGGATTTGAATCAGAATGCCGGCACCGTCGCCAGTTTCAGGATCGCAACCGCAAGCTCCACGGTGCGTGAGATTGATCAGTACCTGAATTCCCTTTTCGATGATGTCGTGGCTCTTTTGTCCTCCAATACTGGCAACAAATCCTATGCCACAAGCGTCGTGCTCGTGAGCCGGATCGTAGAGTCCCTGGGCCGGGGGTAAGCCGTTTTTTGAAGCAGGCCACATCATCACTTACATCTCCATTTTTAAAATCACGGAACCGAGGCCACTGCTCTGATTTAGCGAATCTCGCCTAAAAGCACGGGGACGAGAGCACAGCACGGCAATTCGGTTTCGAGGATAAACTTCCATCTTGTTGATAGCGCGGGCAGAGGTGAAATGTAAAACGCAGAATTTCGATCAGCGAAATGGATTTTTTAGGCACATCTGGCGCAGGCAGTGAATGCAAGCGCGCCATCCATTTCGGTACGAAGATTTTGTCGTTGATAGTTTTTTGGATGATCTCAATCGAAAAGTCGAATACCCTCATATTGGGCGGTTCGCGTATAGTTCTAGAGATGTCTCAGACCAGCCAGAAGATCAGTTCGTCGATGCGGCCCTACACAGGCTCAGGCACACGAATTAGACCCTTCTGGCGCGGGAACAACTGAGCGAAATAGAGAATTCGAGAGTAGCTCACGAGCCCACCGCCAAAGAATAAACGGCGAGTGGGTTTTTTGTTTGTTGGGCGAATGCTCAATTCGACGATTTGGGGACGGTGTTTTCATGGTGATTATGAAGTTTGGCGGGACGTCGGTGGAAGACGCCTCCGCAATTCGGCGAGTAGCTGAGATCGTCCGCAGTAGACGGAAGAAGAATCCGGTGATCGTGGTCAGCGCCATGGCAAAGATCACGGATCAACTAATCACCATGGGACACAACGCGGCCGCCGGTGATTGTGATTCGAGCCTCGCCATCTTGCGACTGATGCGAGAGCGCCACGTGGAAACAGCCAATGACCTTCTTGGGAAGAAATCTCTTCCAGTAGCTACCAAGATTGAATCCCTCACCGCTGAGCTGGGAAAATTTCTAAGAGGAATTGCAGCTGTCAAAGAACTTTCAGCTCGCAGTAGCGACTACTTACTATCCTTCGGAGAATTGTTGTCCAGTCAGCTCGTAGCCGCTGCCTTACCGGCTCTCGGCCTGGATACTGAATGGGTGGATGCTCGAGAATGTCTGGTAACCAACGGAAATCATACTCGCGCTCTCCCCATCATGGAGGAAACCCGCGAGAGATCGCAGCATAAAATCGCGCCCATTGTCGCAAACGGACTGATTCCGATCATGGGCGGCTTCATTGCCGCAACTCTGGAAGGAGTCACGACCACATTAGGCCGCGGCGGATCAGACTACTCAGCAGCGATCGTCGGCGCGGCACTCGACGCCTCGTCCATTGAGATTTGGACTGATGTTGAAGGCATGATGACCACGGACCCAAGGATTTGTCCCGATGCGCGAACTATTCCGCGAATCAGTTTCAATGAAGCTGCGGAGCTGGCGTATTTTGGTGCTAAAGTGCTTCATCCCGCAACGCTTCTGCCTGCCATTCACAAAAACATCCCGGTCTACGTGCTCAATTCGCGCAACATAAAAAGCAAAGGCACGCGTATCACCGAGCACGCCCCCACTAGCGGGGATACCTTCCGTGCAATCACAGCCAAAACCGGGGTAAGCATTGTGAATGTTGTCGCATCACGCGGGGTTATGGTTCATGGCTTCTTGAGGTCGGTATTCGAGGCGCTCGACCTTCATGGCTCGTCGGTCGATATCGTAGCCATATCTGAAGTGAGCATGTCTTTCACCATGGAAACTAAGCGGCTCCCCAACGCGCTGATCGCGGATCTCGAGAAAATTGCCGAAGTGAATTGCGATGATAAGCAGGCAATCGTGTGCCTCGTTGGAGAAGACATTCATGGAGTGCCCGGAATTGCAGCTAGCGTGTTCACCACAATTGCAAAGGCGGGCGTGAATATCCGAATGATCTCGCAGGGAGCGTCCGAACTTAATATTAGTTTCGTAATCAAAGAGAGCGACGTCCCCCAGGCAGTACGCCATTTGCATGCACGCTTTTTTGGAAGCCGCGCTGCGAAAGCGCCGACGCCGCGAGTCTCAAAGCAATCGTCGAATGGAAGAGGTTCTAAACTCGATTCAGCGAGAGAGACCAAGGGAGTACCTGTGCATTCGGCTAAACGACACTTCAGTGCCAAAGCCGCCGCATATTCCAAGGACGTTTAATCCGAAAAGCTTGCTATGATTCAATCCCTCGTGAATTCGTCATCAAACCCCACGCCTGCGGCTGGAACTTCGTCCGGAATTTGCAAAGTTGCCATTGTTGGATTTGGAACAGTTGGGAGTTCGGTTGCCCGCATTCTCTCAGAGCATCCTCCCGCCGGATTGCGGCTAACTCATATTTGCAATCGCACTCTGGCCCGAAAGCAGCAAGCCGAGTGGCTGCCTGCGCACGTGAAATGGACTGAGGACATCAACGAGGTTCTCGCCTCCGATGTGGATGTGATGGTTGAAGTTATCGGCGGACTCAATCCAGCCGGCGACTGGGTCCGCAGTGCCTTGAATTCCGGCAAGTCGGTCGTCACCGCCAACAAACAATTGATTGCACAATGTGGGCCGGAGCTGATTGCACTTGCGCGCAAACAGAAACGCCATCTCGCCTTTGGAGCATCGGTCGCCGGCGGTGTGCCTGTCATTTCTGGCCTTCAAGAAGGGTTAGCCGGGGACGAGCTATTCAAGATTTATGGAATCTTGAACGGAACTTGCAATTATATCCTCAGCCAAATCGAAAGCGCGGGAGTAACGTTCTCGGCGGCGCTGGCCGAAGCTCAACGGCTTGGATTCGCGGAAGCAGACCCCACGGATGATATTGACGGACTAGATGCCAGAGCGAAGCTCGCGATTCTTGCGAGAGTTGGATTGCGCAGCCAGACTCATCCGAATGATATCCTCTGCCGCTCCATTTCCACGATCGAAGCAGTTGATTTTGACTACGCAAAACAATTGGGCTGCACCATCCGCCAGATTTCCTGGGCAGAGTTGGACAGCACTGGCGAAGGAAACGCTCACCTGCTGGCCAGCGTGCAACCTGCTTTGGTTGGATTATCGTCTCCGTTGGCTCGAGTACAAGGCGCGCAAAATCTGGTAATGTCGACGGGCAGATTTGGAGGCGAGACGATATTCGGTGGGCACGGAGCGGGCGGAAACCCCACAGCAGTGGCCATTGTGTCTGATATCGTCGGGATTGCCAAAGCCCAGCAAGGCACTCCGTTTGAATTCGAGATGGCTGCAACTCCGCGGAGTGTCACAGCCGATTTCACGACCAGCCACTATCTGCGATTCACCGTGAAGGACCGTCCAGGAATTATTGCGACGCTCGCTTCAATTTTTTCAGATTGCGGCATCAATATCGATTCCGTGCTGCAAAAACCGGGGTACCTGAAATCGAGCTTACCTTTTGTAATCACGCTGGAAACTTGCAAGGCATCCTCAGTGGAAAAAGCGCGTATTCAGATTGCAGCACTCGATTTTCTCGTTCAGCCCTGTGTATATTTGCCGATATTAAATTGAGTCGGGAAAGCTCTATCTGAGAGATTGGTGCAGTCTCTTCACCCAGCCCATACGTTGATTGCCTGATGTTTCTTGCAACTCCCTCCCTATACCTTCTTCAGAGTCCTTACCCACAAACGGAATCCGCAGTAGAAACCAATAATCGAGAGGAGACGTATGTATCACCACATCAAAAAGTTGATGTATACCGTTAAGGTTGATGATCCAGATCCAAGATTTGGCAACATGCTGCTTGAGCAATTTGGCGGAGCAAATGGTGAGCTGGCCGCCGCTATGCAATATTCAATTCAGGGCCTTAATTGTGAAGATCCAGAGCGCAAAGATCTGCTTATGGACATTGGCACTGAAGAATTGAGCCACTTGGAAGTCGTAGGAACTCTGGCTCGCATGCACTTGAAACCCATAAAGAAGGCGAATCGAGATGCCGCCGAAGCCGACCCGTTGATCGCGATTGCCGGGGGAGGTGGCGTGAGTCTATTCAATTCAATGGGCGACGCCTGGACTGCTGACTATTTGAAAATAACCGGTGAGCTCGACGTGGATTTACGCAGCAACATTGCCGCGGAAGCTCGCGCAAAGATCGTGTACGAGCGCCTTATTGATTTCTGCGACGATCCCGGATCGAAAGATGCTCTGCAGTTCCTAATGACTCGCGAGATCACGCATATGAAGGCCTTCACCGCCGCCTTGGAAAGTCTGGGCAAGGACCAATTCTCCATTGGGAACATTCCTCCCACCCCGGTGTTAGTGGATGAGTATTTCAATGATTCAACTGGAGTTGGCGATGAAGGGGAGACCGACGCCAGAGGACCTTGGAATACAGGCGGTAATTGGAAGATTGTGGAACAGCCTGAGCTGGAACAGGGCGTGGAGAACTTTACCGGTGCTGCTAACACACGTGGAAAAAATGGAAAATCCGTCACGTCGAAGTTAAAGCGCACCGCTTAAAGCTACATCTTCAATAGGGACGGGGGTTTTTAGGTCAGGATAATTTTTCGAATCATCTAGTCCAGAAAAAGCCCCCGACCAGCACTATAAGCTGAACAGCCGCGAACGAAATCCAAAGTCGGACGCGAATTGTCGATCGCCGCAAATCCCTTCTCAGATCGCTTTCCAACACATTGACGAACTCGACCTCGGCAGCATCGGGTTTCACTACCGGCGCAGCAACGATTCTCGGGAGCGATGGGTAGGCCGCTTTTGGCTTGTCCGGTAAAAAAACTTTCGGTCCGTCAATAACAGAGGACCATTGAGGAAGCAGCAAGTACTCTGAATCAGAGTGCAAGCTGGGATTCACGGGAGCGGAAGTTAACTGCAAAGCTGGCTGCCTCTCAGGGGCAACTTTATCGGCCAGATTCCGCAGCAGCGATGTCCACCACATATGGCTCATCTGGTCCGCGATTAATTCTCCAACATCGACTGGACGCGACTCCAGTTCAAGCGGTGGGAGAGACTCAGGCGAGAGCACGTCCCCAATATTTGTAAACACCGTCCGATACCAAGGCATCGCCAGCCGATCCCCTTCCAACATGCCGACATCGACTGGACGGGAAGTTAGTTGCAGTGGCGGAAGGCGCTCTGGAGCGAATTTATCCCGCAGATTGCTTAGCAGAGACCTCCATAAAGAACGGTTCAAGGTTTCCGGCGGCAAAAGGTCGAGATCTTGGTTCTGGGTCATCAACTTCAATTATACGTTTGGGAGGACAGAACTGCTCGTCTTGGTTGTGCAGAGTTCTAGAGCATTCCGGCAGTTTTCAGCGTCAACTTACTGAGCGCCATCTCAAGCTCCGTAATAGCTTCGGTTAGCTCCGGATGCTCTCCGACTTTTTCCTTTAAAGCATTTAGCAGTCGGTGTGCGCCGGATACGTGTCCTACAGCAGGATGTTGATCGGCACTCAACTTCGGTACAGGATCTGGTCGGGAGGACATGATCTGATTCTGCTCCGGAAAGCCGGGCGATGCAAGCAACTAGGCTTCATTTTTTCTCGCCAGGAAAATCGTAGCGCAGGCCTATACGAAAAAGAATAGGCGGCCCAACGTTTACGACTGGCGTACGTGCAACTTGATAACGCTCGTTCGTCAAATTCTCAATTGCCGCAAACGCCTGCACTCCATGAGTGATCGATCGGCCAATCATTAAATCCATAGCGTAGAAGCGATTCAGCGGCAAGGTATTCTGGTCGTCATCGTATTGCGTGCCCACAAATCGTCCTTGCAGACTCAATAAGAGGCGCGACGGATTCCAATAACGCGCTTCCCAGGTAAATTGGTGGCGAGGAATTTGTGGGACATCGAGGCCTAGAAGACTGGGATTCTGCGCATTTGGCGTGTAGTTAATTACCGTCGCGTCGGTGAAATCAAACCCGGCAGAAATTTGGATATCTTGGGTCACGCGGACCACACCATCCAGTTCTAAACCACGCGAGCGCGTGCGCCCCAGGTTTTGACGTTCACGCGTAATCAGACTTGGGGTAGTTGTCAGCGTAACGTTTTCGTCGGGATCCACGATGTCGCTCCAAAAGAAGGTACTCCGCAATTCCAGCTTGCGATTGAATCCAGAAACGTTTACGCCAGCCTCACCTCCCGTAAGCTGCTCCGAACGAAGCGCTGGATTGCTCAATGTCAGAGTGTTTCCCTGACGAAAGCTCCGATAGAGTTCGTTTAGCGTAGGCGCGCGAAACGCCCGGTAACCAGAAGCGGTAAGTGAAACGTTCTTAGTCAAAGAACGCAGGACAGACAAACGCGGGCTAAAAGCGGTATAAGTGCGGTCCGGAAAAATAGATATCGGCGGCGAACACTTTCTAGAGAATGCCGTACACACCATATTTCCATCGAAGTTCGACCAGCGGTCAAATCGCATCCCAAGAATTACCGTCCATTTCTGGTCGATACGGAAAATATCTTCTCCGAACAATCCCAGCGTGCGCTGACGGCCACCGGAGACTTTGTTCTGGGTATGTGTTCCTGAAGTAAACAATGCCTCATCACTCGCGCCAATCACTTCCACCAGATCTGCGCCTGCAATTAGTGTCTGAGTCTTGCCGAGGGCATGCGTCCACTGCGTCGCACCTCCGAGTTCCTGCGCAGGAACATGTTGAATGTCGGTTAAAGACTCGCTTGCGCGGGTGCTCGCAATTGATGAGAAATTTTGATTGTAGCTTTGCACGTCGCCGTATACGCGAGCCGTCAACGAATCATTAGATCCGATTTGTTTATCAAGACCGACTGCGCCTTCACCGATGCGCGTGTCGTTCGTCTGTACTGGCGTGCCGTTGTTTCGCGATTCATCGAATAAATTGCCGCGCACGAACACTCTGCCATTTGACCCGAGCTGATGACCGACATTGAAATCTACAGCCGCATGCTGGGAATTTGCCGCTCTGTCGATGGTGCCCCGTTGGTCAAGAGGAACCAAAATGTAGCCATCCGTATGAAAGAGATCGGCTGCCACTCCGAAATCCCACTTCCCTGCTGTTGTGCCCGTCCAAACGGACAAATCCGGAGTCTGTTCGTTTCCGTACGAAGTCTCGAGTGAAAGCGCAGGCCCATGCGCCTCGCGGGTAATGAACTGCACGACCCCACCCATGGCATCGCTGCCATAAAGGTTCGACGCTCCTCCCCGAAAAATTTCGACGTTGGACAATTCCGCTCGCGGAATACGATCCCACTGCACCCATCCGCCAAATGGATCAAGCAATGGAATGCCATCTTCCAGCACCAGAGCACGACTGGAACCGCTTGCACCCAGCCCTCGTAACGAAACTCCTTGGGAGGTCGGATTGGACGTCCGGCTTCCGGACCGCCGAAACAAAGAAAAGCCTGGCACCTGACGAAGCATGTCGTCGACGGTAAGAGCGGGAGTCGAACTTACATCGGCGTGCGAGAGAAGAACCGTACTGCCGGGCGCATCCGACAATCGAATTTCGGCTCGTGCCGCTGAGACTACGATTTGCTCGTTGACTGAAGATGGTTGCAGCACTAACTGCAATTCTGTCGTTCCGGATGCAGCGTTCCACGACTGCGTGATAGTCGCAAATCCAGTCGCTTGGACAGTGACTGTACCGCTTGCTGCCGGTACTTTCGCAAATGAAAATGTTCCACGATCATCAGTTTTTGTAGTCGCAGTGACTGCGTCACATCGCAAAATCACATTTGCACGTGCGATCGCGGCTCCGGTTGTGTCACGCACCGTACCTTCCAACTGAAAACTTTGTGCGAACAGGCTGGGAGCAGCTGCGAATAAAAGGAGAATTGCGACCCGTGTGATCTTCACGTTAAACACACTGTTCACCTAGCAAACTCCAAGTCAATTAGATTTTCATTTATTACGAAATCGAGACTACCTATTCAGAAAGGAAGATGTCTCGCCAATATTAAACCATGCTCAGCCCAGAAATACGCACTCGTGTGAGGTGACCGAAGGTTAGGAACCATGACCGATGCACACAGAATGCTGCCTTAGACCTTAGGCGCGCGTGCACTATTCGTCAGGAAACTCCCACCACTCGTCAGGAAACTCCCACCACGGTAGTGTTACCATGCTGCATTCGATCTCGAAAGCCCTGGAGAGCCCTGATTCTATGGCAATGGCGAATGTAAAAGCTCCTTCCCCGACGAGTGTCGGCCCGGCAACCACATATAAAAGCGCATTAACGATGGTGACAACCCTATTCTTCATGTGGGGATTTCTCACCGCTCTCAACGACATTCTGGTTCCCCATCTAAAGCCGATCTTTGATTTGAGCTATGCAAAAGTCATGCTCATTCAGTTCGCCTTCTTCTCGGCCTACTTCGTTTTTTCACTTCCGTCGGGAAAAATTATTGATTGGATCGGCTACAAAAAAACGATGGTTCTTGGTCTTTTCACCATGGGACTTGGCGCCTTTCTGTTTATTCCCGCCGCCAGCGCACCGTCGTTTCCGCTTTTTCTGACGGCATTGATTGTTCTCGCTGCCGGCATCACGGCGTTGCAGGTGGCCGCCAATCCTTATGTGGCTGTTCTTGGACCGCCAAAGACTGCATCCAGTCGACTGAATCTTACTCAGGCCTTCAACTCTCTTGGAACGACCATCGCTCCTTATCTAGGTGGCATTTTCATTTTGAGCGCCGCTCCCAAGAGCATGGACGAGATCCGGCAAATGCCAGCTCAGGCTCTTCAGGTTTATCGGCTGCATGAAGCTTCTTCAGTTAAGCTGCCCTACCTGGGGCTCGGTCTGGCATTGGTAGTCTTAGGCATCGTAATTGCCATGTTTAAGTTGCCAGCGATCCCGGGCGCCCAGCACCGTGCAAGTGCTGATTCCAACGGGCCACAAAGAAGTGTTTGGACCTATCGCCATCTGATCCTGGGCGCAGTCGGAATCTTCGTTTATGTCGGCGCTGAGGTTTCCATCGGCAGTTTCCTGATAAGCTATCTCACCCAGCCGGATATTGGGAACATCTCACAGAAAACCGCCGCTACATTGGTCGGTTTTTTCTATTGGGGTGGAGCGATGGTCGGCAGGTTCATTGGCTCCGGGATCTTGCAGAAGGTCAACACAGGCAAGGTTCTAGGCATTTCAGCTATCGTCGCGTCCTTGCTTGTAGTTACATCGATGGTTTCCACCGGCCACGTTGCTATGTGGAGCATCATTTTAGTGGGACTGTTTAACTCCGTGATGTTCCCCAGCATCTTCACGCTAGGAATTGCCGAGCTCGGCCCGCTAACCGGCGACGGCTCGGGTGTTTTGGTGATGGCGATTGTTGGCGGAGCAGTGATCCCGCTGCTGGAAGGCGTTCTAGCAGATCGCTTCGGCATTCAGCATTCGTTGTTTCTTCCTGTGATCTGCTACCTCTACATTACTTACTACGCACTTGTCGGATCGAGGCCGGTGCGAATGGCGGAAGCCTGAATGACGGCGGGGTAGTGCTATTTGCTACAATTTTGTATGGTGCTACCCGACTCGCCATTCACGGACGTGCCCTACAGCGATTGAAGAAATTCGCGCTGGCCGCATGATTGTGGTCATTGACGATGAAGACCGCGAAAACGAGGGCGACCTCACTCTTGCGGCAGAAAAAGTCACTCCCGAAGCCATCAACTTCATGGCCAAATATGGGCGGGGGCTTATCTGCCTGACGCTCACCGAAGAGCGCCTCGACCATCTGCGCATCGGCCCGATGAGCGCTGAAAATACTTCGAATTATGGCACTGCGTTTTGCGAGGCAATCGACGCGCGTGACGGAGTGACTACGGGAATTTCAGCTCATGATCGCGCTCGCACTATTCAAGTAGCCATCGATCCAGCAACGCGCCCTTCTGATCTGGCTCGACCTGGTCATGTTTTTCCTTTAAAAGCTCGTAAGGGTGGCGTTCTAGTGCGAGCCGGGCAAACGGAGGCTTCCGTTGATCTAGCGCGACTTGCCGGATTGATTCCAGCGGGAATTATCTGCGAGATCATGCGCGACGATGGCAGTATGGCCCGCGTTCCCGATCTGATCGAGTTCTGCAAAGAGCATGGCTTGAAGATGTTAACGGTGGCTGAGGTGATCCGCTACCGCATGCAGAACGAGCGTTACGTTCATCGTGTTGGCGAGGCTCTGATAGGCACGCGCCATGGAGAATTCCGGTTAATCGCTTACGCCAGCGAGGTAGATGGCAGCGAGTCTCACATCGCTCTGGTCCGGGGCGACATAACGAGCGGAAAAGAACCGGTGCTGGTCCGCATGCATTCACACTGCCTTATGGGAGACGTGTTCGGCTCGACTGCTTGCGATTGCCATTCCAGCGTAGATGGCTCCATGCGAGCCATTGCCAAAGAAGGACGTGGCGCTCTCGTTTATCTCCATCAGACTTCAAAAGGTTTCGGCGTCGAAAGGGCAGGAGAAAGAACCGCGCTCACTTTTCATAGAGCCGGCAGTTTGTCAGCCTCTCCCGAAGCTGTGCGGCAGAAGCAGCGGGAAATCGGAATTGGAGCACAGATTTTATCCGACCTGAATCTGAGGCGAATCCGCGTACTGACGAATCATCCGAAAAAGAAAATTCCTGGCCTCGAGGGCTTTGGTATAGAGATCGTGGAACAGGTGCCGATCGAGCCGGTCACGGCGAACGCAGAAATCGGCTAGTGATTCCGGGAACGCCCGCACAGCTTGAGCAATTTATTTTCCGGCGGAAGTTCGCATCCAGATCGAGATTGAGTTCCAGCACGTTTACGCGGGGCTCCCCCATAAATCCCCATTGTCTCTGCTCCGTGTGTCGAGCGATCAGGGTGCGTACTTGTTCGTCCATCAACCCGCGTGTTTTAGCGATACGCTTCACCTGAAATTCTGCCGCAGCTGGGGAAATATGTGGGTCGAGTCCTGAAGCCGAAGTGGTTACGAGATCAACCGGGACCGGCGCACCAGGATTGTCTGCTTCATTCAGTCGCGACATCGGCATTCACACGATCAATCAGTTTTTGATTTGTGGGTCCAAGATTCGAACCGCCCGAGTTTGCAGCATCGTATCCGTTGCCTGCTGCGGAAGGACGGGAATGGAAGTAGCCGGGGCCAACGAATGGCTGACCGATGATCCGTGAGCCGATAACCTTGCCATTGGCCTGTAACAGCTGTCCGTTAGCTTTGTCGCGAAGTAATACCTGAGCTAAACCAGTGACGACTAACGGATAAATCACTCCCAGCAGGACCGTGGTCGCGATCGTCATTAAAATTGCCGTGATCAGATTCTTTTTCATGCCGTCCTCTTAGGCCATTCCTATACTTGTGATGACCATATCAATCAACTTGATACCGATGAATGGAACAATGATTCCGCCTAATCCGTAGATCACGAGATTGCGGCGCAAGAGAGCAGCGGCGCCCATGGCGTGATACTTCACGCCTCGCAAGGCGAGTGGGATCAGCGCAATGATAATCAGCGCATTGAAAATAACTGCCGACAATATGGCCGAGCCCGGTGTCTTCAGGTGCATGATGTTCAGAGCATTCAATACCGGGAAAGTACCTGCAAACATCGCCGGAATGATCGCAAAATATTTCGCGACATCGTTCGCAATCGAAAAGGTCGTCAATGCGCCACGCGTCATGAGAAGCTGTTTTCCAATTTCCACGATCTCAATCAGTTTCGTGGGATTGGAATCGAGATCGACCATGTTCCCGGCCTCTTTCGCAGCCTGAGTGCCAGTATTCATCGCCACCCCAACGTCAGCTTGGGCAAGTGCCGGAGCGTCGTTGGTCCCGTCTCCGGTCATGGCAACCAGCTTTCCCTGAGCCTGCTCGCGTCGAATCAAATCCATCTTGTCTTTTGGAGTTGCCTGCGCCAGGAAATCATCGACGCCTGCCTCCCGGGCGATCGCGGCCGCCGTTAACGGATTGTCGCCAGTGATCATAACGGTCCGAATCCCCATCGCCCGGAGCTGATCAAAGCGCTCTTTCATCCCACCCTTAACAATGTCTTTCAAATAAATCACGCCGAATGGGTGACGATTTTCGGACACTACCAGCGGCGTACCACCGGACCGCGCGATCTGCTCCACCGTGGCCTGTACATCTTTTGGTAGACCATTTCCGGTTACGGTGGACACGTATTTCGCAATCGCTTCAGCCGCACCTTTGCGGATTTCACGCCCATCCATGTCGACTCCCGACATGCGAGTCATGGCGCTGAATGGCACAAACTGCGCTTCATGCGTTGCCAGTTCTCGTCCCCGAAGCCCGTACCTCTGTTTGGCGAGTACAACAATCGAGCGACCTTCAGGTGTCTCATCGGGCAGCGATGACAACTGTGCTGCATCCGCCATCCGATCTTCCGAGACACCAGCCGCAGGAATAAATTCCGCAGCCTCACGATTTCCTAGTGTGATTGTTCCTGTCTTATCGAGAAGAAGCGTGTTGACATCTCCAGCAGCTTCCACTGCCCGGCCAGACATCGCTAATACATTGTGCTGCACTAGGCGATCCATGCCGGCAATGCCAATGGCGGAGAGCAATCCGCCAATAGTGGTCGGGATAAGACATACCAGAAGTGATACCAGCACGAATACCGTCTGAGGCGCGCCCGAATAAATCGCAAAAGGCTGAAGCGTCACAACGGCCAGTAAAAAAATAATGGTCAGTCCAGCCAAGAGAATATTCAACGCAATTTCGTTCGGAGTCTTCTGCCGTTCCGCGCCTTCTACCAGTGCGATCATTCGATCAAGAAAAGTCTCGCCGGGATTCGACGTGATTTTTATTTTCAACCAGTCGGAGAGCACTCTCGTTCCGCCGGTTACTGCCGATCTGTCCCCGCCAGCTTCGCGTATCACCGGTGCCGATTCTCCGGTGATAGCCGACTCGTCCACCGAAGCGATGCCTTCAACGATTTCTCCATCCCCCGGAATAAGTTCGCCAGCCAGGACGTTTACCAGATCACCGGAACGCAGTTTGGAACTCGCGATTTCTTCGGTTTTTCCATTAGGCCGAAGCACCTTCGCCACGGTTTCTGCTCGCGCCTTCCGGAGAGAATCGGCTTGCGCTTTTCCTCGCCCCTCGGCCATAGCTTCCGCAAAATTGGCGAAGAGTACCGTGAACCACAGCCACAACGTGATTTGAAGATTGAATCCAAACGCACCCTGATGATGAAGTGCGTCCCGCACCAGCAGCACGGAAGTGATCACACTACCCACTTCGACCACAAACATGACGGGGTTCTTCATCATGTTGCGAGGATTCAGTTTGAGGAAACAGTCAGAGATCGCACGGCGTACGATCTTCATGTCCCAAACACTCTTCGATTTCTTCTTATCAGCCATAGGTCCTCAGAAAGTCTTGCCGGCCTGCATGAGCAGGTGCTCGAGCACCGGCCCCAGGCTCACTGCGGGGAAAAACGTCAGCGCACCGATAATCACAATGACGCCCACTAGCAGCCCGCTGAACAACGGTGTGGTCACCGGGAAACGTTCCTAACGAAGCTGGAACATATTTCTTGCGCGCGAGATTTCCCGCAATCGCCAGCATGGGAATGATCATGAAGAATCGCCCGATCAGCATCGTCATCGCGCCAGCGATGTTGTACCAGGGGGTATTCCCGTTCAGCCCCCCGAATGCCGAACCGTTATTGCCCGCCATCGAGGTGAACGCGTAAAGAATTTGTGACAAGCCATGCGGCCCGGGATTGCTGATGCTGGAAGTCCCAAATCCCTTGACGCTTGATATTGCACTCAGCGCAGAGAATCACGAGTGGGAAGACAAGCGCGACCAGCATCGCCATTTTTACGTCGTAAGCTTCGATCTTTTTACCCAGGTACTCCGGCGTGCGCCCGACCATCAATCCTGCGATGAACACCGCCAACACAACGTAAATCAAGATCCCATACAGACCGGCGCCGACACCACCAAATACCACTTCGCTCAACATGATGTTCGCGAGCGGAACCATTCCTCCAAGAGGTGTGTACGAATCGTGCCATCCGTTGATAGCCCCGCAGCTTGCGTCGGTCGTGATGGTGGCGAACAGAGTCGAATCCGCGATGCCAAAGCGAACCTCTTTACCCTCCATGTTGCCGCCTGATTGAGTAAGGCTGGCACGCTGATCGACACCATGCAGCAACGGATTGCCCTTCGCTTCCGCCCAATAAGCGGTGGTGACGCCAACGAAAAACAGACACTGCCATCGCTGCCCATACTGCCCAACCATGGCGCTGCGAGCCTGTCATCCGGCCCAACGTGTAAGTGAGCCCAGCGGGAATCATGAAGATAGAAATCATTTGCAGAAAATTACTGAGCGGCGTCGGATTTTCGAACGGATGAGCAGCTATTGGCGTTAAAGAAACCGCCTCCGTTGGTGCCGAGCATCTTGATTGCTTCCTGCGAAGCTACCGGACCTTGGGCAATGGTCTGGTCCGTGACCGTGTCCATGACGGGTTTGCCATCTTGGCCTACCGTCGGCTTGCCATCCGTGCCGACCTTCTGGACTTGTTGCGGTTCGACCAACTTCACCGTGTCGTAGGGCTTTAAATTCTGAACAACTCCTTGTGACACGAGCGCCAGAGCGTAGACGATACACATGGGCAGCAAGATCCAAAGAGTCGTCCGGGTCATGTCCACCCAGAAATTTCCAATCGTCTCTTTCTCCCGTCGCGCAATGCCGCGAATGAATGCAATAGCCAGTGCAATACCAACCGCTGCCGATGCGAAGTTGTGATAAGCGAGACCAGCCATCTGTGTGAAATAGCTCATGGTGGTTTCGCCGGCATAGTTCTGCCAGTTGGTATTGGTAGTGAACGAGGCAGCCGTATTGAAAGCGAGATCGGAACCGACCGCAGCTAGCTTTTGAGGATTCCAGGGCAGCCACTGCTGCAAGCGCTCGATTGCGTACAAAGCAACCATGGAGACGCCGCTGAACAGCAGCATGCTAAAGGCATACTCTGTCCAGCGCATGTCATGGTTTTCATCGACACCAGTTAGGAAGTACAACAATCGTTCGAGCGGGCGCACAACTGGATCAAGAAACGTACGCTCGCGATTGAACACTTTCGTTATGAAGATGCCCAGCGGCTTGGTGACCGCGAAAATCACGAGCAGAAACACAATGATTTGGAACCACCCATTTGCCGTCATGTTTAGAACCTCTCCGGACGCAGCAAGGCGTACAACAGGTACACGCCCATAAGGACGGTCACAATCAGCATGATGATCGATTCAACGTTCATTTCTTTTCCCTCTAGCGCATTCGGTCGCAAAATCGTACATAAGCAAATGACAGCAGGAAGAACCCAACAGTCATCGCAACAAAAACTGCATCTCGCATAACGTCCTCCAGCGCACTTAGATCCTTAGATATTTATTGCAACCGATTGGTGCTAAGGTTTGCGTAAGAAGTTCATAAAAAAATCATAAAGATCGGGTGGGAAGCCCAATTTCGGAAGAGTCGAAATAGGCTGAAAAGCAGGATTATCTACGGAAGATTTCGGAACCATTATCACGTCGCGCCACAACAAATTGCCTTCGCCACTTCCCAACGGTGATTTGAGACACGCCTACTTCGTTGGCCACGACTACGTTCGTCTTTCCCTCGGCGCAGGCAAAATCGCTCGCGCCCATCGCCTCAAAGCCGCGGGAAACTCTGGCCGGCACGACCAATTTTCCAGAGTCAAGCGATCGCCCCATCGCAAAATCAGCGGCTGATTTGACATCCGAAGTCTCACTTCGTCGCTCTTGATTTGCTGAATCATTGTTAGCTGAATCACTTAGTGTTACCCGGCGGCGTGATCATTTGAACTATCACCGTGGTACCGTCCAGCCTTCCGTTTACGGTCGTCTTGTGCCCAACGTATTTCAGAAATTGATTTCTGTCTCCTTGCAGCGTGTAGGTTTTCCCTGCGATAAGGAGTACGACGTCATCCCCTTCACTGACCGAATGTAGCGCCCAACTGAATCTTGTATATCCCTTGGGCGGCGGTTGTATGTTCTGGCATCGTCCGCAACTCACCTCTCCGGTGAGAGTGACGCTGTTTGTTGTGGATTGGGAGAATGCAGACGAAGATACCGCCTGCGCTGCTATCGGCAACAAAAAAGCCGCCATGATCAAGCAGTACAAAGCTGCCAAAATCATTAGTTTGCCAACACCTTTTCGCTCCAACCAACTACCTGTGACACCTCCGTGTAATGATGAAACAATCGCTTTTCGCATACTATCTCCTGTCTGCGACTCTCGATGTTTCCGACACTCACCTAGTTGAGAATCGCAAAAACGCCCACAGATCAAACACTGCCATAGCCGCAACCGACAAGCTGATCACCACGAATCGGCTATCGAATACTCGTTGTTGTTTTGTTTTGACTATTCGCTTCATAGAACCGTCAACTAAAACTTAACCATCAAATCCAGGTTGATAAGACCTTCATCTCTGCGGAGGTCTGGTCGCCAAAGACCGCCGTTTCCACTGCAACCCCCAATGGTTGCGGATGGACTTCCGTTGTTGCAGGCATACTGAGTCGGAAAGCCATTGTTGCTTCCAGGTGGCGGAGTAATTCCGCCCGCGCCAGACCAGTACGGCACATTTGCGTGGCGGTAGTCGTACTCCCAGCGGAAGGTCAGCCATTGCTTGGGCATGTAATCGAATGTGACGGAAGAATCCCAGGCTTTGAACTGGTCTCCGGGATTGGCTGTAAAGTACGGGGAATTCAGCGCTGCTGAGGCTGCAGTCTCGCCATTGATCGGTGGGATCAGCACCAGATAGCGGCCCGGATTGTTGATCTGGCCACCGCCAAGTGTCAATCCGAACAGATCTCGATCAAACCAAAAACGGTTGTAGACCATGTAGCCGATAAAGCTCTGCTTCGGACCTCCCTTAGTATTGCCATGGCAACTTACGCCTCCACCGAATTCACAACCCAAATCTCCGGTAAACGAGAATGCCATCTTATCGAGAGTATTTTGTGGCTTGTCGTAATATTTGATCTCGATACTGTTGTCAGTGTGAATGCGACCGCGATTCGGTATATATAGATCGTCGTGACCGAGGCCGTAGTTGTTGGAGACGATGTTCATCCAGGGATATGGAGTCCACTTGATCTGACCGCCGAGACCTTTTCTCGAATTCGACGAACCGTAGGATTGCCAGCCATTGATGAGCCACGGTTCAATCTTCAAATGGGCTGTTGGAAAAATCTGCACTCGCAAACCTTGAAAAAACCACGGCGTGTTGGAAGAGACGTACGACGGTTGGTAGGCCCAGTTATCGAAGTTGTAGTAGCTGAACAGGCCGACATACGACATGAAAATTCCGGCGTCGATGTTGATCCCATGCAACGCATCGAGATGGTATCCGCCGTAGGCTTCTGATAAATAGCGGTCCGCATTGGCCAGATCCCATTGCCCTTTCGCGGTACTCGGGTCATTTCTCACCGTCGCTGTTGAATACATGCCGAACTGAGTCATGAACCGGGCGCGCACATTGTCGTAATGAAAGTCGCCGCCGATACCTAGCTGCTCCAACTGAATTTCATTCGAGCGGAAAAGTTCGCTGGATCCGCCCATCGAGTTGTCTTTGGGCTTATTGAAATCGTAGGTGTAAGTGAGATCAGCCCTGATCTCGGGAGTAAAGAATTTTGAGTCAAAGGCTGGTGCTTTGGTGCGAGGATTGCCGTTGAGCCAAGTCCAGTCAGCATCGGAAAACGGATCAATTTTTTTCGGCTTATCAGGGACAGCCGATGACGAGACGTTGGACGTTTCGGATACAACGGGCAAAGATCCGGACATTGCTGCGGCTGCAGCAGGCGTTGTGCCAGCGGGACTGATTGCGGCATCAGCCGGTTGTTCTGATCTTGACCGCGCCTTCAATTCCCCTTCAAGGTGTTCGATGCGTTTTTTCATCGCATCAAGTTCCTTCACTAATTCCTGATCTGTTGTGCTGGGCTGATTTGCTGCGGCACCGGCATTACTGGAAGAGCTGTCCGATGTTTGTTGTGCGTGCACAGGCAGGATTAGTAGCACAGCGACGGTTAAAACGAAGGCTGCCCCGGCTGCTTTCCTCGTTGCGGTCTTTTGAATGTCTTCGTTGGACTTCATGTTGATCAGGTCTCCATTTGGAATCCATGGCTTAAACTTTGGATTGAACGTCGCCATATGGACTTTCATGGGCAGATTGGACGAATTCTTTGTCTCCGCCAGGAAGGCTAGTAAGATGCGCAACATGAACACCACTGCTCCTGCGCACAATAAAGTAAGTCCTATTTTCATTTCGCTCACCTTTGCAACGTTAAGAACGAATTCCGACCAAAGTCAGCCTCTGGTGACCAAGTAAAGCCAATCCGTTGTTGCGCGTGATGCAGCTCAACATCCCCACTCTGCTTCACCAGGTTTCGCATAGTAACTCTGCGGATCTCGATCTGTTGTCGAATCGAGTTCCATCAACGACAGCTGCGCGGCCGCAATCAGCAATTTCCGCTCCGCTTCCGGGGTCTGATCCCATGGGATCAACATCTCATCTACGGCAGCACCACACTTCTCCAATTCGTGGAATTGGTTACTGAGAACCTCCTGGTAATGATGAAAAAGTCTGGCTAGTCGTTCTGCGGGAATATCCTGAATGAGTGACATGAGAATCCTGCTTTCTTTATTCATTCAAGGCTTCCAGCCATAAAGATTGGATAAAAACTCCGTAAAAGATTCGTAAGCGAACGAGGCGATGGAATGGGTAGAGCAGCACGCCCGAAAAGGACTAGATGTTCGTATGCCAAGTGAGGTAGCAGTGATTCTGCATCGGTAATCTTTTTGGCTGACTGGAATCTGTTTGGCTTATTCGCGGATGGACTAAGGGTGCGGGATAACAACCGTGTTACTGCTGGGCAAACCGTATGGACCGCACTTGCTTCCGGCGGTTTAATTAAAATATTGTCTCAAGCGGACTCAAGGAGTCTACAATGTCGCGCCTATTCAGTAGTATGATGATCTTAGTTCTGGCATGCAGCTTTGTTGCAGCCCAAAACAACAACTCTCAAAATACTAGTCAGCCGTCTTCATCGTCTTCAAACTCACAATCTTCGAAAAGCACTCCCGACAGCTCCGGCCAGCAAGGAACCAGCAGCGGGCCCGGCCAGGGACGAACACCAGCAAACGCATATACAAAATCATCGAAGAAAGGAAAGCCGAAATCTGAAAACAAGTCAGGTCATTGGTCAGACGCGGGGAATAACGGTCGCAGCACTTCAGGTCACACGGGCAGCGGTGAAGGCAACGGACAAAACCCGCCTCCTAAATAGCACCTGCTGTGCACAAGACACGCGGAAGAGGAGATAACGGCAGAAAGGGAAAATCAAAAATGCAGAATGACTTTCCCTTGAACATAGGACGATGAATCGCTGCCGGGCAGCTTGATGCGAATCTTGCTGGGCCCGTGTTCGTCCTTTACTAATTCCGCTCCTTCTATTTTTGTGATTTGTGCCGCGTTCCAAATATCGAGATCGTATGTTCGGGCCGGAATGCCTGAAACCTGCAGAGTCAAACTATCGTTGTTAGAACTCCAGTTTTCAGACAACACTCTCAACCCCTGACTTTTTGCGCCGAGTGGTGGAAGCGTTGAAGGGATGCCGATGCCAAAGTCGTTCCGCGTGCGAACGCGAAGTGTCACTGGCTTTTCACCGAGTGGAATTTTTACGGAGACGTGTTGATCTTCTGTGTTGCGATCAATGTGCGTTTGGATTCGTCGGCCGTCGAGCTCGGCACTGATCACTTCCGCGCGCCGACTTAACGCTGGGGAAAACTCAACACTGCAGTCTCCGCTGCCGACCCGCTCGACAGTCAAAGCAATTGCATCGATCTCCCGTTGATATTTCAGATTTAACAATGCATTACCTACGCGGATATTTCTTACTTCAAATGATTTCCATTGCGCAGGAACGTGAGGCGCGAATTTCAAGGTGTGTGCGGCCGCATCGGTTTCCAAGCCGAGCATTCCTCGCAACAGAGGGCTGACCACCATGGCTGCCGACCATATCTGATGGGGAGAACTGGTGGAGAGTGGCTGATAGTAGTCGCCAGAGAGGACTTCCGTGACATGGCCCAGAGATCCATCCAGAGCAAGAAGCGCATTGGCTTTCAGATTCGAGTAAGCGGGTATCGCCCGATGATAGCGATACTCACCGACTGAGGCCCAACCGGTGAACAGCGGCCAAACCGAGCCAAAATGATAGCCACCCGGATTGTAGACCGGATTAGAAGAAGAAATGATCCGCATGCCCCAATCGGTCTCATGATCAGCGCCGGAAAGCTGGCTGATCATCGTCTCTGTATTATTTTCATCAAGAAGTTCAAACCACATAGGCACCGCGGCTAGCACACTCGGAATCTCGATTTGTTGACCCTGATTGTCGAGCGCAAATGAATAGATGTTTTTCTGCCGAGACCAGAATGCCTGATTTACGAGTGCCTTTTGTTTAGCGAACTCTTGATCTAGTTGCTTACGCACATCGTCCTTGCCATTGATGCGCGCCAGATTTGCTAAAGACCTAAGAGCCTCAGCACCTAACGCGCTCTGATAAAGCTCTGTGTCGACCGGAAGCAGCGGGCCGCCCTCGACCCAGCCGTGCCCGAATCCGAAGTTCTGCGGGAGTCCCTGTGCGTTATAAGTAGATTTTAGAAACCGGTATGCCTTCCACAGGCTATTCCATTTTTCAATCGCGAAGGAGGAGTCCCCGCTGCGTACTACGTAATCGTTGAGCGCAACGATGTACAAAGGAGTAGCGTCGGCCGAGGCAAAGCCATAGGGATAGTTTTTGAACCAATCGACGAGAGTTGCTGTTTGGGCAATCTCATGGGGGATTTTGCCGTCATCACGCTGATAGCGGCTTAAGAAATCAAGTGCAGTGCGAGAAGTTTTGAAATCACCTTCCCCATTCAGAGCGAAAGAAGTCCAGAGCGCGTCGCGGCCAAAGAACCACGCAAATCCAGGACGCTCGTAGTCCCCCGACGTACGATATCCGGCAATGAGTCCAGTTCCAAGATAAGGACTACTCACCAGTCCTTGAATCATGCTGATGCGGGACCAATCGTAAGCCTGTTGCAAGTCTTCATCGGGAAGGGCCAAGTTGACAGTGTGATCCAGATATTTTGCGTAATAGTCCGCAGAATCGTGTAGAAGGCTTTCGTAGGTAGCGGATAAACGATGATAAGTGTCGGCAGCTTCTTTGGGACCATTTACCGATCCGGCAATCACAACTACCTTTGTTTGCTTGCCGTTCGCAACTGGCCCGAGAAGAAATGAATTTTGGGAAGAGGAAGAATAATTCGTGAAATATTCCTGACGAGCGGGCACAGCCGATGGAGAGCCCACCAGAGCAGCGAATTTCTTTTGCTCTTCACCAAATTCAAAGGCTCGCAAGTCAGGATTCCAATTGAGGTAAGCGCCTCCAAAGGCGGCTGGCCATTCAAGTTGGAAATCTCTTTGAAACTCTGCTTCCACCTCAAGCGGCTCGGAGCTCTCAACTTCGATCACAATGACCGCACCGGGTTCGTGCACTGGCGTGAAAACCGTCTCTTTTACTTGAAAAGTATCGCTGGCGTAAAGAACCGTATAGGATTCCGGGCGCACCGAAACGGTTCTCCCTAATGTCTCGGCTGCTAGAATTCGACCATCCACATGGAAGAGCAAATGAAAATTGCGCAAAATCTTCAGCGGATAAACCCACGCCTCAAGACTGCCGGCTTCGCTACCGAAAACACCAGCTCGCATGCCCGTTGAAGAAATAAACTCCCATGGTCTTACAGCGCGCGAAAGTGAAAGTGAAGAACGAGGAGTCGATATGAGGTCTTGTCCGAGCGCCGCAGTCCAAGAAAAAATGACAGCCAGAATGGCCAGTGCCAGCCTTGATCGGCAAAACCAAGACTTTTTATTTTGAAAAAGTGGATCCCGAAAACTTGGAACAAATTGGCTTGCGCGAAAGCTGTTAGCGTGAGCTAGCGAAGGGTTATAAGCTTGCAAATCGCGCTACCGTGCTACAGAATTAGAGCTGAATTTTAACACGAACCGAAGCCCAAAGGTGTTCACTTTTGCCGTTCTCTCGCCGCCGGTTTTTGCGATCTCTTAGTCGATCCGCGCTCGTACTTCCTCTTCAAAATGTGCTAGCTTTGGCCCGACCTCTACCGGCATTCTCCACTGCTACTCATAAGGATGAGGCGCCGAATTCGAGCGATCTCGGCGTGAATTTCGTCGACGTTGGCCATTCCGCGGGCCTAGATGTGAAAACCATATTTGGGGGGGAGCACAAGAATAAATATCTGCTGGAGACTACGGGCTGCGGTGTGGCTTTCTATGACTATGACAACGACGGTTGGCTCGACATTTTTCTAGTAAACGGCTCCCGTCTGGAAGGATTTCCGTCAGGCCAAGAACCGACTTCCCATCTTTTCAAGAATAATCGCGATGGGACATTTACCGACGTCACAGCGAAAGCGGGCCTGACCCACACGGGTTGGGGACAGGGCGTTTGCGTCGGCGACTACGACAACGACGGATACGAGGATTTGTTTGTAACTTACTTTGGAAAAAACGTTCTCTATCACAACAACGGTGATGGCACGTTTACTGACGTGAGCGAGAAAGCGGGAGTAGCCGGAACGAAAACGCGTTGGGGCACAGGCTGCGCCTTTGTCGATTATGACCGCGACGGGCATCTCGATTTGTTCGTTGCCAACTACATTGATCTCGACTTGAAAACCGCGCCCGTACCGGAATCGGGGCCCTGCTTATATAAGAGCGTTATGGTGGCTTGCGGGCCGCCAGGCCTAAACGGCGGAAAGAACATTCTTTATCACAATAACGGCAATGGTACTTTCACTGACGTTTCCGAGACTTCTGGAATTACCAAGGCCAACGGAACTTTTGGCTTAGGGGTGTTGACCGCTGATCTGGATAACGACGGTTGGCCTGATATCTATGTAGCGAACGATTCAACCCCCAGTGCTCTTTATAAGAACAAAAAGAATGGCCAGTTCGAGGACATCGGCATCGATGCCGGTTGCGCCTTGAGCGCGGACGGCAAACCACAGGCTGGTATGGGAATCGCAGCAGCCGATTATGATCTCGACGGAAATCTCGACATCGTGAAAACCAATTTCGCCGGCGACACGCCCTCTCTTTATCACAACATTGGCGGGGGGAATTTTGAAGACGCGACTTTCACAGGAGGTCTCGGCGCACACACACAGTTTCTCGGCTGGGGTTGCGGATTCTTCGATTTCGATAATGACGGCTGGCCAGACATTCTGATCTGCAACGGTCACGTTTATCCCGAGGTCGAGCAATTGCAAACCGATGCGGGCTATGCACAAAGGAAGTTGCTATACCGCAATCAGCGCAACGGACACTTCGAAGATATTTCCTTGAAAGCAGGGCCGGGTATTTCGACTCCAAGTGCTGCGCGAGGCTGCGCATTTGGGGATTTCGACAACGATGGCGACATCGATGTAGTCGTGAATACAATTAATGGCTTCCCACAACTTTTGCGCTGCGATTCGCAGTTGAGCAACAATTGGATAAAAGTGCGAACGATAGGGACGAAATCAAATCGCAGCGGAATCGGCGCCAGGATCAAATGCGTGACGCACGCGCCTGGAGAGAACTAAGCCACACGAGCAGATTGACGAAGTCCGCAGCGGCGGGAGCTATATTTCACAAAACGATTTGCGGGTGCACTTCGGCATCGGAAAAGCAGAGAAGGTAGAACTATTGGAAATACGATGGCCTAGCGGGCAGATTGACACAGTGAAAAACATTGAGCCCAACCAGCTAATATTTATTAAAGAAGGCGCTGGAATTCTGCGAACTGTTCGGTTCGACGCACCGAAAACTTCCAAATCCACAAAATGAAACAAATTAAGGCTTCTTCTGTGCCTTGCTTTCGGCCATGCCATTTCCCTCTTTTAGATTGTGGATCGCGTCGACCGAGAGATTCTCAAATATTTCAATCCGTCCATTTGGCCAGCGCACTTGGACCGAATCGACTTTCGGTACCTGCCCAAGCCCCAAATGCACACGCATGTCGCTGTTTGAAACGTAGCTTGATCCGCTGCGTACTTCGTCTACCAGAACGCGTTTCCCTGTCCTGACGCTAATACGTGCACCAATTGCGTCGCGATTCGATACGGTTCCGACTGCTTTAAAACCAATCCAATGGTTCGAATTTCGGACCTGATTTACCAGCAAGCTAGGTCTTGCATTCATGTTGCTGACCACGATTGACATGCGTCCGTCATTCCAGAGATCGCCGACGGCGAGCCCTCGAGACGAAATCGATGTCGTAATACCAGTGCCTGGGGAAGAGACTTCGCTGAAAGTCCCGTTCCCGTTATTGTGATAAAGAATTCGCGGCTCTTTGTAATCGCTGCCCAAGTGGTATTTATCGACTTCCGGATAAACGTGTCCATTGGCCAAAATCAAATCGGGCCAACTGTCATTATCGAAATCGAAGAACATTGTTCCCCAGCCTAAATATTTCGTGTGCAGTCCGAGACCGGCAGCCGTAGTTGCGTCGGTAAATGTTCCATCTCCATTATTCCGATAGAGGGTCGCGGTATCATCGGAGAAATTGGTCTTGAAAATATCTGGCTTGCCGTCTCCATCGTAATCGGCAACGGTTGATCCCATGCCGGCTTGGGCGCGCCCATCTTCATTGAATGCGGCGCCTGCTGTGACAGCCTTGTCGGTGAATGTACCGTCATGATTATTGTGATAGAGAATGCTTGCCGTACTGTCGCATGCCACATAAATATCAGTCCAGCCATCATCGTCGTAGTCGAGCGTAGAGACGCTTAGCGAGTAATGGCCGTTGGTTTGGTCAATGTGCGCTTTGGTGGTAACGTCCTCGAACGTGCCATCGCCACGATTGTGATAAAGAATATTTTTCGCACCCGGAAGCCCTTGCGGGCCGCACATGACAGGCGTGCCCTTCCATATGCAGGATGCGCGTTCGCCCGGAGCTGGCGCGGTAGATAGATCAAAATCGACGTAATTTGCGACAATTAGATCCAGGCGACCATCACGATCGTAGTCAACAAAAGCACATCCCGTGCCCCAGGCTTTGCCACTACCAGCCACGCCTGATTTTTCGGCGATTTCCGTAAACACTCCTCGGTTGTTGTGGTATAGCCGATTTTTTCCGTAGTAGGTGACATACAAATCTTCCCATCCATCATTGTCATAATCACCGACACAAACGCCCTGGCCCCATCCAGTAGCGGTCAACCCAGTTTTTAAAGTGACATCGCTGAAGGTCCCATCATGATTATTGCGATAGAGATGATTGCTAGGACCTTGGTCTTTTGGAAAACCCTCCAATGTCGTTCCATTCACGATGAAGATATCGGGCCATCCGTCGTCGTCATAGTCGAAGATCGCCACGCCAGTACCGGTCGTCTCAATGATGTACTTCTTGGTCTCGAGGCCTCCGAAGACATTGGTCATGGTGAGACCTGCCTTTTCGGCGATGTCGATGAAGTTGGCGATTATTGGTGATGGTAAGGAACTAGTGATTGGTGGGTGCTGAGAGTTTGCCGGAATCGCAGAGCACAGGATGGGGGCGGATAGTGCGATAGTGAAAATCCAACGCCGAATAGAGAACATCACTGATTTCGCATAGTAGGATGCGATTTGGATACGGTCAAGTTCTCAGGCTAACTTTGAATTGATGGTTGGACGTGGATGTACGTAATTGCGCAGCAACAAAGAATAAGGAGGGAGTCGCAAAGACCCCCTCCCAAACACATCCAAAGAATTCTAGAACGAGAACTTCAACGCGAACTCAAGCTGACGCATACCGGTCGCCGACCCCGGCGAAGCATCGTGCTCAATGTCCGTGATCTTGCCATTGCCCGAGCAATCTATGCAAGTGCCACTGCCACCCTGGTTATTGTTGAAACCCAATACTGGATGGTTAAACACATTAAAGGCATCCATCCGGAATTGAGCCTTCACCCGTTCAGTAACGGAGAAGTTCTTCATGATCGATGCATCGGAGAAGAACGCTCTTGGACCCCGATAGCTGAATACCCCTATATTGCCTAAATTGCCAATTCCTGGATCTGTGAATGGACCGCTTAGCGACGCCAATGGCGTAAAGAACTGCACAAATGGTTGACCTGTTGCAGGGTTGTGCTGCAACGATCCTGCGCCTGTATGGAACGATCCCGTGCCTTTGTTCGGGCGACAAACGCCTACGTCTTCCTCGCCGCTACATTCGTTTGTACTCGGAGTCCAGGGCAAGCCGCTGCCCCAAGTGGTCGTTCCCGTGATCTGCCAACCTCCGATCAGGACGTTTTTAATGCCGCGCGAGTCTCCAGCAAACGCCTTACCTTTTCCGAATGGCAACTCGTAAACTAAATTGTTTACCCAAACGTGATTCCGGACTTGGTCATCAGGACCGTACGCAACCCGAGGATCGTTCGCGTAATAGTTGTTGTCGTACTTGTTGGCATGAGCGAAGGTGTAGTGAGAAAGCAGTTGGAAGCCCTGGGAGAATCTTTTCTCGACTTTGATCTGTAACGCATTGTATTCACTGCTGGCGTCATTCCCGAGATAGTTGTTCTGGTCGGTGGAGCAGCACTGCAAGGTTGTTCCAGTTGTTGGATCAATATATCCGGGATAGGAAAACCGATTGTAAAGTGGCCGGCGCTGAGGTTGCGGTACGCCTGCGGCGAAACCAACAATTGACGGATTGTTAATGTTGTAGGTCGGTCCGTCACCAGCAAACACATGCGTACCTTTATTGCCGATATACGCGGCTTCCACTGATATCGTATTCGTCAGCTGATGCTGAACCGTAGCGTTCCACGCATCTAGGGTAGGCAGACGCTGGGTCGTCGGACGTATGTGAGGCTGCACGCACAACTGATCGTTGTTGCCTGTTACGGGATCTGTGAAGCTCTTTTGATAGCAGTTTGGGCCAGCTACGGGCAGCAGTCCATTTGAAGGTATCGCCGGGAAAGTGAAAATTGGTGGGCCTTGTGCGAGAGTAAAGGCGGCTACGTCCTGAGTCGGGCCTTGAGCCAACTGAGCCGCCAAGACCGGCAATGTTTGCGTAACAGTGTGGCCGAAGTTCGAACCGAACACACCCATGTCGAAGCTTCGGCCATAACCCATTCGAACCACAGTTTTCGGCGTTACCTGGTAGGCAAGGCCGACGCGTGGCGCAAAGGCATGCCAGGCATTGTTGATGTTTCCATTTAGTCCAATACCGCCTTCGCCCGCAACTCGATCCTCTCCCTGAACAATATTGGCGAACCCTCCCTTATCTTTTCCATTTACATATTCGGGGAAATACACTTCCCAGCGTAGGCCGTAATTGAAAGTGAATTTCGAAGTTACGCGCCAAGTATCCTGGCCGTAGTAGAACATTCGATGCTGCCGTTCGGCTGCATTTAGGCTGGTGCTGACATACCGGCTAACTTGAGTTACGTCTCCGAGCAGGAAAGTCGCCCAATCAAGGCCACCCACGCCTCCCTTGGGTCCTCCCGACGTAGTCCGATAGTCAAAGGTGTAGTCGCCAGTTCGTCCGGCGTCACTTGGAACGCGAAGATTCATCGCGTAACGAACATCGGCGCCGAACTTGAATTGGTGGTTGCCATGGATCTTCGTCCAATTCGTCACCCATTGGAACTGCTGCTCGCTTTCAGTTAGTGGACAGTTGCAACGCCCAACCCCTAAACCGTCCCCCCAACTCACAGTTGGGTTGCTAAAGGCACCATTGTTTGCTGAGGAGTTCGATATGGTTTGGTTAAGGAGAAAACCACCCCAGCCAGAAGTCGAAGCAGCTTGCGACCCCGTAAGATTCGCATTTGGAATATTCACGGAATTCATGGGGGTAGTGCCAGCATCGGGTTTTGAAGTAATTGGGTTGTACTTGAAATATCCGAATCGAAAATCCGCGAGCAGTGTGGAACTGAATGTTTTTGTCACTCCGGAAGCCAAACTGTAGTTGTGAGTGAGTGAGCTACCGGCGAGACCACCGGGACCAAAGCCCACGCCTTCCAAAGCACCGTAGGACCCTTTGCCCGCCACATTGAAATAGTCAAGACTGAAGCGTCCGAAGACTTGCAAGGTAGAAGCCGGATTAAAATCAATTCGTGTGTCGAAGCTGTCCTGCTTATAGGAACCCGTTCCTGAAGCTATATAGTTATTCGTAATCGCCGAAGTGCTGGGCACGGGGAAAAGCGCCAGGATAGCTGCGGCTTGCGGAGAAATGCTGGTAATGGGAATTTGATTGTTGAGGTACGTAGTACGCCCCAAACCACCAGTCCCAGTTGTCGGGTCGAAAACCTGTCCGCCTTGTATGCCTAACGTAGTGCTACCACCAGGTTCGACACCCAAATACTGACTCAGATCACAGAATCCCGGGGTTGCGCTGCTTGCATTAGTAGCGGGGTTACAAGAACTGGCCATCGTCGCAGTCGGAACTGTAAGCAAATTCGTGGTGCCATTCGCTTCCCGAGTTCCCTGATAGTCGCCAAAAAAGAACAACTTGTTCTTGATAACCGGACCGCCAATCGTTCCACCAAACTGCTGCCATTTATCGGAAGGAATAAACTTCCCTGTGACCGGATTGGGAGCGAATTGCGTAAATGGGTCGCGTGCCGCAGTTGCATCAGTCCGCCGGAACCAGAATCCGCTTCCATGAAGATCGTTACTTCCTGACTTTGTCTGGACGGTGACCACGCCGGCGACTGCCTTGCCGAACTCGGCGTCATAATTCTGTAGCGTGATCTTGCTTTCCTGAATAGCGTCGAGATTCGGGTTGACTACGATAATGCCAAGAATCGGATCCTGATTGTCGGTTCCATCCAATTCGAACGCCGTTCCACTGAAATGCTGCCCGTTTACAAAAATCTGCTGGCTGCCTTGCGGATTTTCAGTCGCAGCATGGCTCCAGCCCACCATCTTCTGAGTGCCCGGCGAAAGCAGTTCGAAGCTGGTGAAGTTGCGGTTCATGATCGGAAGGTCTTCAACATATTTCTGATTGAATTCGATGGCTACATCCGCGCGGTCAGTCTTTAGTTGCGGGGCCTCACTGGTTACTTCGACCGACTCGCTAGAAGACCCTACCTGAAATTGTCCATCGACGCGTGCGGAGGCATCTGCAGACACAGAAACACTCTTCTGTTCGGTTACTTTGAACCCGGGCGCCTCAAAACGCACACTGTAATTGTCAGGAATAAGGTGAGTTACCGAATAGTTGCCGGCTTCGTTGGTGGTCGTCTCTTCGCTCGTGCCTTTACTCGTGTCCGTCACCGTAACTTTCGCATTCGGCACAGCAGCGCCAGACGGATCAGTGACGGTTCCGAAGATGCTTCCAAAGACTGCCTGGGCCTGAGTCAACGGTGTCGAGAAGGTTAGAAAAACTATGAGTCCTAATGTGGCGACGCGGCCCGCAGCAGTCGACGTATTCATTTACTTTCTCCTCCACTTTCGGTGGCCAAGCCACCAAGCTACTTTGCTGGATCGACCATTTCATCAAGGAAATGAACGAATTGAAACGACACACCTTCGACTAATACAAAACCACTACCATGGGTCGTGAGAGCAGTTATCATTCCGAAATGAATAGTCGTGTAAATTATTGATTTATCTAAGTAAAGTTTTCGATAATGCGTGTAGCAATATGGCAATTTGGAAGTTGGATCGGAATCCTATTGAATATGGAATATTTATTCCTTTAAGAAATTCTTGACTTGTTCACTATATCTATTTGGAAGACACATCTTCTCTTACGCGCTCTGGCGTTTTTCAAGCAGCAATATTCTGAATACAATTCGAGCGAGTGAACTTTGAACTTGGTAGTACGGAAATTACAAGTGTCGGAAGGTTTAGAAACGGTTACATCAGAAATTGCTATACGCTAGAAGCAGATACATCGGATTGTTACAGAGGTTACATGGCTGTTACAGGACCGCAAGTGACCGAAAGAATATTGCAGCAGCAGTACCTGGAAAAGATCGGGCGGAGCCACGTACTGCACGGTTCCGAATCTCTTTGCAGACTGCTTCAGTATCTGGGTGATCACGCGCTTCATCATCCCGGTGAGCACCTGAAGGAATACCAAATTGCGACTGAGATTTTTGGACGACCGGCAGATTTCAATCCGCAATCAGACTCCACCGTTCGCGTACAGGTCGGACGTCTTCGGAGCAAGCTGGCTGAATACTATAACGCGGAGGGAGCAGAGGATCCGATCCTCGTCGATCTGCCGAAAGGTTCCTATGCCATTTCATTTCACCACCGCAAAGCCACTCCCAAAACAGTGGACTCGCAAATGCGCGAGCGAATGGCTGCGACGAAACCTGAAGGGAATCGCCAATGGCGGTTGATTGTTGTCGCTTTCGCTATTTTTCTAGCAGTTTCCTTCGGACTAGTGATCGTCCTTCGGCATAGACAGACTGCCAATCCAGCATCAGGACTTCCGGGCTTTCAAGCTCCGGAAACATACAGGAAGTTTTGGAGGGCATTCGTCTCTACTCCCGAAGAACCTTGGGTCATCTTCAGCAACGGGGCATTCGTAGGTCGTCCCGAGACGGGCATGCGCTACTTTGATCCAACTCGCGATTCTCGAAATGTAATTCTCGACCACTACACCGGAGTCGGAGAAGTTCTGGCGATGCATGCCTTGGATCAGGTGTTCGATTCGCTGCATCACCCTATTCGGGTAAAGCGCGGCAGCTTGTTTTCTTTGGACGACGCAGAAAATGACAATCTGATTTTTATCGGCTCGCCTGCAGAGAACCTGACGCTGCGCGACCTTCCAAGCACGCGGGAATTTGTATTTCAGCGCCTTACCAGTGGACCGCGCAAAGGAGACCTGGCGATCGTCAATGTGCATCCTCAGAAGACCGAACCGGCGGAGTTCTTAGGCACTCCATCGACTCTACCTCTAGATGAGGATTACGCGATTATCGGATTTGTTCCCGGCTTAAATCCTGCGCGATCAATCATGATTTTGGCAGGAACCACAACACTTGGCACGGAGGCCGCCGTCGAGTATGTCTGCCGTGAAAATTCTCTCGAGGATTTGTTAACGCGACTCGGCTCGTTAGGAGCTGGCGAGCTCAAACCATTCGAGGCTGTGCTTCATGTAACGGTGAAGCGCGGGGTTCCGGTGCAAAGCGACTTAGTAGCGGTGCGCCAACACAGCGCTAAGTAATTCTTCCTTATTGCGACGCTGTCCTAAAGTGCGGGTCTAGTTCGCCAGCTTTTTGAAACTCTTCCCCGGCCTGCCCGGTTTCTCCCTTTCTTTGAAGTGCAACAGCAAGCTGGTAGTGAGCTGGAGCGTAATCTGGTTTCGAGTTAATAGCAGAACGGAATTGGGAGATGGCACCATCAAGGTCTCCGACTTCCAGCAGATGTCGGCCGGAGTTCGTCGTAAACGTCGCTGACTGCAGACTATTCTTCTGCTTGGATATTTCCGCACCAGCCCGACTCTCAGCAGCCGCTGCTTCGGTTTCACCCATTTTTCGTAGGACGGTTCCCAAGGTGGTGTGCGCGCCTGCGAAGTCCGGCTGCAAGCGGATCGCTTCCCGCAACTCTTTTGCTGCTTCCGGTAATTGATTCATCTGACTCAGAACTGTCCCCAAGGTGTAGTGGGCTTCGGGATAGTCCGGTTTCGCGCTGATGGCTCCCTGCAACCGTGTAGCTGCACCAGGAAAATCGCCTTGCTGCCATAGCGTGACACCGAGAGTGTAATAAGCGTCGGCCAATTTGGAATCGAGTTGTATTGCTTGTTTGAATTCGGCAATGGCTTCGGGCAAATGGTCCTTGAGTTTGAGGGCCACTCCCAGGTCATAATGAAATTCGGCTTTCCCAGGAGACATTTTCAGAGCGGCCTGCAATTCACGAATGGCGCCATCAAAATCGGATTTCTGTAGATACGCTAATCCGAGATTTCCCCGGATCTCCGCATCTTCGGGGCTAAGTTTGAGCGCGGTCTCGAATTCCCTGATGGAAGAATCACCTTCTCCTCGTTGCATCAAAACAAGCCCCAAATTGTTGTGCGCTTCAGGATCGTTAGGCGTGAGCGACGTGACGCGGGAAAAAGCGGCCGCAGCGCCTTCCGGATCGCCTAACTTCTGCAACAATAATCCCAGACGTGTCTGGGCTGGAATAAAATCAGGTTGCAAGCGAACGGACTCCTGATAGGCAGCTAGTGCCTCCTCAATTTTTCCCGAGCTCTCAAGCACAGTGGCCAAATAGTACTGAGCTGTTCCGTCCCCGGGATTGAGTCTTACCGCGCGCTCAAGAGCTTTTTGCGCGTCTGCAGTTTGTCCCGTGCTCTGAAGCGCCACTCCAAGATGAAATTCCGCTGATCCATATTGAGAGTCCAGTTTGATAGCGGTGCGAAATTCAGCCTTAGCTTCATCGAATCGCTGTTTCTGCGCCAATAAAGATCCGTACTCATCATGGAACTGTGGCCGATTTGGGGCCAGCGCGAGCGCCTGTTTTGCCTCTAGGAGAGCTTCGTCATTTTTTTTCTGACTGCTTAGTGCCCTAGCAAGAGCGCTGTGGGCTTCCGCTTGCTTCGGAGCAAGCCGGACCGCGATTCTCAATTGCCTGATAGCTTCGTCCACTTCGCCCTTTGCGGTGAGTGCTTGTGCTAAGTAGGCGTGTCCGATAGCTAAATTAGGCTTGAGTTTTGTCACAATACGCAAGTGAGTGATTGCGCCTTCCGCGTCAGCCTGCTGGAGTAGTAGCTGTCCCAGCGCGTTCTGCGCATCTGCATTGTTAGGGTCCAAGTTGATTGCTTTTCCGAAAGCATTCCGGGCTGCTTCTATGTTCCCGGTTTGCATTGCGGCAACCCCCGCACGGTAGGCAACAGAAGCTGCGCTGCTAGTCGCCGAAGGGTGTGCCTGGGCTAAGCACAAGCAAGATAAAATCAATCCAGCACAAAATGACAATATCCATTGGCAGGTTTGTCCGGTTGACGACGGCATCACGATAAAGACTAGACTACGTGGAAGGACAGCTTTCCTCAATACACGATGCAACGCTTTCATCGAGTCATTTCTCAGCCCCATCTGAAACTTACATTAATGATTGCGATCGCTATTTATCTGTTATCCATTCCAGCTTTCAGTCAAACACCGTCGCCTCAACAATCAGGACAACCGGGCGAACCTTCATCAGCCACAACAGAGCCTTCTAAATCTTCGGTATTTACAGAAGCTCATCGTCTGATGCAGCAAGGCAAGTACGACGAGGCATTGGAACAGTTGCAAGCGCTGGCGGCACAGAAGCCAAACATCGAAGGGCTGCACCATGAACTTGGAGCGGCATACTATAAAAAGGGAAATTATCCGAAGGCTGCCGAAGAGTTTAAGCAAGCCACACAGGCCAATCCTGACGATCGTGAGGCTGTGCAACTACTCGGCCTTTCTAATTACTTATCGGGTCGTCCTGCTGAAGCAATTCCGTACCTCGAAAAAGTTCAGACTTGGTATTCATTCGCCAATGTAGATGCTTCTTACATTCTTGGCATCTGTTACATCCAGGCAAAGGACTATCCGCACGCTCGAGCCGCTTTTGCTCGAATGTTTGATGTGCCAGCCGATTCGGCGGCAAGCTATTTGTTTACGGCGCGAATGTTGTTGAGGCAGGAATTCGATCCGGTAGCCGAAGAATACGCGCAAAAAGCAGCGGCGCTCGATCCCAAATTACCGCTGGTTCATTTTTTATTAGGCGAACTCTATCTTTATAAATCACGTATTCCAGAAGCAATCTCCGAGCTGCAGAAGGAGCTCGCCAACGATCCTGCCTATGCGCCTGCATATTACAAATTAGCTGACGCATATTCGCGCATACAGAAATTCGATGATGCGGAACGTCTGCTGCAACGCTCGATTTGGCTCGATTCGACGTCTACGGGTCCGTACATCCTGATGGGGAAGGTGCTTGAGAAAAAGGGCGAGTTCGACTTAGCCGCGCGCGCATTACAGCGCGCCGAGGCCATGGATCCTAATAATTCCGTCACTCACCATTTGTTGGGGCAAACTTATCGGGATTTAGGTCGCACCGAAGATGCGGAACGCGAACTCAAAATTGGCGAGCAGTTACAGGACAACGAAAACAAAAAACCTTGAAACTTAGCCCAGCAAAGTTCACCTACTTCTGGGGCGAAATACCGATTGTTCGTGCGTCTTCTTCTGAAGCCAGCCGCTCGACCATCGGCTTGGGAATCTCGCTCAAGAATTGCAAAAATACTGCGTTAGTCCAACCGAAGCCTACTACATTCATTTTGTATCCAGCAGTGACATGCGCTTCGGAAGACTGGGTAACTACATCGTACTTCTCACGTATAGTGCCCTCGCGCTGAAAGTTCTCGGCGACGGTGGAAAGAAACTTATACGAAACTCGGTCGGCGTCTGCGTTGAAGCCATAATTTCGCAGTCCCTCCACTCCAAGCAACTCTAACGGCGCCCATCCATAGGGAGAGTCCCACTGTCCGCCGGTCTCGGAAGTGCTCGTCACCAAACCGCCGGGGCGCTCAAATATTTTCAAATTCTGATCTACGACCTTCGCCTGCTCTGGCGTAGCCAACCCAGCCCATAACGGATAAAACGTGGTCGCATAGTCGTACATGGATCTGGTTCCGCTCTCGAAGTTGTAATCGAAAAATAAACCTCGTTTCGCGTCCCACAAATATTGATTGATCAAGCCCTTGCGTTTCTCAGCTCGGAACTTCCACTGGCTAGCATCATCGGACTTGCCAAGCTCTCGACTGATTTCCTCCAGATCTTTTTCTGTCTTATAGAGAAGACTATTCAGGCAAACTGGAGCGTAGTGGTGGGTGGCGGCTCCGTAAGGACCAAAACGAAAAGAGATGTCGAAGCCAGACTCGCGCATACTCCGGTCGCCTGTGTAGTAATCATCGGACAATCGAACTACACCGCCAGTCTCACAATCTGGATGTTCCATCGTGGTCGCCACATCGCACACTTGAATGGTATACGGCGATCCAGCGTTTCCGGTTGACGCTTGCGTCGAGCCATTCTGCTGGACCAAATAAAGCTGACCTAACTCCGGACGCATGGCGAAGTAAGCGGCAACTTTGCGGTGTACACCGGTCTCGTCCTGCACGCTTTCTGGCGCCGGGCCTTTTCCAAAATCGTAATAACGTGAGAGTCCGGTGGCGCCGGCCAGGTGAGGGTCCTGAATCCAATTTTGATAATCGTGAGCCGCGATTTCATAGGCTCGTGCGAGCCACGGTTTGTCATCGCGTCCAGACTTCTTCTCAACCTCATGCAGAGCCGTAATCATCGAGGTCAAAAATGGCGGTTGCGACCGCGTCAGGTAATAAGTGCGATTCGCATTTAGAACCGTTCCGTAGTGTTCGATCTCAAACAGAAAGTTGTCGATCATTCCTCGCGCAAGATCGATGCGGTTGTCCTTAAGCAAACCCAGAAGAATGAAATAGCTATCCCACCCGTACATTTCGTTGAATCTGCCGCCGGGCACGACGTAACTGTTCGGCAAGAACAGTAGTCCATGGGGATGAATCTTGCTTACGTCGATTTCGCCCGGATGATGAATCACTACAGGCAGTCGTTCCACATGCACCTTGCATTCAGTCTCGAGTTTTTTTACCGAATCTGGTTCCGGAAAATCCTGCGGCAAATACAGAACAGCATTCTCCGGCAGCTTGGGATCCACAATGCTCTCGCACCGCGTCATAGAGCGAGTCAATACATCCCAGTCCGAATGTATATATTGCAAAACCGGCTCCAGGCCCTTCCCCGATTCTGGGGGCGCTGCGTAGGACAAAATTGCAATTACCAGAAATTGGATAGCTACAAGAATCCGTATAACCGGAGCAAGGGATGATTTACGCATATAGAGGGCGCTCCCGTTGATCAATGTACACGGACCAACAGCCGAAGTGTAGCGGAGTTGTCACACTTTCGGAGCGCACTAAGGAAGATTTGGTTCTGAGTAGAAGCAGAGTTTGATTTACGGACAATCTACCAACCATTCCATGAATGAAGTTCGAGATCGGTCGATTGTGAACAGCTGGCTATATAAATCTGACACTATGGCCTGCTCTGAATTCTTTCAATGGAACCAAGCAGCGCGAGGATATTGCCCGGCGCTCGATCGATTGGCTCTATGACAACGGTTGCCGCGTGCTTGCACTAATGGCGGAGAGCCGCTGCTGCGTCCGCAATTTGTGCACAAAGTTGTTTACTACGCCGCAAAAGAGGGCTTCTGGATTTACTTCGCTACCAATGGCCGGCTGCTTCGGCCTGAAGTAGCGGATCGACTCGGCGACGCTGGCGTGGCAATTTTCAATTTTGCAGTGGACTCTTGGGATGAAAAACCGAGCCTGCCCAAAGCTGTAATGCCGGTGCGAAAACAAATTGAATACATAATGAAGAAGCAATATGCATACGGTTACATGGTCTTCTTCAATCTGAATATTTGCCGGAACAATACTGAAGACGTGCGGCAGATCACTGAGTTCGCCCGTGCCAATCGAATTGCGACCGACTATCACATCAACGAAACTCCAATGCTCGAGCAGGACGCACACTTCAAGCATTTAAGCGATAACCCGACTTACATCCGGCCCGAAGATTGGCCTGAAATCGACTCACTCGTGGACTGGCTCATCGAGAAAAACAAAGCCGGATATCAAATGGTGAACTCAATACAACGATTACAAGAGATCAAAGCCTTCATTCGCATGGCCAGTGGATCTGACTTAAAGCGGCTCGGCTGGAATGGCGACGGCACGGGCACGAACGGCGATATCGCGAAACAGCTTGTGGGAACGCCGGGCTTCGTGCAGAACGAAAATGGAGAATTGCAATTTGCCGAGTGGAACTGCCGTGCAGGACAAAACAATGTCATTATCCGAACGGACGGGACAGTAGCTCCGTGCTTCCCCATGTATGGTTCAACTTATGATTGGGGAAACATAGATGCGCCCAAGTTCGATAATGGTCAATTAACGAGTATGAAGAAGACCTGCCAACAGCATTGCTTCTCTACTCTCAACCATAACCTGGCGTACTGCTACAACGATGCACGGGTGGTGAAGTTCGTGTGGACGAACTTTGTGAAGAACCGAATGAAAGGCGGCGCAAGAAGCTTCAAAGACTAGAACGCTCTTTCAACAAGCAAGGGCCGCTCGCTTAGTGGCCGGCCCTTCTACCTCCCGTTATTCACCAACCACCAGATGCAGACCGGCGAACTGCATCCGAAGGTGGAGTTCTTATGCCGCCTTACCATTGGGCGGATCGGCTGGGCCAATCTTAACCAAGCGAGCCGACGGAGATTTCCAACGAGCGTGTGGGCGGTAGCCTCTTCGGAGATGCCCGACGAACGAACCCACTGCAATTGAAGTCTTCGCAATATTTTCCATCTTTATCAAACCTCCCAGGCGGATGTCTTTAACCCAGTGAAGACCGCTGCTGATTGCACAGCCACATTGGGCGCAGTCAGGGTTCCCGCCGAAAATGCAGGGCTCGACACGAGTTGCAAGATCAGCCGAATAGTTCGTCGACATTCTGGCAAACGTGCATCGATCCGGTTTAGAGGGGGGAACCCGAATCGCGTCGGAAATACCCTGGTTGGCCAGCAGCTTTGGATATCGTGTTCGCAACGCGGGCAACTCTGCGGCTACCGATTCGCGCTGAGCTGGACTCAGCATTTCAGGCGTGTGCTCATCCTTCTGTGGAGTATAGAGACTGATCCAAATACGGACTACCTCGGGGCGGCAATTCCAAAAGCAAATAAATTCTTCAATGTATCCGGGGCGATCGAGCATCGGCCGGGTGATCGTGCCATGTACGTTCACCTGACATCCGGCAATATTCTTGAGAATGCGATCATAAGTCGCTGGCTTGCGCCGGACATCATGATGTTCGGGCAGACCGTCCACAGAAATTGTCACTCGTACCTTTGGAATTTTCATCCATTCCAGGGGAATCGGGATCACAGCACTTGTCACCACCATCGTATGAATATTCATGTCGCTCAATATCGGCAGGACACGACTCAATTCGCGATGACGAACCAGGGGCTCGCCTCCAACCAGAGAGACATGTAACGGGCGATGCTGCTGAACCAAATGCACAATGCCATCAACTAACTCGCTACCTCTGTAGTCGCTCAGGCTTCGCAAATTAACTGAACCGCCTAAGTGCATATCACCGTAAGCGTAGCAACCGGGGCAACTGAGCGGGCATTCACGAGTAACCTCGATCGACATAATGGGAGCGCTGCCGGTAAGAATCGATTTCCAAGCCGACATTATTTCTAAAATTTTCAGTCCGGGTTTGTTCTGAATATGGCTCATACGTTCCCTTCTTTTGGATGCGCTTCACCGTCATGTCCGAAGAAGGAGTCACTCACGCCGATGTAGTTGTTGTTTGCTACAGAACAGAGTCCGCCGTAGTGCTTCACCAGTTGAATGGCAACCTTTTCTCTTCTTCGCGGCGGGTCGACGCGAATCATCACTAGCACGGCTCCGTCATCAAAGCAGTCACTGCAAAAGGCAGCGACTTCTCGGGGCAGGCCAATCTCTAGCCAGAATTCGCTGGTAAAAGGTGCATTGCCCTCCAATACTCCCAATGCATCGATGTCGTCGTCCGCAAAACCGCTTTGCAACAACTCTGCAATTGCACTTGCGGCGTTAAACGGCTCGCAGAAAATGCCAATGACTAGCTCCGGTGAGCTATTGCCTCTCTCTCCAAACATATTTTTTACTCCTCTTTTTTATCGCTCTTCGTCTGGGAGAAAGCGCGGCTCAGCAAATAAGAATGCAGTTAGCGGGAAGAACATCCCTAATATTCCACAATTGCACCGCTGCGTTCGATTGGGATATGGCGGGCAGAGACAGCGGAATCAAGAAGGGCAAGGACGTGGTAATGAGAATGAGCGCTGATTGATGTCGAGTGTGCTTAGTAACAGTGCAGGGAAGCTCATCCAGAGCAGGTGTGAGTAAAACAATCAGGACGGCAGCTGCTGCGACGACTACTAACAAACATTTGATTGATTCTCGCACCTTTACCCTTAACTATCGGATGCGAAGCCCCTCTGCGGGATTAGCCTCCGCGCCTGTACACAGCTCGCGGGCAGAGCGCCTTTTCTCCTAATCCGCTGACATGCTTTGCGCTTCTTGCTCAAAGGTTTCACCTTCCAAGGCAGACGATCCAACTTCGCCACGCAACTCAGCTTCCAGCGCGGCCAATTGAGCTTCAATCTCTTGCGCGGATTTCCGTTTGCGGATAACTTCCTCTCGATAACGACGCAGGAAGTAATCAATCGTCTCGACTCGAATTCTGATCGAACCCGTCGGTTTATTCTCGTCCAGATCCTTGAAGCAAAAATACGGCGTGCCGGATTGCTCGATGATGCCTTCGATCACTCCGTAGATAGGAGCATCGTGGCCACACTTGAAGCTGGACATTTCAAGAGCCACCAAATTAGGATGTCGCGCAGTAAACTTTGCCGCCCACACTTTGTGATTGGTGCTGCACGAATATGAGTTCTTCCATGCATCAGTGATGTCGAGCGCATGGCTGGTCACTCCGGCGCGGACTTCCTCGCCAAAGAGCCGCTCCAGCATATCCTCATCCTGTGGCAGAGTATTCTGCGAAAAGATCGGATAACCCAGCTTTTGGAATTCTTCCAGAATCTCGTGATTCAGTCCCGGATCGTGGTGATAAGGACGTCCCAGCATAACGATGCCAATGCGATCTTCGCGCTCGAGTTGGTCGATCACTTCGCGCGCGCGCCGGCGGATGCTGCTTTCGTATTCCGTTCAGTGCGTTAAATCCTGACTCGACCGCGCGATCATTTTCCTCCATCGACAAGCCCAGCACCGGTTGAAAAGCCTGCAGCATTTGATGGGCGAAGAGTTTCCGGTCAGCAAAATTCAGAACCGGATCGATGTACTTCACATTGTTCTCGCCAAAAACGTCGTTCTCTTTGGTAAATGCCGCCTTCACAGTCTCAGGCGTCGCGGTCACCGTCGGACACGCATTTGCACCAACAATGTTCACCAAGGACGAATGCAGAACGTCATACATCGGGAAGAAGATTACGTTCAGCGGTTTCTTGCGATGCTTTTCCTGAATCAAGTTGTAGACGTGCGAAATTCCGATCTTCGCTGGGAAACAGGGATCGATCGCACCACGGCTCGCGCCAGCACGATAAAGTTCTGAGCTGGTGTAATCGGAGTAAATAATGTTTTCCGGCTGCACTCCCAGGCTCTCAAAATACGCGTTAAACAAAGGCGCGTAAGTGTAGATGTTCAGTACGCGCGGAATACCGATGCGCAGCTTGCCGCGATTCTGCATCAGAGCAACGCGCTCTTTCGCGGTCTTTCTTCCAACTCCATCCCGTCGTTGGAATCGGGTCGGCAACGCTCTTGGCATTTGTCGGCCGGAAAACCTCTTTCGAAGCGACATCCACGAAATTCGGATGCTGGTCGCGAATTTGATCGAGGCCAGCCTTGATCCCCTTCATATCGTTTACATCTTCGACCAGTCCCTTTTCGCAAGTTGCAATGATCAGCCGCTGCTCGCCCAGCATCAGCGGAACCTTAGTGACCTTCTTGATCGGAACGAAATTCTGCACCGGCTCTGTTCGGATGTCGATGAAAGTTCGCAGGCAATTGTTCTTGCAGAAATTGCAGCGCGTGGATTCGTTGCGCGTCGTGCGATATTCAATCTTGCGGACGGCATCCAGACCGACAAAAGTTGTCTGCTGACCATTTCGCCACAAACGCAACGCTTCTTGCGCCGCGCCGATCGCGCCTGATTCGCCGCAGTGCTCGTGCACGATGATTTCCGGCTGCTTGCCCGTGGCGCGGAAACTATTGCGAATGAAATCCACTTCAGCCTTCACCACTGCCAGGTTGTTTTGCGTCCCTCCCTGCAAGACAAAGCGCGAACCCAGCGCGGCGAGATTTGGAATGCTGGCGACATAAAGGAAAACGTTCTTCGGCAGCACCGCAGCCAGTCCGGCCAGAATTTCTTCCGCCCGCCAGCCCTGGCGCTGGAAATTCACGATGTCGGACTGCATGAACACCGCGCAGCCGTAGCCGAACACAGGCATAGCTTGAGCAGAGAACGCCAGGTCGGCATATTGATTCGACGTTCAGCCCGAAGCCTTCCGCAGTTGACTGCAGGAAATATCCATTGCCCGCCGAGCACTGAGTGTTCAGCTTGAAATCCTTCACCCGCCCGTTGTGCAGAATGATGATCTTGATGTCCTGCCCACCCACGTCCACGATGACGTGCGGATCCTCGTAGAACTTCAGCGCCGATTCCGTATGAGCGACAGTCTCGACCAGAGCCACGTCCGCATTGAGCACATCCTTCAAAATGTCTTTTGCATATCCGGTTGTCGCAACCCCGAGAACTTCCATCTTCGCGTTCTGCGCTTCAACTTGATTGCGCAGGTTCTCGAACATTTCGATGGTGTCCTGAATCGGATTGCCATTCGAGAGTTGATAAGACTTGCAAAGAATATCGCCGTTTTCATCCAGCAGGACTGCTTTGGTCGACGTCGAACCGCCATCAATGCCAATGAAACCGCCAACCGTAGTTCCGCTTTGAAAGACTGCCGGAGTGAATTTCTTGGGCCGTACGCGACTTTGAACCCGTCGAGTTCTCCGGATTTCTCGATCAATCCTTTGCCGCCGGATTTCGCTTTCTCCTCCTGGCGGCCGAAATCAATGTAGTGAAGCAGTTTTCATAACCGCGATAGCAACCGACGCAATCATCTTCGCTGCGTGCCAAATTCAACCGCACCGAGAGCGGCGAAATACTGCGCATTTTGCGGAACTTTAATCAGATCCTCCGGCTTGCTGCCTTCCGGAATCGCGACCTTGCGCTCCTGCCACATGCGCGGAATATTCGCCTGCCACGCTTCGCGCATCCCGCGAATAAAGCTATTCGGACCGCCAAGCAGCAGACATGCGGACGCAAAGTATGTCCACGCGTCAGAACGCTCAGGTTCTGCAACACGATGGCTTCAAACAGAGACGCCATCAACTCGTCGGAAGGTGTCCCGACTTTCTGCAGGCCATTGATGTCAGTTTCGGCGAAGACGCCACATTTGCCGGCAACTTTGTGCAGCTTGATGCCTTGATATCCCTGTTCTGAAAGCTCTTTGGCAGGAATTTTCAGTTTGGCATTGATCTTGTCGATGACCGCGCCCGTGCCGCCCGCGCACTTGTCATTCATCGAAGGAATTTTTTTCTTGCGGCCGGTCTCCTCATCATCTTTGAAGACGATGATTTTGGCGTCCTGGCCGCCCAGTTCAACGACCGAATAAACCTCGGGATGCATCTTCTCGACAGCCAACGACACTGCGGTGACTTCCTGGACGAATTTCGCGCCAATCTGCTCGGCGATCCCGCCACCGCCAGAACCGGTCATGAACATGCGGGTGTTACGGCTATTGATGCCGATCTCTGCCTCTATCCTCTTCAGAAACTCCAGAGTCTTCTCGGGCTGCTTGGTCTCGTGGCGCTGATAGTCCTGCCAGAGCACCTGATCGGTACGCGGCATCCACGACTACCGCCTTCACCGTCGTCGAACCAACATCGAGTCCAACTAAAAATTTCGTGCTGTGATCGTGCGGCTTCTGCGTGTAGGCAGGCGGCTGTATTTTCGGCCGCTGCGGCTCGATGCCTTCAATCTGGATGAGTTGCGGACCTTTATGGTCGTGCATTACTTCCTCGCTTTTGCTAACCAAAGTTGTTGGAACAAATTGTTCAAAATGACGGAGGAGATCGGAATCGCGGAACAGCGAACCGGAACCTCTCGCCACTCCGCGATCCAGAATTTCAGTCGCCGCTTGCGGTCGCAGCAACTGCCACAGGAACTCGAGAACGTTTCTGGAACCGAGTGTCCTTCTTGATGCGATCGTTGACGTGCAGAACAAATTGAGCGGCCGTTCCGGCAACTCCCTCGCGATGCGGCACGTGATAAAAAGGACGCTTCAGCTCAGGATGTTCATCGATATACTCGCGGATTTCACCCAGGCTTCTGCCCGTCGATTTCAGGCATTGCTCGAACTCCGCTTTCGCTTTTACCTTGGCTTCGCCCAGCGCCATCTGCACCCGGCTGTGCGCGTTGACTTCTCCTTCGCCGGAAGTCTCGATGGGAAGGAAGATCATGTCTTTGAACTTGTTGATGACCGCAGACTGCACCCCGTCCGATTGCGACGATGGCATGCACCCGAAAGGTTTCAATGCCAGCACCATATGGCATAGGCGATGAACCGTGTAGTAAACGTTCTTGCCCACTTCGAGGTGCCCTTCTCCGCCGCGCGCGAACTGGTTGTAGAAGGGATGCGCCATCTCCGCCAGTTCGGTCTGGGGCACCAGATGGTGCGTGATCCCGCCAAGATGGTTGATCGTGCGGTGATAAAAGAAGTTCCACATGCGTTCGCCAGCTCCAATGCCCCAGAGCTTCTTGTGCAAGCCGATATAGTTGGCGAAGTTTTTCTTTAACTTCGTACCACTCGGGATTCCGATGAGGACGATTCACCGGCCACTTCGCCTTAGCGTGCGCCTTCGCCTGATACATCAGATAAGCAACCCAGGTCGCAATCGGCTCGACGATGACTTGCGCTCCCTCACGCTCTAAAAACTCGAACATATGGAAATTGCCGTCGCCTTCAGTGATCTGAGCCCAGAACTCTCCCGTAATTTTCACGACAGGTTTTACCCGAGTGCGATCCACTTCAATCGAATTCAGCTTCTCTCGAGCAGAGTCGGAGAGCGTTCAGATAGTCCTTGCCCCACATGTGCTCATGCCATTTCCCGAAGACATTAAATGTATTCCGCAAAATCTTGTTGCTCTTGAACTTTGGCTTCGCCCACTCCGGAGCGCGCTCTTCGATCTCAAATGACCTGCGATTCTTCAGGTCGTCGCACAATCCATTCACTGCCTCGTGGAACACGCGGTCAGCTTCACCTTTATTCACTTCAAAGGGACGAATCTGATAGATGAGGTCGTTGAATACATCGCCCAAATGCATGGCGTTGAGCATTCCGAAACCGAAATCAACAGTGAACTTGAGTCCCGGTTCGCCCGATGCCGCTTTGATGCCATCACTATCTTTGAATAACAACACCCGGAATCCATCAAAACCCGCATTCTTCAGCGCGAAGCGATACTCGGCTTCATACATTCCGAAGCGGCAAGGACCGCAGGAACCAGCTGTGAAGAAGACGTAGTTATCCAGGATTTTCTGACGCGACAGTCCCTCTTTCTCCAGGAACTGCAAATACTGCACTAGATTGCCGACGGTGAAATATGTCGGATTGCACTGGCCGTTGTTGCCAAATTCTTTTCCAGTCTGGAAAGCGGCGACATCCGGTACCGGCAGCTTCTCGCAACGGTAGCCGCAGCCTTGGAAGACGGCGCGAATCAAGTCTTCGTGCTTCCATGTGAAACCACCGAACAGAATCGTAACGTGCTCACGCTCTTCACCCTTAAACGCCCGTTCCACCGGACGATGAAAATGCGTAGGCTGGTCGAGCCCTGCAATTTTGCGTAGACGTGTACGTTCAGCTGCTAAACGATCTTTGATTTCAGAATCATTTTCAATGCGGACGAGAGTCGCCATTTCTTCCTCCGGCGGTATGCTGAGTTTTGCGGGTTGATGAATAACCGAGAGGTGATTGCTGTTTACGGAAGGGCACAAACACAGATAGAGCGGAGTAGTTTCCGATCACTGCAGGCGTGCTAACGAACAGCATCCGAACTCCCGAAAATTTGGCTAGGAGGTCGAGGTCTTACACCGGCGGAACTACTACGAGGGAGTTCCGTAGGCGCCGGATTGTGCGGAGGTATCTAACATCTGGGATGCGCGATACCCGAACTGAGTAGCCTCAGCTCTAAACGAAGTCACCCGCAGGAACGCCGGGCAGCGACATAAACTTTGTTTACCAGAAAGTGTGCTCTGATTCAAGACGAGAGTTGTGAAAGATTTGGTCTATTACAATTCCTTACCTATGTCACCTATGTCCAACTATGTTGAAAGTAGTAGTCGGATACTTCCGGAGCTTAGGATCAGCATGCGACTACTCGCGAAAACTACCGCTGATAGTGATGCGATGAACGCTTACTCTTACGATCGGACTCTGCGCATTTGGATTGAAGTGCCTATCTCCTGAGTAGGCGGCCGAGATCTGATGCTTTCCTGTACCTGAAAGTGTAATCACCAGAGTTGCTGAACCACCTCTGATCGGCACACTTCCGACTGACGTGCCGTTTTCGAAGAAAGTGATGGTGCCGGTCGGGGCGGGACGGTTCGCGAGCGTAGGTTGTACCGTCGCAGTAAGCGTCAACGAACTCCCCTGCGAAATGCTGGTTGCCGAAGCGCTGAGCGTCAGCGTTGTTCCACCTTGATTGAGAAACAACGCGGTGCCATATGGAGTTTCAAGCGCAATATCCATGGCGTTATCCGCGAGGAAATTTCCGGCGAAAACACTTTTAGATTCGAGAGGCGCGAGGAAATTAACCGGCTTGCTGAAGCTTCCGCCGCCCGCGCCAAGAAAGGTGGCGAGACCCTGATATTTCTGCGGCATGCCTACAAGAGTAAATAAGCCAGCGGTGATGTCTGGAATCCCGTCGCCATTAACGTCTGCGAATACTCCATTCAAAAAGAAATTGCCAGTAGCAAGTTGCGTCATAGTTCCGAAGGTGCCATCCCCCTGACCGGGATATAGCAGAATGCCCGCGTTCGCATCTGGAGTTTTATCGGTCGGCTTTCCTTCGGTAAACATCATCAAATCCAGTTTTCTGTCCTGATTGTAGTCACCCGCCATGACTTGGCTGACCATGTAACCGCTCGACGCTGTAACGGCAGAGCCGAAGCTGCCATTTCCCTTACCGGGCAAGTAGTACACGCCAAAAGGTGCGGCACCATCGAAAGGCTCGTCGTTAAGGATTAGATCCAAAATTCCATCGCCATTGATATCAGCTAAGACGACCGAGTAGAGTTCTCCGCCAAACGGATGAAATTGCGGAGTGCCGAACGTACCATCGCCATTTCCAGGAATGATGAAGTATCCAGATGGCGTACTACCAGAACCGCCGCAGGCGCTGTCTCCCGGATAAGCAATAACAATGGATTGCTTTCCATTATGCCGCAGGTCGCCTACTGCGCCATATGCCTGCTCACAATCAAGAGCACCCAGGGGAATTGCAACTGGAAACTGGAACGTTCCGTCACCATTGGACAGTGCTACCCAGAGAGAACCAAACGCTCCACTGAGAATAAGGTCCTGTTTCCCATCACGGTTGAAGTCAGCTGTCACCGGCTGAATAAACGCATATGAAGGAAATTCGCCATCAGATAAAGCAGTCACATAGTTGAAATTTCCCTTGCCATCACTGACCGCAGTGACGAGATGAGGCCTTTGTCCGAAGGGCTGATTAAATTCAACGAGGTCGGTATTCCCATCACCCGTAACGTCCGCTGCCACTTCTAGCGTAAGGTTTCCGGCGTCAATTCCAGTGGCCGGGGATGACAGCATAGGAGCGCCAGTGTAAGTGCCGTCTCCGCGTCCGTAGAGCACGGAAAGTTTTCGGTAGGTGCCTTCGGCTTGGACAAGATCAAGAATTCCGTCGCCATTCAAATCCACTACCGCCATTGAATCGCATCGCCTCCGGACGAGATGTAATTACTCAATGCAGACCCGAAGGTCCCGTCACCACGTCCGGGATAAACGCTGGTGAAATATCCGTTGTTGATCAGATCCACGTTCCCGTCATTGTTTACGTCCGCGAAGGCAAGTTGGAAGGAGCCTACAGTGCCCTTGCCGCCCATCGCTTCCACCGTGCTCTGGAAAGTGCCATCACCATTACCGAGCGCGGTGAAAATCTCGAACTGGCCAGAGAGTACAAGATCGAGTATGCCGTCTTTATTCAAGTCAACTGCATAGATGCCACCCGATGTCATGAAAAGGCGAAACCCATCGTAGGTATTTATGGCGATGACAGGAAGCGAGGGCGAAAAGCCAGAGAATGCGCCACTGTTGTTTCCCAGCGTGACGCTAACTGTGATCTGTCCCGTGTTTTGTGAAGTGCGGTTTTCCAATACCGAGATGAGATCAAGACTCCCATCATGATTCACGTCTGCCAGTGCCAAACCGTTAGGCTCAATCTCGGTGAATGCGCGAACATGATTAATCGTAGTAAGGGCAGGAGTTGGACTGGCAAAAGAGCCGTCCCCATTCCCCAAAAACGTTTGGACTGTCATTTTCGACCAGGTGTAGTTGACGCTGTAGTAGGAAATAATCACAACGTCAACTTTGCCGTCATGATTAACATCGCCAATTGCCATGCTACCAATCGAACCATCCGCACGGCTTGCAATCACAATCGGCTCGGCAAAGGAACCGTCTCGTTGATTCACATACACAAGGAATTGATTGCCGCTTAGGTCTAGCGCAACCACATCGGGATAGCCGTCGTTATTGACATCAGCCACCTGAGCCGAAGCAATAAAGAAAGTATTAGCTGCTGCGGTCGCGGTACCGTACGCCATCGGCATTTTGAGACCACGCGAGCCGCCATTCAAAATAATATTTAGAGTGCCATCGTATTCGAGCGTAGCGATGTCCGGCTTGCCGTCTTTATCAAAGTCGCCGGTCACCGCAATGCCAACCCCGCAATTGTAAGGATCTGTTGTACACGCTGTACGCAATTCGTTGTTAAAGAGCGGCGCTGAAAGGAATCCGCCGAAATTCGGTGTCGCGCTTGCAAAAGAAGCCGGGGCGTTCATAATTTCTTGCAGCGGACGTGAGGCATTGCCCTGAGCGAAATGTTTTTCAACTCCCGGAGCGAAGAAAAGATCGAAAGGAGAATGAGCATCCGTTTTTCGAAGCGCTGTCTGCTTTTGCTTTAATTTGGCTTTCGCGGCTTCGGCAGTATCCGGGCCGGAAGGCGAGGCGAAACAAATCGTCTGTGCTACGACAAGGAGGACTATCAATATGACAAACATTACTTGGTTGCTCTTCTTATGCATAAATGCCTCGACGTTTCAGAACAAATCCCGAAGAGATAACAGATGATTGAACACATCCGAACTAGGGTGCGGATGCAGCAAGTGCGGAACTCATGATTAGTAATTTTGGCCCGCGAAAGGTCGTAGTGCTAATCCATCGGGCGATGGATATATCGATAATCTTTAATATCGTGACGTAGCGATCCGTTCACTGCGGGGCCCAATTTCCTGAGCTGCTAAAATTCGCCAATTTATAACACACTTGAGAAACTCTGCACAATACGGAATTCCAAACTTGTTTTCTGGCCACCGTATTGGCCAAAGCATAGTGCTCCCCGAGTTATCGGAATGCAAATTCAAAGTTCAAATCGAAGTCATCCAAATGTCATTTGAGCGGATGCTAGCGTGAGGGACTTCTGCCGGAATTCGGCGGACATGACTACAAACAAGTCAGTTGGAATAGATAAAAAGCAAGCGCTCTGCCCTTCCCCCGAATAACAGAGCGCTTGTCTAGCATTTGTCCTTGCTGAAACAATGTTTCAAAGGACCCGGGAATGAGGCTGGTTTTCCGCATTTCCGCTGAACAACTCTTAATTCGTTGCTCATTGGGATAGTGATCACCGAGTGGTATTCGTTTCATCCTCAAAAGAAGTATTCGCTTGTTGCCCGTGTATTGCCAATAAGCAATCCAGCGGGATGATGAATTTTTAGTAACGCAGGCTTGGCTTTTATGGCAGTCTTATCACTACGCTTCTGACAAATTCATGAAGGCTTTACAGCTCTCGAAATACAAACAACTCGAAATGATCGAACTCCCCATCCCCAATCCGGGACAAGGAGAAGTTCTTGTCGAAGTCGCCGCTTGTGGAATTTGCGGTAGCGACGTTCATGGCTATGACGGCTCGTCCGGGCGCCGCATTCCGCCCATTGTCATGGGACACGAAGCATCTGGGCGGATTGCCTGCGATAGGCGAAGGTGTAACCGATTTTTCACTCGGGCGACAGAGTGACTTTTGATTCCACGATTTATTGTGGAACTTGCCTATATTGCCTTCGCGGGCAGATGAACCTTTGCGATCAGCGCAAGGTACTGGGCGTTTCTTGTTCTGACTATCGTTGCAGCGGTGCCTTTGCTGATTACGTGATCGTCCCGCAACGGATCGTCTATCGGCTGCCTGATAGCCTTTCATTCCCCGAAGCTGCAATGTTGGAAGCTGTGTCCGTCGCAATTCATGCAGTCTCACTTTCTTGCGCGGCTTCCGGAGATACGGCATTAGTGTTGGGTGCGGGGATGATCGGATTACTGACGTTCCAAGCTCTTCGCGCTGCCGGCTGCAAGCGCGTTTTCATTGCAGATGTAGATAGCTCTCGACTCGAGCTCGCAAAAAAACTCGGCGCAACAGTTACATTGCAGGCCTCGGGTACTGAATTGGTCTCCGAGATTTTTCGATTGACGAATGGTGTTGGAGTGGATGTAGCAGTCGAGGCGGTTGGGATCAATGCTACGGTCCAAGCAGCCGTTGATTGCGTTCGCAAAGGAGGTACAGTGACGCTGGTGGGAAATATTAGCCCTGAAGTCACGTTGCCCTTGCAGAAAGTAGTCACTCGACAGATCCGGCTTCAAGGCTCGTGTGCTTCCGCTGGAGAGTATCCCAAGGCAATCGAACTTGTGGCCAATGGCGCGATCCAAGTAAGACCTTTGATCACCGCTGTTGCTCCGCTCGAAGACGGACCGAAGTGGTTCGAAAGACTCCATGGACGCGAACCAAATCTCATGAAAGTTGTATTGACTCCCGGAGCAACATCATGAGTTCCGGGCTATTTGATTTGAGCGGAAGAGTCGCGATCGTCACAGGAACCAGCCGCGGGCTAGGGCAAACATTTGCCCGTGCACTTGCCAATGCCGGCGCAGATTTAATACTGACCAGCCGTCAATTGGGCAGTCTTGCTTCATTCGAAGCCGAGATCAAAGCTTTGGGACGGCGGGTCCTTTCGCTGGAACTTGATGTTCGTAATCTCGAGAGCATTCACAAAATGACTGCGGCCGCTGAATCTGCCTTCGGGCACATCGACATTTTGGTGAATAACGCCGGATGCAATGTTCGCAAGCCCGCGCTAGATGTCACTTGGGACGATTGGAATTTAATTCTCGATACAAATTTGCGAGGAAGTTTCTTTGTGACACAGACGGTTGCGCGCGGCATGATTGAGCGCGGCTACGGACGCATCATCAATGTTGGCTCCGTCACCAGTGTCTTCGGCTACGCGGGACTTGGGCCGTATGGCGCCAGTCGAGGCGGCATACGTCAGCTCACCATGAGCCTCGCTGACGATTGGGGCAAGCACGGCATTACCGTCAACTGCCTGGCGCCGGGATGGTTTCGCACCAAACAAAACGAGGCGCTCTACGAAAATAAAGAATGGGTGGATTACCTCTGCGATCGCATTCCCGTGAAGCGGCCTGGAGCGCCCAGCGATTTGGAATCCAGCGTAGTTTTTCTCGCGGCAGAATCAAGCCGCTACATCACGGGGCAAACGCTGTTGATAGATGGCGGTATCTCGACAGGTGCAACCCGGGCGCTGGCACGGAACGAGAGTGGCCAAGAAAAATAGGCGTTGAACAATATCGCCTTCACTTCTAAGAACCAAATCACTCCGACACTTTCAGCATTACAACCCCATGCTTTGGCACATCAGCCGTATACGAGTGCTCTATCGCTCCAAGATCTTTGTGCGTCCAAAGGTCTCGCAACTTTGCCGATCCATTTATTCCAATCGCGCTTAGGTCGAGAGTCATCTTTATGTCCGATTCACCGCGGTTAAACAGCCCAACGGCTTGCCCATCCGCGAGCGGCTTTGCCCAGATTTCCAGCGGACCTTCTTCCCATATGCGGTGCCCCTGCACACCCGTTGCGTCCTGATCCACCGCAATGATATCGGGATTGGTAAGCATCTCTTTGGTCTCCGGACTCATGCTTCGCAGATCATTGCCCGCCAACAACGGCGCAGCAAGCAGTGCCCAAAGGGCCATGTGCGTACGATATTCATCAGGCTTCATGCCACCATTTCCGACCTCAAGCATATCGGGATCATTCCAGTGTCCGGGACCGGCGAATTTTTCCAACCCGTTCTGCGAAAATCCAATCAAGGACATGCTGTCGTACGTGTCCCTGATATCTCCAGTCGTGCGCCAGAGATTGCCGGTATTCGGTCCCCATCTCCAGGGTGCTTTCACACCCCAATCGCAGATGCTAAATACAATCGGACGTCCCGCTTGCGCCATCGCATCATGAAATTTGGCATATTGCACTTCCGGATCCAGTCCTTCCGCGTGGCACCAATCAATCTTTACGTAGTCCACTCCCCACGAAGCATAAGTTTTTATGTCTTGCAGTTCGTGGTTCAGGCTGCCGGGGCGTTTCTGACATGTGAGTGTGCCGGCATCTGTATAGACTCCAAGTTTCAGTCCTTTACTGTGGACATAATCGGCAAGGGCCTTGATTCCGGCCGGGAACCTGGTCGCATCGGGAACAATGGTTCCATCAGAAGCGCGGCTCACCTGCCAACAATCATCGATATTCACATAGCGATAGCCAGCGGCTTGCATCCCAGTGCTGACCATCGCGTCCGCAGTTTCTCGAATCAGTCGATCGCTCACATTACATGCAAACTTGTTCCAGCTGTTCCAGCCCATCGGGGGAGTCTGTACAAGAGACGAAGCGCCTCCTGAGGACTGTGCATAGGTCGTTCCACTAATCGCGGAGACTAGTAATGCAAGCAGAACCGCGAATCTAACTGATCGAAAAAGTTTCATTACGCCTCCGATGTCACTCTGCTGCTGCGCTCATTGTTCCAGCTTGAATATTCGTTCCATTAAGTGCCATTTCTCGCCCTCTTTAGATCCGGGCAGCAACTGTTGAAATTTCCACATCAACTCTTCCCATTCGCGTACTTTCAGATTCTCCTGATCTGCTCGTGCTTTCGATTCGAAGGAAAAATTATCATTCACTTCCAAAATCATGAACATTCGTGTTCCGAGCAGGTAGATTTCCGCGTCCTCAATACCCGAGTCTCTCAAACTCTCAGTGATCTCGGGCCATATCTTCTCGTGATATTTCTTGTACTCGGCAATTAATTTTGGATCATCTTTCAAGTCAAGAGTCAGACAGTAGCGCCGTTTCACTCAGCCTCACTCTCGACGATATTGACGTGCCGATCGGAGACTTCAATTGTGACCGGTTTAATACCGCGGATAAGAAAGGGGAGAAAGTTTCCCTGCTCGGTGATCGGTGCAGACGAACTCATCTTTAAATTCTCTTCTCTTCCTATGGGTTAACTCAGCGCACGGTCGAGATGCACATAGCCGCCATCTACGAACAAGTGCTGGCCTGTAATGTGCGCCGCCTGCGCAGAAATTAGGAAGACGACCATGGCAGCAATCTCTGCCGCCCCGGTCATTCTTTTTTCCAATGGAATCTTAGAAATAATTGTCGCCAGCTTCTGCTCCGGATCAGGAAAAGTATTCAGCCACTGGCGGTAGAGTGGAGTCATCACCTCCGCCGGGATAACAGCATTAACGCGGATCCCATAAGGAAGCAACTCGACGGCCCACTCCCGGGTCAAGGCAAGAATCGCTCCTTTCGACGACGCATAGCCAGAGGTTCCTCCTTGCCCCGTGATCGCAGTCTTCGAGGCAATATTCACGATCGAACCCTTTGAACGCTTGAGGTGGGACAAAGCATAATGTGCGACATTGTAGTAGTGCAAAAGATTTTTTTGCAGTGAACCCACATATTGCTCGGGACTGCCATATTCAAGGCCGACGCCGTCATTAACGCCCGCATTGTTGATAAGCCCGTCCAACCGTCCGAATTCCTTCACGGTCTTTTCGACAGCTTGTGAGCAGTTTTCCGCCGAAGCAAGTTCAGTGGAAACCAGAAAACATCGCACGCCGTCGTGGCGCAACTCGGCGCATAATTTTTCTCCCGCCTCTGCATCCCGATCCACAATCACGGGAACACCGCCCTCTTCGGCCAGAGCCAGAGCAGTGGCTGCACCGATTCCTTTCGCGCCGCCCGTAATGAGTATGACTTTATCGCGCAGTTGCAGGTTCATGGTGTGAGATCTTCAGCCCATAAAAACTGGCCGCGTTCAGACCCAGAATTTTTCCTTGGTCCTCAGCTGGTAACTCACGAATATAGTCGATTATCAAATTCTTAACACTCTGGTATGTTCCAGCCAGCAGGCACACTGGCCAGTCAGAACCGAACATCAGCCGGTCGGGACCGAAAGCTTCTAATACAACGTCGAGATATGGCTTGAAATCGGCGTTACGCCAATTCTTCCAATCCGCTTCCGTCACCAGACCAGACAATTTGCAATGCACATTTGAGCTTGTCGCGATTGTCCTGATCTGCTCCATCCACGGCGAGATCACGCCCGACCGAATAAGCGGCTTACTAATATGATCAAGTACAAACCGCTGCTTGGGAAACTTTGCTACAAGTTCGATTGCAGAGGGCAGCTGCTGTGGGTAGATCAAAATGTCGTAACTGAAGTTGAACTGCTGAAGAGACGCAATGCCGGCGACGAAGTCTTCACGCAGCATATAGCGGTCGTCTGGTTCCGCTTGGACAACATGCCGAAACCCACATAACTTTTCGAACTGAGAAAAATATTCAAGGCGTTCCGGCAACTCGCGAGAACACAGGTCAACCCAGCCTACTACGCCCTTGATCTCACTGAAGCGACTGGCCAAGTCAAGCAGGAACATCGTCTCCTGTTCGGACTGATCTGCCTGCACTGCCACGCAGCCCTGCATCTGGTTGGTCCGTAACTCGGGAATCAAATTCTCGGGCAAGAAGTCTCGCCTAAGCATAGACATGTCATCTGTAATCCAACCGTCACGCTGTGGGTTATATTGCCAAAAGTGCTGGTGCGAATCGATATGCATGAGGCGTCAGTGGAAGATCAGGCAAATTTGTTTAGCCGCGCAGGTTCAGAAAACCTCCGTCAATTGCGTAATCGCTACCCGTGATGAACGCAGCTTCATCGGAGCACAGAAAAAGTGCGAGCGCAGCCACCTCGTGTGGCTCTGCCATACGTCCAATGGGTTGCGTGCGCGACAGTTTTTCAAACATCTCCTGCTCGCGACCAGGATAATTTTTGCTCAGATATCCATCGACAAACGGCGTGTGAACTCGGGCTGGCGAGATGCTGTTGCAGCGAATATTGTGGTCTAAATAATCTCTTGCCACCGAATTCGTCATCGCCACAATCGCCCCTTTGCTCATCGAATAAGCGAAACGGTCAGCCAACCCGGCCCACGCGGCGACCGATGCCAAATTCAGAATAACGCCTCCGCCATGCCCTTTCATGTGCTCCACAGTGGCTCGCAGACAGTTGTAAAATCCTTTTACGTTCACCCGAAAAACTTTGTCGAAATCCTCTTCGCTAGTATTTTCCACCTTTCCGATGTGCGCGATGCCCGCATTATTCACCAGGATGTGGACTCGTTGTTGACCAAAAATTTCCTGTAAGACTGCATTCACGCTAGTCTGTTGGGACACATCACATTCGTGCGCCTGAGCTTTCCCACCTGCTTCCGCGATTTCTCTTACCGCCACTTCTGATTCCCTGCGATCGAAATCTAAAATATGAACACAAGCCCCACCCATCGCAAATCGATGTGCAATGGCTCGACCAATCCCACTTGCTCCGCCTGTGATGATGGCTGCCTTGTCGTCCAGTCGAAACCAATTCGAGCTATTCTCGGGATGCCTCACAATAAAACCCTTTCTTGGGAACGAAATTGTCGTCGCCCAATTCCCCTCTGCTGGGGACGGCCGCTCGCCACAAGTGACGACCGCTATCAGTTCTCCCCTTTACTCGGTCCTTAACCGAGAACGGATATACTGGTGTTCCTAGGTTGCTGTTTATTTTAAGGGATTGATTCGAATTAGCTCTTGAATTCTCCCCGCTATAGCTTTCAGTTTTAATTTCTTCGCCAATCGAGCCGTTCCCTAAGCCAATGTGCAAAACTCACCTTCTCCCACGAGAGTACCGTCCTTTCATGGACACTCTTCCGGGTAAACCATCGATCAGGCAGCCAATCAGAAAAAGGATTTTCTTGTCAATAGTGTTTTTTTTGCTTGACGGTCACTATCCGTGTGCTCTATAGCATTGATCACGATAGTTTTGTCTGATCGTAGCCAATCAAAAAACGCTCCGGAGGTTTTGCGATGAAAAAGTCATTGAGAATTGTCCTATCCTTGCTGCTGGCATTGGGACTAGTCGGCTTGGCATCTCCGTCATGGAGCCAGGAAGTCACCGCAGCCATCGTCGGCACCGTCGTAGATCCGAGTGGAGCACCGATCAAAGGTGCGACAGTGACGACAAAGGACACAGAACGAGGCACCGTCTGGACGGTACAGACCAACGATTCGGGAGTATATAACTTTCCACGTCTGCCGATTGGCACCTACACCGTGAGCGTAACTGAAACCGGATTTGACACCGTCGTGCATGCGCCATTCACTTTAGTGTTGAATCAGACAGCACGCGTGGACGTGCAAATGAAGGTGGGACAAGTAACCACGTCCGTTGAGGTTACGGGCTCCGCTCCTATACTTCAAACTGAAACTACGCAAATCAGTACGATTATCGACTCTGCGACCAATAACAGCCTTCCGCTCGCGACGCGCAACTACGTAGAGTTAACGCTTCTGTCTCCGGGCAGTGTCTCGCCCGATCCTAACAATTTTAATAACGGGGACAACACCGCTAATGGTGCACGGCCATACATCAATGGTAATCGTGAACAAGCCAATAATTTTATCCTCGATGGCATGGACAACAACCAGGTTTCAGACAATCTGCTTGGTTATACCCCAGCTCCGGACGCGATTCAGGAATTCAATCTGATCACGAATAATGCCTCGGCCGAGTTCGGCAATTTCCAGGGCGGCATTGTTAGCACGAGTATTAAGTCCGGCACGAACGGCTTCCACGGCGACCTTTGGGAGTACTTCCGCAACGACAAACTTAACGCGAACAGATGGGAGAACAACTTCCAAGGCGCGCCGCGCGACACAGTGCGATGGAATATGTTTGGAGGCACCATAGGTGGCCCGATTAAGAAAGACAAGTTATTTTTCTTTTTTGATTACCAGGGGCAGCGATTCGACCATCCATCATCGTTTAAGGGAATTAATGTCTTCACTCCGGCGGAGCGTGCAGGTGACTTCTCTGCGCTTTGCACGAGCGGATTCAGTGGAGGCATTTGCAATGACAGAAGTAGCAAGGGCTTAATCATCAACCAACTCTATAATCCTTGCGCTCCAGGCACAGGCGGGTCTGGTAATCCGTGTACTCCCAATGGAAACAGCACCCCGTTTGCAAACAATCAGATTCCAATCGGTATGCTTGATCCAGTTGCAAAGGCTTTGTTTGCGTCTCCTCTCTACCCTGCCGCAACTAGCAACAGCGTCACCGGGAACAATTCGGGTTACACCACTTCACAGGCGTTCGACACTAACCAGTATGATGTAAAGATCGATTTCAACGCGACTCAGAGTAACCATATTTACGGTCGGTATTCGCACTCCAAGCAAAACAATCCGACCCTCAATTCATTCGCATTGTTGGGTCAAGGATTCTCGGAAGCACCCATCAACAGCGAAGTCGTGGACTGGACACACACCTTTAGCTCCAGCTTTTTGAATGATGTCCGCTTTGGCATCAACTATGTGAAGCTTCACAACGGTACAAACTTCGACAAGTCTGTCGGAAGTCTCGGGAATCAACTTGGTATTCAGAATGCCAACACCAACGCTCCAGGACTTCTACTCCTGGGTTTTGGAGGTGGAACTCCCAGCAGCGCGGGAAACGGTAGCCTTACAAATATCGGCAGTACTGGCGTCGTGCAGTCTTTCAATGATGCCGTAATCCAAGCCAGTGATTCTGTTGTCTGGACGCGTGGACACCATGTTATGCATCTTGGCTTTGAGTTCTGGCGTGATCGCATTAACACCTTCTACACCGGTAACAGCGGGACCTTGGGAGGAATTATTTTTGACGGGAACTACACGTCCAGCAACCCGTTAGACCCTTCGGCCCCCGCAACCCCAACCCAGGGAGGATTTGCCGGTGCAGACTTTTTCTTGGGATTGCCGTCTTCTTATGGCCGAGGTATCTCGGGCGGAGCATGGGGTCAACGTTCCAGTATTATCGCGGGATACTTCCAGGATGACTGGCGTTTATCCAACACCCTAACGTTGAACCTTGGGTTACGTTACGAGGCTCATACTCCCTGGATTGAAGAGCACGACCTACAAGACAATTTCGGACTCTTCTCAGGGCAACTCTTGGCCCCCAATTGCGCGCGGGCTACTTTAGGAACTGCGCCCGTGACATGCCAAAACAGTAGTCGCGGACTCTACAACGGAACTTATGGCGCGAAGGACTTGCAACCGCGGGTCGGGTTTGCATGGAGCCCTTCCAGTTTGGGTGGCAAGACGGTTGTTCGTGGTGCCTTTACAATCTCGTCCTACATGGAAGGCACGGGGACCAACCTCCGTCTTCCCATCAATCCACCTTTCAGCCCAGCTGAGACACTCCAGCAATACACGGGAACACAAGTGCCCGGCACGAGCACCGACCAAGGATTGCAACCGACCGGCAATCCGTCAGATCCATTGGCAGGTGCTCTCATTCGTGTGTGGGATCCCAACGTCCAACCTGCAATTACCCAGCAATGGAATCTAACAATACAACAACAGATTGGTAATACTGCCACTTTCCAAATTGGTTATGTTGGACAGCACGGAACGCATTTGATGGTTCCTATGCCTTACCTACAAAAACAGTTGCTTCCGAATAGCGCTTGCAGTAAACCTCCGTGTACCGCTCCCAGCGCCTTTCTTTCGGGCAATCCTGCGCTTCAACATGACATCTCTCAAATTTCGGGAACCGCCTCTATCGGTAATCAGAAATATAACGCCCTTCAGGCGGTTTTCCAGAAGCGCATAAGTAATGGATTGGAGTATCAGGTGGCCTACACTTTCTCCAAGTGTATGACCGACAACAGCGGCTACTACGGAACATGGGGGTTGACGCAAGGTACTCCGGCAAGCCCTTATTTCCAGAATTTGTATAATCCTCGTGCAGATTACGCGCCCTGCTATTTCGATGCGAGTCACGTACTCTCTTCTTACGCAGTTTATAACCTTCCTTTCGGGCATGGCCGAAAATATGGAGCATCCTCGAATGGATTCGTGAATGCGATAGCGGGAGGATGGTCGATTGATCCCATCGTTCAAGTTCATACCGGATTTCCTCTGGCTCTATACTCTGGCGTGAACGACGCGACAGGTTCTCGTGGGTTACGTCCCGACTGTAATGGCCCATCTCACGTCTTCGGACGGCAGCCATCCATTTCAAAAGGGGCTTTCCAAGGCTATCAATGGTTCGACCCGAGTCCCTATTCGAATCCTGCCAACAACTTTGGAACTTGCCCAGCACAAGGTCCCGTTCGGGGCCCAGGCTACGCGGATGTGGACCTGAGCTTACAGAAAGATTTTCCGCTGACTGAGAGGATGAAGCTTCAGTTTCGCAGTGATTGGCTCAATGCTTTTAATCATGTGAACCTGAACGCTCCCAATACGAACGTGGGCTCCGGAATGGGTTTGATTACGACCTCGCAGGATCCGCGCTTTATTCAATTCGCTCTGAAGTTATACTTCTAGCGGCGATATGATAGGGCAGGCGCGTTTATCGCCTGCCCTTTTCTCTTATGTCCAGATTTTTTTCCACGGCTCTTGTTCCAGTGTTTTCTGCGTTTCTCGTTTATTCCTCGGCCCAAACTACAGCTCCATCAACTCCGGCGGAAAGCCCGTTGGCGGCCGAGCATCGCGCGATTACCCTCGCCAGAACTGGACATTGTGAACAAGCACTTCCCTTGCTGAAAAAGACTGGGCCTCACGTGACGGACAAACAGGCGCAGCGCGAGGGTGGCTTTGCCGCGGTCCAATGTGCCATGGCGCTCGACCAGCGTGATGTGGCCATCGATACTCTCCGTTCCCTCAGTCGCGAATTCCCGCAGGATCCGGAAGTTCTCTACATCATCGTGCACACTTACTCCGACATTTCGAGCCGCGCCGCTCAGCAACTCGCAACAACGGCACCCGACTCTCCTTCCGCCCATCAACTCCTCGCCGAATCTTTTGAAATGCAGGGCAAGTGGAACGAAGCTTCCGCAGAGTATCGCGCGATCCTGAAAACGCACCCACAACAGCCAGGAATTCATTTCCGGTTGGGACGCTTACTTCTCTCGAAGCCTGATCCGGGGCCAACCGCAGCCGAAGATGCGAAAAAAGAAATGCAGCAAGAGCTTGCCATTGATCCCGGCAATGCCGGCGCGGAATATGTCCTCGGAGAACTAGCTCGTCAGAATCATCAATGGGATGACGCGGTCACGCATTTTGCGCGCGCAGCCAAACTCGACGTGAATTTCAGCGATGCCTACCTGGGTTTGGGTGCATCGCTGATCCAGCAGAAACGTTTCTCTGATGCGATCTCTCCCCTGGAAACGGCTGTAAAGCTTGAGCCACGGAATCCCGACGCCCACTACAACCTCGCCATGGCTTATAGTCGGACTGGACGCAAGCCGGAGAGCGAAAAGGAATTTGCAATTCATCGTCAACTAACACAGGGCGGAGCTCAAGGAACATCGGGAGCCGAATCTCAACAGAGTCCTAATTAAACGCCTGAACGGGGAAATAAAAAGTGAGATCGCAATTTCTCTGCCCCACTAACTCCTTGTGAAGAACCTACGCAAGATGCAATTCCACAGCAACCATCTCTCGCGCAGAAAGTTCCTGAGAGGCATGGGCGGAGGTCTCATCCTCTCCAGCCTGCCCCATCTTGCGTATGCCCTGCCGCAACCTTCTTATCCTTATCCTTTCGAAGAAGTTCTCCCTTCTGTGAGTGGTATCAACTGGGTACACACCGCGGGAAAATCCGAACTAAAATATCTGCCCGAAACGACTGGAGCCGGATGCGCGTTTCTCGATTACGACAACGATGGATGGATGGACATTTACCTCGTCAACAGCGGCAAGTGCGACTTCTTCGACCCTACTCCAGCGCTTCGTAATGCCCTCTATAAAAATAATCGAGACGGTACGTTCACCGATGTTACGGAGAAGGCAGGCGTAACCGGTGGAGGTTACGGACAAGGCGTGGCGGTTGGAGATTACGACGGCGACGGCTATCCCGACCTATACGTAACGCAATACGGACGCAGTATTCTCTACCACAACAACGGAAACGGTACCTTCACGGATGTCACCGACAAGGCTGGAGTAGCCGCGCCGGGATGGTCCTCAAGCGCGGTGTGGTTCGACTACGACAATGATGGACGTCTCGATCTGTTTGTCTGTCAATTCGTTGAGTTTTCAAAAGCATTGAATAAAGACTGCCGCACAAGCACTGGGGAAGATGCCAAACATGGCTACTGCATTCCTCATCTATATCGAGCCATGCCAAGCTGGCTGTTTCACAATAACGGCGACGGTACCTTCACCGACGTTAGCCAGCAATCGGGCATCGGCAAATATCCCGGCAAAGCATGGGGAGCCGTCGCGACGGACTTGAACAACGACGGCCGTATGGATCTTTTTGTAGCGAATGACACGACCCGGAATTTCCTTTTCATGAATAGAAGCTCCGGTAAATTCGAGGAAATTGGTGAGCCGGCTGGAGTCGGCTACAGTTCCGAGGGGCGGCCACGATCCGGCATGGGCGTCGATTCCGCCGATTTCAATCAAGACGGTTGGATGGATCTCTTCGTCGCCAACATCGATCGCGAAATGTATTCCCTATATCAAAATAATCACGACGAAACTTTCGATGACCAGGCAAGTCCCCAAGGCATTGCAGCCGCCACCCGCCTGATGAGCGGCTGGGGCTTGAAGTTCTTCGACTACGACAATGACGGTTACCTGGACTTATTTCTCGCTAACGGAAACCCCGATGATCTTATCGAATCGTTGCATCGCGAGGTGAAGTACCGCGAACAGCTGTTGCTATTTCACAACAACGGCAAGACGTTTCAGAATGTAAGCAGCCAAAGCGGCCCTGTGTTCTCCAAGTATTTGTCCGCACGCGGAATGGCTATTGGTGATTTTAATAACGACGGCGCAGTGGATGTTCTAGTCTCCGTCAATGATTCTGCTCCGGTTCTGCTGCAAAACACCGCTGCAACCCAGAATCATTGGTTGGGAATCACTCTGGTCGGAACAAAGTCGAATCGCGACGCGGTCGGCGCCCGAATCAGCTTTCAGGCAGGCGATCTAAAAGGGAGCAGGATGAAGGTTGGAGGAGGCAGTTACTTGTCCTCGCATGATCCGCGTATGGTCCTCGGTATCGGAAAACGCACAAAGCTTGATTGGATCGAAGTGAAGTGGCCATTGCCGGGCGGCGCAACCCAGCGCTTTACTGATCTTCCGATTGATCGTTACATCACCATTACCGAGGGGAGTAGCAAATGGACCTAAACAAACCCATCTGCGCGCTTCCAGCACTGGATCGACAGCCAGGAAATCCATAGCCGAGAGTTCGCGATAACGACACGATAACGAAGAGAAGGACTCATCGTCTAACATGTTACGACCAACATTAAGCAGCCATACTGCGAGGGCGACAAAACCTCGCCACTTACCTGAATGTGTAGCCGCTGCACTTTATACCGTAGACGGTATGATTCTGACCGAATTAGGTAGTAGTAAATAACTAGGTAGTAGTAAATGAAGAGAAACCAGAGCGCGGCTTCTTCTTTATCTTAAGCCGAGGCTTCTTGGGTATTAGCTTGACTGAGTGATTCGCGGAGCACACATGTCAAACGAACGTCAAAATGGGACGCCCGCCTATAAAAAAATTCAAGCCACGATTTTGAAACGCGTGGAGAGCGGACGATTGAAGCCCGGCGATACAGTCGAGTCGGAACGAGAATTGGCGAAGATTCACGGAGTAAGTCTCATGACAGCCCGCCATGCGTTGACGGCGCTGGAACAGGATGGAGTCGTACAGCGGCGACGAGGCGCCGGAACATTCATAGCCCCGCCCAAGATTCACTTCAACAAGTTGATGGGCTTCAATGAGCTGATGACCGGACGAAATCTGGCTGCCAGTTCAAAGGTTCTGTCGTTCAATGTGGTCAGTAATGAGCGAGAGGTGGCCGCACGCCTGGCATTGGCGGACGGCACTCGTCTTAATGAGGTCGGGCGGCTCCGGTTGGGAGCAGACGAGCCATTTGCTCTGGAAACTTGTTATTTCTCAGCGGAGCAGTTCCCGGATCTTACCCGTACCACGCTTGCACGTGGATCGCTGTTCTCCATCTTGGAGCACAACTACGGAATCCAGCTCGCCTACGCCGATGAGGAAGTAGATGCGACCGCAGCCGATTCGGCGACCGCGCATCTCCTGCAAGTCCCTCGCAGTCATCCCCTGCTCAGGATGCGGCAAGTCATTTATTCGACAAAAGGACAAGCCACGGTTTATGTACTGGGTCTATATCGCTCAGACCGATACAACTTCTTGATCCGCAGATTCCGTTAAACCAAGTCAACAGACACTCCACTAGTTTAACTCCGCTTGTTAGTTACATTCGATTTACCACCCCGCGCTCAGCTCATTTATCTTCAATTAGGTGATACTCAACATTTAATGTTTCGGCCTTGGTGGCGTTTGCGGTAAAGAGTGTTAAACCCAACTTAAAAATGAAGAGATACCTGATCCTGCTTTTGCTTTCCGTTCTGCCGGCTCTCAGTCAGAGTACCAACGGCGAATTGCGCTTGAAGGTGACTGATCCGTCCAGGCTCGGTGTCAGGAGCACAGTCAAGATTGTGAGTGAAGCGAACCAATATGAAAACGCCTTCGTTACAGACGATACCGGCAATCTGGTTGTACAGCGTCTTCCTTACGGAGTCTATAGAGTTCACATAGACCAGCCGGACTTTGCGCCAGCCTCAAAATCAATAGAAATTCGATCAGCCATTCCCGTCGAGTACGTAATCAGACTTGAACTAGCTTCCGCCAACACAGTCGTCACGGTTACTGATGCGGCTACGATGATTGATCCTCATCGTTCCGGATCAGTTTCCGAGATCGGCTCAGAACTTATCGAGAATCGACCGTCGTCGTTGCCGGGACGGTCCGTGCAGGATCTGGTCAACTCACAGCCGGGATGGCTCTACGAAGGAAACGCAGTCCTGCATCCTCGTGGATCTGAGTACCAGACGCAATTTGTCATCGACGGAATCCCGCTCACAGACAATCGCTCTCCGAGTTTCGGCCCTGAAATCGAAGCCGATGATATTGATTCCATGAGCATCTATACGGCGGGAATTCCCGCCGAATACGGCAGAAAAATGGGCGGCGTTATCGAAGTAAACACCAAGCGGGAAAGCCAGGCGGGTTTACACGGACAGGTAATCGCCTCGGGCGGCAGCTTTGAAACAGCCGGCGGCTTCGCACAGATCCAGGATATCTGGGGAAAAAATGTGTTGGGCGCCAGCGTCGATGGAGATAGAACAGGCCGTTATCTCAGTCCCGTTGTTCCTGAAAATTTTACGAACCGAGGCACCACCGGCGACTTCTCTGTTAATTACGAGCGTGATTTAACGCCGTCAGACCGATTGGGCATGAGTGTTCGCCACGAACTCTCGCGCTTCGAACTGCCCAACGAGCAACTGCAAGAAGCAGCAGGTCAGCGGCAGAATGCCGACAATTTTGAGACCATGGGTAGCCTCTCCTACCAGCATGTCTTTTCGTCCAATGTTGTAGGAAATTTTCGCGGAATGGTGCGGGACAACTCGGACAATCTATATTCCAACGCGCTCTCCACACCGATTATCGCTTTCGAACACAACTATTTTCGTGAGGGATACTTCAAGAGCACAGTCTCGATTCATCGTGATATTCAGGAGTGGAAGGTTGGAGTTGAATCCGACGCTACATTTCTGCACGAGAATTTCAGCGACATCATTACGGACTTTACCCGCTTTGAGAACCGCACTCCCGCGACATTCAGCTTTCGGGCGAACCGGCCAGATCTGGAGCAATCGGCTTTCGTCGAGGACATGATCCGGTTGGGAAAATGGACTGTCAGCGCGGGCCTTCGTTGGGATCACTATCAGTTGCTAGTAAACCAAAATGCCGTAAGCCCGCGGCTATCCATATCCCGCTACTTTCCTTCCGCTGGCATGGTGTTACATGCGTCTTACGATCGAGTGTTTCAGACGCCATCTTTTGAAAATATACTTATTGCTAGTTCGTCCTCGGTGACTTCGCTTAATCCCAGTGTTCTGAGATTGCCAGTCGAGCCCTCCCACGGCGATTATTACGAAGCCGGGATGACCAAAAACTTCTTTGATCAATTTAGATTAGACGTAAATGTTTTCCGCCGCGCCGTAAACAATTTCGCCGACGACGATCAATTGCTGAGCACAGCCGTAAGTTTTCCTATCGCGTTCCGCAAGGCCATCATTTACGGAACTGAAGGAAAAATTGAACTGCCGCATTGGGGAAACCTCTCTGGCTTTCTGAGCTATTCTTACACGGTGGGCAATGCGTGGTTTCCCGTCACCGGCGGTCTATTCCTGGGTGACAACGCAACGAACGCGACCACACAGTTGACAGGACATTTCCCTGATTCGCAAGACCAGCGCAACACGGTACGGACACGCTTTCGCTATCAACTACTTCCTCGTTTGTGGGTTGCCGCTGGCGCAGACTACGGGAGCGGGCTCCCTTTTGATTTCGGCGGCACTGTCCAGCAAGCTCTCGCACAATATGGTCCACAAGTGGTGAGTCGCATCAATTTCGATCGTGGACGGATAAAGCCAGCGTTTGCAGTCAATGTGTCTCTTGGAGTCGATTTATACAAAAGCAAACGGCTTGATACCCGATTTCAGATCGATGGAGAGAATCTCAATAATCGTCTGAATGTAATCGACTTCGGAGGTCTTTTCTCCGGCAACGCCATCGCTCCCCCGCGCAGCTACGCTCTTCGCCTGACGACCATCTTCTAATTCATAACAGCCCCGTGAAATTTAGAGTCGGATTTGAATGATCCAAGTCCATGATCAGCCGTATTTCGGAATTCCATTCACCGCTAAATTCAGCAGACTCTCGTGCGTTTATCAGTCTTGGGACTGGGGTGCGTTGGGCGCGGGCTCACCACCTTTGTGGCATCTTCGCTCATGTTCTTTCCAATTGGAAATCCAGCGCTATTTTGAAGTTCCATCGCCTTCATCGTAATGCGGGTCGCAAGCAGTTAAGGCAACCACCGCAAGTGTGAAGTCTTATTGCATCGGTTGTCCCGCCGCTAGAACTCCTTTGCCTGTAATCCATGGATGAATTTCGGTCTTAAGCAGACCGCCTTTGATGGCCGGATCGTCTTGCGTCAACTTGGCAGTCTGCTCTGTCCCGATGCGGAAGATGGCGACTCCTCGTAGCTCTCCCTCGTCGCTCAATGGGAACATCCCTGCAATCGCTGCATTCCCCTGCTCTGTCATCTGCTTGAGGAATGCTGTGTGTTGTTTCATCTCCGCAAGCCCCGGTGCGCTGGAATCCCATCGTTCGCCACGCTTCATCAACACCAACGTATATTGCTCCATCCCAGAAGGCTCGGCTGGAGCGTGAATAGCATTTGGGTCGATGAGCCACGGCCCGTGCACCTCTGCGACGAGGCGGCCCGCCTTGATGGCGGGATCGCTACCGGCAATCTCTTGTGCTTTCGCCAATGATTCCGCTTGCAAAACGAAAATGCCACGCAGCGAGGTGTCGTCCGTAAACGGCCCGGCGATCACAAGCTTGTGTTCGGCGGCCAGCTTACGGATATTGGCCATGTGCTCGTCCTGAAGTTTGTCAGCCGCCTCTTTGCTTAGTTGCGGAGCATTGGAAGGACGCTTCAATAGTAAAAAGAAGTACTTCGCAGTATTCGATTCGGAGTGAGATTGTGCAAAGCTTCCCGTCGGGATCACCGTGACCAGAAGCAGTACGGTGAGGAGAATTCTTCTCATAAGGCCACCTCGCTCACGCGCCGATTCTAGCTGAAATACCTATACTCCGTTTGCCCAGACCATCTGGAGCCGAATTGTGTGTCCGGTTCCCCCGGAGGGTGTCCGTGAATAAACAAGGTCGGCTGGGATGGCCTCGTCAGCGCCGTATCTCGGCCGCGCAATCGTCCCCCGACTACTTTTCCCTGCAGAAGAACTACATCGGAAGTATTGTGAGTCTGGGCTACGGCAAGGGTTTTCCCATCCGGCGACCATCGAAATTCGGCAATGTGATCGGAGGCGAAGTTCGTGATCTGGTGTCCGGATGAGCCATCGAGAGGCTGCACGAAAATATTATCCACTCCTTTGTTACGAATAACGTAAGCCACGGATTTTCCATCGGGAGCGAAGGTCATGGCGTTCGCGAAGAAATTATCGCCACCCGTTATTATTCGTGGATCGGGCTGAAGCAAGAGGGGAGATTTCGAATTTGACACCAGTCCCACAACTGCCAATTTGCTCACGGCTGACTGTGGGTCATCCGGCATGTTCATATCCCCAGCGAAAACCAACTGCTTTCCGTCGGGCGAAACAGCATCGCCCCCAATTCCGTACATGCCGTGAACATCACTCGATGGCACCGGCTCTGGTTGACCGCCTTCCAGAGGCACTCTCATAGAACTGTGTGCGCCCGCCGGGTCGTAATAGTAGACCCATTTTCCGTCAGGAGAGCACACCGGATAACGATCAAAAAGCCCGTTGGTGAGTTGCTTCGGATTGGACCCATCGGCGTTGGCTCGCCAGATATGAACCTGATTCGTACCTCCATGGAAAGCCCAGGAGAGAACCAGATACCGATCTCCGCAGCGCCTCATATCTGCTATCCAGGAGTTCGGGTCACTGAGGATGGCCGTTTCCTCGCTGCCATTGATGTTCATTCGGCGCACACCTTGTTCATCGGCGACAAGCAACTTACCGTCAGCTGTCCAGTCGACGGAGTGTACCTCTTGGGCCGCTGCCAACGAAGGTTGGGACGGAGCATTCCCCTGGGAACCCGTGCCGGGAAGCAGACTCAGGCTGCGTGTGAGCCGTACCTGGACTGTGGCAGCTGTCTTGCCGTCCGCGGATACAGTCAGCGTCTCATAGCTGTTCGTATCTCGGGTAATCGGCTGGATGGTTCCCCCAGTGCCAGAAAGCAGGCCGATTTGCGGGCGCAGAAAACTCGGCCCCTTTTCCTGATACTTGGCAAAAAGCCATTGACCGCTTGGCAGCCACCGGACATCGAACACCAGTTCATTTTTGAAAGACGCAAGAGTCTGAACTTGTTTACCGGCAACATCGAACTGTTTGAGGGTGCCAAGAGCATCGCCCAGAGTAAAGACGCTGTAGACGATTCGCTTCCCATCCGGCGACCAGGCCAGAAAGCGCGGGAAATTGTCCGCCGTGTTAGCTGCGATGTACAACACAGTCTCATCGCTGCCGTCCAGATTGGCCGTAAGCAGCCGAACCTTCCCCAACTCAGGATCATTGGCACGAGCGTAAGCCATGCGATGGGCATCAGGTGAGAATGTGATGCCGGTGTCGATGTCCCGGACAATGATTTGCGGCGTGCCCCCAAGCACCGGACTCCGGTAGAGATCCCACGCACTCTGGCTACTGATATTGGCTTTTCGGAAGAAAACGTAATTCCCGTCTGGCGAGAACGTGAGGGAGTTGTAGACGGCCGCCGCTGGAGGCACAATCTGAGTATTGCTGTCGGTCGGAACGTTGCGCAGCCACAGACTCTGCATACCGTCGTCGTTCTGCACATTCAAAACATATTTACCATCCGGCGAGATTGCCGCCTTTTGTGCCTTGCCCGTGTTCGTGATCTGCGTAATGGTGAAATCCTGAAACGGCGTCGGTCCGCGGCGATTGAGTAGCGAGTAAATGCCAAAGCCACCTGCGGCTAGCAAAATCAGAGCTACTGCGGCAATTGCCCCTAGACCAAACTTATGTTCCCGCGCCACCGCGCTCACGCTGGAGCCGCTACTCGCGACTTGGGGCGCCGAAGAATGAGACGAGGAATGAGCCTGACCACTTCCGCTCGCTGCCATCACGCCGGACGACGCGCTCTGTTGTCCCATGCTTTTTACCGCGCTCTCTTCCGTTCCCTCGGGTAGCGCGGCGCTTCGCTGACCGGAACCACTATCCCGTTGAAGTCGCTTTAAGTCGCTGCGAATTTCCGACGAGTGCTGGTAGCGCAGGTCACGGTCTTTCTCAAGAGCTTTGTTGATAATTTCTTCCAGCCTGGCTGGGACGTCGGGATTGAGGCGAAGCGGCTGTACTGGCGGACGATTGAGAATGGCGTCGAAAATAACGGCCGACGTATCGCCCCGGAAAGGCACCGCGCCAGTCACCATCTCGTATAACACCGCGCCGAAGGAAAACAAGTCGGTGCGCACATCGAGTTCTTTGCCCTTCGCCTGCTCTGGCGACATGTACGCCACAGTGCCAATCGCTGTGCCCGGGCTGGTGAGAAATTCAACACTGACCGCCGCAGTAGCTTCGAGTTCGGCCGCACCTTTCTTTTCCGTCGCTGGTGTTAATTTCGCAAGCCCAAAATCGAGAACCTTGGCGTGTCCTCTCTTGGTCACAAAGATATTGGCCGGCTTGATGTCGCGATGAATAATGCCTTCGCTGTGAGCTGCATCAAGCGCATCGGCAATTTCGATTGCTAAAGATAAGACGGTTTCAATCTCAAGTGGACGGCCGGATATGCGGTGCTTCAGCGTCATCCCATCCAGAAATTCCATGGCGATGAAGCGCTTGCCTTCATGCTCACTGATTTCATAGATCGTGCAGATATTGGGATGATTCAGTGCGGAAGCGGCCCGAGCTTCGCGGCGGAAGCGTTCCAACGCCTGCGGATCTTGAGCGACATCCTCAGGAAGGAATTTGAGCGCCACGAAACGGCCGAGCGAAGTGTCTTCGGCTTTGTAAACCACACCCATGCCACCGCCGCCCAACTTCTCGACGATGCGGTAGTGTGAGATGACTTGGTCGATCATTCGGGAGATGCTTGGTTTTAGTTCGATTCATCTTACGGAGCGGGCGTTCGCTCGTCAATGAAAGACGGCTTCTGGTAGTGACAAGGTTTGAAATTGGGTGACTGTGACATATAGTTTCCACACGATGAAGCACGACATCTGGGACTCGATATTTTCGTTGCGGTTGACTGTCGTCGCAATGGGTCTGGTGTGCCTTTTCTTTCTGCGGTATCCCGTCGTCTTACTCGGCATGATGGTGCTTGGCTTGGGATACTGCATTTATCGGATCATTACAGACAGGAATGCAAACTAATTCAACAAGCGGGAAAATCAAACCTTGTCACTATCCGTTTTCTGTTGCGAGAACCTGGGGGAAATCTGCTGTTGATCGTGTGGCGCGGGCGCCCTCGCCCGCGAGACCATTGGTACCTGCCTTTGATCGTGTAGCACGGACACTCCTGTCCGCGAATCCAGCCTACGAAACATCTAACAGCCACGCTGTCCAGCAAACGCCTACATATTTGTCATTCCGAGCGGCTCGCGTCTTCGATACCCCTGCTTTACTCCTCGCGCAGCAATATCATCGGATCAACCGACAGCGCTCGTCGCGCTGGAATCCATGTGGCGAGTAGCCCCAGCAACAACATCGCTAAAACAACACCAACCAATACCATCGGATCGCGGGGAGTTGCCTGATACACGATGAAAGCTAGCACCCGACTTGCCAGAATTCCGAGCAGCAGTCCTGCCGCTGAACCAAAAGCCAGCAACTTAAAAGCCCGTCCCAACGCCGCCTGTAACACTTCCTTACGCTGCGCTCCCAGGGCGACACGAATTCCCAACTCCCGCAGCCGCTTGCTGACCGAATATGCCGCCATCCCAAAGATGCCCGTGATCGACAGCATCGCACCCATCAGTCCCATTACGCCTAACGACACCGTCGCCATACGGGAAGGAAACAGAGCTGCGCCTATTTCATCGAGCCGCGTTTCAACTTCAACAGGCATGGCTGCGTCCAGTTGCCGCAGTGTGCTCCGCACGGCTGCCCCCAACTGCTGCGGATAGCCAAGCGAACGCACCACCAGCCATGTCGAGTTGGAGGGCCATTGTAGGATGGGGAGAAACACCGCCGACTGCGGACCTTCGGTGAGGGTCGCATACTTACCATCTTCTGTTACACCCACCACCTGTATGCGCGTTCCATCCGCCATCTTGTAGTTACTGCCAATTGCGTTTGTTACGGACCCAAAGACCTTGCGCGCAAACTCCCGATTCACCACCGCAACGCGTGGCGAATCCTTGTCGTCATGCAAAGTGAAAGTCCGGCCGGAAAGCAACGTCGTGCCCTCGGCATGAAGATATTCAGGAGATATGTGGTACGTGAAAACGTTAGCGGCTGCATTCGATGACCGCAAATCTGTCGTTCCATCGGTAAAAACATTCGCGGTGTTCGCGTCATTTAAAAGTAACGCATCAGTTAATCCAACCGACTCTACGCCAGGAATCGCCGTGATCGCATCGATCATTCGCTTTTGCATCGGGGGCACTCGATCGCCGCTATAACCTGCCATATGCAGATCAGCGCTTACCAGCAGCGAGTTTTGCGGTTCAAAACCGAAATTGCTGTGCAACGCGCGTGCCAGCCCGCGCACCGCAACCATCGACGAAGTAACCAGTACTGCACAGATCGCAATTTGCACCGCGAGCAAAACGTCTCGAGCAGTAATCCGTCGTCCAACTCTGCCGGACGATCCCGACTTGACGACCTCGTACGGATTCGTGCGGAGTACCTGACCTACGGGCACCGATCCAAACAGCAATCCGCTGACGAAAGTCAGTAGCAAAGCTGCTGCATAAACGGTTGCATCCGGGTTCACAGGCGTATGCACGGGAAAATTCCCAAATGGCTGCCACATGCTCAGCCAGCGTAATAATGCCACGCTCGCCCACAATCCGATGGCGCCTCCCAGGAGCGAAATCAACACGGCTTCGGTAAACAAACCGCGCAGAATACGTTTGCGTCCCGATCCCAGCGCAAGTCGAAGAGCAACCTCACGGGAACGGTCAGCGGCACGCGCGGCAAACAAGCTGCCCAGATTGGCGCACGCGGCCAACAGAATCAATCCTGCCAGCAGCATCAATCCTGCAAGGAACGCCTGCAGCGAAGGCGCGAACTGATCACCCAAAAGATTCGGACGCGCCAATAAAAAACTCATCTTGCTGTCGTCTTTGGGATAAGTCTTCTGCAAATAGGAGCCAATCGAGTCCAGATCGGCAGTGGCCTGTGCCGGAGTCACTCCCACCTTCAGGTGTCCCATGACGTTCAGAAGCCAACGGCTTCCCCGATCATTCAGGTCATTCCCCCCGTCCACTTGCGCGCAGTTAACCAGCGGCACAAAGAAATTGGGAGAGACGAATACGAGAGTCCCGCGAAAGTTAGCCGGCGCAACTCCGACGATAGTAAAAGGATGTTTGTTGACCTGAACAATACGGCCCACCACGCCGCGGTCATCGTGAAAATGGCTATGCCAATAGGCGTAATTGAGCACCATATAAGGAGCGCTGTTCGGGCCATGCTCATCCGAGGAGTGAAAGAAACGGCCAAGATACGGCTGGATGCCAAGTACATCGAAGTAGTTCCCGCTCGCCTCCACACCCCAGACGCGCGCCGGACCTTCGCCCGTGTCCAGCGCCACCTCTGGGATCGTATAAGCTGCCAGCCCATCAAAGCTCTGGTTGCGATCGCGCAGATCTAGATAGTCGGGATACGACTGACTCGGGTCCTTATCGCTGGCGCGCTCGATGGTATAGAGGCTCTGCGCCTGCGGCACATTCAGCGGACGCAAGATCAGCCCGTTCATCACGCTAAAAACCACCGCGTTCGCACCGATTGCTAAAGCCAACGTCAATACGGCGGCGATGGTGAATCCCGGAGACTTGCGCAACACGCGAAGAGCGTATCGCACGTCCTGCAGCAGGGTGTTCATAGTCGGCCTCTGGCGCGATGCGGCTACATAATAATGTGGCTACATAATAAAGAAGCGCAATTCGGACAACCAAATTGTGGTGACTGTGATTTTATGAGAACGAAGAGACTTGCGGGATTTCCCCAATGCGAGGAACCAGAACTGTATTGTCCGGTTTCGCTAAGAAGTGTCCGCGAATGAACAGAGACGGCGGCAGTTCCAAAGTCAAAACAACCGGAAAAAGTGTTCGCGGTGTGAACCCAAGCTCCCACCCTTCGCGGACATCGCGAGAGGGTGGGAAACATTGGGCGTACGGTTGACGTTAAGGAGTGATCACAAGACCCACCTGTCCTGGGTTCGCCGAATTCGTAGTAAAAGGAAACGGAGATCCCGGAACATCCGTAAGCGATCCATTGGATTGGTTAATTGCCAGACCGAGAATGGTGGTTGGGTCGCCAAATCCACAGTCAAGTTCCGGTCCGATCGAATACAAGAATTTTCCGGATGGATCGATTCGGTTGTAGTTTCCGCAGCCGCCATTTCCATATTCAAGAAACGATAATGCTCCGGTCTGCTTATTCAGCGCGTACGTTTCAGTAATATTGCTACAGCCACTATCGCAATTCTGCGCGTCGATAAAAACCCATCGATCAAGCGGATCGACAGCAACAGACTCGGCCACCTCCGGACCCTGATGAATCGGTATGGGAAACGGAGAACCAGCGACTTGCGCGATGGAACCATTGGCGGCGTCGATGCGAAAAACCTCCGTGCCTACGCAGTATTGCGGAAGGATCAAGAACTGGCCGCTCGGATCAATCGCGATGTCATTGCCGCCATCGTCGCATGAGCTGGGAGTTTGAGCAACGGTGAGCCGCTTTCTCCGGCAAGTCGCGTGATCTCGCGCGCGTTGAGAACACAAACCTACTCTAGGATCGTCGGGTGGCGCAGCGCTTCAGCGCTGCGATCAATTTAGTAATACCTAAGAACTGCCTTCCTGTCTCAGTGCCGCCCGACGACGACGATCATAAACGTCCCAGGCTTGGCCACCGGACGACCATTCGCTCCCGGTTTTTCCTCAAACTCGCTTGTGGGCAAATACACCTTGTGCCTCTCCGGGTCAACGTCCATTGTTTTGGCGCCACTGGAGTAGTCACGGTTTGCACGATCTCGAACTTGCCGGACGCACTCTCGCCCGCAACGTTAAGCTTGCCGTCCCGGCAGCTCGCGAACGCCTGCTGACCATCGAACTTCGTGGCATCCACGCCTGCCCCGATCGGCAGATCGGCGAGCACCTTGCCGTCGTCAGTGCTCATCACAATCAGCTTCTGCGGCTTTCGACATCCAATGAAAAGCCGTCCCTTCGCGGTGTCGATCGATAGCCCCACGGGTGAGCCCCCAGGCGCGACCGGCCAGTGAGCCAAAACTTTCCTTGCTTTGATGTCGACCACTGCCACTTGGTCCTTGTCCTCCAGATTGATGTAAACCTTACCGGCGCCGTCGGAGGCAAGAAACTCGGGTTTGCCGCCCAAGTCAATAGGAGCATCGATGGATCCTGTCTTCGGATCGACGTCGGGCTTGAGCGTCATCAGTACTCCATCATCCCCGGAAACCACCAGTACCAGCCCGGTTGCTTTATCGAAAATGATGCCGTCGGAATCGGGCCGCGCTTTGATCGTTCCCAGCACAGCATTTGTCTTGAGATCGAAAATCACGACCGCTCCGGCGCCGTCGCTGATGAATCCTCGTCCGACCTCGGGAACCAGGGCAACTCCATGGTTATGCTTCTGGCCGGGAATGTCGGCGAGAGTCTTGCCGGAATCGGCATCGATGACCATCGTGTGGGTGCTTCTGGGGACGTAGAGCCGGTGATTGTTGGCATCCAGGGTGACATAGTCCATGCCGCCCTCACCGCCGATGTGAAAGGTGTTTTCGACCGCCCAGGTGCCCTGCGCGGCAACGCGGGCGCTCAACGTGAGCGAGACCACTGCGATCAGAAAGGTAGCAGATAGATTCCGAGAGTGCATTCGATACCTCCAATAGATATGCTGGGCAATTGTAACGATTGAACCTGAAAACTACCTGAAGGAAGAACAGCACGGCCGTCACATTGACGTAACATCGCCATTTCACTTATTGACCTGGAATTGCGAATGACCCACGTTTGGGGTTTTGAATCCTAGCCGCTCGTGGAAGGGCACGGCTTCAGTCGTGCCGCTCAGTACAACTTAAGGACTGGGCTTCAGCCCTGAAGGGTGCCCTTTTCGTTCCCGTCCTTTACGAGAAATGAGTCTTATTCGTCCGATGGAATCTATATCTTCCAAACCAAAATCACGTAGGGACAGCCGCCTTAGCCTGCCCTGAGCGTAAGCCGAAGGGGCTGTCCAGCCGAGCCAAGCTCGGCAGCTTTCCCCACCGACGCCCGTTGTCACCCTCGATTGTCCCCTGAATAAAACATTGTCATCCTGAGCGAGAGTGCTTCTTCGCTTGCGAAGAAGCAACGAGTCGAAGGATCCCTACCTTACCTCTTACCTCTTTGTCATCCCGAAGACTCGCGCTTTTACCAGCGAGTCGAGGGATCTCGCGCGTGTTGAGAACACAAACCTACTCTAGGATCGTCGGGTGGCGCAGCGCTTCAGCGCTGCGATCAATTTAGCAATACCGCTCGTGGAAGGGCACAGCTTAAGCCGTGTCGCTCAGCGTAGCAAAAGCTGGGCTTTAGCCCCCGCAGCAGTCGAGTGCCCAAAACAAAATCACGTAGGGACAGCCGCCCCCGGCTGTCCAGCCGAGCCAAGCTCGGCAGCTTTCCCCATCGACGCCCGTTGTCACCCTCGATTGTCCCCTGAATAAAACATTGTCATCCTGAGCGAGAGTGCTTCTTCGCTTGCGAAGAAGCAACGAGTCGAAGGATCCCTACATTACCTCTTACCTCTTTGTCATCCCGAAGACTCGCGCTTTTACCAGCGAGTCGAGGGATCTCGCGCGTGTTGAGAACACAAACCTACTCTAGGATCGTCGGGTGGCGCAGCGCTTCAGCGCTGCGATCAACGGGGCAGCGCCCCATCTACGCTCCGCAGGACGATGTTCTGGCAGAGCAATATTGTGACACTAGATAAGCCACTGATGACTACTTAATTCATCCACCTTGACTCGGCCTAAGCACCGGAGTATGTTTCCCCTTCCCCAGAAACATAGGCCCCTGTAGTAAATTCCCAACTTTATAGTTGTGTCGCTCATTCAGATTTGCAAGATGCAAGTGAATCGCGATCATCCCGAGCACAGATAAGAGGCACTTACCATGAAGTGGAAAAAGCTTTTGAACCCAAAAAGAATCAGGGAGATTATGGGCGGAAAACAATCAGAGGAAGACAGCCGGACGCCTTTTGAAAGGGATTATGGTAGAGCTGTGTTTAGCACGCCGGTGAGAAGACTTCAGGACAAAACACAAGTCTTTCCCCTAGAGGAGCACGACGCAGTTAGGACACGTTTGACCCATTCCCTAGAAGTATCCAGTGTTGCACGAAACCTCGCGCGCCGAGCCGGCGATTGGATCGCAAAAGAAACAAAAGAAATCAGTAGCAAGCAAGTTAACGACATTGAAACGATAGCCGCTACGTGCGGGTTGATTCACGATCTTGGCAACCCACCTTTCGGGCATGCTGGGGAGAGTGCGATCCAAAGTTGGTTTGAATCGAAGATTGGAACCGAAGATTCCAGAGCGGCCGAAGGGCTATTCGCGGGATTCAACGACCGCAAAGACGAAAAATTCATCTCCCAATACGCAAATGATTTCTTAAAATGGGAAGGCAATGCACAAACTCTTCGACTGATCTCAAAGCTGCAAGTTGTTGCCGATAATTTTGGGCTCAACCTGACTGCAGCAACATTTTCGGCTGCACGGAAGTATATTGCCCGATCCAACGAAGTAGTAAAGAAGGGAGACCACGAGAAGTCGAAGCCTGGCTTTTTCGCATCGGAGAATCGAACCGTGAAGCTGGTTGAAGAAGAGACTGGTACACAGTCATTGCGAAACCCCATAACTTACTTAGTCGAGGCGTGTGACGATATGGTCTATGCAACCGGAGATGTAGAGGATGGTATAAAGAAAGGACTTCTTGATTGGAAGTTCCTAAAGAATGAACTCTTAACTTTTTCCAAGAAAGATACCCTCGTCAAGAAAGCAATCAAAGAGGCGGAAAATACCGTCAAATTTAACCCCAACGAACGACCCGTTCGTAATGAGGAGGTCGCTCAAGCGTTTCGCACCCATTCCATCGCCCTCATGACAGATGCTGCTTTTAAACAATTTTGTAGGTGCTACGACGATTTGATGAGGGGCCGTTATCATAAAGAGTTGATAAAGGATCCATCGTGCGGTGCTGCCGAGTTGGTTAAAGCTTGCAAGACAGTTGGGCAGGTATACATCTATCCCTCTAGTAGCACATTGAAGCTGGAACTTATGGGCAGACGAGTCATACATGACTTGATGGACGTATTTTGGGAAGGGGCAAAGGTTTGCGGAACTGACGAAGGCCAAAAGGGGTTTCCTGGAAAAGCAGCCTCGCTGATCTCAAGCAACTATCGCCGCATCTATAATGAGGAGCCTAAAATACCCTTCGGTGCACTAGGAATGAAGGGCCTTCCAGAGCGATACTGTAGATTGCAACTCGTAACTGATCAGATTGCTGGGATGACCGATTCTTTTGCGATTACGCTTCATCAGCGCCTCATGAATGGTTAAAGTCAAGCTAAACCCGGATGCGACAATACTAAGGAAAAATGTTTCTCGATTCCTAAGTAGCCGATCTCGTCTAAACGCTCCTCTTATAAGCGCGCTGAATAGGCTTAAAGAGAATGATTTATCAGCCGTACTTTTTGGCGGAGCGCCAAGAGATTTAATGATCTATGGCCCATCTGCGCAACCGAGAGATGTAGATATCGTCGTCGACGGAGCGTCCGTCGACGATTTAGCCCTGCTGTTCCATGACACGCTAGTAAGAAGAACGCGGTTCGGTGGTCTTCACCTAAATGTTATGGGTTGGATGGTGGACATTTGGCCACTCTCGCAGACGTGGGCATTGAGAGAACTACACGTGGGCAGCGGAGATTTTGAGGCTCTCACGCGCACTACATTCCTGAATGTGGAGGCCGTTACTGTTGAACTGTCCAACCGGAGGAGCACTAGCAGAAGCATCTATGCAGCTGGATTCTTCGAGGCAGTGAGAACGCGGACGCTAGACATAAATTTGGAAGAAAACCCTTTCCCAGAACTCGCCGCAATTCGGACCTTGGTTATCGCCTCTCGGCTCAGATACGGTCTAAGGAGACGCCTTGCTCGGTATGTGCTGCATTACATAACCAAGACTCCTGTTGAGAAATTTTTGGAGATTCAGCTTAGCCACTATGGGGTAGTCAAATACGATGTGGATACAATTCATAGTTGGACCAAGGTCATCAAGGAACAAATAGGAACTCAACCAATAATTCTAGTTCCGAAAAAAACCCAAGCCCAATTGAGTCTTTGGACAGAAGCTCCTGCAATTTCTGAAATCGCCGACAGATGCGGAACGTCGGTAGCAAGCGCGTAAATATTTGGAACTGCTCAAAATCTCAAGTGAGTCTTTCCCGTTTTGGTCCTAATTCCCCCTCTTTTCCTGCCACCTTGGCAGGATTTCCAAAAATCCTTGTCAAGCCCCCTTTTCACCTCAATTCCTCCGAAGCTCATCATTCAATGGACAAATATAAAGTGCGAAAGTGTGGCGCAATTACCCTACTCAACCAGCTACAATGGAAGTAGAGATCAAACAAAAGGCGCGGCCCAAACGGTCGCGCCTTTTTTATTGGGTCGTCTTTTGGAACAGCGTTTTTAGACAGCGGTTTATTGCGATACGAAAGGTGTCCACTTCATCATGCAACATTCAATCGTACTGTCATCGCTTTACGCAGTCGCAGAAGATCCGCCGCATAATCGCGGTAAAAACTCGCGGCGTATCGGAGAGATAGCGGAAGCGTCTTTTGTGGTAAAGGCAGGGAATCTTTCTTTCAACGTGGCGAAACCCTGGAGTCAGAACAATCGTTACGACTTCGTCCTTGACTCTGGCAAACGGCTTTATCGCATGCAACTGAAATGTACTGGGGTTCTCAATGCCCGTGCCTATCAGATCAGACCGCATTGTAAAGTTTATGGACAAAAGTACAAAGAGTACACGCCCGATGAGATCGATTTCATTGTGTGCTACATCGTCCCACGCGATGTCTGGTACGTGATACCGATAGCTGCACTGAAAGGCAAGAAGTGCCTGCGCTTTTATCCCGATATAGTTTGTAAACATCCAATATGGGAGATCTATCGCGAAGCCTGGTACCTGCTGCGAGATCCTGTAGAAGTAGTGTGATTGTGTAATGGAAGCGAAAAAGATGAAGGCATATACGCCGTTATGAAAACCGTCAATCTCAAAGACGGCATGCCGCTGGTTCATCAGGCTTTATCCCAGCTTGAACGTGAACTCGCCATGGCACGGCAGCAGGGACATCCGATGATCAAGCTTATCCATGGTTACGGATCAAGTGGAATTGGCGGAGAGATTCGCATCGCCGTGCAGAATCGTCTTCATGAAATGAAAGCTCGCGGAGAAGTCAGCGCTGTCATTTTCGGAGAGAATTGGGCCAAGTCAGATGAGCAGACGTGGAAGCTGGTTCAAAAGCATCCCGAACTAAAGCGAGACCCAGATCTGGGAAGAACGAATCTGGGAATTACGATTGTCGTGCTTTCTTGGGCGTGGCTCTTAGTCCCGAAACAAAAATTACGATAAGGTATGTCTTGGTATTATTCAGTAGAAGAATCTGTCGACAAACACAGGAGAACTAGACGATGAAGAACGGGTGTTCGCGAATTGTTAAGTCGAGTCTTTTATTGGCCGGGCTCATAGCCGTCGGCGTTTCAAGCCTTGCCTTTGCCCAAAACAAGGCTATCGGATTTACAAAAGGCGCGCCATTCAGCGAGGGATACGTCGCGGGCAACACACTTTACGTTGCAGGTCAGCAAGGACCAGATGCGAAGGGCAACGTGAAAGATACCGATATAACAATACAAACTACCAACACGATTGCCGCAGTGAAAAAAGTAGTTGAAGAGGCTGGCTTCCAGATGTCTGACGTCGTATCTGTCACCGTCTATATTACGGACCTGAACGATCTTGCAAAGATGAATGACGTCTACAAGAAGCTCATGCCAGATCCGAAACCAGCGCGAGCCACGGTTCAGGTTGCCGGTTTGATCGGCGGTGCGAAAATTGAAATCTCGGCGATCGCTGTAAAGCACTAGGATGGCCGAAGTTTTTCAAGTCTTACGAGAGGACGACTTCGGAACCGGCGACCACTCGATTTCGTCCCTCTCTTTTGGCCTGAAACATTCTTTCGTCCGCCAAGGCGAATAATTCCGCAGCATCCTGTCCATCCTGCGGGAAGCTAGCCAATCCGGCGCTGATCGTGACAACAAGCTGAAGGTCTTCTCATCTTCATCGAAAATTTGGCCCTCGGAAACGGGTTTGAACTGCATATAACGAACTACGCGCCATGATGAACAGTGTCTTGCCGTCACTTCCGCCGAAGAGCAATTGTGACGGCCGCTCTGGGACCTCAATCGTGTCGATCAAATCACCGGACGAGTTGTAGACGAAGACTTGTCCTGCAGCGATGTAGACGTTCCCTTTTTCGTCGACTGCCAAACCTTCTCCGCCCTGTTCAGCAAAAAGTTTCAAATCTGAGATTGTGCCATCAGGACCGACGCTTGTCGTATAAGTCTTCTCTCCGGATTCGTCAGTGACGTAATAGGGCTGACCCGAAACCGCTGCCGCCATGCCGAACGCTCGCAACAAGTCATGGAGCTTCGATCCGTAATAGAGCTCGTCGCTTACGAAGTCTTCACCGGCAGGAATGAACGTGCTTCCGTCTGGCGAAACAAACTGATAAGGCTTTTTTACCGGCACCGCTTCGGGGAAATCATTTTCATTTCGCCAATAGTTAGCCGGCAAAACCGCGGTCATCCCTGGACGAGGCATGGACGGTTCCGCTTTAAGCAGCGTGATGTCGTCGTTTTTGGAATCAGGTTTGAAGCTGTAGACGGTGCCATTCCCGGCGTACGAAATAACCATCAGATCGCCGGAGTGATCGAAAGCTAGTTGAACCGGATCCAAGCGGATTATCGCGAACTGTCGATAGCTGATGACTTGCAGTCGACCAGCGATAGATAGTTTGCTTTTTCGCATCAACAAAGTAAGGATTCCCTGAACTATCTACGGCTCCTCCAGAAATGTTGAAAAAGCCACCCGCAACTTTCTCAACTTTTGCGCCTTCACCAAGAACAGTCGAAGATTCCTTTGTGCGAAGTCGAGGCGCTTCTCCGGAAATATTCAGCCACGCGAATTCACGCTGCCGTAGTTCGAAGTTGTGTGTCTGATCGTAAACTGCGTTATCGAAGGAGGCTTTGCTATCGCTATAACAATGGACATTGCGGAATCGTACGTTCTTCGAATTCGTGATTTTAATCGCATACGGGAAAGGCTGATAAGCGCTTACCACTCGATACATATGCAGGTTCGCAACAGTGATGTTGCTTGAATCCTCAATGTCGAGCGGAAGTGCGAAACCACCTTCGCCCCGTTCTTCTTCCGTCTGAAGCGCATAAATTTGCCAATTGGATGCGTTGCGAAGCACGGCCTCATTACGGACATGATGCTCACTCGATAGTTCGTAGATTCGTCCTGCTGTCGAAGTATTCGAGATGTATAGACCGGCTTGCGTGAATGTACTGGGCGTCCAAATATCAACGAAGGTGCCACCGCCGCCGTCGGTGATCCACAGGCTTGGATATTGACCGTCCCATCGCCGGTTGAGATCGGCGTCTGCCGTGTGGGTATTGTTGTAAATTTTCGCCCAAGTGGCATTCGGATCGACGGTGCCGTGACCACCGAGGAAGCGGACATCGTTCATCATTGAGTCCGCGCCGGCCATCCATTTCGCTGCGACAGCTCGCGGATTAATGCCATTGGTATATAGACCGATGCCGGTCACGATGTTGGTCCCGCCTTGTGGCGTTTCAAGAAGCGGTTTGGGACTACCGACTCCCTGAAAAGCAGGAGTGGAATCGGCAAGGACTATGCGCGTCGTGCTGGGGTGCAAGCCGATGAGCACAGTATCCGGCTTGAGCGTAATGGTGTCGGTGACGCGGTAGTATCCCGAAGGAAGAAAAATTGTGCGATGCTCAGCAATTGCTTTTCTGAATGCTTCAGTGTCATCAGTTGTTCCATCACCGCGCGCGCCCAGAGTGCGAATGTCGACCCACGTATTCATCGGTGGTAGATCTTTAATGTCGGACTTGACTGGTTCCGGCAATGAGTTCGAAGATGCGGTTTCGAACACATCCTGAATCGCGGGAACTGCACCAAGATCTTCATAATGAAGCCCGTGGGAAAAAGTCTTCACTGCATAAATGTTTCCTACGCCGGCAAGCTGCTTTCCGCTCTCGCGGTACGAGACAAACACCGGCACATTCCGGCAAGCAATGTTTTCCATGTTGATCTCGGTGCGCGCATTATTCTCATTGCTGACGACCACCGCTGGACCAGTAATGTTTTCCATGCGCGCATCTTTGACCCAGAGTTCGTCGGAATATTTGGGATCGATGGAAATCGCAGTGGGAACATTCTTGAATTGTGGACGAATCAGTGTCAGGCCAGCTTCATGCTCTCGAATCGCAGCTTCGCGCTGGCCTTCAAATGTGGCGTCAATGATGGTGAACTGCCATCCGGGAGAAGGTTTCCGGGTCCAGATGCCGTATTGCCCTCCAAAAAAATGGACGTCCTGGGCGACGTTGCCTCCATCTTTAATTCCTGCGAGGCCCGAGCCGATGCGGAAGTCCATGTGTGCTAGGAAACAATGTTGGGCGTAGTGCGCGCGAACGCCCACCGCACCGGGATTGCCGTCCTGGATTTCGATATCGATGTTGCTCATTGCGGAATAGAATGTGCCCGGATTCGCGTCGATAGGAGGATCAGTTGCACGAGAAACTCTCCACTGATTCGCTCGCGCAGATCCCGGACGGTCGCCCGCAAAGTAAAACATGTAAGCGGGTTCTTTCTGAAAACCTTGCGTGTTCGGAGCGAGGACAAAGGTTGGGCGCGTCGCACCGAAGCCGATCAGCCGGATTCCTGGCCAGATGTAAATCGTCTTAGTAAGACGATAACGACCAGCCGGGACGAAGAGAATGCCTTGGTCGGTTGTCTCCTGTACTTTGTTGATGGCCTGCTGCACGGCCTCGGTATCGTCTGCGATCCCATCTCCGTGGACAGAAAAATTTTCTGGAGTTAGATAGACGGCTTTGGGATCATCTAACCGGACCGGATAGTAAGAAGATCCGAAGAGAGGACCGGCAGAAAACAGAGTTGCAAGGATTGCAATAAATGCTTTCAGCATCTTGATAGTTCTCGTAATTTAAATTCGTAGCGCAAACGTTCGGGTATTGTTATTTGGCGTTTATTTCTGTGCTTCGGGCTCGTCCCGTTCGGTCTTGACCGGCTCCTCGCGCATCTCCCGATAAATCGCTGCTAACTTCTCTTTCATTGTTTTGTACTTCTGGTATTCCTCCAGCTCGCGCTTCGCGTCGGCGGAGCGGCCTGTTAGCCGATACAGAGTGCTCAGGCGAAAATGCGCGACGGCGCTGGTGGGCTCGAATTGGACGGCACGCTCTAAAGGCGATTCAGCTTGCTGTGGCAGATTCATCGCCAGCAATGTCTTCCCCAGACCGAGGCTGGCTTCGGCATCGTTGGGCTGAAGTTGAATCGCACGCGAATAATATTCCTGGGCTTGAGGAAGATTGCCTTTCCGAAAAGCGATATCACCCAGTCTGCATTCGGACTTTTCGTCGAACTGATTCACTGACAGAGCCGCTTTGTATTCGCCCTCGGCTTCGTCTTGCTCTTTCACGATCGAGGAGCCGTTTAGCATTTCTGCCAACTCGAAATGCAATCCGGGGACGTTAGGATCAATCTTGAGAGCTTCGCGGTACTGTGCAATAGCCGCAGCGGAATTTCCCTGCTTGGCCAATTCGTGAGCCATTACCTGATGCATTCGCGCAGAGTTCGGAGCCACCAGAGACAAGCTGAGCATGGACTCGCCCGCAAGATCCGTGTGAATGCGGTAGGAAGTGTAAAGAAGCTCGACGTTCGTGGGATCGAGTCCGCGAAGAATGCTGACTGTCGCGGCTGCCTTGTCCAAATCACCGGTCGCGCTATAGATCTCGATCAGCTCCATTCCGGTTTCAATGCGAAGTTTTTTTTCTTCTAGCTTGGGGAAGGCTTTCTCTAAATCGGTGAGCGCGGCTTTCACATCGGCTGTCCGCTTTTCGCCCATGCCCAGAAGCGCTTCGATCTTCCACAGAGTTGGTTGCAATTTCAGCGCGGCGCGAAGCTGAGGAATCGCATCCGCATAGTTGCCTTGAAAGAACAGCAACACACCCAGATTGCCGCGAGCATCAACGTTCTTAGGATCAAGCGCGACGATGGCGCGAAATTCCGGGATGGCGAGGTCAGGCTTGCTTTCGTTTAGATACAGCGCAGCCTGTCGTTTGTGTGATTCGATCTGCTGCTGATGAGTTGCGGGTGATTGAGAAAGGCATTGAAGCGAAAAGAAAAAGACAGCGTATAAAGAAATGGCTGCTCTAGAACTCATAGTTCGATCATGATACGACCTAACGCATCAGCATGTTTTGACAACAAAGTTGTTTGTAAGAAATAAAGGACGGCGGATGTTCGTCCGCCGTCCTTTGTTGGGTAGGGCTGCAATTGTTAGAACGTTATACGCGCGCTAAGCTGGCCACTACGCGGAGCGACTGCTACGCCACCCCCTAGCGTTGCAGCGTTTATCAGACCGAAGTTAGCCGCCCCAAAAACCTGACCTGGGAGGTTGAAACTCGGATGGTTGAAGACGTTTACCCAGTCTGATCGGATTTCAAGGTGAATGCGCTCTCCGAAGCTAACATCTTTCGCCATCGAGAAATTAAATACTGTCAACGAAGGTCCCCTTAGTGAGTTTCTAACTTCGTTGCCGAACGCGAACTGTCCGCCTGGCGATGCATTGGCAAATGCCGCTGTGTTGAACCATCCATTTGGGCTCGGATTGCTCACGCTGGTGCTGCCAATAATATTTGGAAACCAATTGCAACCGTTGTTGACGTCTCCGCCAGAAGCGGTTCCGTTCTGTGCGCAGCCGGTAATCGTCGAATTGGCATTAGTGCTGTTAACAACAGTGAATGGGTTTCCACTTTGGTGGATAAATGTTCCCGAGATTCGCCATCCACCAACAAGGGCATTCTCAGCTCCATTGCCACTCAAATATGGTTTTCCTTTGCCGAACGGTAGTTCGTAACTAGCGTATCCCTTATACGCATTCGGAATGTCGAAGTTGGAGTTACCATAATTGGCGCCGGGATTGTTCCCGATTTGCCAATATTGCGTTCCTCCGCGGCTGCCCCATCCGCCCGAATCCTGTTCATCCAGGAAATGGGACCAAACGTAGTTGAAACTAAAATTCAGACCATTCGAAAAGCGCCTGGTGATCAGGGCTTGCATCGCATTGTAGTTTGAAATGGCATTGTAATTGTATCCGTTCAGATTCCCCCAAGCTGGATACGGGCGATCAGTTTGGATAGCTGCCTTCGCTGCTGCACTGGCGGCTATTGCAGCTGGGTTAGTTATTTGGTTAACATCCGTTTGGAATTGTAGATTACTGCCGTGGCTGCCCACATAGGCAAGCGATGCCATGTAGTTCTTCGCGAACTGATGCTCCACACTCAACTGCCATTCGTTAATTCTTCCTACAGGAACGTCATACGGTACATAAGTCTGGTTTGAGGGGGAAATCGGATTTACGTACTGCGCGACATTTTTCGCATTCGGCGAACCCACGACATAATTCAGCACAGAGTTAGCAGCAGCAGCCGATGAGGAAAGAGAGATCAACGGTGTAGGGCCAGTTCCCTGGTTTACGTCCGAGGCATTCCCTGAACTCGTAGACAGAGCTCCGAAGCCTATTCCGTTGCCATAGTCATCTTGGCTGAAGTTGTAGGAGTACATTCCGAACCCGCCCCTGACGACCGTGTCGTTCCTCAGAGACCAGGAGAAACCGACTCGCGGAAGAAAGATATCGTAAATCGGCTTTTGCAGTGAGCTCCGGTGGTCTTGCGGCGCGAACCACAGCGACCCTAGGGTGCCGTTGGATGCGCCGCAAGCGGCGCATGCAAGTGGAATATTGGGATCGAAACCACCCAAACTGTTGTGGATCTCAGTGAATCCAGTAGTCGCTACATAGCGCAAGCCGAGATTCAACGTGAGGTTGGGGCGAAATTTGTACTCATCTTGAACGAAAAATTGAGGGCTTTTCAAACGCGCATAAGACGTGGACTGATTTGTAGCACTCCAGTTTTGGACATCTCCCAGTAGGAAATCAGCAAGACCGGCTCCGGTGGTTCCTGCTGCGGCGCCGTTTTGTGCCGTGTAATTACCGGAGAAGGTGAAATTACCTGCCGTGATGTTTCCCCACGGAGTAGTGTTTCCCTGACCCATCAACACTTCGGCTCCGAAACTCAAGATGTGCTTTCCACGGATAAGCGTTAAAACATCTGATGGGTCATAAAGATTTTCGATGTAGATAGCGTTGGTACCCGGGGCTAAGCCATTGCAACAAAGACCCGCGCCACCAATGTTTATTTGCGGAAAGACATTGGCTTTTGCATATTGCAAGCCTAGTGTACTTGCTGCATTAAAGCCGATGGTGTCGGGAACAAACCAGTTACCTTGCTTTGTATAACCCATGCGAAGTGAGTTAACGGTCTTCGGGTTGATGTCCCAGGTATCGGTAAGCTGCGCGTTGTAACCGTCTATATCGCCGGAAAAACAGTTGATTGGGCACGGGAACGGCCCATATTTATTGACTCCGGGGTTATCCTTCTGACTGATTGAAAAACTGATGCGGTTCTTTGTGGAAAAATCGTAGTCAATACGTCCAAAATATCTAAGATTGGGGTTCGGTGTTGCCAAAGTGGTAGAGAAGTTATTGGTCAGAGCTCCTGCGGCCCCTGCATTAGGAATCGGATAAAAACCGAGAATTTTCGCCGCGACCGGATCGATACGGTTACCCGGAATTGCGTTTACGCCTGCAAGCGCTCCTGTATTTTCGTCCGCGAATTTTGTGCGTTGACACCCTGGAGTGTTACAGCTAGTGGGATCATAGAGGATGGGTAGGCCCGGTGCGCTGAAATCGAACGCACCCGGATACAATGTGCCCATTCCCCTCTCTGCCAGAGTCGGCGTGGTGCCATTTGTGGCACTTGCTGCTCCATTATTAGTGATTTTGTCCCGAACAAAGTAGAAGAACAACTTGTTCTTGATTATTGGACCGCCGACCGAGCCGCCCCACTCGTTGTACCGAAGGTATGGCGCTTGTTGCGGAGTAATAACACCGCTCTTGTTGGCAATTCCAAAATAAGGACGTGCATCGAGTAATGTGTTCTGCCAATATTCGTAAGCCGACCCGTGGAAGCCGTTAGTCCCGCTCTTAGTGATTTGGTTAAATACAGCGCCGCCAATGCCATACTCCGCCGAGAACGAAGAGGTCGTGATCTGAACCTCCTGCACAGCCTCAAATAGGGTGTTGTCGACGTTGTTGCTTACAGGCAACTGCACTACGCCTCCATCTTGGAGATAGTTTGCGTAGTTCGGAAGGTTTCCGTTGATAGAAATGGCATCACCTGCGTTATAGGAGCCACTGCCTTCCGAAGCAGGTGCTGTCGATGAGCCGCTTGCTCCGGGGAGGAGGATGTTGAAATTAGCCCAATCGTTGCCCGTAATTCCGGCCCCTATTTGGGGCAATTGCTCGATAGTTTTTGCATCAAAAATTGTCCCTATGTGGGAGGTTTCGGTCTCCAAGAGTTGAGCACCAGCAGTTACGGTCACTGTTTCTGTTACTGCACCCACGTCAAGGCTGGCGTCCTCGGTTATCACATCCACCTGCAGCGTGATAGGGCCGCGCACGAGTTTCTTGAAACCCGTCGCAGTAAAGGTGATGTTGTAGTTTCCGGCAGGCGTCGATACGGTATCGTAAATACCATTTTGGTTGGTGACGAAATCTTTCGTCTCGCCCGTATCAATATTTGTGAGAGTGACGGTTGCATTTGGCACAGTCGGCTCCTGACGCCATTACCGTGCCCCGGATCTCGCCGGTATTTCTACTTTGCGCGAAACTCGCGCCGGTTGCGCCAACCAAAAGACTAATCACCATGGCGAAGCGAATTGCTTTCTTCATCTAACCGCCTCCTGCTCAATGTGAATGCTATGTATTCCCCGAAGACTGCCGTAAGTGGAGCGATTCCGCCCTATCAATCTTAGCCGTTTTTCTCTTAGCCGCTTTTCACAAGACAAACGATTGCTTTCAATACGTCTTCTGGCGATCTCTGGCTACAGGGCGACACGCTAACGCTTTTGCATTATGACTGTCAAGCACAAATTATCTTGGGATACTTCAAAGGCAATCGTTTTTGTGGCTGACTACCTCAGTAATTGTGACGAGCGCACGTGGATCGGTAGTCCAGCCCCCATTTGATATTTAATGGCAAAGCTTTCTTTGACAATCGTTTGTCTTTGTCATATAACGAACGTTTCCGCTACACAACTAATGAGGATTGAGCAATGCTATCGAGCACTCGCCGAGATTTTCTGAGGAATTCCCTGGTCGCAGCTGGTTCCCTCGCGGTTTTTAAGGCAGCTCCGTCCTGGGCGGACTCTGCATCTCCCGTGCGCGCCTGGGTTACCTCCAAGGAAAAGAAATTTGAAGAGGTTAAAGGATTACAGTGGCGAGCCTCAAATACGAATACCGCAAGCAGCATTCACCTGAATCCATCCGAAAGCTACCAGGAGATTCTTGGATTTGGCGCCGCTTTTACCGACGCTTCCTGCTACTTATTTGACAAAATGCATTCCCATGAACGCCAGGCGCTACTTGCGGAATTGTATGGTCCTGCAGGACTAAGGCTTTCGGTGGGACGTACTTGTATTGGAGCAAGTGACTATTCCACGAGCACTTACAGCTTCGACGATAGTCCGGAGCCAGACCCCGAGTTGAAACGTTTCAGTATCGAGCATGATCGCGCATACATCCTGCCTACACTGCGTGCCGCACGCCAGCTAAATCCCGATCTGTTTCTTCTCTCTACTCCGTGGAGTCCTCCTGGCTGGATGAAGGCAGGAGGATCCATGCTCGGCGGATCGATGCGAAGACAATACTTCGATTCGTATGCACAATATTTCGTCAAGTTCTTACAGGAATACTTCGGTCAGGGAGTGAAGATTAACGCGGTTACGATTCAAAACGAAGTCGATACCGATCAAAATGGCAGGATGCCGGCTGCCTTGTGGGGACAGGAATACGAAATTGAATTCGTTAAGGCGCATCTCGGTCCCGCGTTCGAGCGCGCGTCCGTCGATACTAAGATTTGGATCCTCGACCACAATTACAATCTCTGGGGTCGCGTTGTTGATGAATTGAGCGATCCCGAGGTGAACAAATATGTCGACGGAGTCGCGTGGCACGGCTACAACGGCACTCCTGAAGTAATGACGCGAGTGCATGAGTCCTTCCCGGCTAAGAATGCTTATTGGACCGAAGGAGGACCTGACATTACCCACCCTGACTATGCGACCGATTGGGCAAAATGGTCACACACCTTCACCGGCGTATTACGAAACTGGGCGCGATGCATTGTCGGATGGAATCTTTTATTAGACGAAAAAGGAACACCAAATATCGGCCCATTCCCTTGCGGCGGCTTGGTAACGGTCGATTCCAAGACCCATGCGATTACGCGCAGTGGACAGTATTGGGCTTTCGCTCACTATTCGAAAATGATCCAAAGGAATGCGCGCGTGATTGCTTCTCATGGCGATTTGCCTGGCATCGATCACGTTGCATTTGAAAACCCAGACGGCAGCCATATCTTGGTCGTTACCAATCAAGGCGAAGAACAACAGATCCAGTGTGAGCTTGGGACACAAGTCCTGGATTTGGCGCTGGAACCGGATTCAGTGACAACGCTTCGTTTGTAATGAGCTTGCCGTTTTATCAAGATCAAGACGGAACGGCTACTTCCCTAACGTGTGACCCTTGCGCTTCTTAAGAGGATGATCTCGATTGAAGCTATGCGCAGGGTATTTGCTGCTATGTGCGCTTTGCTTGACCGCGCCCGCTGCTGAGAAAACGCAACCTCCGCATAGTAATCCATTTCATGACGTCGTTTATCACGGCGGTCCGCAAATTATTCCAGGACGAGTACAGTGCGCCTACTATGATTTGGGCGGAGAAGGAATCGCGTATCACGACACCGATGCGAAGAACAACGGCAGTGGAGCCCTAAATCCAGCCGATGGATCATACTTGAACCAATTCCGTATGGATGAAGGAGTTGACACTTCATACACAAAATTCCACGATCAGATCGACAACAATCCTTATAACTTAGTGCCACCGCCTGAAGGTCAACTCTACGTCGGTTGGACCGAGCCCGGCGAGTGGTTCAACATGACAGTGGAAGTCGAACGACCCGGGCCTCTACAGCATTGATCTTCTCTACACTTCAAATCGTGGCGGCGAGATAGCATTCGATTTGAACGGCAAAAAACTTACCGATTCCCTCAAAATTGTATCCACGTACAATCCGGCCGATCCGATCGCCTGGCGGCAATGGCACCATTGGAATGTCATGAAGGATCTTGCTACAGTCCGGCTGCCAAAAGGGGTGAACGTACTCACTCTGCGCATTCTGTCGGGCGGCAATATGAACTTCGCTTATCTCGATTTCAAACCCAAGAACTGAAAGCTATTCAAATGAAAAGCTAACCGCCCTTCCACGCTATGCTCCTTGGACCTCAATCGTGACTCCCTGTTCATATAGTTAAATAACGCTCTTTCCGCTACCATGAAGCGGACGAAAAAGCTCGCTAGCGACTACCGCCTGAATTGACGATCACGTTTTGAAAAGGACCTGAACAGTAATGGCCAGCACAGGAAAAATCAGCGCATGAAGCAAAAACGTCCGGTTGTAAATGGACCAGTCAGCTTAAAAAAATTAGCTGAGCATCTGGGTTTGAATCCGGCAACTGTTTCTGTCGTCCTGAACGAAGTTCCAGGCCGTTCTATTCCTCAATCCACCAGGGACCGCATTAAAGCCGCAGCCAAAGAACTTAATTACCAGCCAAGTCTACTGGCGCGATCTCTTCGTAATCGGCGTACGCTGACGATTGGAATACTAGTGCCCGAACTCGGTGACGGTTATCACACCCAAGTATTGAGTGGCATCGGCGATCATTTGATGGATGCCGGATACTTTTACTTCACTGCCCATCACCGACATCGGAAAAATTTGATTCAGGAATACAGCCAAATGCTCATTGGACGCGGGGCAGAGGCGCTGATCGCTATTGATACGCTGCTTGAACATCCATTGCCCGTGCCGGTTGCGGCACTTGCCGGACATCGTCGTATCGATGGTGTCACCAATGTTGTACTCGATCACCGTTTCGCAGCCGAACTTATCCTGACGCATCTGCATTCTCTGGGACACCGGCGCATCGCGTTCATGCGCGGTCAACCTTTTAGTTCAGATTCCGATGAACGCTGGCAGAGCCTGGTTCAGGTCGCGCAGGAAATCGGTATTCCGATTAAGCCGGAACTCATCATGCAACTGGAACGGGATATATCTTCTCCTGAGTTGGGCTACCCAGTGATGCAACATCTCCTCAGCAATCGGGAACAGTTCACAGCGCTGGTCGCTTTCAACGATATGTCAGCGATTGGTGCGATTCGTGCGCTTCAAGATGTTGGATTGCGAGTGCCCGCCGATATTTCTGTAATTGGGTTCGACGATATCAAGGCGGCGGCTTTCAATAACCCGAGACTTACGACTATCCGCCAGCCTTTGTCGAATATGGGCAGGATCGCGGCACAGTGTGTTCTCAATCGCATTCATGGCTCGGAACGCTACCGCGAGCAGATCACAGTAGAACCCGAACTAATGATCCGTGAGTCTACGCGCGCAATCGAAGCTACAAATAAACCAACTGGCAAGAAGAACAAAATTACCACCAAGGCTAGCACTACCACCGTTCATGCCGATTGAGCGTACAGCTCGAATGCAGCCAGTCGCGTGGCTGCATCTTGGATTTGCGCTCACTGGGATTGGCACCACATTACTCGGCTGCATCCTTCCGACCCTCAGCATTCTATGGCACATGAACGATGACCGGGCTGGCATTCTATTTGCGGCTCAGTTCTCTGGTTCAGCGTTAGGGGCGCTGCTGGTGGGAAGTAATTTCTTTTCCAGTATGGTGCGCGGATATCTGTTACTTATCACCAGCGCTGTTGGAATATTTCTCTTTGCTAGTTTTTCTCCTTGGCTTCCTTTCTTCAGTTTTGGGCTAGGCCTCGGATTGACGATGACTGCCACTAGCATGTTGGTCGGCAGCACATTCGTCGTACGGCGGGGAGCTGTGCTTTCGCTTCTGAATGCTACTTGGGCGATCGGCGCTGCACTGTCTCCAGCAGTTGTATCGCTTTGGATTAGTCGTTGGTCTCTTGTTTATCTTTTCCTTGCTTTCGCTCTCGCATTGGCGGTGACGTTCGCGGCCATCTGGCATAATCGTGATCCTTTTTCTGCTGCTGATGGAAATGTGCCCAAGATCGGAAACAGTGCTACGGGAGTCGGACTCATCTTTATTTTTGCCGCTCTGGCGTTCTTATATGTCGGAGTAGAAGTGTCGGTCAGTGGATGGATGATGGCATACGTTCGTCGCTTGGTCCTCTCCAGTAAAACATGGGCTCCCGTCGCTACTTCTTTGTTTTGGATTGCGCTGCTCAGCGGTAGGGCCATTGCCCCGGCAGTGCTGCGTTGGATTTCTGAGGCGAAACTTTTTACGGCATCCCTTGCGGTCGCGTTCACTAGTATCGGCATGCTGCTGCTCAGCCAGAATCCAGTGCCGATTCTTCTCAGCGCTGCATTTGCCGGGCTGGCGCTTGGGCCCATTTACCCCCTCTGTCTCGCTCGAGCTCTAGCCGCAATGAAGGACTCGCCCAACACAAAATGGGTGTTCGCGGTCGCGGGATTGGGAGGCGCATTTCTACCCTGGATGACCGGCAAACTTTCTGCTCATACAGCTTCTTTGCGGGTCGGCTTATTGGTACCGGTGTTCGCGCTAGCTGCAATGATGATCTTGAATCGAATGACAGCTACCGCGGAACTTCTAGTGGATAAGCGAACAAGTTTGATAAAGAGCAGGGAAAACGTATCCACGTGAGAAGCTTGCCAATCGTTCCTGCGCTGCGGTTGGCCAAACTAAAGTCGCAGCTGAAAAGATGTCGGAGCCAAACTTCTGGTTATGGCGTTGTTCATCCCGAATGCGGCGCTACGGATATAATGACAAATTGATGAGATCCCGCCACCTTCTTTTGCTTCTGAGCAGCCTATCCCTGCTGCTGGCAACCGCTCCAGGACAGGATGCAGGGCAAGAGTTACCATCCGCGCCATCCGCTTCGAAGCAAGAGCAGAACAAGCCAGCCGCTCGTCCGCCTGCTCCTGATCCACCGAGCACCTCGCAACCGAAATCTCCTTCATCAGAACCGGCGCAGCCTGCGGAAACGACGGATACTTCGAAAGCGAAATCTCAAAGTCCCACTTCATCGGCACAGGACTCTCAAAGCAATCCGCCTCAGGCAGACAGTTCGCAATCCGGCACAGATACCCAGCCGCCTTCCGACGAAGAGAAGACCACCACGATCCGGCGCACGGTAAATGAAGTCAATGTGGTGTTCACGGTCACAGACCGGCACGGCCACTATATAAAAGATCTAAAGCGTGACGACTTCAGAGTTATCGATGACAACAAGCCAGCGTCGGAGATTCGCAGCTTCAACCGCGAAACCAATCTTCCTCTCGAAGTAGGACTGCTGGTCGATGCCAGCAACTCGGTGCGGGATCGCTTCAAGTTCGAGCAGGAATCCGCTGTCGAGTTTCTGAATCAGACGATTCGTCCCAGGTATGACAAGGCTTTTGTTGTGGGATTCGATGTCACTCCCGAGGTCACCCAAGATTTCACCGACAATACGGAGGCACTCTCGATTGGGGTACGTGCGCTGCGTCCTGGCGGCGGGACCGCGCTCTACGATGCGCTTTATTTCGCATGCCGCGACAAGCTGCTGAAGACGCAGCACAACACTCCCACGCGGCGTGCTATCGTTTTATTGACGGACGGTGAGGACAACCAAAGCCACGTGACGCGCGAAGAAGCAATTGATATGGCGCAACGGGCTGAAGTGATTGTCTACACGATCAGTACGAATATAAGCGGCAGTCCGGGACACGGCGACAAAGTGCTGGAGAGAATTGCCGACGCCACCGGCGGAAGGCCCTTCTTTCCTTTTCAGCTTACTGATGTCGCCAGCGCCTTCGCGCAAATTCAGGACGAACTACGCAGCCAGTATGCACTGTCCTACAAGCCAGCGGATTTGTTGGCTGACGGACGTTACCATTCCATCGAGATCATGGCGCAAAATCATAAGGGATTGCGCGTGCGCAGCCGCCACGGATATTTCGCTCCCAACCAATAAAGGCCAGTGATGGCAGGATATTCGGGCACTCCGCTTCCGAAAAAGTTAGGCATCAAAGAACAATTCCGTGTGGCATTCGTTGACATGCCCGCCAGCGTGAAGTCTGAGTTGAAGGACGCTTTGACTTCGTGCAAAGTGTCTGCTCGCGGACCTCTCGATTACGTTCATCTCTTCGTGACGAGTCAAACTGATCTTGAAAAAGCATTTGTGCGATTTCGCTCACAACTTGCGCCTGCGGGAATGATTTGGATCAGCTGGCCAAAGAAAACTTCCGGAGTATCTACAGATGTCACGGAAAACGATGTACGACGAATTGGATTAGCCGTCGGGCTCGTGGACGTGAAAGTATGTGCGGTGAATGAAGTTTGGTCGGGATTGAAATTTGTCATTCGTGTGAAGGATCGGTGAGCGTCCACCGTGGGAAGCCTCACGCTGTAAGCGAATGCTGATGGTTGCTTTCGCCGTGGGAGTAAAGATCACCGCGATTTTACGGATCGAGTTCGCAGCCAGCGTAGCTCCACAGGTTGTATCGCTTCATTATTAAAGCGAATTGGATTAAAGCGAATTGCCACGGGTATTCGATTGGCTTACGCGCTGGCGGATCCCGAGGAGCCCAGAGCTTCCAGAACGTCTACCGCCGACGAATACCTTCCCTGAGGCGCGCTGATCTGGGCACCTTGCACCATGCCTTTCACGGCAATCAACATTTCCCGCGCAATAAGGATTCCTTCTTCACGCGCGGCTTCGGGTGTCTTTGCCTTGCTCATGCGGTCCAGGATGTAATCGGGGACCGAGACACGCAATTCATTTTTCATAAATTCTGCGTTACGCGCGCTGACCAGAGGCCAGATACCCGCGACAACCGGAATGCGGTAATGCTCGATCAAGCGGAAAAACTTTTCGAGCAGGCCGAGGTCAAACACCGGCTGCGTGACGGCATACTCAGCGCCCGCTTGCACCTTATACTCGAAGCGCCGGACCTCTTCATCCAAATTGGCAACGCCGGGATTCGCGCCTACACCAATAACGAAGGCAGTACCGGCTCCAATGGGATTTCCCCCTATATCCTGCCCGCGATTCAAGTTGTGCACAATATTCACGAGTCCGATTGCATCTACATCGAAGACAGCCGTAGCGTCCGGATAACTCCCCATCTTCGGAGGATCGCCAGTAATGCAAATCAAATTGCGAATACCGGTAGCTGCTGCGCCCAAAAGGTCAGATTGAATGCCCAGCACGTTCCGGTCACGGCAGGTGTAGTGGAGAACAGCTTCGATTTCAACATCGCGCTGCACCAAAAGCGATAGCGCCTGATTGCTCATACGCGCTGATGCGCGAGGACTGTCCGGGATATTGATGGCATCGACACCGACTGACTTCACAAAACGGGCGCCTTCGATTTCCTTGCGAATATCGGTCCCTTTCGGAGGGACGATTTCAACCATGGTTACGAATTTACCAGTCGCTAGTTTCTCGCCAATGCGCGAGCGCTTTTCAAGCGGAACTGCCGGCGCAATTGCAGGTTTCACTTCTCCCGCGACTTGCGCAACCGCAGTTTTGGAGCGAGCTTCCCCCGCACGTAGTGCTGACTTCATGACCCGAATGTGGTCGGGAGTCGTTCCGCAACATCCACCCACTAGCCGTACGCCCGCGGCCACAAATTTTCGCGCGTAGCTGGCCATATATTCCGGCGAGCATAAATAGATATTGCGGCCCTCCACTGAGCGAGGGATTCCGGCATTCGGTTGGGCGGCCAAAGGCAGGGACGTGGCCTGTCGGACGCGCTCCATAGCCTCTAGCATGGCCACCGGGCCGACACTACAATTGCATCCGATAACATCCGCGCCCCACTCCTCCAGCCGTGGCGTGAAGGTTTCCGGAGTGGATCCATCGAGGCAGTTCGATTCTTCATCAACGGTGACGAGGGCAACCACAGGAATGTTCGGATTCACATCTCGTGCCGCCAGAATCGCCTGATGCAATTCCTCGACATATCCAAATGTTTCCATAATCAGCAAATCGATTCCGCCTTCAACCAGCGCGGCGATTTGCTCGCGAAAGGCTGCACGGGCCTCTTCGAACGAAGTCTTTCCTAAAGGCTCGATGCGGATTCCCAGCGGTCCCACAGATCCTGCCACCCAAACGTCGTAACTCTTCGCCGCCTCGCGCGCTAATTGCGCCCCGGCTAAGTTAATGGGGCGGACGCGATCAGCCATGCTATGCCGGCCCAGCCGAAAGGAATTTCCTCCAAACGTATTGGTTTCAATGATCTCTGCGCCCGCTTGCAGATATTCATGATGTACGCTGCGAATCAAGTCGGGTTGCGAGACGTTTAACTCATCATAGGAACGGTTGATAAAAATTCCCTTCGAGTAGAGAAGGGTTCCCATTGCGCCATCGCAAAGAACAGGCGATTTTTTAATACGATCCAGAAAGTTAGGAGCCATGAAATTCAGTAGCCATCTTACTTAAAACACGGGGCGAACACGTATTTCGAGGGTACAACGAGAATACAAGATGACGACAGGTTTTGCACCTTGCTGGATTGAACTAGAAGGCCAAAGCGCCTTATCACTGTTCGGATATTAACTCCTAGTAGAAGGACAGGGTTCCGAGTTGGCGGGACCTACGCACAGCAAAGGAAAAAGCCAGCATGCCCACAGGCAGGAGAGCAAATGCGAAAAAAGCCAATGCCCTAATGTCTGGAAGAAGTCTCGCGAAAGAGACGCCATCCAATAAGGCCAGTCTCAAGCCATTGAGGGAATGAGTGATTGGTATTGCTTCTGCGATGACGCGCAATGGCCTGGGCAAGGTTGCGACTGGAAATAACGTGCCACTGATGAGCCAGGCTCCCGAGCCGAACAGCCACAGCATTGCCGAACCCTTCTGAATTGAAATTTGCAATGCCGCTGCCACTAGCCCGAAACCTATTGCAATGATTAACGACAACGCGAAAATCACTAAGCACGCAGACATATTCACATTGTGCGCTGGAGCGCGAAAAAGTAACAGTCCACCTTCGACGTACACAACCAGTTGGAGTGTGTTAGCGGCTAGCACGGAGACGGCGCTCAACAGCAAGAGCACGGGCGCCGAAGTCGAACTGATCATCAGAACTTCCAGCGTGCCGTTCTGTTGAGCCTCTTGAATAGTTTGCAGGCACGCGCTGATGGTCATCACCATGAATGTGTAAACGCCGGTTCCCACCACGAGAAATGGAAAATAGCTCATGCCCTCAGGACGATAGCCAGATCCGACAGCCCGCGAGAGATAGTAGAAGCTGGCGAGCTGCGCCAGTGTTCCAATAGCAGTAATTACAAAACCGCGGCGATAACGTACAGCCGTGAGCACGATCGCGCTTAAGAATCGCGGATAGTTTGTCGAACAAAGCGGCTGGATTCATGCGATACTCTCGGCCAGTTCGAGCGTTTGATCCAATTCCCCGGTGCTGCTGAAATAAAAATCTCGCAACTGCTCGGCTTTAGCATTGGCAAGCTTGCGGGTTCCCACCAGGCGTCCCTTTTGAAGTATGGCAACGACATCCGCCACCGCGGTCGCCTCACTGAAACTATGTGTTGTCAGCAGGATGGTCGTGCCCTGATCTCGCAACTCGCGCACAAGATCCCAAAAGCGTGACGCCGATGCTGGATCGAGACTTCGTGTAGGTTCGTCCAGCAAAAGGCACTTGGGGCTTTTCAGCAGAGCGCGTGCAATCGCCAGACGCTGATACATGCCGCTGGAATATTTCATAACGAGCGTGTCGCCTGCTTCAAGCAGACCTGTACTTTCAAGGACCGAAGTTATTTTTTGCGCTCGGGAACGTCGATTTACTTCGTCGAGCGCGGCGAAGAATTCCAGATTCTCCCGCCCCGAAAGTCGTGGAAAGAAAGATCTTTCAGTAGCGATGGCAAATCCGACTTGCTTTCGTACCTGGCTGGCATCGTGACGCGTGTCATAGCCGCTGACTAAGACACGCCCCGCGTCGGGCAAGAACATCGTGGAAACTAATTTCAACGTGGTCGTCTTGCCGCTGCCATTGGGACCGAGCAGGACCAAAACCCTTCCGGCAGAAACGTTTAGGCTCACATCATTGAGAGCGCGGGTTTCGCCGATGCGTTCGCGGCCCATCCAATTAAACAGCGCAGGCTGATGCCGGAAAATTTTACTGACGGATTCAAGAACGATGCTGTCCATTATTCAAGAAACCAATATTTTGGAACCAAGTTGGTTCAATTTCTTCGCGAAGATCAAGAGTATCCGCACTCGAACTTCGTTACTATAAGTTCGTTGGTTCCGGTCAAAAGATGAATGCCACCGCTCTTCGCCGCCCCGAATTGATTGCAAGCGAAGAACTTCCGGCTGTTTTTGGAACGGCATTTAATGCTGAATTTGAGTTTCTCGTGGCCTGTTGCTCTGAGTCGACGGGGGATCGTCAAAATCAACTCAATCAACTACTTGCGAACAACTTTGATTGGGACAAGCTGTTGAAGCTGGCGGAGCATCATCGAGTTATTTCACGAATTCATGCAGTTCTCGTCGCATATTCAGCTTTAGTTCCCGCGTATGTCATTGACGCGCTTCGCTTTCGATCTCAAACAAATGTTCGTCAAGCTTTACTTTTAACTGCTGAGCTTTTTCGGATTCTCGATCACTTAGAATCTCGCGGAATTGTTGCCATGGCATACAAAGGGCCTGTGTTGGCGCAGCTTCTTTATGGCGATGTAACGACCCGGCAGTTTGGCGATTTGGATTTGCTCGTACGGAAATCTGATATTGCTCGTGCAAAAACGGCTTTGCTGGAATTGGGCTATCGAACGTCGCTCAATTTAAGTGCAAGTGAAGAGAAGGCTTATCTCGCGTCGGGATATGAATATACGTTCAACAGTGAACGCGGACGAAATCTTCTTGAACTGAAATGGGGGATCCTGCCGCGGTTCTATTCTGTAGACTTCGACATCGAGGCAATTTTTCGAAGAGCAATTACAGTCGATGTGGACGGCCGCTCTATACCTACACTCTGCGCCGAAGATCTGTTTCTGATTTCATGCGTACACGCCGCCAAACACGTATGGAGCGAGTTGTCTCTGATATGCGAAATTGCTCAGCTAATGAAAACTCAGTCGATGGATTGGGAAATCATTTCGAAACGCGCGTCAGAGTTGGGGATCGAGCGGATTGTGGCTGTTAACTTACTACTTGCACAAAAATTTGTGGGTCCGCCAATTCCCCTGGCGGTTGGAGCCGATCCTGAAACTTCGCGCCTCGCTCAATGCATTTCATCGGTACTTGCGGCGGGTGGCGTATATGATGCCGAATCCTCCTCGTATTTCAAACTCATGATGAGGTTGAGAGAGAGATGGACCGATCGCTTGCGATTTCTTTTGCGGCTGGCTTTTACTCCGAGCTCCGGCGAATGGACAGCCATACGGCTGCCTGCGATGTTATTTCCTTTGTACAGCATAGTGCGAGTGGTTCGGTTGGCAAGACGATTCGCTTCCGTCGGCTGAATTCTACGGCAACAATTAAACCACAGGGGACACAGGAATTCGCACAGGGGAAATCTTCAGCGACTGGCCAGTCCCCCGGCGGTTTCCGCGCCGTCTACTGTATACACGTGGCCTGTCATGTAGGCTGCGTCATCGGACGCCAGAAATGCGAACAGGGCTGCGATTTCTTCTGGCTTGGCGTGACGCTTTAGCGGGATCTTTTGGTTGACTGCGTCCAGCATCTCGTCGGTGTATTCGGCGCGCTGCATTGGGGTTAGGACGTATCCGGGAGCGACGGCGCAGACTCGTATTTTCGGCGCGAGTTCCAGAGCCATGGATCGTGTCAGCTCGATCACTCCGGCCTTGGTTGCGTTGTAGTCCGCGTAGTACGGATAGCCCATAATGCCATTGGTCGACGCGGTTTGAAGGATGACTCCGCCGTTGTGCTCCATCATGTGACGCGCCGCCGTCTGCGCCATGTAGAAGACGCCGGTTAGATTGACGGCGATGACCTTGTCCCATTCTTCCGGCGTGATGTCGAGAAAGTTATGACGAATGCTGATGCCCGCATTGTTAATCAGTACATCGACACCGCCCATAATGCACACTGCGTCATCGAATGCCGCTTGGACTTCTTTTAAATTCGATACATCAGCGTCGAGGGTGCCCGCCAAATCTGGCAACTGATGCTGAATCTGCGCGCGGGCTTTGGAATCGCGGTCGAGGACGCAGACTGCCGAACCTTCTTCGAGGAAGCGGGCAGCGGTGGCAGCACCAATGCCGCTGGCGCCACCAGTGATGAGCACACGTTTCCCGGTTAGTCCGCGCATGTCTTTTCTTTCGCATTGTCGCAGGTCCTCTCGATGAGAGAACTGAGTTTTTCGAGGCGGGGGTGATAAAGAAGGTTTCCAAGGCTGTGGAGAAACAGGTCCCGTCCACTTCGCTCGCGTTGCTCGCTGCGGTCGGGATGACAGAGTTTGGGGAGGTGAAATTGAAAACCGCTAGATTGGTTTTCCGTGGAAGACGTAGACCAGCTCGATTATCAGAATGATCACTACCATCAGCTCCAGCACGAACGCGCGGCTCTGATTGAACTGATCCACCATGAAGCGATACAGCTCCTCGGCGGTTTGGATTTTTTGCGTGACCAGATCTTTGTAGTCGGGCACTCCGACTTTCGCCGCTGCCAGCTTGTACAGACGCGCGGAGAACATGTCGCTCAGAAACTTAATGGCATTGTCGGCGTGCTCGGTGAGTTCGTTTACGTCGAGCAGAACCGTGTGCAGCTTGGAGGCTGCCTGCGCCAGGCGCCAACGGGCCCACATACCGGTTCCCCGGTCGAGGAAATCGTAGACGCCTTCGAGTTCGCGGGTCAGTAACTCGTCGTAGTGGCGGAATTCCAGCAACTGCGAATTGGCGTACTCCAGCAATTGAATCGCGGTTTCGGCGCCCGCCGCGCTGTCATACAAGAAGGCCGCGTTCCAGCTGATTACCGTCAAGTCAGTGGGATAGTAGGAAATTCGCGATTGCAGAATTTCGTTGCGCTCGCCATCTGAAAGCTGCGCGGTCTCCCCGCGAACCACCTGGGCGATGCGCCATCCGTCGGTTGCAACGAGTTCAGCCGCAGTCGGAGACCCCGTAATTTCTCGCACATGGAAGATGAAGTAATCTTCGCTGAGCCATTCCGGATAGGGCTTGACCAAGGCCGGAGCCGCGCGCTCAAGCCGCTGCCGCGCAACGCGAGCAGGCCAGAGCGGCGAAATCGACATCCCAGACCCAGCGGCTGCCGAGGCGGACCAGGGTGTCCCAATCCCCCGAAAAGGGCAGTTCGAAGACCACGCTCAACACGCCGTAGTCGTAATACTTGATCTGACCTTCGAGGCGCTCGCCGCTGTCGAGGACTAAAGGCTCAATCGGCTCGACGACGGGAGGACGCTGATAACGGATGTATCCGGGCGCGGCATGCTTGAGGGTAGGATGTTCTAAGGTGCGCGCTCCAAAAATCTGTCGCAACTGGTCGAGCTTGATCTCTTCACAGACGTCAAACTGAATGAGGACTAAGACCGACCCCTGAATAGAACTCGGGCTGATGCCGGGCGTAGTCTTCCCCGCAAACTCTGATCTTTGCTGTTCAGAGCTTTCAGCGATGATCGAGGATTGTTCAATGTCTCGAAGCATGATGACACGCTGTCAGAGGACCGCATGAAGACGAAAGGCGTGACCCGGGACTGAGATCCTCAGGGGCGACTGCTTCTATTTTCCCAGATTCACGGCAATATGGCGAGACATCGGATGGAATGGCAATGAATTCAATGACTTACAATCTTTACCGACGAAGAAACGACCACAAGATCCCCGCACCAGCGACTATTCCGGCCGTTACCAGCGCGGCCCGTTTCATCGATGTCTGCATCTCGGCTTTGCGTTTTTCGACCGAGGTACCTTCGGGGTAAGTTCCTGGCGGAGGCGGCGGTTGATGATGCAATCCCATTTGAATGACTTCGGCGAGGTGGAAGGCCTGCCGCTCGGTGCATTGCGCGATTTGCTCGCGGCAGCTGAAGCCGTCGGCAATGATTAACGTCTCAGCCGAAGCTTTCCGGACGGCGGGTAGGAGCTCCAGTTCCCCGATGGCGAGCGATACCTCGTACTTTTCGGCTTCGAAGCCGAAGGATCCGGCCATCCCGCAGCATCCGGGTGCCGGACTGTGGTGATCGATGTCCCATTCTCGTGAGAACGGACTCTTCGTCGGTCATCTTCATCAGCGATTTGTGGTGGCAATGACCGTGGACCAAGGCCTTTCGAGAAATCGTAGGAAGTTCGAAGTGCTTTGCTTCCTTTTCGAGAAACTCGCTTAAAAGAAATGTCTGCTTGGCAAGTTTCTGGGCACGCTGATCTTTGGGAAACAGATTGATGAGCTCATCCCGGAACACCGCGGCGCAGCTTGGCTCCAGAGCGACCACGGGAATTCCAGCCGCGATATCAGGAGCAAGGGCATCGAGAGTTTGCAGTAATAAGCGTTTGGCTCGATCGAGCATGCCGAAATCGTAGAGCGGTCGTCCACAGCATAAGTGCGACGTGGGAAGCGAAACATGGAATCCAGCAGCTTCGAGAACTTCTACTGCTGCTTTGACAGTCTCTGGCGAGAAATGATTGTTGAAGGTGTCAGGCCATAAGATCACTGGAGGTCCGCCGGAATTTTGCGGCTCGCGTTTATTGAACCAACTACGAAAAGTTTGTGGCGCAAATGCCGGAACAGAGCGCTCTTGCGGCATTCCCGCGGCGAACTTGGCAATTTCCCGCAACACCGGTAATTGCGTCGTCAGATTGACCAGTCCTGGAACCTTGGACGCGAGCCTTGCCCAGATATCGATATTTGCGAAAGCGTAAGCGCTGCGAGGCCGCAGCTTTCCTTTGTAATAGTGGGAGAAAAATTCAGCCTTGTAGGTCGCGACATCCACTCCCACCGGGCATTCGCTCTTACATCCTTTGCAGGCGAGGCAGAGATCGAGGGACTCCTTCACATGCTCGTCGCGCCAGCCATCTTTGATCGCGTCGCCCTTTGTCATCTCCCACAGAAGATGGGCGCGGCCGCGGGTGGAGTGCTCTTCGTCGAGAGTCGCCCGGTAGCTGGGACACATCACCCCGCCTTCATGATTGCGGCACTTTCCTACTCCGACACAACGCAATGTTGCGTGCGCCAGACTGCCATCATCGTCGGGATACTGGAAATGCGTCTGCGGTTCCCACGGATGATAGTCAGATCCCAAGCGCAAATTATCGTCGAGCTTATACGGCTCGATCAGCTTGCCGGGATTCATCTTCCATTCGGGATCCCATAGCGATTTGAAATCGCGAAAGGCCTGCATGAGTTCCGGGCCGAACATTTTCGGAAGCAGTTCGGCGCGCTGTTGCCCGTCGCCGTGTTCTCCGGAAATCGAGCCGCCGTGGCTGACGACAAGGTCGGCGGCTTCTTCCATGAACTTGCGATAGTCGCGAATGCCGCCGGCCGACTGAAGATCGAAGCTGATGCGGGCGTGGACACAACCGTCTCCGAAATGCCCGTAAAGCACGGCTTTGTAGTTGTAGCTGTCGAGCATCTTTCGCAACTCGCGCAAATAACCGCCCAGCTTCTCGGGAGCTACCGCGGAATCCTCCCACCCTTCCCAAGCCAGCGGCTCGCCGGGAACGTGGGAGGTTGCTCCAAGACTCGATTCGCGCACTTCCCAGACTTTTTTCGCTTGTTGCTTGTCCGTCAGCAAGCGCATGTTCGGAGAATGCGGCCCTTTGGCCAAGGCCGCCATAAGCGCGCGCGCTTGCGATTCCGCTTCTTGCGGGGTGTTCGCGCCAAACTCGGCGAGCAGCCAGCCTCCGCCTTCCGGCAGCAGCGCCAAGCCTTCCGAGTTGATTCCCTTGCGCCGCGTGTATTCGACCAGGAGATTGTCCATGCCTTCGAGTCCGATTGGTTTGTGCGCCATGATCTCGGGGACGTGGTCAGCACATTGGAAGACATCGGGATAAGCAATCACAAGCAGGACGCGTTCCTGAGGACTCTCAACCAAGCGACACGTCGCTTCGAGTACGCTGACGCAAGTTCCTTCCGATCCCACAAGCGCGCGCGCCACGTGAAAGCCGTTCTCCGGAAGCAGGTAGTTCAAGTTGTATCCGGAAACCCGGCGCGGGATGTTGGGAAATCGCTCGCGAACGAGTGCGGAATACTCGTCGCGTATTTTTTTTAGTCCGGCGTAGATCTCAGCTCGACGGCCTCCTTCCGCGATAATCTTCGTCAGTTCTTCTTCGCTGGTCTGACCGACTTTGAGTCGCAAGCCATCGTAGGTCAGGATTTCAAGCGCTTCGATGTTTTCGTCGGTCTTGCCCGCCATGACGGAGTGAACGCCGCAGGAGTTGTTGCCAATCATGCCTCCCAAGGTGCAGCGGCTGTGCGTGGCGGGATCGGGACCGAAGGTCAGATGATGCTTTTCCGCCGCATTTCGCAGATGATCGAGAACGACTCCCGGCTGCACTCGTGCTATTCGTGCTTGCGGATCAATTTCGAGAATTCGATTCATGTACTTCGAATAATCGAGAATGACTGCGACGTTGCAGCACTGACCGGCAAGCGAGGTGCCACCACCACGAGAAAGAACCGGCGCTCCATGTTCGCGGGAAATAGAAATTGTCGCGATTACATCGTCGATGTCGCGGGGAACAACGACTCCGATGGGGATCTGGCGGAAGTTCGATCCGTCTGTGGCGTAGAGAGCGCGGCTGCCGTTATCGAAACGAACCTCGCCGCAAACATGCTTGCGTAGAGTCTCGGCTAAGGCTTCTCTATCCACGACAGGAGATTTCGCGGAGCGGGTTAAGTCAATTGCTTGATTTAGCATGGGCCGTTGAGGCTACGGTATTTCTAGCCTAACAGCCGGGTGGTGTAGTCGGCCATGCTTAGGCCGAGGAGCAGGAATAAGAAGAAAATCGCTGAAATGACTACGGTCTTGGTGAGTTTTTCGCTGGTGTACTTTACGTGCATGAAAATCAGAACAACGAGGATGGCTTTGAAAGTCGCGATGGAGAGAGCAACCACCGTATTCAGCGGGCCGAGGTCGATGAACGCCACGCCTGCTGTGATCACCGTCAGGCACATCAGTGCGATCCAGATCGTTATGTAAAGCTTGTTTGAAATGACGTGTGCAGACATGGTTGCGCTCACCTTAACGGTTTTCGATCAATCAGGTACAACAACGGAAACAGATAGATCCAGATAATGTCAACGAAGTGCCAGTAGAGGCCTCCGTTTTCAATCGGAGTGTAATACTCCGGCCCGTATTTTCCCTTCCATGAGTAATAAGCCAGGAAACTGAATATCCCTATGCCGACGATCATGTGGAGCGCGTGCAGGCCGGTCATGGCGAAGTAGAGCGAGAAATAAAGCTGGGAATGCGCGGGATCGATGTGGATCTGAGGATAGTTATGAATGATGTCGCTCACATCGAACGAGTGCCCAGGAATGTGATGCTCTTCGTATTTCTGATACCACTCGACTCCCTTGATCCCCAAAAATGCAACGCCGAAAACCAACGTTGCCAGCAGCAGCCCGACTAATTGTTTTCGTTTTCCAAGCTGCGCAGCTTTGACTCCGAGCGCTACGGTCAAGCTGCTGCAGATCAGGACGACAGTATTGATGGTTCCCAGCCAGATATCCAAGCTGCGGCTGCCTGCGGCGAACTCGTTGTAATACCAGTAGCGATAAACGAGGTAGGCGCAGAACATGCCACCGAAGAACATTACTTCTGTCGCCAGAAACAGCCACATGCCAAGTGAGGCGGTATTGCGTTGCTGCTCCGCGCTGGCGAAATGATGCAGCAGTGCCGGATTATCGTGTTCAGGATGCTCAACGAGGACGGGACTATCGCTCAAGCGTCACCTCCTCGGGCATCGGTATGTGCTCGTAGTCGTAAGCTTCCCAGGTCACTTCTGGCGTTTCGTCAAAGTTAAAAGTAGTGGGCGGCGATTGCGTCGTCCATTCCAGGCCCGGATGCTCCCCACGGATTGTTCCCGGCCAATTTGCCGTAACGCAGAGACCACAACAGGTAAATCATGGGCAGAAGATATCCAACTGCCAGGATGGAAGCACCTGCCGTCGAGAGCACATTTAGCACTTGGAACTCCGGCGGATACTGCCAATAACGCCGCGGCATTCCCAGGTAACCGAGAATGAATTGCGGGAAGAACGTAAGATTGAATCCGATGAACACGATCATCGCCGACAGTCGGCCCCACGCTTCTGGATACATGCGTCCGGTAATCTTCGGCCACCAGAAATGCAGCCCTCCGAGATACCCCATCAGCGCGCCACCGACCATGATGTAGTGGAAGTGGGCGATGACGAAATAGGTGTCGTGGCACATGTACATCGATCCCGAGAGCAGCAAGGAACAAACCGGTAAGCCCGCCAACCGTAAATAGGCCAATAAAACCCAATGCGTACAGCATCGGCGTCGAAAACGAAATCGACCCCTTGTACATGGTCGAGGTCCAGTTAAAAACCTTGACGGCGGATGGAAGCGCTACCAGGTAGCTCAGAATCGAAAACACCAGCGCTGCATAAAGCGAAATACCCGCCACAAACATGTGGTGAGCCCAAACCAAGAATCCGAAAACCGCTATGGCAATGCTGGACATGGCGACAGCTTTGTAGCCAAACACTCGTTTGCGGCTAAAACACGGGATAATTTCACTCACCACTCCCATCGCCGGCAAAATCATGATGTATACGGCAGGGTGAGAGTAGAACCAGAAGAGATGCTGAAACAGCACCGGGTCGCCGCCACGAGTTGGATCGAATATTCCAAGGCCAAAAGTGCGTTCCAGGACGACCAGTAGGAGCGTGATCGCAATGACCGGGGTCCCCAGCAGGAAGATAATACTGGTGGCATAGTGGGACCACAGAAACAGCGGCATGCGGGACCATGTCATCCCGGGTGCCCTCATGCGGTGAATCGTGACCACGAAATTGAGGCCGGTTAAGATCGACGAAAATCCGTTGATAAAGATTGCCAGCCCAGCTTCCGTCACATTTGTGTTGCTGAAACCCGTACTGAATGGCGTATAGAAAGTCCAGCCTGTATCTACTCCGCCCGTCAGAATGCAAAGCAGCATCAACGTGCCGCCCGCAATGTACAAATACCAGCTCAACAAGTTAATACGTGGAAAAGCCAGGTCCTTCGCTCCGATCATCATCGGAACCAGGAAGTTACCGAGTGTTGCGGGTATTGAAGGTATGAGGAAAAAGAACACCATGACCTGTCCATGCATGGTGAACAATTTGTTGTAAGTGTCTGCCAGAACCAGATCGCCTGCGGGAGTCAGCAACTCGAGCCGAATCAGGAGCGCGAAAAAACCTCCGATAAAAAAGAAAAAGGTAATCGAGATCAGGTACAAAAGGGCAATGCGCTTGTGGTCCGTGGTAAGGAGCCACGATTTGATCCCGTATTCCGCGTTCAGGTAATTCTCGCGTTCTGTAGTGACGACTGCTGCGGTAGCCATTTCCATTCCTTAAGGTTGCTGCTGTTTCGTTTCACCCGAGGCCATGCCGGCTGTGTTAACCGATCCCGATGGAGGCGGACTCAACGATTTTACGTACGCGACCAGTTCATTCAATTGCTCTTCATTCAACAATCCCTGAAAAACCGGCATGATCGGTTTGAATCCACTTACTATTTTGGCGCTCGGATTGACGATGGATTCGCGGATGTAATTGTCGTCGGCAATGACGGTGCGGCCGTCTTCCAGCGTCACCGGATTGCTGTACACTCCGGCCAAGACCGGACCGCGTCCCTGTGCCTCAGACTGATGACAGGTCGGGCATCCAAGTTGGGCAAATAAGCTTGCACCGTTTGCAGCCAAAGAACCAAATGCTCCACTAGTAGTTAACCATGCTTGATATTCACCTGGATCCATAACTACGATCTGACCAACCATGCCGGAGTGCAGAGTGCCGCAATATTGCGAACAAAATAAATGATACGTGCCGGGCTGGGTCGCACGAAACCACAAAGTAGTGTAGCGGCCCGGTACGACGTCCTGCTTGATCCGGAATTCAGGCACGAAGAAGCTATGAATGACATCCTGAGATGTCATGATCAGCTTGATATCGCGGTTCGCCGGAACGTGCAATTGATTAATTTCGCGCTGTCCTTCAACGTGCTGCAGCTTCCACATCCATTGCTTACCGACGACATATATCTCCGCTACGTCCTTGGGTGGAACGCGCTCCTGGAAATAAATAATTGCTCCCCATGCGAAGATAAACATGAAAATCCCCAAGGGAACAATTGTCCAGGCAATCTCGAGTAGGACTGAACCTTCAATCTGCTGCGCCTCGCGTCCATCCAGACGGCGACGGTACTTCGTGATAAATACAATGATGGTGATGAAGATGGCTGCGCACGTAAATAGCGACAACAGTACGAGGAAAATGTAGAACAGGTCTACATTGCCGGCGATGCTCGAGGCCCGTGCGGGCCAAAGTGGAAGGTTCTCAAACATAGCGATGGGACCTGTTCCGCTCCTTGCGAGTCGGGGTGCTACCGTGGCGGAACATAACCGTCAGAAACACGCCTAATATGAGTATGGTTGCCGCACCCGACAACTGCAGCACCCTCGTAATTATTGCGCCATATTTTCCCGTCGCCGGATCGTAGTGATAGCAATACAGCAACACCTGATCGACGGCAGTACCGATCTTGTTTTGCGAAGCCTCAATTAATCCCAATCGCAGATCCTTGGGTGCATACTCGACGCCGTAGAAGTACCGCGCAATCTTTCCTTCGGGCGTGAGAATCATGATCGCGGTCGCGTGCGCAAACTGGTCGGATTTTGGATCGTATTCATACTGAAAACCGGCAGCCTTTGTCAGCGCACTGATTGACTCCTGCGTGCCCGTCAAAAAGTGCCAGCCTGCATCGGCACCTTCGCGGTGGTAATCCTTCACGTACTCCGCTTTTTTGGCGGATGCAATCTGCGGCGTATCCTTGGGATCGAAGCTCACTGTTAGAATGCCGAACTCCTTGCCGACATCGAATTTCAACACTCGCAACGAACTTTCGAGGCCACGCAATACTTCACCGCACAACATGGGACAGCGGTAGTAAACCAAGTTCAAAATGATCGGCTTCGTGCCGAAATAATCTCCGAGACGGACTGTCTTTCCGGTTTCATCTTTGAACGTCAGATCCGCGGGAATCTGCTGATTCAAATTCTGCGAAATGCCTACATCTTTCAGTCCCTGCGGCCGAACACTTGCAGGCGGCGACATTACTCCACTCGTCATTCCTTGACCGAATGCTGTTGTCCCTAATCCAATCGTCATTAATGCGATGGCGATGACAAAGCCGCAGTTCGAATTGGTATTACTGCGCACTACTTATTTCCTTTCGATTTCTGGCCCTGTGCGGGCTGCTTTGTCTGGTCTTGATTCTGGTTAGTTTGATCCTGCGGCGACCCTTCGCTATGGTCAGACGCTGCAGCAGCGGCCCTTACCATGTTGACGATGGCCGGCGGAGTCGTTCCGGTCCGCGGTGTTGTCGGCAATCCACGTTGCGTCAGCAACTCCATCGCACGATCGATGGGAATGTGCATGACACCACTCTGCTGATCCACCCATCCGTAACTGTGTAACTCTTGTTCTTCTTTGAGGCGGAAATCATGGATTTCCGTACGCTCGTCGGTCTCGAGACGCGGCTGCGGAAATTGTGCAATGTCCTCAGGCACAACTGAGCGCGTGTCCGCCCTGGCCGGAAGCAACGGACTCACAACTGCGATCTGGTGCTGGTGGTTGTACCACTGGGCAACGTACAACGTGCCGCGCAACACCAAAGCGACGAGCGCCGTACCCAAGATGATCGCGATAAAGAAAGCATAAACAGGGCCTGAACTTAAGTCTTCCCGCTCGAACCCTACTTCAGGATTGTCTCCTTGGGGATTATGAGTGTGCTCGTGGCCGTTAGTCATGTGCCGGCTCCAAAAGTGCTTGAGACTTCGGATCGTGCAAAACCAAGAGCGGACGCGATTTCAGATTGCGGAAAAACAATGCCAGCCAAAGACCGCCGATTCCCAATGGAACCACCACGTCAAGGAAATGCAGATAGAAGGTTGGATGCCATGTCGGCTCGATGTACCAATACAAGTCGACCGCCCGCATGAAGATCATCCAAGCCGCTAATCCAATCAATGTTCTTGGATTCCGCTTGAATGGGCGTGACAGCAGCAGCAGAAACGGAATCGCAAAGTGGAAAAGGAAAAGATATAAGCCCACCCCTTGCCATCCACCATTAAGACGGCGCGTGAACCAAGTGATTTCGTCCGGTAGATTGCCTGCCCAAGTAATTAGAAGCTGCGAGAAGGAGAAGTATGCCCACAGCATTGTGAAGGTCAACATCAGCTTGCCATGATCATGCACTTCCCTTGGCTTCAGAAAAACTGATGTGGGTTTGTACTTGTAAAAGATGGTTTCCACTACCACCATCAATGACATTGCCGACAAACATTGGCCGACAATAAAAATTAATGCGTAAATGGTCGAAATCCATGGGGCATTCAGCGACATTACCCAATCGATCACCGCAAAGGAGACGCTGAAGGCGTAAAGCACCAGACCGGGGGCGCTGATCTTACGCAGGACTGGTAAATCGCGGGTGGGAGCTTCGTCCTGCGCGGCTGATGCGCGATTCAGCGAATAGATGAGCCATCCCCAGATGATGAAGTAAATGACGGCCCGGATAATGAAACCACTGTGCGTCAGATATGCCTGAGTTACGTCATGAAGGCGCTTGTCCTTCGCGATTACCGTGGGATCGAGCCATCCGTAGAGGTGGTGCATTCCCAGAATTACAGGGATAAAAAGGATTGCCATCAGCGGCAGGGTTCTCGTCCCCGCTTCTAACTGGCGTCGAATCACCGTTCCCCAAACTCCGCCAGTAACATGCTGGAGCATTAAAAACGCCAGGCAACCAAGAGTGAGCCCCAGCCACAGCATGTAACCTATCAGATAAGAATGGAAGAATTGATCCGGCGAGATGAATGCAAATATCGCCGAGATAACCGCAAAGATCACGCCTACGATCAGTGTCCTCTGCTGAGCGGTCTGCACGACCGGCGGCGCCATCAGATCCAAATTGTTAACGCGCGCCGTGCTCATTTCTTTTCTTCTCCTGAATTTGTCGATCCGGAATTACTCGATCCAGAATTCTCGGGCTTCGAATTGGACGTTTCTGATTCCATCACAGGCGCCGTCGCGCCCGAAGGCGGATCACCTTGGAATACCGGCGGCTCAGATGGTACTTTCTGCCCAGCAGGAGCGTCCGCCGGAGTTGCTGCCTGACTCAGTTGCAATGCCCGGATGTAAGCCACAATCGCCCAACGGTCGTGAGCCGGAATCTGCGCGGCATAATCCGGCATGGCTCCGAAGCCATTCGTCATAACATCGAAAAAATATCCCAGGGGCGCTTTGCGTAGACGATCCGTGTGATAGGACGGCGGGGCACGGAAGCCGCGCTGCACGATCATGCCATTGCCATCACCGGTACGAGAGTGACATGGTGCGCAGTAGATATTGAACCTCTGCTGACCACGCGCCAATACATCGGGAGTTACAGCAAACGGCATGTAATCGCCGAAAAGGTTCCCCGCCTTGCCCGTATAAAAATACGTGTCTTCATGCAATTGGCCACGCGCAACCGTCCCTTCGACAGGCTGGCGCGCCGAACGCAAATCCGCGTAGAAATCGCTTTTCGCCAGCGGTTTGAATCGCGGCTGATCATGCATGTCTTGCCGGCATCCCGTGAACGCAAATATTGCGAACAGTCCCAGCGACGACAGTTTTCGAAGGTTCAGCATGCTAGCTGGGAACCTCCGAAATCGAGTGCGGGCCCAGACTTTCGAGAAAAGCGCGGGTCTTCACGGCGTCATATTTGGGATCGGAGGAGAACACGATCAAAAAAAACTTATCTTTGGTCACGAACTCAAAGCGCGGCACATTGAACACGGGGTGATAAGGCATGGGCAAGCCATTGAGTGCCAACATGCCAAAGGTTGCCGCCAATCACGGAAAATAAAATTGTCAGTTCGAAAGTAACGATGACAAAGGCTGGCCATGAGTGTAGCGGCCTTCCGCCAACATTCACTGGATAGCTGACAGTCGAAATCCACCACTGCATTGCATATCCCGTGAGGCAGCCCAGAATTCCTCCGACCAGCACGACCGGCGCTACACCATTGCGATGGAAGCCAATTGCTTCAGCCAACTCTTCAATCGGGAAGGGACTATATGCATCGATTTTCCGGTATCCAGCTTCATGCGTGCGCTCGGCGGCATGCACGATTGCCGTAGGCGTATCGAACTCCGCCAACAAACCATAAATCGGATCGCGCTTCATTTGTGCTTCACCTCCGCCTCGGGCAGCAGAGTGCGTATTTCAAAGATGGAAATCATCGGGCAGCAGGCGAACGAACAAGAACATGGCAGCGCTGAACATCCCGAGAGTGCCGATGAAGATCACCCAATCCCATCGCGTGGGGTAGTACATTCCCCACGACGATGTGAGGAAGTCGCGATGCAGACTGACCACAACGATAATGAACCGCTCCAGCCACATGCCGACCAAAACATCGAGCGAAATAAGGAACAGCCAAGTCGGATTGGTACGGAATTTTCTGATCCACAAGATCTGCGGCAAAACAATATTGAAGAAGAGCAGAGCCAAATACCAGGGAGCATAAGGCCCGTGCAGGCGGTTCCAGCGCAGGAACCCCTCGTATGGATTGCCGCCGTACCAGTTCATGAATGCTTCGAAGGCATATCCGTAGGCTACGATCAAGCCCGGTTGCAAGCATCACCATGGCGGAGTTTTCAAGGTGCCGCTCGGTAATGAAATCGCCCACGTCATAAAATTTGCGGATAGGAATGGCCAGCACCAATACCATCGCAAAACCGGAGTAAATGGCCCCAGCCACGAAGTAAGGCGGGAATATCGTCGTATGCCAGCCTGGCACAATGCCGATGGCAAAATCGAAGCTCACCACGGTGTGCACGGAGAGCACGAGGGGAGTCGCCAGTCCCGCCAGCAACAGGTACGCAGTCTCGTAGCGCGCCCAATGCCGGGCCGAACCGCGCCATCCCATCGCGAGCAATCCGAAGGTGATCTTGACGAATTTATTTGTGCTCCGGTCGCGCAACGTCGCTAAATCTGGAATCAATCCAATAAACCAGAAAAGCAGCGAAGTCGTGGCGTAAGTCGAGACCGCAAACACATCCCATACCAGTGGGCTGCGGAATTGCGGCCAGTAATTCATGGTATTGGGATAGGGAAACAACCAATATGCCAGCCACGGACGGCCAGTGTGCAATACCGGAAACAAACCCGCGCAGGCCACCGCAAACAGCGTCATGGCTTCCGCAAAGCGGTTGATGGAATTGCGCCAGGACTGCCGAAGCAAAGCAAGAATGGCGGAGATCAACGTACCCGCGTGACCGATACCGATCCACCAGACGAAGTTGACAATGGCAAATCCCCATCCAATGGGGATATTGACGCCCCAAATGCCAACGCCTTTAATAAACAAATATCCCATGGCGAACAACATTACCTGCACGATCAGGAATGCAATCAGGAAGCCACCAACCCACCCATAAGTGACAGGACGCTTGAGCACAATCGAGCTGATCTTGTCGGTGACGCTGGCAAAAGAATGCCCTGGCTCAATAACGGGCGCTTTCTTCGGCTCCGAGTGGTGTTTGGATAGTTGCCATGCTTCAACTGCGCTCCGCTTACGCTTCCAGTTCGGGGTTAGGGTTGCGAATCTCTGCCAAATACGTTGTCCGCGGCCGGGTATTCAAATCGGCCAAGAGACTGTAATTTCGCGAACTAGTCTTCAGCTGCGTAACCCGGCTGTTCGGGATCGTTGATGTTGCCAAAAATAATTGCGTTGGCTGGGCAAGATTCCTGGCAAGCCGTCTGCAACTCGCCATCTTTAATTGTCTGCTTCTCCGGATCGGTCGCAGTTTCGGAGTCAATGCGATGCTGGTTGATGCGCTGCACGCAGTAAGTGCATTTCTCCATCACGCCGCGGCTGCGGACGGTGACGTCGGGATTGCGCATCATCTTGAGCTGCGGCGTCTCCCAATCCTGGAACAATAGGAAGTTGAACCGCCGAACCTTATACGGACAGTTGTTGGAACAATACCGCGTGCCAACGCAGCGGTTGTAGACCATGTCATTCAGGCCTTCGGTGCTGTGAACGGTGGCTCCCACCGGACATACCAGTTCGCAAGGCGCGTTCTCGCATTGCATGCAAGGTACCGGCTGGAAGTAGGCTTTAGGATTGGCGCGATCGCCTTGGTAATAGGCATCCACTCGCAACCAATGCATGTGGCGGCCCTTGTTCACCTGCTCTTTTCCGACTACCGGAATGTTGTTTTCCGACTGGCAAGCCAGGATGCAGTTGTTGCATCCGACACAGGCATTCAGATCGATGGTCATGCCCCAGGCGTATTTTTCTTTTTTGTAATCATAGCCGGGGTATAACGTCAGTCCTGGAGCGCGGTTCGTCTTCTTTCGCAAACTCAGGCTCTTTGCGGTATTCCTCTAAACTTTTTGTCTGCACCAGCGGACGATCGCTGCCGTCCGGCGTCTCCATCGTTTGATAGCCCTGGGTCGAAGCTAGGAGATAGGTTTCGCCCGTTTTGCCGATGGCCGCGCCAGTGGTAAACCAAGGCGTAGCACTCGTCCGCAGCGGATACATATCGAAGCCCGTACCTGTACCTGCTCGCCCTGCACGGCGACGTCCGTAACCTAGAAATACGGTTATGGAATTGTCAGGATGGCCGGCCTGAATCCAAACCGCGCCTTGCACCGTCTTGCCGTTCAACTGGAAATTGACCAGATCTTTTGATTGAAGCCCCATCCGCTCGGCCATCGCGGGACTCACGAGCGTGGGGTTATCCCAAGTCATTTTGGTCATTGGCTTGGGCAGCTCTTGCAGCCAGCCGTTGTTGGCAAAGCGTCCGTCGTAAATGGAGGGATCGCGGCGGAAGTTGATCTCAAGACTCTTCGGATCACCGCTCGCCTGTGAGGAAACACTCGTCTGATTTTGCCGATACTTGTTTAGGAGTGAATGCGGTTCCTTCAACCCAGCCGTCATGCAACGATTTTCGCCAGAACGTATCGAAGTCAGCCCCAGTGTGTTTCGATTTCCAGTAATCCTGTACCAGTTCGTGTCCGTTCGCCTGCGGATTTCCGGCGAACACCGCAGCTACTTCCAATACGCTCTTTCCGTTATAAAGAGGCGCTATCAGCGGCTGAACGATTGTGACCGTTCCATCGTAGGCGCGGGTATCTCCCCAAGCTTCGAGATAATGCGCTTCGTTGACATGCCAATGGCAGAGTTCGGCGGTCTCATCGTTATAAAGACCAACGTGCACTCGCGTGGGAATATTGCTGTTCTTGAGTGCGTCCTCAAAGCCAATATCCGCAGGTGCATCGTAAACGGGATTGCCATCTAAGACGACCAGCAGTTGCACTTTGCCGCCGCGCATGTCTGCCACTAATTCTTTCAGCGACTCAGTCTGGTTCACCGGATTGGCGTTCACCGGATCGGTATACACCACAGTCTTGCCAACATTTCCGAGAGACTGATTGATTGCGTGAGCAAGAGCGTGAACCGCCGGCGATTGGTGATCTCCGGGTATGACTACGCTGGAGCCCTTGTGACTTTGCAGATCTTTCACCAGAGCCGATAAATATTTCTGCTGCTCTCCGCTTGCTGTTCCTCCGCCCGCGTTTGCGCCCACAGCTGCAGCGAGGGCACTCGCAAAGCCTTCCACTTCTGATGCCCGAATCGGCAGACGATGATCCGCCTTGGCACCGGTGGAACTCGGCGTACTCTCGACTACATACAGCCGGCTCATCGTGCCGCCATCGGGATTTCGGCGCTTGGCGAAATCTCGCGCATAGCGGACCGAACCCGGGAATCCCGCATACAGAAAATCGGCATCAAGCGAGACAATTACATCCGCATTTTCTAGCTTGTATTGCGTCTCGACTGGCTGCCCAAATGCTGCCTGCGCTCCTGCCAGAACATTATCGCGATTGATTGGCTCGTAGGTATGCCACTTGGCCTGCGGATAATTAGAGATTACCTGGTGCAATTGGTCAGCTAGCGTCGGAGAAGAAATCGTCTGGGTCAGAATGCGAAGCCCAGCACCTCGCTCGAAGTTTGCGCCGCAAGAGGCGCTTGGATCGCTGCTACGAACGTCCCCCATGCGCTCAGTTCACCCATATAGACAACATGCTGAGAGCGATCGGGATCGTACATTTCCAGCAACGACGCTTGGGAAAAAATATCCGTACCGCCCAAACTCGCGGGGTGCTGCACATTTCCCTCAACTTTGGTCGGACGGTACATGTGGCTCTCGACCAGAACCGGATTTGCATATCCGCTCAACGTGAAAGCGCTCGAGTAAAAGAGCGGGCGACCAGGGACCAATTCTTCCGGCTGCTTTACGTACGGGACAATCGACTCCAGCGGCTGCTTGGTACACGCCGTCATGCCAGCCATTGCCAGCGATGCACCCATCAGCTTCATGAAGCCGCGGCGCGACACCGCATCCAGCCACTCGGAGGCGCCCTTCGGGAACTCGCGATGCATCATCTCCTGAAATTCAGAGCTTCCCGCCAGCTCTTCAAGGCTGCGCCAGTATTCTGGCCCATTGGTTTCAGCGATGCGAGCGCGCGCTGTTTCCAGATCGAGCTTGCCCTTTTTAGTGGGGCAGACTTCCTCGCGATGCTGCTTGCCGTTTTGCTCTTCCATCTTCATCGCCAACGATTTCTTTCCTGCTTCGATTGCTTAAGCATTACCTATGACACGTGGAGCAACTTGTAATATCCGTCGGAGTACGTAAATTGTGCTTCTGAATCAAATACTTTCCTAACTCGCGCTGATCGGTGTACTTCGTGCCATCCACCTCGACCGGCTTGCTACTGGTAGGCTGCTCGTATCGCATGTTGAACACTTGATCGCGAGGCCGGAGATATTTATCCGGAGCGCGATGGCAGTCCAGGCACCATTCCATTTGCAGAGACGCAAAGTTGTACATCAGCGGCATGTGGTCGACCGGGCCATGGCAAGTATTACAACCGACACCCTTGCTGATGTGAATGCTGTGATCGAAATAAACGAAATCCGGAAGATCATTCACGCGGTTCCAAACCAAAGACTTTCCGGTGCGATAGCTTTCGCGGACCGGCTCAAGCAGCGGTGCGCCAACCCAGATTTGTGAGTGGCAGTTCATGCATGTCTTGGTAGGAGGAATTCCCGCGAAGTGCGAGTTTTCCACAGAGGTGTGGCAATAACGGCAATCAATTCCGAGGCCAGCTACATGGTGCTGATGACTAAACGGTACTGGCTGAGGACGAGCCACTCCGGCGTACGTGACATACGGCGAACGCTGCAGCTGAATGCAAGCCCAAAGTGCGACTGAAGCCACGATGATCACGGCAAAGATCGTGGCTTTCGAAATTGTGTTCGAACTGCGATGAAAAATCTGCATCCGACTAAGAAGTTCCCGTGCAGCAGGAGGCGCTAAGCGCCTCGGTTCATGCAGCGTTGCAGGATAAGATCACTGACCTAAATGAGCTCGTGTAGAAAACTGGTGATTATATCAGCTCACAGCGGTTTGCAAACTACCTTCGTGCGTAAGAAATAAAAAAAATATGATTAAGCGTTCCCTTAGCAATTTCCCCAATGTTTGAGAGGCCACTCTCGCATGCGACTAAAGACGTAAGACTTTCACTATCGAAGATTCATGACCAACAGCTTTGGTTCCGTCATTTCTTCTATGGCGTAGCGTAACCCTTCCCTGCCCAAGCCGGATTCTTTGATGCCACCGTAGGGCATATGGTCAATGCGGAACGACGGAACATCTCCGGCCACCAAGCCACCCACTTCGAGCTCTTCATATGCGTTGAACATCAACTTCGCATCTCTAGTGAATATCCCCGCTTGCAAGCCGTAAGCAGAATTGTTCAATTCTCGAATCGCATCTTCAAATTTATCGTAAGACTCGACTGTGACCACAGGCGCGAAAATTTCCTGACAGTTCACCTTCATCTCGGGACGCGTGCCGGTCAGTACAGTGGGCTCGAAGATCGAACCGGTCCGCTTTCCTCCGCATAAGAGGCGGGCGCCTCCTCTCACTGCCTCTTCCACCCAGGCGCTCGCACGAATCGCGTCACTTTCGCGGATCAGCGGCCCGAGATCGGTAGACTCCTGCAAGGGGTCTCCGGAAATCAGCTTATTCACCCCTGCAAGCAACAACTCGATGAATTTAGCCGAGACGGAACGCTCGACCAGAATTCGCTGAACGGAAATGCAAGTCTGACCTGCATAAACAAAGCCACCAGCAACACACCGTTCCGCAGCATACGCGAGGTCGGCATCGCTGTGGACGATGACTCCCGCATTTCCTCCGAGTTCGAGAACTACTTTCTTTTTACCGGCATTCTTCTTGATCTGCCATCCCACGGCGGCGCTGCCAGTAAAACTAATCATTTTGAGGCGATCGTCCGAGACCAGCAGTCCAGCATCTTCGTTCGAGAGTGGCAGCACGTTGAGTGCGCCATCCGGCCACCCTGCCTGCTGCACTGCCTCCGCCATCAGCATGGAAGTTAGCGGCGTTTGCGGAGCTGGTTTCAGGACCATAGTGCAACCGGCAGCAATGGCCGGAGCAACTTTGTGGGCTACAAGATTCAGGGGAAAATTGAATGGCGTGATCCCCGCAATCGGCCCCAAGGGAAATCGCCGAACGATGCCCCAGCGGCCCGCGGTATACTCCTGCCAATCGAGCGGCAAGTATTCTCCGTAAATGCGGGTGCTCTCTTCAGCTGCGACATTGAACGTGAACACGGCTCGATCGACTTCGGTTCGCGCTGCCCTGATCGGCTTTCCTGCTTCCAGTGCGATGGTGCGCGCGAATTCCTCTTTGCGCTCGGCAATGTTCTCTGCAATTCGCCTTAATACGCGCTGTCGTTCAAAAGCTGGAAGCCGACGCGTCGTACCAAAAGCCTTGACAGATGCGGCGATTGCCGCTTCGGCGTGCTCGCGCCTGCCTTGAAATACATGACCAACAACGCTGCCGTCGTAAGGTGACCTTACTTCAACCCGGTCGCCTTGCTCGACCCACTTACCATCGAGCAGGAACCCTTGCGTACTGATCGGAGTCAAAGTCTCGGCCATTGCACTTCTCCACTTCGGACTTCCTAAAAAGATTACGCGAAAGTTATAGACTTTGCACTCGCAGCATTTCGTGCACATTCAATTCGATGAGCGACTTACTTCAGAGCTCTATAATATTGCCGAACCATGAGAGTAGTTTCGCAACTAATAGGGAGAGCTGTTGACTGAAACCATTTTGGAACCGATTTCTAAAGTTGCAGAGTTGCTGCGGAAACGAAAAATATCTCCACTGGATTTGACTAACGATTGTTTGGCGCGAATCGAGAAACTCAATCCTGCTCTCAATGCCTTCATCACCGTCACTGCTGACTCCGCTATCGCCCAAGCGCGACAGGCGGAGAAAGAGATCCAGGGCGGCGACTGGCGCGGCCCATTGCACGGAATTCCTATTGGGTTGAAGGATCTCATCGACACAGCGGGAATCCGCACCACCGCCGCGAGCGCTTTGTACAAAGATCGGATACCAGAACACGACGCCGCAGTCGTTGGTCTCTTAAAAAATGCCGGAGCAGTTTTGTTAGGCAAACAAAATATGCACGAGTTTGCTTATGGAGGAAGCTCGGTCATCAGCCACTATGGCCCGGTTCGCAATGCCTGGAATTCGGAGCACATTGCGGGCGGCTCGTCTGGAGGTTCCGCAACCGCTGTCGCTGCTGGCCTTTGCTACGGAGCGATCGGTACCGATACGGCGGGATCCATTCGCGAGCCAGCGGCTCTGTGCGGTGTCGTTGGTCTTAAAGCAACATATGGAGCAGTCAGTGCGCAAGGTGTGATCCCGCTTTCTTCATCACTCGACCACATTGGACCGATTACCAGGACAGTGGCGGATGCGGGAATTCTCTTTGCAGCCATCGCGGAGAATCCACCGAAGCCAGTTGAGAACGCAGGAACTAAAACGCTGCGAATTGGTATTCCCCGCAGCTTTTTTTACGAAGACCTTGATTCAGAAGTTGCTGCCGCCGTTGAAGAGGCATTGCTCGTACTCGGTAAATTAACCGCGAGCAGTCGTGAGATAACCCTCTCGGTTGACACGGACCGCACGCTACAAGCCGCTGAGTCTTATGAGGTGCATGCGGAATCAATCGCACGTACTCCGGGAGTTTATCAGCCCGAGACCTTGCGTCGTCTCCTTGGTGGCAAAGACTTTACCGAATCCGAGGTTACCGAACGTCGCCGTCAGCTTGAGATTGCGAGACACGAAGTCGAAGATGTTTTCAGCGATGTGGATTTACTTATCACTCCTACCACTCCGATACCCGCGCCAAGGCTCGCCGACCTTCAGGCGAACCCAGACAACCTCCGGCCTCGCGAGGTTCTGCTGCTAAGAAATACCCGTCCATTCAACGTCTGGGGACTGCCAGCGATCTCTGTGCCATGTGGATTCACTAAAGCTGGCTTGCCCATCGGATTGCAAATCGCTGGAGCGCATGGCCAGGAAGCGACCGTTCTTAAATTAGCCCACTCGTATGAAGAAGCGACGGAGTGGCACAAGCGTCAGCCGCTCTGCTGCTAGTCGACCGAGTGCACGTCAGCGGGAAGCATTGTTACGAACATGCACTCCCCGGTGAGCTTCGAACACGACAGAACACCGCGCCGGAGAATTTTCGTGGGAGCATCGTCGGGGAAGCTCAGATTGTAAGAAGCCGTCTTCAGTGCCTCGGAAAAGACTTTCAGCTTTTCATCTCCGCTGACAAATTTCACCCCTTCAACGGATGTTCCAGAGCTGCTTGCGCTCAACATGACAAAGAAGTCGGCGCTTCCGGCCTCTTTCGCAATTTTCCCTAACTTGATGGTGCGAGCGTCTTGCAAGTTTTCGCGATACTTGTCCGTTATTGTCGTCACCTTTGAATCGCCGACCAGAGCGGCCAGATGAACTCGTGTTTCCGGCGAAGGCCGCACACCTGACATCGCCATCGCATAGGTGCGGATCGCGTCGTCCTTGCGCCCCAGTTTCTCGTAGATCTGTCCCAGGTGATCTCCAACTTCGCCGTGTTGGCCCACGTTCCATGCAGCCGCGATGTACTTTTCAGCTTTGGCGTAGTCGCCCCTTGCGAAGTAAACCCAACCGAGAGTGTCCCAATTCGCAATCAGTGATGAGACCGCTTCCAAATCTCGCTGGCTTAGTTGGTCGAGAGTTGCGTTGCGGAGCGACGCAGCCACGGCTGTTACTGCCGATTCTGAATATTGTTGGGCGCGATCAAGATGAGCGTGCTTCAGTGAGAGTTGGTACGCAATGTCGTTCCAAACCTCAGGTGTTGCGGCAAGTTCGACCGCCCGGTCGAATGCAGCCAGCGCTTTGTTGTCTTGTCCGCTATTTAGGTAGGCATTTCCAAGGCTAACCTGCAGACCCGCATTGTCACCCTTAATCGAAACTGCCTTCTCGAGTTCCGGAACTGCTTTGTCATACTGATGAGCTTCGGAATACATGCCACCCAAAGCGGCGTGACCGTATTCGCTTAGCGGATTAATCTCAAGCGCCTTGTTGTAGGCTGCGGCGGCCTCGTCATATTTACGTTCGGTTGCATAGGCCCAACCCAGGCTGTTATATGCGTATTCGTCATACGCATTCATCTCGGCTTGCTGCCGAAACGCCTCAATGGCGTTGTCCGTCTGACGAAGAGCCATGTAAGCGCGTCCGAGATTCATTCTTGCGGTTTTATGCTTGGGATCGGCTGCAAGCACTCTCTTCAGCAAGTCGATGGCAACAGAAAAATTTCCTCGCGTGAGAGCCGCATTCGCAGCATCGTTCAGGTCATCGCCCTTCAAATCGGCGGGAGTAGTTGGGTCTCCAGCAGCCGTGCTATCAATCGAAAGACGCTGCCCCGCATCGGTCATGATGGCGCGGCGGAATGCCAGATAGTCGCTCGTCCGCAAAGCGGGAAGATCGCGCGTGTTGGTCACCAGCTTGCGCTCAGCGGTAAAAACATTTCCGTCAACTTTGTAGCTGGCTTCGTATTGCCCGTAGTCGCGCTTCATTGTGAACGGCAATGGGGTACGCTCGCTGTATTTGGTGGGAAATTCCAAGCGAGCTGTGTACTGGTAAGCCATTGGGCCGCCAATTTGGACGGGTTCAGCATCTGACGAAGCATTATCGTCGTCCGCGTCAGGAAGACTCATCTGCGACAAAGGCAAGTGCCAATTCAGATTTCTTTTTCGTCCAGTCCAGAAAGTTTGCGGCTGTAACTTCGTATTGAACCTGGAACGCTTCTTTAGTGGCAGCCGGATCACTGACTTTCAAATTTGTGACGTCCCCGGTCAAGCCACTCATGCTGTTCATCTGCTTTACGAATTCCGTCCATTTAGAGCTGGGCACGCGCCGGAACAGAATTCGCATATAAAGTTCTATGTCTCCGCGGAGCGTGATTTTGACGTGGGCATCAAGTTTGCCGAACTCATTCACCTTGCCACTGAGCTCTTGAATCTGGCTGTTCGCGACTGCAGGATCTGCGGGTGTTTCTTCGAGATGAGGAACTCCATCTGCGGGAACGATAAGGGCCTGTTTCTTACGTAGATTGTAAGAAAGCAGACGGAATGGCGCGACTTCGGTAGTCGTGTCCATCCAGACTTGATCATTATCCTTGCCATCTTTAGTGAAGGGCACGAGGCTGAACACGTGATCGAACTGTGAAGGCGACGGAACTTCAGGATCGAGCTTGCGCGCGGAGTTTATCAGCACGGAAGATGCGTGATACCCGGATGCTTCGAGTAGGCTCGCGAGTAGTGTGTGCTTGTCTTTGCAATCTCCATATTGATTGTGCAATACATCGGCGGCGGAATGCGGCTGGAAACGGCCTACGCCAAAAGACAAGCTGATATAGCGAAAATTTGTCGCCACATAGTCATAGAGAGCCTGAATCTTGTCGAGGTCTGTTGTCTTTCCAGCGGTAAGCTCGGCTGCTTTGGCGCGGATCTCGGGTGTGGGCTGGCGACGGTCTTTTTCTAATCCTGCATACCAGCGGCCGAGTTCCTCCCAATTGGCAAACGTAGTCATCTGGACGGACGGCGCTTCAGGTTCGGTTTTCTTCTTCTTGTCTTTACTTTTATTTTTGTCTTTGTCACCGTCGCCATCTTTGTCTTCGTCTTCGCGGTGTGAGCTTGACCAGGTGTAGACCCGGCGGCCATTCGTATCTGTGATTTTGGGATCACTTCCGGGCTGAGTCTTTAATTTCACCGCGCGATCATGTGGGATATCGACTTCGAGCTGCTCATCGAGCACAATCCCGGTCTTTGCGAAATTATGCTCCATCCAAAATTGGCTGGGAGCGAGCGCTGTGTGGATGGTAGTGACAACGTGATATTCGAGCACCTCTCCCGGACGCAGTCCAGGCACGGTGACATGTTTCTGGCGGTAATCGGTATAAACCGGCGCTTCTTTTTCCAGAGGAATACTTAAATCCTGCACTGCATCGGCGCTGGCAGTTACGGTGCTTCCGTCTGCCTTGAGCACACGCACATATGGGATATCAACACGTTCGTTCGCTGAACTGTAGCCAACTACAATTTGTCCCCATTGCTCGACACCGGCCTCGCTTTGAACCTTTATCCTGGCGTAAAGCTCGCGCTTGCCGGTTCCGTCGCTCTCAAAACGATAGGAAGTTCGCAGCTTCTCGACCACGAAAGCTTGCTGAGAATAATCCGGAGCAGCTTCAGCAGCCTTTTCGAGAGGCTTGGGGATAGTGGACGGCTTTGGCGGCTCGTTCTGGGCGTAAATCGCGACAGAACAAAACGTTAGCAGGAAAAGTAGTGAAAAAAGGCGGCGCACAGTCACGGGAAAAAACAAATGCATGGTGGGCCGTTTTTACCTCATACAGGTACTCACGCGCAAGAAGAACCACTATTTACAGGTTCCCAAAGTGCGCGCAGCAGCCGTGCACCATCTACTGACCGCCGGCCCCGGCCTGATCCATGAATGCAGCCTCGTCGCTCTTCATCTTTTTAAGCTGATCGATCGGCAGGTACACCATGTGGCCTGCCTCATACGTGGCAAATGAAATGTTCTGATGATATTTGGGTCCGATGTCCAGATGATTCATCGTGTAGTTCGCCGCGAAATAAGGCGTCGCGAGATCGTAGTAGCCCTCCATGACTAAAACTTTTAGATATGGGTCTTTTACCATCGCTTCCCGCAATGCGCTGGCGGTATCCGGAAAGCCTTCGATGCTCGATCCCCAGTCCCACTTATCAAAGCCAGCCTGCTGCGCAAATACGTAGTAAGGCATGTCGACCTTGTAATGCAGTTCGGTTCGCACATAATTATTGAAGACAGCGGTATACGGCGGCATGGTGGCCGATCCCGTTGGGTCATAGAAATCAGTGTCGAGCAGACCGCCGGGGTCAGGTCCAGTGAAGCGTCCGTCCAGCCGGCCTACCCGCAGTTTCTGATCGATCAATAAGTAGTGGGTGAATTTGCCTACATCAACGCGGAGATTCGCTTGGTCGAGGATTTCCTTAGTCAGGCCGGTGTATCGCGACATCTGATCGATAACCTTTTGCCGTTCGTCAGGTGAAAGAGCGTCTCCCTTGGCTAACGCCTGCGCGTAATCAGTTTCAGCCCAGTGCTCTGCTTCTTCGCGCGCTCGGTTCATGTCCTGCGCCAGATCCGGAGCGAGCTTGTGATGATAGCCCGCAATCATCGTGAACGACGGGATCAGAAATATGTAAGGCTGGTCGTTAGTCTTCTTGTCTTCCAGAGTTTGGAAATTGAGCACCTCGGAAAGCAGCGTAATGCCGTTGAAAGAGATGCCGCGATCTGCAAGATATCCGGAAATTCCAGCGGCTCGGGTGGTTCCGTAGCTTTCGCCGAGGAGGAACAAGGGAGAGGTCCAGCGGTCGTAGCGAGTAATGTAGAGCCGGATAAATTCGCTGAATGCCTCAATGTCACCCTTCACGCCCCAGAACTTCTTGAACAGTTCCGCATTCTCGGCGCGGCTGAATCCGGTTCCGATCGCGTCGACGAGCACCAGGTCGCTCTTGTCGAGCAAAGTATAGGGATTGTCTTCCATGTGATAGGGCGCGCGTGGCATGAAGCCATTAGGCTGTAGCACTACTCGCTTAGGCCCGAGCGCTCCCATGTGAAGCCAGATTGAGGCGGATCCGGGACCGCCGTTAAACGCAAAAGTGAGTGGGCGGTTGCTGGTATTCTCACCGTCAAGCGTGTACGCGACAAAGAACATCTCCGCTTCGATTTTGCCATCGCCGCGCTTAATCGGAAGACGCCCTGCTGTCGCGGTATAGTGCAACAGCTTTCCATCCACAGTGATTTGGTGATGCGTAACTACAGGAGGCACTTCGGTCATATCGAAGTGCTCTTCTTTGTTTTTGTCCTTGTCGGCGTCTCCCGGATTTGGCTTGGGCTCGGCGGGAGTGGTTGTAGTTGTTTCGGGAGGCGTGGGGGCAGGTTCGGTAGGAGTCTTAATCGCCTTCTTCTCTTGATTCTTCGTCTTCTTTTCTTTGGTCAGATTTGGCGTCTGATTGGGCGTCGTCTGAGTTTGAGCCGGGCTGGAAGAAGGCTGGTCTTGCGGAGAATTTGTTTGTTGAGCGGCCGCACCGGCTAAAAATCCACAAACGATCGCCAAGGACCAAAAAAAACGCATTCTAAATCTCCTTACAACATTGAGATGCGGCAGGGGTATTGTTCCGCGCCGAATTATACTCTGCGACTGCGGATTGGGTTTTCGGCTGCTCTCATACGGATTGCTACTATGGTGAGGTGCCTACTAAATCTCCCAAGAAATCATCCGACCAAAAATCCGCCATTACCGTTCTTAACGCCGATTCACTCACAACAATTCCCTGGCTGCTGCATGGCTTCAGCACTCGCACTGGAGGAAGTTCCCGTGCTTACGGCGAAAATTCCTTGAGCTTGGGGTTTACCGAGAATGATTCACGCGCCGCAGTTGAGCGCAATCGCTCCGAATTTCTTAAGAAACTTGGTGCCGCAACCGGGAAGAAGCTCTGGCCTTTGGTCGCGCTGCGTCAAATCCATTCCGATCTGATACATCGTGTTTCGGATCTTCCTAGAGAACCACTCGTCGGAGATGGCCTCATCACCGATGTTACTGGCCTTCTGCTTGGAATCCAGACCGCTGACTGTCTTCCGGTTATCCTCGTTGATGTGAAGCACAAAGCTGTCGGTGTTTTCCACGCAGGATGGCGTGGGACTATCAAACGCATTGTCGAAAAAGGCGCTGGAGAAATGCAGCGCTGGTTCGGCACAGTGCCGCGCGACATTAGGGCGGCAATCGGCCCCGGCGTCCATAACTGCTGTTACCAAGTTGGCCCAGAAATCCGCGAACAGTTCGCATCACAATTCGATTACGCGGCCGAGCTGTTTAGTGAAACCGAGGACTACGACGAGGTACGCGAGAAATATCCGATGCTTTTTTTGACGGCGCGAGCCCCTGGCCATAGCGAGCTTCCGAAGAAAATCTTCCTTGATCTGGTTCAAGCCAATCGTCGACAGCTGATTGCAATAGGAGTTTCCCCAAAGCACATCAGCGCGTCGCCACTATGTACGTCCTGCCACACTGACATGCTGTTTTCCTATCGAGCGGAGAAAGGTAAGACCGGCAGGATGATGGCCGTCGCTGGAATCAGCGCGAAGTATCCCCTTCAACTAGGCTCGAAGTAGTATTGACACGACTGGTTTCGGAGCTTAGTCTGCCGCGACACGCTATGTGTTCGAAGGAGGGCTCGTGATCTACATCATTATTGTCGGACTGATTGCCGGATGGGCGACAGGCAAGATCATGAAGGGCTCTGGTTACGGCGTGCTAACCGACATCCTGCTGGGGATTGCCGGAGCGATTATCGGAAGCCGAGTCTTGGGACTTCTGGGTATTTATAGCAGTGGCGGACTGATCCCCAATATCCTGGTCGCCATTGTGGGCGCGGTGCTGCTTGTTGCCCTTGTGCGGGCGGTTAGAAGGAAATAAGAAGGCCGATTCTCCGGTGACGAAGTCGTCTCGGAATGGCAATTAGTAGATTTAAGGGAGAATTCAGATACAGCCGTCTACACTCTCCGCTTCAGTGACATCCTCTCCATATCTCTGGCACAATAAAGTGTTATCCATTTTTTGGATTGGCCTTATATGAAAAGCGCATTGGCGGTTGCCGCACCCACCCGGAATATCCACTTAATCAAATGGGTCGAGAAAACGGCTGAACTCACCCGGCCCGATGCTATCCATTGGGTAGATGGTTCTCAAGAGGAATACGAAGAGTTGCTCCGCCAGATGGTCGCTAGCGGCACAGTCACGAAGTTGAACCAGAAGACGTGGCCGGGCTGTTATCTGGCGCGCTCCGATGCAGACGATGTGGCTCGCGTGGAAGACCGCACCTTCATCTGCTCGCTTTCGAAAGACAGTGCCGGCCCCACCAACAACTGGGAAAACCCTTACACGATGCGCCGCAAGCTTAAGGAGAAATTCGCCGGCTGCATGCGTGGACGCACCATGTATGTTCTGCCCTTCAGCATGGGACCGATCGGGTCGCCAATGTCGCAGATTGGGGTCGAGCTTACCGACTCACCTTACGTTGTCGCCAACATGCGAATCATGACCCGCATCGGCTTGGATGTTTTCAAGGAGATCGACAAGGACGAAAAGCGCGTGGTCCCTTGCATTCACAGCGTGGGAATGCCGCTCGCACCCGGGCAAAAAGATGTTCCGTGGCCCTGCAATAAAGAAAAATACATAGTCCATTTTCCCGAGAGCCGCGAAATTTGGTCGTATGGTTCCGGATATGGCGGGAACGCGCTCTTAGGCAAGAAGTGCTTTGCGCTTCGGATCGCCTCCAACATCGCCCGCGACGAAGGCTGGATGGCTGAGCATATGCTCATCGTCGGCGTCGAGAGTCCCGAAGGCGAGAAGACTTATGTAGCAGCTGCATTCCCCAGCTCCTGTGGCAAAACCAACTTCGCGATGATGGTGCCGCCTAGGGGTTTGAAGGCTGGAAGGTTTGGACGGTCGGCGACGACATTGCCTGGATCAAGCCTGACGCTGAAGGCCGCCTGCACGCCATTAATCCCGAAGCTGGATTCTTCGGAGTAGCTCCTGGGACATCCGTTGCTACCAATCCCAATGCTATGGCCACACTTTCCCACAACACAATCTTCACCAATGTCGCGGAGACGCCGGACGGAGGAGTGTGGTGGGAAGGAATGACGGAGAAGCCGCCGGCCGAATGTATCGACTGGCAAGGTGCGCGATGGACGCCGGAAATCGGCAAGACTGGAAAGAAAGCCGCACATCCCAATGCCCGCTTCACTGCACCGGCGTCGCAATGTCCCACCATTGATGCTGCATGGGAAGATCCGAACGGAGTTCCCATTAGCGCCATTATTTTTGGTGGCCGCCGAGCCACCAACATTCCTCTGATCTACCAAGCCTTCAATTGGAGCGCCGGAGTTTACATGGGCGCAACCATGGGATCAGAGATGACAGCCGCAGCCGCCGGTGAAGTTGGCAAAGTCCGACGTGATCCGATGGCCATGCTTCCCTTCTGTGGTTACCACATGGGAGATTATTTTCGCCACTGGATCAAAATGCAGCGTTCTCTAAGCCAGACTCCGCGTGTGTTTCACGTTAATTGGTTTCGCAAAGACAAAGAGGGTAACTTCATCTGGCCAGGTTATCGCGAGAATATGCGCGTGCTGAAGTGGATCGTGGACCGCGTCCGCGGGCGGGCTCAGGGCAAAGAAACGCCGATTGGATGGACGCCGCATTACGAAGACATCAATTGGAAGGGACTCAACTTCTCCAAAGAAAAGTTCGAGCAACTACAGGTTGTCGATCGCGCAGCTTGGCGCTCCGAGGTGATTGGGCACGAGGAGTTGTTTATCCTTCTGCACGCTCATCTGCCATCGGAGCTCATTTATGAACGCGAACTGCTGATTTGCCGATTGTAGATTCGGGCAATGACAGCCATCACCGATTAAATGCACGTAGGGACAGCCGCCCTCGGCTGTCCAGGCGGAACGTAATTCCGCATTTCAGATCAGCCGTAGAAAACTAGTCCTTAGCGGCAAGCGCAGGCTCATTCACCAGCGCGTCCAAATGCTTCAAGGTTTCGTCAACCGTAAGCGAATACATCTCACGCCCAACTCCTTCGCCAGATTCAAGTGCCGTCTTCAAATAATGCCCGGCAATCTCGATCGCGAGCGGGTCTGTAATCAGCTGGCTCGTACGCTTTTCGTACTCCACCCATGCAGGTAAAGGCAATGCAACCCACACGGGACGGCCATCGACAAGAAACTTTATGTCGACAGCGTCGGCGTGGCGCGTAGCTACGGCAACTATCAGCGCCTGATAAATGCAGTGAACATCTTTTTTAGTCCAGCGGTCGCGAGCGTGAAAGTCCTGATACATGGATACAAAAACTATACCAACCAGACGGAGCATGAGCAAACCAATGTCCTGATTTATCATTGCTGGCGATAGTTCTCATGAAGAATCTTGGAATTCTTTTGTCCGGGCGTGGCTCGAACTTCGAAGCCATTGCCCGTAACGTCGATTCAGGACAGATTCGCGATGCGCGCATCACTGTTGTTATTTCGAACAAGCCTGATGCCGGTGGACTTGAAACTGCTCGCCGTCTCGGACTGACAGCAATTGCCATTTCATCCAAGGGCAAAGATCGTGAGCAACATGACCGCGAAGTTGTTGCAGTACTAAGAGAGCATAATGTCGATGTCGTCTGCCTGGCCGGATACATGCGCCTGCTCTCACCGTGGTTCGTGCAGCAATTCCCCCAGCGCATTTTGAATATTCATCCATCGCTACTGCCCGCCTTCTCCGGACTCGAAGCGCAAGAACAAGCTTTTGCTTATGGGGTGAAGATAGCGGGTTGCACGGTCCACTTCGTGGATGAAGAGCTGGATCACGGAGCCATCATCATGCAAAAAGCGGTCCCCGTACTCGATAGTGACAATGAGCATACGCTTGCGGAAAAAATCTTGGAGCAGGAGCATATTGCCTATTCGGAGGCCATCAATCTGGTGCTGGAAGGGAAATTTGAGATAGTGGGACGAAAGTTAGTGATGAGAGTCACAGACAGATAGGCAGCGTTCCAATAGTTTCGAATTGCCGGATTTTCGGAATTGCGGAATACGCCGATGAAGCCTGCGGACGAACTAAAAATTCGCACTAAGAAGTTCGCGCTGCGTGTCATAAAACTCTTCCAAGCATTACCTCGAACTGAAGAATCTAGGACCTTGGGAAAACAACTGCTTCGTTCTAGCACATCGGTTGCTGCAAACTACCGCGCTGTCTGCCGATCCCGATCCAAAGCAGAATTTATGGCTCGGCTTGGCATAGTCGTAGAGGAGATAGACGAAACTGTTTTCTGGCTTGAACTTTTAGTGGAATCCGGCATTCTTTCTGGCACTCGCTTGGAAAGTTTGCAGCGTGAAGCAAACGAACTGCTCGCCATATTTGTAAGCTCACAGCTGACGGTAAAAGGGATCGGTCGAAATTCGACAATCCGTAAATCCCTCAATACATCAATCTAAGTCTCAGACCTCGGTATAATCTCCAGACGATGCCAACTTTCGCCCCTGTTGACGAACAACTCGCTTACATCAAGAAAGGCTCCGCTGAAATCGTAAAGGAGCCCGAACTACGGTCGAAGCTCGAGAAGTCTCTGGCTTCCGGCAAGCCTCTGCGCGTCAAAGCGGGATTCGACCCAACTGCTCCAGACTTACATCTCGGTCACACCGTGCTTCTGCGCAAGCTCAAGCACTTTCAGGATCTTGGCCATACAGTCATCTTTTTAATCGGCGACTTTACTGGAATGATCGGCGACCCTACGGGCCGCTCTGCCACTCGGCCCCCGCTTACCTCCGAAGAGATCATGCGCAATGCCAAGACTTACATGGCGCAGGTCTACAAGATTCTCGACTCGCACAAAACCGAGACACGGTTCAACAGCGAGTGGTTCGACAAGCTGAAGTCCGCGGACTGGATCCGCCTCACTGCCAAATTCACCATTTCGCAGATGTTAGAACGCGAAGACTTTCACAAGCGTTTTCAGGAAGAAAAGCCTATTGCGGTGCATGAGCTGCTCTATCCCATGGCTCAGGGATACGACTCCGTTTGCCTCAACGCCGATGTCGAACTTGGCGGAACAGATCAGAAATTCAACTTGCTGGTAGGCCGCGAAATGCAGCGAGCCTATGGGCAGGAGTCGCAGGTCGTGTTGACGATGCCGATTCTCGAAGGACTCGATGGCGTGCAGAAAATGTCGAAGTCACTGGGCAACGCCATTGGCATTCAAGAAGCGCCGCTGGAGATGTACGGCAAGATCATGTCGATCTCCGATGAAATGATGTGGAGATATTACGAGTTGCTGACGGATGTGCAGGTGCCGGAGATCGAGAAGATGAAGCACGAGTCGCATCCCATGCAGGCGAAAAAAGATTTGGCGCGGATCATCGTGAAAGATTTCCATTCGCAGGAAGCGGCAGAAAAGGCGGAGGAGGATTGGGCGAAGCAGTTTCAGAAAAAAGAAGTCCCTGAAGCCGTCGAAGAAGTAACGGTCGAGATCGAGGGAGACAGAATTCGCCTCGATAAGTTACTGGAACGCGTGGGCCTTGCGGATTCAGTAAGCGATGGCGGGCGTAAGATCAAGCAGGGAGCGGTGAGGGTTAATGGAGAGGTGAAAACTGATCCGCTAACTCCTTTAGATATCAGTAAACAACTTACATTACAGGTCGGACGAAAGATAAAGAAGGTCAAGGTTAGCTTCGCAGTCGGGACGCGACCCAAAGATTAGGTATTGTCATCCTGAGCGTAGCAGGCAGTCCGCCAAGCGGACTGCCTCAAGTCGAAGGATCTCTACATCCTCCAGTACCCACTCCTGGACGAATCGCGAGAACCGCACAAAAGGCGCTGTTACAGTAGGGGTCCTTCGACTATGTAGGCGCTCGCATAGCGAGCGCCTACTTCGCTCAGGATGACAACTGTGGAAACCTGCCTCCGGGTCATCTATTTATTACCCCTGTGGTACAAGCCACTTGAGCCATTTGGCTTTTTCGGCGACAATCAGAAACATTTATATCGTCCTACGGGATAGCGTTGCTCGATATAATCTTCCCCGAGTTCAACGGACTCACAGATTTCGTACCGGTATTCGTGGTACCGAAGTTCAGCCAAAATAAGTCGCGAGGAAAGAAAAGTAATGATCGACAGGATTCCGAGTTCGGTTCCCTCCCATCCCGCTCGCCGATTCACTCGCTATCCGCTCGATATGAAAGTACACGTCCATGTCTTCCGCGAGGGCAAGACCGTTTCTTTCTGGGGACGTTCCACAGAATTCGCCGAAGACGGATTAAGCGCAACCCTTACCGGAGAAGTAGAAGCTGGCGAAGTTATATCGATGGAGCTCTCATTGCCGCATGTCGCCTTCCCCCTTAAACTTCGGGCCTTGGTGCGCTACCGACACGGACTACGCCATGGTGTGGAATTTCTCGCTCGAAACGCGGACCAACACAAAGCCATCCGTGAGCTTTGTGAATCTCTCGCAAAGGCGGAATAATAGCACTCCGCAGACACTCAACCATTCCGCCAGTTCAAGCCGTACACTCCATAGCTAATATTTTCCACGAATAAAGTAGAATTCTTGGGCGACATAACGGCGCGCACCAACCGTTATCGCATTCAAGCATGAAGATCAGACTCCCGGCAGTTCTGTTTAGCTTTATGTTGGCGGCGGTGCTTCCTCTCTCCAGCTATTCCGTTCTATCTCATGAAGAACTTATCGACATGGCATGGGACAGTGATATTCGCCCCGCTCTCGTCAAGCGCTTCCCCGCGGCCACCGCAGACGACCTCAAGAAAGCGCATGCGTATGCCTACGGCGGGTCTGTGATTCAGGATCTCGGCTATTATCCGTTTGGCAGTCATGAGTTTACCAATCTGCTTCACTACGTCCGTACTGGAGACTTCGTAGCGTGGATGATCCGGGACGCCAAGGATCCCAACGAACTCGCCTTTGCACTCGGCGCGCTCAGCCACTACGCCGCCGATATCTGGGGACATCCCGCCGTGAACGCCGGAGTCGCGATCGAATATCCCAACCTGCGAGCTCGGTATGGCAGTTCGGTTACCTACGAGGAAAACCCTGAAGCTCACCTCAAAACCGAATTCAGCTTTGATGTTGTGCAGGTGGCCAAGCACCGATATTTTTCTAAGCAGTATCACGATTTCATCGGCTTTGAAGTTTCGCAATCATTGATTGAGCGCGCCTTCCAGGACACCTACGGCGTTCCCACAAAAGATCTGTTGCGCAATGAGGACGTGAGCATCGAGACTTACCGCTTCGCCATAAGCCGCGTGATCCCGGAGATGACGCAGGTCGCCCTGGCAAGCCGCAAGCAGCATCTTCAGGAGAAAAACAATGCGGCAAAACAAGAATTCCTTTATCACTTGTCACGCGCAGACTACGAAAAAGACTTTGGAGCGAAGTACCGCCGCCCCGGTTTCTTTGCGAGACTGCTGGCATTCTTCTTGAAACTGATTCCGAAATTCGGGGCTTTCAAGGCGCTGGCCTACAAAGACCCCACGCCACAAACTGAAGATCTGTACTTCAAGAGCATGGACAATGTTGTGAACGAGTATCACAAATTAATACGCCAGGTCGATGCAAGAGATCTTCAGATTCCGGATCGCAACCTCGATACAGGTGACCCGACGCTCCCTGGAAAATACAAACTGGCGGACGAAGCCTATGACGACCTGATACGGCGGCTTGCCCACGATCACTTTTCCCATCTGACACCAGCATTGAAGAAAAATATTTTGGAATATTTTGCCGACGGCCGCGCTCTCGATTCGGTAAAAGGCAAAAGAAAGAAGGAAACAGAATCCGCGTTAAGAACTCTCAAAGAGACTCCATAGCCTCCGAAACGACGTCTTGCAAGCCGCCGCTATGTTCGACATCGAACATAAGCCACTGACAAACAAAGACTTGACCAGCAACATGGGATTTCTTACTATTTTTGTCTCGTCAAATCAGTTAAGGCTGGAGAGCCGCAAAGATGACCCACGAAGGGAACGAGGACATTCGAGATCTCTGCGCACTAATCGCAAAAGAGCATGACCGTCACAAGTTTCTGGAGTTAGTGAGCCAACTAAACGACCGCCTCGCAGCTAGGGACCAAGAGCTCAAGAAAGCTTCGCCCGAAGAAAAAGCGCCTGCAACAACTGATTGATAATGAGTTGTTTCTGCTTCCGGAAAACGAGTCTACTGCGGCTTGAAGAACACCAGAAGAAGTTAAAAGAGAGACTTTCAGGTCCCGAACTACTGCGCCGTTATCTTTCTACGGGCTCGGGTTCAGGTTGCGATCCGAAAAATGTGTTCCCCGCTAAGAGTGTATCAATAGCTCGTATCAAATCGCGGGCTGCTTGAGACTTCAACACGAATCCCTGAGCACCGGCTAGTTGTACTTCTTTTGCTAGCATGTCGGACTCGTGCATGGTGAAAATTAAGATCTGACTCTCGACATTCAGTTTCGCAATTTGCCCAGCCGCTTCGAGCCCGCTCATACCAGGCATGGTTATGTCGAGCACGACGACGTCCGGCTTCAAAGTCTTCACGGCTTCTATTCCATCCTGGCCATTGGAAGCCTCTCCACAAATGTTCCACTCGGGCCGGGATCTCCCAATCAGCATGCGAATTCCTTCGCGCACGATTTCGTGATCGTCGACAAGCAATATTCTTACAGGCTTATCCATCTGCGGATTGATACCGTTAGCTAAGTCCGACACTTAATGCCTTACGGAGAACGAAGCGTTAGACTGCTGTTGACCGCCTTCAACTTCCAAGGGAAGATCCGGATTGCATTAATTCGAAATCGGGTGTCTTTCCGTAGACGGTCCCAGAATTGGAACCATGGCCGTCACGGTGGTTCCTCTTGAAGTCGAAGACAATTCCAGTCGGCCCGCGAGTTGCCGCATGCGTTCATTCATGCCCCGCAACCCGACTCCAACCATTCCGAACTGGTCTTGGCCCGATTCCTCTAAAAGACTTGGGCGAATACCTTTTCCTTTGTCCTTGATTTCCAAGACAGCCATTTCATTCCTTATTAGTAGCCGAATGTGCGCCGAAGGGCTTCCCGAGTGCCGATGAATGTTCGTCAAACTCTCCTGAAGGACCCGAAACAACGCAAGCTCAACATCGCGAGAGAGTCGAACAAAATCATTCGAGACCTCAAACGTGGTATGGATGCCGCTGCGTCCGCCGAACCCGTCTAGGTACCACGGTATGGCTGACTTCAATCCCATCTCTTCCAGCATGGGAGGATACAAGAGATACGAAATGGTCCGGACTTCCTTGATCGAATCTTCTGCCAAACGAATGCATTGCGCGATCCGCTGACCAACCTCGCCTTCCTTTGGCCCGATCAGGAACGCTAAAGAATCCAAATTCATTTTTAGTACAGCGAGAAATTGACCTAGACTGTCGTGGAGATCCCGCCCAATTCGTCTCCGTTCCTCATCCTGCGTGCGAAGCAAATGCAGAGACAACTGCCGCAGTATTTTCTCCGAGTCGGCCAATTGCTGCTCGGCTTTCCGTCGCTCGGCAACTTCCTGATTCAGTTCTTCATTTGTTTGCTGCAACTTCTCCTGCACCCGCATTCGTTCTGTAATGTCCCGAGTGACTTTGCCAAAGCCGATCAGCTTACCTGACTCATTCCAGACTGCCGTGATAATCACATTTGCCCAAAACTTTGTGCCATCTTTACGAAGGCGCCAGCCTTCATCTTCAAAGCGGCCTTCCTTGACCGCAACTTCCAATTCCCACTTCGGTTTCCCATTCCGCAAATCTTCTTCCGGATAGAACCGGGAGAAATGGCTGCCGATGATCTCGGCGGCTTTGTATCCTTTGAGTCGTTCCGCACCCGTATTCCAACTGCTAACGTTGCCGTCCGGATCCAGCATGAAGATGGCATAATCCTGCACGGCCTCGACAAGCAGACGGAACCGTTCCTCGCTCTGCCGTAAAGTCGTCTCGGCCTGCAGCGCTTGAGCCTTCTGCTGCAATTGGACAATGCTGCGATGGCGCGCGTCGTCCGTGACCAAGGTCATGTAACTCTCGTCCGGGATGACGCCGGAATGTGCCGCGCAAATTCTTTGCAAGGGTTCACTGTCTTCTTCGCGGTAAAAGCCGGAAATTGGATAGGCGCAATGCAGCGAGAAAGAGTATGTGTTGGCTAGATCGTTCCACAGTTGTTCCAACTGGATGGCGGCCTCAACCTTTCCGTCAGCCCACAACAACGCAACCATTTCTCCGAATGCAGAAATATGGGGTTGTTCGCCTTCGGCAGCTGCTGAAACCCGGGCGATTGTTGATCCTATAACCTCACTAAACCGCGTTACGTCCGGCAACCCGTCTTGCATGAACTTGGATAACGTCTCGGCGGCATCCAAAATCACATATCGTCCTTTTTTTATTGCTCGGGTTGTGTCGAGGCCTCGTTCTTTCAATTTCTGCTCGAGCCGTTTTCGATGGGTTAAGGTGGCAATGACAATTGCGCCATCTCCGGCGACCAGCGCACTGCCGATGAACCGGCTCAACTCGTCTACAAGAAATTCGTCTTCGCCATAAAACTGGACCACATGTGCGTGGCGATGCTCGCCATTCTCGACACTTGAACTCGGAACCCCGGCACTCCCCATTCGAATCTCCTCCGCGAAGGCCCTTATCGTCCCAGAAACAATAAAGTGCAGTCAATACAGGATGTTAGGTAAATAGCCGAAATACCGCCATACATGGAATACTGCATGAAATCACAGTAAATCGGATTTAAATGGGAAGCATAACTTCAAGATTCGTGAGGCTGCGAGACTAGTTCTCAAATTATGGGCCTAAACACTCCCGACTTCGTCATCATCGCGCTCTATCTGGCAGGCATTACTCTGTTCGGACTTCGCTTCCGCAAACGCCAACGGTCGCTTCGTGATTATTTTCTCGCGGACCGCAATATACCCTGGTGGGCAATTGCGCTGTCCATTGTGGCGGCCGAAACAAGCACATTGACGATCATTAGCATTCCCGGCCTCGCCTACGATACGAATCTTACGTTTCTACAAGTTGTGCTCGGATACCTCGTCGGAAGAATCATTATCAGCTTCATACTCCTGCCACATTATTTTCGGGGAGATCTCTTTACCGCATACGAACTAATTGAACGGCGTTTCGGGCGAACACTTCGCTCACTGACGGCGGGATTGTTCCTACTCACAAGAGCGGCGGCAGAGGGCGTCCGTGTCTATGCTGTGTCTATTGTGGTTGCGATTGCGCTCGGCACGGGCGAAATTGCATCCATCGCAATCATTACTGTTTTAACTTTGGTTTATACCTTCGAGGGTGGATTAGCCGCTGTCATCTGGACAGACGTTGTGCAAACTTTCATCTACGTCGGCGGAACTCTAGTGGGCGTGTTCACTATTCTGCACCTGATTCCAGGAGGATGGACAAGTATTCACGCCATCGCCGCGAGTGCGCACAAGTTGCAGGTGTTCGACTTTACTCCTACTTTGTGGAAACCATATACGTTCTGGGCGGGACTGATCGGCGGAGCATTTCTCACCACTGCAAGTCACGGGACAGATCAGCTAATTGTGCAACGTCTACTGGCAGCACGCAATCAGAGGCAGTCGGTGACAGCCCTGCTTTCTAGTGGAGTCGCAATTTTATTTCAGTTCGCTCTGTTTTTGATCGTTGGCGTGATGTTGTTCGCTTTCTATCACACTCCTTCTGCAACCTTCGGTCGGGCGGACCGGATCTATCCAACTTTCATCGTGACGCAAATGCCGCACGGAGTCTCCGGCCTGCTGATTGCCGCGATCCTCGCAGCAGCCATGTCAAACCTCAGCGCAGCGTTGAATTCATTATCGTCCAGCTCAATGATGGACTTTTACCTGCAGCGGCGCCCAAATTTAGATGATCGGCTCCAGATGCGCCTCTCGAGAGTTTCGACTGTAATTTGGGCGGTAGTGCTCTTTGGATTGGCAGTATTGTCGCTGCACAAAGTAGGCCGGGTAATCGAAGTTGGATTGCAGATTGCGTCGGTGGCTTATGGCGCGCTGCTGGGCGTATTCCTGCTCGGCGTTCTAACCAAGCGCGCAAATCAGAGCGGCGCGATGGTGGGCATGGCGTGTGGTCTGGCCGTCGAACTCTATATATGGCTTTGGACGCATGTGCCTTGGACGTGGTACGTGGCACTCGGGACCATTGTCACATTCGTGATCGGATATTCTGCAAGCGTTCTGCTCGCAATAGATCCTGAAACAACTTCGGGAATAGCTTGATGCCATCCTGGTGTTTTTCCTACTACACAGATGCTAGGCCGTGACGGAACTGCCGCAAACCTTATCGAAAGCTTTCTTCAATTCGTTCGCAATATCAACCGCTTCGCGATGCTCGATGTCACTGCGCTGAATCATGTGCACGAGTTTGCCATCGCGAAGAATACCGATTGAAGGCGAGGACGGCGGATAACCCGTGAAATAAGAACGGGCGCGATCAGTCGCTTCCCTGTCCTGCCCGGCAAAAACTGTGTAGAGCTTCTCGGGACGATTTTCGTGCTGCAAGGCGGCACGTACCGCGGGACGCATGCGTCCTGCAGCGCACCCACAAATTGAATTCACAATCACCATCGCCGTGCCCGACTGGCTTGCCAGCGCACGATCTACTTCTTCGGCACTGCGTAATTCTTGCACTCCCACGCGGGTCAATTCCTCGCGCATGGGTACAACCATAAGCTCTGGGTACATTAGATCTCCTCAAGGACATTGTAAATTAGGATAACGTTTTCTCCTACGGATACTTGGTTGACGGCGCACCGCTCTTAGACCTCATTTCAGCAGCAACACCACCCAATAGACCCCGCTTGGATAGCTCGTCGTACGCGAATGACAAACTCCCAGAGCGAAGGACTGCACGGCGCCATTAATGACCTTCTCAGCACCGGAAGGTAAAGTTTCGGGTTCCATCGTCGTATAGCGAAGAACGTAGAATCCTTTCGGAGACGGTGTCTTTAGAGAATCCGCTTTCGCCATGGCGCAGGCTGTGGCCTGCGCTTCACTGTCGTCCAAATGATTCAGCGCGGGGAGGTGTGCCCTCGCCCGCTCCCGGTTCACAGTTTCCACAACCGCATCGCGGGCGTGATCAGCAGAGTAGCTAGGCAGAGCGTGACCGAAATCCTGGGTTACATAAATCATGTTTCCGCTGCGGACGATTCCAAAGCCGACAACGTTGTATTCAGGAGTCAGCAGGTTCTTGCGATGCGGAGGCGAATGCATGAATCCGTCTTCAGCACGCTCGATCCCCTGCGCATAACCGACGTTTTCGCCCGTCGTGTCGAACTGGAGCTTACTGTTCTCGGCTATTCTTTGTGGCAACTCGGGTTCTCCGGAGAATTGATGCGAAAGCTGACGCTTGGCAGCCATCTGCGCCGAATGTTTCTGAGCCGCCTTTGATAGATCCGCATCAAGTCGCAGCGGAGTTAAGCCAGCCTCGGTTCGGTCCCGATTCACCAGTGTCAACATTGCGCGTTCAGCTTCTGAATCGGAGGGCAAGGGATTTGCGTAAAGAGGACTAAGACTTGGGATAGGCAGCAACAAAGCGGCAATCATTAAACCGGCAATTTCTTGAATCATAAGATCACACTGTCGTTAACTCTTTGGAACACACATTTCTCTTTTTCTTCTCCGCATTCCTGATGAAAAAACGATACACTCTAAAATCAGGTTGAGCATCATTACTATGGAAACACTACTTCTGAGTATCCTTCTCGCGACAAATCTTGCACTTTTCGTATTAGTCGTTCTTTTATTCAAGCGAGCATCGCACTCCTCCGCGCAAGCCGACGCATTGACCAAGCTTGCCAACGAAGCCGAATCGCTGCATCAGAATCTTTCCAAGCAGTTCACGTCCGCAACCACCGACATGGCTACTCGGTTAGAGCAAACTAAAGGCGATTTGCGGCAGCAGGTATCTGACCGGCTTGGCGATGGTTTCACCGGAATTCGGTCCGCGGTTGAAGAGCAGATGAAGGCGGGGCGACAGGAACAATCAGTAGGATTACAGGCTGCTCGCACAGAGCTTACTTCTTCCTTGCATCTGACCACCTCGCAGCTGAAATCCGAGTTTGAGAACCTGAATCAGAAGACCGCTCAGAATTTGGAATCAATTCGCGATCGTGTGGACGCTAAACTGCTCGCGATCACCGACCAGGTGCAGCAAAAGCTCGATCAAAACATTAAAGAAGGCTTCGCGCAGTTCGAAAAAGTGCAGCAGCACTTGCGAGCGGCAGAGGAACAATTGCGCGAAGTTGGAGCGCTCGGACATTCGATCAACGACCTGAACAATCTCTTGAAGCTCCCTCACCTCCGCGGACAATTTGGCGAAGCCAGCCTCGAACGCCTGCTAGCCGATTTTCTCCCCGCGCACATGTTCGAAATGCAATGCACGGTCGGTAGCGGACGTGTCGACGCCATGATCCTCTTCCCCGATCGCCGTCTTCCCATCGACGCAAAGTTTCCGCGCGAGCAAGTCTTGGCGTTGTTCGAGAGCAATGTCGCAGCTGAAATAGAAGACGCGCGCCGCGAGTTTGTTCGCGTCATGAAGATCGAAGCCAGGCGCATCAAGGCTTACGTGCAACCGGAGCATGGTACGACTGACATTGCGCTCATGTATTTGCCCAGCGAAACGCTTTACATGGAAGCGGTGCGCAATCGCGATCTCGCCGACTGGCTTAACCAGCAGCACGTCTTCCCCGTCTCTCCGAATACATTGATGATGACGTTGCAGACCATTGCACTCGTCCACAAATGGTATGAAGTCGCGAGCCGCTTTGAGAAGAGCCGCCTCGAACTTGCCAAAGCGCAAAAGTCATTCGACTTCTTCCAGAATCAATTTGAAAACGTGGGCAAGAGTTTGAACAAAGCTCAAGAGGCCTTCGAAACAGCACAGAGACATTTGAAGACATATCGAGGAAGGGTCACAGTACTAAGCGGACAGGAGCAACTGGAGTTGGATGCGGCAACCGCGAAGATCGCGGAAGTTCGGACCGAACAGGAAAAGCTCGGCGAGGAAAATAATAATGAACAGCAATTGCCGTTTTCTGACAAGGCCAGCGCCTGATCGTGTAGGGCAGACACTCCCTTCGGCTTCGCTCAGGGCAAGCACTGTCCGCTGCTTTGCAGTTGCTCTTAATTCATTGTCATCCTGAGCGAAGCAACTCCATTCGCTTGCGAATGGAGTTTGCGAGTCGAAGGACCCCTACGTTCTCCATGCCCCTTCCACACTATGAATGCGTCATGGTGAACGTCCCGGCACCCGTGCATCCCGAGGTCACGCCGGTAAGTGTCCACGTACCAGTGACCGTATTGTTCTTCACCGTTCCTTGCAATGTAAGCGTGTTGCCGCTCGGAGTTCCCGACTGAATAGTCATCCCGAACCCTCCCGTAACATTTCCATTGAAGTTTCCACTCAATGTGAACGATCCAGTCTCAGTGTCACCAGAAGCAAAGCATGGCGATGATGTCGTGAAATTGAAGTTAGCAACTGTGACATCGGTGCCGCTGCTCTGTGTCAGCGATGTCGTGAAACCAAACGCCGGCGAGTTATCAGTGTTGGTCAGCGTCGCCGTCCAATTGCCATTAATGTTGCCCGAATTCGAACTGCCGCCACCGCACGCGCTGAGAACCAAACCGACAGCGATCATTATTACGATTCCGAAACATTTCAATTTCATAGGAAGCTCCTTAGCAGCTTAGAAAACCTGCATGATCGTAAAAGTTGCGTTTTGCGCTAAGGAGAGATGCGGAAATTTAAGTAGATGGCGTTAAATGCCGGAAAGAACAAAGCAAAATACAGGAATTTCCGATTAAAAGTGTTCGATGCCGAACAGAACGATGAGAAGAGAGACCCCTACCCGCGGATCTCATGTCATTGAAGGGACACGAAAAGTGCCAGGTGCGACGCCAATTCTGGTTGTCCTCTTTAAAAGGGCGATAGAGTTTTGCACCAACGTTATGGCGCTCCTACGCTCCCCGTTTCACCTTCAGCTCCGCCAACAACTGCTCTATTCTGTCTTCTTTTTCCAGCGCCGCTAACCTCTCTTCCATGTTGTCGGCGGCGATTTCTGACTTCGCATGACCCAGTGCGTCTGCCCGCGCCACTTTGTGCTTCATGCGATCGAAAGCATTCATGCTCGCGCCATTGCCCGCTGCCATTTTCGCGTCACTGGCTTTCGTCACTGCGCGTGCCCGGCGATGTTGAGCGATCAGTAAATCGGCTTTCCCTTGGGCCTCTGTTAACTTTTGCTCGAGTTGTCGCAGCGCGGTCTTGAGATTCTCCACTTGCGCTTTTTGATCGGTAACTTGCTGGGCAAAACCTTCGGTCAGATCGCGATAACTCTCGACGCGTTCCAGTGCGGCACGCGCCAGGTCGTCCTGCTTTTTATCGACTGCGAGTTCGGCTTTGCGCATCCATTCGGCAACTTTGTCTTCGTTTTCTTTGCGTTTCTTTTCCAGCAAGTGCTGATCGGCGATGGCAATCGCAACCTGCGTCTTGACCTGCAGAAGCTGGTTCTGCATGTCGAGGATGACTTGCTTGATCATCTTCTCCGGATGCTCAGCCTTATCGACCAAGTCGTTGAGATTTGCCCGGACCAGTGTGGAAACTCTCTCTAATAGTGCCATGATGTTGACTCCTTAGTTTTTAGCTATCAACTTTCAGCCATCAGCTTTCAGTCTTTAGGCGCCGTTTCCTGCGGATGGTGGCAACGCATCTGGTCGCGTCGGCTTATCGCCGATGTTGCGTACCTTGGACAACAACTCGCTCATGCTCATCCCCGAAAGCGTTTCGAACAGCGCTGGGACTTGTGCCGCCATTTTCGTCAAGTCGCCGGTGATCTTGTTCATCCCCGCGGCCTCACCGTTACCGGTTGAGACGATGGTGATCTTGTCCACGTTCGCCAGCGGACTAGCGAGTGCCTTCACAATCTCCGGCATGCTGGTGAACAGTTTGTCGATGACCGCCGCCTGGTTGTACTCCTGATAGGCTTCGGCCTTCACGTTCATCGCCTTGGCTTCCGCTTCGCCCTTCTTGAAGATGATCTCGGCCTCGGCTTCACCCTGAGCGCGGATCGATGCGGCATGACCATCGGCTTCGCTCATAAGGCGCTGCTTTTCAGCCATGGCCAGAGTTTCTATTCGCTGGCGCTCGATCTCGGCCTGCTTCAGTACCGTCGCAATCAGTTCTTTCTCGCGACGATTGATTTCGGCTTCCTGCACTTTGACCTGCTGCTCTTTCTCGACCTGCTGGATCTTCACCTGCTCAGCGATAACCTGCTGCTGCATGATGTTGGCCTGTATGTCGTAGGCCTTGTCCGCCTGTGCCTGTTGCCGCTTGGTGACTTCCAGATATTGCGCCTTCTTGATTTCCAAATCGCGTTGCGATTCAGCCTGCTTCGCCAATGACAGCGTTTCGGCAAGCACCCGCTCTTGATCCGCTTGTGCTTTGGCCACAGCCGATTCGCGTTGCGCCAGCGCACGCTTGATCGCGGTATCGCGATCAGCTTCCGCGGTTGCGACATCGGCATCGCGCTTAATTCGCGCGACATCCGGCTTGCCCATATTGGTGATGTACTCGTTCTTGTCGCGAACTTCTTTGATGGTGAATGAGATAACCTCGAGCCCCATCTTGTTCATGTCATCAGCGCACGTGGATCGCATGCGATCGGCAACCATCTCGGGCTGTTTGACGATTTCTTCGACGGTGAGTTGTCCGATAATCCCGCGAAGATGTCCTTCCATTACCAGCCGGATCAATCCCTCGCGCTCCTGATCAGTCTTGGTGAGGAATTGTTCGGAGGCGGTGAGAATCGATTCCACATCTGACTTCACCTTGATTTGAGCTACCGCTTCCACAGTAACTGCGACACCTTGTTTCGTGTACAGATCCTGCTGCGGAGCTACGTCGAACGACATCAACTCGAGTGACAACCCCCGGCAAACTTGCACCATGGGGAACACAATCGTTCCATGACCTTTTACGACCCGCGTGCCGCCAACACCGTAGACGATCAATGCTTCGTGCGGTCCTGCTTTTCGATAGAGTTTGGCAAACGTGCTCATCAAAAGCATGACTACGAGAACCATGAGTCCAATTACGATCCAAATCTCCATTGCCATTCCGAACAACATAAACGCCTCCTCGCGAATTCGTGTCGCGAATTTGTTAATGCGCGAACTGTTTTATCGCGTCCAGATCGTGAATGATCCGCGCTGGATCGCGATGCCCCAAAAAGATTTGTCCACCCGTCGTATTAATGCGAACTCCCTGATTCCCCCAAACATAAGCGCGCCGGTTCCCTATTCCGCGAATGCCATATCCGCCAAGCGGATTCCAACGAGTGATGGCGTACTCTCTAATTTCTTCGGCGGGAATAGAGCGCAGCCGAAACCCGAATGTGCGAATTTCGACTCCGGAAGATTTGAAAAGATAATGGAATCCTCCCCAGGCCATCGTTGCGACTCCAGCTAAAACGAGCGCGCTGAGGACTAACACAATTCGCACGCCTGCGGGAACTCTGGCTGCCAGGAATAACTCGACCGCCGCAGGAACAAACATTGCGAGTGCCAGTGCTCGCGAGGCATGCACTTCGTCAGCAAAGACATGTCCAGTAATCGGGAGTTCCGGACCGCGTTCGCTTCCCAGATATATGGCAGTCAATACAAAAACCGCAACCAGAGCGCTAATCACAATCGGCAAAACGTGCAAGGGAGCCCGGTCGAGGTTATAGGCAAGAATCGATTCTTCTCCACAGTAGAGGGCTCCGAGCACAACATAGAACACTCCCAAAACTGCCCACGCCGACGGGCGCGGCATGCGTATGCGCCACAGGACTAACGTGGTCACAGCGAGAATGGCCAACATGAAAACAAGAATGAATTGAAGATTACCTTCCCGTGACGTCCATCCATTGGGACGGCCAGCGATATCGAAATGAACCGCGACCCGAGCTGGCAAACGATCCCACACTTGCCAGTTGCGGAACGCGACCAGCGGAAGAAACAGCCAGAGCGACGCAGTAACCAACTTCATGCGTGGGTTCACTGTTCACCTCCCGCGCGAGATTGGGATGTAATGTCCTCTTCCTCTGCCATCTCCGTCCACAGACGGACATACGCAATTCCCTTGTCGTAGCGAGTGACGACTACTTCGCTCGACTTGGCGATAGCCTTGCCGTTCTCTGACCGGGCGCCGCAAGTTCGGCGTGTGCCAGCCTGTGAATAAATAATCTCGCCCGTGCCGCCCTCGCGGATAGGAACGGACGTACGACCGAGGACTCCGACCATGTCGTAGTCGGCTGGATCGAGATTCTCCTCTTGCGACATCAGTACGCGCCCGAGGAATAAAAAAATGAGTGCCGCTCCCGACAAGCCCACGGCACCGGAGATGCCGAGCGCCGCAAAAAACCACAGGCTTGAATAGCGCGTGAGCAAATATCCCGTACCGCCGAACCACGCCAAAAACGCCGTGAAACTCACAAAGTTAAAAGGAGAGAGATGGGCGACATGGGTGTGGGCCTTCCCTCCGCTTTGAGCAACACCGCCGCTATGACCACCAGCATGCGGCATTGGTGTCCCAACATGCGCATGAGGCAAATGCGGCAGATGTAAATGCCAGCGAAGAGATCCCGCAAGAAAGGAAAGCACGCTAAAGGCAAATCCCACGGCGAAACAGATCAGATAAAAATTCGCCCAAGTCATTGCAATCGCCTCCTCCCTGTGTGACTCCCGACATGCCGCGAGGCAGTTGGTTTCAGCGCTTCCAGCAGACGCTCGGCAAGCCCGGGCGTATCCAAAATCGCGCCCAACAGAATCAGGCAGCGACGCGTGTCTTTTTCCCGCGCCGCTTTTATCAGCACCTCGCTGACTTCGGGATCACTGGCAAAGCGCTCTGAACCCTGCAGCAGCCACACATCGAGCTTTCCTTCTGTCGTTCGCAAATCCGAAACCAGCTCCGTGTGATAGCCGTCGGGATCGTCCACTAGAAATCCCGGATGAACCTTGAAAAATTTTGCCAGCAAAGTGCGGCTGGACTGCGTCATGTGGCGGCGTGCTCCATTTTCAATTTGCGAAATGTAGGACTGGCTGATGCTCTTTCCCTGTTCTTTGTGAACAGCCTTTAGTAGCTCTTGCTGGGTCATGGCGCGCCCTAAGCCTCGCAAAGAACCCTCCACTTCGCGCAAATACCGGATTTTCTCGCCAAGTCTCATATTTTCCTAATTGCGATATTTATATCGCAATTTGCGATGTTACACAAGAAATTGATCTGGCGTATTTTCAGCTGCTTACAGCTGGGGTCTCCAGATCCGAGAAGGTATCGCTACAACCCGGCTTCGATTCTCGACCGGGGATCGAGAACGTCTCGCAGTGCGTCTCCGATGAAATTGAAGGAGAGCACAGCGAGCATGACCGCCAGCGCCGGAAAAATTACGAGATGAGGTGCGTCAAATAAATGCGAACGCCCGTCGTTGAGCATGGCTCCCCAGCTCGCGGTCGGAGGCGGAACTCCCAAGCCGAGAAAGCTCATGGTCGCTTCGGCGAGGATTGCTCCCGCCATGCCGATTGCCGCCTGCACGATAATCGGCTGAATGATATTAGGCAGAATGTGGCGGGTGATGATTCGGATGTCGGTTGCACCAAGCGCCTTCGCGGCTTCGATGTATTCGCGTTCGCGGCGCCGCCAACACCTGAGCACGGACCAGACGTGCGTATCCCACCCAACCTCCAAGGGATAGAGCGAGTATCAGATTGAAAATGCCTGGCCCGCGAAAAGCGACAAAGGCGATGGCCAGGAGTATTCCGGGAAACGACAAAAACGCGTTCATCACTACAACATTAACGAAGCGATCAATGCGTCCGCCATAATATCCGGCAATGGATCCGACGATCAATCCTAGAAAGAGGGAGGCTGCCACAACGCAACTGCCCACCAGCATGGAGATGCGCGAACCGTAGATCAGACGAGAAAGAATGTCGCGGCCCAATTCGTCCGTGCCACACCAGTGAGTGAATGATGGAGTAGATAATCGAGTGGGAAGATCGATGTGAGCAGGATCTTGCGGTGAAATCCAAGGTGCGAACAGCGCACAGAGAACGAAGATGACGACGAGTACGAGGCCGATGGTCGCGAGAACGTTATGGCGCGCGACGCGCTGGAATGAGAGGGTGGTGGTGGACATTTCAGTGCGCCACGAATGTGAGCTTCCTCGCTTTCTCCTTCATTAGTGCCTTGAACCGCTTGATCGCGACGACCTCGCAATGTGCCAAATCGACTGCCTTGGCACGACGTTTAGCCTCGAACGTTTTCGCTGCCTCGTCAGCTAGGTAAAATCCGTGCGAACATGATGTCGACGAAGCTTGACCTAGCCTATTTGTGATCGAACGCTGGAGGACATTTTCATTGCCGTATTCTCGGGTTCGCCACCGAATACACGAAGTCCGTCAGGAAATTTACTGCTACGTACGTTAGTCCTATCGCCAAAATGCATCCTTGCACCAAATAGTAGTCGCGATTGCCAATTGCCTGAATCGTCAGCCTTCCTATTCCCGGCCACGAAAAGATTGTTTCCGTTACAATCGCTCCCGCTAACAATGCACCGAATTGTAACCCCAACACAGTGACAACCGGGATCATCGCATTTCGCAACGCATGGTGATAGACGACTGTACTCTCCGGGCAGTCCTTTGGCACGCGCCGTGCGGATGTAGTCTTGTCCGAGTTCTTCCAGCATCGAGGTACGTACCATGCGCGTGAGGATCGCGGCCAATGCTCCTCCCATCGTGATTGCCGGGAGTACCAAATGCGCGAATGTTCCAGAACCAGAAACCGGAAGCAATCCCAACTTAATTGCGAAAAATAAAATCAAAATTGGGCCAAGCGCAAAGTTAGGGAATGAGAGTCCAAACAGGCTGACCACGCTTATCAGCCGGTCGTCCCAACGATTGCGGCGTTGGGCCGAGCGCACTCCGGCGGGCACTGAAAGAAGAATCGCCACTACTAGCGCGGCAATCGTTAGCTGCAAAGTGTAAGGATACCGTTGCGCAATGAGACTGCTCACGGGCTGATTAAAGCGAAATGAAAGTCCAAGGTCGCCATGCAGGACGCCTTTCCAATAGTGCAGATACTGTTGCCCGAGAGGCGCGTCGAGTCCATACGCGTGACGGGCGGCTTGAATGTCAGTCGCAGGAGCGCCTTCTCCGAGCATCTGCAAAATAGGATCGCCGGGAACCAAATGGATCAGCAGAAAGACAAGCGAGACCACCAGCCAAATCACTGGCAGGGTGTACAGCACGCGACGGAAAATATAGCGCAGCATTCAGAAGTTGGTTGTTGGCCGATGGTCGGTCGTGATGTTTCGTACGCGATATATCTGATCTCGTGCCTACAATCGTCGTTTCTAATCCCCTGTCTGGCCTGCGCGTACAGGTTCCAGCTTTTCGATTCTCACTCTCGCTATTCGATGTCCTTCCATCTCTTCTACGGTAAAGCGGTGGTCTTCATACTCGAACGATTCTCCCACGCTCGGCAACTTCTGCAACCGAGAAAGGATAAACCCTGCCAGTGTTTCAAAACCGCCATCACGCGGTATTGAAAGTTCATATTGCGATTCGAGATCGCGAATACTTACCGACCCTTCAAGCGATAGTACGGAATCTTCATCGAAGGCAGGTTGTTCGGCTGGCGTCGTATCGAATTCGTCTTCGAGCTCGCCGACCAGTTGTTCCAAAACGTCTTCTACCGTAATCACTCCGGCGGTTGATCCGAACTCATCGACAACCACGGCCATGTGCCGTTTGCGTTCCTTGAATTCGTGGAGCAACTCCGTTAACACCTTTGTCTCAGGCACAACCAGCACATCATGCATAATCTGGCTGATCTTCATATTCGCGATTCGCGTTGAAAGCGGCTGCATCGGATTGGCTGTGATTCGAAGCCGTGTCCAGCGCATTAAGTCCTTGGAATACAGCACGCCAACAATGTGTTCGGGACCACTTTGCGGATCGTATACAGGGATGCGTGAGTGTTGCTCCTCAATCACGCGGCCCAATGCTTCGTCGAGGGTGAGATTTCCCGGCAGAGAGAAGATGTCCGGACGCGGTACCATCACCTCGCGTACCGTGACGTCATCAAGTTCGAGAGCACGGTGAATCATCTCTTCCTGAAATTCCGGGATCTGACCCAGCTGCCGGCTGGCGGTCACAATCAATTTGAGTTCATCTGGCGAATGGATCGATCCCTGGCGCACTTTTTTGGATCCGAAGATGCGAAGCACTGAACCTGCGGCTCGGCTCATCAAAAAGAGCACCGGGCGGGAAAGGGTAAGAAAAACATCCATTGGTGCGGCGATCGCGAGGGCAACTTGCTCCGCTCTTTGCAAAGCCAGCGACTTTGGCACCAGCTCGCCCAGAATTACGTGCATGCAGGTGATGAGCGTGAAAGCTATAGCAATGGCTATGCTGTGGGCATAGACCAGAGCGTGGGGAACTTCGCGAAGAAACGGGATCCCTTCGACAATGCGGGCGACGATTGGCTCGCCAATCCATCCTAAAGTTAAGCTTACAATTGTGATTCCCAGCTGAACGCCGTTGACGACTTCGTCCAAATTGCGGTGCAGCTTTTGGACAGTACGGGCACCAATGCGGTGTGCTGCGATGAGTTGCTGGATTCGAGTGTCGCGCAAGCTCACCAGCGAGAATTCAGCGGCGGCGAAGAAGGCGTTGGCTGCAACCAGGAGCAAGACCAGAAACACCCGGACCAGCACAAAAGCGATCATGGATAGCTAATTTTAACATTCCAAAGGATATTCCATTGAAATTCCAGTTCTCAGGACGGTTTAGCAACTGTAGAATGGGGATTCACTTTGCAAGTGAAAATTTGGGACGCTGTAATCGGCATTGCCAGTTGATTCCGTCTTCCCCGGAGTTCCACGCAGATTTCCTGCTTTCGTTTCCCGGATTGTGCGGTCTAAGGCTCAGCGGGATAGCTGTTCCGGGGAAGGTAATTTCATTTACGGGATCAGGAACAAATTCCAGACCACTTTCGTAGTAACCATTGGGCTCAACTTAAAGACATCGAGAGCGGCAAAGCTCCGGTCCTAATCGCAGGGAGGCAGCTGTGAACGGCAATATCAGTGGAAAGAAAAAACGGAAACGCATCATCATTATCAGCGTCGTAGTCGTGCTCGTGCTGGTATGTGCGGTCGCTGTCTTCGCCTTTACACGCGGGGGAACGAAAATTGATCCCACGAAACTCGCAAAGGTAGAAAAAGGAGATCTCGCCAAGAGCGTGGTCGCAACCGGCAAAGTCGAGCCCATTGTCAAAGTTGAAGTAAAGTCCAAAGCCAGCGGTATCGTGAAGAAGCTGCTGGTCGACTACGGCGACCGGGTGAAGAAAGATCAATTGCTGGTTCAGCTCGACAAACAGGAGATCGAGGCTCAGGTCGAGCAGTCTCGTGCCGCTTTACAAGCTGCAGAGGCTAATTTGGCGAGTTCGAAGGCAGACTGTGAGCGCGCCAAGGTTGATGCCGAAGGACCGGATGTCCCATTGCTAAAGCGTGCCTATGATCGCGCCGTAAGCATGGCCCAGGACGGCGTCGTTTCTCAGTCCACCTTAGACGACGCTGATAAGGCGTACAAGATGGGCGTGAACAAACAGAATGTTTCCAAAGCGCAGGTTATGGTCCTGGAGGGGAAGATCGCCCAATCTCAGGCGCAAATCGCTGAAAGTCGCGCCAATCTAAGTCAGCTTGAGGAGCAGCTCAGCTATACGGATGTTAAGTCGCCAATGGATGGCATCGTGCTTTCGCGCGACGTAGTAATGGGAGATGCGGTGAGCTCGATTCTCGTACTCGGTTCGTCCGCGACCCTGGTCATGACTCTGGGCGATACGAGCCAGGTTTACGTGAAAGGCAAAGTCGATGAGAGCGACATAGGCCGGGTTTATCTCGGACAGCCTGCTCGAATCAAAGTGGAATCGTTTAAGGACAAGACCTTCAATGGCGTAGTCACCAAGATTTCGCCGATGGGCGTCGAAAAAGATAACGTGACGACATTCGAGGTTCGCGTCTCCATCAATAATCCGGGCGGCGAGTTAAAAGCCGAGATGACCGCAAATGCCGAGATCATTCTCGAAGAGCATAAAGCTGTGTTGCAGATTCCCGAGGGCTCCATTATTTACGACAAAGACAAAAAGGCCTCCGTCGAAGTGCCTGACCCGAAAGCTAAGGACGGTAAAACAAAAGTGGCGGTCAATATTGGCATCTCTAACGGAGCAAAAACCGAAGTGCTCAGCGGCTTGAAAGAAGGTCAAGAAGTCGTTCTTCAGTAAGACGAATTATGACGAACTTGGAAAATGGCTAGGGCACGGCGACCACCGTGCCCTTTCCTTTGCCTGTTTTGACAGCGACACTTTCAAAAAACTTCGTCCGATGGATCGAGGGAAATATGAACAGATTGATTAGAGTCACAACATTCGGCGTTTTCGCTTTGGTTTGCGCCTTGTCGGCGTTCGCCGCTGAAGGAAGCTTTGAGCGCACGCTACAGGTCAATGGATCAGTGAATTTAGACTTGAACACCGGATCTGGCAACGTGCAAATTCGAAGCGGTGCCTCCAACCAGGTTCAAATTACCGGCCACATCAAAGTCAGCGACTGGCTGGGAGGAAATGGCGACGATAAAGTCAAACGTATCCAGGCCAATCCTCCAATTCAGCAGAGCGGCAATGACATACGAATTGGGCACCTTGATGATCCCGAGCTTCGACATAATATTTCGATCAGCTATGAAGTAGTTGTTCCCGAGGAGACTCAACTTCATTCCCACACGGGTTCTGGCAACCAACGAATCGAAAAAATTCGCGGACCGATCGAGATTGACTCCGGATCGGGCGATCTAAAACTCTCTTCTATCGGAGATACGGTTCGGGCAGGAACAGGCTCCGGCAACATCGAACTCGATAACGTTAAGGGAAACGTCCGGGCAAAAACAGGAAGCGGGACGGTTCGAGCAATGAATGTTGCGGGCGGGTTTGAAGGCAGTACCGGCAGTGGAAATTTGACTCTGGAACAGACCGCGCCGGGTTCGGTGCGCGCCGATACTGGCTCGGGAGATGTAGAGCTTCGCGGCGTACGTGGTTCCCTGGAAGCGCGCGCTGGCAGCGGGACAATCCGGGCGGAGGGTGAGCCAACCGGCGGATGGACGGTGCACACAGGTTCGGGCACCGTGCAGCTGAAGTTTCCCTCCAACGCCTCTTTCGAGTTGGCGGCACACACCAGCTCGGGATCAATTTCGCTCAGTCATCCAATTAATGTACAAGGCACAATCGGACGCAAAGAAGTCCGCGGCAAAGTCGGTGGCGGTGGAGTGCCGGTAGAGGTACAGACCGGATCGGGCAATATCGAAATCGAATAGAGCGCGCCAGTAGTCCAATTACCTCGGTGCCTTGACTCAGAGGTTCCCAGCAATTAGGTTTTGAATTTGCGGGGAAATCTACGTCTAGCGCTTTGAGGTAGCATGGCACATCGGCCCATCATTACCCTGACCACTGACTTCGGAACTAACGACCACTTCGTAGGTACCATGAAGGGCGTGATCCTGAACATTGTGCCCGATGCAGAAGTCGTCGATATCAGTCATGCCGTGCAAGCATTCGACATTCTCGATGGTGCGCTGACTATTGCACAAGCCTATTCATATTTCCCTTCCGAAACCGTGCATCTGGTAGTGGTTGACCCAGGAGTCGGAACAGATCGTCGCGCCCTTGTTGTTAAAACTGAAAGACACACCTTTGTCGCGCCCGACAATGGAGTGCTCTCATTGGTTTACGGTCGAGAGGAACGTCTACACGTTCGTGAGATTGCCGCCGAGCACTATTACCTTCAGCCAGTGAGCAAGACATTCCACGCACGCGACATTTTCGCGCCAGTCGCTGCATATCTGGCAAAGGGAGTCGATACCGAAAAGTTTGGCGAAATCATCACAGACTTTGTCCGCTTCAATGCACCCAAACCAAAGGCTGTGGATGGAACGACGTTGAAAGGGGTCGTGTTGAAGGTCGATCGTTTCGGAAATCTCATCACCAACATCACACCGCAAGACGCCCCCATGCTCTTCCAGCTTGATCCCTTGCCGTTTAAGATTACCGTCGGAAAGCGCGAAATCACTGATATCAAGACGACCTATTCGGAAGGCGCTCCCGGAGAGGTATTCGGAATACTCGGCAGCATGGGGTATTTAGAAATCGCAACTAATCGCGGAGCTGCTGCACAGCTGGTAGGAACCGGCAAGGGCAGCGAAGTAAACGTAGTTTTGCAAGGGGCAGCGGCAGCAGGAAACGGTAAGTAGCACCGGCTCACGGTTTTTGTTAAGAAGCCTTCGGTTTGGGGCGAGCGTGATGTTCCATCTCCCCTGTCCATTGTAAGAATCTCCACAAATTGGCCCGCTCCCGCCATGCGAATTCCCAAAACTCCAGAAAGCCGATTTGTTGCATCTTTACTCCGCAGTATGTTTCGATACGCCAAAGTAAATAAGGGCTTCGCCACGGCGTAAGGCGATGACCGCGAGTTGCGTTCCACAAGAACCGGACCATGTAGCGCATGTCTATGAGGTAACCATACTTGAAGATGTAACCATACTAACCAAATCTGGTGGCGTTACATTGAGTAAAATGTAATCTGCGAATGACTGACGAGAATATCCGCCAAAAAGCTGAAGACCACTACTACGCGGCCCTCGATCTAGTACTCGAAGGCGAACAGCAACGCGCCTTGGATGAGTACGAGAAATCGCTGGCAATCGATCCCACATTCACCGAAGCCATGCACGGTATGGCAAAGACTCTCCAAGATATGAACAGGCTGGAAGACGCTATCGCAGTCGCGAACCGGATTGTTCAGCTTGATCCTGACGATGTCCTCGCACATACAAGCCTGTCAGTGTGCTATCAGAAAAAAGGCATGATCCCCGAAGCAGAAGCGGAAGGCAACAAGGCCAGAGTGCTGGGATGGAAGCAGCAGTTGAAGCGAAAAGACGGCTTGTAGCTGTCAGCTTTCAGCTGTCAGCTCTCAGCTTGGTTACACCTTATTGTTCAAAAGCGAAATGCGCCGATTAGCGGACTCGTCCATAAATACCTGAGGACTAAGACGCATGCTGAAAGCTGATAGCTAAGAGCTGAAAGCTCTCTTTACAAATCGTATTTCTTTACCAAATGCCTAAACGACCGATATGAAATCTTCAGCAAATCCGCGGCTTTCGTCTGTACGTTATTAGATTGGGTCAGAGCCGATTGCAAGAGTGACCGCTCGATATCGGCAACATATTTTTCCATGTCCAGGCCTTCCGGCAAAAAACCATTTGATGCTGCCAGTGTTCCTGTGATTCCCACTCCTGCGGCGGCTGCGCGTGCTTTTGATTTTTCTGCGGGAAGTTCCGCGTGCAACTCTTCCCCGGTTTCGAGAGCCACTGCGCGCTCAATAGTATTTTCAAGCTGACGGACATTGCCCGGCCACTCGTAACCGTTTAAGGCATCCAGAGAATTTGCGTTTACCCGTAAAATGCTCCTGCCGGCCGCCGCCGCATATTTCTTCAGGAAGTGGTTAACCAGCAGAGGAATGTCTTCGCGGCGCTCCCGTAATGGAGGCACGTTAACCGGAATCACATTCAGGCGGTAATAAAGATCTTCGCGAAAAGTATTCTCGGCCACCTGCTTATCGAGATCGCGGTTAGTGGCGGCGATTACCCGCACATCAATCGCGATTTCGTTCGTGCCACCTACCGGACGCACACAACGTTCCTGCAAAACTCGCAGCAGTTTGACCTGCATGGTCAAGCTCATTTCGCTGATTTCATCCAGGAAAATCGTGCCTTCGTTAGCGACTTCAAACAATCCGCGCTTGTTCTGATTAGCGCCGGTAAATGCCCCCTTCACATAACCAAACAGTTCACTCTCAAGCAGCGTCTCGGGAAATGCACCGCAGTTGATCGAAACAAAAGGCTCGGTTGCTCGTGGTGAACACACATGAACGGCTCGGGCTACCAATTCCTTACCAGTGCCGCTTTCGCCGTAGATCAATACGGTGCTCTGGGTGGAAGCCACGGTACGGATCGTCTGCTTCAACTTCTCCATCGCTGAGCTGACGCCTACGATGTTATCGAGCGAATTGCGAGTAGCAGCATCCCGCTTAAAAGCAAAATTCTGGCGGCTAAGAGCCAGCTTCTCGAGAGCTCGATTAATAGCAAGTTTGATTTCGTCTACGAGCCCGGGAGACTTGCGAATATAGTCGGCCGCGCCTCCTGCTTTCACCGCCTGCACAGCAGCTTCGTAGTCATCCACCGCCGTGATTAAGATCACCTGCGACTCGGGAGAAACCTGGTGAGCATGCCTCAACACTTCGATCCCGCTCGTGTTCGGCATCCTGATATCTGTAACTATGACGTCATAAAGTGCGCCATCGAGCTTTCTTTTTGCAACATCACCTGAGTTCACGGTTTCTACACGGTGCCCTTCGCGACGCAAGGCGATGTCGAGCATTTCGCAAATCGAGCGCTCGTCATCGCAGACCAGTATGTTACCCACGGGATCCTCCCCCCGCAGCGGCAGCCACGCTGGTCTGTTCTCGATTTACAATCAATCTTCGATCAGCGCTCGCCAATGTCAGCTTCTCGCCAGCGAGCATGCGGCGAAGCCGCAATACAAAGACGCTGCCTTCGCCCGCCTTTGATCGTGCCCACACTTTGCCTTCGTGAGCCTGAACAATTTGGTAGACAATTGCAAGACCCAGACCGGTACCACCTTCAAATTGAGATTGGAACGGCTCAAAGATTTTGTCGATGAGTTGAGGATTGATACCGGGACCGGTATCAGCGAAGTTGATCTGCCAGTCGTCGCCCAATACTTCAATCGATACCGTGAGCTTGCCTCCAGAACGCATTGCGCGCACGGCATTCTCGCAAAAGTTCCAGAACACCTGTTTGACCTTATCTCCGTCCGCTAAAGTCCATGCTTCTTTGGTTGCATAATGGCGTTCAATCACCACACCGGTTTTATCTGCGACAAGGCGGTGCTGAAGGAGGGTAAGAGTGTCCTCCAGCAAGGGGATGAGATCGACCCTGGAAAACTGATACTGCTTGCCGCGCGAGTAAGCGAGGAAATCCGTAATAATGTTGTTGAGCCGCTCTGATTCCCGAGTGATGATTCCAAGCAGCTTGCGATGCTCCTCACTCAGATCAGGTACACCGGCAAGCATACTTACGGATCCAGCAATTGACGTCAGGGGATTGCGAATTTCATGTGCAATGGCAGCGGCTAGTCTTCCCACCGCAGCGAGACGGTCCTGCATCCGCACTTCACGCTCTAGTCGACGTATTCCGGTCAAGTCGTCAAAGGTATAGACGTAGCCCAAGTTTTCACGGCCCGGGACACTAAGCATCGAAGCCGTGACCCGGAAAGTCTTGCGAAATCCATTGGGCGCGGTAAAGCGTATCTCAGCCTGCGCAGATTCAGAATCTGCTTGCGGCAATGAATCCAGAAAAAATTGCTGAACTGCGTGGCCGACCAAGTCTTGCCGGGGCAATTCCAGCAGCTTTTGCGCCGCTGTGTTGACCAGTGTAATGTGTCCGTCCAACGCCGTTGTGATGAGTCCGCCACTGATGGAATGAATAATGTTCTCGTGCAGAGCCTGCAAATCTTCGAGCGCGCCGCTGGTCTTCTTCAACTTGACATCGGCCTGACGCAGCTTGGCCGACAGGACTCCGGAAAGATAGGCCACCGCAAAATAGCCGAAAAGGTTGACAAAGATCAAGGCCTGCAAAGCGCGAAGGCTGGGATGAGTCGTCGAGTAGGACGGAACGACTCCGAAATAGCTCAACTCCAGAACGGTGCCGTAAAGAATAAACGCTAAAGCGGCGGTCAAATAAGTCCAGAGACGGGGCAGCAAGACGCTGGCCACTATGATGACCAGGGGATAAAGAAAGTTCAGGGAGCTATCTACACCACCGCTCACATACACAACGAGGCTGACCAACACCATGTCCGTGACGACCTGCAACACGGATTGAATACGGTGCTCCTGCCACAGCGAAAGCAGAAGAATGTAGAAAATTGAAACCGTGTACCACAAGACCATGGTCGAAACGAAGAACCGGACCGGCAGTGTAGAGGGAGACAGCTGGGAAATTATGAGTTCGATGACCAACAGAAATGTCAGAATAATAATACGAACTTTGACCAGCCAAGCTAGCCACAACCGTTCATCAAACATGGATTGCATGAGCGATTCGATTCCGTAATCATTCTCGAGGAGCGGACCGCGATGTCTCGCAATCCGCTTCTTAAGATGTGCTCTCCTACGAGGTAGGCTATGAGTTAATAAAAATCAACAATTACTAGCCGGCCAATTTCGCGATCATTGAGAACAATGGCATGTAGAGCGAAATTACGATGCCACCTACGCTGATACCCAGCACTCCAATAATTACCGGTTCCAGCATGGCAAGCATGTCTTTTGTGGCACTATCGACTTCGTCTTCGTAGAAGTCCGCGATTTTTTGCAGCATGTTGTCCATGGCACCTGTGGCTTCGCCTACTCCGATCATCTGCGTAACCATGTTCGGGAAAACGCCCGATTCTCGCAGTGGATCGACAATGGTTCGGCCCTCTTCAATCGCCTTACGAACCTTCATCAGGGCCTCTTCCAGAACGGCATTACCCGATGTTCGCGCAGTAATACTCAAGCCTTCCAGAATTGGTACACCGGAGGTGATGAGTGTTCCCAAAGTTCGGGTAAAACGCGCCACAGCGATTTTGCGCAGCAACATTCCAATGATGGGAAGTTTAAGCATCAGCGCGTCGGTGAGATAGCGGCCCCTCGGATTGTTACGAATTTGTTTGACGCCGAACACCATTCCAACGCCGCCTAAAATGAAAAACCACCAGAACTGCCCAATGAAGGCACTCAGGCCTACCACGATTCGCGTTGGCAGTGGAAGAGCAACTCCCAAGCCAGCGAAGAGATTCGCGAAAATGGGAACGACCCACTTCAACAACGCACCCACGATTAGTCCGGCGAGGGAGATGACCGATACTGGATAGATCAGGGCTGATTTCACCGCACCTCTTAGTTTCACGGCTTTTTCAACGTAGACCGCAAGGCGCTGCAAAATTAGATCGAGAATACCGCCGGTTTCTCCAGCTTCGATCATGTTTGTGGTCAAGTCATCAAAAATCTTCGGATACTGACGCATGGCGTTGGCCAGAGTCGAACCACCTTCTACGGTCATCCGCACGCCAGTCAGAGTTTTTTGAAACGCGGGATTCTCCTGGTTGGCCGCGAGAATTTCCAGGCATTGAACCAGTGGCAGACCAGCGTCGATCATGACCGAGAATTGCCGGAAAAATACTGCGATGTCTTTAGTCTTGACCTTGCTCGATCCGAAAGTGGGCATGACAAACTCTTTGCCCTTCTCGCGCACCGACCCGGTGGTAATTTGTTCGCGGCGCAATTGGCTCATCAACGATTGTTTGTTGACGGCGTTGCGCTCCCCGGTGACCTTCTCTCCTGACGCGTTCTTTCCTGAAAATGTAAAGACTGGCATGGTAAGCCTCTCCTAGCTGGAATACGCTTGTTTACTAAATTTCGTTAACGCTCACTGCTATCTAATCTCTCCGACCACTCAATACAGCGTGGCTCAATATTTGATTGACTTACTTCTTGCCTGGCGCAGCGCCTTTGGCCAATGTCCCGGCAGGCTGGTTACGACTTGCCAAGTTAGCGCCTCGATTGATCATTTCGGTCAATTCGTCTTGATTGCTCGATCGCGCCATCGCAACTTCCATGCTGATCTGTTTCTGGAAATACAACGTGGCCAGCGATTGATTGAAAGTTTGCATTCCAAACTTGTCCTGTCCCGATTGCATGGAAGAGTAAATCTGGTGAATCTTGTCCTCACGAATCAAGTTCCGTACAGCCGGATTTGGCACCAGAATCTCCATTGCCATAGCGCGGCCCTTCCCGTCAGCCTTAGGCAGGAGCGTTTGACACATAATTCCTTCCAACACCAATGACAGCTGTGCGCGGATTTGCGGCTGCTGGTGCGCTGGGAAGACGTCGATGATTCGGTTGATCGTGGATGAAGCCGAATTCGTATGCAAAGTTCCGAAGGTCAAGTGACCCGTTTCAGCAATTCGCAGCGCCGACTCGATTGTTTCAAGATCGCGCATTTCACCGATCAGAACTACGTCTGGATCTTCACGCAGCGCAGCTCGCAAAGCATCCGTGAAGCTTTTCGTATCCGCGTGCAACTCGCGCTGATTGACCACGCAGTTTTTATTCATGTGCACGAACTCGATCGGATCTTCGATCGTAAGAATGTGATCGTGCCGCTCGGTATTGATCTTGTCGATCATCGCGGCGAGAGTAGTGGATTTTCCAGAGCCGGTCGGACCTGTGACCAACACCAGACCGCGCGGCTTGTCGCACATTTTGCTTACCACTGCCGGAAGATTGAGCTGATTGAACGACTTGATTTCAAAGGGAATCACGCGGAACACAGCGGACGTCGCTCCACGCTGATTGAAGACGTTCGCACGGAAACGCGCGAGGCCTTTTAGACCAAACGAAAAATCGAGTTCGAAATTTTCTTCAAACCGGTGTTTTTGCGCGTCCGTCATAACGCTATAAGCCAGTTGCTTGGTTTCCGCAGGCGTCATTTGCGGCAGATCCAAAGGAACCAGATGACCATGCACGCGAACCTGAGGCGGCGAATTGGTGGTGATGTGAAGATCGCTACCTGACATCTCCAACATTCTTTTCAACAGATCGCTTAATGAAAGCCCCATAACTTCTTCCCTTTCGTCCGACTTAGTGAACGGTCTCGCGAGCCACTTCTTCGAGGGTTGTCATACCTGCGGCAACTTTAATCAATCCGCTACGCCTCAATGTAAACATGCCTCGTTCGATTGCTTTCTTCTTCAACTCCAGTGCTGAAGCTCCGACTAAAATCAACTCTCTGATCTCGTCGTCCACTTCCATAACCTCGTACAAACCGCAACGTCCCTTGTAGCCGGTGTTATTGCAAATTCCGCAGCCCTTACCTTTTTGTATCTTTACCGTCTTCGCCTCTTCCGGTGTGTACCCTTCTTCGATTAAGGCTTGCGGCGGCACATCCACAACTTGGGCACAGTCCTTGCATATTCGGCGAACGAGTCTTTGCGCGCATATCAAATGGACCGAAGTCGCAACCATGAAAGGCTCAATACCCATGTTCATAAGCCGGGTAATGGTTTCTGGGGCACCGTTGGTGTGCAGCGTCGATAAGACTAAATGGCCGGTCAGAGCGGCCTTGATAGCGATTTCCGCAGTTTCGAAGTCGCGGATTTCACCGACCAGAATGATGTTAGGATCCTGCCGCAAGAATGATCGCAAGGCCGCAGCAAAGTTCAGGCCTATCTGTTCTTTCATCTGGACCTGATTGACGCCGCCCAATTGAAATTCGACCGGATCCTCGGCGGTCATGATGTTGGTGTCAGGTTGATTCAGGCGGGATATTGCCGAGTACAAAGTATTCGTCTTACCGGATCCAGTCGGTCCAGTTACAAGAACCATCCCGTAGGGTTTGAGGATTGCTTTCTCAAATTTAACCAACGACTCGGGCTCAAACCCCAGCTTGGTCATATCCAGGCGAAGGTTCTCTTTATCCAACAACCGCATCACGATCTTCTCGCCCCAGAGTGTAGGCAGGGTACTGACACGAAAATCGAGTTGCTTTTTCTTTCCGCCAATCGCCATCTTCAGCATGATGCGTCCGTCTTGCGGCAATCGCTTTTCACTGATATCGAGCTTCGACATGATTTTTACGCGCGAGACGATTGCATCTTTCAACTTCAGCGGTGGCGACATGATGCTTTGCAAAATACCGTCAATACGGAAGCGCACCCGAAATTCTTTTTCGTACGGTTCCATGTGGATGTCACTGGCGCCTCGTTTCACAGCATCAGTCAAAACAAGGTTTACGAGCTTCACAATCGGAGCTTCGTCCGCCGCACGCTCCAGGTCCGCAAGGCCGACCTCTTCTTGCTCAGCTTGCAACTCGACGTCGGCTTCATCCATCTCCGTCATCGATTGCATTACCTGTTCAAGGTCTTCTTCCTTGGTGGTGCCGTAAGCCTTCTCAATGCCTTCGAGAATCGAGCTTTCCGATGCGACCACTGGCTCGATATTGAAGCCGGTCATGAACTTGATATCGTCCATGGCAAAGACATTGGTCGGATCAACCATGGCAATAGTGAGCGAGGCGCCGACGCGGCTCAGAGGAAGAATCTGATAGCGCTTAGCGGTTTCAAACGGAATCAGTTTGACGACGGAGGAATCGATTTCAAAGAATGAAAGATTAATGGCGGGGACGCCGTATTGCCGCGAAAGAAAATTGGTGACATCTTCGTCGGTCAGAGAACCTAGCTTGACCAAGGCGGAGCCCAGGCGGCAGTTAGTTTCCTTCTGCACCTTCGTGGCCTGCTGCAACTGCTCTGGGGTGATGATCTTCTCTTTAACGAGAAGGTCTCCCAACCTCTGAGACATGCCTCGATCTCCTAGTCTAATCTGTGAGACAGAAATACACGGGACTACGTCCTGATTGACGCGAAGCGCGGCTGCTGATCAGGGGAGATCACAGTACGGTTTGCGTTGACACAAATTGTCAACGCTGGGGCGTTACTGCACCAGTAACTTTGGTCGCATGCGCGTGAGTGTACCTTCAGTAACTTGTCGATTGAACAGTTGCAATAACCGCAGAAACAGGGCAGAAACGGCGATAAGCAGGACAACTTCAAGACGAAAACATGAAAGAACGCTGGGGCACTTTCGTAACAGAAGAAAGCTGCGCGAGGTGCATTTCATGAACGAGAGGCTCATTCCGTAACAAAAGGCTGTATTTTGGAATTGGAATCCTGAACGTTGATGTTCCGGCGAACGACACATCGAATTTGATTTTCCCTGTTGCGATGGTGTAGCGCTCATTTGCACTCACGACCATTCGTAAACACGTTAAGGACTGAAGCTGGATTCTATTTGCTTCTGTCAAAGGAGCGTTCGATATCGAACAATCCTCAGTGCGCTGAAGTGTTATAACGGTTGTGATAGTTCCATCATTTCGAACCAAGCGAAATCAGGGTACATGTGAGGCAAACTCCTGGCAGCGAACTCTCTCCTCAAGTTTGTGCAGCTCTCGACAATCTTTCTCTCTCAATGCGAAAGCCAACCTACTGCCATGAATGCGGGCGGGTGATGATCGCGCTCGATGCTCAACTTTGGACTTACGGAGGCAACCGGCAATGGAACATAAAACTGGCGCTCTGCGCAGAATGTGACTCCGAGGCCATCAGGACGATCCCGGTAACTCTCGCGGCTTAGTTTACGGATTGGGCTACATAACCCTCGCGCGTCTGCCTCAAAAAAGACCGCTCTTCTTTGCCTAGGAAAGACGTCCTACTTTCAACGAGCACCCGCAATCATCAGCTTAATGCTCAACTAACGGCGGTCAGTATCTCTTCTGCTTATAATAAGTAACTGGGTCGAGGGCGGCCTACGTGTAGCAGGGTGATCACTTGGCGACTTCCAATTCAACTCGCGGACCAACAAAGAGTCCAAGTCGAAAAAAATTGATCATTTTTATCGTGATCGGCCTCAGTTTGCCTTTTGCGGTGCTCCTCTCTCTAACTTCTTTCGACCTGCCTTTAAATCCAAAAACAAATCAGGAAACATTATTCTTTGATTTTCTGTTCGTAGTCATTTTTCTGCTGTTTGTTGCTCTTACATTCGTCCTGCTTCGGAATCTCCTGAAACTCACAGCAGAACGAAGGCTCGGTGTTCTGGGATCGAAGCTGCGCGCGCGGATGGTTGTCTCCAGTCTTCTTCTTTCATTTCTCCCTGTAATCGTCATGTTCCTGTTTGCTTATGTGTTGATGAACCGTTCCATCGACAAATGGTTCTCAAGCCCGGTAGAAGAAGTCCGGCAGGATACCGTGAACATGACATCGCTGCTTTCTAAGTACGCAGCGCAGAATGCCGAAGCGGAGGCCATTTCCATCGCGAGTTCGCCAGAGACGCAGCGAGCCCTTTTAGGACATAGTTCTGCGGCTGTGCTGAATGAATTGCGAAAGCATGAATCTACGCTGCAAGGTGGGTTTGTCTTCGCGATCTCGGATGGGAACGCGGAGGCCAGCCTTGGATCGCCGGTCCCGTGGACGACACTGAAAAGCAAAATCCCTCCGCAACAACTCGCGTCCGGCACCTTCCAGCATTTGACCCTGGATCAGACCGACTACGTTCTCGGCAGTGCCGCGATCGCAAATCATGGCCTGATTTTGGTGGGAATGCCTTTGCCCAAGGCATTTTCTGAGGTCGTGAAACAGAGTGAAGCCAATCAAGAGCGCTATCTCGAACTTAGTCGCAACCGGCGGCAGCTGCGGCGCACCTATATGGGTTTGCTGCTCTTATTGACCGTGCTCGTTCTTTTCGCCAGTACTTGGCTGGCACTTTTTCTTTCCAAGTTGGTGACACGTCCCGTAGCCGCACTTGCCGAAGCAACCCACGAAATTTCTCGCGGACGACTCGATTACCGAATTGAGATCAGTGCGGCGGATGAAATTGGAGACCTAGTGCGCTCCTTCAATAACATGGCCGAGGAACTGGAGGCGAGCCGCCGTCAAGTTGAAGCTTCCAGCCAGGAACTTGAAGGCGTCAATGTCGCGCTGGAACAGCGCCGCCGGCATATTGAAACGATCCTCGAGAGCATTCCAACGGGCGTACTCTCGTTGAACGCGGAACGCCGCATCACCCACGTGAATCAAGCTCTGCTTCGGCTCTTCCATCCGATGCGGGAAGACTCAGGCGCTCCGGCCATATTGATCGGAGCACAATTGAATGAGGTCTTCAGCTCGGACGTTCTTGAAGATCTTGAGCCGTTATTACGACGAGCCGACCGTATGGGCACGACCACGACTCAAATGGAAATGGATGTACAGCGGTCCAAACTTAACGTGGCTGCAACTGTCGCGACTCTTCATCATGAAGGACGGCGGCTGGGGTATGTTCTCGTATTTGAGGATTTATCGGACCTGCTGAAAGCTCAGAAGCAGACGGCCTGGCGAGAGGTCGCGCGCCGTGTAGCTCATGAAATCAAGAACCCGTTGACTCCGATCGCCCTCTCTGCAGAGCGTATTCGTCGGCATCTCGACCGCGGTACCCCGCCTGACGCAGCCTCGCTCCGAATCGTGGATAGCTGCGCCCAAACGATTGCCGGAGCTGTGGAAACGGTACGCACTCTGGTCGATGAGTTCTCGACACTAGCACGGTTCCCTACTGCGCAGCCACAGCCTTCGAATGTCAATTCAATCGTGGAAAACGCTTTGTCAATGTTCAACGGACGCTTGGACGGAATCGTGGTACACACGTCCCTAGCCGCAGACCTGCCGAATGCAATGGCCGATCCCGAAGGGCTTAAGCGAGCGCTGGCAAATCTCGTGGACAATGCTGCCGAAGCAATGCACGAGTCTGTTGTGCGCGAAATCCATATCTCCACTTCCCTGCTTCCCAGCCGGGAAGCGATAGAGGTCACGGTCTCGGATACCGGCCACGGTGTCAGCCAGGAGTTGAAAGAGAGGCTTTTCCTTCCTTACTTCTCAACCAAGAAGCGCGGCACCGGCCTTGGCTTAGCGATTGTGAATCGGATTGTCGAAGATCATCATGGCTCGATAAGAGTGGAAGAAAATTATCCAATGGGCACAAAGTTTATTGTCGAATTGCCAATAGCAGGCGAAGCTGGCGTCATCACAGCCCTTCAACATGCATAACATTCTCATTGTTGATGACGAACCGAGCATCCGGCAGTCGCTAAAAGGCGTGCTCGAGGACGAAGGCTACAAAGTCGCAGTAGCCGAGAGCGGAGAGACGTGCCTCGAAGCAATTCGCAAAACAGCAGTCGACGTTGCCCTGCTGGATGTTTGGCTCACTGGCATGGACGGGCTGGAAACTCTCAGCAAGATTCGCGAACTCGAAAATGCGCCTGAGGTCATCATGATCTCCGGACACGGCACCATCGAAACCGCCGTACGCGCTACCAAGCTGGGCGCCTATGATTTTCTTGAGAAGCCCTTATCCATCGACAAAACTCTCATCCTGGTTAAGCACGCCATTGACGCGAAACGACTGCGTCAGGAAAATCGAGATCTCAAAAAACAACTCACCGCTAAGAGCGTGATCGTTGGCGACAGCATTCCAATGAAGGCCCTGCGCCAGCAAATTCAGCTCATGGCGCCCACCAACGGCCGCGTACTTATCTACGGAGAATCGGGAACAGGTAAAGAACTGGTTGCGCACGCTATCCACCTGCAAAGCCCTCGCAAAGACGAAATGTTTGTCGAAGTGAACTGCGCCGCTATTCCCGAGGACCTGATTGAGAGTGAACTCTTCGGGCACCGCCGGGGTGCGTTCGCAGCGGCTACTGCGGATAAAGAAGGGAAATTCCAGAGAGCGCACGGCGGTACGTTGTTTCTGGATGAAATCGGCGACATGAGTTTGAAGACGCAATCGAAACTGCTGCGGACCTTGGACGAACACCGTTTTACGCCGGTTGGAAGTGACGAGCCGATCACGGTAGATGTTCGTGTGATCGCCTCGACCAATAAAGATCTTGATGAAGAAATCTCCCGCGGCAATTTTCGCGAAGATCTCTTCTACCGCTTGAATGTTATTCCGTTCTCCGTTCCCGCCTTGCGAGAGCGGCAGGAAGACGTGCCGCTAATAACCCGCCATTTCCTCAAAGAATTTTCGACAGCTTATGGACGAAGGCTGCGAGAAATCACGGATGACGCGATTGACACATTGATGCGCTACTCATGGCCGGGTAACGTTCGAGAGTTGCGCAACGTAATTGAGCGCATTGTCATCATGAATCCCACAACCAGCCGTTTCGAACGCAAACACCTGCCTCCGCTGGTCTATCGTGACAACAGCCGCCGTGCACCCGGTTCCGACTTCTCGACATTGCACCAGGCCAGAGCGGCGTATGAGCGCGACTACATTTTGAAGAAGTTAGACGACAATCACGGAAATGTCAGCCGCACCGCTGAAGTTTTGGGGCTAGAGCGCAGCCATCTGTATCGAAAAATGAAGACCTTGGGAATTGCGGTAAAGGAATAAAGCTCGCAGGCTACTTCTTAATCATCCGAATCTCGGTGCCGTTCTTCAGATATTTGACTTCGTCCATGAGCTGATTAATCAGGTAAATTCCTCGCCCATGGTTCGAATAGAGATTTTCTCCGACGACAGGATTGGGAATGTTTGATGGGTCGAAGCCGTCTCCGGGGTCGCGTACTACAATCAACATTCTGTGATTTTCATCGCAAGCAACATCGCACTCGATAATTTTGGACGGGATCGGCTTTGGCTCCGTGCACAACTGCATTGGCAAGGGCCTCAGTAAGAGCCAGTTCGACGGCGGCTTCCTTGTCCTCGGGACACCCCATCTCTTGCACGACTTCCATGATGCTCTGCACGACCGAATCCACGGCTGCCTTATCCGCAGCCATTTGAATGCTGAGCTTTAAAATCAGCTTATCGGATTCAAAACTAGAATCTGAATCTGCCTCAGAATTCGTGGTCATTTTCCATGCCTGTGTTCTCGACGTGATGTTACCAGCGTTGGTGAGGAGCTTGCATCTTCACTTCCTGAATGCCCCACCAGCCGCTCAAGCTGACGGCGCCAATCGGTCTCTTCCACGAACTCGTGCGATTCCCGCCAGTTTGGCTTTACTTTGACGAAGAGTTGCAAGAATACCTTGGTCCCGACCATCTTCTCAATCTCTAACCGCGCTGCAGTGCCGATCTTCTTCAGCATCTGCCCGCCCTTACCGATGAGAATCGCCTTCTGTCCCTCGCGCTCGCAATAGATGGCCGCCTCAATGCGCGTGAGTTTAGGCCCTTCCTCAAAGCTTTCAATCATCACTGTCGTCGAGTATGGAACTTCTTCGCTGGTCCCGACCAATACTTGTTCCCGAATCAGCTCCGCGACCATGAATCGCATAGGTTGATCCGTCACTTGATCGTCCTCAAAATACTTTGGGCCTTTTGGCAAAGCCTCAACCAGTTTCTTGAGAAGTATGTCCACGCCTTCAGGCTTTCGCGCAGACAGCGGAATGACCTCTTGGAACTCATGCAACTTCGAATAGGCTTCGATAATGGGTAGCAACTTAGCTTTATCGCCCCTAAAAAGATCGGTCTTGTTGAGCAGCAGGAACGCCGGGGTCTTTGACCGCTTCACCATCTCCAGGACAATCTGATCGCTGTGCCCGAACTTTGCGGTCGCGTCGACGATTAGCAAGATGAGATCGCTTCCGTCGAGCGCCTCTCGAACTTCGCCCATCATTTTTCGGCCGAGCGAGCTGTCAGGCTTGTGCACTCCCGGGGTATCCAGCAGCACAACCTGTGCTCCTGATTTTGATTTTTGCTTTGGTACTTGAAGAACTCCTAGGATCCGATTGCGGGTGGTCTGTGGTTTAGGACTTACAATGGCGAGCTTTTCACCGACCAACGTATTCAGCAAAGTGGATTTGCCGGCATTGGCACGCCCAAGAATGCACACAAATCCGGAATGAAAAGCCATAGGGAGAGTCGCCACACCGACTATATCAGCTTCATCTGCTTGGGTTCAGCGACCGAGATCCGAACTCGTTCCACCCTGCGGCCGGTCGATTCAATCACCTCGAATCGTAGTCCATCTTCTTCGACGACTTCTCCCTTACGCGGTATCCGGCCGGCCAATTCGCTAACCAATCCAGCAACCGTCGCCGACTCTTTGCCTTCGGGACGCATGCCGAATAATTCATTTAGCCGGTCAATATCCATGTTCCCAGGCACAACATAGGAATGCTCGTTCTCTCGCACGACTTCGGCTTTCTCGTGCTCATCCCCGATCTCGCCCACGATTTCTTCGATCAGATCTTCAATCGTAACCAGACCCGCCACTCCTCCGTACTCATCGACCACGATCGCCATGCGGATGTTCTTCTTCTGCATCTCTCGTAACAGATCGCTTCCAGATTTGCTCTCGGGAACAAAATAGACATCTCTCCGCATCAATGAATCGACGGTGCGTGTGCGAGCCTCGGTATCCGGCACTTGCAACACATCCTGCGCATAGACGATCCCCTTAATTTTATGGATCGTCTCCTCAAAAACTGGTACCCGCGAAAATGGCTTCTGCCGTAGCAATTCGATGAACTGTTCAACCGTCGTCCCAGTGGGCACAGCAACAATTTCCGGTCGCGGCTTCATGGCTTCGCGTACCGTCTTCTCTCCAAATTCGACTACAGATTGAATCAAGTCACGATTGCTTTCGTCGAGAATGCCTTCTTCCTCTCCGGCCTCAATAAGGGCATCCACTGCCTCCGATTGGCTTTCTGGTTGGCCGTCGGTGTGCTCTTTTGTAAGCGATACCACAGACTGCAAAAAGCCAACCACCAGCGTCACGGGAAGAACCGCATAAATGACAACTCGCAAAAGCGGTATCCAACGCGCGAGCCACCGGCCATTGGTGCGGGAGAAAAACACAAAAGGTAGAAATCGATTAAACACGACGATGATCAGAATGAGGCTGAGAGTAGCCTGCAATATCTGCTGTACACTCCACGTTCCATCCTGAAAAACAATGAAGCCGATTAACATGGCAATGGCTGCCATGGTGAGTTGCGCCACTACCGCCATGGAGAGCGCCGCCCGCGTGCGACTGACTCTTAATTTGGGTTCAATGATTTGTTCAAAAGCGTCGATGTTGGATTGGAACTCGCGCGAAAGAAATTTTCCAATTTCGCCATAAAGGCGATCGACATAGGACGCGAGAGCTAACAATCCCAGCAATAACAGGATCGCTGCCGCTATCGCAATATTCATCGCAGTTTCCGTGTGCCACGGATGCTCTTAGTGGAATTCGTCCTGGAAGGGCGAAGCGTTCGAGCGCCAGCCGCTGAACCCGCTCTCTCAATCAGACCGGTCGGCAACCCTAACTTGCTCCTCAGTCGCCCTTCTTCTCTCGCCATTTCACCATTGTCCTGCTCGTGATCAAATCCCGCCAAATGTAAAATTCCGTGAAGTGCCAAAACTTTGATTTCTTCCACCCCGGAATGCCCTAGCTGTTTTGCATTGCTAGCTGCGATTTCCGCCGAGATCGCTATATCACCGACCGTTTTGTCTACCGAATTCGGTACTGCTGGAAACGACAAAACGTCAGTCGGCTTATTCTTTTTACGAAAGCGCCCGTTCAATGCCTGCATTTCGCGGCTAGACGTCACCAGCACGTTCACCGTGCCATGCAGTGGCACTGCCCGGCAAGCCCGCGTTACAAATCGTGCCAAAACCAGAGCCGTCAGTCCCGGAGCTTGCTTCTTCAAAATAACCACGCGTTGATTGCTTCCCCGTTAAGACTCCGAAAAAACAAATGGGAGGGCCCGATCAGGCACCCTCCCAAATAATGTTAGTCTCTTTAATCTTTGGTTTCTAGTTCTACCGGCAGCACAGGGATATTCTGGGAGACGCTGATCGTGCCGCCTTCGCGGGCAAGGGCCCGTGACTCAAGCAGCGACAGCTGCTCTCCTTCAATTCGCGCCTTCCGCTCGTCATAGGCTCGAATGATGCGCTGCACTAGGTGATGTCGAACCACATCGCCGTCATCGAAGTAGGTGAAAGCCAGCCCCTCGACGCTTTTTAGCACTTCCACCGCTTCGAGCAATCCGCTTCGCCGCGCATTCGGTAAATCGATTTGGGTGACATCGCCCGTGATCACTGCCTTGGAATTAAAGCCAAGACGCGTCACGAACATCTTCATCTGTTCCGATGTCGTATTCTGCGCTTCGTCCAAGATCACAAATGAATCATTTAAGGTTCGTCCGCGCATGAAGGCGATTGGCGCAATTTCGATGACGTTCTTCTCCAGATAACGGTCGACCTTCTCCGGATCGAGCATGTCGTAGAGCGCGTCATACAAGGGCCGCAGATACGGATCGATTTTTTCTTGCAGAGTTCCCGGTAAAAAGCCCAACCGCTCCCCAGCTTCCACCGCAGGACGCGCCAGAATGATCCGATTCACGCGCTTCGAAAGCAGCGCGGAAATCGCCATGGCAACGGCTAAATAGGTCTTACCCGTCCCCGCCGGACCAATTCCAAATACCATGTCATGCGTTTCAATGGCATCTAGATAACGACGCTGATTCAGGCTCTTGGGCTGCACGGTTCGACGCCCGAACGATCTCTGCTTGCCGGCATCCGCTAAACCGCGCAGGCTCACCTTGGGATCAGCAATCAAAACCCGCAACATGCTGTTTAGGTCGCCATTGTGAAAGGTGTATCCGGAGCGCTGCAGATGGTCGAAGTCGGCGAAGACCTGCTCGGCGCGAGCCACGTCGCGCGGTGCGCCTTCAAGTTCGATGGAATCCGAGCGTAAGTCAATGTTGATGTTGAAGCCGTCTTCGAGCACATGCAAATTTTCATCCCGCGTGCCAAAAAGCGCCTCAATGTTAGGACTAATCTCGATACTTTTTTTCATTCAGTACGTAGCCTTCACTTTAGAACCTCACATGGTGACGGATGTTGCTGGTCGAATCATCTTGTTTAAGCTTTGCGCCAAGCCCGTATCTGTTCCAATTTATTTTCGATGGAGTGACAGGCGTCCTTGCCCGTCCGCCATGTCCCAGCTTTGAGCCGACAAATACGCAGTTATAGATGTGTTTTCTTGACAAAGAGATTGTTCTGTCTCGAGGTGTAACCAGCCAGGGGCGCTCGCTCAGGATGCAAGCAACTACCATTAAGAATAGCGTATTCCTGGGATAGGAGAAGAGTCAACCTTGGAGCGAATCACTTCATTTCCACCTTGGGTGAGTCCGGTTCCGGGGCTGTTACTTCTATCCGCCACACCGGACTGTCCTGAGACAATGGGCCTTCCATTTCGATGAACGTGGGAGCCTCGCTCTTCACGATCCAGATATGAATATCCGGAGGCTGCTTTCCCACAAGCGGGGCAATGACTCCTGCCACACCTTGGATTTTCACCTTCACGACATAGTGTTGCGCTGGGTGCGTGATCAGGCCCACCTTGATCGTTTTTTCCTGAGCCGGAACGAAGTTCAATTTTACAATCCGCGGGCTTGTCGAGGCTGCCACCATCGAAACCGTGGTTTCCGGAGCCGACGGGTCAACATTTTTCACCAGAACAAAAATCAAGCCATTCGACACATCGGACGGAAGATCAAGGTGTTTGTTGGTCAGTTTCTCTTTCCCTTTTTCGACGGTCCGCACCGTAATCTTTCCTTTCGGAACATCAATCCAGGTTTCGCTCTCTTGCTTGAACGACGGACCTTTCTGGACTACCTGATCGCTCACCAGGTGGAAAGCACCGCGTTGTGTAAACTTCGTGATCTCTTCGTAAAACGAGCCGTCTTTGAAACGAAACTGCAGGTCCTCGATAACGAGTCCATTTTCGCCATTCACCACCTGTTTCATCTCGCCATAGGCAAGCGGATCACCGTTGAGATTTCGCAGCACGAGAAACCCTAAGGTCACGCCTTCGATGTGGCGCACGGGAACGGGATCAGCAGTTAACGTACCGGGTTGGAAAAGCAATGCGCAGGCAAGAAATATTAGGAAGAGCTTGGGACGGAGAGTCTCCATGTTACGATCCTCGCCGCATTAAGATGCCGGGCAGAAAGCTCGCGAATATGTCAAACCGAATGTTCCCATTGCAGCAGACCCGATTAAGTGACGAGCAAAGAGAGCAATAACCTTCACGCGCTCGCGTAGTACATAGCAAGTTATAAGGACACATAAGTCTTACATGCAATTGACCCAGAAAAATCCCGCTTGCATCCTGCTCGTAGTCGTGCGGATTTGCCCCAAGCACACCGTCGCTGCTTCGGACTAATGCAACCTCGCGTCTTGGTCAAGATTGGGATCTATTTCGAAAACTATGCCGTTCCCTGACACGCACCCCAGCCTGCTTCGTGCGCTCGCAGCACGAAACTACACAGAGCCTACGCCCGTACAACAAGCCGTGCTTCGGCCCGAGGCAGCGGATCGCGACCTGCTGGTTTCGGCTCAGACCGGTTCCGGCAAGACTGTAGCGTACGGCCTGGCGTTGGGATCAATGCTACTCGGCGACAATGCGCGATTCGCTAAGCCGGAGCAACCGCTAGCACTGATTGTGGCGCCCACCCGCGAATTAGCTTTACAGGTGCAACGCGAACTCGAGTGGCTGTTCGCTGACACCGGTGCCCGAGTTGTCTCTTGCGTTGGAGGAATGGACATTCGTCGAGAGCAACGAATGCTCGCCCAAGGCGCACATATCGTCGTTGGCACCCCGGGTCGTTTGTCTGATCACCTCGATCAACGACGTCTGGATCTTTCACGGATCCGTTCGGTAGTGCTCGATGAAGCCGATGAAATGCTCGACCTTGGCTTTCGCGAAGAACTCGAGATGCTTCTAAACGCGACGCCATTCGATCGCCGCACACTATTGTTTTCGGCCACGTTGCCAAAGTCCATTCTGGGTCTTGCCAAGCGCTATCAGCGCGATGCTCTCCGTCTTGCGCTCTCCACCGAGAACGAGCCGCACGGCGACATCGAATATCGGGCGTTTCCAATTCGTGCCCGGGACAGTGAACACGCGGTAGTAAATTCGTTGCGATATTTCGACGCGCGAGGAGCTCTTGTGTTTTGCTCAACGCGCGAAGCGGTACGCCACCTACACGCCAATCTGCAGGAGCGTGGGTTTTCTGCTGTTGCGCTTTCCGGCGAACTGAAGCAACACGAGCGAACAAACGCGCTACAAGCATTGCGCGACGGGCGAGCCCGTGTTTGCGTTGCGACTGACGTCGCCGCACGCGGCCTCGATATGCCTGATCTGGGTCTGGTAATCCACGCCGATTTGCCGCAAAATCGGCAAGCGCTCCTCCACCGGAGCGGCCGTACAGGGCGCGCGGGACGCAAAGGCTTGTCCATCATGTTGGTGCCCGCACCACGCCGTCGGGCGGCTGAGCAATTATTGGCGGGAGCGAAAATCAAAGCAACCTGGTCACCCGCCCCCTCTGCCGATGCTATTCGCGCACGTGACGAAGAAGCCCTCGTTCGAGAAATCGCTGCAATGGCAGAAACTCCCGCGGAAGAGGACTTGGCTGCCGGCCGGGTTCTCCTTGCGGAGCGGAGCCCTGAAGAACTCGCTGCCGTGCTCGTTCGCTTACGCCGGGAACTTTTACCTGCTCCTGAGGTGTTGGATGATGCTGGCTCATTTACACGCGAAGTTCGGCCGAGCAGAGATCGTCATCGAGCCAGAAGAGGCCACGCAGGACGAAATCATAAGCAACACAAAAAGCGGTCCAGGTAGTCGCGCACGAACGACTAAATATTTACCGCAATATGAAAACGTCGCTGCCTCCGGTCCGATATTGGTTCGCGGAAAAAATTCAATCTAACGGCAGAACGCTTTAGACGGATCACACCTATGGGCAGGAGCTTCGAGAAGTTTTGGCAATCTGCTCACCACATGGTCGAGAGCTTAATCTCTCGGCTTCCCGCGCTGATCCTCAGCATCGGCGTCTTTCTTATTTTCTACGCTCTCAGCATTGTCGTCAGCCGTATCATCCGCCGCAGCACTCGCGGACATCGCGAAAATCTTGGGATGGTCTTCGCCCGGTTGGTTGCGGCAGCAACCATCCTCCTTGGTTTTCTCACGGCAGTGTCCATCGTCGCGCCCTCTTTCCAGGCAGCCGATCTCATCAAGATTCTTGGGATTGGCGGCGTGGCGATTGGATTCGCATTCCAGAATATTCTTCAGAACTTCCTGGCCGGGCTTCTCTTGTTATGGTCAGAGCCGTTCCGTGTTGGCGACGAGATCAAAATTGATCCCTATGAAGGCAGTGTGGAAGCGGTGCAAACCAGAGCAACAATCATCAAGACCTATGACGGAAGACGAGTAGTGGTTCCAAATGCGGACCTATTCACGCGCTCGGTCATCGTCAATACGGCGAATGACATTCGAAGATGGGAGTACGATTTCGTCACAAAAAACATCTCGGACTTGAAGCAAACGAAGTTCCGCATTGTGAACGTGGTTCGCAATGTGCCAGGCGTCTTGTCGGACCCAGCCCCCGAAGTGCTTATCATGGATGTGGGCAACCCAGACTGGACTGTGCTCAAACTTCGCGTCCTTTGGTGGACGAAGGCTCCTCGTCAGCACCAGATGCTCACTTCCTACGATGCCGTCTTGACGGCGATATGGGAAACGTTGAAACGCTCCGATATGAAGCAAAGCAATGCTGACGATCGTGCAGCCTGAAAATGGGGAGACGCGCGAACTAGATTAGAACATTCGAGGGAAATGTTGCGTAACTATGCTGTCTCAGCCATTGCGCTCTTCGCCGACGCTGGCACCGCCCTCTTCCCTGCCCACTCCCGCAATGCCTCAATCTCTTCGGCACGCGTGGTCGACAACGGCACAGTTGCTCGCAGCGCATTTAGGAGCCCCTGCGTGCTCAGTTCCTGTTTGCTGGAAAACGCTGCGTACAATGCTGTCTGGACCGCCGCTTCAATTTCAGCCCCTGAATATCCTCGCGCCGCTATCGCAATCTGTTCCAGATCGAAGTCAGCGGGATTTCTTTTTTTCGATGTGATCTGAATTGAGAAGATCTGCTTTCGCTCAGCCTGATTCGGCAAATCGACAAAAAAGAGTTCATCAAACCTCCCCTTGCGAATTAGCTCGGGAGGCAATGCAGAGACGTTATTACAAGTTGCAGCAACAAACACCGGCGCCTTTCGATCTTGCATCCACGAAAGAAACGATGCCAACAATCGCGACGAGACGCCTGCGTCCACCGACGCCGAGTCCGCCCCGCTGCCGGCAAATACTTTCTCCAGTTCATCAATCCACAAAATGCAGGGTGCGAGTCCTTCTGCAACCTGGAACACCTTCTGAATTCGCTTTTCTGTTTCTCCAATAAACTTGTCGTAAATCGCGGCCGTATCGAACTTGACCAGTGGCAACTTCCATTCTCCCGCAATGGCCCGCGCGCACATGCTCTTACCGCAACCCTGCACACCGAGAATAATCACACCGCGAGGTGGCTCTAATCCGAACGCTCGTGCCGCATCTTCCCACGTTCCCCGACGCTGAGCGAGCCATGTTTTCAAATTTTCGAGGCCACCAACATTGGCCAGTGTGTCTGAGACCTCCACAAAATCCAACATCTCCGAGCGGCGCAGCATGTCTTTCTTGGCTTGCAGTACATCTGTCACGATTTCTGGGACCAAGCCATAGCGCGTCACAATCGCTTGCGATACTGCCCGCTCTGCTTCCTCTTCGGTCAGTCCGCGCAGATTGTTTGCCATGGCATCGAGTCCATTAGCGTCCAAAGTACGCTTTATAGTTCGCGTTTTTGCCAGGCGCACCGTCATCTCATCGATAATTTGCCGCAGCCGTTGCTTGTCAGGAATCGGCAACTCGAGATATTCCACCAAGCTGGCCAGCTCGGGAGGCATGGTGATGGAGGGCGCTGTGATAATGACGGTGCGGCGATTCTTGGAAAACTTCTGCCCGACATCCCGCAGCCTGCGCACTACGACCGGATCATCCATGTGCCGATGAAAGTCCTTCAGAATGAACGTCGCGTCGACCGAAATTCCTTCCAGATTGCCCAGCACCTGCGCCGGTTCGCGACTGTTATAGATGGCCTTTGCCCCGACGTCTGTCGCATCCGCGCCGGTGCCAACGTTTTCGTAAATATTCGGCATCATTCGCCCGGTTTCAAGTGCGCCTTCGCCATCGGTGCCGCAGCGGACTAGCCCACTCGCAATGCTCCACTCGAATGTAGCGAGATTCAATGACGCGCATGCCGCGCGAACCAGGCGCACAGCCCGCATTTCCTCTACTGTTTCCATGACGACGATGGGCGTAGAAGAGTCGATCAGAACCTTCAGCCGATCCAGCGCATTCTGCATAAGAGTTTGACCAACAATGACTTGCTCCCGTAAAATACCTTATTCGGTACCCGCCGGAACATTCACTTATAGAAACGAAGGTAACTAGTACAGATGGCAAATCATTTTTCCGCGCTGAAGCGCGCCCGTCAGACCACTAAACGTACGGCTCGCAATCGCGCCAATACTTCCCGCCTGCGTTCCACACTGCGCGATCTTCGCGAAGGACTAACAAAAGGGGACAAGAAGTCGGTCGATCAAACTTACAGAGAAGCTGTGTCGGCTCTGGATAAAGGCGTTCAGAAGGGTGTAATCCACAAGAACACGGCTTCCCGCTACAAGTCCCGCCTCAATGCGCGTGTGAAGACTGTAAAGTCCGCTTAATTTTTGGCGTTTTGGCAGCTGGCATCTGTCTTACACGAAATACGTCCCGCAAATCATACGCATATAATTGTATGTACGCATTGCGGCTGCCATGGTGCGTTTTGACGAACGCGAATGTGGAAGTGACCCCATAAGCTCTCGTGATCGCCGAGCGCAACAGTGCCCCTCGCTACGTAATCATGAAGCATTCTACGCAACCATTGAACCGGCGGGGGAAAGCTGTCATTCCCGTAGCGCTAAATCGCTCGCCAGGTGGTGGCTATGTTATTGATTCTTCGTGTGTATGTACGTTCCTATAGGTACATGACCGTTCAAGGGATGCCAACGGATTTTCTACCAGGTGTTGTAAGCACTGCCATCGCTTGAAGTTGCGGTCGATGAGCTGTGCACATCATCGACTCCGCCAGCATCAGTTTGATCCGGCGACATGATGGTTTGATCTTCCTGATCCACAGTCCAATCCGGCTTGGTTGTGATGGGATCATTGGGAATCTGTTTCAGATACCCGCCTTGAATTAAGTCTTCCAATCCTTGCGGCGCCTTCTGCTTGTCTAGTGTGTATTGCGAAATCAGGGAACGAAGCGTGAATAGATTCTGACGCAACACGGACTCTCTTGCTCGCACAATGGATTGGTTATAAGCGGGGATTGCGACGGCCACCAGGATCATGATGATGCTGATCACAATCAGCATTTCGATCAGAGTGAATCCACGGCTTGTCTTGCGGGATCGATTCTTTGCGGGTCGACAGCCGCGTGTTAGTCGATTGCTCGCTGATCGATGACCGAAAGATCGACGACCGAAAAATTGATGGTTGAAAAAACCTGCCATTTACCAGTCCTTGTACTTCGTTCCGTCCAGAGCCGTGTCGTTTGATTTGGTATGCACGTCGAAAATATTGTTTCCATCCCAGGAGTCCGAATCGGGATCGTCCTGCATGGAGCGCATACCCCATTCCTTGCTGCCCGTCATGGGATCGACCGGAATCCGGCGGAGGAACTTTAACTTTTTGCCACCGACATCTACGCCGTTCACCAAAGTATCTAAATCCGGCGGGTAGCCTTCGGATCCGACCTTGGTTTGGAAAGCGTTGCGATCTGCGGCATCTTTGTAACGGTCAATCGCGTCCCGCAGTTCCCACAAATCAGCGCGCAACTCGCGCTCTCTTGTGCGCTTGATGGTTACTCTTGCCATCGGAACCGCAAGACTCGTCAAAATAACCAAAATCGCAGTTGCCACAATCAATTCAATAAGCGTGAAACCTGATGCTTTTCCGGCTCGCGGCGCTCGGGATACGTAAACTCGCCTGCCGCAGCTCAAGGCCTCGAGTGGATTATTATTGAATGCGCACTGCATATGAATATCGTCGGAAGCGGTCTCTTGCTTCAGCGCCTATTGCTGTTGCGGCAACGCAATAGGCCTGAAGATTCCCAAATAATCGATCCACACATGCTATTGAATCGTCACAGCCGCCGCTGCTCCCGCCACGGGAATGGGTTGCATGCTCGGATCGCGAGCGCCACCTTTTGAGATGGCGAGTGTCGATTGTCCGCTGCTTTTCGCCAGGAAAGTTAAGGTAACTACACTTCCCTGCCCGGAAATACCCGACGCGCCTGGCGGGCGCGTTGCCGTGATTTGCAGCGTCCCACTACTATCGTCATCACGATGAACCAATGCCACCACTTGTCCGTCCTGTGAAAGGAAGTTTCCGTTCGAAACATTGACTACTTGCAATGTCTTAGGATCGTAACTGACCTGCAACGGAACCGAATATGCGTTCTGCGCTCCCGTGAGCATCACGTTCACGGAAAACGTTGTGCCCGCCTTCTGGTTAATAGTTCCCGGATCAAAGTTGAAACTTGCTGGACCGCCCTGCGGCGCAGGCTGTGAAGAAGGCTGAGCCGGTGCCGGAGCAGGAGCTGCCGGGGATGAATTTCCCGGGGCCGCATTGCTCGGTGGGGCAGGGGCTATGACCGCCGGTGCTATGTGTCGCAGTTCAATCGCGCTCGCTGTGCCTACCGCGATCGCTCTCTCGTTCAAGTCGCTAAGATCTTGCCTGCGCACAATGCGCGGAATCAAAGCGAAAACGGTTTCGGTTTCAGAATGATCGGTGGCAGTCTGGCCGAAGAGGTACTTCAAAATCGGAATCTGTGAAAGTCCGGGAATTCCAGTCAGCGAACGCGTCTGGCTGTCTTCCATCATTCCACCCAGCAGATTTACTTCACCTTCTCGCAGCCGTACCTCGTGCTCGATCTTTCGTTGCCCGATCACAGGTTGCTGGATGCCGCCGATATTCGTAAAGGACGTCACGGAGGAAATATCCATCGTGATCTTCAACGTCACTTCCCCATTCGAGTGAATCTTGGGAGTAATGTCGATGTTCACGCCCACATCGAGATACTGGAACTGAGTGTTGACCAGCGGGCTGACGCCGATTCCCGTACTGCCGATACCAGATGAGAACGATCCCGAGGCAACTGGTACTCGGTCGCCGATCTTGAGCGAAGCTTTCTGTCCATCCACTGCGCGAATCTGGGGATTCTGTATGAGCCTAGTATGGCTATCGGTAAAAAGCGCGGTGGCTGTAGCTTGCGAAATCGAGACCTGGAAATCAGTTGCGTTCAAATTGCCCAGAGAATTCAGGCTGAGTCCGGTGGATGAACCTGACGTGGTGCCGGTAGTGGTCGTCGTCCCCGTAGTTGTCGGCGTGGTCGTGTTCACATTGTTCTGCAAAGCGACTGTCGCGCTGGTCGGAGGACTAATTCCCAAAGTGCGAGCTTTATCGCGGTTGATCTGCATGACCGCAACATCGACGACAACTTCGGCCTTGGCTTTATCCAGATCGCCTACAAGCTTTTGCGCCAGCGCGACTTGATCGGGTGTGCCGCGCACAACAATTGCTCCCTGCGTCGGCAGGGGCTGAATGCGGGAAATTTCCAGAATTTGGCGGAGAGCGTTCACTACATCCTGCAATTCCGTGGGCTGCGAAAGATTGGCGAGGTAGAAAGTTTTGATAACACTCTGTTCCAGATCTTTGCGCTTTGCAGGATTATCAGCTGCAACAAAAACAGTATTCGGAGTAACCGGGCGCCAAAAGGTCTTCGACTCGAGAGCGACGATTTCAAGAGCCTCTTCCAGGGTGACTCCGTTCAATTCAATCTTCACCCGCCGCGAAGTGTAATCAGGGTCGAATAGAACGTTGATCCCAGCCAACTTCCCCACCGTTTCATAAATAACCTTTGTATCTTCTGTGAGCTTGAGGGTGATCGGAACGTTCGAGATCGCGGCCAGTTCAACCGGCCCGCCGGACTGTTCCAGCCTGCGCTGCAAAGTGCTGGGATTTTTAGTCGCTGTCGGAGCACCAGGCGAATTCGCAGAATCGATCATCGCCTTGGTGCGCCTAATTTCTTGCGTTGCAATGGCGCTTGAAGGATCAATCTCCAAGGCCTTCTGAAATTCCGCGAGAGCTTCTTCTAACTTCCCGGCTTCGCGCAGCAATTGGCCGCGATGCACATGGGATGCGCCCGCGAGAAAACGCAGGCGTTCAAAAGCAGCGCGGTAGTCCAGATCTCCAGGTTTGATATCGTAAGCTTGTTTGTACAAATCGTACGCAAGCTCGTAATTCTGCCGAACCTCGGCATCTTTTCCCCGTTGATATAAAGACTTGGCCTTGTCGGCAGTGACACCAGGTAAAGTTACGAGCGCGACGAGCAAGAAAATTGCCGCCGGGCGAAGCAGACTTCTCATCAGTGGTTCCTCGTAGGCAGTCTTCCCCCAAAGGTTGGCCATGAGCCTTGATTTGGGCTGTCAAATTTCGCCAAAAACAACAAAAGAGAAGACGTGAGCTGGTCGATTATAGCATCGGCCCAGAGTGAACCGAACTCGCTACTGCTCACAGAGTTACACTCATAAGTACTAGTCCTCATAGAGGGCGCTTGATTGTTCAATATGGCTCCAGAAGCGTTTCAGTTTCGGTAATTTTTGGATTCAGCGCGTGCCTGGCGGAGGCGATTGCCCGCCTTTTACAAGTCCCCAGAGCCGCCGTATCTGGGTTAACCTAAGAAAGTCCTAATAGCTTAACTGCTGTGAAATCACGGCTTACAAAATTATGGCTCGCCAAACTACCCATCCCACCAAACCGAATGCGGAGAAGAATCCTCGCCGCGATCCTACGGCCGCCGGCCAGAGGGATGCCGCTGTTAATAGGATCGCTTCACATAACTACTTCTTGCTGGAAAAATTTGAAACTGGTGTAGTTTTAACCGGAACCGAGGTCAAATCCGTCCGAAATGGACTTACTAACCTCAAAGATTCTTACGGATTGATTAAAGACGGCGAATTGTGGCTGCTCAATTGCCACATCGGACCCTACGAACATGGAAACATTTTCAATCATGCCCCGCTCCGCACCCGCAAATTGTTGGTACATGCCGATGAAATTCGCAAACTGATCGGCAAAACGCAGCAGCGCGGGCTCACGTTAATTCCGACCCGGATGTATTTCAAGAACGGGAGAGTAAAGCTTGAACTCGCCTTGGCAAAAGGCAAGCAACTCTGGGACAAGCGCGAGACCGAGCGACGAAAAACGGCGGACAACGAGGCAAGAGCCGCCATGAACCGGGTGCGCAAGGGCGGATAAGCTATTGATGTAGCGTGTTTACTAATTATCTAAGCCAACTCGACTTCGATCTTCTTTGTCTCAGCATCAAGTTTTGTGATGCGGAAGTTGCGGATCTGTCCGGCGTGGACGGCTTCGGCCTTCGGGTTCGCCACAATGCCAGTTCCAGCGCTGGACCCGCCTTTCCAGCGCGCCGCTAACATCGAACTCAACGACGACACATCAGCCTTCAAATCGGTTTTGATGTTTTCTCCAACCGCTGTTTCTTTTGGGAGCGCGCAATTGCAATGAATGCCTTCGCCAAGTTCGACGCGCGCGCTTGCTTCGAGCACTTCGACAACGCGTCCGGTAACTGTGTCGCCGATTTTATGTTCGGCGAGATATTCATCGAGACTGGTCGGAATCATCTGCTTGATGCTGAGCCGCAACTGACGCTTTTCTTTATCGAGTTCGAGCACTTGCGCTTTGACGATCTGTCCAACTCGAAGCACATCCTGGGGATGGTTAATGCGCTTCTCGGCGCTAATCTCGCTCACGTGAATCATGCCTTCGACACCTTCTGCGAGTTGCACGAAAGCGCCGAACTTGGTGATGCTCGTGACCGGGCCTTCGATCACCGTTCCTGCCGCAAACTTCTGCCCGGCTTCAGCCCAAGGATCACCCAGTGTTTGCTTAAGACCGAGAGCGATGCGTCGTTCGGCACTGTTGATTCCGAGGATCACGGCATCGACGCTCTCACCTGGCTTAACCACGTCACTGGCAATGCGCACCTTCTTGGCCCAAGACATTTCGGAAACGTGAATCAATCCCTCGATGCCGGGCTCGAGTTCCACGAACGCGCCGAACTCGACGACGCGTGTGACAACGCCACGAATGCGATCGCCGATGTTGTACTTTCCAGCGAGAGAGTCCCATGGATGCGGCAGAAGTTGCTTCATGCCAACAGAAATGCGCCGCTTGCCGGAGTCATCTGAGACTTTGAGAACTTTGACATCGACCTGCTGGCCAACTGAGAGCACATCGGCAGGCTTGCTAATGCGATGCCAGGAGATATCGCTGACGTGCAACAATCCATCGACGCCGCCCAAGTCGACGAACGCGCCGTAGTCCGTAACGCTGCGAACAGTGCCGCTCACGACTTCACCTTCGGCGATCTCGGAATAGCGGCGATCTTTTGCCGAACGCTCTTCTTCTTCGGAAATGACACGGCGGTCAACGACCACGTCTTCGTCAGTCGCATCGAGCTTGGTGATGCGGCAGCGGATTTCCTGTCCCACCAACTTTTCCATCTCAGCGGCATCGCGCACTCCACTCCGCGATGCGGGCATGAACGCACGAACGCCAACGTCTACGCTCAAACCACCTTTGACCACGCCTGTGACGGTTCCGACGATGGTCGATTTTTCGGCAAAAGCTTGTTCTAGCGAAGACCAATCTTTCGGCTGCGCGATCTTGGTGCGGGAAAGCTCGTAATATCCGTCAAGGTCACGACCTTTGACTGAGACGAGTAACTTATCGCCAGGCTTCACAGTTTGGCCAGTGCTTTGGCCCGTACTCGGAAAGGCGGTCAACGGCAGGATGCCTTCACTCTTGAATCCGATATCGACGAAAACCGATTCGGCGGAAACGGCAATCACCGTGCCTTCAATTTGTTTGCTGCCGTCTTCGCGCGAGCGTGTATGACTCTGCTCGTACTGAGAAAAGATCGCGTCGAATGATTCGGTGGATTCAGCAGGCGTTTCTGTAGGGAGTTGAGACTCTGGAATGCTTGGGTTTGACATGGAAGATTACAGCCTTGTTGTGGAATGATTCTGACTAGGATATCACCGTTACGCCGTTGTAACTCGGTGGAATCAACTGGCTATCGGCAGTGAAAAGTAGAATACGGAACCGCGGCCTATTTGGCTTGTGACTCCGATTTTTCCTCCATGTGCTTCCACGATGGCTCTTGCGATTGCCAGTCCCATGCCGGTTCCTTGCACACGATAACGTTGATTTTTGCCGCGATAGAATTTGTCGAAGATTAATCCCTGTTCCATATCTTCGATGCCTGCACCCTGATCGGAAACGCTGATGGTTAAATTGCTGACCGATAAATTATTCGACTTCAGTTCAGCGGTGATGCGGATTGGCGTCCCTGCATCCGAATACTTGGCGGCGTTTTCAAGCAACTGAGTAAGCACTTCCTTAATGCGTTCCGAGTCTATGCGAGCGACGGCGTCTTCCGGACATCGTATTTCCACTGAATGCTTTTCGAGCACTTGCTTGAGACTAGCTACAACATCGCGAATCAGATCGAGGATCCGCACCGGCTTGAGATCAAGCTCAAATTCGTGCGATTCAAGCTTAGCAACTTCGGCGGCTTCGCCGACGAGTCGGTTCAAACGGTCGCTCTCTTCATTGATTACAGTCATGAGTTCATGACGATCAGCTGGAGCGAGATCGATATCCGACAAGAGGCTGGTGATCGAAGCTTTAATGGAAGTAAGCGGAGTGCGAAATTCGTGAGTGATGGAATCGAGGATGGCGGAGCGCAGTTGCTCTCCTTCACGAGATGCTTCGGAACGGCTTAGAGTTTCGACAGCATTGGCGCGCTCGATCGCAATGGCAATGAGGCTTCCCATAGCATCGAGGGTCTGGCGCGATAAGCTTCCACTCACGCCGACTGTGCCCACCGTTTTAACGCCCATCTTCAAAGGGGTGAAACTCAAGTGACGTTCGGTATCGACGATCGGTTCTCCACGCGCAATGACCGACTTGAGGTGGTCGGAATCCAAATCGCGCGTTTCAACTCCCGAGCGGTATATGTCGCCTTTTTCTGGAATGTAAATGGCGGCGGCAGAGACTCCAAAGGATTCGATGACGTACTGCGGCATGGCATTCAGTAATTGCAAAATATTGTCGGCTGTCAGTAGTTGCTGGCTGAATTGATAAAGACGCTCGAGTTCACGCCGCCTGCGAATCGCTTCATCCGTTTGCTTGCGCGCTCTTTCGGAAAGCTCACTGGCGACGACCGCAGTCGCGAGAAAAGCAAAGAAGGCAATCCAGTTTTGCGAATCAGCGATAGTAAAAGTGCCTATCGGCGGAAGAAAGAAATAATTGAAGGCCGCCGCCGCAAGCACGGCCATGAACAACGAAGCCACCAAGCCCCAGACCGAGGAGACGATTAAGACAGAAAGCAAGAACGTCAGCGCAGCCGTAGTCGGATTCACATGGAGCAGCCGTGTATAGAGATAAACGACGGCACACACCAACGCCGAACAGCCAACGAAACGCCCCAGAGTTTGCACGACTGACTTGTTCACGAGCACCGATTGTAGCCGAATACGGACCTCTTACTGAACAGCGGCCAGCACCTGAATATCGACAAACATGCCATAGTCGTCGACAATAGTCGCGATGGCTAAGACTCCCGAACAATGGCTGGAAGCTTCTGACGCAGGCAAGACTGGCGGCATCTTCAAGCTATTTCTCGGCTACGCGCCCGGCGTGGGCAAGACTTACAGCATGTTGAGTGAGGCCATTCGAAGAAAGAATCGCGGCGAAGATGTCGTGATCGGAATGATCGAGACGCATGGACGCAAGGGAGTTGTGGAACTTGCGCAGCAGCTCGAAACGGTCCCCAGAAAAAAGCTTGAATACAAGGGGACAACATTCGAGGAGATGGATCTCGATGGCATTCTTGAGCGTAAGCCTGCCGTAGTTCTGATCGATGAGCTGGCCCATACCAACATTGAGGGCAGCAAACATCAGAAGCGCTATGAAGATGTTCTCGACATAGTGGATGCGGGCATTTGTGTTCTTTCGACAATGAACGTCCAGCATCTCGAGAGCGTCGCTCCCAGCGTGCAAAGAATAAGCGGGGTCACGGTGCGGGAAACCGTGCCTGACTGGGTAATGAAGCGGGTCACCGAACTGGTTATGGCTGACGTGACACCGGAAGCGCTTCAAACTCGTATGCGGCGAGGGGATATTTATCCACTGGATCGCGTTGAACGAGCATTAACCAATTTCTTCCGTCCGGCAAATCTCATTGCGCTTCGCGAACTCGCCCTGCGAGAAGTCGCGCAGGAAGTTGACCGCAGTCTCGAAACCTATCTCGAGAAAGAGGAACCAGATCGCAATTTCGGAATAAGAGAACGCTTCGCGGTCTGTATCAGTTCGAATCCTTCGGCGCAATACATTATTGCCCGTGCGGCTCGAATGGCACGCCGGCTCGATGCCGAGCTTTACGTTTTATATATCGATATTGGAGTGGACGAGAGTGAGGCGAATCAACGTTCGCTCGAGGCAAATCTACGTCTGGCGAGAGATGTTGGGGCGCAGGTAGTGCGGCTCACATCCCGCTCAGTTGCCGAACCAGTCGCGCAATTCGTCCGAGAAAAACATATCACGCAGGTTGTGTTTGGAAGATCCGCTGTCAAAGGATGGAAACGATATTTGTATCTCAATACGATCCACAAATTTCTGCGAGATGCCCCGCCGGTGGATGTTCATATCGTGACGCAGTCGTCTTCCTAAATCATGACAGAGCGAGTCACGCCAACTCGAAATGTGCCGGAGAAGAAACGAATTCTTGTGGTCGATGACGAACCGCAGATTACGCGAGTGTTGCGCACATCTCTCTCTGGCAGCGGTTATGAAGTTCGTACCGCAGAGGACGGCCATGCCGGCTTGAGAATGGCGCGCGAGTGGCAGCCCGACCTGGTAATCACTGACGTTTCCATGCCCAACATGGACGGGATTGAACTGTCCGGGCAGTTGAGAGCTGAATCCCGGGTGCCGATTATTGTTCTGTCTGTTAAAGGTGAAGAAAAAACTAAAGTTGCAGCCCTGGATGCTGGTGCGGATGATTATCTGACTAAACCAATCGGCATGAATGAATTGTTGGCCCGAGTCAGGAGAAATTTATCTCGCGTGAGTGCAGTCGAAGATACGTCGCGACAAACCATTGAAATCGGGGATTTTCGCATCGATGCGGCAGCATTCCGCGTAGTCGTGAAAGGCCGGGAGCTGCGCCTCACGCCGAAGGAATTTGAGCTCCTGGTTTATCTGGCGAGGCATGCCAGCAGAGTTGTCACGCATCGATTGCTGCTCTCGGCGATCTGGGGACCGAATGCCGTCGAACAGCCCGAGCATCTGAGAGTGCTAGTTGGACAGCTTCGAAAAAAGATCGAGAGTGACGAAACGCATTACATTATTACGGAACCATGGGTCGGATATCGCCTCGAGCCTTCCGGCGAAAAAGCTTTAGGTTAGTTCGTCAAACCGCGACCCAGCAACATTCCATTTTCAAATCCCTCCACACAAGCCGTTACTTTTTGGTTAGGCTCGTGCTTCCCTTTCAACCGAAGCTTCAGATAGTTATCCGTTAATGCTTCGGTATATTCGCCGCCAGATGTGTTGTGAACCGTATTCAGCGTAATGGCATCGAGCGGTTTTTCAAGAAAGGTACTCATGAAACGGTTTTTCTTTTCCGTTGCTAAGTCGCGCAGAATTTGATTCCGTTCGCGCGCGAGCTGCACTGGAATTTGATTCGGCATCTCCGCGGAAGGCGTGCCAGGTCGCGAAGAATAAGTGAACACATGCAGATACGTGAACGGAAGCTGTTCAATCATCTGATATGTAGCGTCGAAATCGGATTCACTTTCACCGGGGAATCCGACCATGACATCGGCTCCAATGGCCGCTGTGGGCATAGCGGCATGAATATTTCCGATCTTCTCGCGGTAATGCCATGGACGGTATTTGCGATGCATCAGGCGCAACACGCGGTCGCTGCCGGATTGCAGAGGCACGTGAGCATGCTTAGCGATGCGTCCGGAGCCGGCCATCAGGCTGATGAGTTCGTCACTCCAATCCATCGGTTCGACGGAGCTGATGCGAAGTTTTTCCAGCGAAGTTTCGGAGAGAATAGCGCGAACGAGGTCTTCGAACTTTCGGTGCCCGCCTGCTGCAAGATCTCGTCCCCAGCGGCCGAGATTAATACCTGAGATCACGACCTCGCGATAACCTTCTTCTACAAGGCTGTTTACTTCATTGAGAATCTTGGCCAGCGGAAGCGAACGGCTATGTCCGCGAACAGAGGGTATAACGCAAAAAGAACAGCGGTTGTCGCATCCGTCCTGCACCTTCAGGATGGGACGAGTGTGTCCATGTCCGGCGAAGACCGGGGCGGCCAGCAGCTCAGTATGAGCGAAAATATCGGAGACGAAGATTGAACGGTGGCCATCGGTTGATGATTGCGTAGTAGCAGCTACAGGAATCAGTTCCCCGTTCTCAGTTGGCAACCATGATCCAGCGAGACGGGCGAGTGGAACAAAGCTTGCAGCAGAGAGGGTGAGGTTTACGAGTTGATGCTTGTGCGAATTGCCGACGACCCGACTGACTCCTGGCAAAGCGGCAACTTCCTCGGGAGCGCGTTGCGCGTAACACCCTGTAACGACAATCTCGCATTCGGGATTGGCGCGATGAATGCGGCGAATGGCAGCGCGAGTTTCTTGATCAGCTGAAGCAGTAACGGTGCAGGAATTCAAAACGACCACCGTTGCGTCGGTTGGCGAGTTTACGGGATCGAGTCCTTGTTCGCGGAACTGCCGTTCGATGCTCGCGCCGTCGGCTTGAGTAGCGCGACAGCCGAAGTTTTGGACGTAGAAGCTTGCCACGAAACTTATATTAGCGCACGACGAGGTAAAGGATGCTGGCAGCGAAAAGCCGAGAATGGAACGTTTCAAAACGAATTACGCCTTGTGGCGAATTCGAATCTGGTTTTTTGCCCGCGAGCTAAGCCGCCATTTCAAGCGCCGTTCCGGCTTAGGCCGTAGCGACCTGACGTTTTTGCTGGAAGCATTCCCGGCAAAACACCGGACGTCCCTGGGTCGGCCGGAAGGGGACGGTGGTTTCCTTCCCGCATTGCGAACATACGGTTCGCGTCTCGACTTTGTTGATGCCTTGGGCTGATGGCGGTGCTGCCCCTAATACCGCGACTCTTTTGGTTTTGCAGGTCTTGCAACGCTTGGGTTCATTCTTGAATTGTTTATCATGGAAGAACAACTGCTCGCCGGCGGTGAAAACGAAGTTGGTCCCGCAGTCAATGCACTTTAATATTCTGTCCTGGAATTCCATTGCAAAAACTCCCTTCGACTCGATCCCCGACCACACATTCATCGCAACGGGACTGGCAAAGTACTCCCGTTGGCGCGGAATGTGCGCACCGGTTGTTAACACCCCCCCTCAATTTTGCTTGCTGGACTTTACTACCCTGGGTTCGGCCCGCCATGCCCGGAGGAACATGGATACTGCACAAATAAAATTGCCGACAAATTGCTCTTTAACAACGAAGCTTTTCTGTTTGGAACAGGCCGCTACTGGAGAAGAGCGGCCTGAACCATTCAATTAATCCTGTTCTTTTCTTGCCTTTTTACGGCTACGTTTCCGCGCTAGAGCTTCCTTTACGCGCTTCTTCTCGCCCGGCTTCAGGTAAAAGGAGTGACGCTTGACCTCCTTAATAATGTCTTCCTGTTGCACTTTGCGCTTAAAACGGCGCAGAGCGTTTTCGAGGGACTCTCCCTCTTGCAATCGAATTTCAGCCAACTAAACTACACCCCCAAACTCGTCCTATGTGGACCACCTTAGTTATTTCAAGGTTCAACGAGCAAGTCAAGTGCCGTGTTGCAATTCCCGGCCACTTCAATCGCAAATGGGACGATACAGAATATCCCGCAAAAAGTCGATGTTCTTAAAAAGACAGTCGCAGGGCCAGTTGCATCTGCCGCGGAGCATATGCGCTGGTAGCTCGTGTGAAGCTGGTGGGCACCTGATAGTAGGCGGGGAAGTACTTAGATTTAATGGTCTTAGATGATTGGACGAATTGCGCTGCGTTGCTGACCAGACCGTCCGTCGTAATTTGGACCCGCTTATTATCACGATTCATGAGGTTGAACGACTCAGCCACGAACTCAAGCTTCCATCGGTCTTTCGTGTAAACGCGGCGCGTGAGGCGAAGGTCGGTGCTGGCGTAATCCGGTCCCACAAATGAATTCCGCCTTACACCAGGGAGGCGGTCGTTTTCGCTATTGTCGTCTTGGTTCGGATCTCCTGTGACGGTCGCATTGATCGGTCTTCCGCTGCCGACGGTTACTACTCCCGCAGCTTTCCAACTGTTGAACATCTGACTCAAGATTGGCTGGTTACGGCCAAAGAGCTTGGGATCGGCGATCCAGGAAAATGCGAAGCGCTGGCGCTGATCGGTCACACTCGGTCCGTATTCCGCCTGCGGTGTGTAGGAATTCTGCACCAATGCGGGGCGACCCGCGACGAGTGCGTCTTGCCCGTCATCCATTGCATGGGCAAAAGTGTATGCCAGACGGAAATAAAATCCGGTCGTCATTCGGCGATGGATTGAAAGCGTAGCGCCGTGGTAGACGCTTGATGCTTCGCTTTCGAATACGTCGATGGCTCCGAGTTGGGGGATCGGACGCGCCAAAGGATTAATGCAAGGCGTGAATGGGCAGTTGAGCGTTTGCGTGAATTGCCAGGTGGAAAACGAATCGACGTTATAGTAGCCGAGCAGATTTAGGCCGGAAGCGTCGTAAACGGGATAAGCCACATTGGTTGGAGGCGGCAAATTTACGTCGCGAGCGCGGACCAGATTTTGTCCACGGACGAATGTGTACGAAATGCCCACGGCTAAATGATTGGCAACTTCACGTTCCATGGTGAGGCTCGCCTGGTGAACCTCCGGTGTGCGGAAGTTCGGCGAGAACGAGGAGATGTCATTTTTCACGAATTGTTCGAGACCGGCTGGCGGAGTACATACCGCAGCCAATTGCGGACAGCTCACGAGTGGGTTCGGATACTGCGGGAAGATTTGTTGTGAGTAGTAATTGGTATTGTTAAGAAACAATGAACCGCTGGAGATGCCGTTCTGACTTTGAATGGTCGAATTATAAATTTGCGGAATGCGTGTGTAGAACAATCCGTAACCGGCACGAATCACCAATGGACGGTGATCCCCGAACGCGTATGCCAGACCTATGCGCGGCGCGAAGTTGTACGGGTTGTATGGAACTTTGCCCGAATAGGGCCACAAGGGATTCGTCAGCAGACCCTTTGTCGTGAAGGTCTGTAAGTCGTAGCGAACGCCGATACTTAACGCGAGATGATTCGTGACACGAATAGTGTCTTGAATGAATGCGGCATATTCGTTGGTGTTGGGGTTGGTCACAGCGGTACCAAAATTCTGCAGATAATAGTGAGGCACGTCATGCGCATAGGCTCGCAACGGAGTGAGAGGAAGCCCTCCTTGTTGAGGGGCGAAGGTGAAGGGATTTACTTTGATTTGATTGAAAATGTACTCTCCGCCGAATTGCGAAGGAAAGAAATCGTAAATCCAGCTGACCAGCGCATCTCCTCCAAACTTCCAGGAGTGGCGCCGGCCCTCCAGGCTGAATGTTTCCGTCAAGTGCAGCCGGTGTTGTCGGGTCTCCCGCGGTAAGAGCGATGACCTCCCAAAACCATCAATGACACTGGTAATACGAGTAAGCGGAGAGTTGGTGTTGTCGCTGGACCATTCCTGATCACGCGCGAATTGCGCCCTGAAGTGACTTATAAATTTCGTGGAGATGCTACTGGTTAAAGACAGAGACGCGGATTCGGTGTCTACGTGTTCGACGCCGTTATCGCCGATGCCATACGTTGTCAGCGGACTGGCTGGGTCTATAAAGACATTATTCTGTCCCCAGTAACGCGAGGTGTTCAAACGTAATGAAAGAAAATTGCGCGGCGAGATATTGAGGTCCAATTTTACGAAGCCAACATTGCCCAATAATTCTGACGGATACTGCCCTGCCTGCTGCGACAACTTGGCAGCCGTTGCGAATACCAGCGACTGATCGCTCAGTTCATAGTCGCCGGGCGTGTAGGGTCCAGCTCCGGCCTGCGGTACAACTACGTTGCTTCCGTTTACGAACTGCACCACGGTTGGAATATGAAAAATGTGCTGATCGAATGAGACGAAGAAAAAGGCACGATTGCGGCGCAACGGTCCGCCTAGCGTGAACCCAAACTGATGTTGCTCGGAATGCGGTTTCGAAACCATGAAAGCGTTCTTGGAATCGAAGGCGCTGTTTCGCAAGAAGTAGAAATCCGTGCCATGAATCTGATTCGAGCCGGATTTTGTGACTACGTTTACGACTGCGCCGCCGGAACGTCCTAGCTCGGCCCCGTATGTATTCGACGAGACCCGGAACTGTTGAATCACTTCGTTTGAAAACTGATACGGTGCGCGGTAACGTCCCGCAGCTTGTGCATAAAACCCATTGTTGTTATCGGCGCCGTCGACCAGATAGCTGGACTGGAATCCGCGGATACCGCCAAAGGCCAAGTCTCCGTTTGATCCGGAGGTCAGACCTCGAGGATCTTGCGTTACTCCGGGCGTTAGTAGAGCAAGATCCGTAAAGCGGCGGCCGTTCAAAGGCAGCCCCGTGATTGCCCGTTCATCAATCAGTGACGAAACAGGGGGCTGGGTTGGGTTTCAACCAGTTGCGGCTCGCCTGAAACAGTTACGGTCTCCTTCACCCCAGCGACTTGCATTTTGAAATTGACTTCGGTGGTCGCGTCTACATCCACGTGCAGCTTTGGCGTAGTTTGTGGAGACATTCCAGAGGCGACGGCCCGTGCCGAATAATCACCTGGCGGCAGTACATCGAACGCAAAGTAGCCTTCGAAGTTTGACACGGCAGAAGAGCGCAGCCCGGTAGCGGCGTTGACCAAAACAACGGTTGCGCCCGGAATGCGGCTGCCGGTGGCGTCCGCCACGGTTCCACGAATGGCTCCGGTGGAGGCGTCCTGCGCGTAAATGGAAGGTACTATTAATAAGAGAACAGATAAAACACAAAGTCGTGGCATAGGACTCCACCTGCATTCGGAATGAAGGCGAGTCCGTCTCGACGGGAGACTTGGCTGGTATATCAGGTTTAGGCCTTAGAGCGATGTGACGGAGAGGTTTTCTGCTGTGAGTTTCCCGTGCTGGGAAGTTTGGCAGAGAATCCCTAGTCGTTCAGGACGAAACAGCTTAAGATGTGGCGGCATGCAACTCTGGTTCGCCCGCAAGAGCGAAGTTACAATCCGGGAGCAGCTGGTCACGCAAGTAGTTTTGGGTATTCTCAGCGACGACCTACCCCCAGGGCAGCGTCTGCCGAGCACACGTGAATTGGCACGTCGGTTTCGGCTTCATCCCAACACCGTCAGTGCGGGATACCGGCAACTCGAGCGGGAACATTGGGTTGAGTTTCGACACGGAAGTGGTGTTTACGTTCGCGAAAGCCGTCCAAAAGCTGCGTCTCCGTCTGTGTCGCCAACGGATCAGCTGATTGGCGACCTCTTTCGTTCGGCCCGAAAGTTTGGCGTCCCACTGAGCACTGTGCGTGCCCGCTTACACCAGTGGCTGGAATTGCAGCCGCCCGATCATTTCCTTCTGATCGAGCCGGATGAGGAACTTAGAAGAATCGTGGCATTAGAGATGCGCCAGGCCCTCACGCTGCCCGTCAAAAGCTGTGGTTTGCGGAATAGCAATCTGAACGGGGCAACCTACGGCGCAATTGTCGTAGCGCTCCCGAGCAAACTTGAAATTGTGCGCCAAGTGCTGCCAGTTGGGGCGGAATTGCTGACGCTGCAAGTGCGATCTGTACCGGCATCTCTCGCGGGTTGGCTGCCCGCGCCGCCTGGAGCTCTGGTCGGAATCGCATCGCGCTGGGATAACTTTCTAAAGTTAGCTCGAACTCTGCTGATCGCGTCTGGGTTCGACTCCGATTCGCTCATTTTTCGCGATGCGAAGGAAGCGAACTGGCAAAGAGGATTGGAGGAGGCAGCGGCAGTAGTTTGCGACGCGGTGACGGCCGCGACCTTACCGAAGGCTACTCCCACAATCTTGTTCCCATTACTTTCAGAGCCTTCGATCACGGAGCTGCACCGGTACGAGGAGTTTGTTCGCAATCCGCTGTAGCTGTGACACTCACGAAAGTGTCACAAGTAAGTAATACCTACTATTCTTTGTCGCTAATCTGCGTTCATGCGACAGCGACTTCTTTCCCTCACACTTGTGTTAGTCACGTTCCTCTCAACTGCACAGGCGCAAGCCGGAAGCTGGCAGGACGTGAAGGATCTCTATCCCGGTCCAATCTTTGTGGAGGCTGGGCATCGTGTTCCGGTAAGATGCATCTTCCGTCACGCGACCGATACCACGTTATATTGTGAACGCACCTACCGAACACCATTCTCAGAACCAGATCAGATCACGTTTGATCGCGAGGAAATTCACCGGATCACCTATCAGTATTATCGCCAAGGGAACGCGGGCAAGGGTGCTTTGATAGGCGCGGGAATAGGAGCGGCGGCTGGTGCGAGCGGCAAGGACGCTGGCGATGCGAGTAACCGAGTCGTCGCCGCCATCATTATCGGTGGGATTGGCGCCTTATTTGGCTCGTTGATAGGCGGCAGTTTGCGGACTTTGCATACCGAGGTGGTTTACCAGAAGTAGTCCGGATCGGAACCTGCCCTTCAATTATCGGAACGGCTATACACCGTTCGGAGATTCTCAAAGACGAGATATTTTGGACGGAAAAGTATCTCTCTACGACCAAGCTATTATCGTCAGTGTCGGCTTGGTCGCAGCTTCGCCCACTGCCTGCGAAGGGTCATTCCAAAGTCCACTTTGTAACCTCAAAATCAGGGTCCAGCAATTTTGCGCAAATCCATTGTCCTGTAAAGAACAGTAATTTTCGTTGATTTCCACAGGGGGGGGGGGCTTAACATATCCGACTAACGGATTCGGTAGAAAGAGTTAAGTTTGTCCCTCAACTCAGCAGCGCAAGTTTCCGAGTTAGACAAGCGCATTGCGGAACTGTGCGCTCTGATTGTCACAGAACAGGATGCTCACAAGTTCCTGAAGCTAGTCACGGAGCTTAATGGGTATCTTGAGATGGAAAAAGACAAGAAAATCGAGAAATCAGCGTGATGTCTCAAACATCTTTTCGCGAAGGGGATCTGTTAATTCGGATTTCTGATTCTAGGGATTATCACATTTCTTTATAGAGAAATCAGTCATGGATGAGTGAAACTTACAGCGGCAAAATCCCTAGTCAGATTCGTACACGTCTTAATCTCCTCGCCCTCCAAACACAGAACATGGTCCCCTGCCGTACTTGCGGTCGCATGACAATCGGCATTGATGCCCAATTTTGGGAACCTGGCGGTGGACAAGTGTGGAACATAAAACTTCCGCTCTGCGTGCAATGCGATTGTGAGGCGATCACGGCGATTCCCATTGCTCGAGCAGCTTGAAATTCAACATCCGAAAACATATCAAGGTAAGTGGCGGAGTTTAATCAATGGCGAATGGAAACAATGCTGAACGCAAACTTCTGCTGGAACGTCACCGCCGCCATCTGGGAATTTATGCTCGCATTGCCAAAAAGTTGAATGTGGATGCTTCCTATGTCAGCAGGGTGGTCAATGGAGATCGCAAGTCTGACAAAATCGACCGCGCCGTGATTGCGGAGTTGCAGCGGATTGAAGTCGCACTGAAATCATTCAAAAGATAGAGGGCAAACCGTCTCCTATTTCATACCATCTGAGTCTGTTGAGGACGACATTTCGATGGATACGAGAATTCACCCAAAAAACGATCCCGCAGTCTGGCAGCATTATTACGAAGCCGCTATTTCAGAGCCGGAGCCCGAACTTCGACTTTGGCGCATCGCCGAAGCGCAGAAGGCCATCCTCGATCGTGCCAGGGAATTGGAACAAAACAAGGAAGCCGATGCCGAGTGCCAGGCGATCGAAGATGCTACAGACTTTCTGGCGGAGCTGAAGGCGGCCACTCAGGGCGATGGAATCGGAAAACACGTGAACCGAGGAGACCAGGAATCAATTGTGAGCTAACGGAGAGCTGTCATGCGCCGCATGATTGAGTTTCCGAATCGACAGAACTGCCAGAGTTACAGATGCGGTGATTGTGGTTGGCGGCGCGATGTTCGTTTGTTCGGCCACCATCCAGTCGAATTTTGGCTGGCAACGCGTGCTTTTGAAGTACATGACTGCTCTAAATACAAACAACCTCCGATGAGATGGACACGCCAACCACAGCAGAAGGCGAGTTAGAGTTGGTGTTCCGGAGACTCATACCTCCTGCCACAATCAGATCGGCACTCAGAGCTCTTCTATAAGGCTCGCCAGTTTTTGATTCACAAACTCTTCCACTTGGCGCAAGACCTCATCCTCTGATAATTCGGTCGAATCGAGAACCATTGCGTCCGCAGCGGGCTCTAGCGGAGAAGCAGCTCGAGTCCTGTCACGGTGATCTCGTTCCCGCAGATCTTCTGGGTTTGATGGAACTCCGCTTCTGACGTGTTGCTGCTGGCGTCGTCGTTGTTCGCGCACCACTGGGTCGGCATCGAGGAAAATTTTCACATCTGCGGCGGGAAAAACTTTGGTTCCAATGTCGCGGCCTTCCATGACTACTCCGCCGCCCACGCCCATTTCTTGTTGGCGGGCAACCATCCACTCGCGCACTTTCGGATGCACCGAGACCCGCGACGCGCCTTCGGCAACGTCGGTCTCGCGCACACGCTGAGTCACGTCGTGTCCATCGAGCAGGACGCGATTTCCTCCCATGGTTGGTTCGAGCTGGATACGAGAATTCTGCGCCAACTTCAGCAGCGCAGCTTCGTCGTCGAAGGAAATATCATGCTGGATCGCCTTGAGAGCGAGGGCGCGATACATGGCTCCGCTTTCAAGATTGATGTATCCGAGTTTACGGGCCAGCCGTGAGGAGACGGTGCTCTTGCCAACGCCGGCCGGGCCATCGATAGCAATGATAAGTTTGCGAGGTTGGGAACCGGTCATTAGGGAAAGATGATTTTACACGGGCAAAAGAAGGTAATGCAGGATGAAGTTCTTCAGAAATAACCGCCGTGAGAACCAAAACGATTCTTCGCAGATGATCTTCAGCCCTTCGGTCGCATTGGCTTCCTGCGTGGAGGGATCGTCGTTCTCGGAAGCCTTGGTTTCTGGCGGAATTCTGGGGAGCGTACCACCGGCGCGGCTTTCGGTGGCGTTATCTGAATCAGTGTGCGATTTCCTACGCGAATGAAATCCAGCTCTCTAGCGGCGAGCAGCGCGTTTATGGCTTCTTTCACTCGCGAGCGCGGCACGAAATTTCCGAAGAAGGCTTCTACTTCCTGCTGATCGGCTGCCACTACGCAATCCAGATATTTCGAAACCAAAGCAGTGAGCGCCTCTCCCACTGAGAGATTCATGCCTTCGCGCACAGCATCGGGCGACCAGCGATAAAGAACGTCCCATGATGATCCCTCAACGGTGCTGTAGTCGACTCGAGTTATGCGCAACTTAGACCACAGTTCTCCAAGAGCATGGTCGAGAGCCGCCAGAGAAATCTCACCGCCAAGTACCTGCTGCATTCGCTGCTTTGAGACCGGGCCCTCGCGACGAATGACCTCAAACGCATCACAGGCAAGCTGCGAATATTCTGATCGCGGTCCCGGCTTAGGCGCTTGTTTGGGATTGCGTTCTCCGACCAGCGCATAAAAATAAGGAAAGATAGATGAGGCGACGAGAAAGTTATTGTTCTCGTCGAAAATGTTGGCTTCGAAGGCGTCGCGTTCCCGCAGCAGCCGGACCATTAGATCCGTCGAGCCCTGGGTTCGAGGATCAGAAAATGCATGCTGCAAAGTAGGCAAGCGCTGGTTCGAGCCTATCCATGCGCCTACGAACGTCGGTGCGAGCACCGGCTGCTTCAGCGGGTACATCATGCAGAACCCGACAGATTCGACGAACGAACGGGCATCCTCGAGTGTGCGCACTGGTTGCGCATTGAGGCGCCACTTTTGTTGCCGAAGTTCGTCGAGTTCCTGGTCAGTCATGGGAAGCAGTCGTTGGTCGTTAGTCTTTGGTCTTTTAGCAGTGGATGTTTAGCCTGGAATTCTGGCGAGCCGATACAGCGCCAGAGCTAAGTGCCGACTACTAAATGCTAATTGCTAATTGCTATCAAATTCTCTTAAACGCCTTTTGAATGTCCTGCATTGAGTATCGCAGAATAATTGGTCTTCCGTGTGGACACGAAATCGGGCATTCGGTCTTCGCCAACTCCGCGATCAGCCACTCCATTTTATTTTGCTCGAGCGGCATATTTACTTTAATGGCGGCGTGACAAGCGACGGATGCGGCTATGCGGGTGCGAACTTTCTCCATATTAAGCGCTTGTTCTTCGCGGGAGAATTGTTCGAGGAGTTCGTGCAACATGTGCTCCACCTGCGAAGGCTCGAGTCCTGCGGGAGAGACTTTGATGGCGATGCTGCGGCTTCCAAATGGTTCGGCTTCGAATCCATTAGCATTCAGTTCGTCGGAAATGCCGGCAAATACTGCCTGCTGCGCTGGTGTAAGTTCGAGCAGCAGCGGCATAAGCAGACGCTGACTCTCAGTCTTGAGCGTTGCACGCTGCTTCAGAATCTTCTCGAAGAGCACACGTTCGTGAGCCACATGCTGATCGATAATCCAAAGCCCTTCGTGGTTCACTGCCAAAATGAACGACTCGCGAATTTGTCCCAGAGGCTTGAGCGTCGCCAGAGATGGCGTAATGTTATTTTCGGACAGCCCCCCTTCTGGTTCGTCATGAATGGGTTGTCCGCAAGTATCGTCTGGAACAAACACCTGGGCTGAGGTTTGCGGTTCTCGTGCGAGAGACACTGCCGCGTTTGCTTCGACTGCAATTCCGCTCGTGAAGTGAAATCGATCGTTTGTTACCGGAGGAGTGGGCACGCTTAGCGCGAAGGCCTGTGGCCCCACGGAAGTGTCTGCGGAACGGCCTAGCTCTACGGGGTGAGCCCCGGGAGTGAGTGAAGCACTAGCCGTTGGATGCGCGTGAATTTCCGTAGCGAACTGTGGAATCGGTCGAGCCTTCATCAGGGCAGCGCGGACAGATTCCCGTACAAAATCGTGCATCGCACTCTGTTGCCGGAAACGCACTTCTGTCTTCGAGGGATGCACATTCACGTCGACCTCTGCATTCGGCAGCTCGAGAAACAGCAAGCACAACGGGATAGACCGTCGGCGGCATCATGTTTCGATAAGCTTCGGTCAGCGCGTGCTGAATCAGACGGTCGCGAATCAGAGCGTCCGTTGACGAAGACATAAATTGAATTGCGATTCAGCTTCTGAATTTCCGGCTTGGAAACGAATCCATGCAATCGCAGTTCACCAGGAGCTTGAGGTTCTTCGTCTTCCTCCTGTCTTCTCCACGGCGGAGGCTGCGGCAATCCGATTCGCTCCAGCGGCTGCACGGCTGAAATTGCAATCAACTGATCGAGCACTTCTTTGCCGAACACCTGGTAAATACGCTCGCTATATCCAGCAACCGGCGGTGCTACGAGTATTGCGTTCGTTGCTGAATGCAATTCAAAATGCTTATCAGGATGCGCGAGCGCATAGTGCGTGACCAGCGACGCGATGTGTGAAAGCTCAGTGGATTCGGCTTTCAGGAATTTCTTTCGCGCGGGAGTATTGAAAAACAGATCGCGAATAGTGAGCGAAGTTCCCGTCGGAAGTCCGGCTTCTTCCACTTTAAAAATCTTGCCGCCGTTAATTTCTACGACGGTTCCGGATTCTTGATCGGAGGCCCGGGTTTCAAGATGCAGACGGCAGACCGAGGCAATTGACGGTAGGGCTTCTCCGCGAAAACCGAGGGTCGCAATGCTCAGCAGGTCTTCCGCATCCTTCATCTTCGAAGTTGCATGCCGCTCGAATGCGAGGAGCGCGTCGTCACGAACCATGCCGCATCCGTTATCGGTGATCTGGATGAGCTTCTTCCCTCCGGCTTCGATTTGAATCTTGATTCGAGTTGAGCCAGCGTCCAGGGAGTTCTCCAGAAGCTCTTTGACCACGGACGCAGGGCGCTCGACCACTTCGCCAGCGGCGATCTTATTGGCCACGTGTTCTGAGAGAACGTGAATGCGTCCCATAAGTTTAAAACCCAGTTGTCATTGAAAATGATTTGCCGGAGATTGGTTCCCGGTTCTCAGTTTGGCAGATGAAGCGGTGGAAGGCAAAATAGGCCGATCATGAAGACACAACTCGAACACTGAGTGCAATCTTTTGCATGATCACTGGGTTCGAGCTTCCTCGGTTGGCAAGTTTGTCTCAAAACCAGAGTTTCTCATTGACAAGGAATTCTCTCGCGGGCAATATCTTTCAAGTCTCTCGGCGACTGGCCCGAGCGGTGTAGGTTTTTCCCCCTAGATCTTGCGCCGCAATAGGGACCGCAGAAACTCCCTGAATCGCTGAAATCCACCAATATTTTCGCGTGCGCAATCGCGCGCTCCAAAGGAAAACTATGGCTCAATCCCAGAACTCCCGACCGGAATCCTCTCTCCCGTTCTCTCTCAACCGCAACCTGTGTACAGCACTGCTTATGGCGATATGTCTTGTCTTCGCCAGTGCGGCTTTGGCGCAAGACCAGGTGAAGCAGTCGCCGCAATCCGCAGGTCCGATTCACATTGTTCGCATGATTCCGCCCGGAATGAAGAACGCCGCACCGCCGCCAGCTGGCGCACACCTAAATTATTATGGCGGTCCGGTTGTTTCCAATATTCAGGTTGTGGCTGTTTTCTGGGGATCGAGCGTAGACGCGACCGTACAGGCGCAAATCGGCGGCTTCTATCAAACCGTGACAGCCAGTCCTTACTACGATCTCGTCAGCGAATACAGCACAAATTCAGGATCAAACCAATCCATCGGACGCGGTAGCTATGTGGGTTCCTACACAATCACACCGTCGGTCTGTGCCACAGCTCCTTGTACTGTTTCAGACGCTCAGATCCAAGCCGAGATCCTGAGTCAGATTACAGCCGGACACTTGCCTACGCCGACGGCTGACAGTCAGGGCAATGAGAATACGGAGTACATGGTCTACTTCCCACCTTTGGTGACCATTACTGGAAATGGTGGTAGTTGCGTAGCAGGAGGATTCTGCGCGTATCATGGCGCCACTAACAACCAATTCAATTCCAAGAATGTTGCGTATGGTGTCTTCCCGGACTTTGGCCCGACTTCTGGATGCCACACGGGTTGCGGAGGAAGCACTCAATTCAACAATATGACATCGGTTTCCTCGCATGAACTAGTGGAGACTGCAACTGATATTCAGGTCAGCTTCGCTCATGGTCTTTGGACCTCCGCTGGCTTGGTACGATCCAAGTAATGGAGAGATTGGCGACATTTGCAATGCGGACCAGGGCATAGTTACGGTGGGAAACTCGTCCTACACAATTCAAAAGCAGTGGTCGAATGCCGCGAACGCATGCGTGGCTTTAGGACTGCATCCCAGCTTTACCGTGAGTGCTCCGGCTTCTGCGACTGCCGGAACTTCTTTCAGTCTTACTGTGACTGCGAAGAATCCGGTGGGTGGGACTACGGACAAGAGTTTTGTCGGTACGGCTCATTTCACCAGCAGCGATTCGCAGGCTGTGCTTCCGGCGGATTTCACGTTCTCGCCAACCGATCAGGGAACACAAACCTTCACAGCTACCTTAAAAACGTCCGGGAGCCAAACCATCACCGCGACCGAAACCATCAATAGCGCAATTGTAGGCAGCGCCGCAATAACTGTGGGCGGTGGTGGCATTGGGCCGCTAACGTTTACTCCTACTTCGCTGGTATTCGCAAAAGAAGCGCTCGGGGTCACAAGTGCGGCCAAGAAAGTAACCACTAACTAATAACGCTGGTGGCGTGGTGAATTTCTCGTCGATCGCCATTAGTGGGACTAACGCCGGTGATTTTTCCAGGACCACCACTTGCGTCGCTACCCTCGCAGTCGGAAAGTCTTGTACTGTCAGTGTTAAATTTACCGCTGGTTTGATCGGCGCCGAATCCGCCAATCTCGTGATTACCGACAACGCGAGCAATAGCCCACAAGTGGTTTCATTGTCAGGTACCGGAGGACCGCAAGTTACAGTAACTCCGGCAAGCGAGAAGTTCCTTGCAACCACGGTCGGAACCACGAGTACGGCGAAGATAGTTAAATTGAAAAATAATCTGAAAACTACTTTGACGATCTCCGGAGTGACGTTCACCGGAACAAACCCAGGGGACTTTGCCGAATCAGCCACCACTTGCGGCGGTTCGCTAGCAGCACTATCCAGTTGCACAATCAGCGTGACCTTCACGCCAACCGCTACCGGAGCGCGTTCGGCAGTACTAAGTATTTCCGATAGCGCAATCGGCAGTCCTCAAACGGTTCCTTTGTCCGGAACCGGCAAGTAATAATTTTCACTGAATACTCATGCGGCCCTTCGGGGCCGCTTTTTTATTTGTGGATGTCACGGAAGAAGGTCGGCAGAAACAAACTAGCGCAGGATTTCGTCCAGTTGAGACGCCACCAGGAGAAAGACACAACCAAACTCTGTCCGGCTGGCTCCATGAATGCTTCCGGCGGCAGCTCGCGAATAATCGCCTGCCTTGAGCAGTATGCCTCCCACTGCCAGATCGCCAGTTAAAAAATAAAGTTCTTCGGACCCATGATGACGATGCGGAGGGTAGGTCGCTCCCGAATCCATCTTTATTAAAGATGTCGCTCGGTGTTGGAGTTCGTCAATGAATAGCGGCTTTGACCAGACTCCAGGAAAATCTGTCTTCTTCCAGTCGATAGCATCTGTCCGTGCGATCAACAGCCCAGAATGATTAAGCAGAATGCCTGCCGAATCTGGCTGAAGTCGGCGTGGTGTTTTCAGCTTTGCTAGAAAACGATCGCGTAGATCAGCAGGAGCGGTGCTGGAACCAGAACGTGCCAGATCAGTGATCTCCGCGCTGGCGCGAATGACTTCACCTTCACACAGTTGGCAACCTTCTTCAAGGTGGGTCTCAAAATCGGTGCGGTCGGGTTCAGGAAGAGTTCCAAGCAGGTATAGGGCTGCCAGCTCCGCGATTTCGCTGGAGGTGAGAGCGTGTTTAAAAACTTTTCCCATTCAGCGCAAGATCATTTTGCACCCGGGCGGGACCATTCGCAAATCCAAAATATGCTTTCATCACGTAAAAAGAATATAACGCCGGATCGGCCACGATTCAGCTCTAAGGGGTTTTACTCGGAATTTACAACTACCGCTCCTACAGTGGGTTACCTTCTCTGAGGTCATTTTGAATCTCGAGAATTGAGCCTGCCGCACTACAATTAAACAAGCGATGCTGGAATGCGCCCTTCCCCGCGCATGATCAAAAGAGCCATTCGAGCGTGCTCAGGACAAGACTGTTCATACATAGTTTCCGTCTCTCATGAAGTTTCCATCTAAAGAGCGCATTTTTACCTGGGCGATTCCAGTTGTGTTGGCATGCGTGCTTATTGTTCTCGCAAATCTCCAGTACCACTGGAGCCATGAGGTCAGTGATGCCACTAGTACCCGTTTACGAGCCAATTTGCAGATGTCCCTCATGGACCTTAGGGAAGATCTGGCGCGTGAGTTGACCACCGTGTCCCTTGAGTTGCAGGCAGACTCCGAGCCCAAAGCCGTGGACCCGAAGAATCTCTCCGAGAAATTTCGTCATTGGCAACAAACCGCATCGTACTCAGGCTTGGTCGCGAACGTATACCTCTGGAAGCCATCGGATCGCGAATCTGGCGACGTTAAATCCGATAGCGAACAGTCCAACCACCGCGAAGCTTCCTCCCTGCTTCGTCTTTTACCCGCCGAGGGACAATTCCAGTCCATCAAATGGCCGGCCACTTTTGATCGCCTGCATCAAGTTCTGCTGGAAAATATTCTTACCCCGACTTCGGAATCTGCCCCTTCGAAGCTCACTCAGAAGCCTCTGGCCTCAAGTGGTATTTCGGTGAGCGGGTCGTCTGGTCATGCCATCACTCCGATGGTCGGGTTAATTGACCAAAGTATTCCAATCTTGATTGTCCAAGCGGTTCGGCCCACTCGTTACCAAAGCGCCGCTGAAACACGGCCCGTCTGGCTGCTTGTCGAGTTAGACGAGAACGTGTTGCGTAGCCAGGTGTTTCCCGGGCTGGTGCGGCGATACTACGGAGATCCGCGAGCTTCCGATTACGAAGTAGCGGTAGTCGAAGGAAGCGAGAACAGTCCCCGGGTACTATATTCGTCGGGTACAGACTTTCTGAATGAGGAGCAAGTTCCTGCGGACGCTACGTTGAATATGTTTGGACCCCCGAGCTTAGACGGCAGGCGCAGCCGGGCAGCGGATTCGCGAACCTCTGGATTCCTTCCAGCTTTCGCACGCGAACCTCGGCTACATGCGTTGTTGCCACAGCATTCCGAGGAAATCTTTGGACCGATTCGCTTCGATCCAATCTATGCTGATCCGGATGATCGAGGCTGGCAGGTCATTGCCAGGAATCGAAAAGGCTCAGTAGAGGCGGCGGTTGAAGAACTACGCCGCCGTGAGCTTGGGGTGAGTTTCGGTATTCTCTCGATCTTGGCCGCTACCATGGCTCTCATTATTTTTACCAGCCAACGTGCCCGCCGCCTCGCCACGCTGCAGATAGATTTTGTTGCCGGTATATCTCACGAACTGCGCACTCCTATCGCTGCGATCCTTTCGGCCGCCGAGAACATTGTCGACGGCGTGGTGGAAAGCAAGCAGCAGATGGTTCGTTACGGCGGAATCATTACGAATCAAGCGAAACAACTGAATCATCTCGTGGAGCAAGTTCTGCGTTTCTCAGCCGCCCGGGCGAAGACTCCAAACTACAACCTTCGGCCGCTGAATGTTTCAGATGTAGTTCATGCCGCTTTGGAAAACACAGAGAGCGTTGTCCAGGCGTCGCACGTAACCGTCGAATGCCAGATTGAACCAAACCTGCCTCCCGTGAATGCAGATTTTGAGGCGCTCTCGCAGTGTTTGCAGAATCTGATCACCAATGCAGTGAAATATAGCGGGCATAGTAAATGGATCGGAATTCGTGCGTGCGCCATTGAGCGGGAAGGTCAGTCTTCCGAAGTCGAGATTACCGTCGAGGACCACGGCATTGGCATTGCCAAGGACGAAATGAAGCAAATTTTCGATCCCTTCTATCGCAGCCCCAATGTAGCCGCATCCCATATTCACGGAACTGGCTTGGGGCTGTCTTTGGCAAAGAGTTTCGCAGAGGGCTATAGGTGCGCGTCTTACGGCCGAGAGCGAAGTAGGCAAAGGCTCCGCATTCACTGTTCATCTCCCGGTCGCAACCCAGTCTGTTACTACTCAATCTGTTGCATCTCAAGAGCAGCGAGAGCAGAATGCTCTTATCGAATTGTCAGCTGGTCCGAAGTCAAACTAAGATTTCATGGAAGAGCACATCCTGCTGGTCGAAGACGAAGAAGCTCTGCGCATCACGCTCGTCGACCGTTTGCAAAGCGAGAACTACACTGTCGAGTGCGCGTCGGACGGAGAAGAAGGCTTCCAAAAAGCTCTGCGCGAGCCTTTCGATCTTATTCTTCTCGACGTCATGTTGCCCCGCAAAAAAGGTTTCGATGTTTGTCGTGACTTGAGAAAAGCTGGCCTCGTCGTACCTATTATTATGCTCACCGCGCGGGGCGAGACGGTGGACAAAGTACTCGGTCTCAAAATCGGCGCAGACGATTACGTTACCAAACCTTTTCAGATGATCGAATTGATGGCTCGAGTGGAAGCGCTGCTCCGGCGTGTACCGCGGCAATCCACAGATGGGGCTCAAGTTCACCAGTTCGGTCGATTGCGAATCGATTTGCGAGGTACGTCAGTGACTCGCGATGGTAAAGTCGTGCCTCTTTCGGCTCGTGAATTCCAGCTTCTGCGCTATTTCGTGGAACATCAGGGCACAACGTTATCGCGCGAGGTCTTGTTGAAAGATGTATGGGGATACAGCGCCGAGGCATTTACCCGCACTGTGGATGTGCATGTCGCAAGCTTGCGTCAAAAGTTGGAAGAGGATTCCAAGAAACCAACTTTGTTCGTAACCGTCCTAGGTCTCGGCTACAAATTCACTCCATAGCTGGAATTCAATCAATTGGATTTGCGGGAGGATGGCTTCGAACTCTTCTCGTGTCTACGTAACACTGTGTAAGTGGCGTCTTCGATGTCGGACAAGATACCGTCGATCCGCGATTGCGTGCGCCGGTCTCGTTCCTCATTTCGCGGAGACCGCCGGCGTCGCTCTTCTTTTTTATTCTTTTCCGAATTTTCTGCTTTTCCCATGACGGTAAACTAAACCATGATGCTGACTAGATATGCCGCTCATAGATATTTTATCGAACTCGCGAGTTCGCGATGCATGATCGCTTCTATGCTGTAGCTTCCCTCTCCCGCAGATAGTTCTGCAATGCATCCTGCCACGTCGGCATTGTGATCCCATATTGATCTAAGCTCTTCGGAGACAACACCGAGTACTTCGGACGAGGTGCTGGTCGGACGAATTTGTCGCTGGTCGTAGGCTGGACGACAGTGTTTGCCCCTGAAGCTTTAACGATCTCACGCGCAAACTCAAACCACGAGCACTCGCCACGATTCGTAGCATGCACTAATCCACGCGCGTCCTTGTGGCAGAGTTGAATGATGGATCGGGCAAGATCATTCGTATAAGTTGGTGATCCGCGCTGGTCGTCGACTACCTGAATCTCAGGACGGTTCGATGCAAGTTTGAGGATTGTATCCGGGAAACACTTTCCACCCACTCCATACAGCCATGAAGTGCGAACGATGCAAGCATCGGGGAGAATCTGAGCAATCTTTACTTCCGCTTCCGCTTTGGATTCGCCATAGACGCTCTTGGGTCCGCGTGGAGCATCCGTCTCGTAGGGCGCGATACCATTGCCATCAAAGACATAATCCGTACTGATGAAAAGTAATTTCGCGTCGCACTGTTTCGCTGCTTGTGCTACGTTCACGGCGCCTTGGCAGTTCACATCGAACGCCAATTCGCGATTCGTCTCGCATCCATCGACATCCGTGTAAGCGGCGGAAAGCACGATCCAGTCAGGCTGAGTTTCTTGGACCACCTTTACGACTTGCTTGGAATCACGAATGTCCGCATCGTTTGATCCCAAACTGCTAACCGCGTCATCGGGACGCGTCCACTCTCGAGCGAGAGCCTTTCCCAGCATGCCCGTTCCGCCGAATACAGTAACTCGCATTAAACGGCCAAAGCCTCAGGCGCCAAAACTCTTTCCGCGTCCAAAACAGTGGCAAGACCGTGAATCACCGATGCCAACCGAACCGCTGCCAGTACCAAATCTTCGCTGAGACCCTTCTCGCGTACCACCTTTTCATGTGAATCGACGCATACGCCACAGCCCTTAATGGCCGAAGCTGCAAGAGACCAAAGTTCGAAATCAACGTGATCAACGCCATGCGATCGCAGAACGTTCATGCGTAACCGAGCCGGCATCGTCCGGTAGCTTTCGTTTGTCGTCAGATGCTGGAAGCGGTAGTAGACATTGTTCATCCCCATGATCGCCGCAGCCGCTTTGGCTGCATCGAGTGCTTGCGGAGACAAATGCGACGCGGCTTCCGCCAGCACAGACTTCGTAAGATCAGCGTTTCTCGAAGCGACGGCGCTCGCCACAATCGTTCCCCAGGTTTGCTGTTCGGTTAATTCTTTTTGCTGGCTTAGGGTCGAGAAGTTAAGCTTCAAGTCCCGCGCATAAGCCGGAACTGTTTCCATCAATTCATTCAAAGTCATTGCTATCCTCTAAATTCGTTATTCCTAAATTTCACGGAAGCTCCGTCCGCTATCGCACAGAGCTCCCGGTTTTTCCAAGCGCTGATGCTTTTCGCACAAACCGCGATTACGCAACTTGCAGAGTCGCCTCACCCTTCTTCCAATTGCATGGGCAAAGCTCGTCGGTCTGCAATGCATCGAGTACGCGTAACACCTCTTCCGGATTGCGGCCGACAGCGCCGTCCGTCACATACACAAAGCGAATAATCCCTTCGGGATCGACGATGTAGGCCGCCCGTTGCGCCATGCCATTCGGTCCCAGAATGCCGAGTTGCTCGGAGAGATCGTGCCTGACATCCGCAAGCATGGGGAATGGCAGATCTTTAAGGTCAGCATGATCGTTGCGCCATGCGCGGTGCACCCACTCAGAATCGGTGCTGCCACCCAGAATTTGAGCGTCACGCTCTTGGAACTGTTTGTTCAGTTTGCCAAAACCTGCAATTTCTGTCGGACAAACAAAAGTAAAATCCGCCGGCCAAAAGAAATACACTTTCCACTTTCCAGAATAATCGAGGTCGGTGATGTCCTTGAAAGCCTTCTCTGGATCTTTGTCTGTGCTGACTGCCGCCTTCACTGAAAACGAAGGAAATTTTTCTCCGATACCTAACATTGTGATTTTCTCCTCATGAAATATGAATTTTAGCGTTTCTGTTTAAGCGTTCCTGCTGGTTGTGACGATTTACGAGCTAACGATGCTGCGAACTCTTTGTGTGCGTTCCCGATGCCCGTGTGCCAGAGACGGGTCTTTCCAGTGAAGAGCAGGTCTGACAAATGCCGAGAACATCGACTGCAATCCGCTTAATCTGAAAACCACGCGGAAGCTTCTCTTTCAAAAGAACAGGCTTAAGACTGCTTTCCTCAAGGTCCACAATGGACTTACACCTCACGCACACCAGATGGTGATGAGTTTCTTGATTTGCTTCGACCCGCAGAGACCCGTGGTGCAAACTCACTTCCCGCAGCACTCCACTGTCGAGAAATGTGCGGATGTTCTTGTATACGGTTGCAAGTGAAATGGACGGGATTTTCTTTCGTACTTTGTCATAAATCGCTTCCGGACTGGGATGGCCTGGCATCGTCATGACAGTTTCATAGATCAACTGTCTCTGATGAGTGGCCGCCAGGTTATGGCGATGACAAAGGTCGCGGAAATCGGTTCTGGTCTGCATCCTAAACTTTATTGGCCTGCTCTGTAAACGATAATAGTTATTATCTAACATAAGCTTTGATTTAGCAACAACGACCCGGGATTCATTTTCTGCGAATGGTGAGAGACGGCGAGAAGCATCGGAATGTTATAATGAGAGTTCTCACTGAGTTTCTACGCATCTATTCTGCATTGAGGTAAATCATGGCAACAACCCTGGAAGCCCCCAGCCGCAATCGTATTCGTCCGCATGATGGTCCATTTAAAAATGAGCCGCTTACCGATTTCAGCCGCGAAGACAACGCTCGTAAAATTCGCGCCGCGATCGAAAAAGTTCGCAGCCAACTAGGCCGCGAATACGACCTGATCATCGGCGGCAATCGCGTGAAGACGCAAGACAAGATCAAGTCGCTGAATCCCTCGAAGCCTTCGCAGGTTGTTGGCATCCACCAAAAAGCCGGCAAAGAACACGTTGAACCGGCCATGAAAGCTGCTCTTACGGCGTTCGAAAGCTGGAGCCGTACCAGCGTAGAACAACGCGCGAACTTGCTGTTCCGCGTTGCCGACCTATTGCGTGAACGCAAATTTGAGTTCGCAGCATGGCTGGTTTTCGAAGTCAGCAAGAATTGGGCGGAAGCTGACGCCGACATCTCCGAAACTATCGACTTCTGCGAGTTCTACGCCGCGAAGCGTTGCGCCTGGCCAACTCCGAGACTCCTGTGCAGCTGCCCGGCGAGCGGGATTCGCTGTTCTACATTCCGCTCGGCGTGGGCGCTGTAATTCCTCCGTGGAATTTCCCCTGCGCCATCATGGCCGGAATGACGGTGGCTTCCATTGTCAGCGGCAACACCGTCATTCTGAAGCCATCCAGCGATTCGCCCACCATTGCCGCGAAGTTTATCGAATTGCTTGAAGAAGCTGGGATGCCGGAAGGCGTGGTGAACTTCTGCCCCGGCGCGGGCGCAAGCTTCGGCGACGCCATCGTCGCGCATCCCAAGACACGCTACATTGCATTCACCGGATCGCGCGAAGTCGGTCTCGACATCAACAAGAGCGCCGCGACGCAAGCGCCGGGTCAGATCTGGATCAAGCGAACCATCCTCGAAATGGGCGGCAAAGACGCCATCATCGTCGATGCCGATGCCGATATCGACGCCGCCGTCGAAGGCGTCGCGCAGTCGGCATTCGGCTTTCAGGGCCAGAAGTGTTCGGCCTGTTCGCGCGCCATCGTGGACGAGCGTATTTACGACAAATTCCTCGAGCAACTGAAGACTCGGGTGGAGAAAATCACCGTTGGCGATCCGGCGGAGAACGCCAACATGGGCGCGGTGATCAATGAAGGATCGATGAAAACGATTCTTGAATACATCGAGCAAGGCAAGAAAGACGGACGCCTGATCACCGGCGGCGAGCGCGCCACCCAAGCCGGCGAAGGCTATTATATACAGCCCACCGTCTTCGCCGACATCCCAGCCAAAATCAAAGCTCGAGCAGGAAGAAATTTTTGGGCCGGTGCTGGCGGTGATCAAAGCCGAGGAACTTCGACCACGCGCTTGAAATCGCCAACGACACCGAGTTCGGCTTGACCGGCGCGGTCTACACCAAGTCGCGAGACAAGATCGACCGCGCCGATTCGCGACTTCCACGTAGGCAATCTCTACATCAATCGCAAATGCACTGGCGCCATGGTCGGCGCGCATCCCTTCGGCGGATTCAACATGTCGGGAACCGACTCGAAATCCGGCGGCCCGGATTATCTCTATCTGTTCACCCAGGCAAAATCAGTAGCGCGGAAAATCAAATAGGTTTCTGCTGTTTTCCTACGTACAAGGCCGGAGCCGAGTTGCTGCGTTCCACGCCCTAAGCGGGTATAAAGACACCGCCTCAGTGACGATCGTGATCGTTGTCCCAATTGTGCTCTGTCTCCCAGCGATGTTCTCTTCCGTTCCACCACTGGTGGTTCTCATTCCAGCAACGCTCCCGTTCGGCATTCAAATCTCGTCGTCGGTCCTCCGCTTCGCGGCTATGATCGCCGTGCCTCCGGATCGCCTTGTCCAGCCGCACCTCTGCCTTTTCAATGGCATGCTGGCACCTTTCTCTGTTATCGGCGTGCGCTTGCGGTGCCGCCAGAGATAACAAAAGTGCCCCTGCCATCAGCGCTACTACTGCTGCATTTCCAAATTTTCGTTTCAAGACTCTCTCCTCTTTAATTTCTACTTTAGATTTCCCAGAACTCAGCAGATTTTATGAGCACTTGCGGGGACATTGCGATACAGTGCATCCCGTATGACCAAGAGCTAAATAGTCGTGTCATTTCTGACGAGGGCTCTTGACACCATTTTGGAAATGCGAGAATTGTGTGGCGCGGGCGCCCTTGCTTGCGAGAGCAAGTGTAGGACGGACACTCCTATGCGCGCCTTTGATTTTGCTTCTGCATAAATTAACCATACTCACGTAGGGACAGCCGCCCCCGGCTGTCCAGCCGAGCGAAGCTCGGAATTGCCCTGGCAGTCAATGGACACTATTAATCCGGATTCCGTGGCACCATCGTGCCATATCGTAAATTCTCGCCTTGCCCTACCTTCACGATGCCGCTGATATTGCGTCGCAGTCAATCATCTCCACCCGGGCCATTTCCACCAATTTGTGAAATTTAAGGAGAAGGAATGAATAAGTTCCTGGCAGTTGTTCTGTGTCTTGCCATGCCGCTAACGCTCTTCGCAAGTGAGAATAGTTACAAAGTCACGTACGACGGAGGTTCCATCGCCGACACCAAAGCAGGAACGGGCATGAAATTGTTCATCGACTCGAATCAGGTCCGGCTCGTACGCGACAAAGGCGATGTCATAACAATTCCGGCTTCGGCGGTTACCGAGATCAGTTACGGACAAGATGTCCACCGCAGAGTGGGAGCGGCCATCGGACTGGCTGTGATCTCCCTCGGCGTCGGCGCTCTGATGGCCCTCACCAAATCAAAGAAACACTTCGTCGGATTGACCTGGGCCGATGGCGAAAAGAAGGGCGGCTTCGCCATGCAGTGTGATAAGAACGATTATCGAGGAGTGCTGGCGGGACTCGAGGGAGTCACAGGAAAGAAAGCCGTAGACTCCGACGCCATGACTGTAAAAAACTAAACGCTATTCTCTAAAAAATTTGTCATCATGAGGAACCAGGCGTTCGCAACACGAAGGCCTGCCGACGAAGGATCTATGCATTTCTGACAAGAATCGTGTGGACGATGCGTGTGGGATTTGGGTGGCGCAGTCGCTTCAGCACTGCGATTAAGAGGGTTCAAGGGAATTCACGCCCCCGCAGGGCGCGACCTCACTATTCGGGACATACCGCCTCACACCGGTTTAAGCTCCGACCATGGATAAGAAAAAAATCAATTTTCCAAAGTTGGCCGGAAAACTTTCTATTCTGGATTTGTGGTGTCGCCCCCGGTCTGATCCTGCGAAAGGACATGTGACGAATGTCACTTGCATCTTCCTATAACGGCTTCATACTTCGATGGATATCTTGTGGACCATAAAAGAAAGAAGAGAGAATCATGAAAAAGCTACTATTGCTCGCTCTATTCGCATTTACGTTATCGGCGACTGCTCAGGACAAGCCACGTGTGTTCGTTCAAGGCAAGGGATCGGAAAATGTCAGCAGCAACGGTAGTGGTGGAGATGGACGGCACTGGGGAGCGTGGGGATCAAAATCGACGATTGACGCCCACGACGAGAGCATGGAAATTACCAAAGACTTCCAAAAAGATTGCTCCGGTGTGATCGTTTCAATTAATCAGGCGAATGCCGACTACATCGTCATGATGAACCGCGAATCCAAACAAAATCGCGGGCTGCTTCGCAGTAACAGCCAAATTCAGGTCGCCAACAAAGCGGGAGACGTTATCGGAACCAATGCTACTCACACCGTAGGCAATGCTGCCAAAGACGCTTGCAATTTAATCGTATCCGATTGGCAAACGCATGGCCGTCTCAACGCGCAACAGACTCCATCAGCTCCTCCTGCGCAGCCCTCGGTTCAACCTGCCGTGCAAACGACATCTAAAGCTGAAGTGGTACCAGTTGCATTGTCTACATCAGCCCCGCAAGCTGATCCCGTGGCTCCTGCGGTTCCCGTGGCTACGACGGCCAGCGAGAGTCTTGCCGACGCAGCGAAGAGAGAGAAGCTGCGCAAGGCGTGTCTGGAATTGGCAAAGGACAATCCCAGCATTGGGTGCAAATGAGCTTCACCGTTGTGCATCCTTCGAAAAGCCTGAAGGATGGGGCAGCCTCAGTTAGGTGCCGGAAAAAGAAGCGCCGGGGCTCATGAGCCCACCATGCCCACATAAGGACAGCCGCCCCCGGCTGTCCAGCCGAGCAAAGCTCGGCACCTCTCCGCTACTCCGCAGTTCTGTGGAAGGGAATCGGCTTCAGCCGTGCCATATAGACACTAGTCACGTCCCGCAGGCGCAATCGCCCTCCTCACCTCCGCCGTTTCGCCCGCAACAAATCCCACGCCTCCATATAACGTTCGTACTCATGTCCCGGGATCGACGGCGACAAACTGATCAATCCCATCTTCCCATTCACCACCTTCGCCGCCGGAATGATGTACCAGATGTCTTCCGGAATCACGTAAGCCGCAATAAAATCCAGCTCCCCTTTCGCATAAGGACGCGTGTGCAAATTCGGATGCACCGCGCAAGCGTAAGAATTCTCTTCTTTGCGCTGCGTCGATTTCACCTGCACCCGTAAGAATCCGCCTTTCGTTTCGACCACAAAATCGTATCGCGCAACTAATCTCCCCAGGGCTTTCGACACTCCCATCCCATATCCCGCCGCCCTCGCCATGAACTGTGCCTCCGCCCACTCTCCCCGCTGCTTCGCATTCTTGATGTTCTTCCGGATCGCCCGCCCATTTGCCGCTTGTTTAATAGTCATTATGGAGGCCAATAAAAAACGCGACCCGAAGGCCGCGTCCCTTTCAATATGATTTTTCGATGATTACTTTTGCTTTTGCCGATTATTTCCTGTGTCGCTCTTACCCCAGAACTTTAATAAGCTTCTACTCTCATTATATCAATCCGCAATAGGTAATTGCGCCACATTAGCTCACTTTATATTTGGATTGCTTGCAGCAACATAGCTCCAAAAGCGCGCTTTCCCCCTCTTGACACCATTTTGGGAATTCGGAGAATCGTGTGGCGCGGGCGCCCTCGCCCGCGAGTGCAAGTGTAGGGCGGACACTCCTATCCGCCGCCTTTCCAATGTAGAGACGGGCGTCCTCGCCCGTCCGGATTACTCTAAGCGTATGGCATCAACCAAGCCCACGCAGGGACAGTCGCCCTTGAGCCTGCCCTGAGCGCAGCCGAAGCCGGGCTGTCCAGCCGAGCAAAGCTCGGCACCTCTGCGCTGCTCCCAGATTTTGGGTGGCGCAGTCGCTTCAGCCGCTGCGACTATAAACGCTGAAGGCAGTTCACGCCCCCGCAGGGCGCGACCTCACTATTCGGGACATACCGCCTCACACCGGTTTAAACTCCGGCCATGGACAAGAAAAAAATCAATTCACCAAAGTTGACTGAAAACTTTCTATTCTGGATTTGTGGTGTTCGGCGTAATCCTGATCGGTCTCTTAGGACACTTCGTTTCGTAAATCTTCTAATTGGCAAATCAATGTATCGCCGGGCGTCCTCGCCCGTCCGGAATCCTGCAAACGCATGGCATCAACCATGTCACGCAACCAAGCCCACGCAGGGACAGCCGCCCTCGGCCCAACGGGGTGTCCAGCCGAGCAAAGCTCGGCACCCCTGCGCGAGATTTTGGGTGGCGCAGTCGCTTCAGCGCTGCGATCAAGAGGGTTCGAGGAAATCACGCCCCGCAGGGCGCGACCCCACTACTCGGGACATACCGCTTCATGCCAGCTTAATTTCGACCACTGGACACAAGGAAATCAATTCCCGAAAGTTAACCGAAAACTTTTTATTCTGGATTTGTGTGTTGGCGGCGTAATCCTGATCGGTCCCTTAGGACATTTCGTCCGGAAAAATCTTCTAATTGGATAATCAATGTAGCGACGGGCGTCCCCGCCCGTCCGCATTACTGTAAATGCATGGCAGCACCCTGCCCATGTAACCACCACGCTCACGTAGGGACAGTCGCCCTTGAGCCTGCCCTGAGCGTAGCCGAAGGGGCTGTCCGGCCGAGCAAAGCTCGGCACCTCTGCGCGAGATTTTCGGGTGGCGCAGTCGCTTCAGCGCTGCGATTAAGAGAGTTCAAGGGAATTCACGCCCGCAGGGCGCGACCGCACTACTCGGGACATACCGCCTGACACCGGTTTAAACTCCGACCATGGACAAGAAAGAAATCATTCCCCGAAGCTGACCGAAAAACTTTCTATTCTGGATTTGTAGTGTTGGCGCGTAGTCCTGATCGGTCTCTTAGGACACTTCGTCTGAAAAATCTTCTAATTGGCTAGTCAATGTAGCGACGGGTGTCCCCGCCCGTCCGCATTACTGTAAATGCATGGCAGCACCACCCCCATGTAACCACCACGCTCACGTAGGGACAGTCACCCTTGAGCCTGCCCTGAGCGTAGCCGAAGGGGCTGTCCGGCCGAGCAAAGCTCGGAACCTCCAAACTCGCCGTCCAGTTTTGTGAAAGGGCATGGCTTCAGCCACGCCGTAACGACATCAATTTGATCCGCTACGCCCCGCAGGGCGCAACATTTTCCCATCTCTTAATTAGTATCAACAATATACGATCGCAACTGTGCCATTTTATCTCGCATACCCCAGATTGGCCCAGCTTTCATTCCCTTCGGTCACGCCATTTTCACCATCTCTCGGGCAATTAAATACCCGAAAGGAACGTAATGCGCTACGCCTGGGTTTTTGTCTCTGTTGTTTTGCTTCACCATTCCTGCCTTCTCACAAGACACACCCCTCGCTGAAGTCTTCTTCGGCTACTCCTATCTCAATGCCGACCTCAATGACATAGGGCCGCGACAGAGCGCAAATGGAGGTAACTTTTCCTTTGTCGCGAACATGAATCAGTGGGTTGGTGCAGAAACAAATTTCAGTGGCTATTACAAACGGAAGAGCATTGATGGCGTTAACGTTTACCTTCGCGACTTCGCATTAACATTTGGGCCTCGCCTGCATTACAAATGGGCGTTCGTTCACGCACTATTCGGTATTGACGACTTTGGTGGAAGCGCTCTTGGAGTATCCGCCACAAATAGCTCGTTTGCCAGTGCTCTCGGCGGGGGAGCCCTGTTCAAGTTTTCAAAATACGTCGGACTGGAAGGCTCGGGCGATTATGTGCTGAGCCGTCACAATCTATTCGGCGGGCCGCCATTTACGCAGAACAATTTTCGCGTGTCTGCCGGCGTAGTCTTTACCTTCGGACACACTACTGGAACCATTGCGAGCCCAACACAACAGCGGCAGCCCGCAACCCGAGCGAGTCTCGAAGCGAAGGGATGCAGGTCCTGACCCTTGGTTTAGTCGTCGAGCCTCGTCCGACTAACGACGGAGCACAGATAACCGATGTCGCTCCCAATGGCCTCGCCGCCCTAGCGGGGCTTCACCTGGGTGACGTCATCAACGCCGTAAACGGATCGCAGATCAAGACGCCAATGGAACTTGCGACCGCCCTGTCGGGCCTCGCATCGGGAAGCACCATTCGACTTGGGTATCTACTTCACGGCCAGTGGCAATCAGAAACAACCGTTATTATAGGAGGTCACTAAGTGATGGCGACAAGAAGGGCGGCTTCGCATTTTTGGATGTACCACCAAATTTTTCCCACGTAAACCCCGGACTATACGGGCCTGGGAGTATGTGCCTAATCGCGAATATTCGCTGTGAAATCGCGGCAAGTAAATGAGAACAAGTTGTGTTCGCTCTCGACGATCCGATAGTTCCGATCTTCCAGCTGATCTGCCCGAAGAGATCGTATATCTACAACGTATCGCATTAATCCTTGGAACGACCCGAAGCGCAGGTCTCTAACACCACTACATTGCAAATACAGACGTTTGGACTCAGTTCAGCGGAAGACGCAAGCTGTAGCACAATCGCGAAGCCGTCCCATTCCGCCGGATCTAGGGATTGCTTCAGACTCAATGATTCCATGAACGCATACTTTGCAGGTTTAAGTGCATAGAATATGTCAAGTGCGACGTCGCTGCTGGTGGTCATGGTTCGTATTCTCTCGGATGTGACTGCCGTTTTCAAACGGTTGCCTTTCAGGTCCCATTGGCCACCTTCCCACAATTTCGATTTCACTGGCATCGCCCGACTGTTCCCCATCCTTCGCGCATTTTGCGAAGGGTGGGGCGTGAATCTCGATAACGGATTAGCAGCATCTGGTCCCACCCTTGCAAAAAACGCAAGGATGGGGCACCCTCACTTCCGTCAGTGAAAAAGGAATTTACAAGCGAAGGGTGGGCCACCCGCCCGAGATACGGACACGGGCGGTAGAGACAAATGGCGTAGGCCGTAATCAGCGACAAAACCGGAGTCGGTGAAAGCTGACTCCGGTCGTAACGCTGGGTGCGGACGAGAAGATCACCTACGAACTTGCAAGAGCCGCCTGTGGATCGTATCTCTCAAGAGTCAAGAATCAATAGGTTATCAATGGAAGAAAAACAAGACGAGATCGTCCCGACAGACTACGTCATAGAGTCGATCCACGCCGAAATTGAATCGGCATCCCCCTCAGATAAGCGGCGGATATTCGACGCTGTTGCCTTGGCGGCCCTCGGAAGCATTCCATGGCTTGGGAGCATCATTTCAGCGGCTGCCTCTTACGTTGCAGCTGACGCAGAAATCAAACGAGTAGATTTGCTCCAAGAGTGGTTGCGGGAACATCAGGAGAAACTTCAAAAGCTGCGCACTACCCTTGAACAAATAGCAGCGAGACTTGAGGCATTCGGAAAAGAGGTCGAAGAGAGGGTTACAAGCGAGGGATACCTCACATTAGTTCGCAAGACATTTCGTGAATGGGATATAGCGGATACTGAAGAGAAGCGTCGACTCCTTGTACAGCTGATTACGAATGCCGGAGGAACCAGAATTGTTTCCGATGACATCGTGAGATTATTCTTGGATTGGATTGACGTATATCACGAGGCACATTTCGCGGTGATCCGTGAGATCCATAAAAATCAAGGGCCGACCAGATACGATATTTGGGTTGCTGTTTATGGTCATCCTATCCCGCGCGATGACTCTCCTGAAGCAGACCTCTACAGGATGCTTATCCGTGACCTCTCAACGGGTGGCGTGATAAGGCAGCCGCGCGAATCAGATTATGGTGGCAGGTTCATGAAAAAAACGAGATCACCCAGAGGGACAACATCGTCCAATACAATGGAGTCCGCGTTCGAGGACACCAAGCAATATGTACTGACAGGACTAGGTTCTCAATTTGTGCACTACACCATGACGGAGCTCGTACCACGTCTCGATGCGGGCCCGGGCGGCAACGAAAAATAAAAACAAAAAAGCCCAACCACTCGGCTGGGCTTGCGTTTCCTGAGAGCTGAAAGCTGCCCTACCTCCCCGCTTTCTTTCGTCCTTCTCTACGACAAGTGCGCGTACTCCAAAAATCCCTGCACCGTGAGGGGATCCTCCGCGAAACGTCGCTTATATATGTAGGACGATAAACATTCCGAACCAATCAGCGGAGCGGGAGTCGTTACTTACAAGCCATTTCACAGGAAACCACATGAAACTCACCAGTTTTCTCAAACCCACCTCCCAGATGCTCCTCATTTTATTCACTCTAGCCGCCTGCCAGGCTTGGGCTGCCCCCTAAACGAGCCGACCGGACTCGCTCTCGATTCAAAAGGGAATTTGTATGTAGCGAACTACGGGAACAACCAGGTCCTCGTTTATAACCCGAGTTATGTGCAGCAAACCAAAAAAACTATTACGGCGGGGCTCAACGTCTCGGCGTCTTTGGCCGTCGACTCCAAAGGCAATTTGTATGTCGCTAACTACGGCAACTCTTCGATCACGGTATACGACTCCACCGGTAAGCAAAAGACAGGTTCGACCATAACGAATGGCATATTAAATCCCGCGAGGATAGCAATTGATGCCTTGGATGACGTTTGGGTAAACAATAATTTCGACCACCTCACCATGTACTCGACATATGGCACGTTGATCGCTAGTTCCAATCCCGGTGTGCCCGTGTATGCATCGCGACGCATGGAGCCTGGTACCTGCTGGGATCTTCTGATCACTGGACTCAGTACCCTACGGGAGAAGTATTGACTAATGCAGGAATCGCGGGCGCCATACATACGTGCTTAGCCACCACAACTGCGGCGACATTCGATAGCAGAGGCAACTACTGGGTGTGCCAAAGGCAGGCGAAGTCGACGTTGTTGATCCCAATACAGGTTTTCCAACTCAGTCATCCCCGACGGAGCAGTTTGTCCTTACGGAATTGCTGTCGATTCCATCCGAAATCGTGTTTATCTTTCGTTTTTGCGAATAACTTCATCCACGTGTTCACGACCAGCGGCACGTACCTTCACACCATTTATTGATGCGGAGGAATCGAGCTCAAAACAAAAAAGCCCAGCCACTCGGCTGGGCTTGCTTTTCCTGATAGCTGAAGGCTGAGAGCTGACAGCTGCCCTACCTTCCCGCTTTCCTCTCGTCTTTCTCTACCACTCCGTCTTTTATATATACGACGCGATGTGCGTACTCCGCGATGTCGTGCTCGTGCGTTACCAGCACGATGGTGTTTCCCTGCGCTTGCAGACGATCGAAGAGTGCCATGATTTCGTTTCCGGTCTGCGAGTCGAGGTTTCCCGTCGGCTCGTCCGCCAGAATAATCGACGGACGATTCACCAGCGCCCGCGCAATCGCGACTCTCTGCCGTTGTCCGCCGGAGAGTTCGTTCGGCTTGTGCATCATGCGCGATTCCATGCCGACCGAGGCCAACGCTTCTTTCGCGCGCTCGGTGCGTTCCTCCGCAGGAACGCCGGCATAAATCAGCGGCAACTCGACATTGTGCAGCGACGAAGCGCGCGCCAGAAGATTGAAGGTCTGAAAAACGAATCCGATTTCTTTGTTGCGGATGTGAGCCAGCTCATCATCATCGAGCTCAGCTACCTGCTGGCTGTTCAGCCAGTACTCGCCTTTGCTGGGAGTGTCGAGGCATCCAATCAAATTCATCAGCGTCGATTTGCCCGAACCCGAAGGCCCCATAATCGCCACATATTCGTTGCGGCGAATCTGCAAATTGACCCCGCGCAAGGCATGGACCTGCTGCTCCGAACCCATGTCATAGGTCTTCCATAGGTCGATGGTCGCGATCATGCACTCTTCGGGTGCGGCCGATGCGGCTGGATTCGATATATCAATCACGCTGGCGGTGGCCATCTTGCTCTCCTGACTGCGGTTAGCTTGGGTTAAGCCTTTGTCTTGGTTTATCGGTTGTTGGGCCAACTCACGCTCCCGTTTTCCGGTCGAGACCGTTTTATGAGTGAATCTTATGTTCGGCGAAAGGGCCCAACTTCTTCGATTCGGCGGCTTTGCATTGGACGAGTCAGATCGAGGAAGGTTATAACCCTATCATCCAACCCCGCCCTTCCGGTAATTCCGTCCTCTAAATAAGAATGCGGCCGCTACCCTGCCTTGCTTCCAAATACGGCTTCGGCGCTAAAAAAGTTCCCCGCGATGCCAACTTTTGAGCATCACATTCAGTGGGATGCATTCTGCCGTGCCCAGAACAAGTCAAGAACAATTGAAGACCAATTATAGCTTGACCATAGCCGGAAATCCGGAGCAGAAGGGTCCCAGTTGGTCAACATCATAAATGGTTTCGGGACAGTTCTTTTTACTTTGTCCAGTGCAGCTAGCTGATTGAAATAGTTTCACTTAGCCTTGCTTTGGGGTGACCAAAGTCATAGAATATTCATACTAGCGAGTGTGGAGTCGTAAGGTCTGAAGGAGTATCCCGGTATGTCCCGTTCTGCTTTTGGTAGTCGGCTTTTCTCGTCATGCCTGTGTGTCGCACTTTTTGGAATAGCTTCGTTTGCGATACCCCAGCAGGACACTAAGTCTGACACTTCCAGTGACTCTGCAAAATCGGCACCAGAAAGCACGCAAGGACAATCCCCTGCGGACGTAGATCCCCTCAAACGCGCTCCTACCGAGAAGCAGAGAAAAGCAAACGGCAAAGCCCTCAAGCAGGAATTGGGCAAGTCCTATAAGAAGTGGTTGGACGAAGACGTTCGCTGGATCATCACCGATCAAGAGCGCCAGGCATTCAAGCAGCTCTCGAACGACGAAGAGCGCGATCAATTTATCGAAGCCTTCTGGCAGCGCCGCGACCCCACCCCGGACACAGAAGAAAACGAATTCAAAGAAGAGCATTACCGCAGGATGGCCTACGCGAACGAGCACTTCGCAGCCGGAATCCCCGGCTGGAAAACCGACCGAGGCCGCATTTATGTGATGTACGGGGCGGCTGATGAGGTTGAGTCTCATCCTTCGGGCGGGACTTATGAGCGGCCGATGGAAGAGGGCGGCGGCGAGACTTCTACCTTTCCTTTTGAAGACTGGCGGTATCGCTATCTCGAAGGAATTGGGCAGGAAGTCATTATTGAATTTGTCGATACGTGCATGTGCGGCGACTATCACATGACTATCGATCGCGGAGAGAAAGATGCTCTCGCGCACACTCCGAATGCTGGCTTAACTTTATACGAGCAGATGGGGATGTCGACCAAGGCGAGCCGCATGAATGGCGGACTGGAAACGTTAGGCGCTGGGCCAGGCACGCAAAACTTGCAGAGCAAGCAGTTTGATCGGCTTGAACAATTCGCCAAATTGAATGCTCCTCCTCCGGTTAAGTTCAAAGATCTGGAAGAGGTTGTCGGCCACAAGATTATCTACAATCCGATGCCGTTCGATGTTCGCTCCGACTTTGTGAAAGTAACCGGGGACACGGTTCTGGTTCCGGTGACGATTCAGATCAAGAATCGCGACATTACTTTCAATAATAAAGATGGAGTGCAGCGCGGCGTGGTTAACATCTTCGGACGGATCACCACTTTATCGGGACGAACAGCGCAGACTTTTGAAGACACTGTACAAGCTGACGTTCCCGCCGAACTATTGCCGAAAGTCGACTGAAAGTTCGCAGCTTTATTGGAAGGCTGTTCCTCTGCGTCCCGGTCACTACAAGATCGATGTCGTTGTTAAGGACGTGAATGGCGACCGGGTTGGAACTTATAGCCGAAGCTTGCAGGTTCCGGACTTTGCGGATGACCGGTTATCATCTTCGTCGCTGATTGTGGCGGATGCGATGGAACCGGTGCCGGCGAAGAACGTGGGCACGGGAATGTTTGTGATCGGACAAACGAAAGTGCGTCCGCGTGTCTCGGCGGCGGACGGCAAGCCATCGGCCTTCAAGAAGAACCAGAAGGTGAATTTCTGGATGCAAGTTTATAACCTGGGCGTGGACGAAAAAACGCATAAACCTTCCGCCACGTTCGAGTACGATATAGTCAACACGGCGACAAATAAGGCGGTCATTCACTCCGTAGAATCGACCGAGAAGATGGGAAATGTTGGCGACCAAGTGACCCTGCAAAAAACTCTTGCTGCCGCCAATCTATTGCCTGGAGTTTACCGCATTCAAATCAAGGTAAACGACAGTGTTTCCAAGCAGACGGTGGATCCTTCGGCAACCTTTGCCGTGGAGTAACCGGAGGTTTGGACTTCCACAGGGTGGTGGCGATTGACTAGGATCGATAAGCTCGGCTGTTTTATGCTGGCGTTCGGCCTGGCGCTTCCGGTGTGGGCTGGCGAAGGAGCTTCGGCTCCGGGCTTAATTTCCGCAAGTCTCTCCTCTAGCAAGCAGGGCTCAATTTCAGGATATGTTCGCAGCAGCAATGGCGTTCCGCAGATGGGGGCGCTGGTGGAAGTGCTGGGTTCCGCCGTAAGCAGTCTGCGGGTGTTTACGGACGAGAACGGTTTCTACTCTGCCAACAGTTTGCTGCCCGGGTCTTACAACATTAAAGTTTCTGCTCCTTCGTTTCTTCCTGCCTTGAAAGAGAAAATCGGATTGCATGCCGGATCCAGTTTGTCACTGAACGTGACGCTGAACACTCTTTTCGACGCGGTGCAACTGGTGCCCGCACGTGGGACGGATGATCCGGATGATTGGAAGTGGGTGCTTCGATCCGCGGGGAATCGTCCTATTTTGCGGCTGGCGAATACTCCTGCTTTAAGCCGGACGAATTCAGCTAAAGCGAGTAATGCCTTTCACGATATGACGGGAACTTTATCGTTCCTGGCCGGATCGCCTTCCGAAGGCTTTGGTACCACCTCTGATATGAGCACGGGCTTCTCAGTCGAGAAATCAATTTTCTCGGCGGGAACTCTTGCGTTGCATGGGGATGTGGGATACGGCACAAGCACACCCGCTACTATTTTGCGGGCTTCTTACAGGCGTGAGTTGGCCAATGGATCGAGTCCTGAGATCGCACTGACAGTTCGCCATATGGCGTCCCCGGATGTTGGGTTACGCGATGCTGATTTGCAGGCGCTGGCGCTCACTGCCTCCGACAACTTCACATTGGGTGACGTACTCGAATTGCAGTTCGGAAGCGAGTTGCAGACCATTCAGTTCATGGGACGGGTCAGCGCGTTCCGGCCCTTTGGTTCGGCTGCGTTTCACGTTTCGCCGAACACTGTTGTCGCGTACAGCTATGCGACTTCTGAACCGGACACTCGCCTGGAAAAAGGTTTTGATTCTTCTCCCGCTGATCTGAGCGAGGCTCAACCTCGCGTGAGCATCGCCGGCTATGCACCCGCTATCGAGCGGGCTCACCATCACGAGCTTTCGGTTTCGCGGCGGCTTGATCCGAATACGAATTTACAGTTTGCAGTTTATTCCGATCGCGTAGTGGATCCAGCGCTCACGGGCGTTGGGGAATTCTCGTCCGATGGCGGAGTGGCGCTGCCGGATGTTTATTCCGGAACGTTTACCTATCAAGGGCGAGAGCTGGACACGCATGGTATGAGGATTGTGCTGCAGCGCAAGCTGGCTACGGATATAACCGCGACTGCTGATTACAGTTATGGCGGCGTGCTTGATCTGGATAAAGCTGACGTAAGTCTGGCGGATGCGCGCGCATCGGAAGTAGTTCGCAATCGTCAGAGTCTTTCAGGAAAAATCAGCGGCCGGGTGCCGGGCGCAAAGACTCGCTGGATCGCTTCTTATGGCTGGGTCAACGGGCAGGCGCTTACACCAGTCGATATGTTTAATGCTTCCGCGGGTCGCACGGATCCCTATTTGAACGTCTTCTTCAAACAACCCATTCCCGGCACCGGCTTCCTGCCGTGCCACATGGATGCACTACTCGATGTAAGAAACCTGCTCGCTCAAGGATACGTTCCAGTAATGGGACAGGACGGGCGGACAGTGTATCTAGTGCAGTCGGCAAGAGCAGTGCGCGGGGGCATCGCGTTTACGTTCTAAGATTGTGTGGCTCCTTTCTCGGCAGAAAATTTACAAGCAGTAGATGTTCCGGAAAAGCCCCAAGTGTAGGATGAAGTAGCAATCGTGGTTTGCGCTCCTTCATTTGGCAAAGCCTTATCCGGAGAACACATCCATGCCCGGTACAATCGAATCGGCAACAGCTCTCTCTTCCGAAGAACTGAAAAAAATAGACGCCTATTGGCGAGCCTGCAATTATTTGTCTGTGGGCATGATCTATCTTCGCGCTAATCCGCTGCTTCGCGAACCTCTGAAACCGGAGCATATTAAGAACCGGCTGCTAGGGCATTGGGGGTCAGATCCGGGTCAATCTTTAATTTGGATCCATTTGAACCGCCTCATCAAAAAGTATGACTTAAATATCATCTATATCTCGGGACCTGGTCATGGCGCGCCAGCCACGCTTGCCAACTGCTATCTCGAAGGCCACTACTCCGAAATTTATCCTGATAAAAGCCGCGACGAAGCGGGTATGCTTAAATTCTTCCGGCAGTTCTCGTTTCCTGGAGGAATAGGATCGCACTGCACGCCGGAAACGCCTGGTTCCATCCACGAAGGCGGGGAGCTTGGATACTCGCTATCTCATGCTTACGGCGCAGCGTTCGACAATCCTGATCTCATTGTTACCGTCGCGGTGGGCGATGGTGAAGCAGAAACTGGTCCACTTGCGACCTCCTGGCATTCGAACAAATTCCTGAATCCGATTCGTGATGGGGCAGTCCTGCCGGTGTTGCATCTGAACGGGTACAAGATCGCAAATCCTACGATTCTCGCGCGCATCCCGCACGAGGAGCTGGATGCGCTACTCACTGGTTACGGCCACAAACCTTACTATGTTGAAGGTAACGACCCGCTCACGATGCATCAGAACATGGCGTTGACTCTGGAGCAATGCATTCTTGAAATTCGTTCGCTCCAGCAACACGCCCGCTCGACGCGCGTCGCCACACGTCCGCGCTGGCCCATGATCGTGCTTCGTTCTCCGAAAGGATGGACCGGGCCAAAAGAAGTAGACGGCCATAAGGTGGAGGATTTTTGGCGTGCACACCAGGTTCCCGTGCTTGATCCGGTCACGAATAAGCGCAGTCTCGAGATTGTTGAAGATTGGATGCGCAGCTACAAACCAGAAGAGCTGTTCGACAGCAATGGAACGCTTATCCCTGAGCTGCAAGAGTTGCCGCCTTCCGGCACGCGACGTATCTCTGCTAACCCGCACGCCAACGGTGGTCTGCTGCGCAAAGAACTCGAGCTGCCAGACTTTCGTGACTACGCCGTCAAAATGAAAGCTCCGGGCGTCATTTATGCTCCGCCAACCGACGTGCTTGCACACTTTCTTGCCGAGGTGATGCGGCGAAACATGAACTCCTTCCGAGTGTTCGGTCCGGATGAGACGGCTTCCAACAGACTCTCGGCGATCTACGCTGCTTCGAAGAAGACGTGGCTCGCCGAATACAAACCGGAAGACGCGGATGGTGGAGAACTGGATGTCGCGGGACGCGTTATGGAGATGCTCAGCGAGCACACGCTCGAAGGATGGTTTGAAGGTTACGTCCTTACAGGGCGGCACGGGTTCTTTTCAACGTACGAGGCCTTTGTTCATGTCATTGACTCGATGTTCAACCAGCATGCGAAATGGCTGGAGAAATCGAAGAACGAACTCAGCCTGGCGTGCTCCGATACCATCGATTAACATCCTCATCACTTCGCTTGTTTGGCGGCAGGACCACAACGGCTTCACCCATCAAGATCCGGGGTTTCTCGACGTAGTCACTAATAAGAGCCCTGATGTAGTCCGTATCTATTTGCCGCCTGATGCGAACTGTCTGCTCAGTGTGACGGACCACTGCTTGCGCTCCCGCGATTATGTCAACGTCATTGTCGCGGACAAACAAGATCACCTGCAATATCTCAACATGGAAGATGCTATAACGCACTGCACAAAAGGGATCGGCATCTGGGATTGGGCTTCTACGGATGATGGAGCAAATCCCGATGTGGTCATGGCATGTGCCGGAGATATCGCAACCATGGAATCACTTGCCGCGGTCTCGATTCTGAAAGAACACTTCCCTGATTTGAAGGTTCGTTTCGTAAATGTTGTCGATCTCTTCCGTCTCATGCCGGATACGGAACATCCACATGGACTCTCCGACCGCGACTTCGATTCGCTTTTCACCACTGATAAGCCTGTTATATTTAACTTCCATTCCTATGCTGCGTTGATCCACAAGCTCAGCTACCGCCGCAAAAATCATGACAACATGCATGTACGCGGATATAAGGAAAAGGGCAACATCAATACGCCACTCGAACTCGCCATTATCAACCAGGTGGATCGCTTTAACCTGGCTATCGATGTCATTGACCGTGTTCCACGCCTGCGCCCGATTGGCGCGCACGTTAAAGAATGGTTGAAAAGTCAAATCATCGACAGCATCAATTACGCTCACGTCGAAGGTATTGACAAAGAAGAGATTCGCAACTGGAAGTGGCCGGGATAGCAATTGGAAGCCCTTTCCCCAAGAGACAAATTAATTTTGGTACTTAACAGCGGCTCGTCCTCGCTGAAGGTTGGTGTCTATTATCGAGATAGTAGCGACGAAGAGTCTTTGTTGACTGGGAGTGCGGAAGGAATTGGTCGTAGCAATGGCTCTTTGCATATACGTTCTACCGATGGAATATCGCTCGTGCAACGCGATGACATATTGGAATCGCAGACCGACGCACTTACGGCCATCGCTTCTGCCATCCGGAAGCATATTCACACCACACCTGCTGCAGTAGGACATCGCGTTGTGCATGGCGGCCCTAAGCTCCGCAGGCATCAACTTATTACGCCTCAGGTGCTGAACGAACTACATTCCGCTAGGCACTTCGCTCCGCTACATATCCCCCAGGCGCTCTCGCTCATCACGTTGGCGCAGAAGATTTTCCCTTCGGCGGCACACTATGCCTGCTTTGACGATGCTTTTCACAATACCATTCCAGAAGTAGCATCGCATCTGCCACTCCCACAGCGCTATTTCGATGCCGGTATTCGCCGCTATGGATTCCATGGTCTCTCTTACGAATCGTTAGTTCATCGCTTTGGTGCGGAGCTTCCAGGACGAGCCATTTTCGCTCACCTCGGCAATGGAGCTAGTCTCTGCGCTATTCGCAACGGAGTTTCAATCGATACCACCATGGGTCTCACGCCGACGGGAGGCATTCCCATGGGTACTCGTTGTGGAGATCTTGACCCTGGCGTCTTTCTTTACCTTTTACGCAATGAGAAGCTCAGCCCAGACGAACTCGAAGAGTTGCTCAATCATCAGAGTGGGTTATTCGCTCTCTCTTCCGGTGAGAGTGACGTGAAAGCCTTAGAAGATCGCGCCCGCTCTAATGATCCACAAGCTGCTCTTGCGCTGGATGTCTTTGCCGTCTCCGTGCGCAAGGTGATTGGTGCATACATTGCTCTGCTGAGCGGCGTAGACCTCCTGGTCTTTACCGGCGGCATCGGAGAACATAGCGACCACATTCGGTCGGTAGCTACGAATGGCCTCGAATTTCTTGGCCTCACGGCAGAGAAGGTTCAGATTGTTCCTACCCAAGAAGAAAAGCAGATCGCGCGTCACTGTCGCATGATGATGAAACGCAGATAGCTACTTGCAGCATTATTATTTAACGAGATCCAATAGTAACGGAACTCACTAGGCTATATTCCGCTCATGAACAAGATGGCCGGACAGTGTGTCTGGTGTAGGCGGGGAGAGCTGTGCGCGGCGGGATCGTAAGCAGTCACTTGCCTAAAGCTAAGCCGAGTGTAGAACTGTCTAAGTGGGAAGGGGATCTCTTTAGCAGCGAGAATCGACTTGATATACCGGATCGCAGAGAAATAATTCGCGTTCTGGTTTTTGGCGTTGCTCAGTTAGCCGGCGGTAAGCCAACCGTTGCGAGCAGTCGCTCGTACGCAGGATCACCGTGAAGGCCGGCGAAACCCTGGTCTACGCTTAGATTCAGCATGAGGTCATCATGCGACTGCACGCAGATGGTCAAGTATTTGAGTGCTGCGCGCCGATTGCCAAGCCAAGCCTCGGTCTGCGCCATCCAATAGGGTGACAACTTCTTCTGTTCATACAGCTTCCTCTGTTGCGCAAGTTCCGCTTCGAACAAGGCGCGTTCGCCACCTTGGGCAAATCCCTTCGCCGCCGCGTCAGCCACGGATGATTGCGCCGCGTCGCGTGTGAGCAGAGCGTCTTTCTTCAACTCCAGAATGTAGTTAGGAAAATCGCCAGTTTCCAAATAAGCGAATCTCAAGTAACGATGAGGCGAAAGGAAATCTGGATCCGCCGCCTCGAGTTGTTTTAACAATTGCAGCGCTTGTTCGTGATGTCCCCCAGACCAAAGCAAATCCCCCTTGTCCGCGAGGATCGAGGGGGAGTCCGGGGTAAGTTTTCGCGCAAGCTCAATCTCGGCCAGAGCTTGATCGTGGCGACCAAGGGCATGCAGAAACGTCGCGTACCAATGGTGGGCCTTGACGTTATTCGGATCGAGTTCGATGGCGCGGCGGAATTCCTTTTCAGCATCGGCAGAGTCCCACATTCCAAAAAAAGTCACAAACGCCAGCGAGGCATGTCCTTCAGAAGATTGCGGGTCCAACTCAACTGCCTTCTTCGCCGCCGCAAACGCTTTGAAATAAGCCTCATTCGCGGGCATCGCGGAGAACTCCCGCAGCAAGTTGTAGCAGTCCGCAAGCCCCACGTAGGCGTCGGAATAATTGGGGTCGTGCGCAATCGCCTGGTTGAAGGCATCCAGTGCCTGATTCAGGCTCTCAGGAGTGCGCTTGTTCCAGTAGAACCGGCCCTTGAGGTAGAGATCTTCGGCTTCGCGATTAGCGGGTTGATGCAGATTTCGGGCGCCGGCCGCAGTGGGTATTGCGTTCGCTTGAGCGTCGCGATGGCCGGAACGGAAGATCCACACGACGAAAATCATCGCCAGCACTGGTAGCGCATAAATTACCTTCCACCACGGAGAGGGCCCTGACGGCAGCAGCACCTCCACTGGCGTCGTTGGTTTTTCCAGCGATTCTTTTTCTTGCGATTCGTCTTCTTGCGATTCTTCCGAGACAGGTCCCGGTGGATGGATGGGGCCGATCCAACGGTAGCCGCGGCGCTCAATGGTCTCGATAAAAATTGGATTGTCGGCTGAGTCGTTCAAGGCGTCGCGCAGGCGCATGACGGCACTGCTGATTCCCTGTTCAAAATCCACAAAGACGTTGGGGGGCCAGAGTGCCTGACGAAACTCCTCGCGGGTGATCACTTCACCGGGACGGCTCAGTAACAGCGTCAGCGCCCGGAAGGGTAGATCCTGAAGACGGACCCGAGAGCCGTTCCGCCGAAGTTCGCCCGCGCGAAGATCGGCCTCGAACACACCGAAGCGAACGAGAGCCGAAGGCACTTGTGTAGAGTCCATCAGAATGGTCAGCGGGGGAGTTTGCAGTCTACCACTGTATCCAACATGGAGAAACGCCAATCTTAGGCTCCACAGAGTCAACTTCTCGCCAGGCTATGAGTTCGCTTAAACGCTTGCAAATGGATGTTTTATCTCGCCAGATACGCACCAGCCTCCCGCTATCTTCAGACTCTTGACCGCGAAGCTTTTTCAGGCGAGAGTCGCCGAAGATGTGCAAGCAAGTCCCCCTCGAAGAAAAGACTTAACCGCAACCCACTCTCAGGAGACAACACAAATGAAGTCGAATTATCGGCAAAGCCGCTCGGGCACAATTGCAATGTGGCTCACCGCGTTCGCTGTTATGGTTATGAGCGCTGGAGCGGTGGCTCCTGCGTCGGCCCAAACCTTTCCCGTCACCTTTCCCGCGCCCACAACCTTCGCAACCGGCTGCGCAACCTGTGCCGCGTCCGCCGTGTCCGTCGCCACCGGAGACTTCAACGGAGACGGCAAGCTCGATGTCGTCAACATCGATTACGGTTCCAATCTCAACGTAATGTTGGGCAAAGGAGACGGCACATTCCAAACTCCCATCTCGCTCAATCTAGCGAACGGCATCAACACGTACTTCGCCCTCGCCGTTGGCGACTTTAATGGCGACCACCTGCCCGATGTTGCCTTATGGACGTACAGCCAGACCACGGGCAACTTCGAAGTTCACATCTTCCTGGGCAATGGCACCGGAAGCCTCACATACAACGGTACGTATTCCGCACCCAACAGCGGCAATTTCAGTCCTGGTCCGAACAGCATTGTGGCGAGCGACGTAAACGGCGACGGCAAGCTCGATCTGGTCGCTATGACTCCGGACAACGGCGTGTTTGTTTTCCTGGGCAACGGGGATGGCACTCTTCGGGCCCCGGTGGCCTACACCACAGTTTGCGGCGGTAGCATCATAAACTGTGGCGGACTGGCGGTCGGCGATCTGAATGGCGATGGCAAGCCCGATCTCGCTCTCAATACAAACGCTACAACGGGTGGCGGGATGAGCATTCTGCTGAACAACGGCAACGGTACATTTGGAACACCTACCTACTATCCAGTCGGAATCTCAGGCGTTCTTGCCGCCAATAGCATCGCTATCGGCGACGTGAACGGCGACAAAAAACCAGATGTGATCATCACGGGCAGTAGTGTCAGTGCCATTGTCTATCTGAACCAGGGCAACGGCACCTTCGCAGTCAAAGGAACTGTCGGTAGCGTTCCCATTTACGCAACGAACAACGTCGTGCTTGCCGATATCAACAATGACAAGAAGCTGGATATCGTCATCCCCGACGGGCTTGGAGATGTCTTCACGTTCTACGGGACCGGCAAGGGCACCTTCACCGCCGGACCCGCGTATCCGCTCCAAGCTCAGACTAACGGCGGTAATTATGTAGTCGCTGTCGGCGATTTCAATGGTGACGGCACGCTCGACCTGCTGGATACCAACGGCTTAAATACCAACACCGTGTCGCTCGGCCGCGGAGATGGAAGTTTCCAGACCAACCAGCTTTACGCCTCGGTCGGGAACCTAAGTGCATATAACTTCGTAATCGCGACCGCTGATTTTAACGGCGACGGGTTTGCCGATACCGCGGTAGTTGGAAAAGTCAACGGAGATATCGGGATTAACCTGGGCAGTTCGCACGGCGCGCTGGGAACGACGTCGCTGGTCATCGCCGGTACTTGCGCGAACAACGCCGTCACGTGGCTTGCCACCGGCGATGTGAATGGCGACGGCAAAGCCGATATGGTTGCCACGCTTCAGGACGCCACCTTCGCGGGTTGTCAGAACAACACCGTTGCCGTGTTGGAAGGCTTGGGGACGGGAAAATTCAAAAAGGCTGTTTACTATCCCACCGGCTCCACGGCGCAGGAGCAGACTGTTTATCTGATCGACGTCAACGGCGATGGCAAGCTCGACATCGTCACTGGAAACGCCGACAGCTCCATCAGTGTGTTGCTTAACAAGGGCAATGGCACCTACAGTGCCGGCACATTGAACACCGGCCTTACCTCGATCCTCAATCACGGCATCTCTCTGACCTTCGCCGACTTCAACGGCGACGGCAAGATGGACATCGCGGTGACGGCTCCCGTTAATCCTACGGCGGCGGTTTACGTGCTGCTGGGCAACGGCAATGGCACGTTTGGCGCGCCCATCCAGATCCCAACACCCTATTATCCGGTCACGCTGGCCGCCGCCGATTTCAACAAGGACGGAAAAGCGGACTTGCTGGTCACCACCACGACAAACGGCTGCACCAATAACGACCGTGGCTACGCCTTCCTTAAAGGGAATGGCAACGGCACGTTCGCGACTGGCGCGCTCAACTGCTTGTCCCCCTTGGCACCACAAATTCCAGTTGTGGCCGACCTCAACGGAGACGGGAAACTGGATGTAGTCATTCCCGGCTATGGGAGCATTCCCACCGGGCCCGTCGTACTCCAGGGCAATGGCGATGGCACATTCACCAGCCTACAGACTGCTTACCCTGGCAACAGCAACCTCAGCGCCGCAGTTGCCGATTTCAACGGCGACGGCATGCCGGACGTTGCGCTCCTCAACAGTGGCGGCTTCAATCCCACCTTCATTTCCGTGATGCTGAACAGCACGCAGCCCGTGAGCATTTCGCCTCTCAACGTGAACTATGGTTCAGTCACTGTGGGCGCGAAGAAAGCTGAGACCGTGATTCTCACCAACGACCAGAGCACGTCACTAGCGATCAGCGGTATCACACTAGGCGGTGCAGACGCGGGCGACTTCAGCGAGAGCTCGAAATGCTCGACAAGCCGTAAGGCGGGTTGGGACTGCACGATTACAGTGACGTTCAAACCTACGGTCACGGGCGCGCGTTCCGCAACTTTGAATATCAAAGACGCGGTAGGCACCCAGATTGTACAGCTCAGTGGAACCGGCAAGTAGAAGCCAATCTGGCAAACGGTCGCTGGCTCATACATTCTTTGCGGTATGGGCCATGCCGATCATAGACAAAACTTTAACCGCAGCTGGTCTCCTGGCTGATGGTTCCGGGGTGCAATGCGTGGGATTTGCGCCCCGGCTTTTCATGTTGCTACGCTGAGAAGCGCCATCTCTTCCCTGCTCATTGAGTTCAACACATTCGATCGGCGAACTTCTCAGAAACATCGCGCCCAAGAACCTCATCGCGTGTCATCATTCAGCTTGTCTTCAGGGTTGAGGGTGGATACTGTCAGCTAAGGTGGAGCGTGTTGTAGCGATGCCGAGAAGATCGCCATGCGCGTGTCGAACGAAACCAAATACAAACCGTAAGTTGAGCATCGATGAACACTTGAGTAGTTGAATTAAGTGTCGCGGGCTACTCACAGGACCCAGGACGATCGTTCTGCCGGCGGCTTCGTGAGCTGGCGGAGTGGTGAACCTTTCTCCGGTTCCCTGTTCTGTGGTGCCGTTTTCTCGAATTCCAAGGAAACAGCCGGACTCTGTTTCACATCGAACTAGGGCTTGCTTCCCATCTCCCAATTGTATGCGCTCAAATTATTTCGCTACTTCTTTGCCTCCATGATCTGTCTTTCAATGATGACATTGGCCAGTTGCGGCGGAGGAACTTCAAGTAGCGGAACCGGCGGCGGTTCAGGCGGAGGTGGCGGCAATCCACCAAGCATCGGACATGTTTTTCTTCTGGTTGAAGAAAATCACGGCTACTCTGACATTATTGGAACTTCGGCCATGCCTTATCTCAGCGGCCTGGCTTCTCAGTACGGTCTCGCCACGCAATATTACGCCAACACTCATCCTTCGATCGGCAACTATTTCATGCTTACTACGGGAAAGATCGAGACCAACGACGACGGCTTTTCCGGCCTTATTACTGACGACAACATCGTTGGCGAACTGGTGAAAGCGGGTAAGACGTGGAAGTCGTATGCGGAGAGCTTGCCGTCCATTGGGTACACGGGTGGCGATCAATATCCATATGCGAGACGGCATAATCCGTTCTCATATTTTTCTAATGTGATTGGCACCAGCGAAGCGAACAATCTTGTTCCTTTCAGCCAGTTCCCTTCCGATCTGGCGTCGAGCGCGCTGCCGCAGTTTTCGTTCATCGTTCCCAACCTGTTGAATGACGCGCATGATGGAACCCTCGCCGGGGCTGATTTGTGGCTGAAGAATAATATCGATCCGCTGATCTCCAGTTCTCTGTTTCAGAAAGACGGGCTTCTGATCATCGTGTTTGATGAGGCAGAAACTTCGGACACGCAGAATGGCGGAGGACACGTTGTAGCCGTTGTGTAAGTCCCCTTGGGCAAGAAAGCATATCAATCCACAACTGTCTATCAACATCAGAGCACATTGCGCGAGTTGCTCACGGCTTTGGGAGTTTCTACTTTTCCCGGAGCGGCGGCCAGCGCGCCCGATATGGGTGAATTCTTTTAGTCCGCTTCAAACGGAAGCCGCAAAGTTCTGCACCAAAAGCGCTGCAAGTTGCTGACCCAGATTCCCTTAGCCAAGTTTTCCACTTGCGAGCTGGCGCGAATTTCCGCATAATACGCGTAAGTAGTTTTGTAGTTTTTTTCTTTAACCGTGTATCGATACAGTCGAATCGATGTGCTTCGCATTCTCCGGGTGACGGCTCGCCAACTGGCCGCGTGGGAGAAGGCTGGACTGGTAGCCTCCGGCGACAGCTATTCTTTCTCCGATCTGCTGCAAATCAAGAAAGTGCGGGATCTCAGCGCGCAAAAGGTGCGTCCAGCGGTTATTCGCAAGTCGCTTGAGGCTATGCAGAAGCGGGTCGCGGGCATGGAAAGCCCTCTGCTCGAGGCTGGCGCTTTCAGTTCGGGTCATCGGATAGCTTTTCGGCACGAAGGCAGAGTGCTTGAGCCCATCGCAGGCCAGTTCCTATTCGACTTCGATCCGGGACAAAAGCTGGTTGTGACCAGCGCACCGGCAGCTCCTATTAAGCCTCAGGTTCCACCTAGCGATGTCAATGAACTTTTCGCTCATGGCATCGCGTTGGAAGAGGATCCGAATAATCAGACTCAGGCCATTGCCACATACGAGAGGGTTTTAGATCTCGATCCCGAACACGCTGCGGCACACATTAATTTAGGGACCCTCTATTACAACCGGCAGGATTACACGGCAGCCGAAGAGCATTATCGCGCGGCGATTGCGATTGATCCGCGATATGCGCTTGCCTATTTTGATCTGGGCAATGTGCTCGATGAAACCGGACGCGTGGCCGAAGCCATTCAAACCTACACCACCTCACTGCAACTCGCACCTACCTATGCCGACGCACACTACAACCTGGCGCTCGCGTTCGAGAAGATCAAAGAACCGCGAAAAGCCCTGGCCCACTGGCGAGCTTACGTGAAGCTGGATACTGCGGGACCATGGTCTGTCCATGCCAGAAGTCAGATTCAGCGGATCATGCAGGCCGATGGATTGAAGCTGGTGCAGGGCGGGAAAAAGAATTAGATTTCTTCAATTTGAAAATTAAGACTGGTGGAAGAGCGGCCCTTCAGGGCCGCGTTTCTCTTTGCGAGAAGTTTACGCGGCGCTGGAAGTGCCGCTCTTCCCACATAACGAAATCAAGATCGAAACCTTTCAGCAAGGATGAGATAGGGATCCTTCGACTCCGCAAGCCATTCGTAAACGAATAGCTTGGCTGCACTCAGGATGACAAGCATGAAATCCAGAGCAACTTCACGAACAAGCCGGGGTTGCAACTCTGTACAACCTTCCTTGGAGGCAAAGCCCATGAAACCACTCGCTATTCTCTTATTTTTCACGGCAACTTTGGGGGCACAAGAGGCTCCAGTCACCAATTTCAGTTGCCCCGCTGGCGAAGTGGATGTGATGAAATATTTCGCGATGGGCGGGCAGACTCGATCCACTCAATTCATGGCAGGACAGCCAAACTCCATCTACACCGAAGTATTCCCCGATCAGGACTTTGCCCGACAAGGTTATTGGTTTTGGCTCAAAAGTCCGCAGGCGCATGGATTCGATGTAAAGGCCTTTGATCACAACTTCGTCTACATGCGTTCCACGGAGCTGGTTTGGGGTGACAATACCACCTTCAAACGGTTCGTTCACGATTTGCCTATTTCCGCGCGGTGCGTAACGCCAGGCAAGTCTGGCCCAGAAATCAAAAGTGACAGACACCCATTTTCATTATTTCGCTTCTTGCCGTCCCTATAAGACAAGCAGCTTGGGAACCGCTGTCAATGACCTCGACGCTCCCGTGCTGATGGAGACAGGCGGGAACATAGGACAGGTTTGGACGCGGGTTCTGCATTATCGCTACAACTGCAATAGCAATTATCAGCAGTGCACTGACGAAGAACAGTTTTATCTAGCGAACGGCTACGGTCAATGGCAATGGAAGCATTATCACAAAGGCGCACTCGCGAAATCGGCATTGATGAACAACCTGGAATCGGGAACTGCTAATGCGACTCTGCCCTGTCCCGAGAGCTATGACAAGTAGTCTTCGGCAACCCCCTGGTCCGCGTCTTCCGGTGCTAAAATTCTTAGTTCGCATTTTGATTGCAAGGCTTTCTTATGTCTGACACTACTCTGCAAATTCCTTCGCCTACTCCTCTCACTTCCCTTACCGATGACGAGATTCTCTTTCGCGATAACATCCGGCAATTTGCCGACGACAAAATCCGTCCTCTGGTCAAAGAGATGGACGAAAAGGGCGTCTTCGACAAAGAGCTGATCCAGCAATTTTTCCAGCTCGGGCTGATGGGCATCGAAATCCCAGAGCAATACGGCGGGGGCGGAGCGAAGTTCTTCGAAGCCATCCTTGCCGTGGAGGAAATGTCGCGAGTCGATGCTTCGGCTGGCGTCGTGGTCGACGTGCAGAACACGCTGGTCAACAACGCATTATTGCGCTGGACCACTCCGGAACAGAAGAAACGCTACTTGCCGCGAATGGCCGCGGACACCGTGCGGCGCCTACGCGCTGAGCGAAGCTGGCTCCGGATCGGACGCATTCGCGTTGCAAACCAAAGCCGAACTCAAAGGCAGCGACTACGTCCTGAATGGCCGCAAGCTCTGGATCACGAACGGCAAAGAAGCAGGCATCTTCATACTATTCGCCACGGTTGATCCGTCAGCAGGATACAAGGGCATCACGGCTTTCATCATCGAAAAAGAATATTCCGGGGTTCACTGTCGGCAAGAAAGAAGACAAGCTGGGCATTCGCGCCTCGTCCACTTGCGAATTGATTCTCGAAGACTGCCGCGTGCCCAAAGAAAACGTCGTGGGCGAAGTTGGCAAAGGCTACAAGATCGCCATCGAAACTCTGAACGAAGGACGAATCGGCATTGGAGCGCAGATGATGGGCGTAGCCCGGGGCGCGTGGGAATATGCCGCGAGATACGCGCAGGAGCGCAAACAGTTCGGGAAGAGCCTGTCCGAGTTCCAGGGCATCCAATTTCAAATCGCGCAGATGGCAACGGAAATCGAAGCGGCACGGCTGATGGTCTATAACGCCGCTCGCATGAAAGACGCTGGCATTCCGTTCGTCAAAGAAGCCGCGATGACCAAGCTATTCTGCTCGCAGGTCGCCGAGCGCGTGACATCGCTGGCAATTGAAATTTATGGCGGATACGGATTTACCAAGGATTATCCGGTAGAGAAGTACTGGCGCGATTCGAAGATCGGCAAGATCTACGAAGGCACCTCGAACATGCAGTTGGCCACAATTGCGAAGCTGGTAATGAGCGGGAAGTAGCCCCTGGCTGGGATCATCGCGGACGGGCGGGGACGCCCGTCTCTACACTGACTTCAAAAAACCGGGCGCAAGTCACCGTCGTAACACCACCCTGATTACCCATAGTGTGCACCGAGTTGCCGTTTTCCCCACCGTAACGCCAACGCAAAATCGGGCCTAAGCGATTCCTATTCAACTACTTACGACCTTCCTCTCCGCTGGTGTCCAAACTGCATTTGTCAGCCTGCCTGCCGCTTGTGGCAGATCGAGGTGCACTTTGGTGGAAGTAGTGATGGACGCCCCAATCGCTATACCGCAACGCAAACGAGTCATGTTGCCGGTTCTGGTCGTACTTTTCCTGATTTCCTATGGTCTGTTGACCCTATTGGTCGTGGAACAGGGACGAACGATCGACTCGCAACGCGGCTTAATTCGCGAGATCTTTAGCGATAGCGCGCAATTAAACGCAATGAAAAAGACCCTGATTCAAAAACAAAGCGAGGCTCGCGCACATAAGCAGGCCCATGGACAAGCCCCGTCTTCCCAGGCACAGGCTCCGTCGTCTGAATCTCAATCAAACCAAACTGAGGCGAATCAAGGTCAACCAACCCAGTCTCAATCAGTTCAGACTCCGTCTTCTCAGGTAACGCAGCAAGGTAGCGCGAAGACTCATAACACTGGCAAGGTTCGCAAAGTGGTTCCACAGAAGCCTCCGACGATGGATTCCGACGCGCCCGATTCGCGAAGGAATGTCGTTCATATTTAAGTGGTCGGGTTGGCAGGATTCATGACTACAGGCTCATGAACATAGATAGGCAGGTAGGTGGCTATGAATGGTTTAGTGAGCATACTTTTGTTGTTGTCTCTCCCCGGTGCTCGAGTGATGCCTCCGGCTCCGCGCTCTCCGGTTGAAGCGAGGGTTGTCCATCTAAGCCGCAAGGGCGGCACCTGGTATTTCGCCCAGACCGGGCACGCTGTTTTTTGCTTTGGACCAGTCATGATGGTCCCTCAACCGCAAGGCGGATTGCAGAAGGTCGCGACATTTTGCCAGGGCGACCAGACCATGGTTCCGCTAAGAGATTAGGCCCGCCGCTTCTTGTACTGTCTTGTAGTGTCTTGTCTCGTCTTAGCCGCTTCATTTCTTCCTCTTGGTATTTTCCTTGCGGTGTGCACATTCAACCTTCGTCTTCTGGTAAAACTTAAGTACCACAATTGAAGAAAGTTAATGGGCGAACAGGGCACAATTCTGCAGAAGTTTCGCGATCGCTATGGATCTGACGCGCGAACTTTTCGTGCTCCGGGCAGAATCAACTTGATTGGCGAGCACACGGACTACAACGATGGATTTGTGCTTCCCGCCGCGATCGATTTTTATACTTGGGTGGCTACTGCGCCGCGGAGCGATCGCAAACTGGTGCTTTACTCAGAGAGTTTTGATGAGGCAGTCGAGGCATCGCTCGACGATCACTCTCCCGCCAAGCAGCACTGGAGCGACTATATTCGCGGAGTTGCGCTAAAGCTAGAAGAGGCAGGGCATCGGCTGACTGGCGCGAATCTATTGATTAAAGGCAACGTGCCCGTTGGATCGGGACTGAGCTCTTCAGCCTCTCTCGAAGTAGCTGTTGGCACTGCCCTTCTGGCAGTTTCGGACCTTTCTATCAATCCCGCCGAGCTCGCACGACTCTGTCAACACGCGGAAAATGACTTTGTGGGAGCGCGCTGCGGCATCATGGATCAGTTTATTTCCTGTAATGGAAAAGCAGATCACGCGTTGATGCTCGATTGCCGGTCGCTTGACTACACGGTTCTGCCGCTCGCTCCGGATATCAGTCTGGTGGCGTGCAACACGATGGTGCGGCATCAAGTAGCAGGGGGCGAGTACAACAAGCGGCGTGCCGAGTGCGAAGAAGGCGTCCGCCTGCTCTCAAAGACTTTGCCCGGAATAACTGCTCTGCGCGATGTTTGTCCCGGAGCAACTGCAACAGCATGCTCACGAGTTACCGGATCTCATTTATCGCCGTTGCTTGCATATTGTCACGGAAAATGAGCGGGTGCGCCAGGCGGCCGACAGTCTGGAAGCGAGTGACTTCTCCAAATTCGGACGACTCATGGCTGAGTCTCATCGTAGCCTTCGTGATGACTTTGAAGTCAGCTGCAAAGAATTGGATTGGATGGTTGAACTCGCGTGCGTAGAAGATGGCGTGATCGGGGCACGCATGACGGGCGGCGGATTTGGTGGGTGCACCGTAAATCTTGTGTATTCCGATAAGGTAGAGCAGTTCTCTCATAACGTACGCGAGGGATATCGCAATAAGGCGGGTCAGGTTCCCGAGATTTACGTATCTCGCGCCGCAGCAGGTGCGCAGGAAATTCAGTAACTAGCGAGTCAGAAGATCTTTCGTTGAAAAAATAAATGCTTAACTTTGATCTGCAGCAGAATCCACATCGCCGATTTAATCCGCTGACGCGCGAATGGATACTAGTTTCACCTCACAGAACCCAGCGTCCATGGCAAGGACAAAGGGAGAAGGTTTCGGTAGAAGCGCGTCCCGCTTACGATCCAACCTGCTACATGTGTCCGGGAAATGTGAGAGCTGCAGGCAGCCGCAATCCGTCATACGACGGAATTTTTGCTTTTGATAACGACTACCCTTCCCTGCTGTCTAACACTCCGCCAGGGGGATATGACGAAAAAGGATTGCTGCTGGCCGAGAGTGAAACTGGCGTCTGCCGGGTAATGTGCTTCTCGCCCCGCCACGATCTGACGATCCCGCAAATGGAGCAGCGCGATATCCGTCGACTGGTGGACGGCTGGTCCGATGAATATGTCGAATTAGGCGCTCGGCCAAATGTGAATTATGTGCAGATCTTCGAAAATCGCGGCGAGATGATGGGATGCAGCAATCCTCATCCTCATTGCCAAATATGGGCGAGCGCAAGTATTCCTAACTATCCGCTGACGGAACAAGCTTCGTTTGAAGACTACCGACAAAAACATGGGAGCTGCCTGCTATGCGATTATGTTCGCCTCGAACAATCGTCCGGCAGCCGTCTAGTTTGCGAGAATGAACACTTTTTTGCCGTGGTGCCCTTCTGGGCGATCTGGCCATTTGAAATATTGTTAACAAGCAAACGGCATATGGCGGACATCGCCGCGCTGAGTAATAACGAACGCGACGGACTGGCAGAAATCCTGAAACGTCTGACTACGCGTTATGACAATCTGTTTCAAATTTCTTTTCCCTATTCGATGGGATTTCATCAGCGACCAACGGACGGCCCCCATTCGGAATGGCATTTTCACGCGCATTTTTTTCCTCCTCTGTTGCGCTCGGCGACCGTGAGAAAGTTCATGGTGGGTTACGAGTTGCTTGCCTCTCCTCAACGCGACATAACACCGGAGACAGCGGCGGAAAGATTGCGCAGCTTATCTGAAAAACATTATTTGCAGCAGGAACAATAAGCGGATGCCAGAAAGTCTTTTGATTGGCGTCGATATCGGTGGCACCAAGATAGCGGCTGGTATTGTCACCTCTGATGGAGAGATTAGAAATCAGATTCGCGTCCCAATGATTTCGCGGGAAAGCCCCGAAGTCGCACTGGCAGCTGTACTCTCCGCGATTGATTCTCTATATGCTGCTGTAAAGGATCACGCGTCAATCGCTGGTATAGGAATCTGTGCGCCGGGACCATTGGATCCGAATACCGGCGTCATTGTGAATCCTCCCAATCTGCCTTGCTGGCGAAATTTCCCCCTAAGTTCTGAAATTGCGAAGAAGTATGCGACTCCCATCAAAGTTGATAACGACGCGAATGCCGCTGCCCTGGCTGAGAGTCGATGGGGTGCGGGACGAAGTTACAAGAATATCTTCTACGCGACCATTGGGACGGGCATTGGGACCGGAATTATTCTAGAGGGCAAGATTCATCATGGAAGAACCGGCGCCGCGGGGGAAGGCGGCCATGTGAGTATCGACTACCGCGGACCTCGCTGTGGGTGCGGCAAGCCGGGGTGCATTGAAGTTTATGCGGCTGGTCCTGCCATTGCTAAAAGAGCACGCACATCATCTGCGCACCGATTCAGGGAAAGACTCGGCAATTCTCGAACTTGCTCATGGCGATATTGAAGCTGTGACCAACGAGATGGTAGGCTCGGCCTATGCTGACGGTGATCCAACGGCAAAAGCAATTTTGCTTGAAACGATCGATTTCCTCTCCGTGTGGATCGGCAACACCATTGATTTACTCGAACCCGACGTGATCATCATTGGCGGTGGCGCTGCTACGATGCTGGGGCCGTTGTTCGATGAGATTCGCGGTCGTCTTCCCGGCTATTGCATTAACTCTCGTTGTCAGGAAATTCCAATCCTCAAAGCTCGGTATGGCGCGGACGCTGGAATTGCAGGCGGAGCGGCTCTGTGTAGCAATTTATAATTTCGAATATCCTATCGTTGCTTTTCTTCCAGCTCCGCCCAACGCGCATAGAGCTGATCTACCGTCTTCTCTGCGATTTCAGTGTCTGCGTGCGCGCTTACCAAACGCTCGGCATCGCTAACTATTGCAGGGTCCTCAAGTACCGTGCGCTTTATATCGAGCTGCCGCTCAGCTTCCGCAATTCGCTCTTCAATGGTCGAGGCTTCGCGTGCCTCGATATAGGAAAGTTTTTTCTTGCTCGTGGCTAAGGGAGACGGAGCTCTTGGGCTATCGACTCCTCGTAGTGTAGCTTTCGTGGGCTGCTTCGATTCCCGCTGCCACGCTTCCCATTGCGAGTAGTCGGCGAAGGTGTCTATTCCACCTGCTCCGTCGAGCCCTAATACGATGGTCGATACACGATCCAGAAGATAACGATCGTGCGTCACGAGCACCAACGCGCCGGGGTATTCGAGCAGGCTCTCTTCCAAAATTTCCAGCGTGGGAATATCGAGATCATTCGTGGGCTCGTCCAGTAACAGGACGTCGGCAGGTTGAAGCATAAGCTGCGCGATCAGCACCCGAGCACGCTCTCCGCCGGAGAGACGGCTCACCGGCTGATTAAGCTGTTCGCCAGTAAAAAGAAATCTTGCAGCCCAGGAAGCGACGTGCACAACCCGGTCCTGATAGACGACAGAGTCGCTGTCTGGAGCCAACGCACGCCTTAACGTAGCGTTCTCGTCAAGTTTGCGGTTCTGATCAAAATACACAATCCGCAAAGTTGGAGCGCAGTTTATTTTTCCGGTGTCGGGAGAATACTCACCTCGCAACAAGCGAAGCAGCGTTGTCTTTCCGCTTCCATTCGGACCGACAAGCCCAACCCGCATCCCGGCAGTGATCGCGAAATTTAGGTTTGAGAAAAGCGTGCGTCCATCAATCTCATAGCTCACGCCATCGATTTCGATCAATCGCTTGGTTTGCCGTTCTGTAGCGGAAAAATCGATGTTCGCAGTCGCGGTACGCGTTCTCGAATTCAAGTCCGCCAACTCACCGATCAATTCATTGGCTTTATTGATTCGGGCTTTGGCTTTGGTCGCCCGAGCTTTCGGTCCGCGTCGCAGCCATTCGATTTCGGTTCGAACCCGGTTTGCAAGCGCGTCCTGATGTTTCGCCTGTGCCGCCAGAAATTCGTCCTTCTTTTCCAGAAACTTGCTGTAGTTCCCTTTCACCCGCAGCATGCCATCCGGATAAGCACGGTCGAGTTCAGCCATTTCGGTCGCAATATTTTCCAGGAAATAGCGATCGTGACTCACCACGACACAAGCGAAAGAAGCGTCCTGCAGAACTTCTTCGAGCCACTGAATTCCGCCAAGGTCAAGATGGTTCGTGGGTTCGTCGAGCAACAGAACATCCGGCCCTTGCACAAGAGCCTCAACAATAGCGAGCCTTTTGCGCCAGCCGCCAGAGAGCGAATTCGCTTCGGCATCGAGATCCTCGAACCCGGCTCGTCCTAGTGTTTCAGCAACGCGAGTACCTCGTTCAGATTCGATGACGGCACCCCGTTCGAGCGCAGCATTGACCACTGCGCGAACAGTCACCTTCGAAGCGAACTGCGAATCCTGCAAGACATAGCTGAGCCGGGCGCGTTTCCGCACCGCGACATTCCCGCTGTCTGCGTCTATCTGGCCAGCAAGAATTTGCAGAAGAGTCGACTTGCCGGCACCATTCGGGCCGACGAGTCCGATTCTGTCGCCTTCAGAAACCGTGAATGAGATGTTCTGGAACAGCGGATTGGCGCCGAATGTCTTCGACAGCCCTTGTGCATTGAGAATTGGCGGCAATAGCTGGATGAGCTCCTTATGAATCTGCTTTTAGAATATCAGTAGCAGGCGGTGCGTATGATGCTCGGGCACCTGAAAACGCGCAGCTGAGCGAGGATTTAGAGTCGTTATTTCAGGCGGCGGGATTTAGCTCTTCCAGCAGGTCACTCTTCAACAGCATCTGTTGCTCGCGGCTTAGCTTTTTGCCGCTCGAAGTGAGGTAGAAAACGTCAATAGCCATCTGTCCTTCGGTATCGATCAAGGCGATCTCAATGTTGCATTTGTGATGCGAGAAACGTGAGCTGATGCTATGCAAGCAGCCCTAGTCGATCTTGAGCAATCACTTGCACAAGCGTGCTGTTCGAGGAACACTCATCGTCAAACTCGATTGCGGTCTTAACTTTGACCTTTGCCGCGCCACTTTTTTCGGATCGCAAGCGATCGCGCAACATGCGATCAAGATCGGCATCTCCCGTAAGTACGTCGGAGATGCTGCGCTGGAAGCGGTCCCACTCGGGAAGGTTCAACTCCAACGTGCGAAAGCGATCCGTGAAGTAGAAGGTATCCACCACGGTTCCAGCCTCATTCGAGAAGGCATCAGCTTTCACAATGTTCATGCCCCACGCGGCCAGCACTCCCGCGACTGTTGCAAAAAGAAAAGGACGATCATTTGTAACCAGCGTCAGCTCAAACCAATTGCGTCCGCGTTTCAGATCCAGCTTTACCGGTTCGGAAAGCAAATGCCCGGCCATCTCGAAGTGATGCAGCACTTCTTCGGCTGGATAAGTTCGCAGATAGCGTTTCGGAAATCCTTCCAGGAAGTTCTTGATCTTCTTACCGGCCACCGGAGCCAGCTTTTGCAATCGCGCCATGTTTTCATCGTCGGCATCCGCATGAAGGCGCTGATCTACGTGATGGTTCAAATAGTTCGCTGTCGCGATGTAGAGCTGCCACACATTTTCTGCTTTCCACGGAGTCAGCGCCTCGGGGTTCACGGCCTTTATGTCGGCATAAGTCAGCAGGCAGAGCATCTTAAGGCGCTCTGGAGTACCGATTTTATCGGCAAAAAGTTTTATTGTTTCCGGATCGAAAATATCGCGCCGCAATGTTGCCGACATATCGAGATGACTGCCAATCAAGAAAAGCACGGTGTCTCGATCCTGCGGCTCGAGATCCAGCCGTTCCATGCATTGTTTCGCCAGATCGAGGCTTCCAACTACGTGGTTTCCGCCAGGGATCCCCTTTGCCCACGTCATGCAGAAGCAAAGCAAGATAGAGCAACTCCGGCCGTTCCAGCTCATCGAGGATGTCTCCATAGCGGCGATCCCATTCCGATTGCGAGACGTGCGCCCGGTGCAAACTTTCAATGGCAAGAAATGAGTGCTCGTCCACAGTGAAGCGATGATAAAAGTCGCGCACTACCAGCGAATCAATCAGCTTCAACTCGGGCAGCAGCAAGCCGAGTAACCGCAGAGAGTGCATGGCCCGCAACGCGTCAGCCGCGTGAGGCTCAATGAGAATGACTTGCAGATAGCGCCACAGCTCGGCGCCCTGGGGTGGCGTACAGGCAAGAACTGGGAGAGCCTGCTCAATCCGGTACTCGGTTGTGGTGCTCAATCGCAGATCATGATGCGCCATGAAATCGAACAATTGCAAAAGCAGCTCAGGATCTTGTACGGCGGAGGGTTGCTGCAGATAAATCAATCCATCGACGACTGAAAAATCGGAATTCGAAATTCGCGAGCGCCAATTCTGAAATTGTTTGTATAAAGATGACCGTGCCGCTGGAATTTCCTCCAGCAACTGTAATGACGCACGGTGTACCGCTCTCGCATGACTGAAATAAATTCGCATCCAATCAGCGGCGCTCAGGCTATCTAATTCCGAAACACCGATGTTTCGGGCAGCCGCTTCGTCCTGCGCCTCCCACAGCAACATGTTGTCGTCGCGGCCCTGACGGTAATGCAGGAAACAGCGAACCGACGTTAGAAACTCCAGTGCAGGCTCAAACTGTTTACGCAGAGACGCGGGCAGCAGCGACTTCGGTTCCGGCCAATCCCGCAATTTGTCCATGGAGGAAATAAGCGCCAGCCAACCAGCTACGTTGTAGTCGCGAAGACCGCCTGGAATTTCTTTGATATTCGGCTCGAGGTGAAAAACTGTGTTCCCGTATTTCGCATGACGGGACCGAGTAACTTCGGCCAGGCGCTGCACTATGGCCTGTCCCTCGCGCATAACCAACTTTGGAATCAGCTTGTCATGCAGGCGGTTGAACAATTCCCGATCACCCGCCAGGTAACGGCAGTCAAGCAGCGCGATAGTGAACTCTACATTGTTGGCTTCAAAGTGATCGCACTCCGCAAGAGTCCTGTTTGCAGGACTGAGCTTCATCCGCATGTCCCAGACTTCCTGGGAGAACCGGCGAATCCGATCCTTATAGGCGTCTTCCGTTGAGCGGTCCGCAAACAAAAACAGAACGTCTACGTCAGAGTGGGGGAACAAAGAACTGCGACCGAATCCACCGGTCGCAACCAAGGCAAAATTTTGAGGACCATTTTCATCGGAGCCGATGACGTCTTTACACAGGCTTCGAATTACTTCTTCCACTAACGCGGTACGACTCGCGACCGCCTTTAGGCCATCGCCCGTGTCGGAAAATTCTTGCTGGATGCGGGAAGACTGTTCGATATAAAGGTCGCGTAACTCGGTGCTCACAGAAGATGCCGTGGTCATAGGCTCAGCCCAGTAACTCACTTCAGTAACTCGGACTCGGCATTCAGTGGAAAGGGGGTTCCAACTCGCGTGTCCAACCAACTGTACCGCCCATGATGGGGCCACGGAAATCGAAACTATTTATACAGTCCATCAGGTTTTGTTATGTGGGGGATCACAATTGTCACTTGAGAACAAAGGGGAAACACTTGAAAGGATGGTAGAAGCAGCTCGGATTCTGCGAAAGGAGATTTGTGCAACTCGCAATAAGAAGCGGTGCGGAAAACTTTCCTGCAACATCTTGGCTGAATCGCCGAATTTTGGAGCCCACCGCTAACCTTTGTTCTGCGCCACTTCCAAGCGGGTTTCGGCACGCTTCAATTCGGCTTCGGCCTTGGTGAAATCTTCTTCTGTCTTGCCGCTGGCCAAGTGCTCCTCAGCTTGCTTCTTGTCCGATTGCGCTCGCGCCACATCAATCTCTGCGGCACGCTCGGCGCTTTCCGCCAGTACTGTCACCTTGTCGGGCAGCACCTCAGCAAATCCCCACGCCACCGCAAACCTGTGAGTCTGACCGCCATTGCGGTAGCTGAGTTCTCCGGTCGAGAGCTCGGTAATGAGCGGCGCGTGCCCCGGAAGAACACCCAAATACCCATTCTTTCCAGGTATCTGAACTTCTTCAGCGGAGTCACGAACGACCATCTTCTCCGGAGTAACAATCTCGAGTTGGAAAGTGTCTGCCATTTGAAATTCAGGCTTCAGGCGTTAGGCTTCGGGCTCTAGGCTTTGCTCTCAGGGCCAAACTCCTGAAGCCTGACGCCTAAAGCCTAATGCCTACTTTTACGCTGCTGTTTTCAACTTCTCTGCCGCTTCGAGCACTTCATCGATCGTGCCCTTCATATAGAACGCCTGCTCTGGAATATCGTCGTACTTGCCTTCGTTAATGTCCTTGAAGCCCTTCACCGTATCGGCGATTTTCACGTAGCGGCCCGGAGCACCCGTGAACTGTTCGGCCACGAAGAATGGTTGTGAAAGGAAGCGTTGAATTTTTCGCGCGCGTGTCACAGTCACTTTTTGATCTTCGCTCAGTTCATCAATACCGAGAATCGCGATGATGTCTTGCAGATCCTTATAGCTCTGCAGCGTTTTCTTGACCGCTTGTGCAACATCGTAATGTTCTTGTCCGACGATGCGAGGATCAAGTATGCGTGAAGTAGAAGCCAAAGGATCGACAGCGGGATAGATTCCAATTTCCGTCAAAGCGCGCGACAGCACCGTCGTCGCATCAAGGTGAGCGAACGTAGTCGCAGGCGCGGGATCGGTCAAGTCATCCGCAGGAACGTAAATCGCCTGCACAGATGTGACGGAACCCTTCTTTGTGGAAGTGATCCGCTCCTGCAATTCGCCCATTTCAGTCGCCAGATTGGGCTGGTAACCCACCGCGCTTGGCATACGGCCGAGCAGCGCGGATACTTCTGACCCTGCTTGAGTGAAGCGGAAAATGTTGTCGATGAACAACAGCGTGTCGGCGCCTTCCCGGTCGCGGAAATATTCGGCGACGGTAAGTCCGGTCAACGCGACGCGCAAACGCGCGCCTGGCGGCTCTGTCATCTGACCATAAATCAGCGCGGCTTTTGACTTCTCGGGGTTGCCAGGCGATATGACGCCGGACTCCGACATTTCCAGCCAAAGATCATTGCCTTCACGAGTACGTTCGCCAACGCCGGCAAACACGGAGAATCCGCCGTGTTGCTTGGCGACGTTATTGATGAGTTCTTGAATGAATACAGTCTTACCAACGCCCGCGCCGCCGAATAGTCCAATCTTGCCGCCCTTCAAGAACGGCTGGATCAGATCGACAACTTTGACCCCAGTCTCAAACATTTCAGAACTGGTAGCTTGCTCGTCGAACGCTGGCGCCGGACGATGAATCGGCATTTTCTCGGTGAACTGTATCGGACCAAGCTGATCCACCGGATCGCCGATTACATTCATCACGCGTCCCAACGTGCCATGACCTACCGGTACGGAGATTTGACCGCCCTGGTCAATCACTTTCATCCCGCGCACCATGCCTTCCGTCGCTTCCATGGCAACGCAACGCACACGGCCTTCGCCAAGATGCTGCTCGACTTCGAGAACTACGTTGATCGGCGACGGCACAGTGAATCCTTCGCTTACAACTCGGAGCGCCTGATAAATCGGCGGAATGGTGGCTTCAGCGAATTGCACGTCTACCACGGGACCGGAAATCTGAACTACGTGTCCAATATTTTCTGACATAACCCCTCAGCTCTTAGCTCTAGCTCTTAGCCTCTAGCAAGTTCTCTTTAACGGTTCAGCGAATATCGGCGCGAATGGTCTACTGCGCTTTCGGTACTTAGTACTCGGCATTCAGCATTTAGCACTCAGTCCTGAGCAGTTGCTTGGTTTGGCTAAATGCTAAGTGCTAGCTGCTGATTGCTTTCTTATTGTGCTGCCGCCGCTCCACTTACGATCTCAATAATTTCTTTCGTGATCTTCGCTTGACGCGCCCGGTTCATTGCCAATGTCAGCGAGCTAATCATTTTGTTGGCATTTTTTGAAGCGGATTCCATGGCAGTCATGCGGGCCGCATGTTCAGCCGCCACCGATTCCAGCAGGCCGTGGAAAATCTGAATCGCCACATACTTCGGCAGCAACGATCGGAACAATTCTTCCGGAGACTGCTCATAAATGTAATCAACCTGAGCCGTGCCGAACTTCGCGGCGTGCTCGTCAATCTCGTGAGTGTCTGGCGGACGAAGACTGACACCACCACTCAGCGCCGCCTTGGCTGCGCTCTTCTTTTTCCCTTTGCGTCATGCCCTCGGCCTGGCGCACATCCGGCTCGCCAATATGTTCAACGGGCAAGACTTGCTCCACTACCAGCTTTTGCGAGATCACGGATTTGAATTCGTTATAAACGAGATAAACCGAGTCGATTTCCTCATTCGTATAGCGCTCAATCGCGCGCTCAGCGATCTCTGACGCTGTTCCATATTCAACTTTGTTCAACACGCCGATGTGTTCACCGATAATTGTAGTCCGGACTTCTTGCGATTCTTTCTTACGTGGATCAGCTGCTGAAAATCGTCGTCGCAGGAAATCACGCCCCTTGCGGCCTATCGCCTCAACCTCAATGTTCTTGCCTCTTTTTGACTCAATAAATCGCGAAGCTGCCTTCAGAATATTCGTATTGAAGGCCCCAGCCAGGCCCTTGTCGCCGGTGACAACAATCAGCAGAACATTCTTCTCGGGACGCGCCACCAGCAAAGGATGTTTCGGCTCACCCGTTTCCGGATCGTAGATCTCAGTGCGCGAGACCAGAGACTTCAACACATTGGCCAACATCTGGGCGTATGGACGAGATGCCAAAGCGCGTTCCTGAGCACGACGCAATTTTGCCGCCGAGACCATCTTCATGGCCTTGGTGATCTGCCGCGTGTTGGTCACGCTGCGAATGCGTCGCCGAATGTCGAGGATATTTGCCATAAAAACAGCTACTAGCTTTTAGCTGCTAGCTAAAGCTCACCTATTTACTTCACTCCTACCGGCTCGGGTTCAGTTTTCTTCTGTTGTTCTTTCTGGTTGCTGTTCGTTGCAGGTTTTTTGTCTTCCTTGGTTTGCTGATCGGCTTCCGTGGCCTTGCGCTCCGCCAGGAACGCCTCTTTAGCTTCTTTAATGACCTTTGTCATCTCAGCTTTCAGGGCGTCATCGAGCGTCTTCTTTTCCATGATCGCTCGCAACAATCCTGGATTGCTGGTGTCGACATATTTGTACAGAGCAGCCTCGAAGTCGCGCACCTGCTCGACCGGCAGATCGTCCAGGAATTTGTTGGTTCCGGCGAAGATGATCAGGATTTGCTTGGAGAACGGCAGCGGTGAAAATTGCTTTTGCTTCAGAATTTCAACCAACCGCTGTCCGCGATTCAACTGCGCTTGTGTGGCTTTGTCGAGATCGCTGCCGAACTGCGAAAACGCCGCCAGTTCGCGATACTGCGCGAGTTCTAGCTTCATGCTTCCGGCAACTTGGCGCATTGCCTTGATCTGTGCGCTTCCGCCGACTCGGCTCACTGAAATTCCAACGTTTACCGCCGGCCGAACGCCGCTGTTAAACAAATCAGTCTCAAGGAAGATTTGCCCGTCAGTAATCGAAATAACGTTAGTCGGAATATAAGCGGAAACGTCGCCAGCCTGAGTTTCAATGATCGGCAGTGCCGTGAGCGAACCTGCGCCCATCTTGTCGCTCAGTTTGGCAGAACGCTCCAGCAACCGTGAGTGAAGATAAAACACGTCTCCGGGATAGGCTTCACGACCGGGAGGTCGTCGCAGCAGCAAAGAAATTTCACGATAAGAAGCAGCGTGCTTCGAAAGATCGTCATAGATCACTAAAGCATGACGCTTGGTGTCGCGGAAGTATTCGCCCATGGCGCAAGCGGCATAAGGGGCGATGTACTGCATGGGCGCTGGCTCGGATGCTGACGCTGCAACCACAATGGTGTAATCCATCGCGCCATAGTCGGTAAGAATCTTCACCACCTGTGCAATCGAAGATCGCTTCTGTCCGATTGCGTTGTAAATACAAATCAGGTCGTTGCCTTTGTTGTTGATGATCGTGTCGAGCGCGACTGCGGTCTTGCCGGTTTGCCGATCTCCAATGATCAGTTCGCGCTGTCCGCGACCAATTGGAATCATGCTATCAATAGCCTTGAGTCCGGTCGCCATCGGCTCGCGAACTGGCTGGCGGTCAATGACGCCGGGAGCGATACGTTCAATGGGAATAAACTGATCGGTCGAAATAGGACCCTTGTCGTCAATAGGACGTCCGAGCGCATCAACAACTCGCCCTACTAACGCTTCGCCAACAGGCACACTCATGATGCGGCCCGTGCGCTTCACTTCGTCGCCTTCTTTGATTTCGGTGTAGTCGCCCAGCACCACGACGCCAACCTGATCCTCTTCGAGGTTCATGGCGATCCCGGCAATTCCGTGAGGGAAAGAAAGCAACTCGCCAGCCATGACCTTATCGAGGCCATGAACGCGGGCAATTCCGTCGCCCAGACTGACGATGGTGCCGACTTCATCGACGGCAATCTTGGTTTCGTAATTCTCGATCTGCTGCCGGATGAGTTGTGTAATCTCGTCTGCTTTAATTTGTGCCATAAATTCAGCTCTTCGCTGCTAGCTCCCAAGCGCCTTTTAATTATTGGTCAGCTGTTCTCTGATTCTCTCCAGTTGCCCCTTAACCGATCCGTCATAGATCGTGCTTCCCAGCCTTACTACGGCGCCGCCCAAGATTGACTTGTCCTGCGAATAGTGTGCTCGAACTTTCTTGCCGGTCAGTTTTCCTACTTCACCTTCCAGCGACTGCCGCTCGATATCGCTCAAACTTCGCGCACTCGTGATCTCTGCTTCTGTGAAGCCCATGCGCCTATCCAGTTCCAACTCAAATTCTTTCACAATTGGACCTAGGAATTGAATCCGGCGATGATCGATCAACACTGCGATGAAGTTTCGTACTGAATGCGAGATTCCCATCCGAGCAACAATGGCATCGAGCACGGCGCGTTTCTGCTCTGGACTAATCGCAGGAGAGTGCCAGACTTCGCGAAGTTGTTTACTCGCCGCCACTAATGCAGCAAGCGACTGCGTCTCCTGCAGAGTCTTACCGGCGTCCAGACGGCTGTCGAAAACCACATCGGCAAAGGCCCTGGCGTATGTATTGATGACGGTCGCCATAAACTATTGCCGGTTCCTTCCGGTAAGTTGTTGCGCAAAATCTCGCACCAACGCCTGATCTGTTGGGTCGTCCACGTGAATCTGCTTTTTCGCAAGCGAGACGGCCAAATCCGCAGCGTAGGCGGTTAATTCGCGCTTGGCAGACTTTGCAGCCGCCGAAATTTCCTGTTCCGCGGACTCTATGATTCGTCGCGCATCTTCCTCAGCAGCGGCCTTGATTCGTGCTTCCTCCGCCGCCGCTTCTTTCTCTGCATTCGCCATCATTCCAGCAATTTCCCTATCGAGTTTCGAAAGGCGAGATTCAATTTCGGCCAATCGCCGATTAGCATCTTCACTAGCGCGACGAGCCTCCTCCATCGCTTTCTGAATGGAAGCTGTTCGGTTGCGAAACAAGGTGGGAAGATACTTTCCGGAAAGCCAGACAATGATTCCAGCAACGATGGCGAAATTGACCAGCACGCCAAGCCCGTAAGCGTGCTCCAAACTCATTCCGGTTTTTTTGGCAAGATATTGTACCGAGGCCGAATGTTTGAACTGGGCTTCTTCGTCTTCACCGTCGGCCTTTTTCCCCGCCGCTTCATTCGATTGTTGTGCCAGTTGCGCATCGCCACTTTGTGTCTGCGCAGCGGTTGCGGAGGAATTCTGGCTTGATGAACTCTGGCTCGATTCCTGGGCAATCGCGGTCGACAGCGATAGAGCAAAAATACAGATTGCGAGCGGAAGAAAAACACGAGCCAACAACCGTGAGATTCTCTGGCTATAGCGAGGCGAAAGGGGTTGCATCATAAGCGACCTGCCGGAGCCAGCTCTGCTGGTCGCAGAACGGAACGAATGATTTCTGCTGCGAGCCGTCCACTTTCTTCTTCGAGACTTCGCTGCGCCGTCGTCTTTTCTGCCTCAATAGCTGCCCGCGCTTCTTCTACTTGAGCCTGCGCCCTCGCTCGCGCCTCCGCTACTGCTGCAGCTCGCAACTGCATGGCCTGCTGTCTGCGCGCTTCTTGGCGCTTAAACGCAGCCAGACGAGCCTCCCGCAGACGCCGTTCATATTCCGCCGTACGCTCTTCGGCAAAAGCTATATCTTTGCGCGCCTGTTCGATGGCGCCTTCCGTCTTGCTGCGCCGTTCGGACAAAATTCGCACCAACGGCTTGTGAACCAGAACCGTATAGATCGCATACAGCAGGACGAAAAAAATGATCGTCGGAATTGATCCGAGCAGTAATCCGCCTAATTGTCTGAGCGTCTCATCCATTAGCTTGTATTGGTGGTCAGTCCGAACGAAACAGTGGCTTACAAAACCATTAAGTCTAGCAATTCACGGCGGTTAGTGTCAACGCAAAGACACGTAGAGTGCAGCTCTGATGCAGTCCTAATAATTCAGCACTCTCCCGAATTCGTCAACTTGACAAGAGCGGGGACAGTGTACTTTCTCAATTTTAGACACTGCCCAAAAAACAATTAAAACATGCCTTGACTTTCGACTTTCGGGGTCTAGCATAGAGAGTATCACCTCCGATCCCAGTCCGGATCGAATGGGCCGATAGCCAAGGAAGAGTCACCGCTTCTTGGTTGCCGGCCCATTTAAATTTGTAATTCTGAAACCGAAACTTACTTCAGACTGCCCGCCGTCGCCTCTGGAATGTAATACAGCCGAATCGTCTTTCCCACTTGTGCTACCGGTTCATACTTTTCAATCCAGGCAAACGCCTCTGGAGGATAGCTGTGATGAAACACATCACCAAACCGCAACGCTCTCATGCTGATTGCAACCCATCCCGTTGTCGGCTGGAAAGGCTGTGGCACATCAAACTTCGGCAACCCTGAACGAAGGGGATCTGCGCTGCTCCACATTGCTAAATGCAGGTAGGAGATGTTTCTGTCGTGCAACGACTCAGCTAGCCGAAACATATCCTGTCCGCAATCGAGGTCACATCCGGCTACAAGAACTTTGCTAGGATCCCTCCCTGCGAATTGATTGAAGTACGCGATGTAGTCAGGATGCGCTCTCAAACTTTCACCGCACTGCCAAGCCAAAAGCACACAGAGCACCAGACGACTCCCTAGCCGCCACTTCCCCCCAGACCCCCAAAGATAAGCGCATCCCGCAGCCGCCATGACACAGAGCAAAGGAAAGATAACGAGCACATGCCGCACTCCGGCGTTGTATTTCACGGGCATAGTGACTATAAGAATTGCGAGAACCGACACCAACGGCGCAAGTGCCTGCCACTTTCCCTGTCGGGCAAATCTAAAAATCGCGAACGCACCAACAGCAGCCAGAAGCAATACAGGAATCGGTGTCTTGACTCCAATACCAACCAGAAAGAAGTACGGCCATCCCCCGGGCTTTACATGTCCCAGAAGGTAAGCTGGAATGTCGCTCTTATTTAGGCTCCATGCGGTGGCAAGTCCCATGAACAATGCTGGTGCGGGCACCGGCGAATCGTGAACAACCACATATCGAGCAGCGGCTCTCATTGGAACCGGAAAATGCTGGAACGATGGCATTGTGTCCGCAGATAATCCTGTGCTCTCTCGCACATGGCCGATGGAAAATCCATAGCCGGCCCAGGTCAGAATTACCGCAACCGAACCTGCAAACAGCAGACCCTTTGCAGGTTCCTTCCATCCCAGATGCGATGATTCACTGGACCTTCCCACCAGAATTTTGGTAAGGAAAATTGCGACGGCTGCTGAAGGAAGAAATAGCAGTCCCGTCAATTTGCAGAGCAAAGCGAGAGCAATAGCACATCCGAGGACCAAGCTTGAACGCGTGGTTGGCTTTTCAAGCCAAACAGTAAATGCAAAGAGAGCTCCGAATTGCAGGCATGACGTCGGCAAATCGGTATAAGCGAGTCCCGAGAAGGCCAGCACGATCGGAAGCGTCGTAAACAAAATCACCGACATCACGCCTGCAAAGCTTCCAAATTCTCTTCGCGTCCAGAAAAATACGAGTGCCACTGCAAGCACGAAGAAAGGCAATATCGCGGAGCGAGCCAAAAATAGATTGCGCAAGTAGTGTCCGCTATCGTAAAGAATGCTGTTACCGACGTCGTTGTAGTTATCAAGACGCAGATCACCCTTGGGCCATTTGGGAAACCGCTCTCCTGCAAGATACAGCGGAAGGCCAATAGCAATGCGCGTCAGCGGGGGATGCACTGGATCAAGCATGTACGTATGCCGGTCCAGCAATTCGATGCCGGCGGCAACATGACAGGGTTCGTCAAAAGTCTGGGCTGTAACTTTATAAGTGAGGAGAATGCGGCCGAGCGCAATTGTAGTAAGCAGGACGACTACAACAGTAACCAAGTTTCTGCGATTCAGATGAGCTCCAGGCATCTAGAGTTCATGTTTCGAGGGCATTTCCGCTATGGGGCGGCAAACAATTCGTATTGAGTATACTTATCGCCGCTTAGGTTGGATGTTGTCAGCTTGTAGTCCTTCACGGATTTCAATCAGCATGCATTCAATGGGGTTGTCCCCCAACTACCCACTCTTTAACTCTCCTCACCACTGACTCCGGAGCCTCCGCTTCGAGTTCGACCAGACCATCTTTGTACTGCCTCGAATAGATTCGGGAACGTGCTTCCAGCAACGCCAGCATCTTCCCCTCTTTCTGCGGCACGCGCAAAATGACCCGGCTCACAGCATCTTCAGACAGCATTTTGTCTATCCGCTCCAGCAGCGTGCTTATGCCGACGCCGGTTGCCGCCGAGACATGCACACTGACATCATCATCACGCAGGCTCTCTCGCTGTGTCGGGATAGCAGATCGATCTTGTTCATCACCAGCAATCGCGGCTTGTCTCCGACTTCAAGTTCCTTTAGCACGCGGTCAACTTGCGCGTCCTGCTCGACTGATAGCGGGCTGCTCGCATCGGACACATGAATCACCAAAGCGGCCCGCTGTACTTCTTCCAAAGTTGCGCGGAATGCCGACACCAGCGTGTGAGGAAGGTTGCGGATAAATCCCACCGTATCGGACAACAGCACTTTTCTCTTCGAAGGCAGCATGACTGCCCGAATCGTGGGATCGAGAGTGGCAAACATCCGCGGCGATTCGAGAACAGCCGCTTGCGTCAATACATTGAACAGAGTTGACTTGCCCGCGTTCGTGTAGCCCACGAGCGCCACAGTCGCGACCGGAACCGCCTCGCGCCGCTGCCGCTGCTGCGCCCGTACCCGCCGGACGTTTTCAATCTGCTCTTTCACATGCCGGATGCGCCGGTAAATCTTTCGCCGATCGGTTTCGAGCTGGGTTTCGCCAGGTCCTCTTGTGCCGATGCCGCCACCGAGCTGCGACATTTCAATACCGCGGCCGCCAAGCCTGGGAAGCATGTAGTCCAGTTGTGCGAGCTCCACTTGCAATTGGCCTTCGCGAGTTCGAGCGTGTTTCGCAAAAATATCAAGAATGAGCTGAGTGCGGTCGATCACCCGCGTGTGAACAACTTTTTCGATGTTACGTTGCTGTGAGGCGGTAAGGTCGTGATCGAATAAAAGAAGATCCGCAGAGGCAGAAGCTGCCGCACCGGAGATTTCTTCCAGCTTTCCTTTTCCAATAAGAGTCGCGGGGTCGGGGTGATCTCGGTGTTGTAAAAACTCGCCGGCGATTTCAGCCCCAGCACTGGTAGCTAAAGACCGAAGCTCATCGAGCGATTCCTGCGCACTGAACTCAGGAATCCTCGGAGCTTTTGTAGCCGAACTGGCGGACGCACTCGGACCAGCAGCATTGTCTCTGGCCGCCTGAGCACCACTGGTTAAAGAACTCTTCCCCTTGCCACCAGCGCTCCTGGAACGTTTGTGGTAGTCAAGGCCCACCAGAAATGCGCGCTCTTTCCGCATGCCATCTGGTGTTGTCTTTTTCCGCTCCGAAGCCGCAAACTTCCGAGATACTGTGGATTCTGAACCGCGCAATCAGCAGTGCCTCATGGTTCCGTCCCGGCAGTTTGATGTGGTGCCGCCGAAGCTGCTTCAGAATTTCCCGCGGACGCTGCTGCAGAAGCCGATCTCTCTCCATGTCCATGGGATGTTCTGCCCATGGCCACTGTAGAAATCGCATGTTTGAAGATCAGCTGCTCCTGATTGTTGGTCTCGAGCACGACGGAATACTTGTCGAAGGACCGAATACGTCCCGTCAGCTTAACGCCACTTAACAGATATATCGTGATACTAGTCCGTTCTTTTCGGGCCGTATTCAGAAACGAGTCCTGAATATTTTGCGCCGGCTTATTGTCCATCGCCGATCTCCTGAGCTCTCTGCGTTCGAAAGCTTGCTGGTACTACGATCATCATCGATTCAGTCACCCGTGCCGTCCCCATCGCCAACACAGGAAACAGGGGGAGATGCTGAAATAACACGAACACATATTTCGTGCTGCGCAGTTTCAGGCAATATGGGTACGATACGGCCTAACTTGTTGTTTTTCAACTACTGATGCGGGCATCAGCGAATTCCGAACACGGTCAGGAATTACTCAGGTTATCGCCAGTGAGATGCCTTTCCTGTTTTCTTGCCCAGGAGTAGAATCTCGTCCTTAAGGAATATATTTGGCGATTCTCCAACATGAGAATCTGAGTTTTACATTTGTTATGAACAGGCGTATGGAAGATCGGATCCGGGAATTGTGTAACAAGGGCCGTAGCAACCGACGACTCCTCTGCGCTGGATAAAATTATTCCCCAATTAATGCACCCTGCATCTGCAGGTTGAAGTTCTCAGATATAGGATTGCGAACTTCGTGAGTATTCCAGAGCGGCGCTCCTAATCAGTCTTCCGGCATATTATTTAGAACTTTCTCAGATTCGACATGCCTCTGGAATCGCACCTTAGTACCTGCAACACCTTTGCTGCATCTAATAGATAGTTTGACTTCCGGCTGGGCACCTCCTAGTCTGGAAGCAGTTCTTTTTAGGCCAAATCCCACCAGTGGGGGCGTCACGGCTTCGACGGAGATGCTTGCGGCCAAGAGGCATGCCGGGGTGCACACACCCGTAATCGCGTGCAAAATGATAATTGCCAATCAACAAATGGCATACGCAGCCTAATTAATTAGGCAGCCGTTTTCCGCAGCTTCGCCCTTGGGCTGCGAGCGAACGTCACACAGAGGGCTGCTCTTTTCTGCTACGTCTGGGCAGAGAGGTTAAGATCACAGGCTAGCGGCTAGCGTTTCTTGTCCGTTCTGAGCGTGGGCCGCGAACGTTCCCGGTGAAGGCCGGGAGCATGAACGCGAATAAGCATGTAGTCTCTTGACCAGTAACATTTTCGGACGCGGGTTCGACTCCCGCCGCCTCCACCA
>CAWBSY010000021.1:0-74093 GCA_963791575.1 Terriglobia bacterium | reverse complement strand
GCCACCTCGGTGGAACTTGTGCTCAGCAAAGTTCCGAGAAGCGGCTTCTTGCTTACCAGACGCTCCAAGAATGAAATGGCGGGTTCTTCCATATGATCGACAGTCAATCTATTTAATTCTCTAGTGAACTAATTCGGGGACACTTATGCAGCGCCGAGAAGCTAAAATCAGTCAATTTGGCCCGGCATAAAGCCACGCAGTGATTGAAAAGAAAGATACCACCGACATAGTTCATTTAGAAGATAAAAAAACAACCAATCTTATAACTATCAACAATATAATTCATTGTTGTATTATTGCCTTCCAGTTTCCCACAGGTATAACAGTTCTGGCGAGCTGTCAGGAGCGGCTAAATGATCAAGAAAATCGCATGCTTTGCCCCGTGGTGGTTTGTATTCGTCCTGAGCGCAGCAGCTCTGGATGCTCGTCTGGCCACCCATCAGATTTCTGTAGTTGTAGGCGAGAAAGCGCCGGAAGTGGAGCGGTTCGCAGCTTCCGAACTTTGCGGTTACGTGAACAAACTTTTCGGATTCAACGTCCAACCAACCACAACGCCAGACGCTGCTGCTTCCGCAGTGTTTCTTGTAGGAACTTCGGCTTCGAACCCTTTCATCAAGACACTTCCAAAAGTCGGAGAACAGGGAGTCGTGCTTCAGACTTTGAAAGACAGCGGTACGCCGACACTGATCGTCGGTGGCGGCAGCTCGCAGGCGACTCTTTGGGCGGTCTATGAATTGGCTGAACGTTGGGGAGTGACATATCTGCTGGATCGGGATGTGCTGCCCGCCAAATCAAAATTCGTTATGCCCAAACTGAATGTTGTGATGGAGCCACTCTTCCGGGTGCGGGCCCATCCCACGACCCAAGATTTCGTCGATAGCGGGGAAGCGTGGGGCATCAAAGATTTTCGGCCGCTCATCGATCAGCTTGCGAAAATGAAATACAACCGGCTGAATATTTTCGCATTTGCCTGGCAGCCGTTTCTCGCCTATCAGGTGGACGGCATCAAGCGGCAGACAGCGGCGCTTTGGTACAGCTATCACTATCCGATCACTTCTGATATGCCAGGCCGGTCGGCATTTCCAGCGAAGATGACCGAATTTTGGAATCCTGATTTGCCGGTAAATGGAACTCCTGACCAGATTCTTCAGGCAGGTGTAAAGCTCCAGCAGGAGCTAATCGATTATGGACACAGTCGCGGTATGGAATGCGTGGTCAATGCGACGGTCAGCGAATATCCCAAAGAATTTGCTCCACTGCTAGGCGGCGCTGTGCCGATTCGCATGCTGAACCAACTAACCACGACCCCTGGCCCCGATACCAAATTGGACGATCCGGGTCTGCATAAACTTTCTTCTGCGGTGGTGCAAACGACCATCAATACTTATCCCCGAGCCGATCGTCTCAACATTTCTATCAACGAATGGCGTCAATGGACAGACCAGTACAAACACGCCTGGGACAAGCTTGACGAAAAGTATGGCATCGGTCAGGTCACAACGCTCGACCATGTGCTCGACGCTAGCCAACATCGCGTAGGTTATAACTTCACGTCGCATCCGAAGGCCGAGCTTGATAAGAAGGCTGCCGATGAGGTCAAAGGCGATCTGGCGTCGCTCGATTTCTTCGATTGGCTGGTAAAAGATTCCGGCGCGGTCAGCCAAAGCAAGCGGCCCGATATGAAGTTTATTTATTGGGGATTCGCCGAAGAATTATTTCCCATTCTACCCAAGGTCTTGCCGCCAAATTCCGAACTTGAAGTGATGCCCGACAATTTTCTTACTCATCTTTTACTACGCGTCGATATTCTGAAGAAGCTGTCTGATAGCCCGATTCGTCCCATTATCAACCTAACCGTAGATGACGACAACATTGGCATCCTTCCGCAGATCACCACGTCTTCGCTGCAAAAAGTTTTAAAGATCCTGCGCGAAACCAACTGGGATGGTTTTGTCGCGCGCGAACGTTTCCCCGGGGACCACGATACCGAGATGGCGTATCTCTCGCGTGCCGCCTGGGATGCGGATGCTGACCCCGACAAGATTGCGTCAGCACAACTGACCGCCACCTGTGGACCTGCGTGCGGAGCTGAGCTTCTCACCACGATGCACAGTATCGATGCGGCCACAGTGGTATGGGAAAACTTTGATCAGCACATCACCTCGCCGGTCCCGGAGATGCTGATGATGTACTGGAAGCCTGGCCCCCTGCCTGACTATCTGGAAGAGAATCGAAAGAACTACGAGTATGGATGGAAGGCCGCGCAACGTGCAGTCTTGGCGGCGACCCCGGAAGGCAAGACGTATTCCGAATATTGGTCGAAGAGAATGGAATTTTCAACTAAATATATTTTGGTGGTCGAGTCGGTTCGGCGTGCGGCCACCGCGGAAAATGCTCACCATACTGAAGAAACGATGAACGAGACCACGAAAGCGATTTCGATTCTTAATGACGCTATTGAGGCCTACGCAGCGGTCGCCCGGAATCAAACTGATCGCGGTTCGATTGCGCTCGCAGTTGAGTATGGATACCGTCCGCTGGAAAAGAAATTAGCGGAGCTTAAGAAGGAAGCAGCCGGTGCCGCTCATTAGAGATCAAGCTTTCTCGGTATAGAGTTTGCCAATCGATCGAGCCGCCGCGAAACGTGCGGCGCCCAGAGCCGGCGCGTCCGCTCCGAGAGTCGATACGATGAGCTGAACTTCATTGGCGGCTTTTTCGAGCGCTCGCTGCCGGATGACCCGCTGAATCGAGTCGAGCATGAGTTGCGAATTGCTTTGAAACAATGGTCCGCTGAAGATCACAACTGACGGATTCAAAAGATTCACCACGTCCGCGAGAGCGACACCGATATGTACGGCGGCATCATTCAATACACGAAACGCCAACGAATCATTTTCGACCGCAGCTTGCAGGATCATCTCAATATTGATTTGATCCAGATCGTTTTCCACCATCTCCTGGATCTTGGAATGAACGCCCTTTCGGATCGCGCCGGCCACGGCCAGAATGATCGCGCTGCACGATGCCAGCGCCGAGAGGCATCCATTGTTACCGCAGTAGCAAAGCGGGCCATTTTCATCGACGGTCATGTGACCGAACTCTCCCGCGCTTCCTCCTGCGCCTCGGTACGGCTCTCCGTCGATAAAGATGCACGAGCCAATGCCCATTCCGATTCGAATGTAAACGAAGTCGGAGAGCTCGACGGCAATCCCAACCTGTTTTTCCGCCAACGCGGCCATGCGAACACTGTCCTCCACGACGCAGGGGACCTTGTATTTCTCTTCAACCATTTCGCGTAAAGCTACATTGCGCCACTCCGCCATCTGGCCGGGCCGGGGAAACGAGAGCACTACTCCTTGATTGCTATCGACCACTCCGGAGTGCGCGATCCCGATGCCCGCGATGGCGTCTTTATCGATCCCGCTGTCGCTTACCGCTTGATCGATGGTCTTGAAGCAACGCTTCATTACGCGCGAAAATCCGTCGGAAAGAATGGTACGGGTCTCGACCTTGTGACATACGTTTCCAGCCAGATCGTTGATGACCACTCGCAGAAAGAAAGTTCCGATTTCCACACCAATTGTGTACGACGTCCCAGCGCACAATTTGAGGGCAACTCTGCGTCGGCCGAGTTTGCTGGGCTCAAGACCGGACTCCACCACCAGTTCGCTTGCAATGAGCCGTCGAACCACGGCAGAAATAAGGCCCGCGCTAAGTCCCGTCAATTCGACGAGTTCCGCACGCGACATCGCAACTCGAGCATGAATCAGCCCGAGAATCTCTAATTCCTTTTCAGATGTCCTGAAATTCGTTTTCATCAGCCTCCGGGCGCGCCGTTATTGGATCATTCCGAACGGTCTTGCCACATGAATACCAACCTAAATCGGGCCCGTTTTAATTCCGCGCTACCAGGAAGCCTGCGCCGAAACACTCTGCTTCACCGCCCGTTTCCCATAACCGAAGGAATGGGAACGATCTTTACCCATAGGGGGTCTTCTCATTAGTTCAGTCGTGAATTATACAAGATTCTTCCACCAGAGTGTCCTACAAATGGAAAAACGGCTTCGCTGCGGTCGTGACCTCGAAGCCGAGGATCTCGCAGGCTCTACTACGAAGGTTCCGCCCCAACTGGATTTGTAAGCGTCCCGATCTTGTCGATTACGATGGAAATGTTGTCTCCTGGTTTTAGAAACAACGGCGGTTTTCGTGCGAGCCCAACCCCAAGTGGTGTGCCCGTCAAAATGACGGTGCCGGGCAATAAAGTGGTACTGCCGCTGAGGAATTCGATCAACGTGGGAATATCGAAGATCATGTCATTGGTGTTCCCGTCCTGCATGGATTCGCCATTCAGAATGGTTTGTATGCGTAGAGTATGTGGATCTGGAATATCTTCTTTCGTGACCAACGCTGGTCCCAAGGGTGCGAAGGTGTCGAAGGTTTTGCCGCGGCACCACTGAGTACCGCCTCTTTTTAGTTGCCAGTCGCGCGCACTCACATCGTTGGCGCAGGTGTATCCCAGGACATAATTCAAGGCTTGTTCGCGGCTGACGTTTTTACATGCTTTGCCGACCACCACGGCGAGCTCGCATTCGAAATCAACTTCGTCACTCTTCAAATGAGTTGGAATCTGAATGGGAGCACCTGGGCTCTGCAACGCACTTGCGCTCTTGGCGAAGAGAATCGGGTAATCGGGAATCTTCGAGCCAGTTTCTTTTGCGTGCAGTTTGTAATTCAGACCAATGCACCAAATGATCGCGGGAACGATCGGCGCGAGCCGTTGCTGGACCTGCGCTTTGTCTTTTGTCACCGCGAATTCCCCGAAGATGTCTCCCCGGATTGCGAACGCGCTTCCGTCAGCTTGTTCACTGCCGTATCCAATTTTTCCTGTTGAGTCCGAATATCGAATGATTCTCACAATGTCCTTTCCAATCGAGAGAGCTTTGTAATTTTCCTTAGTAAGTGGCCCGTCCACCTGAAATGTCGTAGCATTGGCCGGTGGTAAACGACGCCTCGGGTGAAACGAGGTAGTGAACCAGTGCCGCGATTTCTTCAATCTTTCCCGTGCGCCCCACAGGTATTCTGCTCACCATGTAATCAACCGTCTCTTTTGGGATGGTGTCGAGGATGTGCGTTTGCACCACAGCCGGCGCGATGCTATTTATGGTAATGTCTCCGCGGCCGGCGACTTCCTTGGCGAGCGATTTGCTAAGACAGATCACGCCAGCTTTAGTCGCGGAGTAGGAGAGCAATCGTGGATTCCCTTCCTTGCCCGCGATGGAGGCCACATTGAGGATCCGGCCGTAGCGTCTGTCGATCATGCTTTTGATCACGGCCTGACACATCAAATAGACGCTGCGCAGATTGATGGCGAAAACCCGATCGATTTCTTTCTCATCGAGTTCCCAAAGGTAGGCGGCCTTTCCTGAAATCCCCGCGTTGTTTACCAGGATCGTGACCGCTCCCAGATTGCGTTCTACCGTAGAGACGGCCTCGCGCACGGACTCGGCGGAAGACACATCGCATTTGACTCCCAGGCCGTCAATGGATTCCGCAACTGATTTTGCTGTGTCCTGGTTGAGATCCAGGATCGCAACGCGGGCGCCCGCCGAATGCAACCGTCGAGCGATACCTTCGCCAATCCCTTGTCCCCCGCCGGTAACAATTGCGATCTGTCCCTTCAAACTAAAAAAATCATCAGTCATGCTTTACACCCCGATCTGAATATCCTGGGAATATTTTTTAATTCGGTTTCGAGCTAAGTCGTGCTTTGTCAGACTGGCATTCCAGACAAATACCGACCATCAGTTCAATGAGTTCATTCATTTGCTTTTGGTATTCACCATCGAAACTAAGAGTCGGTTCTCGTACGCGATCCGAAGGGAAGATGCCGCGGCGAACCAAAGCTCGCTTATCCATCTGGATCACCAGTTCCAAATGTTGTACGGAAAAAGCAAGGTACGGTTGCATTCGATAAAAGAGACCCTTGGCTTCGGAAATTCGGCCGCTTTCGAAGAGTTCGAAAATGCGGACGTAAGCTTCCACAAAACTCGTTCCCGGCATGACTCCAGTCGCGCCGTGGGCCAAGCCATCCATGAGAGCGATGCCGGCCATGCCGTAGAGCACCTGAACTTTTCCCTCCGATACTTGGACAATTTCAGAACATTTTGCGCCCGCGAGAATATTTTCCAGTTTTGCGAATTGTAGATTTGGACAACGCTTCGCCAAATCGACGATTAGGGATGCAGGCAAACCCTGCCCGGTGAAGTCGGCGTCTTGCAGCATGACTGGAATGTTTACTCCGCGACAAACCATCTCGAAGAAAATCGTCTGCTCACGCACGCCCAGCGGACACCATTTGGGCGCAGCAACCATCAACCCGTCGGCGCCCACTGACTCGGCATAACGGGAGAGCTCAATCGTTGCCCGCGCCGATCCGCATCCTGTACTCGCAAACATTGGAACCCGGCCGGCAGTCTGCTCGATGACCACCCGGATCACCCAACGCCGTTCTTCATCAGTCAACTTGTAAAACTCTGTGGCGAAGCCTGGTGCGCAAACGGCCGAAGCGCCCCCAGCCACGGCGAAATCCACTTGCTTGCGAAGCGTACCCTCGTCGATGCTTTCATCCTCATTGAGAGGAAGCATCATCACTGTCATAACGCCGTGGATGGTCATTGTCTTTTCGATTGAGGCTTCGGCAGACTGATTTCTGGGGTCGAAGCGCGACGTTACTTTAAAGAAGTGAAACTATTTCAGATATCAATCGAAAATGCAACTAAATCATTCAATTTAGAAGTAAATGCTTGACATGCAATCGATCCGTCCATATATATATTTCACTTTAGCATTCGCTCCGATCAATGAAGCCAACGGTTCTCATCACGCGCCCAATCCAGCAAGTCGCGATCGACGAGGTTTCCAAACATTGCGAAGTCCGAGTGCATGCGATTGACGAACCGATGTCTCCCGAGGTGTTGGCGAATGCCATGCGAGACGTCGATGCGGTAATGCCTTGCGGATTGCGAGTCAGCCGGGAAGCCATCGAGGGTGCTGCGAAGTTGCGGGTCGTTGCGAACATCGGCGCGGGTTACGACAACATCGATGTGGAGACCTGTACACGAAGGCGGATCCTGGTGACGAACACTCCGGATGTGCTGACTGAATCCACGGCGGACCTGGCTTTCGCACTCACTCTCGCGGTGGCGAGGCGCGTGGTGGAAGGGGATCACTTCGTTCGCCACGAAAATTGGCCCCAGTGGCAATGGAACTTCATGTGGGGTTCGGAGATGAACGGCAAGACTCTCGGACTTTACGGCTTCGGGAGAATCGGCCAGGCGATGGCTCGCCGAGGACGGGGATTCTCCATGAGAATTCTTTATCACTCCCGCAATCGCGTCCCGTCAAAAGTCGAGAAAGAATTGGCCGCGCAGTGGGTGGACCGCGAAACTCTCATGCGCGAATCCGATTTTTTAAGTTTGCACATGCCACTAACCCCCGAAACTCGGCACGCCATCGGAGGGCGTGAATTTCTTTTGATGAAGCCAACCGCATACGTGATCAACACCGCACGCGGCCCGATCATAGATGAAGAAGCTTTGGTGAAAGCGTTGCAAGCTGGAAAACTCGCGGGCGCAGGCCTCGATGTTTATGAGCATGAGCCGAGGGTTCATTCCGCGTTGATTGCGATGAAAAATGTAGTACTAGTTCCACACATCGGCAGCGCCACGGCTGAGACGCGTTTGCACATGGCGCTTCTTGCTTCAGTGAATCTGCTGGCTGCGCTGGATGGAAAACGTCCGCCAAATTTACTGAACCCGGAAGTGCTCGACTGAGGTTCTGTTCATGATCGAATTTCGCTTCAAGTTCGACATTCAGGCCAGGAGCTTAAGTCCTGGAGGAGAAGAAATGAAAAACCGGATCAAGAAAGCAGCGGTAGTTTACGGGATCGTAATTCTTTGCGCCGTCGGACTGAATGCAAGTCCATCCGACAAGAAGGTCGTAGTGGTCGTGGGGAAAGATGCTCCCGAACTTGAAACCTTTGCGGCTTCGGAACTCTGTGGATATCTGGACAAAATTTTCCACGTCACGGTCAAGCCGACGACGAAACTTTCTGGCTCGTCGGATGCAATCTTTCTGATCGGATCGCCCGCGTCCAACGCGCGGATTAAGGATTTCCCGCAGGTTAGCGATCAAGGAATCGTGATTCAGCGTGCGGCCGGCGCGACGCCAACATTAATTGTCGGCGGAGGCAGCCCACAGGCGACGATGTGGGCGGTGTACGAACTTGCCGAGCGCTGGGGAGTGCATTTTCTGTTCGATCGAGATGCTTTGCCGAAGCCATCGGAATTCACCATGCCTGATTTGAAGGTGAAGATGGAGCCCACCTTCCGCGTACGTTCGCACGGCACAACCAATGTGGATTTTGCCGACAGCGGCGAAGGCTGGGGCATCAAGGATTATCGACGTCTCATCGACCAGCTCGCGAAAATGAAATTTAACCGGATCGCGGTGAACGGATTCGCCTGGCAGCCGTATCTTCAATATGAAGTCGATGGCATCAAGCGGCAAACCGCGACGCTTTGGTATGCCTTTCACTATCCGATCACTTCGGATATGCCGGGACGATCGGCATTTCCTGCCGACGCGAAGGAATTCTGGAATCCCGATTTGCCCGTGAACGGAACCCCGGATGAATTGCTCAAGGCTGGGGTGCAGCTTCAGCACGAGCTTATTGATTACAGCAAGAGCCGAGGCATGGACGTGATTACCAGCGCGGCGGTTTCCGAGTTTCCCAAAGAGTTTGCGCCAGTGCTGGGCGGGTCGGTGCCCATCCACATGATGAGTCAACTGACCACAACTCCCGGACCGGACACGAAACTCGACGATCCGGGGTTACACAAGCTGGCCTCGACGATTGTCCGGACGACGATCGATACCTATCCAAAAGTCGATCGCGTCAACATTTCCATCAACGAATGGCGTCAGTGGACCGACCAATACCAACGTGCATGGGATGCGCTGGAAAAGAAGTATCAGATCAATCAGATCACCGCGCTCGATAAAGTTTTGGACGCGAGCCTCCATCGCGGCGGTTACGCCTGGGGTTCAAATTTCACCAAGGCCGATCTGGAAAAGAAAGCGTCTGATGAAGTGAAAGGCGATCTCGCATCGCTTTACTTCTTTGATTGGCTGGTAAAGGATTCCGGCGCGGTAAGCGGGAGCAAGCGTCCGGACATGAAATTCTTGTATTGGGGATTTGCCGAAGAGCTTTATCCGATCCTACCTAAAGTTCTGCCGCCGGGTTCCGAACTCGAGGTGATGCCGGACAACTTTCTTACTCACTTGTTAAAGCGGCCGGAGATATTGAAGTCATTGTCGGGCGGCCCGATCCAGCCGATCATAAATCTGACGATGGATGACGACAATATCGGAATCATTCCGCAGTCGACCACTTCGTCGCTGAAGAAAGTGTTGGATATTCTGCGCGAAACGAAATGGGAAGGCTTTGTCGCCCGAGAGCGTTTTCCCGGAGACCACGACGAGGAGCGGGCCTTCCTCGCACGCGCTGCCTGGGATGCGGATGCCGACCCCGAGAAGATCGCCACTGCACAGCTTCAGGCCGCTTGTGGCGAGCAATGCGGGAACGAACTGCTTACCACCATGCACAGCATCGACGCGGCCACTGTGGTCTGGGAAACTGACGACGAGCATTTTGCATTTCCTGTACCGAGTCTCCTGATGAAGTATTGGAAGACCGGCCCGGTGCCAGCTTATCTGGAAGTAAACCGCAAGCATTATGAGCAAGGATGGAAGGCTGCGGAACGCGCCGTGGCAGCCTCGACCCCGGAAGGGAAGAGTCTCGCGGAATTCTGGGCCAAGCGCATGGAGTTCTCGGTCAAGTACATTACAGCTGTCCAATACTTTCGCCGCGCCGCCATCGCCGAGGACGCGCACCAACCTCAACAAGCGCTGGATGAGGCGACCAAAGCGCTGACGTCTCTCCACGATTCTATTGAGGCCTATGCGGCGGTTGCGCGCAATCAGAGCGATCGGGGATCGATTGCCGTCGCGGTGGAATACGGCTACCGTCCGCTACAAAAGAAAATCGCAGAGCTAAAGCAGCAGGTGGCTACTGGCGCATCGCCGAACCAGAGTGCCACGAAGCCGAATTAAGTGTTGCAGCGAGGGCAAGCATGAGAAAGGCATTCTTCATCGCCTGTTTACTTTTTTCCGGCGTTGCTGCGTTTGGACAGCACTCCGATCCGACGTTTCAGTGGTCTGTCACAGCCTCGGGACACAGCTTTTATCCTGACATTGTTTACAAAAAAGCGAACGGGCACGAACTCAAACTCGATGTAATCGCGATTGAACCTCTGAATATTCCTAAGCCGACGCTGCTCTACATTCACGGCGGGGGGTGGGTCAACGGCAAGAAGGGCAACACGACACTGGCGCCGTTGCCCTATGTTGCCCGAGGCATGAACACGGTCAACATCGACTATCGTCTGGCCGAGGATGCGCTGGCTCCGGCTGCTGTGGAAGATTGTCGTTGCGCGCTCCGTTGGGTTATCCAGCATGCGAAGGAGTTTGGCTTTGATACCAAAAAGATAGTGGTGGCGGGTGAGTCGGCAGGAGGCCATCTGGCGCTTACTACTGGCATGCTAGATGCAAACGCGGGCTTCGATAACGAATGCCCAATGCAAGATGGCGATGCTCCGTTGAAGGTGGCGGCTGTAGTTTCCTACTCAGGGCCGACCGATGTCGCCGATTTGTTAGAGGGACTTCATCAAAGCTGGTTTGCTCTCGAGTGGTTCGGGAGTCTTCCCAATCATATGGATCTAGCGCACCGTCTTTCACCGCTGACCTATGTGCGTCCGGGATTACCTCTGATTATTCAGGCGCATGGCGATCACGATCCTTATGTGCCTTACGAGCAGGCGCTGCGCTTGCACGAAGCGCTTGATCGAGCCGGCGATCCCAATGAGTTGATCACGCTGCCGGGGCCAGTCCACGGCTGGGCAGTGGAAAAAGTATTGAGCGTCGAAGAGCGTGTATTCATTGCGCTGGAGAAGTACGGAATTCTCTCCCACTGATTTAAGAAACTGAAATGCCGGAAGAGAAACGCAAATATCGGTCCGCCGCATGGTTTGGCAAACTGGACAAAGATGGATTTGTCCACCGCTCCCACATGCGCAACCAGGGTTTGCCGGACGACGTCTTCGATGGACGTCCGATCATTGGAATCTGCAATACATTTTCCGAACTGACCCCTTGCAATGCCCATTTGCGCGAAATCGCTGAAAGAGTAAAACGCGGCGTCTGGGAGAGTGGCGGATTTCCTTTGGAATTTCCGGTCACTTCCACGGGTGAACCCAACATGCGCCCCACTGCCATGTTGTTCCGCAATCTGGTCAGCATGGATGTTGAAGAATCGATTCGGGCCAATCCGATCGATGGAGTCGTACTTCTATGCGGCTGCGATAAAACTACGCCCGCCCTGGTGATGGGAGCGGCAAGTTGCGATGTTCCCGCTCTTGTCGTTTCCGGCGGCCCCATGCTCAACGGCAAGTACCAGGGAAAAGACATTGGCTCCGGCACCGACCTGTGGCGTTTCAGCGAGCAACTCAAAGTAGGCACGATCACGCCGCGTGATTTCATGGAAGTGGAAAGCTGCATCGCGCGTTCGGCTGGCCACTGCATGACGATGGGAACGGCTTCCAGTATGGCGTCTATGGTGGAGGCCCTGGGTTTGGCGCTTCCACAAAATGCGGCGATCCCCGCAGTCGATGCGCGTCGTCTGGCGCTTGCCCATGCGGCGGGACGCCGAATTGTCGGAATGGTTCGTGAAGACCTTCGCATATCGCGCATTCTTACTCGCGAAGCATTTGAGAACGCGATTCGCGTGAATGGCGCGGTAGGTGGTTCGACAAACGCAGTCATTCATTTACTCGCAATCGCGGGACGAGTCGGCGTGAAATTAGTTCTCGAGGACTGGGATCGTCTGGGCCGCGATATACCCACTCTGGTCGATCTCATGCCCTCGGGTCGTTTTCTGATGGAGGATTTCTATTATGCGGGAGGACTGCCGGCAGTGATTCGCACTCTGGCGGAGCATGATTTAATTCATCGCGATGCGCTGACCGTGAATGGAAAAACTCTTTGGCAAAATTCTCAGGATTCTTCCAATTGGAACCAGGAAGTCATTCGCCCATTCAATCGCCCTGTCGTCGAACAGGGCGGGATCGCAGTGTTGAAAGGGAATCTAGCTCCCGAAGGCGCGGTACTGAAGCCATCGGCGGCGTCGCCACATCTCATGCGACATCGCGGCCGCGCGGTCGTGTTCGAGAACATCGAGCACTACAAGAAACGCATCATTGATCCTGACCTGGATGTCGACGAAAACTGCGTGCTGGTCTTGAAGAATTGCGGGCCCAAGGGCTATCCCGGGATGGCGGAAGTGGGCAACATGGGACTTCCTCTCAAAGTTTTGCAAAAAGGCGTCACCGACATGGTTCGAATCTCCGACGCGCGTATGAGTGGGACTGCTTTTGGGACGGTGGTGCTCCATGTGTGTCCAGAAGCGGCGGTCGGAGGCAATTTAGCGCTAGTGCACGATGGCGAGATGATCGAACTTGATGTCGAAAAGCGTCGATTGCACCTGGATGTCGCAGAGGATGTGCTGATGCAGCGCCGCAGAGCGTGGCGGGACCCCGTTCATGAAATGCTGGGCGGGTACCAACAGCTTTATATTCAGCATGTTAATCAGGCTAGCGCCGGCGCTGACTTCGATTTTCTGGTGGGATGCCGTGGCCACGAGGTGCAGCGTGAGTCCCATTAACTATGATTAACTATGATCCGATAAAGTTTAATATTAAAATATAAGAGTGAAAAACAGGCTTTACTGCTAGATTATTCATATTTCAATGAATTAAGTCTTGACATGTTGTACTTGGCAATATATATACACAAGTCGTCGTAAAGTTCGCGGCCAGAAAGCGATCATGACCAGCAAGTGGCGTAGTTCTCGTTGGTTCGATAGAGATGACGAGGTGGGATTCTGCCATCGTGCCGCCCTCCGTTCCGAGGGCTACACTCCGCGTTCATTCGAAAACCGCCCCGTCGTGGGCATTTGTAATTCGTGGAGTGAACTCAATAACTGCAATCTTCACCTGCGGGCGGTAGCCGATGCAGTCAAGCGCGGAGTTTGGGCGGCGGGTGGTTTCCCTCTGGAATTCATGACCATCTCCTTGGGCGAAGAACTAATGATGCCCACCGCCATGCTCTATCGAAATCTGATGGCGATGGATGTGGAAGAAATGGTCCGCTCTCATCCCATGGATGGGGTGATCCTGCTCTGTGGTTGTGACAAAACCACCCCCGCGCAATTAATGGGAGCTGCCAGCATGGATGTGCCGGCAATCATGGTCCCGGGCGGCCCCATGCTCAATGGAATGTGGCGAAATAAGCCAGTAGGATCAGGGACCGACCTCTGGAAAACCTGGGACGAACGACGCGCCGGACGCGTCAGCGACGAGCAATGGGAAGAACTGGAAGCGTCGATCTCCCGCGGTCCCGGCCACTGCATGACCATGGGCACGGCCAGCACCATGACCAGCCTGGCGGAGGCTCTGGGAATGACACTACCTGGTTGCGCAAGCATCCCCGCTGTGGATTCGCGACGCTATGCCATCGCCGAATCCAGCGGGAGACGGATTGTCGAATTGATCAACGAAGATTTACGACCCTCCCGCGTTATGACTCCGAAGGCATTCGAGAATGCCATTCGAGTCTTTGCTGCACTGGGCGGGTCGACCAATGCGGTCATTCATCTCACGGCGATTGCCGGCAGACTGGGCATTCCTTTACCGCTTTCGAAATTCGACGAACTGGCGCGTTCCACTCCGACCATCGCCAACATTCAGCCCAGTGGCAAGTACCTGATGGAAGATTTTTACTACGCGGGTGGCCTGCCGGCCCTATTGAAGCAAATGCTCCCGTTACTTCACGGAAACGAGATAACGGTCAACGGCAAGACGATCGCACAGAACGTGGAAAATTCCGAATGCCACAATGCGGATGTGATCCGGCCGCTCGATAAGCCTTTATATCCGGATGGTTCGCTTGCGGTGCTGAAAGGCAATCTGAGTCCGAACGGCTGCATTATGAAAACTTCGGCCGCCTCTCCCCATCTGCTGAAGCACACCGGCCGGGCGGTCGTGTTTGAAAAATATGAGGAGATGTTGAAGAAAATCGATGATCCCGACTTGGATGTCGATGAAAATTGCGTATTAGTCTTAAAGAATGCCGGCCCGGTCGGTGGACCTGGCATGCCGGAGTGGGGACAAATTCCGATTCCTGCGAAGCTGCTCAAACGCGGCATCCCCGATATGGTCAGAATCAGCGATTCGCGCATGAGCGGAACAAGTTACGGCACCGTAGTTCTGCACATATCTCCGGAGGCCGCGATTGGCGGTCCTCTGTCCGTGGTCAAGAATGGCGATTTGATAAAGCTCGATGTGGAGAACCGAAGCCTGGAATTGTTGGTTTCCGAAGCAGAAATCCGTAGCCGGGCGGCGGCCTGGAAACCGGCCCCCAAAAGATACCGGCGAGGCTATTACACCATGTTTTTGAACCACATCCTACAAGCCGATAAGGGATGCGATTTCGATTTTCTGGTTGGGGAAGAAGGCGAAGTCCCCTACGAGCCTGTTGTCGGTCGTTCCTAACGCCTTCAATTATTTCGAAATTCTGCAATGCAGCAACCCGAAATCATCGCGAACTTTGGCGATCTCAATGGCGAAGCGCCGGTGTGGGATCCCGATACATCCTCGCTTTATTGGACGGATTGCGTTGGCTTTAAATTTTCCCGATTTCATTCGCCATCGGGGAAGAGCGAAGTTTTACGGACTGGAGTGGAAGTCACAGGATTTGCTCTAAATGAAGGCGGAGGATTCGTCATTGCGAATACGAAAGGCATCTGGCTCTGGAATGGCGCCGAGGATTTAAAGCTGATCGCCGCTGAAGTCGATGGCGCGGTTTGTCAGATGAACGACGCGGCCGCCGATCCGGCAGGCCGTTTCCTCGCAGGATCCTGTTTCTATGATCCCAAAGGGAATTACAAAATGGGATGCCTGTTCCGCGTCGATAACGCTGGAGACACCAGCGTGATTGACGACGGAATTCATCTGGCGAACGGCATTGGATTTTCCCCCGATGCCAAAACTGTATACCTCGCCGATTCGGCCGCCCGGATCATTTATCGATATGACTATGACGTTCGCACTGGCGATGTTCGCAACCGTTCGGTGCTGGTGCAGGTGCCTCTAAGTGAAGGAATTCCGGACGGACTCGCCGTGGATGCCGACGGCTTTCTCTGGTCCGCGCAATGGTACGGTGGCTGCGTGGTCCGGTACGATCCGGATGGAAAAGTCGAACAGAAAATCGTCACGCCGGCCAAGCAGACTTCATCAGTGGCTTTTGGCGGCCCCGAGCTTAACCAGCTATTTATCACGTCGGCGGCAGAACACTTTCCTTCGCCGCTCGTCCCTACGAATTACGATCCCTCCGGCTGCATTGGAGGACCTCTATATCGTCTTTCAGTGGATATCTTCGGAAAGCCGCAATTCAAGACGCGAATAAAATCAGAATTGTAAGACTTGCGGTCTTTAGCCGGGTATTACCTTCCGAATAACCTTATATTTATTCACCATTGAATTATTAAGTGCATAAAAATATAGCCAATCCTTTATATAATTCGTTTATAAATAAACTGCTTGACTTTGGATTGCCGGTTATTTAGCTTGCTCGTCACCGGATATTTCACCGTTTTGGTGAGCAGTTTCCGCCGGAGATCGTGGAGCACTCATTCGAGAGACGTACACTTAAGTAGCAGAGTTGTCATAGATAACAATCATTCGACGCCGGGGGAACTCGGCATTCATACCCGGCGATTATGTCAAAAGGCCTCGCAAGTCACCCCAGCGTCAGATGCGGTATTGATACCGGCGGCACTTTCACCGATCTGATCGGAGTGGACGATGCCACCGGCGACCTCATCATCGGTAAATATCCTTCCTCTCCTAAAGATTCGATCAAATCGCTGGTTGGCGTGATCTATGAATCCGGACTCAAAGTCGAAAATGCGTCGTCAATCGTCTTAGGAACTACGCTCGGGCTGAATGCTCTCCTCCAGCGCAAGGGTGCACGAGTCATCTTCATTACAACTGCGGGGTTTGAAGATGTCTTGTTCATTCAACGAATGAATCGCAGGCACCACTACTCGTTTGAGTGGGAAAAGCCGAGGCCTTTGGTGAAGCGTTCGGATTGCCTGGGTATTCAGGAGCGGATCGATTCCCGAGGAAGAGTGCTCGTCCCGCTGAGTTCAGAAGAAACGGAAGGGCTGGCGGCAAAAATCGATCAGCGTTTGCAGGAATCTCCCGAGCAGGAGGTCTCGATCGCGATTTGCCTGTTGTTCTCCTACCTGAATCCTGAGCACGAATTGTTGTTGAAGGAATATCTGGAATCCAGATTTCCTGAGATTCCACTCTCGGTTTCGCACCAGGTTGCGCCGATTTGGCGCGAATATGAACGCGGTTCTACCACCGTGATCGATGCGTTTATCAAGCCGATTCTGATCCGCTATGTGGAGAGTGTGCGCGCCAGTCTGATGTTGTTGGGGCCTCCAGTTCCCTGGACAATTATGAAGTCGAATGGAGGCCATGCGACTGCGGCCGCCGTTGAACGCCAGCCAGTGAATACAGTGCTTTCCGGTTTGAGCGGAGGGATCATCGGAGCCCGGTATTTTGGCGACCTGGTTGACGAACAAAATCTCGTGACGCTCGACATGGGAGGGACCAGTTGTGATGTGGGCTTGGTCCGCAACGGCGCTCTCTCGCACGTCACAAATTATGAAGTCGAATGGGGCATGCCGATCAGCGCGCCATTCGTCGATGTCAGTTCGATTGGAGCGGGCGGCGGCAGCATCGCACGGGTGGATAAAGGTGGGTTTCTTCGGGTGGGCCCGCAGAGCGCCGGCGCGGACCCGGGGCCGGCTTGTTATGACCAGGGAGGAACCGAAGCGACCGTTACCGATGCAAACCTGGTGCTGGGCAGATTGAATGCCGATTATTTTCTCGGCGGCAAGATGAAGCTCAATCCTGCGAAAGCGCAGAGCGTCATTTCTTCGCTTGCCGGCAAAATGAATCTCGATCAGGCGGAAGCGGCGCAAGCAATCATCGACGTAGCGGACGAGAATATGGCGAATGCGATTCGCGTGATTTCAGTGGAACGGGGACTCGATCCGCGAGAATTTGCCCTGGTTTCCTTCGGCGGAGCAGGACCGCTCCACACCGGAGGCATTGCCGAGAAAATTGGCATGCATCGCATCATCGTGCCGCTGTATCCCGGATTGTGTTCTGCATTCGGAACTCTGATCGCCGATTTCCAGGTGGACAAGATCCTCAGTCAGCATTTTCGGTCTGACAATATCGACGCGCCCGAAGTAAATAAACTGTTCGGCGAAATGGTGAAGTCCTCTGTTGAGGAACTGCGGAATGAAGGACATCCCGGCAAGCCGGTAGTCCAGCGTTCGATCAGCATGCGTTATGCAGGGCAGAATTACGAGCACGACGTAAAAATTGATGCTGGAACCATCACGGCCAAAAAGCTTGAAGCGGTGTTCGAGGAATTCCACAAACTTCATGAAAAGTTCTACGGCTATTGCATTAGCCGGGAAATCATCGAATTGATTCGCTTCAATGTAAAGGTCATCGGCGCCTCGAAAACGCCAGTGCTCAAGGACATTCCAAAAGGAAAAGCGCCAGCGCCCGCTCATAAGCGTCCTGTGTACTTCCAGGATAACGGATACATTTCCTGCCCGGTGTATAGCCGGACTAGCTTGCCGGCGGGAATTAAATTGAAAGGCCCAGCGGTAATCGAGGAGCAGGATTCAACCATATTGCTTCATCCCGGCAACACGCTGACAGTAAATCGTAAAGGTGTGATCACGATCGCTTTATGAGGAAAAGAGCTAAATCAAAAAAGCTCGACATCGTCACCTTGACGGTCATCAACAATGCCCTGGTGAACATCTGTCGCGAGATGGGCACGGCGATGATGCGCACCAGTTATTCGCCCATTTTCAATGAAGCCCTGGATTTCTCATGCGTGATTTTTACTCCGGGTGGCGACATGATCGGACAGGCTGAATTTTGTCCCACGATGATTGGGTCGGCTCAGTATGCAGCCAAGTGGACGATTGAAGAATTGGGTCTGGATTCATTCGAGCCTGGAGATGTGGTCATCCACAACGATCCTTACCGCGGCCAGTGCCACATGCCCGAGCACATGGTTTTAAAGCCGGTGTTCTTCGGGAAGAAATTACGGTTCTTTGTTGCGAACATAGCTCATGTGGGAGAAATCGGCGGGATGGCCCCCGGGTCATTCGCGGCGGATGCGACGGAAGTTTATCAGGAAGGCCTGCGATTGCCTCCGATCAAAATCATGCGCCGGGGCGAGTATGTGAAAGATGTTTGGAAAATTATTCTCAGTAACCATCGCACGCCCAAGTCGAGTTGGGGCGATCTGCACGCGATGATTGGCTCGTTGAGCATTGCCGAAGATCGATTGCTCAAGTTACTGGAGCGCTACGACGCAGATTTGCTGGAAGAAGCTTCGAATCAGTTGCTGGATTATTCCGAGCGCTGGATGCGGGCCGAGATTCGTGAAATCCCTGATGGCGTCTACGAAGCGTCCGATTGCATGGAAGACGATGGCATCAGCGGTCAACCGGTGTGGATGCGCTTAAAGTTGACGGTCGCCGATGACGAAATTATTGCGGATTGGACGGAATCCGATCCTCAAGCGAGAGGTCCAATTAATGCGACCTTCGTGGTAACGGCTGCCGCGACTTATAGCGCGATCCTGCATGTGACCAATAAGGACATCCCTCGAAATTCCGGATGTTTTCGTCCGGTGCGAATCCTCACCAAGCCGGGGACGCTGGTGAACGTGAAACATCCCGGACCCTCGGTCGGTGGAAACACGGAAACTCATCCACATATCCAGAATGTCGTGGTAGCAGCGTTGAGTCAGGCGATTCCAGATCGAACGGCTGCCGCGGAGGGTGCAACCGCTTGCAATTTCCTTTTCGGCGGACTGCATCCTGAAACTGGCGAGTACTACACCAACTACCATTTCGAGGGCTGCGGATGGGGCGCCACGACTGCGCACGATGGAAATTCCGTGATGTGCCCGGTCAATGGAAATTGCCGCAATACTCCCATCGAAGTGTTTGAAACCAAGTATCCCTTCCTCACCATGGAATATTCCATGCGCAAGGATTCGGGAGGCGTGGGGAAATTTCGCGGGGGCCTGGGAAGTGCACGGCGACTTCGCGTGATCGCGCCCGAGATCACGGTGAGCGCGCTGCTGGATCGGACGAAAACCCACGCGTGGGGCCTGTTTGGAGGCGAAGAGGGCGCGAGCTCGAAGTTGCTGGTCAAGAAAAAAGGCGCCAAAGATTTCACCACCTTCGATAAGGCCTTCGGTACTCGCTCGGCCACGAAGTTCACTCGTGTCGTCCTGAAAGAGGGAGACGAGGTGATCATCGAATCGCCGGGTGGAGGGGGTTATGCTCCCGCCGGCCAACGTCCTGCGGATGAGATCGAGGACGACATTCGTCAAGGATATATTTCCCTGGAAGCTGCGCGAAAACACTATGTGTACAAACGCTAAGACACGAATGCCAGTTCCGGGACGGTGGGTGGAAACCACGACGCAATGGTACGAACAAACCATGTTTTATTGCGATTGCTGCGGCATGTTGATTCCAAAAAAGCAGTTCGTCGTTGAGAAAAACGGCGCTACTCATAGATTTTGCAGCACGCAATGCGCGCAACTAACTGGGAAGCTCAAGCCACACGATAAGACCTCGACCAAAACCAGAAAAGCGTAAGCGCGTCGCAATGCTGCCCGCGTGTCCGGAAGGCGGAGTGAAGCAATGGATTCGGCAGTTCAAAAACAAATTGCCGTTGAATGGAAGGTGGGAAGGCCAAAGGGACAAATTCGTGTGACCGACGGGCGCGCTGCGAAGGCTGAGATTGTAAGCGGCTGCGGCAACGTCAGCGGGAATCAGTTCAGCAGCACGGATGATGCGCCGTTTAGACTCCATCTCTCGCTTGAAGGAGTAAGTAACAGATACAGCAAGAATCCAACTGTGGTCTCGGTGGCCACCGAAGATCACGCTTTCAGTTTTCTCATGCGTGATGTTGACCAACGCTTTCCAATATTCATTCCTGAGTACGGCGTTGTAGTGACCAGTGCCGACGACGTCAGAAGCTTCGCGCAAATTGAATCGGCTATCGCGAAGGTTGGCGGCCGAACTCGCTTGCAACAGATCGGCGACGAACCGGAAGAATCGTTTGAAACGGCTGCAAGCGAAGTCCGACGCATGAGTTGCCATACATGGCTGGGTTTGAGCCGGAATATGCGGATATTCGCCATCGGCGAAAAACTGGACTGGATCGAGCCGCGTTTTCATTACTTCCAGGCGCTGATTCCGGAGAACGACCGCAAACCATTCCGCTACGAATTTATGATGGGACGCGGCTGGGGCCCCACTGAGAAGATCGAACGCAGCCTCGAGGAGAATGTTCTCCCGATCCTTCGCGGAAAGTTGGTCGACGGAGATGTTGCTTACGAGTTGACCACTTTCGTTACGCGCGAAGCTGGAAATCTGACTGCGGAAACATTACAGGGAACAGATTTTCTGCTGGCGGACGGTTTTGCCAAGCAGCACATGTTCACCTCGGCCCAGAAAGCGTGCTTCGATTCTCTTCTGCCGGCTGAGATGGAAAGCGGCGAAGAAACTGTCTTATTCCTTCGTCTTTCGGCGACCAATGCTGCGTCCGTGCCTCGGTATGCATTTCTCCGAACGATCTGGCCTTCCAAGGGTTTGGGCGAGGGCAACGCGCTCGAGTACAAAGTCGAAGCGGATACCGGTTTCAGTGTCTATGAAAGCGGCCAGGTGTTTGCCATCTCCAGATTGGATGGGGCGCCGCTGGAACAGGAAGAGGTTGTGGTTCTTCTACCACCCGGCGAATCGACGGTCATGGATGTTTTCCTGCCGCATCGTCCTATCGCACGTGAACGGGCGGCAAAATTAAGCAGGCAGCCGTTCGAGCGGCAGAAAGATGATTGCAAAATATTTTGGCAATCCAAACTGAAGAAGGCCTCAACGATTGAGCTGCCGGACAAACGAATCACGCAGATGATTCAGGCCGGCTTGCTGCATCTCGACCTCATCACCTATGGCCGCGAGCCGGAAGGAGCGCTGGCAGCCACGATTGGCGACTATCCGCCAATTGGTTCGGAAAGTTCTCCCATTATCCAATTCATGGATTCCATGGCTTGGCACGACGTGGCCCGCCGTTCGCTTGAATACTTTCTGGAGAAGCAGCACGATGACGGCTTCATGCAGAACTTCAATAACTACATGCTGGAGACCGGAGCAGTTCTGTGCTCGATTGGAGAACACTATCGTTATACGCATGATGACGCATGGTTGAATCAGATTGCGCCGAAAGTAATCAAGTCGTGCGAATTTCTCCGTGCCTGGCGGCAAAGAAATCAGCGAGAGGACTTGCGTGGCAAAGGATACGGGATGCTCGAGGGCAAGACCGCCGATCCCAATGATCCTTACCGTTCGTTCATGCTGAATGGCTACGCCTATCTGGGCTTCAGACGCGTCGCAGAAATATTCGAAAAGCTCAACCCCGACGAGAGTGCGAAATGGAAAGCCGAGGCCGAAGGGCTGAAGGCTGATATCCGAGACGCATTCTTTACCGCTTTGGAATCCTCCCCGGTCGTGCCGTTGGGGGATGGACGGTGGTGCCCGACATGCCCACCATGGGTGGAGTCACGAGGACCACTAGCCCTACACATCGATGGGAGTGCATGGCACACCCACGGCTCTATGGTCGCACGTGACTCCCTTTTAGGTCCTTTGTATTCGGTCTATCAGGAAATTCTTGATCCTTCCGAAGCGTCGGTAAGTTTTCTGCTTGATTTTCATAGCGAGTTAATGACGGACCGCAATGTTGTGTTCAGCCAGCCCTATTATTCGCGGCATCCCTGGATCCATTTGGTGCGTGGTGAAACCAAGGCATTCCTGAAGGCTTACTACAACACAGTCGCGAGCCTTGCGGACCGCGAGACCTACACGTTTTGGGAGCACTACTTTCGCGCCAGCGCTCACAAGACCCATGAGGAGGCATGGTTTCTCATGGAAACGCGATGGATGCTGTATCTCGAACGCGAAAGGGATCTTCATCTGCTCGCGGGTATTCCTCGAAGTTATCTGGAAGATGGAAAACAAATCGTTCTCAAGAATGTCGCCAGCTACTTTGGTCCACTTTCGCTGACGGTCACGTCCAGGACCGGCGATGGAAATATCGAGGCCCAGGTGGAGTGTTCGTCGGCATGGCGGCCTGGGCGAGTCGAACTGCGCATGCCGCATCCGGCGGGACTTAAGGCGAAGAAAGTAAATGGAGGCGCCTACGATCCCGAGACGGAGAGAGTAACCATCGATGGATTTAATGGATCTGCTGAAGTGACATTGCATTTTTAGGAAGTCCGCACGCACGTTGATGTACGCAGTCCAATCGGGACAATGTCCCCGCAACCGCTTCCGGAGTTCTGCCCGGATTGAAGGAAGATTCTGATGGCAACAATGGAAGCGCCTCCACTCGAAACCCAACAAGAGCCAATCTGGAAGGACCCGGTCTTTTGGTTCGTGATCGCGCTCGGAGTGGGATACGGTGCGGTCTACAATTTTCTTCCCGCCAGTTTCCCTATTTTCTTCCGCGAGTTTGGCGCGTCGTTGCGGCAGATGGGCCACGCGCAATCCATCTTCTTTATTAGCTGCCTGATTTTCAGCGTGGTCGGCGGGCCTGCAATTTCGAGATTTGGATTGAAGCGTTCAGCAATGGCCGCTCTTGCCTGGGCCGGCACGGTGTTGGCCGTGATTGGTTTAGCGAATCAGTTCAGTTTCGTGCTCTTGTGTTCCGGGCTATTTGGATTTTCCATCATTGCTCTCGTCGTGATCGAAAACTCCATCATCAGCGGTCACTTCCGCGAGCGACGGCAAAGCGTTTTCTTTATCACCAGCCTCAGCGATTCCGGCGGATCGATGATCGGCCCGGCCATGCTGGGATGGTGGTTCGTGCAGGCGGAGCAATGGAAGATGAGCTGGCGGCTGGGCTACTTCGCTGCCGCCGCTGCCATGATTTTCCTCTTTATCTGGGCGACGTTCATGCGCTCTGAGAGCATGCCGGGAGACAGTTTTAAGCCCGACACTCCGGGCGGCGGCCTGTCAGTCATTAAAAGTGTCTTGACCGTGTCCGCGTTCTACGTCGCGGTCGTGCTGGAATTCTGCCACGGTGTTGGCCAGGCAGGAATGATTTCTTTCATGGGCCAGCTCTATGTGATGAAGCTGCACATCGACGCCGGACACGCCGCCTACTTGATCAGCCTGAATGCGGCAGGGATTTTAAGCGGTCGATTGATGCTGAGTTGGATCACCCTGCGTTGGCCAATCCCCGAGTTGGTGGTGATAGGAGTGTGCGCAATTGGCGAGACCGCGGCATTTCTAGGCGCGATTCTGTCTCCCAGCTATTTGTGGGGAGCGATCATGTTCACGATTGCCGGAGTGTTCGTCTCCGCCATTGGCCCGTCGTTGAATTCTTATCTGGGCGGGAGATTTTCTAATTGCACAGCCACGGCGTTTTCGCTTTTTGCCGGGCTGGGAAATGTGGGGGCCGCGGTTGGCCCATTTCTTATCGGCACAATTGGCAATCGGATGGGCGTGCAGACGGGAATTCTGTGCGCCCCTTTGTTCACGACGTTACTGAGCGCCACCGCGCTGGCCTGGTTTATGCGCGAAAAGCATTCGACGAAGAACGTAGCTCTACCTCAGTAAAAACAAATTGGTCACTCGCAGGGAGGGTGGCGACGCAATGAAGATTGTGAGAGTTTCGACGCACGTTATGGGAGTTGTTCTGCCACGCGGGGGAGTGGAAGCCGCCCGCAGGAATTGGATGTTCGTCCGCATCGAAACGGACGAGGGAATCACGGGCCTGGGGGAATGCACCACGGAAAACTACGAGCACGCCGTGGTCGCTATGATTGAAAAACATTTTGGTCCTTTCCTGATCGGCAAAGATCCCACCAAGATCACTCGCTTGTGGCAGGAAATGCAGCGACTGTTCTGGTGGCGCGGAGGAGTCGTTGGTTCCAGCGCGATCAGCGGTATTGAGCAGGCTCTTTGGGACATAACCGGCAAAGCCTATGGACAGCCGGTTTATAAGCTGCTGGGCGGAGCGGTTCGCGATCGCGTGAAAGTTTATGTGAGGAACGATTTAGGTTTGCCTGATGAAATGGCGGAAATCAAAGCCGCTGTGGCGGAGGGTTTTCATGGTTTCAAGACGGGTCCTGGCAGATATGACCATCCTTACAACGAAGAAAAACAAATCGATACCGCTGCCGCGCTTTTTTCTGATTTGCGGTCGACAGTAGGGCCGGATTTCGATTTGATGATGGACTGTCTCGGCAACTTTTCTCCGCAGGCAGCGCATCGCCTGATCGAGAGAGTGTATGACCTCAAATTGCTCTTTGTGGAAGAGCCGGTCAATTCGGACAGTCCGCGATCTTTGGTCGAGTTGCGACGCGCGTGGCCAGGAGTCCGAATTGCCGCCGGTGAAAGACAATTCACTCGCTGGGGGGTGCGGGAATGGATCGAGCTTGGCGCAGTCGATGTCCTGCAAGTGGACATCACGCATTGCGGCGGAATTGCTGAGCTTCTGCGGATTGCGTCCATGGCTGAGGTTTACAACATGAAGATTGCTCCACACAATCCATACGGGCCGGTCGCGCTGGCGGCCAATCTTCACGCATGCGCGGCGATGCCGAATTTCCTCACTCTGGAACACTGGCGCTATTACTCATTTTTCAACGACGTGCAGCAGTATGGGCCGCAAGTGAAAGACGGGTATCTCGAGCTCCCGACCAGGCCCGGCCTTGGAGTCGACTTGAACTGGGACTTTATCAAGAAGCACCCATTTCACACTTTGCATGCGTACGGATTTCCCGAAGCGGATGGCGGGATGGTACTCGTCTAACCGCGGAACCAAGGACATTTATGAATAGAGATCTATTACAACCATACGATCTAAGGAGCGTCGGACAAATCAGTGGAGTCGATCACAATGAATCGATTTCGATCGGTCCGCAGGGCGAAGCTTACACCACCGGCTTCAACACCTGCCGAGTTTTTAAAATTGATCTCGCGACGAACACCGCCGTGTCATTTTCCTCGACTGCGCCGCGACGTGTGCTGGGCCAGGTCGTCGATGCGGACGGCAACCTCTATTGCGCTGAACCGGATTGGCCGGGAAGCCGCATTGTGAAAATCACTCCGGAAGGAAAGCTAAGCGTCTATTCGAAAGGTCCCGCTCCAAACGGTTTTATGAGCGCGAACACTCCTGTTTTCGACCGCTCCGGCAACATGTACATTTCAGACACCGGGTCGTGGTCGAAAACTATCGACGGTCATATTTATCGCATTCCTCCGGGGGGTGGCGACGCCGAAGTTTGGTGCGCACAGTCGATCGATACGCCTAATGGCATCGCGATTGATCCAGACGAGACATTTATCTACTACGTGGAGACCTGGGGCGCCAGCATCTCTCGAATTGAAATCAAGAAAGACGGATCAGCTGGAAGGATTGAACGTGTGGTGCACATGCCACGGCACGTTCCGGATGGCATTGCATTTGATGAAGACGGCCGGATGTGGATCGCTTGCCATCGGCCGGACAAGATTTGCGTGTTTGATGTAAACACTCGCAGACTGGAAACATTTGCGGAAGATTGGCAAGGGGAAGCACTAAGAGGCCCGTGCCATGTGGCTTTTGCTGGTGCGAACCGGGAGATTTTGCTTGCATCATCGTTGGACCGAGCGACGGTGCAACGATTCGACAATCCGGGTGTCCGCGGCGTGCGCTTAAACAATCCGAAACTTTGAAAGGAACCTTGCATGAGTGGGCGCAGACTTCGATTTGGGATGATTGGCGCCGGGAACTTTGGTCCAATATTGGCGAGCTTTATCAATGAAGTTGCCGATGTGGTCGCGGTGTGTGATCCGAATCCCTCATCCCGAACTAGATTTGCAGAGTCCAGCGGATTGAAGGTTGCTGAATTTGGCGACTATGAAACTCTGCTTAACACAGCAGACGTCGATGCGGTCGCTCTGGCCGGCCCGAACTTTACCCATGCCGAAATCACCGTAGCCGCTGCTCAAACGGGGAAGCATGTGTTTTGCGAGAAAACCATGGCGCCGACTCTGCCTGACTGTTGGAAGATGGTTCGGGCATGTGAAGCGGCCAACGTAAAACTGATGGTCGGGCAAAAGCGTCGATTGCGCCAGCCCTGGGCGCGGATGATTCTGCTTGGCAAGCAGTTGGGAGAAGTAGCGTCGATGTCGATCGTGGGATATTTTGACGCTCGTCCCGATGACTTCAAAGGTTGGTGGACGCGTGAATCTCAAAGCGGAGGCGTGCTAGCTCTTTCCGGAGTGCATGAACTTGACTGGATGCGTGCTCTCTGCGGCGACGTGGAAGCAGTTTCAGCCGTGGCTGGACCACAAGTGGATAAGCGCTACGACTTTTCGGATTCAATGCATGTGATGCTTCGATTTCGCTCAGGTGCTATCGGATTTTTTGGAGTTTCTCTTTCCTACCCGCTGCGGCGTTACCGTCAAGTCTACGGAGCAGAAATCACTTGCCGCGATGGAGGCATGCGCCTGGTTACGTCTTTTCAGGAAGTGAATCTCTACTGGAAATCACTAGGCGAATCGGAGGAACATCACGAACGATTTGAGGAGCCGGGCGGGGATCCCGTCGGGGCCAATGAGGCGTTACGAAAAGAAACACAGGATTTTGTCCGGTGGATTACGGACGGAACCGAGCCGTCTCTGACCTGGCGCGAAGGTTTGCGTTGTGTCGAAATCGTCGAAGCGGCGCGGGGCTCGGCGAAACAGAATGGAGCATGGATTAACCTTCCGCTCTATCCCGAACTTGAAGCGAAGTAGCGGGGTCTTGCCTCAGTACAACTGTTTGAGAACGGATTCGTCACGCCATTGCTGGAAGTTGTTTCTCAATTCAAACGCCTTTTGCGAAAGTCCGCTGCAGTTCTGCGCCAACACTTCGAAAATGCGATTCGCAATTACCCGGTGACCGAGATTATTGGCGTGCACGCCGTCGGGATCGACCATCCAAGGGGCCATTGCCTGGGCCGCGAACACATCGGCATATAACACGTCGCACTCCTCCGCGAGCCGCCTCGTGGCGCAGTTGTATCCCATGAATGTGGCCACGTTGGCTTGGTTGTATGGAAGGTACCGATCGAATCCGGTCATGAAGTAAGCGTTCACCAAGACGATGACAGCGTCCGTCTTTGTCTTGATATCCAAAGTGACGTGCTTCAGGTCTTCTAGAAACTGCGCCAACGGCGTTCCGCCGCGCGCATCGTTCAGCCCATAGGAGATCATGACCAGGTCTGGAGAGAAGTCGATCACATGCTTCTGATAGCGTTCCGCCGCGCTGGGCTTGCCCGATTGCTCGTAGCTTGGGCTTCTGGGCGAGATCACGTTTGCTCCAATACCACTGTTGATCATCTGAATAGGTTCTAATTGCGATTCATTGATCAGCTCTGTCAGCCGACTCACCCACGTCAGGTCGCGGCTGGTCGCCGTTCCGCCAGCGGTTGTACTTTCCCCGATTGCCACGCCGATTGTGAATGGCTGGTTGCGGTAATCTCGCTTCGTACTGTCCACTCGTTGGTCCTGGATTACTGGAGATTGTGAAAAAGCTATTTTTTTACTGGAGGTTTCCCGGTGACGAGCGCCGTCATTCCTCCATCCACAACATAGATTCCGCCGGTAACGAAGGACGCGTCATCACTGCATAGGAAAGCAATCATTTTTGCTACTTCCATGGGTTGTGCAATGCGTCCGAGTGCGTGTAGTTGACCGATGTCGCGCAATAAGGCTTCCAACCCGTCGCTGTCTTTTATACTCGCCTGAAGCATAGGCGTATCCACCGAACCGGGACAAACACAGTTCACGCGAATGTTGTCGACTGCATGATCGATTGCCAACGCGCGCGTAAGCCCGGCGATGGCGTGTTTGCTGGTGACGTAGGCGACCGAGTTTGGTAGAGCGCCCAATGCTTGTACCGACGAAACATTGACGACCGCACCGCCGGCATCTTTCATGAGCGGACAAAAGGCGCGAAAAGTCAGGAACATGGACTTGAGGTTCACGGACATCACCTCGTCCCAAGTCTCCTCGGATGTCGTGGTGCCAGTACCGTAACGCTGAATGCCAGCGCTGTTTACGAGAAAGTGAACCGCTCCAAATTCAGCTTTGATTCGCGCCGCCGCTGTCTCCACTGCGAATCCGGAGGACACATCGCAAGCCAGAGACAGGTAATTCGGGTTCGCGCTGGACTTGACGACAGCTCGATCCAGAATGGCGACTCTTGCTCCGCGGGCCGCGAATTCGGCAACTGTCGCCTCGCCGATGCCGGAGGAACCACCGGTGATTACAGCGACCTTGCCTGCCCATGGTTTTGCATCATCCATAAATGTCTCCGACTGTTGCAGCGTTAAGTTTTCTTAGTTCCTCGCGGTTGAGCGAAGCGGCCTTCCGGGACGACGGCAAACCATTCGGGCCGTTGCGGATCACGGTCGTACGCATAGCCGCCTGTAGTGCGAAAGAATTCCGCATATTCGCGCACTTTTTCGCGATCGAGTTCCACGCCCAGACCCGGGCCAGCCGGCACGGCTATTTTGCCGTCCACGTATTTCACCTTGCCGCCTTTTAGAATGTCGTCTTTCAGATGATGGTAGTGGGCGTCGGCCGCGAATGTAAGGTTCGGCAACGTGGCGCCGAGATGGAGCATGGTCGCGAGTTGAATGCCGAGTTCACCGCTGGAATGAACACTCACTCCGCGCTGAAATTTTTCACAAATGGTTCCGGCTTTCCATGCTTGACGTAATCCGCCCCAGAAAGTTGTGTCCAGCAGAATGACGTCGATGGCGTCGAGTTGAATACAAGCCACGAGTTGCTCGAAATTCACCACGACTGTGTTCGTCGCGGTTGGAATATTCACGAACGAACGGACCCGCCGCATGCCTTCCAGCCCCCAGCAAGGATCTTCGTAGTAGTCGTTACGAACACCTTCAATGGCGTGTCCGATGCGGATCGACTCTTCCACACTCCAAGCAGCATTCGGATCCAGGCGAAACGAATCGCCGGGAAATTCCGCCGCTAAAGCCAGATAGACTTCCAGATCATGGTCGGGAGGAAAGACGCCGCCTTTTAATTTGTGGGAGCGGAATCCGTGTTCGCCTTTGAGTTGTTTTGCCGCGGCAACTATTTCATCGGCGGTCTCTTCGCCCCCGGCTCCGGTTCGCTGATCGGCGTAGCGATAGAACAAATAACTGGCGAAAGAAATCTCTTCGCGCAATGCGCCGCCAAGCAGATCGCAGGCCCGAATGCCAAGTTTCTTGCCGGCCAAATCCATGCAGGCGAATTCGATGGCGGCATGCATCTGCGCGCGATTGTTGTAAAGCGAAGCCGTGGGATTACAAATTTTCCAGTACAACTCCTCGAGTTGAAGAGGATCGTGGCCAACGAGATAAGACTTCAACGCGCGAATACTATTTTCGGCCGATTCTCCACCACCGCCCATTTCGCCTAACCCGATCAATCCATCGTCAGTTTCGACCTCGACGATAGTGCGCACAAATTTCCCCCAATGCGCTCCATTGGCATGTCGCAGCGGAGCCTCGAGAGGAACGGCCACGGTGGTCGCGCGAATGTCTGCGATTTTCATTTCCCTGCCATCTCTTTTCGTTCCGAACTCGCGCACGAGTCCGCCAGCTGCACTCGGCCGAGCTCCCGGCCATCTTTTACCAGTGTTGCCGCGTCACCGGTGAGCACGACATCGCCCGGTTCAGAAACATCAGGAAATACGCCCAGCATGTAACGCACCCAAAGAGAGGCACCGCCGGGAAGCATCAGGTAGGTGGGCAAATCGAAAAGTGGCGAGCGACCCAGCATTTCTTGTCGAGACTCGGGGAAAGGGGAGACACCGAATTCATAAGCTCGAACCGATGTATTTTTATTCCACGGATTCAAATCTCGGGCATGTCTTTCATCCCACACGCCCAGCCACGGAAAGAAATGACGAGGCCACGCATAAAAGAGTGCAAAGCCGAAGCGTGTATTTCCGGCGACGAAACTTCCCAGGCTGTCTGCTGTCCTTATGCGATAGCCGGTAAAATCGTTTGCGATGGAGTCCGCGCCCAGCGGGGAACGATAGTCACAGTATCCGCCCATTCGACGCGGCGCCAATGGCCAGATAGTTTCGCTCCCAGGAAGCAAACTTGCCCCGGACCCGAATGATTGCGGATGGGTAGAGCCGCGATCGCAATTGGCCCGTGACCAGAAACCTTCTTCACAAAAGGGAGCACCAATGGAAACGTGCTGCTGCCACGCAATCGGTCGGTCCCAGGCGCAGAGGTTTTGAATTTTTTCCTCAATCACAACGCAGCGTTCTTTCACATGTAGCTGCCGCCAAAATTTCAGTTGAGCAAAAGAGTCTTCGCATTCGCTTTTAAGGTTCTGGGGATCCGAGAGCGTCCACTGCCAAGGAAGAACGCCGGTTTTTCCATGAGTGACGGCGCCAGTGCCGGTCTCTTCTTTCGAGGGTGCGCCGTACAAGTCGAGTGCAAGACTGTGTCCTAGGATCGAAGCCAGCAATCTGCCTTCAGGTGCACCGCCATATCGTTTATCGACGATAGAGTCCGTAACTTCAGCAGGTTCAAGAGATGGCCAAGGCGGTTGCCAAAAAGGATTGACAATTTCGGGCATTCCAGGAAAGCGGAGCGCGGCAATGTGGCCACCACCATCGGCGACTGCAATTTGTAGTTCTTCGTCGCCGATCCAAATGACTTTGCGCCGGTTGGGAAGAAGTTCAAATTGCACAGCGGGCTCCTGGTAAAGGTAAGAGGACGGTCAGATTTCTCGCGCAATGCGAACCGATAGAATAGAGAGACGACAACAGGTATATTTTCCGGCTCGATCGGTGTCAAGTGTTATTTCAACATAATATTAAACTTGACTATTAATGCCGAAAATGCTTTTATATCGTTCAACATTGAAATAAATATTGGGAATTCAAAAAGCTTTACCCAACTATTTCGAAGAAAATCTCTAATAATCCAGTTAAGTGCCAGCTTCGATTCAGGAGGATAGCGTAGTGCCTAACAAAGCCGGATCCAAAAGTAGCTCGGCGCCTGCAAAATTGCCCGCCTATGTCCACAACAAAGATCAGCAGTTTTCTTTCTTGATGAGTGAAGACTTTCTCGAACGACGCAACATTGCCTGGCGTGTTGAGGAAGCGGAACAAGATCCGAAGAATCCATTGGTCGAACCCGAGAACGAATGGGACAGCGCCTGCGTTTTTCTTCATGGCGCCGTGATGGTCGATCCCACGGACAATTTGTGGAAGGCCTGGTATTTGAGTAAACATCTGGGCAAGGGGCCAGCGGAAAATCCCGCGGCCGGGCGCATTCTCACCTATGCCGAATCTAAGGACGGCGTGAATTGGACGAGGCCGGAACTCGACATCGTGTTGCGCGATGGCAAGAAAACCAACATTTTGTTAGACCTCGATTCCGGCGGATTGTGCCAACACCCTTCCGTCATTTTTCATCCCGACGCGCCCGCCGATTATCGCTATGAGATGTTTTTGCTGCGGTATCCCGAGGAGTCGGGACCGAACTCGGTGGTCAAAGGATTCCCTCTGGCCAAGGGAGAAACCAAAAGCACCGCGGGAGTCTATCGTTACCATTCCGCGGACGGAAAGCATTGGGAGCCCTGGGAGAAGTTGGGACTCAGCACCCGCGACAGTATTTTGGTTCATCAAGTGGAGGATGGAACTTACCGCACTTTCTACAAGGGAATCATGCCCGTGCCTCCGGGCGGCTTAGTGCCTTATGACGTGGCCGTCGGCGAATGCCGTTACATTGTGGTTCGTACCAGCGAAGACGGCACCAACTGGTCAGCCTACGAGCCAGTGATCATGCCGGATTGGCTCGATCCACAAGATACGCAATTCATGGAACTCGATACGCTTCCCGAAAAGGGCGGCTACATCGGGATCCTGGCTGTCTATCACCTACTCACACAAACAATTGACATTCAATTTGCCGCGTCGCGCGATGGCAAACGCTGGTGGCGTCCCGATCGGCGTCCCTGCGTTCCGCTTAATAAACTTGGCAATTATGGCGGCGGCATGATTTGGCCCTTGCAGTCGCCCTTTCATCATGACGGCAGATTGTACTTCTACTATGCCGGATGCGACGGACTGCACGCCGACTATATGACCACGGAGCTAGTGCAGGATTTTCGCAAAACATTCAAATGGCCGAACTATGCAACAGGATTGCGCTCAGGAACGGAAATGGATGCCTACTCTCCGAACGCCAGCATGACATGGTTTCACAGCGCCGGTTGCCGGGCTTCCTGGAAGTTAGGACGTCTGTGGGCCGCGGTTACCGCGAGTGGCGGGCCCATGGAAGGAATGCTCGGAACCAAACCGCTTTCGGTATCCGGCAAGCGATTGCGAATCAATGCACAGACCATTCGCAACGGTTCTTTGCGAGTGGAACTGCTGCAAGGAAAATCAGTTCCGGGGCGCGAAGGCCCGCTCGCGCCTGATTTCGTAAGCGACGAAAAACCGATTCCCGGATTCAGCCGTGAAGATTGCACGCCATTCAAGGGAGACAGCGAAGCGGCGTTCATCAAATGGAAGGGCGGTGATCGCGTTCCGGCGGGAGAAATCCGTGTTCGCTTTTATCTCAATCAGACGCGGCTGTATTCGTTCGATTGGGAGTAAGCGATTTTCATCCGACGAAGTCTCGGCGTGATAAGTCAAACATTTTTGCCTGGACGCATGAATCACTTCGAATCATCGCGGAGCACGCCGAGCATCGACGAAAGTGCGGGCCGTTCCACGCATGTGCGCTGGCATGTGATGGCACTGCTTGCGATTGTTTCTGCGCTGACTTTTCTGGATCGGCTCAACCTTAGCATCGCAGGACAATTCATCCAGCAGCAGTTCCGGCTCAGTACACAAACCCTGGGCTGGATTTTGAGCGCCTTCATTTTGGGGTACGCGTTCTTTCAGGTTCCCGGTGGATGGCTCGCCGATCACTATGGTCCGCGCACGGTAATCACAGCAGCGATTCTCTGGTGGTCGATTTTTTCAGCGGCGACCGCCATCGCGCCACACCTGCTGTTCGCTCGCTGGTTCGGAGTGGCGTGGTCCTTCGCAATCATTCGTTTTCTGATTGGCTTGGGTGAGGGCGCTACCTTTCCCAATGCCAACAAGATTGTTTCTTCCTGGATGGCGGCAACTCAGCGCGGTATTGGAAACAGCATGTTTCTCGCTGGCATCGGGTTGGGGGGTGTGCTGACGCCGGTCTTGATCGCGTCGATGATGAGGAAATGGGGCTGGCAAACTTCTTTTTACGTTTGCGGATGTATTGGGATCGTCATTGCGATCGTTTGGTACTTCTATGTGACCGACCGTCCCGAACAGCACCCCGGTGTGAATGAGGCCGAGTTCGCGCGAATTCATGCTCACCCCTTTGGCACTGCGGACATCACGACGGCGCACGTTTCTTTGCAGTGGAAGGAAATATTTCTAAATTCCTCAGCATGGCTTTTGGTCCTCAGTTATTTTTTCGTCGGATACGCCTCCTATCTCTACTACACGTGGTTTTTTTTATATCTGGTGCAAGTCCGGCATTTGACAATCATGCAGGGCGGCCTGTGGGGGACAACTCCGTTTATCGCCATGGCGATTTTGACTCCCGTTGGAGGCGCGGTCTCGGATGCCGCGGTGATCCGCATGGGCCGGCGCAGAGGCCGGCAGAGCGCCGTCTGGATAGGATTGATCTCTTCGACAACATTGCTTTGGCTTGGTAGTCACACGGCCGACAACAAGCTGGCAATTCTTTTTCTTGCCGCTGCCGCTGGATTTATCGGATTTGCCACCACGGGTTGGTGGGCCGCCTGCAATGATCTATCGCAAAAGTTTTCCGGATCTCTCTCCGGCTTGATGAACATGGGAGGGAATCTGGGCGGGTGGATTTCGCCTGTACTTACCGCTTATATCGCTACTCACTTTGGATGGACGCGGGCACTGGATTTTGCCGGACTGCTCACTCTGACCGCTGGAGCATTGTGGTTTTTTGTCAATGCCGATCAATCCATGGAAGCGAGCCATTCCTGATTTGTTTTCGGCTTAGAACATCACAAAGTACGAAACGAGGACTGAAGTGACTGGAAGAAGAACGAAAAGCTTTAGCCATTGTTTAAAACTCACGCTGGCCGGCCTGATCGTTTCCACTGCCCTCGGAGCGCTTACGCATGCACAGTCAGGGACAGCGACAGGTCCGCAATCAGGCAGAATGCCGCTGCTGATGCCGGACGATTTCAGTGTTCTGCATTTGCTGGCGTGGCGGGTCGAGCCGGGAACGCTCGATCCTGCCAATCCGCTCGTTGAGGGAGAGATGCCATGGGATTCCGGCGGCGTCGGCATCCATGGCTCGGTGTTCCACGATCCGATCAGCGGGAAGTGGCGAGCTTACGTTGTCTGCACTACTCCCGAGGAGAATTACGAAGATTGGAACAAGCCTTGGGGCTCTGACCAGGGTCACAAACGCCGTCTCTGTGTGTACGAGAGCGCCGACGGCGTGCGCTGGACCCGGCCTGAGCTTTCTGAAGTTCCATTTGGTGATCACAAAAAGACCAACATTCTAATGCGTCTGGATCAAGGCACTTCCGCCTATGCTTCTATTCTGACTGATCCATCGGACCATGCAGCACCGTACAAAATGTTTCTACTTCGCGAAGGGTCACTGGAAGGGAAGCCGCCTGAGGGAGACAGCGCCTACTATCTCTACCACTCTCGCGATGGCTACAAATGGGAATTCAGCAATGTTTCCGTGCGCGATCCCATGAAAGGCGATCTGGCTTTCATCTATCACCCGAAGCCCGACGAGTATTTTGCCTTTTACCGGATCGCCGGTGAACGGCAACCCACCGATCATTTGCCTCCCTATGAAGACGGCGCTCGCCGTACGATTTTCCGGGCCACCAGCAAGGACGGAAAGAACTGGACCAGAGATGAATCGATGATGCTCACCGGCGACGAGCTCGATCATCGGGACACGCAATATCAAGAGCTGGTTCCGATTACGGTGCCCGGCGGATTTGTGGCGACGGTCACCATGTACCATCCGCTCTCACAAACACAGGACGTGCGTGTCGCGGCGTCTCACGATGGCAGCCATTGGTGGTTTCCCGATCGCCGTCCCATCCTGGGGAACTCGCCTCTCGGCGATTATGGCGGAGGAATGATCTGGCAAAGCCAGAACCTCATCGTGCAAAACGGTCGCCTCTATATGTATTACGGAGCGTCTGAGGGCACGCACCGGCAAATTTCTGACACGCTCGCACCCTCAAAAACAGTCGCGTTCGAACAAACTGTGATTGATCAGGGCGGACATTTTCTTCCCTTCAACACGGCCCTTTGCAGAGCATCCTGGCAATTCGACCGGCTCTATGCGCTCATCAGTTCGGCGGGCGGACCAACCGTGGGCATGGCTGTAACCAAGCCCCAGGAGCTTGCAGGGAAGGAGCTATCAGTGAATATTGTCACCCGGCCGGCAAAAAAAGTCTCTGTCGCGGGATTCGATGAAGGCTATTTGCAGGTGGAGCTTCTCGATGCGCACGACCAGCCCATCGCAGGATTCACTCGGAAAGATTGCCCTCCGTTGAAGGGCGACCATCATGTTTTGAAAGTGAAGTGGACCGGCGGGAACAAAGCTCCAAAGGAAGCGACCAAGGCAAAATTCTATTTGAAGAGAGTATTTCTGTACGGCTTCCAATTCAGCGGCCAGAGCAAGCCGGCGGAATCGGCGAAGATGCAATGACGAAAACAACATTTCCCGGCAGCGATGAGGACCTTTCCCTCGAACCTACATCGATCAACACGATGCCGGGCGCTGAGTATTCGACGGAACGGCGTGTGTGGCAGGGAATTCCTGGCATCGAACGCACGGAAAATGGGCGATTGTTCGTAACCTGGTACAGCGGTGGCGATACTGAAGGGCCGGAAAACTACATTCTTCTGGTCACCAGCGAAGATGATGGCCGGACTTGGTCCGATCCAGTGGCTGTTGTCGATCCCCCAACTCCCGTGCGGGCATTCGATCCAGTTTTGTGGCGGGATCCGGATGGAGCTCTATGGTGGTCTTGGTCACAGAGTTATGGCGTGTTTGATGGGCGCGCTGGTGTCTGGACGGTTCGGTGTATTGATTCTTCGGCATCGACGTTGACCTGGACGGAGCCGCGGCGTCTGTTCGATGGAGTGATGATGAACAAACCCACGGTGTTGCGCAGTGGCACCTGGTTAGGGTGCGGCGCCGTTTGGAGCCACGAACACGCCGGATTTGTTCCTCGTGAAGACATGCGGCCGCTGCGTTTTTCGAACGTCTACTCTTCATCGGATCAAGGGCAAACGTGGATCTTGCTGGGTCAAGCGGATGTGCCGAATCGTCAGTTCGATGAACATATGATCGTTGAACGACGCGATGGAAGCCTATGGATGCTGGTGCGAACCTATACAGGAATCGGAGAAGCGGTTTCGTTCGATGGCGGAAAAACCTGGACCGCTTCTAAGGAAAATGTTCTTGAGGGACCTTGTTCACGGTTCTTCATTCGGCGTTTGCGGTCTGGCCGGTTGTTGCTGATCAATCACCATCGTTTTCAGGGCCGAAATAACCTCACCGCCGCCCTTTCAGACGACGATGGAAAAAGCTGGTACGGCAACCTGTTGCTCGATGAGCGCGCTGAAGTTTCTTATCCAGATGGAATCGAAACTGCCGAGGGCGTGAGTTATGTCGTTTATGATCGGGAACGGACCCAGGCCAAGGAAATTCTCCTGGCGACATTCACAGAAGCTGATGTTGAGGCCGGAAAGCCTGCGAGCGATCAGTGCCGACTTAAAGTGCTCATCAATCGGGGCGTCCGAGCTGAATAGTTAAGACCGTTCGATCTCTACGCGCACAGCGGATGATTGGAATCCCATCGGCTTGACGGTTTGATTCCCTCGCCGGACGACAGACGCACCCGAGCCTGCAGCCAAAGATCTGCCCAGGCCGCGGCATCTCTCAACTCAAGTTCCGGCTGCGATTTGCTGCGGGCTACGAAGCCCGGAAGCCATGCGCGTCCCGTGGGCTGACCGATCGGGTTGTAGCGAAGGTCGAAGCTCCATCGAATGCCGTCGCTGGTATTTGGCAACGACGAGTGCATTAACTTTTTGTGAAAGAACAATACATCGCCTGCCTTCATGGGAAGTGGTAGATGGTTTGGAGCGACCAGTTTGTCCGGGATATTGATTTGTGCGTATTGTTTTTTCTCTTCGTTGTAGTTGCAGTGCACTGCCAAATCGCCGCGATGACTTCCGGGTACAACCTGTAAGCAGCCGTTTTCCACCGTGGCATCCAGAACAGCGACCCAAACTGAGATCATGGTTGTGTCATCGGCTTCCGGATTCACCACCCCCATGTCCTGATGCCAGCCCACAGCCGCGGTCAATCCGTTCAGCAGTTCTTTTGGAACGATTTTTTCCGGAGTCTTGATACGAATGTGTTGTACCGGGGTGGAATAAATTTCGTCGCCAATCAGCGTTTCTATCATGTCAAGAATCCGGGCATTCCTCATGAGATGGAAGACTGCGGGTCCAAGATGGATTGGCGTGTCGGCGCTACAATTCGAGGGTAGGATGATATCGAAATACTTCAGGCAATCCTGGCCTTCAGAGACAAATTTGCAAAGCCGTTCGGCGAAGGGAAGATCGCGATAGGTGGATGTGACCTTTCCTTCTTGATGCCAGGTTTCCGCCAGGAAATCCAAAAGTGCGGAATATTCTTCCTTGACGGGTCGGAGATCTTTCTCCTCATCGAGCAGGCCTCGGGCGATAAAATATCCTGATTCATCAAATTGCTTCAGATCGACAACTACGGATGAGGTGCTCATCAGTTGTCCTCCTTATCTGAATTGCTAATTGCGGTTTTCACGAGTTCGCAAAGTTTCGCGGTGAGTACCGCTGGCTCCGCATCGGCGCTTATATCGCGCCGGATATTCATATCTCTGAAAAAATCAGCTAATGGTTGAATTTGGTTTTCGTACTCGACCAGCCGTTGTTGCACGGTCACTTCATTGTCGTCAGTGCGGCGTTCGAGCGGCACGGAATCGCGATCGCAAAATCCAGTCATGCGTGGCGGCCGGAAATGAATGTTGTAAATCTCTCCACAGGTTGGACACGTGCGCCGCCCCAATATTCGTTGCATAAGAACTGTGCGATCGATTTGCAGGTTCAGCACAACGGTCCGCCGGAGCGGCAGCATTGGACACAGGAAAATTGCCTGCTCCAGAGTTCGAGGAAACCCATCCAGAATCGCGCCGCGTTCGCAATCCGGCTGGCTGGTCCGGGAGACGACGCTTTGGCAAACCAGACTATCCGGAACGAGTTCGCCGGCGGTCATTTTGCTTTGAATCATGCGGCCCAATTCTGTATCTTCCTTCGCTGCCCTACGCAATATATCGCCTGTCGAAATGTGAGCCAGTCCGACGGCCTTCGACAACTCCCTGGCTTGTGTACCTTTTCCGCAGCCGGGAGGGCCGAGCAGAACTACAAACACTGGTCCTCGCGCCTTGGCTGCTTGCATGCCGCCGTTCTCCGCCAACATCGTGCATCGTCTCCTCGGTTTCTTGCGGTTGCCAGGTTGTGTAATCCTACAAATCGAATCCGTAGAACTTGGCGCGTTGCAGATAAAAACGAATTTGCACGTTTTCCGGGGGACAACGGGTGACACCCTTCCATTGCAGCAACTTTGCGTGATGGTCTCCACGGATCGGTTTACAGTCGGCTCGGGTAAATCCGCGAATTGGTTTTCCGTTCTTCACTAATTCCGCCGTGAGTGTCCCTTCTTTTATGGTGGAGACATTTACCGTGATCTGTTTCCCACCTGCATTCAAATTCCTGGTCATGAGCGTACCTTCTTTGCTTCCCCCCGTAGCCGTCACCGCGGCCCACAAGCGGCCGGCTTCCCAGGATGCGCGGCAGAGCGATCCGTAAAACCACAACACGCCGCGCACCGGACTGTAAGAGTCCTGATTCAAAACCAGCGGCTCCCAATAGTGCGGCCAGCGCGGAAAGTTAGCCGCCTTCATTCGCTCCACCGGATCGGTGCTGTGAAAATCATTGTGCAGACCTTCGCACGCAGAGTAGTAAAGGTAAATACGTCCTTTTTTCTGAATCAAAGGATGCATCGGCCAAATCATTCCACCCCCCAAATCACCTAGGGCGCGGAGCGGCAGACAGGCGCGCCGATCTGGACGCCACCATCTTTTGCCATCGCGCGATCCCGCAAATTGAACGTCGATGGTCTGGTTCAGCAAATGATAAACCGTCACCAGTCCAACCATTCCTCCTCGTTCGTCGAGATGTGTCAGTTCCATGAACTGAGTGTCCTGCGCGTCCTGCCAGTCGGGCGTCACGACCGGTTCGTAGGGTGTCCACGCCGTTCCATCCCGGCTGGTGCGCCGCACCATAATTCGGCATGCGCCCGCCGCGATGTCGTAGGGGACCAAGCCTCCGGGCGGCGTAGGGATGACGCTTTTGTGATAAGCCACATAAGATCCGTCCGGAAGTTGAGAGATCCAGCCGCTATCAGACGTTTCCAGATTCGTAACTTCCCAGGGAATCCATTTCTTCCCATCTCTCGATCGATAGCGAAAATAGCCGGGCTTGAATTCCCCTTTGCCGCCAGCATGAGTGGATCGGTCAGCGGGCAGGGCGAAACCCTTGACTATCTTTTGCGGATGTTCCCAGCCGGGCAAGCGGATGACGAACATCTCATATCGCTCATCGGGAGGCGCATCGGGATGGACGATCACTGATGCGTGTTGGGATGAACCACCCGATTCGATGTCGAGCAAAATATTGGTACGGGGAAAGCCAGGAAACGGACAGATGTCGAGCTTCGGGCGAATCCACGTCAGTCCGTCTTTGGACTCCGCATAACAAAGTCTTCGCTCTGCCGACGATTGCAATTTGGTTTGCCGGCAAGAGATGTACCAGGCTTTCCAAAGTCCGTCGATCGGATCGACCATGATGGTTCCATGGCTGAAAACTGCCGCGCTCTCCCAGGGAAATTCCGGCTCCATGAGCGGATTGCCCACGTCTTCCTGCGCTAACTCAACTCGCCAAGCCACGTTGTGCTTTTCGACGAAGTCTTCTCCCAGCAGAAAAGAAAATTGCTCCTTGTTACTGTTTGCAATGTGGGGAGGCAAGTTTTCAATCGGAGTGCTGGCCGACTTTTGCGGCGGCTTGCGGCTGGCCGGTTTGAGTGACGTTCTGCGCTTTAGCTTTGCTGGCATGATTAAGGTAGCCTTTTATGTGGTTTTTTGTTTTATCAGGCGAATTAGGTCGAAAAGTGCTATGCGAAATTCAGAAATGAACTATATAACAGATTAATAGCTTATTCGAGAGGAATTTTATGTTTTTATAAATTAAATAATTGACACTATGCCTCGCCGAAAGTATACCTAATTGTTCGTGTAGAGCAGTCTTCAAAATCGCACGAAAATCTCGACGTCAACGCTTAGGAGTCTCCGTTGAAAGCAGCAGAAGTAGTCATGACCACCGCGCGGGATAAAGGCTTGGAACATTTCTTTGGGATTCCCGGCGGTGGATCGCCGTTGGATTTGATCGAAGCTGGACGCCAGCACGGAGTGCAGTTTGTCAACGTCAGCCATGAGTCTTCAGCGGCCATCGCTGCGGCCACTTATGGCGCTGTGAAGAAAACTGCGGGCCTGGCTATGAGCATTCGCGGAGTGGGGGCAGCCAATCTAGCCGGAGGCGTGGCGAATGCTTATTTCGAGCGATTGCCGCTGGTGGGAATCTGCGAGGCGCCGGCTGTATCGAGCCATCCAGTCGAAAGTGTTCAGCAGTGCGAGCAGGAGAAATTATTCGATGGCGTGATTGGCTATCAAGCGATATTGACGGCCGAGGATGGCGCTTCGATGACCCAGCAGGCTTTTTCGCGGGCCGTGGATGGACGTCCAACTCCGTCGATGCTTCATCTGCCGGCAGGCTTGGGTGAGATCAAAGATGCGGCGCCCGAATCGCAACAGGGTGGCAGCGCGTCGATCGACGAAGCTGCTTTCAACAAGGTCCAGGAGTTCATCGGAAAATATCGCCGGATTGCAATTCTTGCCGGAGCGGATGTCGTCCGTGCTGGCGCGACGCCTGAGTTACTCGCCTTTGCAGAAGCGCGCGAAGCGGTTGTGCTGGTAACCATGGATGCGCGAGGTGTGTTTCCCGAGTCACACCCGAGATGGGCAGGCGTTTTTCTCGGATTGTTTAATCCGAATGTGATCGAAAGCCGGGTCTTCAAGCAAGCGGACGCCGTGGTATTCGTCGGCGTGGATGCCATGATGACGCATGCACCATGGAAGCTTGAACTGCCCACTTGCGAAGTGACGGCGAGATCCAGTTATTCGAGTATGTCGTCGCCCGAAGTCAGGGTCGAAGGGGATCTCAAACCGATATTAAAACGCCTATCAGATCAGCGAAAACAGGGGATTGCCGTAGATGAAATCAAACAAGCGCGCTCCGGCATTCTGGAGTATTTCAAGCGTCCCGCCAAGGCACGCTTTGCGGCGCAGGATGTCATTGCGGCGACGCGTGAATTGCTTCCTTCCGACGGGCTGCTGCTTTCCGAAACTGGCGCGTTTGTTTGCATGCTGGAGCATCTTTGGCCGGTCGAGCAGCCGGGAAATTTTCTGGGAACTTCCGGCGGCCGGACGATGGGTCTGACTGTTCCAGCGGCACTCGGAGCACGGTTGGCGGACCGAAAACGTCCCATGATTGGAATGGGCGCGGATGGAAGTTTGCTCATGCGTCTGGGCGAACTCGAGGCATTTGCCCGCACCGGGGCGGCAATGCCGCTGGTCATTATCAATGACAAAGCGCTGGGCACGATGAAAGCGCGCCAGGGCGCCAGAGGTTTTCCGGACTGTGGATTGGATTTCCACGGTGTCGATTATGCCGCGATCGCGCTTGCTTGCGGATTGAACGGCGTGAAGGTGGAAACGCCAGCCGCCTTCCGTCGTGAACTCGGACTGGCCCTGAAATCAGAGCGCACAACATTGATTGAAGCGCTCGTGGATCCGCAGGCTTATCAGGATAGTTTTGGTCCGACTATCGGCGATCTGAGTAAATGGACTCAGGTATAACAGAATTCTTGGCGGAGACTCAGTGAACAGTCCGGCTGCACATGCGCGAAACTACGGCTGCCGGTTCACTGAGTTCACCTACCTGGGATATGCAGCGCTCTCGCTGGAGAACGAAACTCTGCGAATCACGCTGCTGCCAGGCAAAGGTTCGGACGTCATTCAGTTCCTCTACAAGCCTCAGGACCTGGATTTTATGTACGTTTCGCAGCCTGGTCTTCGACCCGCCGGTGCGATGGAATCGCTAACTGCAAAGGGGAACGCTTTTCTTGATTACTATCCCGGCGGCTGGCAGGAGATCCTGCCCAACTTCGGCGATCCCTGCGAATATAAGAACGCCACTCTCGGTCTTCACGACGAGATCAGTTTGCTTCCCTGGAAATACACCATCCTGCGAGACGATCCTGATTGCATTTCGGTCCTGCTGGAAGTTCATTGTGTGCGTACCCCATTTCGTCTGCGGAAGACGTTGACGTTGTGCCCGGGCGGCGCGCTGGAGATTGCGGAAGAGTTGCAAAACGATTCCGCGGAGACGATGGACTGTACATGGGGTCACCATCCTGCGTTCGGAGCGCCATTTCTGGACGATACTTGCCGAATTTTGATGCCGTCGTGTCGCGTGAAAACGCAAGAACAATATGTTTCGCCAAATTCGCGTCTCGAAAAAGGTCAGGATTGCGAATGGCCGATTGTCCTTGGACGGAATGGGGAGAAGATCGATCTTTCTCGGATTCCGTCAAAGACAGCGCATTCGCATGACATGGCATATCTGCATGGATTTGAGAACGGCTGGTACGGAATCTTCAGCGACCGGCTGCAACTCGGATTCGGGATGAGCTGGGACGCGAAGATTTTCAAATATCTCTGGTTCTGGCAGGTATTTGGAGGATGGGTTGGCTATCCATGGTATGGCAAGAGCTACAACATCGGCCTGGAGCCGGTCTCGTCCTACCCGGGATCACTGGCGAATGCAGTTGAGGCCGGCACGCAGTTGGTTTTCGCTCCTGGAGAAACGAAGAAGACGCATCTTCAAGTGAGCGTGTTTAACAACCCGGTTCAGTTTGCCAGCGAGAACTAGTCAGCGCTGTTTTCTTGAGGGGGAGTAATCACGGAAATGCGGATTACCGACGTCGAAGCGATTTATGTGCGGATGGAGCAGGTCAAGCACCAGTGCGACAGCGGACAGGACGCGCTCATCGTTCGGGTACGCACCGATGAAGGCATTTCCGGAATCGGGGAAGTGGATTCGTCTCCGCTGGCGGTTCAGGGAGTCATCAATGGGCCCTACTCGCATACCCTGTGCTGTGGTCTCACACAATTGCTGATCGGGGAAGATCCATTTGAAACCGAATATCTGTGGCAGAAAATGTTTCGCAACAACATCTATCTGGGACACTCCGGAATACTGTTTCATGCGATCAGTGGCATCGACATGGCGTTGTGGGACATTAAAGGTAAGAAATTAGGAATGCCGGTTTGGAAACTTCTGGGCGGAGGATTTCACAAAAAGTTGCGTTGCTACGCCAGCGTCTTATTCGGAGATACGCCGGAACGGACTTATACGGAAGCGTCGCGTCTGCGGGACCTGGGCTTCACCGCCGTCAAATTTGGATGGGGTCCCATGGGTAAAGACGCAAAGACCGATGTAGCGCTGGTCGCAAAAGCGCGCGCGGGATTGGGCGAAAATGTTGATCTGATGGTGGATGCAGGCTTGGCGTGGGACACCAAGACGGCCATCCAGCGCGCTGAAGCTTTTGAACAATACAACCCATTCTGGTTGGAAGAGCCGCTTGCCCCGCACAATTACGAAGGCTACAACCGGCTGAGCAAAGCTACCAGCTTGCGCATCGCCGCCGGCGAAGAGCAAGACAGCCTCGAAGATTATCGTCGTCTGATCACAGAGGGTCAGTGCGATGTTATCCAGGTAGATCTCACCCGGTGCGGAGGTTTTACCGGCGCAATGAAGATTGCTTCTCTCGCCGCGAGCCATGATCGGCCGGTAGCAAATCACGGGTTTACTACGTACATCAATGTAGCGGCGGCCCTGCATTGGTTGAATTCGATCCCCAATGCACTCATCGTAGAATTCGCGGCGCAAGGCAACACGGACTTGAGGGACATGCTGACCACGCAAGTAATCCGCGCCAAGGAAGGCTATCTGGAGATTCCTCAGGCGCCCGGCCTCGGTGTTGAGCTGAATGAAGACACCGTTGCCAAACTTCGCGTAGCGTAGGGCAAACAGAACCAGTCAGGTGAAAACTACATTCATGAATCGACATGAAAAATTGACTTTCGATCAAGTGGAAAAAGACCGTCACGAATCCACTTACGAGGAAGTAGCCAAGTATTATCGCGGCCCTATGTCGAAGCATCCCGTGATCAGTGTCAAAGGTCATCCAGAAGTGATTTGGGTCCGCCCTGACATGGGCGTGGGCGCCGTTGCGAATTCGTTTTCTTTTGCAGTGGGTTCGCCTGCCTCGGAAATTCCATGGCGCGAGGTAACACGTTCGTTAAAACTTGGATACCTTCCGATCGTCATCAGCAAATGGCAAAGCGGACCCCTGCTGTTTACCCAAACCAGTTTTGCGACTTTGCTCGGCGCCAGTGAGGTAAAGACCGGCCATGAGAAGCAAGTGGCCGTGGTGCAGATGAGCGTCACGAACACGGAAGCGTCAGCTCGCAGCGAGAGCTTGTGGGCTTTTGTTCCGGGCTCGATTCTAGCGAAGGGAGTGCCGCCATTTCCTTACAATACTTACGATCTTTTCGAGATCGTAGGCAAGCGGCCGCCCATCCGAGGCTATCCTTCCGAACCGAAAGACAAGTTACTACGCGATGGAGCACGAATTCTCGGGCTCTATACGGTGGACAGCTCCATTCATACTCAGATCTACGATCACGTCTTGCATTTCCCTGTGGAGTTAAAACCCAACGAGAGCAAGAGCATTCGCCTAATGGTCACAAGTTCGGCACGCGGGCTGACCGCCGATGAAGTGCCGGTTTTGCGGAAGATGGATTTTCCATCGGCTTTAGAGCAGCGGGTAAGAAATCTGGAAGCCACGCTTGCGGTCGGCACACAGATTACCGTCCCGGACGATGTGGTCAATAACATTTACCGCGCGCAGATTCTGCATTACCAAACCCAGATTCTCCAAGCCGCTGACAAGAACTACTGTCTGCCAGTGCAGGGTTTCCAGGGAGTCTGGCCCTGGGAAGCGATGAAGTTGACCACGCACCTGGATTCGATCGGCGATCACGACGACGTCAGAAAATGCTTGGAATATTTTCTGAAAATCCAGGGAAGATTCCCACCGCATGGAAGTTTCAAGAGTAGTGACGCGGTTTTCGGGGGCACAATTGCCTTCGAGGAAAGTGGTTGGGAAAAAGATCCCGAGTCTACTTTCTATGGCCAACTCGCCAGGAGCAACGCCGGAAAGGAAGGAGAATTCCCCAATTGGATGAACGGCACTGGCGCGATGCTGCATGCATTCGCGACTCACTACCGCTATACGCGGGACCGCGAGTGGCTTGAGCGGGTGGCTCCCGCTCTAGTCCGCGCGTGTGACTGGATCATCAGCGAACGACAGGAAACGAAAAAGACGGATGAGCATGGAGAGAAAGCCCTGCACTTCGGGCTGCTACCAATTGGAAGGGCCTACGATACAGCGGAAGAAGCCATTCGGCAGTTGGCTTCCGATGGCGAATTAACTGGTGGCAAGATGGACGATCGTCACGCGCCGCTGGACACTTACTATCCCTGCTTTACCGACAGTTATAGCTCGCAAGGTCTGAGTGGTATTGCGGAAGCCCTGGCTGAGATTGCACATCCTCAAAGCGCTCGCCTGATTGAGGAAGCGAAAGCATATCGCGATGACATTCTGGAAGTCATGAACCGAACGCGGACAACGGATCCGAACGGTCCGCCTTATCCGGAACGATTGAATCGGCCACCGGCGTGGGCTGAGTTTGCGACGGGAGCGCTTGCGTACCTCGACAGTGGATTCTTGCCATCCGATTCCGAAGCATTTAGGCAATTGGAAAAGTACATGAAAGTAAAGTGGAACCGCGGCGTCCTCGGTCTTACTGGAGGCATGGAGAAGAATGGAGATCCGCATGGATCAAACTCTTTCTACGTAAATTTCTCTGAGGACATTTGGCATCGCGGCTGGCTGTTACGAGGAGAGACTGAGAAAGCGCTATTGGCTTTCTATTCCATGCTCGCCTATGGAGTGGACAAGGAAACGTTCGCAACCGTGGAGCGATTTCACCTCGGCGACGATCGGTACGCTCCTTTCTTTATGGATACATCGGCCAATGCCCGAGTGTGTGGATTGATTCGACAAGCGTTGATTTTGGAAGAAGGCAAGATGCTCCATTTGCTGCTGGGAGTCCCTCGCCGGTGGCTGGAAAATGGAAAGCAAATCGAGATTGCAAAAGGAGCTACAACGGCCGCCAAACTCGACCTCAAGGTGAAATCCCATCTACAAGAAGGAAAAATACTAGTAGATCTCACTCTTTCTAATTTGCAGTCTGAAAAACTCGAAGGCCTTCGCCTGCGTGTTCCCCATCCGGCGCGGCAGGAAATGACTAAGGTCCTGGTGAATGGCCAACCATGGACTCAGTTCAATTCCGGAAAAGAAATAATCGAGCTGACGCCGAGCGACGGACGAACCGAAATCGTTGTCTTGTACTAGAAGCGCTTAAAGCATGAATACGGAATTGAGAGATAAAGTTGTGATCGTCACCGGAGGCACGCGAGGGATCGGTTACGGCATCGCCCAGGCTTTCTTGTCGGAGGGAGCGAAAGTATTCATCTGCGGCCGGCAGGAAGACCACCTGAGGTCAGCGTTGAAGGCGCTTTCAGTGAGTGTAGGGGATTCGATCGATGGTATCACTGCGGATGTGAGTCGCTACCAGGACTGCCGCAAACTCGTGGAAGCAGCCATTGGGCGTTTCGGGTGGCTCGATATTCTGGTGAATAATGCCGGGGTTGGGCACATCTACAAGCCCATCGATCAGATTTCTCCGGAAGTGTGGGATACGACGATTGGAACAAATTTGTCCGGAACGTTTTATTGTTGCCGTGAAGCGGTGCCGCTGATGCGTAAGACTGGATCCGGCTACATCTTTAATATTTCGAGTACTGCGAGCATAGTTCGGTTTGCGGGAGGTAGCGCCTACAACGCTTCAAAGACTGGATTGACTGGGCTGACCGAAACTCTGGTGAAGGACGTTCGCTACGATGGCATTCGCGTCAGTGAAATTGTGATTGGAAGTGTATCAACCGAAGATCGGGGCTACGAAAGTTGGAAGCTGGCTATTGAAGATGTAGTCCGCATAATTATCGATCTCTATAAATTTCCTTCGAGAGCGATGGTGGCGCGGGTTGAGCTGCTGCCTTCGCAGGCTCCGCCAAATCGATGATCATCGGAATTCTTTTGCATCGGAAGGAGTTTAGTTCGGTGAGAAAAGGCGTCCTGCTTTCGGCGTTCGTACTATTTTGTGCGCTGGCGGCCAATGCGGCGGTCGAGTCGTATCCGATTAAAGTCGAAAGAGCGGTGCCGGTCACCATGCGGGACAATACTGTACTTCGCGCCGATATTTATCGTCCGGATGTGGAAGGCCACTTTCCCGTGCTACTCGAACGCACTCCTTACAATAAAGATGAAGTCATGGTGTTCGCCATAACTGCTGCAACTCGCGGGTACGTCGTCGTCGTGCAGGATGTGCGCGGCCGCTACAGTTCGGAAGGAGAATGGTATCCATTCAAATACGAATCGCAGGATGGGTATGACAGCGTGGAGTGGGCTGCGGCACTACCGTACTCCAACGGAAAAGTTGGGATGGTCGGCGGCTCTTACAATGGAGCGACCCAACTTCTAGCGGCCATTGCTCATCCTCCCCATCTCGCCGGCATTTTTCCATTCGCTACCGCCAGCAACTACCACGATGGGTGGACCTATCAAGGAGGTGCGTTCGAGCAGTGGTTTGGTGAATCGTGGACGGCCGGCCTGGCCCAGGACACTTTGAATCGCGCGGTCAGGAAAAGCACGAATGCCATGGGCGGAGTGCCAACCCTGCCTCTAAATAATTTCCCCGTGTTCAATGCGGCTTCGTTGTCGGCGGTTTCTGATCTGACCCAAACTCTTGCGCCTTATTTTCTCGACTGGCTCGCCCATCCCAGCTACGACGACTACTGGAAACGCTGGTCGATTGAGGAACGCTATGCCGATATCAATGTTCCGGCTCTAAGCGTCGCCGCCTGGTATGACATTTTTCAGGGCGGTTCTTTGCGCAATTACATTGGGCTAAAAGCCCACGCCGGCAGTGAAGCGGCCCGGCGGGGCCAGCGCCTGTTGGTCATTATCGGAGGTCACGCCGGCCATGGGCGCAATATCGGTGACCTGGATTTCGGTCCGGCGGCGGAAGAAGCCAACGAAACCGCGATCGCTCTGCGCTGGTATGACTACCTTTTGAAAGGCATTGCCAACGAATTTTCCAAAGAAAGGCCAGTCAAAATTTTCGTGATGGGCAGTAATGTTTGGCGGGAAGAAGATGATTGGCCTTTGGCACGCGCCCGCAACACAAAATATTATTTGCACTCATCTGGAAAAGCGAATTCGATTGCCGGGGATGGAACTCTTTCCGTTGCGAAGCCCTCGGCTGAGGCGCTCGATCACTTTGTTTATGACCCTGCCGATCCGGTGAAGACAACGGGAGGCCCGCTCTGTTGCAATCTTGCCCATTTAATGGCGGGGCCGCAGGACCAACGTCCTATCGAGGCCCGCGATGATGTGTTGGTGTACTCCAGTCCTGCCATGGGAAGCGATGTTGAAGTGACTGGCCCTGTGGCTCTGGAGCTCTATGCAAAATCGTCGGCTGTCGATACTGATTTCACGGCGAAACTGGTGGATGTGTATCCCGATGGATCGGCGCAAAACTTGACTGAAGGCATTGTGCGGGCCCGTTATCGAGATTCTCAGGAGCGGCCGGAGCTGATGCATCCGGAAGAAGTTTACAAGTTTGCGATCGACCTTTGGTCCACTAGCAATCTGTTTCGTAAGGGACACAAATTGCGACTGGAGATCAGCAGCAGCAATTTTCCAAGATTTGATCGCAATCTGAACACCGGATCGTATGACAGGAAAAGTGTGGAAATGATAAAGGCCACGAACTCGGTCCTTCACGACCAGCAACATCCTTCGGCCTTGATCGTGCCGATTGTCGCGGTGCAGTAGAAAGTGTTGTGGAAAATGAACTTGCGAAGGGATGCCCGCCATGCTGCTTACAGGTAAAACGTGTCTGATCACCGGTGGCGGGACAGGAATCGGCCGGGCCACGGCGATTCGCTTTATGGAAGAAGACGCAGCGGTCTGGATCGCGGGCGTCGATCTCGATTCATTGAAACGAACAGCCGAAGAGATTGGGCCGCAATGCATATGGCGTACTTGTGACGTGACGCAGCAGGAACAGATACAAAACCTGATCGAGGAAATTCCTCAGCTAGATGTTCTGATTTCGAACGCTGGGATCAGTTATCCCATCGATTTACTGTCCGATCCGCTTGCACGTTGGCGGGAGATGGTCGAAGTCAACATGTGGGGAGGCGTTCTGGCTTGCCGCGCCGCCGGACAGAAGATGATCCGGCAAGGCAAAGGCGGCCGAATTGTCATTATTTCTTCGATATTAAGTGCCCTCGCCGAACCGGGGAGCACTCACTACGCAATGGCCAAGGCAGCGCTGAATCAGCTCGGGCGGCAACTCGCGGTGGAGTGGGCGGAACATGGAATCCTGGTAAATGTCGTAGCGCCTGGTTGTGTGCAAACGCCCATGAGTTATGCGATGGGTTCAAACGAATTTGAGAGCGAGTGGTTCAAAGAGTTTTTCGTCAATCCGAAACGTCCTCGACTCCCGCTGATGCGGCCGGGCACTCCCGAGGAAATTGCCGAGGCTGCTTTATTTTTCGCCAATCCGCGAAACAGTTATTGCACTGGAAGTGTGTTGGTGGTCGATGGGGGACTCACCATCAAGTTCTGAGAAACATACATGACAGATTCGATCAAGATTAAAAGCATTCGGGCCATCCCGCTCTATGGGAAAGCCTATGGCGATTGGCCGCATCGTTTCGGCGATCTGGAACAGACCAGGACACTGGTCGAAGTGCTTACGGACACTGGCATCGCTTCTCTGGGGAGCGTTTATACCTCGGCCCCGCTTGTCGAAGGCGCCCTCAAATTTCTACGGCCGCTGTATGAAGGTGCATCAGCGATCGATCCTGCAGCGACGACTGAACGATTGCACCAGAATACGTTTTGGCAGGGCCGCGGCGGGGCCGTGACTCACACCATCAGCGGAATTGACATGGCGCTCTGGGACGTTCTCGGCAAAGTGACGCAGCAACCGATCCATCGCTTGTTGGGTGGAAAACTTCGAGATCGTATCAGACCCTATGCCTCGATGTTGATGGACGAACCTGAAAAATTGAAGGTTAAGTTGCAAAGCACCATACAGCGTGGCTTTCGTGCTTTCAAAATTGGCTGGGGGCCATTCGGCCGTCGCGATGACGCCACCGATGAAGCGATCGTCCGGACTGCGCGTGAGACTATCGGCCCAGATTGTGAGCTCATGGTGGATGCCGGCGCCTCCGATGCCTTCTGGCCGCATGGCTATAAATGGGCGCTGGAAAAAAGCCGCATGCTCGCCAATTATCAGGTCACCTGGTTTGAAGAGCCGCTGCGTCCCGATGATATTGACGGCTTTGTTGAATTGACGCGCCAATCGCCGGTAAAGATTGCGTCCGGAGAAGTGCTGACTCGCCGCCAATCATTTCTGCCGTGGATCGAACGCCGTGCAGTTGATTATCTTCAACCCGATGTCACAAAAGTGGGCGGACTTACGGAGCAGCATCGCATCGGCCAGTATGCCGACGATCACGGCATCATGGTGGTGCCGCATGGTTGGAACACTGGCGTCGGACTGGCTGCTGATTTGCATCTGGTAGCGGCGGCAGGGAATGCGTGCTGGGTCGAGTTCCTCACTCCCGAACCTTATATGGACGATGTGTTTGAAACTCCATTGAAGCTCGATTCTGAAGGCCTCCTGCGAATTCCGGATGGCCCCGGCTACGGGTTCAAGTGGAGTGTGGACGGCATTCGCCGGCTATCGCAGGGAATCAGCATTACTGAATCATGATTTGGACGGAGAAACTGGAATGAATGTACTTTTCGTAGGCGCTCATCCTGACGACATCGAACTTTTCTGCGGCGGGACCGCGGCGTTATATGCCAAGCAAGGTCATCAGGTGTTTTTTTGCGTGGCCACGAACGGCAACGTAGGATCTGCCACGCTGCCACCGAAAAAAATCGCGGCCATTCGCCATAAAGAAGCAGCCAATGCTGCAGCGGTCATCGGGGCCAAACTCATCTGGCTGGATTTCGACGATGAATTTCTTTTCGATACCCGCGAATCACGGCTGGCATTCATCGAAGCCTTTCGCCAGGCGAAACCCGAAGTCGTCATCTGTCATTGGCGGCAGGACTATAACCCGGACCACTCGATCTCCGGCATGATCGTTGACGAGTGCATTCACATGGCGGGCGTTCGCAATATCAAAACTGCGTCCGCTGCGTTCGCTCCTCCCAAAATACCGCATGTGTATTTCATGGACACCCCAGCTGGGGTGGGATTTGAACCAGAACTCTATGTCGATATCACAGAAACATTTGCCACGAAAGTAAAAATGGTCGCGCAGCACGTCAGCCAGAATAGTTGGATGAAGAATATTTTTGGTTACGAGCTGGAAGCTTTTCTCGAAATCCCCGCCAAGTTCCGCGGACTACAAGCCGATTGCAAAATGGCGGAAGCGTTTCGTCCCAGCTACCGATGGGGAAGAACATTTCGTGAGCACTATCTTCCGGGTGCGCTGCCGGTACGTAGCGAGCGCAAGTCGAGGGCGTGATTGATTTATGAATGATGCAGTATTTGATTTGAGCGGCCGCGTAGCTATCGTCACCGGGACCAGTCGGGGGCTCGGCCAGTACATGGCTCGCGCCCTGGCAAAGTCGGGGGCCGACCTTGTACTGACCAGTCGGAATCGTGACAGCCTCGCGGATTTCGCAGCGGAGATTAAATCTCTGGGCCGGAAAGTTGTAAGTCTCGAACTCGATGTTCGTAGCGAGGACAGCATAACGCAGATGGTCGCGGCCGCGGAAGACGCTTTCGGTCATCTCGATATCCTAGTGAACAACGCGGGATGCAATGTTCGAAAACCGGCAGTGGACGTCACCTGGGATGATTGGAACCTGATTCTGGATACGAATTTGCGCGGCAGTTTTTTTGTGGCTCAAGCGGTGGCCCGTCGGATGATCCCACGTCAGTACGGCCGAATCGTGAATATTGGTTCAGTCACCAGCGTCGCGGGTTTCGCCGGGCTTGGTCCGTATGGTGCGAGTCGCGGAGGTGTCCGCCAGTTGACCATGAGTCTTGCGGACGATTGGGGTAGGTATGGCATTACTGTAAATTGTCTGGCTCCGGGCTGGTTTCGCACCGACGTCAACGGAATTCTTTTCGAAGATCGCGAGTGGGTCGATTACTTGTTGGATCGCATCCCAGTAAAAAGGTCTGGCGAGCCTCATGACCTGGATGGCGCAGTCGTGTTTCTCGCGGCTGAGTGCAGCCGCTATGTCACCGGTCAAACATTACTTGTCGACGGAGGCATTTCGACCGGTGCGACTCGGGCGTTGCCTCGCGTCAATCACTAGATCACTTCGGGATTGAGAAGGTTCGGCGGCCGACGGCCGTCGAACGCCGCCAAAAGATTTTCCGCAGCCAGTAGCGCCATACGGAGTCGCGCCTCTGATGTCGCACTCCCAATGTGCGGCGCCAGAACGACATTTTCCATGCCCAGCAATTCGGGATGGATTTGTGGTTCATTTTCGAAGACATCAAGACCTGCTCCAGCGAGTTGTCCCGATTTCAGTCCTTGCACCAAAGCCGCCTCGTCCACGATCTTCCCTCGAGCAGTATTAATAAGAAACGCTCCCGGCTTCATCAGCGAAAGTTCCGCAGTGCCAATGGCGCGGTTGCTTTCCTGATTGAGCGGCGCATGCAGGCTTAAAAAATCCGATTCACGCAACAGGGTTTTGAAATCCACGAACTCGGTCCCAACTTCACTTTCAAGTTTGGCGTCAACGCGATGACGCGCGTGATAGAGAATCCGCATGGAAAAACCGCGACCTCTTCGTGCCATGGCTTGACCAATGCGTCCAAAGCCATAAAGGCCGAGCGTCTTGCCAGTGAGTTCGGTGCCCCATAGCAGATTCCACAATCCGTACTTCCATGATCCATGGCGAACGTAAGAGTCTGCCTGGAGAAGATGCCGGCTCGCGCCCAGCAGCAGGGCAAACGCCATGTCCGCCGTGGATTCGGTCAGCACGTCAGGCGTATTGCTCACTAAAATCTTCCGCCGCGAACATGCGGTCACATCGATCGTGTCATATCCCGCACCGATGTTTGCAATCATGCGAAGCCTCGGCGCGCCAGCCAGGAGTTCTTCATTGATGTTGCCACCGACCGACATCAATCCATCGACATCAGCGATGGCCTTACCCAACTCGGCGGCGCTCATAGGAGCATCGGCGGCGTGAACTCGGACTTCGCAACGTTCAGCGACCCGGTCGATTACTGATTGTTGGATCGGACGCGCGACAAAAACCTTTGGCTTAACAGGGTGAGTTGGATGCATTGATGGGTAGCCCAGAATTAATTCATGTTATCACTTAAGCCCCTGTATATCTCGATTTATTAGTTGTATATAGTTTCATTATGAATTATATTTGCGACCAGAACGCCATCTGCGACCAATCTTTGATCGGATAAGCGGAAAGGGAAAATGGCTTACCTGCGGGCTGGTGTGGGACGCGCCGACCTGACTCCCGCTCCCGGGACTCCCCAGGGCGGTTGGGGAGCCCAGACCCATCAGCGTGGATTGGGTGCGGATATGCCGTTTTATGCCACGGCACTCGCGCTCTCCGATGACCACGGGATGGCGATCGTTGTGGACGCCGATGCGATCGGGTTCGATGCAGAGTGGACCAACAAGATCATCGATGCAATTGAATCCGTCACGCGGATTGATCGTGACCGCATCCGATTTTCCTGTTCGCATACGCATTCAGGCCCGAACACATTTCGGCTGGCAACGATCAGTGAAGGGCTCGAGATGGCGCTCGCTTTTCTCAATAGTTTGCCTGAGCGCATTGCCGGTGCAGCCTGGCAAGCGCAACAGAATCTTTATCCTGTTCGTTTCGCTGTGGGGAGTGGAACGTGCGACATCAATGTGAATCGCCGTTGCCTGACGCCCGAAGGGGTTCGAGTATCGGGGCGCAACGAGAACGGAAACGTTGACCACACGGTGACCGTTGTCCGCTTTGACGATTTGAGTGAACAGCCGGTGGCTGTCATAGTTCACTACGCTTGCCATCCCACGATCATGGCCTGGCAGAATCAGTGGTTCACTCCTGATTATCCCGGTGCCATGCGGAAAGCTGTTGAGCAGCAGGTCGGCGGAACCTGCTTATTTCTCCAGGGAGCAGCCGGCGACATCGGTCCGCGAGCGGGCTACACCGGCGACTTGAGCAAATACCGTCGCGCGGGAAAAGTCCTCGGCCTTGAGGCCGCCAGCGTCGCGGTGAATCTGGATACCCTGCCGCGTCGCCAACAATTTGCCGGCGTATTGCAATCCGGTGCGCCGATTGCACTTTATGAAGACGAGCCACAGGAGCCCGCAGCCCCTGTGTTGCGCGTGATGCGTCGCAGCGTGCCGTTGCCTTTGCGAAAGTTGCGGCCGCTCGAAGCGTTGGAAGCGGAAGCTAAAAAATGTCGCGAAGACCTGATGGACTTGCGCCAGCGCGGCGCCGTCGAGGAAGTCAGGGCCGCAACCGCGCGCTCCACCCAGGCGAATTGGCAAGCGGACATGGCGAAGTCGTACGCAGGAAAAACGACGGCTAATTGGGACCTGCAATGTATTCGCATCGGGCCGCTGGCGCTCCTCTCTTGTCAGGGCGAGCCGTTCCTCGAAATTTCCCAGCGCATCGTCGCTGATTCTCCTTTTCCTCACACGCTATTTTCGGGATATTCCAATGGTGGATTTGGTTATCTACCGACGAGGCAAGCGTTCGAAGAGGGAGGGTATGAAATCGACGCTTCTCCCTTCTCGCCAGATGCGGCGGAAACGCTAATCGCCGAAGGTTTACGTTTGCTTCATGAAATGGTTTGAATCGAAGATTTTGACTATGGAGGATTTACGAATGGAGACACTGCAACAAACGCACGCGAAATCGAAAGACATCTTCGCGCACAACCGCAAATACATTCCTGGCGGAGTGATGTCTTTGCCTCGCAGGGTAGAGCCCGAGCTGGCTTTCGAACGTGCTGACGGCGCGTATATGTGGGATGCAGACGGAAATCGCTATCTCGATTACCACGCCGCATTTGCCCCGGCCATTCTGGGCCACAACGACAAACGCGTAAATGAGGCCGTGGAAGAAGTTCTAAAGCGCGGACTGAGTCTCTGTGGTAGCGGCACGAATTCGCTCGAAGGCCGTCTCACCGAACTCATGTGTGAAAACATCGAAGTCTGCGAACTGGCGCAAATCCTGAATACCGGCACCGAAGCCACCATGGCTGCCATTCGGCTGTCGCGCGGTGTCACGGGTCGCGACCATGTCATTGTGATGCAAGGCGGATTCAACGGTTCCCACAATGACGTCGCCTGCAATGTCCTGACCCCGTTGGAAAAGATTGGTCCCAGAGTTTCGCCGGGTGAGTACAAATATATTCCGTTAGGCGTTGGCGTTCCGGTGGCCCATCAGCAATTGGTACATCCAATAAATTTTAACGATCTCGAATCCGTGCGCTATGTATGCGAGCGTTATCCCGTGGCCGCGTTGATTACGGAACCGATTCTGCAAAACGTAGGAATTCTAAAGCCACAGCCGGGCTACTTACAGGGACTGCGAAATCTGGCAGAAAAATACGGATTCATTTTGATTTTCGACGAAGTGAAAACCGGTTTCCGCTATTCGGTCGGTGGATACAGCAAACTCGGCGGTGTGAAGCCCGATTTGGCGGTGTTTGCCAAAGCGATGGCCAATGGCTTTCCGATTTCAGCCCTGGTCGGAAGACGTAATCTGATGGGACAAATCGCCGATCCCGATCCCGCCAAGCGGCCCTTCGTGGCCGGCACCTATAATGGACATCCCATTTCCGTTGCGGCCGCGATTGCAACCATCGAGCGCTTGCTGGAGGGGAACGGAGAGATTTATCGGAAGCTCGAACAGTTGGGACAGCGCGTGCAAACTGGAATCGAATCCATACTTCAGTCTCGCGGCATTGCAGGTTTGGTTGCTCGCCAGGGTTCGGCTTTCTGCATTTATTTCATGGATCATGAGCCTCGCGATTGGCATGACCTTGCCTCGAACCACGATTTTGCTCGCGACTTGAAGATGCGGCTCCGCATGGTGGAAAAGGGAATTTATTTCTTTCCGGTTGAGGTGAAGCAGCTTTCGATTTCCGCTGCCCACACCGAAGCGGACATTGATTTGACCTTGACCGCATTAGATGAAAGTTTGCGTCCATAGCTGATCGCTACCGAAAACTGGGGAAAACTTATGGCGGCTAATACCGAGGTGTCCCCAGGTGCGGCTGAGCCAATTTGGAAGGACCCGATTTTTTGGTTTGTAATTGCCGTTGGTTTGGGATACGGAGGAGTTCGTAATTTTCTTCCCACCACTTTTCCCATTTTGCGGCACGAACTAGGCGCAACGCTGAAGAATCTGGGGCAGGCAGAATTTCTTTTCTACCTCAGTAGTGTGTTGATCGGCGTGGTGGGCGGGCCGTTGCTTGCTTTACTCGGACTGAAGCGAACCGCAGTTGCCGCTCTCGCCGTTGCCGGAGGCAGTCTGCTTTTGATCGGCGGCGCGCGCGGAGTGAATTTGATCCTGGTCTGCGCTGGCTTGCTCGGCCTGGCGATTGTCTGTCTGGTGGTGGTTGTCGGGTCAACCATCAGCGCGCATTTTCAGGAAAGGCGACAGAGCGTTTTTCTGCTCGCCGGTTTGAGCGATGCCAGCGGAACGATGCTCGGTCCGGCAATTCTGGGTTTGTGGATCATGCATGCTGCACGATGGCATTTGACCTGGCGCTCCGGTTACTTTGCCGGCGCCACCGTGCTCGGCATCCTGGTGATCTGGGCACTTTGTGTTCCCGCGAGAAGCATGGGAGATGGTCCTCCCACCGCCGAAGCGCTGAAAAAGAATGCCGTCCATACCAAAGAGATTCTTCGCGATTCAGCTTTTCATACGGCGGTGTTGTTGTGCTTTTGTCATGGGCTGGCGCAAGCGGGGATGGTGGCATTTGTCGGTCAACTTTATATCCGGCGTCTCCACGTCGATCCCGCGCATGCAGCATATTTGCTCAGCGCCGAAGGCGCGGGCATTCTGGCAGGACGCCTGATTTTTGGTTGGATCACGGCGCGCTGGAAAATCCCGGAGTTGAAGGTCATCGCGATGTGCTCGGCGGCCGAAACCATGGCATTCACAGCTACGATTCTTGCGCCAAACTATGCGGTTGGAATCACCATGTTCGTGTTGGGAGGCGGCTTCATTTCGGCGGTCGGCCCTTCGCTGAATTCTTACCTGGGATGCCGGTTGTCGGACCGTCTCGGAACGGCTTTTTCGCTTTTCGCCGGACTAGGGAATATGGGAGCTGCCTTGGGGCCATACATTATCGGCGTTCTGGGTACCGACTTCGGGATCGAGCGGGGAATTCTCTGCGCTCCTCTTTTTGGCGGACTACTAAGCGCAACGGGCTTGATTCGATATCTTCGCGAAAGGCGTCTTTATGGAACGGTTTAATGCTTTCGTGCATTTCATAAATCAATTTTTATTTCGAGGAACTTCAATGATTAGACTCACGCTGCGTATCTGGATTGTCAGTGTTTTCATAAGTTTGTTTTTGGGGCAAGCCGTCGCCAAATCCAAGGCATTGCAAATCTATGCCATCGATGTTGAAGGCGGCCAGGCCACGCTGATCGTCAGTCCCTCTGGGCAATCGCTTCTGATTGATACCGGTTGGCCCGGCTTCAATGGCCGGGATGCCGATCGCATTGTGGCAGCGGCGAAAGTAGCCGGAGTCAAAAAGCTCGATTATGTGCTGATTACGCACTACCATCGCGATCATGTGGGAGGCGTGCCGCAACTCGCGGAGCGAATGAAGATCGGAACATTCGTTGATCACGGTCCCAATATGCAGGACGTCAAAGAGCCGCGCGAAGATTTTGCCGCTTATCTCAAAGTGGTAGGGAACTCTCATCGCATGATCGTGAAGCCCGGAGACACCATCCCGATAAAGGGAATTACCGTGCAGGTGCTGAGTTCCGCCGGCGAGCACATTACGTCGCCTCTACCCGGGGCCGGTGACGCAAATTCGAATTGCGGGGCCGATCCTGAACCGGCTAACGATGCTGGCGAAAATGCGCGTTCATTGGGCACGCTGATCACCTACAAGAATTTTCGCTTTATCGATCTTGGAGATCTAACCCGGAAGAAAGAGTTGGAAATATTTTGCCCCCGAAACCTGGTTGGGTCCGTCGATCTTTTTCTAGTGTCGCATCATGGCTTCTCGGAGTCGAATTCCAAAGGAATGGTGTGGGCGCTGCATCCGCGGGCCGCGATCCTGGACAATGGTGCTCGTGAAGGTGGCACGCCGGTTGCCTGGCAGATTGTTCATGACTCTCCCGGCTTGCAAGACTTCTGGCAGTTGCACTATTCGGTGGAAGGCGGCAAAGACCACAATGTTGCGGAAGAGTTTATTGCCAATCCGACGGAAGATCCGGACAATGGCAATTACATAAAAGTGTCGGCACAGCCAGATGGGAATTTTACGATCGTGAATTCCAGAAACAATAAAACCAAGACGTACACAAAATAAACATTCGAAGTGCGGGAATAGTCGGCTTATGAAAGAAACCTGGCGCTGGTTTGGGCCGCAAGATCCAGTCTCGCTGGACTACGTGAAACAAGCGGGGGCTACGGGCATTGTCACCGCTCTGCACAACCTCTATCGCGGGGAAGCGTGGCCGTTGGATCAAGTGCTTGGACGCAAGGCGGAGATTGAAGCCGCCGGGTTGGCGTGGTCGGTAGTGGAGAGCATTCCCATACACAACTCCATCAAGCTGCGATCCGGGCCCTACCGGCAATACATCGATGCCTGGAAAGCTTCACTACGGGCAGTCGGCAAAGGCGGCGTCAAAATCGTCTGCTATAACTTCATGCCCGTCGTCGATTGGACACGGACCGATCTGCGATGGCGTCTGCCCAGCACCGCATATGCGTTGCGTTTCGACGCGATCGATTTCGCCGCTTATGATCTTTTTATTCTGCGGCGCAAGAACGCCGAAGCTGAGTTCCCCGCCGAACGAATTGCTTCTGCGCAAGCCCGGTTTAATGCGATGTCGGAGGAGCGCCGGACAAATCTGGAACAAACAATCATTGCAGGTTTGCCGGGCGCCGAGGCTTCCTACAACCGCGAAACCATTCGGGCCCTGTTGACGGAATACGAAGGGATCACTCCCGCCGATCTCCGCGCCAACCTGATTGCCTTCTTAAAGGAAGCGGTCCCAGTTGCTGAGGAATCCGGTATTCGTCTGGCAATTCATCCCGACGATCCGCCCTGGTCGCTTTTTGGTCTTCCTCGCGTGGTTTCCACGAGGGACGACGCACGTGCGATTCTCGACGGATGCGATACCGCCACGAATGGTCTGACATTCTGCGTTGGATCCTACGGAGCGCGGGCCGATAACGATTTGCTCGCCATGATCCACGAATTTGCTTCGCGGATTCACTTCGTCCATCTTCGCCAGGTGACCCGCGAGAATGATGGTTCGTTCCACGAAGCTGCGCACCTCGAAGGTACTTCGGACGTGGTGGGCGTCATTCGATCCCTGCTGGAGGAAGAAAAGCGACGGCGAACTGCAGGAAGAGAAGATCATGAGATTCCCATGCGCCCCGACCATGGCCACTTGCTGGCGGACGATATCGACAAAAAAATAAATCCCGGGTACTCGCTGGTGGGACGTCTCAAGGGACTCGCTGAACTTCGCGGGGTAGTGCACGGCCTGAAATATGCAATTCCGAAACTTGGAAACTAAAAAGATGACCTCCCAACCTATTTGCGTTGCTCCCACCGGTGATCGCTGCGGGGAAGGTGCGGTCTGGCACGCCGCCCACTTGGCGGTGTACTGGACTGACATCAATCGATTTCTGATTCATCGCTTCACTCTCGCCGACCAGTGCGTCCGGACGTGGTTTTTCGATGAACCTGTGACCGCAGTTATCCTGACAGATCGCGATGATGTGCTCGCCGTTGTCCTGGGCTCGGGCGTGATCTTATGGGAGCCGGCTACCGACGCGCGGCACGAGCACAAGTTTCATCTCGAAGGTTGGCCGAAAGTTCGCTTGAATGACGGCCGTGCCGATCCCCGTGGCTCGCTTTGGATTGGCTCGATGCGCAACAACGTTAACGCCGATGGCTCAAACGGAGAGGCCGGCGGCAAGGATGGAATTCTCTATCGGGTGGATCCCGACCGCCGAACGACCGTCTTCCGCCGGAATCTCGGCATCTCCAACACCTTGGCCTGGAGTCCCGACCGGCGACATTTTTATTTCGGGGACACTCTGGAGAATACGATCTGGTCGTATGACTATGATCCCGACACCGGAAACATTACGGGTGAAAAGCCCTTTCTGAAAGATTTTGCGCGCGGCTTGCCGGATGGCTCCGCGGTTGATTCCGAAGGCTACCTCTGGAATTGCCGCTTCTATGGTGGATGTATCGTGCGCGTGGCCCCCGATGGAAATATCGACCGCATCGTGGAAATGCCGGTGACGAATATCACGACTTGCACTTTTGGCGGTGCCAGCCTGGAAACCTTATATGTCACCACCGCCGCCAGCGAAGGCCAGCAAAGTCACCGGCTGGCTGGCGGACTCTACGCAATTGAAACCGATGTCGCAGGCCAGGCGGAAAACCGGTTTTCCGCATTCCAGAAGCTCTAAGCTTGCTCGTCCCCAGCTCCGAGTCGCCTTTTGTCACCAATCCCACCCCGCAATAAAGATGCCCTGGACTCAGAACCTGGGTTCTTCAAAGGCTATTTGCACCGCTGACCGGCTGGTTAGCTAGAGTATTGCTAGCCCACATTAATTTATCAATGAAGTAAATATGAGTTAATTCGAGGTTCTAAAATGTATTTACTATTTAATTAAATAAAATCCTTGACAATCCATTGGGGAACTCGTAAGTTGTTCGCGTCTGAGCCAGGGTGTTTTTCTGGCACAGATGCTGAAATTTGGTGCTACACCAACCAATTCATCAAAGGCCCCCCGGTTATAGGAGAGAACTCGACATGGCAAAAAACGTGGCTATACGAAGATTATTGGAGTGTTGTCTAGGGTTGTTATTACTGGCGGCAAGCCTGTCCGCTCAGGTTACAACTGGCGCCATTGTCGGGACAGTGCATGACCAATCCGGAGCCGTGGTTCACGGCGCGAGGGTCGAAGCTACCAACCAGGACACCGGCATTAAGTCCACCGCTGTCACCGGCGCTGATGGACTTTTCAGTATTCGCGAGTTGTTTGCGGGTACGTATTCTCTTGAAATCAGCAATACGGGCTTTCGTACCGTAAAACAAGGGCCCCTCAACCTTAGTAGTACGCAACAGCTTGAGGTGAACGTTAGTCTGTCGCCGGGAACCGTTTCGGAAACGGTCCAAGTTACGGCTGAGGGACAGCTGTTACAAACCCAGGACAGCGCAGTCAAATCCCAGGTTTCGCAGACCCAAATTGAAAACATGCCACTCCAGGGCCGAAGTCCCTCGGAATTGGTGCTATTGGGGCCTTCGGTATCGATCGCCCAACAAGCTTCGAGCGGATCGTCTCTGGGCTTCACCATCAACGGGCAGAATCAAGGCGGCTCCAGCTTGCGACTGGACGGTATCGACAACAGTATTGGCACCGACACCGGTTTCTACTTTGGCTCGCTCAACTTCAACCTGAATATGACGAGCATGGACTCCGTCCAGGAGTTCGACATCCAAACCGAAAACTACTCGGCTGATTCAAAAGGCTCGAGCGGATACGTAAATGTGATCACCAAGACCGGAACCAACCAGCTTCATTACGATTTTTATGACTTCTTCCGAAACGGTGCCATGGATGCAACTCCGTATTTTGCAACCAGCACAGGAAAGGGGAGTCTGAAACTGAATGATTTCGGAGGAATGATCTCCGGACCTATTAAAAAGAACAAGGCGTTCTTCATGTTGAGCTATGAAGGACAGCGGATTCACTTTCCGTATCCTGGGTTTGCCGTTGTTCCAACTGCTTCCTTCCGGGCCACGGTCGACCCGCGTCTTGCACCATTCTTGAACGCCACACCGCTTCCGACTTCCGCGATTGCCGGAGATCCGAATCTCGGCAATTATCAACACACGGTCCAGACCAATACGCGCCAGGATCTGGCCACCGGACGCATTGACTACAACTTTTCAGAAAAAGATCGAGTCTTTATTCGTTACGTAATGAACGACGGTGTTGTAAGTGGGGCGCAGTCGGTTCAAGGCGGCACCACTGCCAATGGTCTGAGCATTTTTCCCGGCTATGGCTTTTTGCAACCTTCACGACATCAAACTGCGGCGTTCGATTGGGACCACACATTTTCAACTTCGTTTCTCAATGACTTCAAGTTGGGGATGAACCGGTACCGGGAAACGCGCCTCAGAGGCGATCCCTCAATCTTCAATATTCCCGATATTACGATTCCCGGCGTCATTGTTTCCGGAGGCGGAAACAAAAAACACTGGGGTGTCACGGAAGGCGAAGTCGACGATAAAGCAACCTGGGTCAATGGAAAAAGCACCTTGAGTTTTGGCGGTGACTATACCTACTGGGTATCCGGACTCAACCAAGTCAGCGTGGCCGTTCTCACCTTCCCAGACCTGGCTTCTTTCGCAGCCGACACACCCGCGACTGTCAGCGATGGTTTGGGCTTTAGCGGACATGAGCCGGAGGAGCACATTCACAACGGACAATGGGCCGCTTTTGTCCAGGAGGATTACCGGGTAGCTCCTCGCCTGACCATCAACCTTGGGCTGCGTTATGACAATTTTGGCGTAATGGTTGACTCAACCGGGAACGCCGTTAACGTGCAAGACGGTCCATTCAGCCCGTTCCGCGGACATGGGGTGCCTCTTTACAATTCGAACAATCATGATTTCTCGCCTCGCTTTGGGTTTTCCTGGCAACCGCTTGAAAAGACCCCATTCGTTCTTCGTGGCGGAATTGGGATCTACTACGGAGAACGTGCGACCGGGCAAGCAGGAGATATCTTCGAGTACAACAAAGTGGGATCATTCTCAGTCTCCAGCCTTCAACTTCCAGGGTTGGCCTATCCTTTCCCGCCGGCGTTAGCGACGTTTGCAGCCCACTCACCAGGCCGGCATGTTATGGATCCAAATTCCAAAGACCTCTATACGGAACAATGGAATCTGACGGCGCAACAACAATTAGGGCAGGCGACTAGTCTGCAAATCGCTTATGTGGGAAATCATCAGGTACATCTGCCTGGCGAAACTCTGCCGAACGTGATTAACCCACTGACGGGAACGACTGCCAATCCCAGCTTCGGCAGCGTCGCCTACATTCAAAGTGTGGATACTGCCTGGTACCACTCATTGCAGGTAAGTTTGAGGCACCGTCTGTCCGCCAATCTCGCCTCAGACACTTACTACACCTGGTCTCATGCCACTGGACTAGAAACTGGTCTGTTCGAAGTGAGCGCGGCGGTTGGAGGTGGGCACGAGCAAGTACAGACCTACACCAACAGAAACTTGAATAAGGACAACATGCCGTTTGATATGCGGCATCAATTCACGCAGGACCTCACCTATATGTTGCCGCGACTCTCCGGTTCCAATGGATTGGTTCGCGGAGTTCTGGGCGGATGGAGCACTTCCGGAATTCTCAAGGTATCGAGCGGCTTGCCATTCATTGTATTTACTGGTCTAGACGCCGGGGATGGGACGTTTGAACAGCGGCCGAACCGGGTGGCGGGCGTGTCGCCTTACCTGAATGCCGAACCCGGACACGGATTCCTGAATCCAGCGGCGTGGTCGGTTCCAACGCTGGTTGATCCGCGGACCGGACTGAAACTTGGGTACGAGCCGAACAACTCAATCAACATGCCCTATAACTTCACGATGAATTGGGCGTTTGCCAAAAAGCTGTACACCAGTGAGAAGTTTGCGGTTGATTTTCGTGGAGAGCTTTTCAATATATTGAACCATCCGGTTTTCGCGAATCCGGTTGCCATACTCTCCTCTCCAAATTTCGGGAAGAGCCAAACTGCAAGCGATCCCAGAGTGGTCCAATTGATGCTACGGTTCAGCTTCTAGGAGCATCACGAGTAGAAGTTTTGTAAGCTGTCCCCGTACTGCCTTGGCCTATCAAGGTCAAGGCAGTTTTTATGGTTACGTCGTGCTGTCTCCGACCCGGCCAATTTCTGTCTTCCAGATAGTCCATTCGCGTTTCGGGGAAATGTGGAATCTCGTGAGAGAGAGGTGAACCATGCGATTGCAAGGCAAAGCAGCAATCATAACCGGCGGCGGCTCAGGAATTGGTGAGGCCTCGGCCAGAATGTTTGCCGCGGAGGGCGCGCGGATAGCGGTCATTGATCGGGACGTGGAAGGTGGCAGGAGGGTTGCCGCCGAACTTGGTGACTCCTGCTTTTTTCTTAGCGCTGATGTCTCCAGTGCGGGCGAAATGGAAGCGATGAGCCGCACCGTCGTCGAGCGTTTCGGGCGAATCGATATTCTCTTTAATAACGCCGGCGTATCGTGTGTCGGCACTCTTCATGAGACCGCCGAAGCGGAGTGGGACCGGGTGATGGCGGTGAATACGAAAGGCATTTACCTGGCCTGCAAGTATGTGGTGCCCATCATGATCGAGCAGAAATCCGGATGCATCATCAATATGTCGTCGGCTGCCGCAGTAATGGGCCTGGCGCAGCGCGCGGCATACACTGCATCGAAAGGCGCTGTCTACGCATTGACCCGAGCCATGCAGACAGACTATTGCCGTTACGGCATTCGGGTGAATTCGCTTGTTCCCGGCACAATCTATACGCCTTTCGTGGAAGGTTATTTGCGCAAGCACTATGCCGACAACATGCTAAAGGCGACGGACAATTTAAAGCGGCGACAGTTATCCGGAACTCTCGGTTCTCCTGAGGATGTCGCGTATGCCGCTCTTTATCTGGCTTCGGAGGAAGCCAGATTTGTTTATGGCAGCGGACTCGTCGTGGATGGTGGATTTTCAGCCGGGAAAATATTTGACTAGAGGGGCTTCATCTCATCGAAGGGACTAAGAAGGTTTCGAAGTTGCGCCGAGTATCGTACAAGAGCGGCACTTCAGCGCCGGCGTCAATCGTCCTCGCTTTAAAACGCGCCTGGAACGAAACCACCAAAGAAGAACCTGATCGCATATGCCGCAACTGAGAGTCGTTCCATGATTACTGGGGCACTGGCTTTGTTCGAATGTCCTTGCCTTGTGAAGGACGATGTGGCAGGATGTTGCCGTTTTCCCACGCCATTTTTCGGGTTCCCGGTCGATTGCTAATAAATTCCTGCGCGAGGAGTTCTGAATGCTGCGACCGCTCAAAGATGCCGCTCGAACTCAGTCGCCATGTGACCAAGTCCTTTCCGAGCCTCTCTACATTTGAATACCTGATTTATTCCTGCGACTACGGATCCATAAAGCCGGAGCTGGCGATCTATCGAAATTGTCTCGAACTACTCAAAGCGACCCCGCAAGACATCTCGTACCTAGATGGTCGCGCCGAAAACGTCGAGGCGGCAGCTCGCTTAGGAATTAACTCTGTACTGTTTGACACGGTCGAAGAGACTGCATCAAGAGTTGAATGCCGATTCGACATCCCTGTCCCGAGTTATGGCCGCTGTCGCCAATCAAGTTCACAGTACAGCTCAACAAATTGGCGCCCGGATCGGATGGAATCCGATTGATGCAGCAACGCAGCCTCCAACAGGTACGCGTGAGCGTGTCCTTAATCTTTCTGATCCACGGACTGATCATTGCAACCTGGGCTTCAAGGATTCCTGCCTTTCAGGCGCACCTCCACCTTTCTCCCGCCGTTTTGGGCAGATCGTTGATGATGGCGGCAATCGGTTCCGTTCTCGCCATGCCTGCCGCTGGATGGCTCATTAACAAGTTCGGCAGTCTGAGTATCGTGATTGGGTCGACATTGGGTTTTGGCCTCGCACTGCCCTTGATTGCCGAATCCAATACGGTCCTAACACTGTCGGTCGCTCTTCTTTTCTATGGGGCGATGGCTGGTTCGATGGATGTAGCGATGAATACTCACGCCGTTATGATTGAGAAACGATACCAGCGTCACATCATGTCGTCATTCCACGCCCTCTTCAGCTTGGGTGGAATGGCCGGATCTGCGTTAGGGGGATTGGTTGCTTCACGTGCGGTTCCGACCGGGATTCACTTTTGGGTCAGCGGTATAGCACTTGCCGCAATGTCCATACTCGCATTCAGGTGGCTTCCGCTTCCCTCAGCACCTGAGGACGCCGAGAAAGTGGCATCCGGAGGCACGATTATGTGGTCTGTACCATTAGGCGCGCTCGCTCTTCTTGCATTTTCGATTATGCTCGTTGAAGGTGCGATCGCCGATTGGAGCGCAATTTATCTCCGTACTTCGGTCCACACCGGGCCAGGATTGGCCGCTCTTGGATATTCAGTGTTCTCAGGCGCTATGGCTGGAGGTCGCCTGATGGGCGACTATCTCACTGGGAAGCTTGGACGCGGCCACCTCGTATGTTACGGGGCTCTTTTTGCGGCTGCAGGGCTTATCTTCGTCTTGTTGTTCGGCAATGCCGCCTGGGCGTTGTTGGGATTTACGTGCGCTGGAGCAGGTCTGGCCACGATTATTCCCAATACGTTTGCCGCTGCAGGTAACATTGAAGGCAGTGCACCCGGTCCCAGCCTCGCCGTAGTCACGACGGCTGGCTATGTGGGCTTCCTTGCCGGTCCGCCCCTGATCGGGTTTGTCGCGCAGCTTTCGACCATTCGCGCTGCGTTATGGATACTTGTGGTCTTGAGCGGGTTGAGCGCTTTCGCATCAACCTCAATGAAAGAACTTCGCCTCTCAGAAGAATACCCTGACATCTAGTCTTCCGCAAAGATGTCGTTGGCACCTACGGCACCGGCAGCGATACGCTTTTCGCCGCCTTCCTTCTTAAATAAGAGACCTTCTCAGAAATGCCTTGCATCGTTTTCTTTTCTTCCTCGCTAAACCTACTGACACTAGTGCGGAATCGACCGATGGTACCATACACGTTGGCTAGTCGAATCTCCGATTTTGGCCTTTGACGAGCACAGGCTTAGCTAGCGAGCTGTTCGAAATCGTACCAAGCCCTCGGTTGCGAGGCGCCATGTTCAGAGTACCTCGAACGCTCTGGCCGATTCCCCTTGCTCTGCCGTCGAAGCAGCTATTCGCGGCATTACCTCGTCCATCGAATAACGCACGAACTGCTTTCCTAACTCCGTCAATTCGTATTCTTCCTCGCCATCGAAGGCAGACTTCAACGTTTGAGAAGGCTGTCCTCGACGCGGTTGACGAGTCTTTTTAATCCAATTGCCAAAATAATCTTTCTCTCGATGCTGACGTATGACACTACCTGTGCTCAGGTCACGAATTAGCAACTTGAACATGTCAGCTTCAGCTGAGTCTTCTTTTACTACAAGACCGTGTACAGCCATCCAGATCTCATTGCGTGTGCAGCCTGGATTCTTGTAAACAAAGCGGATGACCTTGAAATGCATTTCTGAATAGTCCGCGATCCACTGGACAAACATACGCACAACATCGTCGGTGCAAATTTTATTCACCGCTGCGTTCGTCAGCAGATTGCGAACTAGTATGCGCTTCTGTTCACTTTCGGCAGCCGACCAGTCACGAAAACACTTCTTTAAAAGTTGTAAATATTCAGGACTTTCGAGCCGCTTTCGGACTTCTTCATCATTCAAGTCCAGCCGCGAAAGAACTTCTGCTACGGTGGCTGCGATTTCTCTGATTTCATCCTGCTGCATTCTCATCCAACTCGCAGCAATTTTGTTAAAGAAGTCTTGCTCAGCTTCTGACCAAGCTCCAGCGGCACCGCTGAACGCTCCACCCACGAACGGGGTGCCACTAAGAAGCGATAGCACAAACCGGGCGATCTTCGGCCCATGGCCACGCGTCAGTGCATGGGTCATTTGCTCTTCAAGTTTTTCGGCGTCATCAGTCATGGCGAATCGTCATGCTGTTGCTGAATGAAAGGTCATATATCGCGAAACAGGCTAAGGGAGCGAAATCCCAGCTTCAGTGCTCATGTAATAATTTTGCAGTTAACGCACTCATTGAGGCTCAGCAGATTATCTGGGCTGTATCCGTCTGCAGTGGTCTTAAGATACTCCCCGCCATTCTCCACTTCGACACTGCTGGTATTACGCCCAGTGACTCACTGCGAGTTATACCGTATTCTTGACCCACCGCATGCAGACGCGTAGTATCGGCCCGAACTGTGGTTGTGACGGTTTCGCATAAGCGCTCATTTCGGTGTTCATCCACAGTCGTCACACTGGCGAATGCAGCCTTCTAAAGATGCAATGCCTCGAGTTGGCCCACCCCGCCGAGAATCCCGGGGCCCATCGACCTATGCTCGTTTGCCGTTCGTTTCAATAATTGTTTGCGTTATCTTGCTGGTTGTGGTCCTCGCGGCGTTCCGAACAAACCTTCGAGCTCTCGACGTCTTTTCCGCCCTCCTGCTTTTCGGGGCTGCTGTTCTCTCAGTTCTTATTGTTCTCTATACCAGATCTTTACGGCGCGTCCAAGAAGTGCAGCTCGACACCGAAGAACGGCTCCAGCAGATGGCAGACAACATTCAGGAAATCTTCTGGATGATTGACGCGGAAACCACAGAAGCCCTCTACGTCACCGCAGCTTACGAAACGATCACCGGGCGTTCATGCCAAAGTCTGCTCGAAAATCCGACTTCTTACGAAGACCTCATCCATCCCGAAGATCGCGTTCATGTGCTGGCAAAGCTTAGAGAGGCTACACAGACAGGGCACTTCAATGAAAGATTTCGGATCGTGCGCTCCGACGGCGAAGTCCGCTGGCTTTCGGTGCACGGGTTTCCGGTACGGGATAGTGCCGACAAAATCTACCGTCTTGTTGGGACAGCTCAGGAAATCACGGCACAGAAGGAAGTGGAAGAAAGGGTCGCCGAGCACCTGGCGACAGCCGAATCAGCACGAGCAGAATCTGATGCTCTAAGTAAAGCCACTCTTGCGCTCACGGCAGATCTTCGGATGGACTTTGTCCTCGACACGCTGCTTCAATCCTTGCTCGAACTCGTCCCCTGTGAGTGTGCACGGGTGCTGCTCCTCGAGGGCGACACGCGACTTTTTGTGGCGCGAGAGAAACTGCGACATGAGGCGCCCAAAGAAGCGCCGGAATATCCGATGACTCTCGATGCAGCAGACTCCCCATTCCTGTTGCGAATATTAATGGCTCAGAACAGCGTCTTGCTGGGCGATACCGAACAGGAAAGGGAATGGAATAGTTTCAAGGGTCATACCGAAACCCGATCGTGGCTTTGCGTTCCGCTGCTTGCATCCCACCAGACCCTAGGGCTCCTTTCGGTGGGCCACACAGAGCCAAACACCTTCACTGAAGATCACCTCCGGAGGACAGAGTTATTAGCCATCCCCGCCGCTGCAGCCATCCAAAATTCTCGCCTCTATGAACGTACCGAAATCTATGGTTCAGAACTTCAGCGGCGGTTGACGGATCTTCGCGAAACGGAGAAAGCACTCGAACACTCGGAACAAGGACGCCGGGTGTCGGAGGACAAATTCCAGAAGGTTTTCCGTTCCAGTCCAATACCGTTTTCCATAACGACAGTCAATGAGGGACGATTCCTGGATGTGAATACTGCATTTGAGCGTCGCTATGGCTACTCACGCTCTGAACTGATCGGTCGTACCGCTGGAGAATTGAGGATTTGGGAAGATCCCAAAGACCGTGCGATGCTGGTTGCGCAATTGTACAAACGCGGACCAATTCGGAACGTCATCACTCGGCTTCGCACTAAGTGTGGCGAGGTCAAGATCACCGCGTATTCGGCCGACAAGATTCAATTCGATGGTCAGCTATGCATCCTTGCCGTTTCGGAAGATCTTCCACCAGATGGACAAAACTTGAACAACTGACATTCCGAAGCGTTAGTCTTCGCCAAGAACCTTTCTCGCATTCTCTTCAGCTTTTTGCTGTCCCCAATCCGGGCCAAGAACAAGAAATAAATTATTACTGTTGAGAAAACGATCAGAATATACGCTGCCTAGCGGGACAACGGTCCGAGGTGTCAACCGCTCGGCGCATTGAGCAATGTTCCCCAATCTCGAAGTCCGGCACTTGCACGCAGTCATTGTTTTGGCCGAAGAACTAAACTTCACACGGGCCGCTCATAGACTGCACATTACCCAGCCCGCTCTCAGCAGACAAATCACCGAGATAGAGGAAGAGCATAGATTTCGGCTGTTCAACCGCGACAATCGACGCGCTCTCCGTGTAGAGCTAACCGACGCCGGGAGGGTCTTCGTCGAAGAGGCGCGTTCTTCGCTCTTGCATATAGAACGGGCTGTTCACCTTGCGCGGACGGTCCATGACGGAGCAGAAAGCGTTTTGATTATTGGGCACTTGCCCGACGCCGACCAAAGCTGGGTTTCGACCCTTCTTGCGATTCATCTCCCCCTGTATCCCAAGCTCAGCATTCGGCTGAGCAGTCAGTTCTCAATCGAGTTGGTGCGGGGTGTGCTGGCAGGTGAACTCGATCTCGCGTTGGTGACGGCACCCCCGGAGAACTCCCAGATCACTGCGGTGCCATTTGCTTTGACGCCGATCTATGCGGTTCTCCCGGAGACCCATGTAGCTGCTCAGAAAGAAAACCCAGTGCTCCAAGACCTGGAAAACGATGAATGGATCTTGTCCGCACGACAGGTTCATTCCGTTATTCAAGATGCGATCATAGAAACAGCACGACGGGAAGGAATCGCTCCCAAACACGCGCACGACATTATCACGCCGCAACAGGCATTTCACTTGGTATCCGAGCGGGTTGGTGTCGCTATCCTCCCAAAACCTTCAGCCACTGGCTTTCGCACCGAGGGTGTGGTCATAAGGCCGCTATCTCATTCTTCATTGTGTTTTGAGACGTGTGTGATTATGAGAACCGACAATGATTCACGATTGGCAAACGAGTTTGTGCGGGCCTTCCTCCGGCGATACGCTTACGAGCGTCGGTTGCCAAAGCAAATGAAATTATCGCTGTCCGCCTGAGTTGTCCGCATCAAGAAGGCAAACCCGGAGCCCGCCGTTGACAGGACAGCGTCTCTCGGTCGGGAGTACCTCCGGTCAGAGGCGATTTGCTGTCTGGACCTCCACCTTCTTTACCGAACTTTTGTACGATTTCTTGCGAGATTCCTTCCCCGCGCTCCGTCTGGGCTCTGGATAAAGAGCCAGGCAAGAACGGATTTCACCGCGCCCTACAACCTCTACAAACGTCGAACCCTTCCTGTGATGTCAGTCCCGTAAGGCCTTGGGCAGGAGGTGCATGTAGTCGGCCTAGGAATCGCCGGGCCAGAGGCCCGCCCAAAGCGGCTTTGGGAGTGGTTGCTTTCAGCCAGCTATTCCTGTTGGGAATAGCTCTCGCCCGAGAATTCATTGGACAATCAAAGCAGGTGGAATCAAGTTAGTGAACAACGAAGCAATGGTTGGAGTCATGCCATGTCCGAATTCGCTCGAAAACCAGCCGGGTCCTCCCATGCCCTCCACACGGTTTCCGGTCCTTCGGCTACGCCGGCGGTGGAACTAGCTCGCGAAAAGCACTACTCGGTGATTGAGATTGCCAAGCTCTGGGCACTCAGCGAGAAGACCGTTCGCAAAATATTTGAAAGGGAATCAGGTGTAATCCACTGGAGCACAGAAGAAAAATTGCACAAGCGCGGATATCGGACCTTGCGTGTGCCTGAGAGTGTTCTGCAGCGCGTTCATCGAAAGTTATGCAGGGCAAGCTAGAAGTCAAAGCTGCAAAGCTGGAAGAGCAATCGCATCAAGCGCTCTTCACACGCTTCCGCGAGTTAGCTTTTGTCGGTTTGTTGGCCGTATGTAGTACACTCCACGCTTTGCGAACGTTGGCTGCGAGCTGTTCCTGACGAGCCTTGACCCAGGGAGCATAGTGCTTCTCCGTGATCTTCACGCTCTTGTGTCCGAGCAAGATTGAGACCTGCTCCAGCGGCACGCCGGCTAGTAGCATCTCGACCGCGAATGTGTCCCGAAGCATGTGCGGATGGCAACGCTTTGGCGAGCCATCATCACGGCGCAGATTGGCAATCTTGAAAAGCCGCCGGAAGCTTCGCTGCCAATTGCCAACCACGGATTTAGGCGACCCGTTACCGGTCCAAAAGAAGTAGCGCGGGTTAGGGGTGGGGCCGGGCGGAATGTTTCGGAGGGACTCCGCTACATCCGGGGGAGAGGAACATAGACAGGGCTGCCGGTTTTGGCACGATATAGAAACAATTCGCCGTGTTCATTTAGCCGGCGCCGTTCCAAGGTGACAGCATCCCTGATTGCGAGTCCACTCCAACGCATCAGTAACGTGAGAATGCGAAGCCGGGTCGCTTGATTTCTGCATTCCAGCCAGCCTTTGGGCTGATAGATGTAAGTTGCGTCCATGATCTTGTCGAACTCGGCCGCAGGGAAGTAATCCGTAGGAGGACCATCGGCTCTGATTCGACCCAACAGCACAGCAGGGTTGGACTTGATCCAGCCGAGACGTAAACAGTAATAAAAAAAACCGATCAAACGTTCTTGTTTCTTTTTCTTCGCAAGAGGTCCGTCGGTCCAAGTATCACGGAAGTCTTCCAGCTCTGCAGTTGTTATCTCAGGGAGGTGTGTGAACCGAGCTGAGTTGGCCCAGCCCAGGAATTGTTTCTCGAAGATCGTCGTCAGCTTGTCGAGAGTGGAGTCGGCCAGATTCTCGTTGCGCTTGCTTTTGAGAAATCGCGTCACCGATTCTTTAATGGTGAGGACTGTAGGTTCCGGGCGAGTGGCCTCCTCCAGCCCTTTCTGTTTCGCCTCATATTCCTCTTCCAGCTTGCGTTTGTAATCTTCGGCTTTTTCCCAACTACGAGTCTTGGCGCTCCGCCGAAGGAAAGCACCATCAGAACCCAGCCGACCGTTAATCCATTTGGGACAGCGACAACGTCTGTAATTGATGTCGTTCGAAGGGCAGGGAGGATAGTGGCGGGAATAAACAGAGAGCATGAATTCGGCTCCTTTGCCGAACCCATTGTACGTTTATTGTACGATTTTCTCTATGTTTTAATAACATCTTTATTATGAATAGTTTATAGTGGTG
>CAWBSY010000020.1:0-175992 GCA_963791575.1 Terriglobia bacterium | reverse complement strand
CGGACTCCGCGACAGCAACCTCGTTTTCTACTGCTCGAGGCAGACAACGAGCTGCAGGAAAACCGTAGGTTAAACTGGACTGATGAAGGCTCAGCGCCTACTAATCGTGTCTAATCGATTGCCCATAACTGCTCAACTTGAAGGCGATCAGGTCACGTTCTCGCAAGCTTCTGGAGGACTCGCAACTGGATTGCGCGGGGCTCACGAGCGCATGGGCGGTGTGTGGATTGGGTGGCCGGGCCCGATCCCGCGCCTCTCGAAATCGCAACGCGCCGCGCTCGATCAGCAACTTAGAGAAAAAGGGATTGTTGCGCTACAGCTGACGCGCCAAGAAATTAAGGAATATTACGAAGAGTTTTCTAACGGCGTACTCTGGCCGATCTTCCACTATCTTCTCGATCGAGTCCCAACCGGGCCAACTGCGTGGGACAGCTATCGCCGGGTTAATGAGCGCTTTGCGAAACTGGTAGCGGAACAATACCGGCATGGCGACATCATCTGGGTGCACGATTACCAGCTTCTACTAGTCCCGGGAATGTTGCGCCAACTCTTGCCACAGGCGCGCATCGGCTTCTTCCTGCACATTCCCTTTCCAGCCACCGAGGTTTTCCGTGTTCTGCCGTGGCGGCGCGAAATTCTGGAGAGTTTACTGGGTGCGGATCTTGTGGGATTTCACACATATTCCTACATGCAGCACTTCGCCAGTGCCGTCGCGGATTTGACCGACTTAGAACCAGAAGATGGCCGCGTCTGGCTGGACGATCGCGAAGTCCGTTTCGCAGTATTTCCGATGGGCGTTGATGCGCAGAAGTTCCACGACCTTGCAGCTTCGCCCGCCGTTGAGGAGGAGCTCCGTGCGATTCGGGCGGACGCCGGCGATCGGACGATATTGCTGGGTGTCGACCGTCTCGATTACACCAAAGGTCTCCCCCGACGTGTGCTCGCGCTCGAGGCACTACTGCAGGCAGACCCCGAACTGCGCGATCATATCCGTCTGATTCAGGTAGCTGTGCCGTCACGAGACGAGGTGCCGAGCTATCAGGAGTTTCGGCGCGAGATCGAAGGACTGATCGGTCGCATCAACGGCACCTATGGAACCGTGACCTCAGTGCCTATTCACTATCTTCATCAGTCAATTTCCCCTGAACGTTTGGTCGCACTCTATCGCGCAGCAGAGGTGATGCTTGTGACCCCGCTGCGGGACGGCATGAATCTTGTGGCGAAAGAATACGTCGCATCGCGGATCGATGATGACGGCGTTCTCGTATTAAGTGAGTTTGCAGGAGCGGGAGATGAATTACACGAAGCTGTGTTCGTGAATGCCTACGATGTCGCAGACCTTACGGCAAAGATACGGAAAGCTTTGGCATTGCCGCCTGGCGAGCGTAGGTCTCGGATGCAAGCTATGCGGCGCCGGGTCATGGGGCAGGACGTGCATCGGTGGGCGAACGATTTTGTTCGCGCTCTGGAATCGGATCCCGGCGAAAACCGCCTAGCCACGCCGGAAGTCGCACTTAAGGAAGCACTGGGACGGATGCGAGCAGCTAGCAGCTTGGCAGTTTTATTGGATTACGATGGAACACTTGTGCCGATCGCAGCAACGCCCGACCAGGCGAAACCAGATAGTGAACTACTGAACTTAATTCATGCGCTCGCAAATCGTCCTCGTACCACGGTGCAAATAGTCAGTGGCCGCTCACGCCCGGAGCTTGAGACCTGGTTCGGCAAGCTTCCCATTGCATTGTCAGCGGAGCATGGCATCTGGTTTCGCGCCGATGCTGCGGCTGCATGGGAGTGCACAATTGACTTGGCTAGTTTTGATTGGATGGCCGATGTCCGTGCGATCTTCGAGGAATTTACGACCGCGACGCCGGGTGCTTTCATTGAAGAGAAGGCGACGTCAATTGCGTGGCACTATCGTCAAGCGGCGCGTGGCTTTGGCAAGATGCAGGCCCGGGAACTTCGTGTGCGCCTGTCTCAGGCTCTGAGTGGCCGGTCGGTTGATATTGTCGAAGGTAAAAAAGTCCTGGAAGTGCTGCCACGTGGTGCCAATAAAGGCGTGGTAGTTCAGCGGCTATTATCGCAAGAGCCATCGCCGATGCTCATTGCGGCATTCGGAGATGATCGTACTGACGAACTACTCTTTGCCGCATTACCACCAACCGCTGTGACCCTACACGTCGGCCCGGGCGCCAGTATGGCCAGATATCGTCTTCGTGATTCGGGCGCTACGCGCGAATTTTTGGCAGCACTGCTCGAGTAACCGAGAATTTGTGCCCCTGATTCCAGCAAGCGTAGCTTAGGTAGCAGGCTGGTTGTCTGGAAGCGACTCGGTCTTTCCAAGATCAGAATTGTGTTAACTACAGACCGGTCACCATCCGATTGAATCCTGTGCAGTAATAGGGAATACAGCGCTGCTCAGAAACGACCCATCCATCGGGTAGTCTGGTTCGAGCATCCTAGCAACGCATTAATCTTGTTCCGCGACCGAGATTTCTTCATGCGCCTCAGCGCCTTTAAGCTTTTTCCTCGGCTCTCCTTCGGGATGGTATGCCTCATTTTCATAATTTATTTAGCAAGCTGCGGAGGAGGAACCAGGCAAACTCCATCTCCAACTACGCCAGTGCCGCCCGCGAACCCAGGCGTCGACGTCCTGACCTATCACAACGATGTGGCTAGAAGCGGCCAAAACTTGGGTGAAACAATTCTGACCACCAGTAACGTAAATTCATCGACATTCGGCAAAGTGGGCTTCTTTTCAGTGGATGGCAAAGTCGATGCCGAGCCTCTCTATGTTTCACAGCTAACTATTGGCGGTGGAACCCGCAATGTGCTCTATGTAGCTACCGAACACGACAGCATCTATGCGTTCGACGCTGACACGGGAAGCACTCTGTGGCAGGTCACAATGCTCAGCCCTGGGGAAACCACTAGCGATGCTCGCAACTGTGGACAGATAAGCCCGGAAATCGGAGTCACATCGACTCCAACGATTGATCGGACCAAGGGACCCAATGGGGCTATCTATGTTGTCGCAATGTCAAAAGATGCATCCGGGAATTACGTTCAGCGTCTTCATGCTCTCGATCTGACCACCGGAGCCGATCTTTTTGGCGGACCAACCACGATTCAAGCGTCGTATTCCGGTACTGGGTCTAACAGCTCGGGAGGCAACGTCATCTTTGATCCCAAACAATATGCAGAACGTGCGGGCCTACTGCTACTCAATGGCATCGTGTATACAACCTGGACTTCACATTGTGATATTGGACCTTATACGGGATGGGTCATGGGGTTCGATGCTGCGAATTTGAGCCAAAGCAGCGTACTGAATCTCACGCCGAATGGTAGCGAAGGAGCGATATGGATGAGCGGAACCGCCCCCGCCGCCGACAGTTCTGGAAATATTTATCTACTCGATGGGAACGGAACCTTCGACCTAAGTTTGAACGGGAGCGGATTTCCCGCACAAGGAGATTTCGGGAACGCTTTCTTGAAGCTTTCAACCACTGGTAATGGGCTTGGGGTCTCTGACTATTTTGAAATGTTCAACCAAGCACAGGAAAATGGCACTGATGGAGACCTCGGTTCTGGCGGCGCTCTTGTGCTGCCAGACGAAACTGACAACTCCGGGAAAGTTTGGCATCTGGCGATCGGCGCCGGCAAAGACAGCAACATCTATGTTGTCAATCGTGACTCGATGGGGAAATTCACCGCTAGCGCAAACAACATTTATCAGGAACTTGACGGCATTTTGAGCGGTAGCGTGTTTTCCATGCCGGCATATTTCAATAACACTGTCTATTATGGTGCTGTCGGAGATCACATTAAGGCTTTCAGCATCAGCAATGCAAAACTCTCGACATTGCCCACTGGACAAACCGGAAATTCCTTCGTCTATCCAGGTGCCACGCCCAGCGTCTCAGCAAATGGAACGAGCAACGGGATCGTGTGGGCTATAGAGAATCGAGACCCAGCCGTATTGCACGCTTACAGCGCTGCGACTCTGCCGCAAGAGTTATACAACAGCGATCAGGCGGGAGCACGCGACCAATTCGGACCGGGAAATAAATTTATTACTCCCATGATCGTCAACGGTAAGGTTTATGTGGGAACAACGAATGGCGTAGCCGTTTTCGGGCTTCTGCACTAACCCAATGACGGAGAGCTTAATCCTTCGTTAAAAGAGAGCCTGTTACGTGATATCAAATCGGCGAGGTGGGTGCTTTCCGGACCATCCGACGCGAGCGATTTGCGAGACTCCCTCGTCCGCCCCGGGAATTCCGCCCAACCATGGTGTCGGTTTTCATTCTGCCATTGCCATCTTGAGCGACATCACGTGAACCTGCATCTTGTCTGCATTTAAATGCGCCTTGAGTTTAACGTGATGACCTTCGTGGCCCTTAACGGCATCTGGATTCACAATGGTCCAATTCTTCCCGTCCGTATCTCTGACGAATGTTTGTCCGTTATCGCTGATCTTACCGGAAACGGTCATCAGCTTCCCGATGCTGTCCGACTTCATCGCTTCGTTCCTCGTGCTGTCGTTTTGCCTGGTCTCCTGCGCAAACACATACGCCGTAAAACTAAGGCAACAGAAAATCAGCAATTTACTAGTAGTTTGCTTCATAAGGTCTTCCCACCCTTCAAGGCAACCACGCGGCTGAGGACGCGGCGCGGGCCAATGCGATCTCCTAAGGCGCCCGTGAGTATTTCGAATGCGCTATAGGAAAGAAAGAAAACGCTGGTTATCCAGCCCCCAGTTTTGAGGGCTGATGTGCAAAGCGTCCTGCAGCGCACGCCAGCAACGAGAGCATGTCGAGCACCCGATGCTGGTACTTCATGAGCGGAGTATACAGGAACGAGCTATCACTGAACCTCGTCAACTCTTTCCCTTGCTCACCGTTCAGAGCGAACCAAATCACTAGCTGGCGCTTGCGGCGCCATTAGAAGATTAGTATTGGGAAGTCGGCTTCTCGACCCTAACTTCCGGGTTGCCCGTCATCCACCCATAGTTGGGTTCATAGGCAACCACGCGCATCGCACTCTGAGTAAAGTCTCGCGGTTGTTCGATGCTGTGACCGTCCAATAATCCTGGGTTTTTCGCGTGTATGTTGCAAGTTCTGTTTAGGCAGGCGCCGCTTAAACAGGCTTGATCTCCTGCTGAATTGCCGCAATATTTGTCATATTTCTCTTGACAGCCGATCCGAAGTTGAACGATAAATCCAGATAGTTAAAACGTTTCATTGACGTTTCGTTACTATCAGCGATCAGCCCGGTTTCGCTGAACTTTCACCGTATAAAAGTTGCTACCAAAAGGATCAACGGATATGAAGCTGACTCCAGCAGTTGGAAGAAAGTACCTATCACCAGAAGGTGCAGGAATCCGCCGAGTTGCACGCTACATGCCCACGGTAATCGTTGCGGCGCTATTCGCCATTGTGACCATGGGTTCTGCGAACGCTCAACTCTATACGGGTTCCGTGTCCGGCGTGGTTACGGATCAGTCGGGTGCCGTAGTCCCTCAAGTGCAAGTCACGCTTGTCGACACCGACAAAGGATTTACATTCCTAGCGAAGACCGACGGTTCAGGGCGCTATCTGTTTCGTCAAGTGTCCCCAGGCAATTACAAGGTCTCAATCACGGCTCCAAACTTCCAACCTGAGCTTAAAGAGGGTGTCACGGTAGCTGTCAATCAGAATGTCTCCGTTGATTTTGCATTGAAAGTTGGAACCGTCGGCCAGTCGGTCGACGTGAGCGCTCGCCGGGGCAGAACTGCAAACTCAAGATGCGACCACCGGTCAAGTCGTAAACAGAATGTTCGTGAATGACCTGCCTTTGGTCGACCGGAACTTTACAAATCTCGCGTTCCTCGCTCCAGGTGTAGTCGAAACGAATGCGCCGGGGACGAACGGCCCAATCAACTTTAATTCCAACGGCAGCCGGAATTCCACTGCTGACGTCCTAATCGATGGAGCCAGTGCCACGAACTTTGAGCAGAATAGCGGCCTAAACAGCGTGCCCTATACTCCATCGGTAGACTCCGTCGAAGAATTCAAAGTCGAACAGGCGAATTTCACGGCTGAGATGGGTTTCGCGGGCGGAACAATCATCAATGTTGTTACCCGTTCGGGAACGAATCAGTTTCACGGCAGTGTCTATGACTTCCTGCGCAATTCCGCCGCCGATGCCAACACATGGTTCAATCCATCCAACACCCCGATCCCAGCTTTGAAGAGAAACAACTTCGGCTTCACCATTGGCGGTCCTATTAAGAAAGACAAGACTTTTTTCTTCTTTGACTACGAAGGTACGAGGGAAACTACTGCCACTACGTCAGGTCAAATGGGCGTTCCATCGCTCTGCGAAAGAGGACAGGGCCCTTGCCCAGCGGGCCAGTCTGCATTAGGTAACTTCAGCGAATTGTGCACTCTGCAAGGCGGAAGCTTTAATAGTGCGGGTGCATGTTCTATTCCCAGTGGCCAATTGTGGGATCCCTACTCCGGAGTTTTCAGCCAGGATCCTGCCGGAGATGGCAGTCTTGGCGCCGGCGCAGTTCGTTCCACGTTCATTCCTTTCAACGATCTTTCGAGCTATACCAGTTCGCCAACACTGCCGGGAAATATCGCGCTGCAGGGTACGCCATTCCAACTGCCAGCCGGGCCCGGCAACCTGATCAATCCTACCGCCGAGCTCTATTGTTGCTGTTTCCAAAACCGACGTTCAATGCCACCGATCTGGTTACATTACAAAATGCAAACTTTTTCAGTTCGGGCTCGAATACAAATTCAAATAATCAGTTTGACATCAAAATCGATCACCGCTTCAGTGACCGTGACCTGATCAGTGGCAGATATTCGCAACAATGGGATAGTTCCACCAGCTTTAATTGTTTCGGGAATATCACCGATCCTTGTACCAGCGGTCCGGCTAATTTGACTCGCCATACGGTCTCAATCAATCACACCCACACATTTAGCCCGACGAAGGTGCTCAACATTGTGTTCGGTTACGTGCGCGGTTTTGATAACGCACCTGGGATAAAAGGCCAGTTCCCGAATATCGGTTCCTCCTTCAGCCAACTCGGTATTCCGTCCTACCTCAACACTGGATTCGGGGTCCTTCCGCAAATCTTGATCAGCGGCTATAGCAGTGGAAACGCCGGAAACAACTTGGGCACTCAGGCTTTTAGCATTACCCGTGAGGGCCAGGACACAGGGCACTTGGGCGGGGCGTTAAGCTGGGTGCGTGGCGAGCATGAATTCAAGTTTGGCGGCGAGGGACGCCTGCATCGGATCAATCACGGCAATCCAGGCTGGCCCGCCGGTTCCTTCGCGTATGATTTTTCCAGTACTTCGCAATTTGCCACACAGTTCAATACTGACGCCAACGGATTACCGGTTTCCGGTGGAGACGGTTTGGCAAGTTTCCTGACTGGAGTGGGTTCACCGAACAACAGCGGTGGTGGTTGTACCCCTTGCCAGCAAGGATTCAACAATTTTGTCAGCACGCAGAGCTTCCAATATGCCGCCTTTGTTCAGGATAATTACCGGGCCACCACCAAACTCACTTTGAATCTCGGATTGCGCTACGAGTTGAACACTCCCCGAACCGAGCGCTTCAATCGCATGAACTCGCTTGATCCGAACGCTCTCTCCCCATTGCAAGTAGCGGGACTTCCGCCCCTGCATGGCATTGAGGTCTTCGCCAGTCCGGGTGATCGCTACAATTACGACACAGCCTATAAGAACATTCAGCCGCGATTTGGCTTTGCTTACCAGTTGATGCCTACATTTGTGGTGCGCGGGGGGTACGGGATTTATTTCTCCACGCCGCGAAGTGGCGCCTCAGGAACCGGCCCATGGGGCTTCCAGGGTTACAACATTCAGCCCCCATGGCTTACGACGTTGAACATCGATCACGCTACGCCGTGGAACACTCTGAGTAATACGTCGTGCCAATTCACCGCACCCTTTTCCTGTGGCGTTGCACCAGCTCCGGGCAATTCGCTGGGCGCCTTCAACGATATCGGATTCGCGGCTGTGGGACCGATCAAGAGTGAGAGCCAAAATACTCCTTATAGCAAACCTGGAGCTTCGGATTCCAGAACGAATTGCCAGCCAAAATTCTGCTGGACATGAGTTACGTTGGCAAGAAGGGGACACATCTCTATCTTGGCGGATTCCGCGAACATAATTACGTACCGCCATCCGCCATCGCGGGCATGACTCCGAACCAGATTGGAAACTTTTTTACCGCCCAGGTTCCAAATCCCTTCTTCTTCAACGGTACAGGTACGTGCGATCGCACAAAATTTATTTTGCGATCCGACTAGCGGACTCGCTGGGCCCACGATTCAGGAATCGCAACTCCTGGTTCCGTTCCCGCAATACAACGGGTTCCAGGGTGACTCTCCGCCGATTGCCAATTCCATCTATCACGCCCTCCAGATTCGTGCCGAGAAAGAGTTCGCCCATGGCCTGCAATTCCTGGCAACGTACACGTGGTCGAAGTCCATCGATGATGCTTCGGCAAGCGATGACAGCTTCTCCTTCCTGGGCGGCGGAACTACTGGTGGATCGACGCTAAATGTGCAGAATCCCTTTAATCTCGCGGCAGAGAGGGCGGTCTCCGTCTACAACATTCCGCAAATTTTTCAGTTTAGTTATGTTTACCAGTTTCCCGTGGGTCGTGGAAAATTGCTGGGACACAATATGAATTCCGTCCTTGACGCCATTATTGGCGGATGGCAGACAAACGGACTACTACGCTTTAACCAGGGCAGACCGATGATCCCAGTGCTCGCCAATGGCGGAACCCCAATACCAACCTACAACCAGAGGCCGGACCTGACGGGTATATTGAGCCGCGCGTCAGGACGACCAGAGGACCATGTAATCAATGGCACCTTCTCAGGGACGAACTACTTTGCGAATCCCGGAGCCTTATCAACCCCCGCTCCGTTCACTTTCGGCAGTTCGCCCAGGACCATTGACAGTGCGCTTCAACCCGGCGCCAGAAACTTCGATGTGTCGCTATTTAAGGAGTTCGGATTGGCGAGATTTCGCGAAGGAATGCGTGCAGAATTTCGGATTGAGGCCTTCAATGTATTTAACCATCCCCAGTTCCAGGGACCGGACACCACCGTCGGATCAAGCACGTTCGGCTTCATCACTTCTACGGCCAACAATCCACGCCAAATGCAGGTAGCTTTGAAAGTTTATTTCTGAAATGGCGCTTTCAACTTTTTTGAAAGTCGGCTGAAAGCCCTCTTTACTGTTCCGGCTGAAGAGAGTCTGAGCATTGCCACGCTTGCGCGTGCGATTTCCACTTCTCTAACCCTCGGTCGGAGGCCACTTTGATGTCGGGTATGACAACTCGAGTTCCAGTAATCTGTCTGTCCGTTTCCGCATTTTTCTTCACGATCAACGCGGCCGTTGCTCAAACCGTTACTGTTGATGCTGCTCCCTCCCACGTTGTAAACACTTTCAGTCCGATTCATTCTCTTGGCGCGGCAATTGACCGATTGCGAACCGGAACTCCAGACAAGCTGCTCACCGATCCACTGCTCAAGGAAATCCTTGGCGCAGGATGGCAGACTGTAACCTACCGTCAGAACACAGAACTCATGGTCGAGGCCTGGCACTGGAATCCCAACGGTAAGTGGAGTAACTCAGAGAAACAGGAAGGATACTTTGTTGGTAACGGCGAGCCCACTGCGGAGATGATTCGCCATTCTTGGGCGGCACCGCTCCCGCATCGCGGTTTTAGCCGCGGCGATGGCAATGGCTGGTCTCGTCTGACTGATGGCGATCCGAAATCGTATTGGAAGAGCAACCCGTATCTCACGAAAGCTTTCACTGGTGAAGATGACTCGCTTCATCCACAGTGGGTGATGATCGACTTGGGTAGCAAGATGGATGTCAATGCGATCCGTATTGCCTGGGCGGAACCTTATGCGCGGCATTATTCGGTCCAGTTCTGGACGGGAGAGTTGGAACCCTTCTACGACGGCACGACTAAAGGCACATGGCAAACATTTCCGTTAGGCACGGTTACTGAGGGTAAGGGTGGAACGGTCACGCTGAAGCTGGTTTCCTGGATGATTCCGGTTCGTTATCTCCGCATCCTGATGACGGAGTCGTCCAACACTTGTGACTCTCATGGTTCGGCGGATAAGCGCAACTGCGTCGGATATGCCATCAATGAGCTATATGCCGGAGCTCTCTCGTCAGATGGACAGTTCAACGATTACGTCACTCATTTTCCGAGCAGACAGCAGACTGTGACCTGGCCTTCATCGGTTGATCCATGGCACGCGGCTACAGACATGGACGAATCCCGAGGCGATCAAGTCGGCTTCGATTTCTTCTTTACAAGTGGCGTGACTCGCGGCCTTCCCACGATGGTGCCAATTGCGATGTTATATTCCACGCCGGAGGACGCCGCGAACGAAATCGCTTATCTGTACAAGCGCCACTATCCAATCTCGTGGATTGAGATGGGAGAAGAGGCCGACGGCCAGCACATGCTTCCCGAAGACTACGCCGCTCTGTATTTGCAATTTGCTACGGCGATTCACAAGTTAGTCCCTGAGGCGAAGCTTGGTGGACCACCTTTCGAAGGAACCTTCGGCGATGTTGAAGTGTGGCCGGACGCAGCAGGGAAAGTGTCATGGATCGGCAGATTCGTCGATTACCTCAAAGCGCACAACCGGCTCAACGACTTCACATTCTTTTCTTTCGAACATTATCCTTATCAGGATAAGCCTACGTATTCCTGGGCGGATTTGTATCCCGAGCCTGAATTCGTCAGCCACATTGTGCAGGTCTGGAAAGATAACGGCGTGCCTGCAAACATTCCGTTTTTCATGACAGAGGGAAACATAGGCGGCGGTGCTGGACCTGAAACTGTGAAGAGCGGGCTGTGGCTGGCCGACTATGTTGGTTCAATGATGGCTGCAGGCGCGGGAGCGACTTATTACTTTCACTACATGCCCTATCCGGGGAACTTTGGAGGCTTCGGAAATTTCTTGTGGATCGACACAAACTATAATGTGCTGGGCCATCCACCGCAGTACATTGCGGCGCAGATGATCACCAAAGAATGGGTGCAACCGGTCGATGCACCTCACCACCAATTTAAGGCTTCGAGCGATGTGACAGACGCGGCGGGCACGTTGTTGGTGACGGCTTACGCGGTTGAGAGGCCGGACAAACAGTGGTCCGTGATGCTCGTCAACCGCGATCAATACAGTGACCATGCTGTGAAGGTAGTTTTTGCCGACCCTAAAACCAAACAAGATCACTATTTCTCGGGCAATGTAGATCGCATCACTTTCGGATCAACCGAATATCAATGGCATCAGGAAGGCACAGGCGGACATGCAGACCCCGATGGGCCACCATCAAAATCAACTGTTACAGGCGGTGCGGAGGTTTTCTATGAGATTCCGAAAGCCTCGATCACAGTTCTGCGCGGCTCGATATCCGAGACGAAAAAACCGTGATCTTTGTTTGACAACCCGACCAACTGGAGCGATCTGATACGGATTTTGAAAGTTGGTCGAGCTCAGTTCTACTATCGCAATATGCATGGCCGCGTCCGAATGCCGTCTTACCGCTTTTAAGAAATGAGAAGTCGGATTGTAGGAAGTGATCGCGATTGCTCCCGGTTGACGGGCAACTCGGAAGTAACGGCGGACGACTTATCGGGTGTCAGTCTATTCTGGTCGATCCTTTCTCTTTGTTGCACGACCAGTGAGTTGCTTGGATGTTGTCTGGATGATCGCGTCTCCATGCTCCTCCCATTCTCTTGCATCTCTTATGGTCCGGCACGCTATCGTTGTAGTCGGAGATTGGTGTTGCAGAAATCCAGGATAGCTGGCCTCTCGGTCGATCCAGTGAAACAGGCAGAGGTCCTCGGCCCGAGTGGTTCCTCTTTTTCATTACGCGTGGTAGACGCCAAGCCTTTGTGGGGCACTCCTCAATCGGCGGACATGAACAAGATTTTACCAGCAGCCAAACGCGAGCGGTCAGGGCTGCAGAGGAAGGCACTCTAGCTATAGTTCGTACCCATACCTTCGTGGAGACAAGGTTTGAAGTCTGCCAAATATTTCAAATCTGGTATAGCATCCTCTGAACGAGGTTCACCATGACGAACGCAACCTCACTGCGAAGTGACTTAACCACAGTGGCCCACCAACCGCAAGCAGCAAATGGGCTGGCAATCGTGCGGCTGACGATCGGCGCGATGTTTGTCTGGGTCTTTTTCGAAAATCATGGGAAAGGGTCTCTACACCCCGGCGGGCTACGCCGGTCTGATCAATTACTACATCAAGGCGAGCCACTCCCCGGCTGCGTGGAAGGCAGTGATGGGCCTGGCGGCAAGCCACGCCGCGATGGCGGCTCCTATGCAGGCCTTGACCGAGATCTCTCTCGGTATCCTGCTCCTCATCGGTCTGCTTACCCGGCCGGCCGCGTTGGTGGCTTTCTTGTATCTTGGCAGCCTTTGGATTTCGGAGTGGGGCACGTCGTGGATCTGGGAACTGCTGGTTCCGGTGCTCGCGTCGCTTGGACTCGCTATCGGGCGCGCCGGCCGGAGATGGGGCGTTGACGCGTGGCTGTCGCAACGGTGGCCATCTTCTCCGTGGTGGTGATTGGGCCCAGTTAAACGTGCGAGTGTCCGTCATCATCCCTACCCATAATGAAGCGCAGGCGATTGAGCGCGTTCTAGCAGATCTCCCGTCCGATCTCACGACGGAGGTCATCGTTGTCGACAGCAACTCGAATGACGGCACGCCCGAGATCGCCGCAAGAATGGGAGCCCGCGTCATTCAGGAACCGCGCCGCGGCTATGGGCGAGCGTGCCTCACCGGGCTGGCCGCGGCAAATTCCCCTGACGTGGTTGTGTTCCTTGATGGCGATTACAGCGATCGGCCCTCTGAACTGCCGATTCTTCTTAGCGCCAATCATTGAAGGACGTGCGGACATCACGCTCGGTTCCCGCCTGCATCGAGCAGACGTTCTGCTGGGGCGTTGCCTTGGCATCAGGCGTTTGGTAATCGTCTCGCCGCCAGCCTGATCAGGCTTCTGTATGGACTGGAGATCACCGATCTCGGCCCGTTTCGCGCTGGCCGCGCAGATGTACTACGCGCGCTCGCGCTCGAAGAAACCACCTATGGCTGGGCGGTTGAGATGATCCTCAAAGGCGCACTCGCTGGATTCCGCGTGGTTGAAGTCCCGGTGAGCTACTACCCGCGTATCGGAAAATCGAAGATCAGCGGTACGCTGAAGGGCACGGTCGGCGCCGCCTGGTTCATTCTCAGCTTGATAGTGCGCTATTATTTCCGGCATCGAAGAGCCGGAACACCACGGCCAGCGTAGGTCCGCGTCAAAACTTTATGAAATCTTCAAGCGAGACGGTGGTGCGTTCGTCAGGCAGCGATCGTGTGCTGGTAATCATGGCGAAAGCACCGAGGCCGGGCGAGGTCAAAACCCGCCTGACTCCCAGCCTTTCACCAGCAGCCGTCGCCGATTTCTATTGCTGTCTTCTGGACGACACGCTGGCGCTGGCGCAGTCATTGGGCGATGTGGAAGTTGCCATCATGTGCCCGGAATCCGACGTAAACGAACTGGCGCAGTTGGCAGGCAACGAAGCGAGCGTGGTTGCGCAGAAAGGTGAAGGTCTGGCCGCAGGCCTCACCTCGGTGTTTGCGCACTTCGCAGAAGGTCATCGACGACGCATCATTGCCTTTAACAGCGACAGCCCACACCTGCCGCGTTCTGTTCTCGAAGACGCATTCGAAACGCTGGCTGCGCATGACGTGGTCGTCGGACCAACGCACGACGGAGGCTACTATTTGATCGGGGCAAAGGCTTCCCATCCTACGCTTTTCGCAAGCGACGGAATGGGCACCAGCAGTGCGCTGGAGAGACTGCTCTCGCGCGCACGAGCTCTTGAGTTATCCGTAGGTTTCGCCGATCCTTTTTATGACATCGACGTCGCCGATGACTTGAGTCGACTCGCAGAGGAGTTGCGGCTTAATCCGCAAAGAGCGCCGCGTACGGCAGAGTGGCTTAAAGAGTGGGATTCCACGGCTCATTAATCCGGACGGTCAGTGGGCCAATTCTCAATGAGCGCTATGGGCTAATTGCGTCAATTATGATTGCGTGCATGACGCTAGAGGAAGCCCGACAAATCGTTGTGGAAGGCATCAACTACGCCGCGTATAAGGAAACGGACTCCTCACTCTACGATTCGGACAAAAACCGCCTTTTCGGTTCCGAACACTACGACTCTGGCCGCCACGTAGTAAAACCCAGCCCGTCGTCTGAGGGTGATTTCGAAGAAAAGATGGCAATGCTACTACGTTGGGCAATTGCATTAAACCGTTCCGACCCAGCTTTTACGCAGGCCCAGAGTCTTTTGGAGGGTGAGGACTCGATTATCGGGCGCGTTATTCGCCGCGCCAACTTGAATGACTTGACGCCATTAGAACCTCAAGAGAGGGAGCTCCCCCGATGGGTTCAAGTGCCCGTCGGCTTTGTTCTTGGATTATTCACGCTGCTCTGCGGATTTGCTTCACTCTCGCTTTTGCTCGTGCCCAACAGACAGAGCGCGGTTCTGGCGGTCGTCATCGGGCTTGTCCTGTTACTCGGCTGCCTCTGGGTACGCGAAAAGTGCTTTCGTTTATTGACAGGGCGCAAACACAAGGGCGGCCTGATGGCTCCGAACACGCTCCGAGTAGTGTCTTTCATCATGCTGGTCCTTCCGGTGGCTGGCTTATTCACCGGCTATTATCGGGAAATGGGTGCTGTGGCGATATTTCAAGCAGTGATGTATTTCTTCGGCTTTCTGGGACTTCGTGCATTGGCGCGGAAGCGAGAGGTTGAGGGATCTCAAACGAGCAGTCCGAAGAGTGGTTGACGTTAAATCCGTTTCACTCCTTGATCGGGCTCTGTGCCCAAGACTATGTCTCGGAAAAAGGTTAAGAAACGGTCAAACTGTAGAGGCGTTACGAACGTGTGTGGAGTTAGAGCCTTGTAGGAGCTCGCGCCGGGAGTGGGAGCTTGTAGCGGGCAATCTTGGACAAGCTCAAACACAGGCACGGGAGAATTGTAATAGTAATAATGAAGCTCACCCCGGAGTGGAGAGTGTACGCGCTCGGCGCCACGTTGTGCGTGGCGCTAACGATCTGCTCACGCAACTTCGGCGATAGGGGTGGACCGTATTTTATGGCCTCTTTAACGCTTGCGGGCGTCGCGTACCTCTTAGCGATCCGTGAGTTTTTCGCTACGACCAACATTTTCCCGGCGCGTTGTCGTCATTGGGCTCATCCTGGCTGCCGTGTGGCACATTGCGTTTCTTCGGCTGCCCTCGGGCGCTGATGACGACATTCATCGATATGTTTGGGATGGCCGCCTGCAGAGACTCGGCTACAATCCCTACCTTGTCGTTCCCAGCGATCCTGCGTTCGCCGGGTTGCACACACCCGAGACCCGCACGCTGAACAACCCGGATCTACCGAGCCCATACCCAGCAGGAGCACAGCTTTTTTTCCGCGCAGTCACCGCAATTCAGGAGTCCACCTTTGCACTGAAAGTAGCATTTGTAGTTTGCGAGTTCGCAATTGTTTTCGTGTTGCTTGATATCTTGCGTTTTACCGGGAAGGGAGCGCACCTTGTTCTGGCGTTCGCCTGGAATCCATTGTTGGCTATTGAGGTGGCGGGAAGCGGTCACATTGACATTGTTGGCGCGCTATTGTTGCTCGTGTCCGCCTCGTCGCTAATGCGCCGATGGCGGGCGACTGCGGCCGTCTCACTTGGGCTGGCGATAGCAGTGAAATTTCTGCCGGTCGTACTCTTGCCTCTCTACTGGAAGCGGGTCCGCATTCGCGACGCTGCGCTGGCGGCAGCCATCGTCGGACTTCTGTATATACCATTCCTCAACCATGGCCGCATTCCGATCGGCTCGCTGGGTACGTATGTGAACAGTTTCCGCTTTAATGGTCCTGTGTTTGCGGCGCTTGATCGACTGGTGCCTCCGCAGTTGCTGGCTGGGTTGGCAGTGCTCGTGGGATTAGCGACCGCCGCGTGGCAAAGAATAAGAAAGACAGCACCCGAGTACCGACATAGGAATCACATAAGCCAAGGAAACTTAACCACAGAGGATACAGCGCCTCACAGAGGAGATGCCAGAGTGTTTCCTCTGTGTAACCCTGCGTCCTCCGTGGTTCAAACTTGTGCATTCGCCTGGCCCATGGCAGCAGCTCTGTTGTGTGCACCCGCCGTATTCCCGTGGTATCTTCTCTGGCTGCTGCCATTTCTGACGTCGTCCTCGACGCTGCTGATCGTCCTCTGGACTGTGAGCATTATTCCCACTTACGTTATGTGGCACTTGCGCACACTTGGGCGGCCCTGGGGGTCGCTTCCCGGTTGGGTCATGCTGCTGGAATATGGATCTGTGGCAGCGGCCGGTGCCTTGATTGCTTTGCGGCGGATCACACGATCCGCCGCACTCCAATACCAAGCGGACGAATAGAGTGAAGGCAACCGTGGCCACATGCGATTCTTGTATCCGATTCTTGTATCCAGGAACCTCTGTGCGTCATCCAACACCACACTCGTTTCATTTCATTGAGGAGGATCCTCCATGGCAAAGTTTGGTTTTTCAACGACGATCCGTTTCCTGGTTTTTGGAGTGCTGGTCCTTGCTGCAACCTCATGGGCGCAGACGCGCCCGCCGATTCTCGAACAAATCGCGAAGACCTACGGTCTCGATTCGTATGGGCAAATCGAAGCCATCCGCTACACCTGGAACGGAGAAATCACCGGGCTCTTCAAAGCTGCTCACGCGTGGGAGTGGGAGCCCAAGACCGGCAAAGTTTCCTACGAAGGTAAGGATAAAGAGGGTAAGCCGGTTAAGGTCACATACGACAGTTCTCAGCTCAGCAGCCAATCCGACCAGGTGAAAAACGAAGTCGAACCGGCTTTCATTAATGATAATTATTGGCTTCTGTTCCCCTTCCATGCCTATTGGGACACAAGCGCCACCGTGACCGATAAGGGTATGCAAAAACTGCCGATCGGCAGCGGCTCGGCAGAGCTGGTCTCGGTGAAGTATCCCGCGGAAGCCGGCGGTTACACGCCCGGCGATACCTGGGATCTTTATGTCGGCAAGGACAAACGCGTCGTGCAATTTGTCTACCACCGTGGCGGGCCCAAGCCGCCGAGTCTAGTCACCGCAACGTGGGCAGGCTACAAAAAGGCAGGTCCTCTGCTGATCTCAACCGAGCACCGCGGCACCGCCGACGGCAAGCCCCTGCACATCTTCATTACTGGCGTGGCAGTCAAGCTGACGGGATCGGACAAGTGGATGCCCGCACAATAAATAATAAAGAAGAAGATAGCACAAATAAACAGTGTTGATCGGTGGCCCAAAGTTATTGACATGTGTGGCAAAATGCCGTACATTAGGAAAAGGCGAGGTGGATCATGGCGACTGCAAATGTGATGCGGGATGAGCGTTTGGACGCTCGTGTCACGCGGGAAGAGAAGGAAATGATTGAGAACGCAGCGAGCTTAAGCGGCACCTCCGCTTCAGACTTTATTCGAATGGCAACGAGACAAGCCGCCCTGAACACTATCCGCGAGCACGAAGTCCTGACACTGAACGAAGAGGCAAAACGAGTGTTTGTGGAGGCGCTGCTGAATCCGCCCAAGCCAAACCAGAAGGCGATGGCGGCGGCGCGGAGATTGAAAGAGGAGATCGCGTAGTTGGCAGATAGCCCTGTCCAGGAAAAAACTAAACTTCGATTTGAGCCGCTCGACAAGAAAAAACATGATCGAGCGGCTTTTTCGTGCGAGCAGGAGTCGCTTGACAGATATCTGAAGGAGCACGCGACTCAGGAAATCAAGAAGCGAGTTGCCGCCGTCTATGTCTTGACTCCCGACGGCAAGACGATCGCGGGTTATTACACGCTTTCGCAGTACGCGATCGAGGCCGGTGAGTTGCCTCCTGAATTGGTTCAACAGTTGCACCTTCCCAAGTACGACAGACTGCCCGCGACGTTGCTCGGACGATTGGCGAGAAGCAAGCAGTTCAAGGGACGTGGTCTTGGGGAACTCCTGCTCATGGGATCTCTGAAAAGGGCACTGGAGCACAGCAGGAACATCGCCTCCGTAGCCGTGGTGGTGGACGCCATCGACGAAAATGCGCGCGCCTTCTACGGACGCTATGGCTTCATCGATATTCCGAATCACCCGAATCGGCTCTTCATACCCATGAAGACTGTGGCGCAGCTTTTTCCTGACATTGAGTAACTTGCCCATGGGCTTCATCTGGCACACGCCGTGACCACTAACTGTCATTCCGACCGGAGCAGCATGAATCGCAATGCGAATCATGCTGTGGAGTGGAGGAACCTGCTTGGGGCCTCGGCAGAGAAGCAGGTTTCTCCACTTCGCAGGATTGTCCGCTTCGCTGCCAATCCTGCTACGGTCGAAATGACAATGTAAAGGCGGTCTCGCAATTATTCTGCAAGGCCCAGTAGATCGGTGGCGCGGCGACACGAACACACAAAAGCGGCGCGAGGGTTCCTGTCTAGCTGTAGAACTGCCCCACTCAAGCCAAAACCGCGCTTGAGTGGGCCACCCGCCGCGGAGTGGCGGTCAAGCTGACGGGATCCGATAAATGGATGGACGCGCAGTAAGGGACGTGACTCCTCAGAGGCGTCTAGAATGCAGTACATGAACAGAAAGATCGCCAACTTTTGAAGGTAGACATATTCAACGTTCAACTGCATCAGAAAGAGCAGTTCAAAAAGGCATTCAAGAGGGTATCAAATGCGGAACTGGACGGTAACACTCAGGGCGTAGTAACACGTCTTGTTGAAGAGTTCAGTCTTAACGTGCCCGTGCTTGACGACCAGAATAAACATGCTCGCACAAGGGAAACACAGGTGGATGGAGTCAAAACTAGCGACGTTTTATTAATGATCGGTCAAAGCCCTTCTATATTGGCGGGACGGAAATCACATTCGTAGTTCCATTCGCTGGGGATGCAGGTCTTGTTCGACGTTCAACCGTCGTCCTACACTCTAAATCGCACCGAGCGGCGAGGTTCATGGTGGAAATTCATCTCGACTCCCACACAGTCGTGGATTCGCAGTTCAATGTAGAAGCCGAAGCAAAAGAAACATCACCTCAATCAAGCAATATCTCGACAATATTCGACCGGCAGCTGATCAGTTAAAAACCGAACTGGGACAGCTTACTACTGGCCTCCTGGAGCAACGAAAGAAAGAAGCGGAACTCACTTTCAGCTCGTCGCGGCTCTGAAAACCCCGATTTGCAGCGGAACCCCCACCTGCGCCGACGCCGATATACCCTCCTGCTCGGCGTCGCGCTGCTCGGAGAAAGCTAGAAGACGAATGGGATGTTTTCATTTCACACGAAGCGAGGACAAAGACGCCATCGCTCGACAACTCGCAGATGCCCTCAAGGCGAATACTGTCTCCACGCGTGCCGGTATGACGAATTTTCCTTGAAGTTGCTGACGAATCAGCCAATCGTATAGACCGTGGTCTCGCAATATCGCTCTTTGGAGTTGTGATTCCAGCCCTAGTTTTCTGAAAAGCACTGGACCAACAGGAATTGAATGGAGTAGCGAACGCGCGAAGTGGAAGGAGAGAAAGTCATCCTTCCCGTATGGCACAAAATTGACGCGGAAGGAGTGCGAAAGGTCCTGCTGGCTGACCGTAAGGCCGTTCGCACGGATCAGGGTTTGGAAATCGTGGTACAGCAAATCATGGATGTGATTAGGCCGACTTGAGCGATGTGCAATCCATTCCGAAATGTCTGTATCCAGCTCAATCGCACCGGCAAACTCAAAAAGAAATTGCGAGATGGGCTTATTCGAACTGTTGATTTCCTGTTCTTCACGAATCAGACTACCTGGCGATCACGACGGTAGTGCAGGAACTGCTCAGCTTAGGCAGATCGCGATTTGCGGCCATGCGGATCTCGAGTCGTGGGCGCTCGCCGCGAATGATCGGACAATAACAATCAGGCTGTAGTAGTGCGCCTTGCAAGCGTCGTCGTCCGGCACATCCACCATGGCATGAGTCGCGAAACTCGCAAGGCTGGCAGGCTTCGGGAAGCGTGCGGGCCTGGTCGAAGGGTGCGGAGCTCAGAATGTTGACGCCCGCAGAGATCAAGTCTGAAAGCGGCTCCCCCGATCCTGGCCAATAGACGCAGGGTTGTGTCGTGCCTCTTGGTGTCACGCGTACGGTGCTCACGCCACAACCGCCTCGGAGCGGTGGAAGTCCCGCCATCGCTCGAACCAGCGGCTCGCCAATCGCGATTACATCGGTCTCCTCAAAGAGGCGCCGGAACCCCTCCCAATACTCTTCGTAGCTCAGAGCATAGATGTCCGATCGCACGGCCTGATAGACATTCACTCGCAAAGGAGCGTCAAACTGTTTGGCTACTCGCGCCACATCCGCTAAACGCAAGTAGTTCGACTTCATCATGACGGCGACGATGGTTACAGGAATTTGCAGCCTGACGACACCGCTCTGCTTGCTGATGAATCAGCTCCCAATTCCCAGCTCCGCGTTGTGCATCCTGTTCTGCTTGCGTTGGGTAATCGAGAGAGAACTCGATGTCATGGAAGGCTCGCAGTTCGTCGTCTTCCAGAACAGCAACACTATGACCATTGGAAGTGATGGTGAGCTTGACGGGTTTCGTTCGCAGGTAGGCCAGTATTGCCTTGAAGTCGGGATGCATGCCGTTCTCACCGGTGCCCAGATTCACCGAACGGATCGGCAGTCGTTCCATGACGGACTTCACCTGATCCAGGGAGAGACGGTCTGTGCGAGCGGGATCGCGGTAGCAGAAGGCGCAGGCGAGATTACACTCGTTGGTAAGGCCGAGCCCGAGCGCAATACCGGCATCAGGTGTCATGCGAGATCCGGACGACGAAGACTGAGCTATGACGTTGTTCATGCACCGTCCTTCATTCTGGACCTGTGCGATGTGCGAGGCAATGCGTGTAGCGGGCGACTGCGGCAAACTCCGGTCGCCTGCCCAGCTTGCGCTCGAGCTCAAAAATCCGTTCGTACTCATCATTCCGGGAAACGCTCGGCGGCAAGTAATCCGACACTACCCGTACGCCACGCTCCGCAGTTACTGCGAGTGACGATTCGAGCAGCATGGCTTGCAGGCTCTCCGCCGTAAATAACCGCACCCCTCCTCCATACAGGGACTCATGTCCCCACTCAGCGGTGAGATTATGCTCGGTCGCGGCCAAGTCGCCGTCTTTTATTGCGGCCTTTAATACCTCACCTGCCTGGTTACGCACCAATACTGAGATTATGCTAGACGAATCTCGCAAGGCGCGAGCCGCACTGCGCAACACAGCACACGGATCGTCCACATATTCCAGGATATTGTGGCAAAGAATTACATCAAACGACTCGGCGTGGAACAAGTTCGCCAATTGGGTGGCATCGCCGTGTTTCAGCGCAATCCTCTCCGTAACTCCTGCTTCCCGTGCGGCACTCTGCGCGATATCCAGCATCTCAGCAGAGGAATCCAGCAGCGTGACGTGAATGCCAAGTCGCGCCAGGCGCACCGCCGTGGCGCCGGTGCCGCACCCAAGATCTAGAGCGAGTAAAGACCGTGTGGGCTGCGGGAGAAAGTCCTGCAAATTGGCAAAGGTGAGATCGAGGCGCAGTCGGCCCTCGGGCGTCTCGAGATAGGCGGCGTACTTGGCTGCGCCGCTCTGAAAGCGTTCGCTGTCGGCTTTGACAGTCATCTTTGTGTGACCCTCGTGTTCATGCAACCCTTAAGCGAAATCGCTCCGCGATCCAGTCGTTGGCAAGAACGTACGTTGCTTGGATCGGCATAGTCGGTGGTACAAAGTTAACTTTACTTGACGCAAGCGTTTTATGTCTTTGTTGTTTTGGGACTCATCGCTTATTTCTCTGGCTTTAACTTACTCCACTTAATTAAATACATTCGCGATGAGATTCTGTTAGTTCGTGCCGTAGTTGTCCGGGCATGAGAGGCTCCGACTCGAACGCGACGTCGTTTTCAATGTGCGGCTTTGTTGCGCACGGCGATTAGGGAGACTTGCTCCAGATCGGGATATTGGTCGTCCCGATCGGCTTTACGGTCTGCGGGAGCAATCTGCTGAACCGTCGTGCTTGCCGGCATGATCGGGCCAAAATACTGACCGTAAACTTCGTAAAAGGCTGGCGCATCACTCAGATCGTCCAAATAAACGTTAGTCGCCACGACCTGACTGAACTCCATTCCAGCTTCTTCGAGGTTGTCGAGAAGATTGCGCATAGTTTGCCGGAGCTGATGCTGGGTGGTGCTGGCATAAACGCCGCCGTGTGGCCCAGGAATGAAGCCGCTTTTCGCCGAACAATATAAAGTTTCGCCCGCAAAGACGCAGGGGCTGGCGGTTGGACTCGGAGGCATGTTCTTCGGACGCACTGCTTGGCGCTGCTGGAGATCACGGACGGCCACGCCGGTGTACTCGATGTGAGCTCCTCCTGGAAGGCTCGATACCTCGATCGTGGCACGCGCCGGTGTGTTGCCGAACTCGAACCGGCGGGCATACCGCTCATTCATGACATGCGTTGGGATTTCCGAAGTCAGGTAAGGGTTAACGAAAACTACGTGGCTCAGGTCAAGTCCGGCGGCCTTCACCACAGCCTGCATCCGGTCGAGTGCCAAATCAACCTGAGCGGCTGGATCATCGGGAACCTTGCCAGTTGCGGGATCGATCCCAGCCATGCTGGAAATGAAAAGACGGTCATGGGTGAGGATGCCGGGTGAGGCAGACTCGCCGGTAGGAAAGTTTGGAGGATGAACAGCTTTACGTCCCTCGAGGTTACGCACCGCAACTGCGTTGATTTGAATCGGCGAATCAGGAAGGGCGTAAACGCCGAGGACGGCTCGAGCTGGCGGCACTTTCTGGAAGTACTCCCCGAATACTCGATTCATCTCTGAAAACGAGCCGATGTCCGTGAGATAGACCTGCACATACACGACGTTTTCGAGAGTCAACCCCGCGGATTCAAGGACGGCTTTGACATTATCGAAGGCTTGCCGGAATTGCGCGTCTGGTGAAGAGGGCACGGTGCCGTCCGAGCGGCCGGGGCCCTGGCCCGAAATGTAGAGATAATCGCCGGCATCCACTCCCGGAGAGAGAAATCGGTTTGCGCTCGCATGAAAGTGAGCAGGCGACACGGCGCGCACTCCTTCCTGCGCGGCGAGTAGCGAGGTCAGCAGTAGGGAAAGACCTAAGTGCCGAGTGATAGTTGACAAGTGCACGGGTTTCCTTTCGCGCTGCCTAAGCAGCTTTCTTCTGCGCGGCGCCCAGAATGGCGCGCAATCTTTGCCCGACAATCATTTCTTCTCCCGGCTTGATTGTCATGGAAACCAGCTCGATGTGATCGGGTCCCTTGCGCTCCTTGCTATTGGGATTGCCTTCGCGCACGGCGGTCACCAAGCTGGGATTGTCTGCGCCTAACACTTCGATAATGGGATCGCTGGCACGAAGTTCGCGCACGCAATCGGAGATTGAAAAGCCCCATGCTTGCTGGTCCCACTTCACAGTTAAAGTTGGATAGCGATTTCCGTCATCGGGAACATAAGTGGTCGTGGTAATCCCCGGCACAGTTTCGACCAGCTTGCGGATTCGATCGATGCGCGCATTCCATTCTTCGTACAGTTTCTTTTCGTCCACCTTTAACCACGTTTCGAGCGCAGTGAGACACCCGATGACTTCTTCCTTGCCGACCTTCATCGGACGGCAGATGGCGCCTTCGCGCGGGCTGCAATTCAGCAGAGCCGCTTCGATCAGGTCTTTGCGGCCCAGGAGCAAGCCGCTGCACTGCGGCCCGCGAAGTCCCTTGCCTCCGGAAAAGCAGTACATGTCAATTCCCATCTGGGCGTAGAGCTTCGCGTTGTCGACCGGGGGAATTCCGGCGGCGTCATCCAGCAGCATCGGCACTTTGCGGTCTTTGGCGATGGCGACTTCCTTTTGCAGCTTTTCTCCCAGGTCGGTGGTGTAGATCATCGCCGTGTTTTCGTTGATGGCGTTGGCGATCTCTTCGGGCGAGTGGACAAGGACCAGTTTCGCTCCGGTAAGTCGAATGGCGCTGTCAAAAGCGCTGCGGCCGCCCGTCATGATCACTTCGTGTTTCATGCCGGTCGTGTCCGGAAGCTGCCAGATCAGTTTGTCGTTCGGCGCCGGCCATGCAGGCAGCCGTCGCCGCAGCCATCGCGCCGGCGGAACCGGAGGTCACGATGCCGGATTCAGCGCCAGTCAGCTCTGATAGGCGGCGTCCGACTGCTCGCTGGAGCTCGAGCATGTTCACGAAATATTCACTGGCTTCTAGCTGGGCCTGACGGACTTCGGGAAACTCCAGAGAGCCGCTTAGGTAGGTCCAGGTGCCGCGGCAATTGATGATCGTCTTTACCCCGAGCCGAGAATAGACATTTTGTTTTGCAGCGATTCCGATCGACGTACTAGCTTGTGCATAGAGATCGCGAGCTGCAATTTGACTCAGCAACGGAGCCGCAGCTAGAAGTTTCACAAAAGAACGCCGACTATAACCATTCCCAGCCATAGATTCTCCTTGGGGATCGTGCTTATCTGTCCGACTCCACGCGATCAACGAGTGAGTCCGTATCTGTACAAAGGACTGCGAAAACGATGTGGACTCAGGTTCATGGTTTAACACAGAAATCTCTGGGCGACTATTCTTTTGTTTCGTTTCATATTGAATTCTTTCATTTCGTGAGTTGGCGGAGTATATTCCGTAGTTCTTGGTGAGAGGGCTATGGCGGGAAAATCAAAGAAGCGGCAATGTTCATCATCGATTGATGAGAGTCATGTACGTGGCCGACTCATGCTTTGGCAATTAAGCGACCTTTGCAGCTCATTTTCGCAGACCTCGGCGGCTAAACCACCTTCGTCACAAGAGCAGCGTGAGGCGGAGGATGGGCTTATCTCGCCAAATCGCCGGATTAGTTATTGTGGTTGCGGTTTTGCTCGCAGCAGCCAAAACATCGCTGGCAGGCGCACAGACGGCGTCGCCAGCGAAATCCAGAGTGAACGCGGGTTGTCGCGTTGAGAGTATTGACTATCGTGGGTGGCAGGCGCAGCAGGTTTCCAACCGATGGGTGAAGCTCATTTTCGTCCCGCAAAATGGCGGGCGCCTGATGCAGGTAAGCTTCGACGGGCATGACTATCTTTTTGTCAATCCAAAGCTCGCGGGAAAATATATGCCACCATCGGAAGACCAATGGTTCAACTACGGCGGCGATAAGCTTTGGCTCTTGCCCGAAGGGGACGACGACGAACAACATTGGCGGGGTAACTCTGACTTGCTGGATGATGGTCGATTCAACTTTCGAATAGTTTCGGAGGGAAAGGGTTGTGGGATCGAATTAACAGGACCGCCGAGATATCCACACCGGGATTCAATTCACCCGCACCATTGTCTTGGACTCCGACTCGCCTCATGTGGCTTTTCGCGCGTCCATGAAAAACGTAAGCGGCCATAGGATCGAGTGGTCGATGCAGTCGGTTTCACAGTACGACACGGGAAGTGCAACGGACCCCTCACGTGGTAATCGTGAGTTGTGGGGATTCACTCCAGCAAATTCATCCAGCGGATATTTGAATCGCTATCACGTTCGCACTGGCCCGGCTGAGAACCCTGCGGCAGCAGTGCGAGACGACGGCTTATTTTCACTGCACTATGCACACCTCGCGGCCGAGTTTTGGGTGGATTCGAGCGATGGTTGGCTCGCAGTCGTCGATGGCGCTAGCCGTTACGCCATGGTCGAGCGCTTTCAATACGAAGAACACAAACAATATCCCGGGAAGGCTTCCGTCATATTCTGGACGAATGGTCCTCAGCTGAGGTTCAACCCCGATGGTGTGGCGTCGGTCAGTGGTGGATCCGAGGACGCGTCCCCCTTTTACATGGAGGCGGAGATCAATAGTCCGATGTGCAGTTTGCGTCCAGAAGAGGCCTGCCAACTGGAAACAGATTGGTATCCGACGCGGGCCGATAGCGAATTCCGTGGAGTTACGGATGCTGGGATTGTAGCCAAACCTCTGAGGGGAGTGCGCCTGGAGAATGACAAGGTGAGACTGTCGGGCTCCTTTGGAGTGTTTTTCCCTGGCAGGCTTGTGGCGCACTTCTACAACGAGCACGGCTCGAGCACTGGAACCCTACGGCTAGCCGAAGTGAGTCCAACTGATCTGGTCGCGCTCGATATGGAAACTGCTCCAGAAGGAAAGCCAATGCGGGTTTCTCTACATTTGGAAGATCAGAACGGGTTGGACCGCGGAGTGCTTCAGGAGGTTTCAATCGGGACAGGGGACATTCGCTGAAATGAAACTATCCAGTGTGACGGTGCTCGCACTTATTGCTGTACTGATGAGCTTCCCATTGGCGGGACAGGAACATTCAGTGGTGGGCGGAGCCACAACCGTACGCGCAGAAGACCTGCTGGTGAGTCCGGTTGGAGCGGATTGGACCTCATATAACGGGGATTACACAGGCCGACGCTATAGCGCTCTGCGGGAAATCAATACAGCAAATGTCCACCAGCTGCGGGCAGCCTGGGTTTTCCATCCCGGCAACTCGCAGAATCTGGAAGCAACACCGGTGGTGGTCAAAGGCGTCATGTTCGTGACATCGGCCAACGATGTATTTGCTCTGGATGCGCGGACCGGACGCCAGTTGTGGCATTATCATCGGCCAGTGAGTTCCGGGCTGCTGGACGACGCCGCGTCGCACAAGAATCGCGGTGTCGGTGTATGGCAAAATTCCGTTTTTGTCGAAACGGATGACGCGCATCTACTGTCCCTTGACGCCCGCTCAGGTGGCCTGTTGTGGGACGTGAAATACGCTGACAAGACCAAGGCCTACGGAGCGACCTCAGCCCCACTCGTGGTGAAGGACCAGGTCATCGTGGGTACCTCGGGTGGAGATTCCGGCGTGAGGGGATTCGTTGCTGCTTACGACGCAGCAACCGGAAAGAAGAACTGGCAGCGCTGGACGATTCCGGCACCGGGAGAATTTGGCTCCTCAAGCTGGCCAGGCGACTTGTATCTTCACGGAGGCGGCACCACCTGGATGCCCGGAACGTATGATCCGGAACTCAACACTCTCTATTGGACAACCAGCAATGCTTCCCCCGATTTTGTGGGCGATTCGCGGCCCGGCGATGACCTCTATACCGCTTGCGTCCTGGCTCTTGACGCGGACACTGGTGATTTGAAGTGGTACTTTCAATTCACGCCGCACGACTTGTATGACTATGACGCGACGGAAACTCCGGTGCTGATTGATACCATCGAGAACGGAACCGCTCGGCACCTTTTAATACAAGCTAACCGTAATGGCTACTTCTACGTTCTCGACCGCACCAATGGCAAGTTTGTTCGCGCGGCGCCATTTGTCCAGAATTTGAATTGGGCCAAAGGCGTGGACACATCGGGGCGTCCCATTCTCACCGGACGAATTCCGTCGGCGGACGGCACTCTTATCTGCCCGGGCATCAATGGGGGGACGAATTGGTTCTCGCCTTCCTACAATCCGGATACCGGACTTTTTTACGTGATCGCCTTGGAAGGTTGTAATCTTTTTTTCGCGAAGACCGAAAAATTCGTATCAGGTCAGACGTTTTATAACACCGGCACCACTCTTCCACCCAAGGAAAGGTCAGAGAAGATATTGCTGGCGCTTTCTCCTTCGAATGGAAAAGCGGTCTGGAGCTACCCTCAAGTCGGAACCGGAAGATCTTGGGGCGGGACGTTGACGACGTCCGGGGGGCTGCTGTTTTTTGGGGACGATAGCGAATCCTTCGAGGCGGTGGACGCGAGAACAGGTCGTGCGCTGTGGCACTTCAATACAGGCCAGATAATGCGGGCATCGCCGATGACTTATGCCGTAGATGGCATACAGTATGTGAGTGTCGCGGCGGGCAGCGACGTATTCAGTTTCTCACTGCTGGATTGAAGTCATGCGTTATGGAATGAAACTATTGCAGACCCAGCTATTGTGGCCTTACCTCCAACAGCAAATGTCCGTTGAACTCAACCGGCAGATGCGCGTTGTGTCTTGACACCGTCCCCAGGTTTTTTCCGGCGACGTAGTCCACCACACTGTAGTTGCGATCTTCGAGCCCACGTAGTTCGACGGGTCCCTTCCACTGCTTTGCAAAGAAAGCGTAATACATGGTTTGGTCCTTACGGATTGCATGAGCCTCGGGCGTATCGAAGCCGATGTCATACAGCTGTCCGAGATATTGTCCTTTGGACAACATCTTTTCCCGATAAATGCCAAGCCACTTTTCGAACTCTTTCTCCCTTGCCGGAGTCAGATCAGATTTACTTCTCTTCGCGACTAGCGACGGAATGACAAACTGCGTTCCCACCACACCTCCGACTCCCAGGGTGGACGCAAAGTCGTTGCCGCCATCGCTCAGTTCGACGTGATCGCCGAAGAATGGAATTGTGTCCCCCATCAAAGCCTTTAGCGTTTTCGCCTTGGAACGAACTTGAAAAGAACTTGTCGGGTCGGAGGCCACTGACATGTTGAAATGCGGCATGGTGAAGAAGGAGAATGCCGTGCCGCAAGGGCAGAACTCCACCAGCGCCCCAGGCTTTACGGCCTGTGCAGTTTCATAAATTGCCTTAAAGAAATCCGGCAGAGCTTCGACCGATTCCTCCGGTGCTGCGTGATGATGAGTTGGGTTGTAGCAGGCTGGAACTCCGTTCATGTGCTGGCCATCGAGCTTCAGTCCGTCAAACCCCCAATCCACCAAAATCTTTCGCACCAGCGCCTGGTGATACTCAACGACACGCCGATCCGCTGGACACAAATAATTGGAATTCCACCAGGAAACTTTTCTCGTGGAGCCATCGCGATTCAGCAATTCATAGTCAGGATGATCGCGGAGCAGTTGCGAGCTCGGCACAGCGCTGAGCGGCGACCACCAGAGCTGAGCTTTGAATCCTTCCTGATGAATGCGGTCAACCAGAGCCTTAATGTCGGCGTCTCCGCGAGGAAATTTCTTGGGATCGAGCTGCCAATCGCCCACATTGTCTTGCCAACCATCATCGAGCGTGACCCACTTAAACCCAAGACGTTTCGCCGTCGGAAGTGTGTCATACACCTGCTGAGGCTGCACCGATCTGCCATATCCCCAGGCGCACCAGATGGCGCCGAATGCGTCCTCGGGAGCCGTGGCCATTTGGAACCCTTGTTTCATCATGAATCGCCGGTAGTCGGCAAGGATGCGGAAGTAGTCACCCTGGTGAACGGCGACGAAGGTACGAAACGTATGAAAACTTTCGCCAGGGCTCAGAGAGATGTTCTTGGTGAAGCGCACAGCAATCTTGGCGTGTGCGGGATCGGGCATAGATACCGGAAGGGAGACCAGCTTCGGTCGCATCTCGACGTGTCCCACAGCAATTCCAACGTCACGCCGCCAGACGTCGGTAATCGGAGTGCCACCTCCGTAATCGCTGGCGTTCATGCCCTGATAATTCTCCTGCCGAAAATTGGTGTGCAGCGGTACGAGCCAGTTGGGGCGTTTCTCATAAGAGCCGCTCTGGTAAGACCAGAAAGCGGGAGAGCCCACCCCACGTTGCGTGTTCACCGTATACGCATTGTTGGTCCAACTGTTAATCGCGAGCTCGGTTGTTCCGCTATTGGTGTACTGAACCTCAAAGAACGCCATCGCAGGAAAGTCGTCGTATACGGTGACGGTGACCATCTTTGTGAGTGTTCCCGCCTTCCCCTCCACGACTAGCTGCTCACCCTCCCCGAAAGCGTCTTTTGTGTGCCTGTGTTTTTGTGTGGTCAGAAGAAATCCGGTCCAGGGCTTGCCGGCGATTGTCACTGTCTCGGAGGCAGTGAACGGCCCCATCACCGTCTCCTTATTGTCGAAACGGGCAACCACCCGGCTGCGCAGGCGGTTGTCAAACTCAATGCGCAGATTGCCGCCCTGAATTTGGAGGTTGTAGGTCGGGACGTCTGATGCCGTAGCCAGCGAGCAGCCCGCTAACACCGTGGTGAGAGCAATACAGATCTTGATCGCCGTTGTGGCGCTCAGCTCTCGAGGTCGTTTTTTTTCAATCTGCAAAATCATTTTTTTACTTGAAGACACGAAGCACCTGGGTGATCTCGCCATCGGGAGTGAAGCTTGCATTGAAAGCTAGATAACATGACTACCCTAAATCAGGAGCTTCCGAAAATAAACAACATTTCGAAAGAATTCGAAAGATTTCGATTGACAACCCGTTTGGGTTCCGTGTATCAGAGCTAACAACATCTCGAATGCTTTCACACGTGCCGTTCCGAATATCTTTCGCAGGATGAAAATGCGTTGCTCTTGAGTTATCTGCGCCTTTGTTTCATAAAGCTGCAGTTATTTGTGGCGAGTGAGAGCCGTTCAGCTTTTCTTCAGTCAATCTAAATGGGGGTGAAGGATGCGTATTCTGCTTCGAAGATCACAGAAGTGCTGGGGGATGCTGTTGGCACTTTTTCTTCTGAGTTTGGGAGTGAGTAATCGAGTTGCAGCGCAATCCACGTATACCTCCCAACTGACTGGTGTTGTTAGCGATAACTCAGGGGCAGTAATCCCGGGGGCGAAGGTGACGCTGACTGATGAAGGCACGAACATTCCGGCAAATAACACTTCCAATGGAAGCGGGATTTATTTGTTTACGGGAATCCGTCCCGGAACCTACACCATTCGAGTCGAGGCTCCAAATCTTGCTCCGCAGGAACGTAAAGGCGTGACGCTCGCAGTCAGTCAAAGCGCGACACTTAATTTCACCCTGTCGCCGCAAACCATCTCTGAGGTTGTTACCGTCACGGATCAGGCTCCGCTTCTGGATACGGGGAACGCTTCGCTGGGAACCGACGTCACCAATGAATATGTGCGTGACATTCCCTTGTCCAATCGCAGCATGTTTGGACTTGTCTTTCTAGCGGGAGGCGTAACCGAGACGGCAGGTCAAGGCACAGACGACTCCTACCCTTCGGGCACGAATTTTGTATCCAATGGTCAGCGCAATGCCACAGCGGAGATCCGCTTGGACGGAGCTCTAACCAGCGCACCGGAACAAGGCGAGGGCGCAACCACAAACGTCTATTACCAACCCTCGGTTGAGATCGTGCAGGAATTCAAGGTGGAGAACAACAGTTTTTCCTCCGAGTATGGCAATAACGGCGGTACGGTGGTGAATATTGTTTTGAAGCAGGGAACGAACAAGTTTCACGGAAGTGGATGGTGGTTCGGGCAGCGCTCGGCACTGGATGCTAACGAGTTCTTTAACAATGCGAGCGGGACACCAAAGCCCGACCACGCACGCGATCAATATGGATTTTCGCTCGGTGGGCCGATCAAGAAGAGCAAGACGTTTTTCTTTGTTGATTTCGAGGCGCTCCGACAAAATGATCCGTTCAATATTGACGCGGTTGTCCCGACGGCACTTGAACGCACCGGTGATTTCCGTAATTCGCTTAACCCCATTTTCAACCCGTTTTCGATAATCGGGTGGACCCAACGGCTGGCTTTCCGCGCCGGCTTCACTATCCCAAATGTGATCGACCCGCGTTGATTGATCCCATCGGGCAGAAAATCATAAATATGTATCCACAGCCAACCGATCCTAATGCGGCTCCCGGGCAAAATAATTTTCACAAATGCGGTCCTCAACAAGACTACCGGACGGCAGTTTGATATCAAGATCGACCACAATTTCTCGGACAAGAACCATCTGTCCGGCCGTTACAGCCATCTGCATAGCGACAACAGCGTTCCTTTCGTCTTTGGGAATGGCGATTGGGGACCTGGCGGCGACGGGTTGGACAGCATCACGAACGTTCATAACGCCTCGCTGGAGGAGAACTTCACAATCAGCCCGAACATTGTATGGACGAATCGCTTCGCGCTGGATCGCGCCGTTGCTCCGGTGACAGAGAACTATCCCAAGTTCAGCACGGTATTCGATCAGCCCGGCGATGCCATTTTAGGACAGGCAAACCATTTAAGTCGTTTTCCCACGATCCAGATGGATAGCAACAATGCTTCCTTGTTCGACCAATGCTGCACTGACACTACGTTTGCTCACACGCTTTACTCCTACAGTTCTTCAGTTTCGTGGGCAAAGGGGCGGCAAATATGGAAGTTCGGCGGCGAGCAAAGACTGTTCTTCAACAACTTCTTTCAACCCGGTAACCCGACAGGTATTTTCCAATTCACGCAAGGCGTAACTGAACAGGTACATAGGTGCTGGTGATCCAACTCAAGGAAGCTCGTTCGCGAGCTTGCTTTTGGGCTATGGCGACCCGGGCGGCCCGGTTGGATCGAGTCTTAGCACATCTAGGGCCGTGGCTAACAAGTCGAAGGAGACGGCTTTCTATTTTCAAGACGACTGGAAGGTAACACCGAAACTCACGGTGAATCTAGGTCTACGCTACGAATGGAGCACGCCCTATACGGAGCGGAATAACCTGCTCCAGTTCAGCAATTTCACTGGCGATACGGGTATGGCGGTGCCGATCAGCGTCCCAGACCCCAATAATCCTGGTAACACCTTGTTCAACCGTTCGGGCAACCTTATCGGCACTACGGAATTTCCCACCTCCGGACATCGCAACATCCCAGTGGACCGGAACAACTGGGCTCCCCGAATTGGCTTCGCCTACTCGTTGGGTTCGAACACAGTTGTTCGTGGCGGCGCTGGCATCTACTACGGTCTAAACGTCGCGACGAATTTCCAGTCCCCAGGCACGGCGTTTGGTAATTCGGACCAGATTCCTTTTACTCAAGATAACTTTCAAACCAGGCTTGCCACCCTAGCGGACCCATTTCCGAATGGATACGCAGCTCCGCAAGGCGAAACGTATGGAAAACTGGCGCTGTGGGGCCTTTCAAATAACAATAGCTTGGGTACGACTCCCGCTCGAAACGCTGAGATCTATCAGTGGAACCTGGGAATCCAACACCTTTTCCCCGGTGGCATCACGATTGGAGCAGACTACTCCGGGAGTCAGAGCCGACATCTGCCATTCAGTTCTGGTTCGACGACGGACAATCGCAATTTTCTACCTTCGTTCCATCCGCAAGCAGATTGTGGCTGAGCAAACGGCGGCATACGTTGCCAACAATTGCGCGAATCTACCCCAACCGCTGCCAACAGTCTGCGAGAGCCCCACCGAAGCGCTCGCCGAACAGGTGACTAACCCATTCCAGCCACTCTTCCAAGGGCCAAATGCTATTTTCAACGAGCCGAGTTCGATCTATAACAACCCAACGATTCCACGTATCAATCTATTGCGACCTTTCCCGCAATTTGACGGGACCTTCTCTGGACTTACGCTGCTGGCCGCCAGCGCTTCCTATAACTCACTTCAGGTGCGCTTCCAAAAGCGTCCTAGCCATTACGTGAGCTTTGAGGGCAACTACACGTATTCCAAGGCCATAGATGACTCATCGGCGGGGGCGAATTCGTTCATTACCACCGCTCTCACTTCTGGCAGAGTACCGCAAGAATTGGACAACCTTAAAGCGGAGCGTTCCATCAGCGCCAACGATGCGACACATCGCATGGTTCTGGCCACTATCGTTAACCTTCCGGTTGGCCGTGGGCTGTGGATTGGCCATGACATGAATCGCGTACTGGATACGATCATCGGTGGCTGGTCAATTTCAACTATCCTGACCTTTCAATCCGGCACGCCGCTCAGCATTGGGCTAAATTCGCCACTACTAGCCGATGGGAAGCAGCGCCCTAACGTCGTATGCTCGCAGCTTTCCTCGGGAATCAGCTACCATCAGGCGGCATTGAATGGCGTGAGCGGAGCTGGTAATCCGTCAGTTTTCAACGATGCATGTTTCGCCAAACCCGCAGACCAGGTAGCCGGAGATGCGCCGCGGTATTTTTCCAATCTGCGAACCGATGGCATTCATAACAGCGACCTTTCTCTGAGCAAAGAAATTTCCATTCGCGAGGAAATGAAGCTTCAGATTCGCGGAGAGTTCTTCAACTTCACCAACACTCCAAGGTTCGGTTTGCCAGGAACATCTTTCGGAGACCCGAATTTTGGACTCGTGACCACTACACTGAACAACCCGCGACACATGCAGTTTGGAGTGCGATTTCAGTTCTAAATCGTTCTAGTTTTAACCAAAGAAAAGAAGAGAGGAACCTGTAGACGCTGTGAGTCAAAGTCGCAGGTCAAAATTTTTCTGTGAAAAACAGGAGATGTCGGGATATGAAGCTCTCATCGGTGTTCGGTTCCGTCGTACTTATTAGCGGCCTATTGACCAATTCGATGGCGCAGGAGCCCACGCAAAATTGGACCCACACCGTACGCATCGGTGCATACGGCTTGGACCGCAACGATGCGGATCAAATCGTTCGCAAGGCCACCGACGACCATGTATACGGGATTGAAGTGGACAATGACATCCCCGGACGCTATGAAAGTTTTCTCGACCCTAGAGCCAAACTCGAAGTGATTCGCAAAGTAGCGGAGCAGGCGCACAAGGCTAATAACAAGGCTTTCGTGTACATCGCCGGCACAGAATGTATTACAGCTAATGCAGACAAATCTGTACATACTGTAATGAAAGATCATCCAGACTGGCTCCAGCGGAAGATCACGGGTGAGCCGGCAATGTTTACCGGCGGCGCAGCATTCTGGATCAGGCAGGGTGATGAGGATGTGTGGATCAGTCCCTACGCGAAAGAGTGGCGGAAGCAATATATGCAGCGGGTGCGCGAGATCGCCGCCACCGGCATCGACGGAATCTATGTGGACATCCCCTACTGGATGACGCATTTCGACGGCTGGGAGCAGAGCTGGGCGAGTTTCGACGACTACACGGTTGCCGCCTTCAAGGAAAAGACTGGACTGGATGCAAAGAAAGACCTGAAGTTAGGCGACTTCCAGGACGCCAATTTTCGCAAATGGATTGATTTCCGCATTGAGACCATGACCGACTTCGTGCGCGAAATTCGCGAGAATGCCCGCTCCGTGAATCCTCAGATTATGTTAATTCCTGAGATCTATCCGGGAATCGAAGAAGAAGCGACGCGAGTCGGCGCAGATGTTTACGAAATGTATAACGTGATCGACGTGATCGCGCACGAGTATGAATTCGGCAATGGCGAACACATGGCAGCCATGCGCTCTCAGGTCGACTGGTTCTTGTATCAGGCTGGGATGCTGACGTTTCGCGCCTTTGCCCAAGGCAAGGCCACCTGGATTCTGAATTACTCGTGGGACGGACAAAAGGGTGTCACGGCCCCGGAGCCGATGAAGAATCTCGCCAACTCCATCGTGATGACTGGGTCAAACTTCTGGGACGCGCCCGGACATTCGATGGCCGGTACAAATGATGAAGCCACTCGAAAACAGATTTTCGCGTGGATCGAAAAGAACGAGAAGGCCTTGTATTCTCCACGAACCCCGCTTCATCCCGTGGGTGTGTACTTCTCCCCTAAGAGTCGCGACTACACTCCGAAACAATTTCTTCCCTCGTATCGCGGAGCAATGGTACTGCTCATCCAACAGCACCGATCATTGCAGGCGGTCACGCCGAGAACTCTTCCGGAGTTTCACGGAGACACGCTGGTTCTTCCCAGCGTAAGTGTGTTGAATGAAACTGAACGCCAGAATCTCAAGACGTTCGTTGACCATGGTGGACGGCTCGTTGTTTTGGGAGAGGATGTTTCCGGCATCCCACAATCATCCCAAAAAATAGTGTTGCCGGCCGATCCGGCGGGAGCATACTACAACGCGTTGCAGAGTGACTTCGCCTCCGGCTCGGCGAATCCTCCCAAGGAGTTATTGAATGCCCTGGGCGGCAGTGATGACATCCAACTTGATTCGCCGCCTACTGTGGCGGCAAATTTCGCAATTGTGAATGGCTCGCCACACGTATATCTTGCCAATTTCGGTGGCCTGGTTCCAGACAAGATTGTTGTTCCGACGCCCGTGAACAGCGTCCATGTGAAGGTTCCCGCCGCAATGGGAGATTTACTGTCGTACCTTCCATTCCTTGGCGAAGCCCAAGTTGTGCACGGAGTAAAGCACGGGGAGCTGATTGAATTCACGCTGCCACCGCTGGAGCGAGGCGCAGTCCTGTCCTTCGGGGAGAAATAAGCTGAAGAGAACCGCTTTCGGCTCGTGGCAAAGCTGTTCTCAACTCGATAGTTTTAACTCACGAATCGCGTCTCCAGCGCCGCTGAGGTTGGCGAGGCGCATCTCGGAATATTACGAGCCTGAATCGTGCGCTTCTGATGATAGGTGAATGTAAGAACAGATGCCCCATTGCAGGGCACCGGACGACCAGTAAATCTTAAGGAGAACATGGCTCCGATGCAGCGTAGAGATTTTCTAAAGAGTAGTGTCGCCATGGCCGTAGCTGCCGAACTTGGAATGGGCAAAGCGCAGGGAATGGTTCCAGCCCACAACTGGGGGAGCTACGATTTCGGCTCTGGTCCCACGGTGAACGATCGCCTGAATCAGGGGCCGTTCCCTCAATACCCACCCGATGCCCTCATTCCTACTGACGATGTTGTGATGACCACAACTTCTTCGGAAGATGTCGTGCCGAACTATGGCAAGGGGCTGGTGACCTACATCACAGCGGACAGTGGCACGGAGGAAATCAAGTCAGACAATATTCCCCAAGCCATTGAAGACCTGGTTCGATTTCCCTTGGGCCAGCAGCTTTATATCCGCCCAACGTGGAGAGAAATTCAGCCGCGACCGGGGCGCCTGGAGATGCCCGAGTACCTTAAGCTGGTTTTTGAATTGGCGAAGAAGAACAACAAGCGGGTCGGATTGCGAATTCAGATGTGCGCTCCAGACTATACACATGAAGCGGCCCTGCCGGATTTCGTCCTCGAGAAAGTACCGAAAGTTGATCTGGTGCTTAGCGATCAGGAGAGCAGCGCTTCGGCACAAAGATATTTGCAGAACCCGCATTCGCGATATCAGCCCCGGTTTGACCATCCTTTTTTTCAGCAGTCATTCCAAGAACTGGTTGGTCTACTGGGGGCGGAATTTGATGGCAACCCGATCATCGAGTTTATCGATACCTTCATGTACGGCTTCTGGGGTGAAGGGCATACCTGGCCATTCGGCAACAATCCTTTTCCCGATTACCTAACGGCGGAACGCACCTGGACCAAGATGCTCGAAGTGCAGCTTGAGCACTTTTCGAAGACCCCTCTTCTGACCAATACTCAGCCAGATTACAGCCGGGTTGGCAACTCAGAGCTTGTAGACCGCACGGTGCGCAGCAACAATTGGATTCGTAGCGATACCATCTTTATCGAAAACGAGCAGATTGAAGCGCTTAGCAATCGCCCGCCTTGGATTGCCGCATTGCTCGAGCAGGGGCTTCCCGGTAAACCTCCAGACCCCAACGCCGGATATGAAGGGATATCTCCGGCAGAGAACATGATTGCTCACGTGATCGATGTCGGGGCGAATTACTTTTCACTTTGGAATTTTCACCAGATCAGCGCGAAGAATCTGATGAGCTACTACCAGGCTTATCCGGCATCGTTCGACCGGATCAATCGCAGAATTGGCTACCGGGTAAGGCCATCCTTCATCTGGAGCTATAAGGATGGCGCTAACCTGGGGCTGATCGTCGGCTTCGCAAATGATGGGATTGCAGGCGTGCCGGGAGTATTGAGGGTGACGGTTGAGAGCCAGGACGGGAAAGTGCTCAAGAGCGGTTGCCTAGACGCCGGCTATCCGTTGCCGGGCAAGATTAGGCAAGCACAGTTCGTGTTGCCGAGTATGACAGATTGGAAAGGATTGAAACTCAAAGCTGAGATTGAGGTGAAAGGGATGCGCTATCCGGTGCAATGGGCTTGTCACCAAAAGCTGAACGAGGATGGCTCGCTCACACTGCGACCCAACCTACGGCAACAGGTCTGAGCTGCGCTCGTGCTGTTCCGCAGGCCTGGGATGATGGGGATAAGCGAATCTGGTTGCGAGCAAAAAACACCCAAGATGACGAAATGAGCCGACTGGTTAAAACTGAACGTTTTGTCTTTGTTATGTCAGTTCTGGAAGCCTATTCCGACCAGGAGTGCTCGCTACTTCTTGGATGTTTACGGAGGGATGTAGCTGACGCACGCATCGTCGCGATCAAGGATCTAACCGATGACATCACTACGAATGAGAGTCAGCCTGCGAAAGACGTCATTGCTCTCGCAAGTTCCTGAGCGGGGACCTCTGGGGATGCGCCCGCGCTGCTTAGAAGATTTGATGGCTGCTTAACCGTGATTTATGATTTGCAATCGAATGGCTGGACGCCGGGGGCAGATTTGTTTTGAATGATGCCTCGGCAAGGAGTTGGCCGACGGAGGACCGGTTTGCGAGAACGGCTTTTCGTCTTCCACACCTTCATCGTTTTCAGATCCCAAGGATGCATCGAAGCCAATGCTATCTGCTAGACGGTTGAATTGAAGGATGCGATCTCTGTCAATGCTGGTTTCCGCCGTGCCTTCTTCGCCGGTGGTGAAGGAGGTAAGAAGTTGTTGCAGCTTAAGCTTCTCTTTCGGGTCCGCAGTACCTTCAATCGCCCTATCCAGATGCTCGACTGCTTTGTCGCGCTGGCCGAGTTGGTAATACGACAATGCAAGATTGGAGGAGAGCACCCCCTGTGATGCCCCCAATTTCGTGCCCTCCTCCAGTGCGGCAGTGGCTTCTTTATAGCGCCGCGACTCGTAGAATTTGCGTGACTCGTTGAGGACGTCCCTCAACCGTTTATGAATTTCGTCGTCCAGGTGCTTGATGGCATCGGCCGCGTCTTTGGTCTCAATCATTGCCTGCGACTCGGCGTATTTCGCGTGTGCTTCAGCGAGCTGGCCGGATTTCTCGAGACCTTTAGCTTCAGCAATAATGGCTTTGGCCCGAGATTCCAGCTCTTTCTTCTGCGACTTCTCGAGGTTCTCAGCGCCTAGTGAGCAAGAGAACACGAAAATCAAAAGCGCCGTTGTTCCGCTTCGCATAAGTTGTCCCTCACGGTGACCACGATCACACAAAATCTCATTAGCGAACACCATTTGTGCCACCCGGTCTTCAGTATGGATTCGTGATCACTACATTCACGTATGTCACCGTTTCCATCCCCCGAACAGTCTTGATCGCCGACTGTGGACAGAGTTAGGCGCCACCTCATTTCTTTATTTCTTTGTCACATCGACAAGTATGTTGTTGGCCGCTTGCTGAATCAGTGGTGTCAGTACGTCCTCTCCGTCCGACTTGGCTTTACCCTTCATGGAATTCTCCAGACGCGGCTTTTCTTGTCCAGTCGGGAAAAGGTGGTAATCAACACTCACGTCATCTTTGGATTTGATCTGCCCATTGAATCCCGCGAGTTGGTTCAAGGCTTGCTGTTGCGATGACTGTGCGGCTGTTTGCATAGCAGCGCTGGCTGCCTGAGCGGCCATGACTGAGCTCATGCTGTGCGCCATCATGCCAACGGGGGTAATGTTTGCTGCCATGCTGCCAGCCTTCATGAATTTTCCGAATCCTCCGCCGCCGTGTTTCACCGTGACGCTCGAAAACAAAATGTAGTCACATTGTTTCTGCTGCGCTTCAGCCTGCACCTGCATCGGCAGACGCGCATCGAGTGCGGCAATTTCGACCGCAGGTCCGTTCATCATGTAGACAATGGCGTTACGGATCGAGCTGCCGTAGTCAGCCTGGGCATTATTGCCTTGTCCGAGTTGGGCGTCTGCGGGAGCAATGCCAATTCTGATTTTGCCCGGAGATTTCGGGCCAAGCGCCTGCGGCAAGGGGACGGGAGCGGCGGCGGAGCTCTGCATACTTGACGCACCGTTCTGGAATTGACCGCCCATGCGGGCCAACATCCCGGTTTTCCCCGGAAATCCTGCGGCCATACCTGTCGGAGAGGCATTCATCGGCGCTTGCGGCTGGGCTGCTAAGGCATTTGAATTGACTGCGGGTTGCTGCATCGCCGTAGGAGCATACAACTCCGTCACCGACTTCACCTCGCGATATCCGGCGGGTACTTCGAATAGGTCAGCTTTCAATACCTGCTTGGAAATGTCAGAGGTGGTAACTTCTATCTTCGTAGCGGTGGCGTCCTCATTCTGGAGCGTGATGGTCTCAAGCAGTGGATAACCGAGTTTGCCCGTCCCTTTGCGCCGGACAATGATGCGGTCGGAGCAAGTCTCCGCCTGTTTCACTGGCGGCAGAAACTGTGAACAACTGAGCTGCTCTTTTGTGATGTCAGCGTACCAACCGTCAATTTCAAATTTCTGGCTGACTTGGGAACAGGCGTTAGGCGAGGGCTCAACGACAACAGTCGTCTTCAGATGTCGTGCGGCGTAGCCAGAGACCTGCTTGCGTTCGCCAGTGTCGATAATGGTGGCGGTCTGGGTGATGGTACCGCCGGAGGCGGCGGCAGGCGTGGGTGCTCCGCTCAGCAGTGCGGCAGCTTTCGCCGCGGATTCGTCTGGAGCGTCATTGGCGACCAGATAGGATTGACTCTGCTCGTTCAGCGTCACTGTGCGCCTGAGATCACACTGGCGCAGAGTAACGATGTTTCCCGCCGGCGAACTACTGACAGTGCGCTCGCGGGTGCCCTTCACCCACGTTTCGGAACCCGAGATAGAGTTTCCTGCGACAGAAATATTCTTTTTGAAATGCAGATCGTCTGCTTGAGCCATGAGGGCAAATGAGCATACGGCACATATCCAAGAAGCTTGGCGGACAAAATGTACAAACATAACCGACTCCTTTGCAGTAGACAAAGCGATGTGCAATGGCCGCAGTTTCCCGTCTGTGCAGCGCGTCAATCTGGGGAGGAAAGTCGCTCTGAGGTATCGGCCAGCTGCATTCCGCTTTCTATTGTTGTAAAACGCAAAATCGAAGCAAATTGGCTCACGGAGAGATCATTTTTTTATTCGAGAGCCGCCTAGGACGGCCAAGTTCGCAATTTATTGCAAGATTTATCGACCCCATTGACTTTCCCTCGTAAGCACGGTACTTTTCCCCATCCCCCGTCCTTGGGGGTAACTGTGCGGTCTGCGACTTCCTATCCTGTTACTGAGTTGCTAACGCGGTGGAACAACGGAGACCTCTCAGCCAGAGACTCACTGGTACCTCTGGTTTACGACGAGCTGCGAAGGATCGCGCGCCGTTGCTTAGCCGGACAGCGCAACGATCACACCCTGCAACCTACGGCCCTTGTTCACGAAGCCTATTTGCGCTTGATCCATCGTGATTCTGTCGATTGGCAGAACCGTATTCACTTCTTTGCATTAGCTGCCCAGATGATGAGACAGATTCTGGTTGACCATGCCCGAAAGCAGGCCGCCGCCAAGCGAGGTGGCAATGCTGTCACACTCGTCCTTGATGAGGCTTCCGCGATTTCCAAGGCGACCAACCTCGACCTGCTTGCGCTTGATGACGCCATGAAACAGCTCGCTTCCCTGGATCCTCGCCAATGCCAGATTGTGGAACTGCGATTCTTCGGTGGTCTTTCCATCGAGGAAACGGCGCAGGTTGTGAAGATTTCACCGGCAACTACCAAGCGCGAATGGACGACGGCGCGTCTCTGGTTGCATCACGTCATGAGCAGCGGTGCCGAGCTATGACTCCCGAGCGCTGGGACAAGATCAAGAATCTTCTGGCGACCGCATTAGAAGTGGCTGACGCGGATCGCGTTACCTATCTTGACCAGCACTGCGCCGGCGACGATCTGCTTCGTCGCGACATCGAAGTCCTGCTCCGGCGTGAACGCGACGTTGACTCCAAGTTCTTAGGCGAAGCGGCTCTTGCCCAAGTCGCAGCCGCGGTTTTTCCGGCAGAAGACAATCCATGGGTGGGACGCCGTGTCGGCGCTTATCAAATTGTGGAACAGATAGGAGCGGGCGGCATGGGCGAAGTGTATCGCGCATTCCGCGCAGACGATCAGTATCGAAAAGAAGTAGCGTTGAAAGTGATTCGCGCCGGTCAGGATTCCGGGTCAGTCATTACCCGCTTCAAGAATGAGCGGCAGATTTTGGCCAGCCTCGAGCATCCCAACATTGCCCGGCTTCTCGACGGGGGCACCACGGAAGCGGTCATGCCCTACTTGGTCATGGAACTGATCGAGGGCCAGCCCATTGGAGAATACTGCGACGAGCACAAGCTTTCGATCACCGATCGGCTGAAGCTTTTTATCGAGGTTTGCGGAGCGGTTCAATATGCCCATCAGCGGCTTATCATTCACCGTGACATTAAACCAAGCAATATTCTTGTGACCTCCGATGGCACGCCCAAGCTGTTGGATTTTGGCATCGCCAAGCTTCTAGGGTCAGATCTCCAGTCTCAACAAAACGACACGCTTACCGCGTTTAGAGTTCTGACGCCCGGATATGCCAGTCCGGAGCAGATCAGGGGCGAGTCGATGACCACCGCCAGCGATGTTTATTCCTTAGGCGTGGTCCTCTATGAATTGCTTACGGGACAAAGCCCTTACCGGGCTACAGTGCGCAATCCGCAGGATCTGACCTCGGCCATATGTGAGGGTGAGCCGGACAAACCGAGCGGGTCCGTTTCTCGCGGGGCGTTGAGAAGCGATAGTGTTGCGCTGATCAGCATTGAGCAGATTGCTATTGCGCGCGGCAGTTCGCCTTCCAAGCTGCAAAAGCAGCTCAGTGGCGATCTGGACAATATTCTCCTGATGGCGTTGCGAAAAGAGCCGTGGCGTCGCTACGCCTCCGTGGAGCAATTTGCCGCAGACATCCGGCGGCATCTTGAGTACATTCCGGTGCTGGCTCGCAAAGACACTCCCCAGTATCGGATATCGAGATTTATTGGCCGCCATAAGGCTGGGGTTGCGGCTTCAATAGCTATAGCGCTTGCCATATTGGCAGGACTGGGAGTCGCGCTCTATGAAGCCCGTGTCGCACGTCAGCAAGCTGAGATCGCCCGGGCGCAGCGTGCCCGCGCCGAAAGGCGCTTCAATGATGTTCGGAAGTTGGCGAATTCGCTGATGTTCGAGATTCATGATTCCATTAGGGACTTGCCGGGAGCCACTACCGCAAGAAAACTATTAGTGAACCGGGCGCTCGAGTACCTGGACAACCTGTCCCAGGAGGCGAGCGGGGACACAGTATTGCAGCGCGAATTGGCATCGGCCTACGACAGAGTTGGCGACGTCCTTGGATACGAAGGAGCTGCCAACCTGGGCGACTTCTCCGGAGCAATCCAAAATTACAATAAGGCGTTAGCCATACGCGAGACAGCGGCGGCAGCCAATCCTAACGATGTGCCGATGCAGTCTGACCTGTTAAACGATTACTTTCGCTTGTGTTTTGCGCTGCAGAGCGCCGGGGATTACGCGCATGCGCTCAGCAATCTACAAAAAGCGATTCCGGTCGCGCAAAAGCTTGCATCCCAAAATACCGATCCTAAGTTTCAGGATTGGTTGGCGGGCTTCCATTGGCAGGCTGGCAATATTCTGAGCCGGTCGGGCGATTACGCACGAGCGCTGGCGGAGTATCGCATTGCGGCGTCAATTCGGGAGCCGGTGGCAAGCGCGCCAGCCGCCACCACCGTCATCCGTACTCATCTTGCGGCTGACTACAACGCAGTGGGACAGATGCTGTGGCGGACAGGTGAGACCGCCCAATCGCTGGAAATATCGGGAAAGGCGATGCGAATCCTTGAAGAATTGTCCAAATCCGACCCAAATAATGCCACCCTCCGCGAGTATCTGGCTGAATCCTATAGCCTGCTGCAACCAGTGCTGGAGGAGCATGGCGATCTCGATCACTCTCTCGAATTCGGCCGGAAGGCGAATGAAATCTTCAGAAGTTTGGCATCCAGCGACCCAACGAATTCGCTGGCCTCCGCCAACGTGGGTTTCACTGAAATCGGAATCGGAGAAGTGCTGATCTTAAAGGAGCGGATCCCGGAGGCAATGTCTGAAGTCAAAAGCGCCGTGAAGCTTTTCGAGACCAAGGAACACATGACGCCCTATGACATCGCGGGACAGGCAGAGTCGTATTCGACTCTCGCCAAGGCCTACGAGGCTCTTGCCGATCATGAGTCCTCGCCCTCGAAAAAGGCTGTGCACCTGCGAGTAGCACGAACGTGGTTGCAAAAGAGTACGCGCACTTGGCAACAAGATGCGAAGCACGGCTCCCCCGACCCCATGGGTGGACATGAAGGGGACAAAGCTCGTGAAGAACTCGCCAAATGCGAATCAGCTTTGGCGACGCTCAATCAGTGAACTACTCCCTGAGTTAGCTAGTGAGTGTAAACGACAGCCTTCTCGACCCTAAGCTGCCATTGGTCAAAACGCCAGTAGTTTCCTTGATCGGTTTCGTCGCCGTTGAGCCGTCGACCGGGAATCCATTTGCCATCCTGAAACTTGCCATCATCGACGAAGGCGAGTCCCACATGGGATCCGTCCAGTGAGCGAGTTGAAAACGAAACCCGAAAACCCCTGCCAGCACCAATAAATTCGGCGGGCCTGGTCCGCATGATCAAGCCGAAGCCCTTCTCTGCACCCGAGCCGAAGATTTGATCCAAGGCGACATGAACCACATATTCGTTCATATTGAACTCGATCGAAGGATGATCCTTATCTAAGAGAAAGCCGTGGACATCCCCTTTTGCCTGTTGGTCCTGTAGTAAGGGCCACAGTTCCGCGAGGACGCGGTAGCTGGTTGTGAGATCAGGTGGCCGCGGTTTCCCATCAGATGGGCTCACTTCCTGTTCGGAGGGTTCCGGCATAAACGTGAAGCGATCAATTGCAAATGGTGAAAAGCCAAGTGCGGCGTGTTCTCCTACCGCGTAAAACACATTCGCGGCACCCGCCTCGTAGTTCCTGGTTTCTGGAATGAAGAGAGGATTGCCAGCGCGATGATACCGAGTGCTCCAGGAAACGAAATCCGGCGCGTACAGGTCAGGAGAGAAGATGTCGATCGACGATGCGGCGGCTTTCCAAACATCGAGCACGCGTGGCTCTGGTCCTCCGCTCGGATATTCGCCCGGCGTAGACTGCTCACCGGACAACCAGGTGTTCACGAACATCGGAATGCTATATGCCCCTTTGCCCTTCGCAGCCACGGCATTCACGTACCGGGCATAATACCAAGCCATAAAAACTTCGTCGGCTCGCGAAGTATCTCCGAACACCTGCGTCCAAGTACCTGACGTCTTCTCTCCGTTCTGCGCCCAGAGTGCACTCAGCTCCGGGTCAAGCGCGTCCTTATGATCTTTCAAATATCGAAGAAGCTCCTCGGGAACTGCTGACGCAAAAACGCGATTGGCTTCCGGGGAATGGTCGCGTGTGTCTCCCAAAATACCAACTTCGTTTTCGACCTGCACCATGAGAACAGTGTGATCGCGAGCATCCACCTCGCGTAGGTGCTGCATCACTGCGGCATAAGCGCGCGCATCAGCATCGCGGGCCGCGTTGCCGAGAGGCGTCAGAATCTCGGCTTCGTTGCCGTTGCGAATGACCCGTGGAAACCGCTTGGTATCCTGCTTGACCCAGAGCGGGGCATAACTCGACATGCCGTTCTTCCACGAACCAAACCATAGAAGCACGATATGTAGATGCTGTTCACGAGCCTGCGCCAGGAGGCCATCCACTAGCGTGAAATCGAATTTACCCTCAGTCGGTTCTACCAGCTCCCATGAGAGCGGCGTAAGCACCGTATTCAGAGACATAGCGGCGAGGCGAGGCCACACAGGTTTCATATAATCCAGACTCGACGAGCTTGAGTTGAGCAGCTCACCGCCTAAAATCAGAAAAGGTTTGCCGTCCACGATCAGTTGCGTCGTGACACCACGTTTTTCGAGATGAGGAACGACGGCTTCCTGTGCTGAAAGGAGGTCCGCACGCAGCGCTAAAAAGAGTAGCGAGCTTGCAAGGGTACACAGTTTGGAACGCATCATGGCAGCCAGTCTAATACAGCGTACCGTATTGAAATTCCAGGCTGCCTTATGATCAAGTTGCCGAGCACGTAATCAGAACCGAGCGCTCCCGAACGCGCACATCGCGTTCTAGATAAAAATCTACCGCCATTCAGTTAGGAAGTTGCAAACATAGAACCGCTGGCAATTTTGCAGGGGACCCTGAGACAGCTCAGTCATGCCTTCCGGCGGCGTCCTCAATCCGGGAAATCCGCCAGCACAAGCATTCGCCAACGACCCAAATCCGAAGAAAACCCCAAAAAACAACTTTTTCCGATTTCGTGAGGGAATCCTTCCCAAAACGTCGCTCTTAGAGGTGAGCACCAAATTCACAACACCTTAAGGAGCGCCACCATGAAACTCACCAACTCCACCTTCCAACTTAAGATTGCATCCATCCTGCTGTGCCTTGTTGCCTCGTCAACCATCCCTGCCCTGGCAGCGGTTACCAAGTACGCGGTCGGAACATGCCAGCCAAAACTTCAACAATTCCCGACAATCACGGCTGCCGTGAACGCCGTGCCACCGTATTCGACCATCCTGGTTTGTCCCGGCACGTACCCGGAACAGATCAATCTGTACCAGCCGGTCACCCTTCAAGGTGTGGCGTCGGGGATTCAAACCAGGCGATCATCACAGTTCCCGCCGGAGGAATGACCGAGAATGCGATCAGCATAGATGTGGGAACTCTTTACACTCAGGTGGTCGTCAGCTCGACTGGGGTCAACATCAGTAATCTGACGGTAGATGGAAGCAACAACAACATAAATGGGGCCGCCTTTCTGGCTGGGATTTTTTATCAGGCTGCTTCGTCAGGTACGGTCAATGGAGTCACTGCCCGGAACCAAATCGATTCCGGAATGGGCTCTGGAATCTGGCTTGAGAACGGGACCTCAACACCTGAGACGATCACGGTTGAAAACAGTAGTTGTCCATGATGTGGATTTTGCCGGAATTTGCGCATACTGGCTCTAACCTGACCGCCACCGTCAAAAACAACTCGTTGCAGAGCGGCTTCTACGGGCTTCTCTGGGACGCATCATCCGGTTTGGCCACCGGCAATATGACCACACTCGCCGATAGGTATTCGTATCCGACGGGTCGGGCACCTTTTCAGGAAACACGATATTAAACGCTAGCTCGGCTGGTATTTATGTCGGGGACAAGGGAACAAACATCTTCACCGGCAACAAAATCTTCCATAGCGGACTTGGGATCGTCCTACTTGCTAACGGGCAGACTATTCAATCGAATGTTATTACCGACTCGACGTACGCAATCGAGGTCGAATGTACAACCGGAAATGTCATAAGCCGGAACACCATTAACGATGCGACGGTCGGACTCGACTACGCTCCAACTCCCTTGACTGCAACCAACTCATTCCTGAATGTCGGCACTATTAGCACGAATGGCTGCAACTCTGCTCAAACGCGGCCAGCGGCTTTAACGCTCCCCTCCCCGCTAATGCGCCGAACTCACTAAAAATATTCGGAAGTATCTCCTCCGAATGCACCACTCCTGGATGCCCCATTTCTCGTGTCGTCTGCGAGAAGTGGGGCTTTTTTCACCTGGTACAAACTTCGATCTCGTTCCTAAGCAGCACAGAGGGTGCCCCATCTTATCCGCGTTCTCTGCGGAAGGGTGGGACGCGTAGATGTTCGCACAATAATGGCATCGACAACCCACTGTCATCCTGAGTGCCGGCCAAGTTGCGCTTGCGCAACGAGGACAAATCGAAGGATCCCTGCTGAAGTCCACGGTCACGTCTTACTAGGTGTTCTACGCGGTGAATATACTCACGTAGGGACAGCCGCCCTCGGCTGTCCGCTCTTCGCGAAGACTTTGTCATCCTGAGGAAGCGCAGACCTTCGCAACGCGAAGGCATGCCAACGAAGAACCTATGCATTTTGTCCGCCCCGCCTACTTCCTCGCCGGACATCCCAAGTTTTGCTTTTGATTCGCTTTGCCCGCAATGCAGAGGGTGCCCCATCCTATCCGCGTTCTTTGCGGAAGGGTGGGACGCGAGAATGTCCATACAACGGAAACGAACAATCTAGTAGTAGCCGTCGCCCTAGCCGAACACTCCACACCCCTGTCATCCTGAGTGCCGGCCAAGTTGCGCTTGCGCAACGAGGACAAACCGAAGGATCCCTACCTCACGCATCCATCCTCCCGAGTAAATGTCAATCAGTGAATCCGCCCACGTAGCGACAGCCGCCTCGGCTGTCCGACCCGCGAAAAACTTTGTCATCCTGAGAAGCGCAGACCTTCGCAACGCGAAGGCCTGCCAATGAAGAATCTATGCATCCGCGCGGGACATCTCAGCCCATGCTTTTGATTTCGCTTTGCCCGCAACTCAGAGGGTGCCCCATCCTATCCGCGTTCTGTGCGGAAGGGTGGGACGCGAGAATGTTCGTACAACGATGACATCGATGACGGGTGTCATCCTGAGCGCCGGCCAAGTTGCGCTTGCGCCAACGAGGAGAAATCGAAGGATCCCTACCTTATGCACTCGTCTTCCCCGAGTAGATGTCAATAGTGAATGCGCTCACGTAGCGACAGCCGCCCTCGGCAGTCCGCCCCGCCAAAAACTTTGTCATCCTGAGGAAGTGCAGACCTTCACAACGCGAAGGCCTGCCAACGAAGGATCTATGCATTCGCGCCACGCCGCGTACTTCCTCGCGGGGACATCTCAGCCCATGCTTTTGATTTCGTTTTGTCCCGCAACGCAGAGGGTGCCCCATCCTATCCGCGTTCTTTGCGGAAGGGTGGGAAGCGAGAATGTCCATACAACGGAAACGAATAATCTCGTATAGCGGCTCGCCGTTTACCAATGTCATCCTGAGTGCCGGCCAAGTTGCGCTTGCGCCAACGAGGACAAACCGAAGGATCCCTACCTTATGCACTCGTCTTCCCCGAGTAGATGTCAATAGTGAATGCGCTCACGTAGCGACAGCCACCCTCGGCAGTCCGCCCCGCCAAAAAACTTTGTCATCCTGAGGAGCGGAAGCCCCCACATTTCTAGCCACAAATCATCGGGAAGCGATCGCGAGCTCGGGTAGGGTGAAGCAGTGGCTTTCGCCGGTATCAGGAGCAGATGATAAAGTGCGGATGATTGGCTCCGTAGTAGCGGGTGGAGTTTGGGAGGCAGAAAAAATGAAACCAAAGCTTGAACAGCAGTCGACCCGCGAGACCGTCACGCGAGCGGAAGGAATTACTGAGTCAGAGAAATATTTGAAGAAGCTCTGCGACCGCAGTTTCTTGTCTTTGTGGAGTTATCCAGGGGTGTTTCGCGACCAAGGACGACCGAATGGAAAGGGGGACGGGAAAGAAGTTTGCGACCTGTTGGTTGTATTCGAGAATCACATCATTATCTTCAGTGATAAGCATATTCAATTTGATACCTCACATGGAATCAAAGTTGGCTGGGCAAGATGGTTCAGGAAAGCTGTCATCAAATCTGCTCAGCAAGTGTGGGGAGCTGAAAGATGGATTCAGCAGTTTCCGAACAAACTATTTCTTGACAAGCAATGCACGAAACCATTTCCGCTCTTACTTCCCGACTCTCGGGTGGCTGTCTTTCATCGCATTGTAGTAGCACACGACGCATCGCGTATCTGTCGCGAGCATTTCCAGGGTGGCAGCGGAAGTTTGATGCTGGAGTCTGATCTTATCGGGGAACAGATGCATTTGGAACACCCCTTCACGATTGGTCGGATTGACCCAACAAAGGGGTTCGTTCACGTTTTTGATGACACTTCTCTGGACATCGTCCTCGGTTATTTGGACACCGTAATTGATTTCGTCTCGTACCTCACCAAGAAAGAAAAGTTGCTGACCGGCAATCTGCGAGTACTAGCAACAGGTGAAGAAGAACTTCTCGCTCAATACGTCAAAAAGTTGAACAGGGAAGGAGATCATGACTTCGTCTTTCCGCCCGATATCAGAGGAGTGATGATTGCTGAAGGTGAATGGGAGAAATTTCTGCGAAGCGAGGAGCGCAAGGCTCAGGTTGAGGCCAATCATGTCAGTTACATGTGGGACACGTTAGTGGAAAAGTTCGCACATCATTTGATGACTGGAACCCAATATGAAACGACGGAATCCCGTATTGCTTTACAGGAACAGTCGTTCAGATGGCTTGCTTGTGAGAATCGTACTCGTCGCAGGCTACTATCTAAATCACTCTTAGAGATCATGCACAAGACGCCGCCCGATTTTCGCTGCTCTAGAGTGCTATTACCTTCACGTCCAGGTGAACCACATTACCTGTTTCTCCTTCTTCCGCGTAAAGCTGAGATTGAGGAACATGTTTACCGAACTGTCCGCACGACTTTGCTGCGGGAACTGCTCATGGTCGTAAAGCTCCAGTATCCCGACGCGCAACACATAATCGGCATCGCCACTGAAACCTTGGACGGTAAAGATTATCGGTCGGAGGATTTTCTTCACCTTGACGCGACGGCATGGAGCGAGGCACTAAATGAACAGGCTCGCGCAAGCCAGAAAGAACTCGGTCTATTAGTGAACGTTCAGAAATTTGTCGGCAATGAAAAAGAGTATCCGGTGTTCGACAAATACGAAGGTGGCCCACAGGTTCCCAGAAACTCAGTCTGCACGTGCGGCAGTGGTAAGAGATTTAAGCGATGTTGTGGCGCTCCAACGCCATCCAAGATTCGCAGTGGTCGAAAACGGCATAGGGCGACTTAAGCGAAATCTGTTCTATACAATGAATATTCAACATTCAAGATGTAAATGTACTGCGAGTGGAATCCTTAAAGGCAATATGATGACAGACGTTTCAAAAGATTCGGAGGACCGGGTGCCCCTCGCAATCGCGCTTTTTGCGGATGAGTTGGCTATATCGAGAAGTATTTCGTCCCCTACTTCATAACTCCTCTTTGCGCGATCCCAATATTGTCCCTCGACGTGTTCTTCACCAGATACATCATCTCGTCGGCCTGACGAATGATGTCATGCGGAGTCTTGGCGTCATGCGGATAAGTCGCTACTCCCATGGAAGCGCGCACATTCAGATTCAGCCCTTCGTCCTTGCAGAACATGCTGGTACGCAAGCTGTCGCGCAAACGTCGTGCCACTACCAATGCCTGATCTTTACCAGTCTGCGGCAACAACACTACGAATTCATCTCCGCCGTAGCGAAACGCATAATCGATCAGGCGCAACTGAGCCTTAATAAGATAGCCAATGTCCGCCAGCAACTTGCTCCCGATTAAATGTCCGTGCGTATCATTGACCTGCTTGAAGTGGTCGAGATCAATGAACACTACCGTGAACTCATATCCAAAACGAGCTGAGCGATACACCTCGGTTTCGAGCGTCTTATAAAGATGACGCGCATTGTAGAGACCAGTGCAGTCATCGGTGATGGTGAGTTCCTGAATCTTCTCCACCGCGTTCGCATTCTCAATCGCAATCGCGGCATAGTCGCAGAGTGCCCCAAGAAAAAACGACTCCTGATCGCCGAAGTTCTCCATATCGACGTTCACTAATTGAATAACTCCCAGCACCCGCAGCTTCGACCGCACCGGCACGCAAATGACGGAACGCGTCTCCCATTGCGTCACCTCATCGATGCGTCTTGCGAAGCGTGAGTCCGCACTAACGTCCGGCACGATTAAGCGCTCGCCATGTTTGGCAACGTACCCGGCAATTCCCTCTCCCACTTTCAGGCGAACATTCTTCAAAGCTTCCGAAGCGGCGCCCACCGCAATTGCAAAATACAACTCTTCCTTTTCGTGATCGACCATCAGCAGCGACCATGTATCCGGACGGAAGTATTCCGCCATCTTCTCCATAATCGTCTGCAAGATCGAATCAAGGTCGAGCGAAGACGTCAGGGTCTTGGCAACATCATGGAAGATGTGCAATTCCTGATTCTGCCGGCCTTGGTCGGCGATGGGGGACTTTGGCATGAACCTCTACCTAATAATAATGTGGCGCGGAATTGTTGCGATTATATTCGGCGGTGGGAACCACCCGCAATGAACCTTAGTAATCCGAACCGTGAAAGCCACGGTACCTCCCATAATCATAAATTTCTCGCCAAATCGCCCCTCACCATGTGGACGACTTCCCTCTCAAGATCCAAAATTCCTGCCTGTTTCTGCGATACCTGACATATAGTTATCCCAGTCGGGAGTCGTCCTTCATCCCTGGGGAAGGAGATCCGTCGATTGGCCCCTTTTGGCGCACAACTCAAGAAGGTCCGCGAGCAGCGCGGCATCACCTTGGATCAAATCTCTTCGTCCACCAAAATTGGAGTGCGATTTCTCTGCGCTTTGGAAGAAGAACACTTCGAGCAGCTTCCCGGCGGCATTTTTAACAGGGGCTTTGTTCGTTCTTACGCCCGCACGATTGGTGTAGATGAAGACCAGGCCATTGCCGATTACTTGGCGGCATCAGGAGAGGATCAGCCCAAAAAGCCGGCCGAAGCAGAGGCCGACCACCCTCTTCCGATAGTAGTGGCAGCAAAGAGAGAAAGTGTTACTCACTTTCAATGGCGCAGCCTTGCCCTTCCCCTGTTGGTGATTATTGTGGTGTTGAGTTTGGCGTTTTGGGCGTTCCACCCGCGACAACTAAACGTCGCTGAGCGTGCTGGAGTGCCCGGGCCCAAGGCCGCCACCAACGTTTCTTCTGTCTCCACTTCAGAACATCCTCAATCCGGCGTAACTGAGAACCGAGAACTTGCAACCGAGAACCAGATCCAATCGCCAGCTTCCTCGCTTGGAACTTTCGTTGTGAAGATCCGAGCGAGTGATGATTCCTGGCTATCCGTCACCGCTGACGGCAAAGAGATCATGCAGGATACGCTGGCCGCCGAAGAAGAAAAATCGATTGAGGCGCAGAAAGAAATCGTGATTAAAGCCGGCAACGTTGGTGGAGTGGATCTCTGGTTCAACGGCAACAAGTTGCCGTCGCAAGGAGAGTACGGAAATGTTAGAACCCTGACCTTCGACGCAAACGGTTTGAGGCCTCTGAATCGCAACCGAACCGTAGTGCCGGAATAGCTGTAAGTGCAACAAAATAAATCTTGACCTTCTATTTAACCTCATAAAGCAGCCATCTACCCTATTTGGGCCTCCGCTCACTGATGTGGTTCGCAACTGGAAGCAAAATCATTGCCTCGGGCTGCCTTCTCTGATAGCTTTTTAGAGTCTTCAAAATGGTCATTTCGGCAGTTATGTTCTTGTTACCCCCGCCAGACGTGACGCCCAGTTTGTTTTAAGGAGAACCGATTGTCACCCAAGAACCGTTATCTTTTTACGTCCGAATCCGTGACGGAAGGCCATCCCGACAAGATCGCCGACCAGATTTCTGATGCTATCCTCGACGCCTGCCTGGCGGAAGATCCCACGAGCCGCGTCGCCTGCGAAACTCTGACCGCAACCGGCTTGGTAGTAATAGCCGGAGAAATAACAACCAAAGCCTACGTGGATTTCCAATCGCTAGTCCGCGGAACCATCGCCGCAATCGGCTACAACAACGCGCTCTACGGATTCGATTCCAATACCTGCGCAGTGATCTCCAGCATAAATAAGCAGTCTGGAGACATAGCAATGGGAGTAGACACAGGAGGAGCCGGCGACCAGGGAATGATGTTTGGGTATGCTTGTGATGAGAATGAGGATTTCATGCCAACTCCTATCTCACTGGCGCACAAGCTAACTCACCGGCTTTCGGAAGTTCGCAAGAGTGGCAAGCTCCCCTACCTTCGTCCTGATGGAAAATCCCAAGTTACAGTTGAATATGATGCCAACCACAAACCGGTTCGCATTGATGCTGTTGTGATTTCAACTCAGCACGCCGAGACTGTCGGCAATGACGAACTTCGCGGCGATATTCTCAAGCACGTCATTCAGGCTGTGCTTCCTGCCAAGCTTCTTGATGAAGACACCAAGTATCACATCAATCCTACTGGCCGATTTGTGATTGGCGGGCCGATGGGAGATACCGGGCTTACCGGCCGCAAGATCATTGTCGATACTTATGGCGGGATGGGACGTCACGGCGGCGGGGCTTTCAGCGGCAAGGATCCGACGAAGGTTGATCGTTCGGCTGCTTACATGGCGCGCTACATTGCTAAAAATATTGTTGCTGGTGGTTTGGCGAATCGTTGCGAAGTGCAACTCGCCTATGCGATCGGCGTCGCCGAACCGGTCAGCGTTCTGGTCGATACTTTCGGAACTGAGAAAGTGGATAAGGCCATCATCCCTGATCTCGTTCGCGCGAATTTCAAGCTGACTCCGAAGGGAATTATCGAATCGCTCAAACTGCGGCGTCCGATTTACTGCAAGACCGCGGCCTACGGACACTTCGGACGAAACGATCCGGACTTCACTTGGGAAGCAACCGATAAGGCGACCAAGTTGGCGACTGACGCGGGACTACGAGAGCCGGCCACAGTTGGAGCCCGCAAGTAGAGGTGAGAACCCCCGCCCTCTTGCAAAAAACGCGAGTAGGACGGGGCACCCGCTTCAAACTGATTTCAAGATTTTAATCATCCGTAAACATTCTGAGTTTCTAAGCGCCACAGGAGAGTTATGTCGACGACGCAACTGCAATCCGATGTAAAGAGTATTGAATTCGCGGACCTTGGAAAGAAGCGCATTGACTGGGCGAACCAGTCGATGAAAGTTCTTCAGATTATCCGCAAGGAATTCATCAAGAACCAGCCGCTGAAGGGCATTCGCATTTCTGCCTGCCTGCACGTTACGGCCGAGACTGCCAACCTAGCCATCGCACTGCGCGACGGTGGCGCCGATGTTGTGTTGTGCGCTTCGAACCCCCTGTCCACGCAAGATGATGTTGCGGCCAGCCTGGTCCGTGATCACGGTATTCCGGTGTTCGCGATCAAGGGCGAAGACAACGATACCTACTACAGCCACATTCTTGCGGCCATCGATCACAAGCCACAGATCACGATGGACGATGGCGCCGACCTTGTAACCATTCTCCATACCAAACGGACCGATGCGCTTGCGGGCGTGATTGGCGGCACGGAAGAAACTACCACGGGCGTGATCCGTTTACGTGCGATGGCGAAGGAAGGCGTGCTGCGCTTCCCTATCATCGCGGTGAATGATGCCGACACCAAGCATCTGTTTGACAATCGTTACGGCACCGGGCAATCGACCATTGATGGGATTATCCGCGCGACCAATTTCCTGTTGGCGGGATCGAAGTTTGTGGTCGCTGGCTACGGATGGTGTGGACGGGGGTTGGCCAGCCGTGCGCGTGGCGCTGGAGCAGAAGTCATCGTGACGGAAGTTGATCCGACGAAAGCTCTTGAGGCCGTGATGGATGGTTTCCGCGTGATGTCGATGCCAGAAGCTGCAAAGCTGGGCGACGTGTTCTGCACGGTGACTGGCAACAAGAACGTGCTTGCGAAAGATCACTTCGAAGTCATGAAAGATGGCGCGATCATTTCGAACTCGGGACACTTCAACGTCGAGATCGACATTCCCGCGCTGGATAAGATGTCGTCCTCGAAGCGCACGACCCGCACCTCGGTTGAAGAGTATTCATTGAAAGACGGACGCAAGATCAATCTGCTGGGCGAAGGACGCCTGATCAACTTGGCTGCCGCCGAAGGGCATCCGCCATCAGTGATGGATATGAGCTTCGCCGACCAGGCCCTCTCGGTCGAGTACATGGTCAAGAATTACAAGACGCTCGAGAAGACGGTCTACACAGTGCCGGTCGATCTTGATAAGCGGGTGGCGAAATTGAAGCTGGAGTCGATGGGAATTAAGATCGACAAGCTGACACCGGAGCAGGAAGAGTATCTGGCGGGGTGGTCAGAAGGAACGTAAGAGCGGTCGTTGGTCGGTAGTCTTTGGTCGTTGAGGGGCGGCGTAAGCCGCCCCTTTTGTTTTTGCATGTGTTACCACCGAGACACTGAGGGACAGAGTAGAAATCAAACGTGGAATATTCTATGGCAGCGCTTAAATGGTACAGCGGTCTTAAACAGGCTATTCTAATCCTGGAAGGAAGGCCGACCCGTTGTCCGATAACGCGCAAACGTGACCGGCTGAAGCAGTTGTTCTATCGCGGCAAATCTTATGTGTATCGAGTTTTGTTTGTCATCAAAGATTAAACAGTGAATATCCTTCACATTCGCCATGGCCGTCGTAAACCTCTCTCCGGGGATTGAGGATGAAAGTCGCTGCCCAAGCAGAGCTTGAACGGGGCACCCTTAAGAGTATGAGCAAGGCGTGTTCGTTCGGCGTACCGAGTGGGAATCGACAAAATATCTCAGCTTCATATTTGCGACCTGCGATTTCTGCTCCCATGTAGAATATTGGCAATCTTGCGAGGAACTGCGCGATGAGCGATTCGGCGATTACTCCTTTTGATAGCGTGGAGAATGCGCAGGACTACGTCAAACTTCTGATCGAAGCGGTTGCTGAGGCTAAGCGGGAGATTGAGTCTGATGCGGATGCGGCAACGGAGTCGAAATCAGAACGACGCACGGAGGCACTTCGGTTGGTGCAGCACAAATTAGACAAGCTGGAACAACACTTGAAAACCAGTGGACGATTGCTGAACGATCTGAGAACGTTGCGGCGGCTCTTGCTTGAAGAGAGAGACTGAAGAAAGACAAGAAAGCGGAATTGTTGTGCTCAAAAATCTGCTTTGCGCAGGTCAATCGACAATGCGCTTTGCTCCAAACGTCGGCAAGATTTCTTTTTCGTAAATCGCCAATGTGTCCTCTTCGTCTCCGCACATAAGATAGACGTTGAACTGGGTTACTCCGGCTTTGGCCAGGGCTTTGAGTTTTTCACGATGCGCTGAAGCTGGCCCTACTAAGCAGAACCGATCGATAACTTCGTCGGACACAAAATTCGCATTGTCGCTGTCCACTTCGCAGTGGTGCAGATAATCGTAGCCGCCGCGGTCGCGGACGAATGAAGTTAACGCGGGCGGTAAATCTTCCGGCTTGTATTGTCGGATGAGATCCATCACGTGATTGGAAACGAGTGCGGGAAACCAGCGTACACGCTCGCGCGCAACGCTCAAATCATCGGAAACCCAGACTGGCGCGGCAGCCATGACTTCGATTTTGCCGGGATCGCGACCGGCGGCGCGAGCACCTTCTTTTACGAATCCGAGACACCAGGCAATCAGATCTGGATCGGCGAATTGAAGAATGATGCCGTCGGCTACGCGTCCCGCCATGTGCAACACTTTCGGACCATAGCCAGCGATCCAAACCGGGGGAGGCACTTCGGCCCAAGTCAGGCGGGTCGGCTGACCATCGTATGGAATCTCGCGACCAGCAGTGAGATCGCGGAAGACATTCACGGACTGCTCGAGTTGCGACCAGCTCACTGGCTTCTTTCCCAGGACACGCCGCGAACTATCGCCGCGGCCGATGCCGAGCTGCATGCGTCCGTTTGAAATTAGATTTAGAGTGGCGAACAGACTTGCGGTTACGGTCAAGTCGCGCACCGCAGGATTGGTCACGCATGTTCCGAGCTTCATTTGCTGAGTGTTTGCGGCCATTAAAGCCAGCAGAGGATATGGCTCTTTCCACAACACATGCGAATCGAAAAGCCAACCGTAGGTGAATCCGGCGGCCTCGGCTTGACGAGTTAAGCTGATGGTGCGGTCAATGGAAATGTCCGGTTTGATGGTGATGCCAAACTGCATAGTGCTCTCGTCCTCAACGTGACTATGTATCAAACTATGTCTGCGAATTATAGACTTCGGAGTGTGGCAATTAGCATAGAATCCATTTTTCTCTTAGCGAGAAGCGGAGGGTTTCGATGGGCTTTGACACGATCATCGCGAATGGAAGCGTGGTAACGGCAACCGATACTTACACGGCCGACATCGCGATTGAAGACGGCAAGATTGTTGCCATTGGCAAAGAGCTTCCGCGGCAGAACGTTGGAAAGGTGCTCAATGCGTCGCGGCAAAATGGTTTTTCCTGGCGGAATCGATGTTCATACCCATCTTGATATGCCTTTCGGGGGCACGACCAGTGCCGACGATTTTGAAACTGGCACGCGAGCTGCGGCGTTTGGGGGAACGACTACGCTCATCGATTTCGCTATTCAGTACAAAGGCCAGCGATTGCGGCAGGCTTTCGATACCTGGATGGCAAAGGCATCGAGCAAGGCTGTTTGCGATTATGCCTTTCACTGCATCGTGACCGATGTGTCCGATGGGCAATTGCAGGAGATGAACTCTCTGATTGGAGAAGGCGTCACGAGTTTCAAACTTTTCATGGCCTATCCGGGCGTCTTCATGCTCGACGACGCGAGCATCTTTAGGGCGCTGCAGACGACCGCAAAAAATGGCGCGCTGATTTGCATGCATGCTGAAAACGGAAGCGCCATCGATGTTATCGTGCAACAGGCTTTGGCGGAGGGAAAACGAGCTCCGAAATATCATGCGCTGACTCGCCCTACAACTGCGGAGGCCGAAGCGACGTCACGCGCGATTGCTCTAGCGGAGATGGCCGGCGCGCCGATCTACATCGTGCATTTGAGTTGCAACGATGCTCTTGAAAAAGTGCGCGAGGCGCGGGATCGAGGACTTCCGGTCTATGCCGAGACTTGCCCACAGTATCTTTATCTTTCCATCGAGAACATGGACACCCCGGATTTTGAAGGCGCGAAGTATGTGTTTACTCCGCCGCTGCGGGAGAAATGGCATCAGGAGAAATTATGGAACGGGCTGAAGCGCGACCATCTTCAGGTTGTCTCGACCGATCATTGTCCGTTCTGCTTCAAGGAGCAGAAAGAAATGGGGCGCGATGATTTCACGAAAATTCCTAACGGCGGTCCGGGCGTTGAGCATCGCATGAGCCTGATTTATTCCGGCGGAGTCGCCGCAGGCCGGTTCAGCGCGAATCGCTTCGTGGAACTGGTTTCTACTACTCCCGCAAAACTTTTCGGACTGTATCCGCGCAAGGGGACGATTGCGGTTGGGAGCGATGCGGACCTGGTGATTTTCGATCCGAATAAAAAACATACGATCAGCGCGAAGACGCACCACATGCGAGTGGACTACTCAATGTTTGAAGGAATCGAAGTCACGGGAATGCCGGAAGTGGTGCTGTCTCGCGGACGGGTAGTTATAGATGGAGATGAGTTCGTGGGTCGTGCGGGACAGGGTAACTTTCTTAAGAGGGCCTTGCACGCGCAGGTCAGTGGCTAATTTACTGGCCGTTCCGAATGTGCAGAAGGGTTGAAGATCCAATTGCTATTTCACAAACATGAGTCCATGCGGTACGGCGGATCGGAAAACGTAGGCGTAGAGCAGCACGATTACTCCTACTATGGAACAGAGGGCAACTGAGTGCCATGCCACGAAGCGGAAAATAATTCCTTCGTTGCCTACCTGTTCGGTGGCGGAGGTGGCAATCGTGATGGACTGGGCGTCGACCATTTTCCCCATCACGCCTCCGGCGCTGTTGGCGGCACACATGAGGATTGGGTCGATGCCGAGTTGTTGAGAAGTAATTCGCTGCAGACTTCCGAAGAGCGCGTTGGCGGAGGTGTCACTGCCGGTAAGCGCAACTCCTAACCATCCCAGGAATGTGCCGAAGAATGGATACAGCCATCCGGTGCGGGTGAAGGCCAGACCTAATACCGCGTCGAGTCCCGAGTAGCGCGTCACGTAGCCGAGGCCTAACATGAATGAGATCGCAATCATCGCGAGGCGCATTCGCACCAGCGTTCTCCAAAAGATCTTCATCAATTGCAGAGGACCCAAGCCGAGCAATAATCCGGAGACGATTGCGGAAAAGAAACAGCCGGTCCCGGTGGCTGAGAGCCAGTTGAAATCGTATCGCGCCGCTTCAGGCGTCGGCTTTGCGACAATCGGCGCTGATCGAGAGATGGCGTTGTGCAGGTAAGGAACATCCCATCCCGGCGGACCGGGACGGACTTTGCCATTCGCAAGCACCACGTGGAAAGCCGGCGTGGTGGCCTGGTTCATGGCTAGTTTGATCGACGGCAATCCCCAGAGAAGCACAAACACCGAGAGGATGGCGAAGGGCATCCACGCTTTCAATACTTGCAACGCGGTGTAGGTGCGTACTTTTACAACTCCATCAAACTGTTCGGCTGTCCATTCGCCACCAACTTCGTCAGCGATTGTCGCTACGGCAGGAACAGTTGAGGACTTCTCGTCATAGTCGAAGCGCCAGATTTTTTTCGGTTTCCAGAAGCGTAGAAAAATCAGAGCCGCGATAATCGAGACCACGCCTCCCATGATGTCCACCAAATTGCTGTCTATGTAATTCGACCAGAAAAACTGCGTAAGAGCGAACGAGCTGCCGACAACCAGGATGGCGGGAAATACTTCGAAGGTCTCCTTCCAACTGACCATGGTCTTCACCAGCCAAAAAGGGATGAGGATCGCGGTGAAAGGAAGAATGCGTCCGATCATGGCGTTGAGATCGGACTCTGGCAGAGCGGTTACTGCCGCCAGTGTGTGAACCGGAGTGCCAATCGCGCCCCATGCAACGGGAGCGGTGTTGGCGATGAGATTCAACGCGGCGGCGTGGAAGGGCTTGAAACCGAGCCCGATCATGAAGGCTCCGGCAATCGCGACGGGTGCGCCGAAGCCTGCCGCTCCTTCAATGAATGCGCCGAAACAAAAGGCAACCAGCAAGACCTGCAGCCGGCGGTCAGGAGTGATTCCGGCGATCGACTCCTTCATGATTTCAAATTGGCCGGTCTCGACGGAAATGTCGTAGAGGTATACCGCGGCCAGAACGATCCAGGCAATTTTCAATACTCCGAAGGCAACACCATACGCAAAACTGATCGCGGCCAACGCGGGAGGCATCTGGAAGAAGAAGATCGCGACCACTACCGCGGTCGATGCACCAGCAATGGCGCACCAATGAGGCTTTATGTGGAGGCCGGCCAATAATCCGAAAAGTACGATGATGGGAAGCGCCGCAACCAGCGTGGAAAGCCACCAATGACCAAATGGATCGTAAATTTGGGTCCACTGCATGACAACCTCCCGCTGGTAGTCTTCCTGTTGAACCAGTACGTTGCGTAACGAAGATCGAGAATGTTTACGCGTCGCACCCGGGGCGATTTCTTCACACTTTAACTCAGCGCACTCTAACTCAGCCTGGTTCCCAGCTCTTTGGAATATTCACGTAAGAGCGATCCAAGGCGGCAACTGACGGGCAACCGAGCAGCCTGAGAGTGCGATCAAGATCAGTCCGCAGAATATCGATGGCGCGATCAACGCCAGCTTCACCGGCCGCAGCTAAACCATAAGCATAGGCTCGTCCGCAGAGCACGGCACGCGCGCCCAGGCAGATGGCTTTTGCAATGTCGGTGCCGCGACGAATGCCCCCATCCATCCATACTTCGATGCGTCCGTTGACGGCTTCGACGACTTCCGGCAACACGCGTAACGAAGCGGGAACTCCGTCGAGCTGGCGTCCGCCGTGATTCGAAACTGAAATCGCCGCGGCTCCTTCATCGATTGCGCGGCGCGCATCATCGCCGGTGAGCACACCTTTAACGACAATCGGACCACGCCATACATCCCTGATCCAGCGCAGGTCGGCCCAGGTTACAGCGGATTCTGCCAACGCGGCGGCGACATCAGTCAGGGGCATCGGCCCTTTATCCGGAATGACGACGTTCGGAAGTGAAGGCAGGCCACCATCGAGGAGAAAATTGATGAGCCAGGCTGGACGCGAGAGCACTTGGGGGAGGAATGGAATTTTTTCGAACAGGCCGCCGCTGACGAGTTCCTTCATTCCATTGCGAAAGTCGCGTTCGCGAATTCCAGAGACAGGAGTGTCAATGGTGACGACGAGCGCGGAGAATCCGGCAACGCGGGCTCTTTCAATGGAGGCCTCGGCGGCGGCGCGTCCACCCATGAGGTAGAGCTGATAGAAAACTGGCCCAGACGAAGCAGCCTTTACGTTTTCGAGTTTGTGCCCGGAAATCGTGGAGAGAATGTAGCCGGTGCCCGCTCTGCCAGCAGCTCGCGCGGCTGCCATTTCGCCCTCCGGATGCATGAGGCGGCTGTACCCGACAGGTGCGAGCATGAACGGCAGAGCGAGATCGAAGCCGAGAACGCGCGTGCCCAAATCGCAGATTGGGAAGCAGACTGCATGCCGCGGGCGAAAAGTGATGTCGTTAAATATGCGGCAATTCTCCCGGAGAGTGACTTCGGCTTCGGCGCCGCCGTCGAGGTAGTCGAACACCGATTGCGGTACTCTCTGGCGGGCGATGGGACGAAAGTCTTCAATGCAAACGACGCGCGGTGATGCCACAGATCGGGAAGCTTTTGTCATGCGCAATTTCAAATGTCCGGACCGTGATGCAGGCGGATATGGTACCACTGGAGGAAGGCGCAAAGAAAATGCGACGGTATGTGCGGGTGAAATTGTGAATTGCAAGCAATGCTCAAACAGGAGTAAAAATGGGCCTTGAAAGCAATGCAGGTCCCTCAACTTGTTCTCGCCGCGCAAGCACGGCTCGTCCGGCGCTCGGGATGACCTTGAGAGTCGGGCGAGATTTGATCTCCTTGCAAAGCGTGTAGCCGTCCATTTCCGGCATCACCACGTCGTTAATGACCAGAGCGGGTTTGATTTCGAGTGCTGCGGCCAGGGCTTATTTTCCATTGCCCGCGACGGTTACAGCGTAACCTCGGGCGGTCAAATAATTTATAAAACTGGTGGATGACCTTCTTCATGGCCTCAGGCGTGAGATACATCAGCACGTTTCGGCAAAGGATGACGTCGAGAGCATTCGTTGAGTTTAAGAGCGAGAGATAAACGTCCTCGATTAAGTTGAGGTAAGCGAAGGTCACCATTTTCTTGATAGCGGGATTAATTGCCCATCGTCCACCTGGTGCGGCTTTGAAGTATTTCGATTTAACCCACGGCGGGGTATCACGGAAGGACCAATCGGTATAGATTCCTTCGGAAGCTCGATATAGCGAACGAGTATTCAAGTCGGTCGCCAAAATCGAAATTTTCCAGTCCTCCAAATCTGGGATGATTCTGCTGAGCAGATGGTCACTCAAGCTGGCTTCTCCGTCCTGCAAACCGAACCGTTTCCGCAGATTCAGCACTGGCACGATCTTCCCGTGCAGATTAATCACTCCGAGCACGATCTCCGGCGCCTTCGGCAAAGGAACAACTTCCACCATACGCACAACTTGCTGGACACTTGCCAATGGCAATGCGTACGGCTGTCCGTCCAACGTGAAGGTAACAAGTTGATGCAGCATCACGGAGTCATCCTGTGCTCACGGCCTGGAAAGCCGCAAATATTTCTTTGCAGCTTTGACACGCGTCTAATTGTGAATTCGAGAGTCTTGGACTACTTCAATTGTAGGTCTCGTGAAGGACGCACATCCGTATCTCGCCCCAAAGTTCAGGCGAGGCCTTCCCAGAATGGGAGTTAATTGTGGAGTGTCAGCGTAGGTGATTGCGCGGGAGCACGACTCTGACTTCGCATCCCTTGGAATCATTTCGATTGAGGAGCTCGATCGAGCCACCGTGAGCTTCGGCAATTTGACGGCTTAGCGCCAAGCCGATTCCACTTCCCGCTGGCTTGGTCGTATAAAACGGCACAAATGCATTGCTGGGATTGAGAAGTCCCGGGCCATTATCTTCTATCGTTAGAATTACGTTGTCGTCGTCGATCGAACAGCGCATTACGACTTCAGGGTTTCTGGCTTCGACACGATTCTCTTCCGCAGGATTTCTGGAGTGTTCCGGTTCTAGTGCCGCCTCGACGGCATTCCGCACTATATTGATGAGCATTTGCTCGATCTGATCGGGATCCACCGTGACCATAATCTCAGCGTCTGCGCGAACACTCACCGCAAGTCTGGTTTCGAGGCCAGCTACACGCTCCATAATCGGAAGGATGGCGACATTCCGCAGCACCGGAGGTGGCATTTGCGTTAGTTGCCTGTAGGCCTGAAGAAAACGATTGAGCGAACCTGCTCGAGTCTCGACTATCTCCAAGCCACGTTCAAAATCCTGGCGTTGCTCTGCGCTGAGTGGCGCGTCTGCGAGGCGAGCTTTCAGACTGCCCGCGATCGACTTTATCGGGGTCAAAGAGTTGTTCAGTTCATGCCCGAGAACCCGAATCAACCGCTGCCAGGCTTTACGTTCTTCTTCCCGCAAAGCTCGGCTTACGTCCGACAATACGATCAGCTTGTGGGGGATACCCTTCTCACGAAATGTGCTTGATCGCACTAACCAGCGAGAATTTGGGCTGTTCGATGGCAAGGCAATAAGCGTTTCGTTCCCGGCTGCCAGGCAACTCGCCAATCCAACTTCTTCGGCTGTACGTCCGAGAAGTCTTACGGATGGTTGTTGCAAGAGCTTTTCGCCTGCGGTATTCACGAGTTTTAAAATTTGATTGGGATCGAACGCAAATAGCGGGAACATCGATCTCTTCCACCACGCGTCGCAAAAGAGCGCTGGCTTCTATCGCACGGATACGTTGATCCGCTAAGAGATCAGCCAGAGCGTTGACTTCCAGCGATAGTTCTCCAAGGGCATCGTCCGTAGCCGCGCCTCGCGCTCGAAAAGAATAGTCTTCTTCACGCAGCGCAGCGACGACGTTGGCCAGAGTTTGTAGAGGGCGAATTGCTTGCTCCTGTAGTGCCATTGCCAAGAGCCACCAGACGAATAACTCGGCGAATAAAACTGCGAGCTTGGACTCAAGTGACCAAGGTTGCAGCCAGACTAGTATGCCGCTCGCAAGCATCGAGGGCAGTGCGACAAAGAAAGAGAACAGATTTACGCGACGTTCGTAGAGGAGGCGAACTCGTTTGCGTGGAGCTTTCCGCATTGCGGCACTTTTGCCGAGCGGACTAAAGACCATATTTCTCCATACGACGATATAAGGCTCCACGGCTTAGCCCCAGCGCTTCGGCAGCCTGGCTTACATTTCCCTGAAAACGCTGTAGAGCCTTTCTGATCAGAATAGCTTCTACGGACTCGAGGCTAAGGTCTTCAAGATTCTGACTTTGAGGCCGCTGGGTATTCAACCCCAAATCGGTCGCCTGTATTTCATTACTGCGACACATCAGGACTGCGCGCTCCAGCGTGTGTTCCAATTCTCGTACGTTTCCCGGCCACGAATATTGCAGCATGAGCTGCAACGCCGAAGCATCAAGGCCCTGAATCTGCCGTCGGTAACGGGTTGCATAGCGAGTCAAAAAATGTACGGCGAGTACTGGAATGTCTTCCTTACGCTCTCGCAATGCTGGCAGATGAATTTCGACGGTGTTAAGACGAAATAACAAGTCTTCGCGGAATTGTCCAGCCGAACACGCAGCTTGGAGATCGGAATTGGTTGCGGAAATAACTCGAACATCAACACGCTTGGATCGGGAAGATCCAACTCGTTCGCATTCTCCCGACTCGAGCACCCGCAACAATTTAGCTTGCTGGCGGATTGGAACATTTCCAATTTCGTCCAGGAAAATTGTGCCTCCATCGGCGAGCTCGAAACGCCCGATTCGATCAGTGCGTGCGTCGGTGAATGCGCCCTTTACGTGGCCGAAGAGTTCGCTTTCAAAAATTCCTTCCGGAATCGCGCCAGCATTTACGGCGACCAGAGGTCGAGTAGATCGAGAGGAAATCGCATGTAGCGTTTGCGCCACGACTTCTTTTCCGCTGCCATGTTCGCCTGTGATCAAAACGTTGGCATCGGATGGTCCGATGCGAGTAATGGCTTCGAGAACCGGCTGCATCGATGGTGCGGAGGCGATAAACTCAGGACGTCCCTGCGCCCGAAGCAAGCGATTTTCAGCTGCCAGTCGTTCCGCTTGCTGCAAGGCGCGATGCAGTTCCACTTGCGTTCGTAGGATTGCGAGAAGCCGTTCATTCTCCCAGGGCTTTTGGATGAAGTCTCGCGCTCCACGGCGCATTGCTTCGACTGCAAGTTCTACGTTTCCCCACGCCGTCATAACAATGACGGGAATGCCGCTATCTAAAGAGATAATTTCAGAAAGAAGATCGAGGCCTTCCTGTCCGGAAGTGGTATCGCGGGTGTAGTTCAGATCGATGAGGACAGCATCATAGAATTCCGTCGCCAGGGATTCACGCACGAGTGCCGGCGATTTGACTGTATCGACCAGATAACCTTGGGGACGAAGTAGGAGCGTGATGGCTTCAAGAATGTGCTGTTGATCGTCGGCAGCCAGAATGCGTACGGGCCGTTCTGCGCTGCTCTTCACAGAAATCGCGGTATCCAACGGTCCAGATTTCGTCACACCAGATTTTATCGCTCCAGATTTTGTCACTTCAGATTTTATTGAGGTCTGCATGACTGCTATGGACTCGAGTTGCTGACCGAGCCGCTAATAGCCTCTTGAATCTGGATACCATTATGATCCAAAGTCTTCCCTGTGGCGCGGTCGAGTTCAACTTTCGCCTTGGCATAGATGGTCATGGCGTTCACCAGATCAAGTTCGGCGAGTGCGAGGTCGCGCTGCGCGGCGAGCGTCTGATAGCTTGATCCTGCGCCGAGAGTTTGTTCTTTCTTTGTAATTTCAAAAGTTCGATCAGCCAGATCGCGCGCCTTACGAGCGGCTTCCACACGCGCTCCGGTTTGCTCCAGAGCATATTGAGCGTTACGGACCTCGATGCGAATCTGTTTCTTTAACTGCTCCATGCGAAGTTGCGCCTGGCGATATTCGAGCTCAGAACGGTATTGATCGGCTTTCGCCACGCGATTGCGCAGAGGAATGTTCAAGTTCAATCCGACATAGTAATCAGGGGATGAATTGTTGAAGGTGTTTTGCAGGGCTCCACTGAAATCAGTTGGCACATTGGAGGCGTTTTGTCCCAAGCTGTAGATTGGATTCAACGGGCCCGCGAGACCTGAGCTGCCATAAAATCCGACCAAGGCAACTGTGGGTAATAAAGCATTCTTCGCAGCTTGACGGCTAATAGTACGGTTCACCAGATCGACGTCCGACTCGGAAAGTTCGGGGCGATCGCTGAGCGCCTCGGCAATCAGATCTTGCAGCGGTTGGCTGGTCTGGGTGGCGACGTTCTGAATGCGATCCGTTGGAATAACCGGCATGGCTTCAAGGACTGGATCGTCGAGGCTCTTCGTGAGCGCATTTTTGATCAGGGACTCCTGTAGTTCAAGGTTTGTGCGAGCGATGGTGAGATCCTGATCGCGTCTGGAAACTTCCGTTTCCGCGCGCATGACGTCCATCTCCGGAATGCTTTCAAGCTTTAGCTGCTTCTTCGCGTTGTCGAAAGTCTGTTGCGCAAACGTTAACGACTGCTCATTCACTTGCGCCTGTTCGTAAGCGCTGACCAGATCCCAATAGATATTTGCGATTTGGGTTACGGTGGCGGTGACCTGGTCTTTGAACGCGATATCGGAAATCTTCTTGTTGTTCTTGGCAATTCGCAAGTAACGCAAATTCGGGGCAAGAGCCGAATCCGGCAAGCAGTTCCTGCTGAAATGTTACGCGATACATCGACGTCAGAATCGGGGAAAGCGTAAAAAATGGACTATTAGTCGTCTCTCGACCGTTGTTGAATTGGAACGAGAAGCTTGTCCCGGTGGGAAAAGACTGTAAGTAGCTCACATTCACTTGGCCGTTGTTCAATTGAAGCGACTGCACGCCGTAAGTCTGCAGGTTAGCCAGCGGGGTGGTCTGATGCTCCTCGCCCAATGTACCCACAATCGCGGGATCATAAGAAGAAACCGGCGTTCCAGTTCCGAGAGTAGACTCGACCAGGCCAGAAGCTCCTGCTCCAGCACCGCCTGCCCCGCTCGTTGTTCCACCTGCTCCCGCGCCGGGCGCTCCGGTTCCGAAGCCTCCTACGCCACCACCGGGAGTTCCCTGGACGACGCCTGTGTTGACACCGCGAAAGCTTCCGCCTGCTTGGGTGCGAAGGATATCGGTATTCGCTATAGGCAAATTGTAGCGAGCAATGGCGAGATCGAGATTGTTTTCGAGCGCCAGAGTCAATCGCGTCTTTCAGGGACAGGTAGAGCTTGCCGTCACGAACTAGCCGATCGAGGCGAGGCGAGTTTGCCAGGATAGGTTCCGGTACACGCTCTGGCGTGTAAGCCCGCAAAGGGTTGCGCGATTTAGGCATTTCAAGTTGAAGCGGAGTTACGTTTTGCCCTGATGCGATTGAGACTAGAACGCCGTAGATAGAGAGCAGGGCGATCGTCTTTCGTAGGCAATCTCGAACAAAACTGCGGCGGGGATAAATCACGATGCGCTAGCCTCCCCCGGCATATAGCGTTCGGGATGATCGAGATGCGGGTTGGCTGAGTCTTCCACTAGCCAGCCATCCCGCAACTGAAGAACGCGGCTTCCGTAGGCTGCATTCGCTTCCGAATGTGTGACCTGCACGATTGTTGTTCCCTGCTGGTTCAGTTCGCGAAATAGTTCCATGATCTCCTTGGCTTGAGCAGAATGCAGGTTGCCGGTGGGTTCGTCGGCCAGAAGCAATACCGGCTTGTGAATTACGGCTCTGGCTACGCCAACCAGCTGCTGTTGTCCGCCGGATAGTTGGCTGGGATACAAGATCTTTCTTTGCGACGATCTGGAATTTGTCGAGGACGTCGGCAACGAGACTTTGGCGCTGATGGCGTGGGATGTCCTTATAAGAGAGAGGTAGGTCGATGTTCTCCTGAACGGTAAGATCGTCGAGCAAGTGATAACTCTGAAACACCATGCCAATATTTTTTTTGGCGAGATCAGCGCGCGCTTTGCGTTTCATCTCATGCACCGCTTGCTCGCGGAACCAGTACTCACCCGCCCACTGGTCATCTAATAACGCGAGTGCGTTTAGGAGTGAGGACTTCCCTGCCCCAGAGGGGCCCATGACGGTAATGAATTCGCCTTCGCGAATCTCCAGATTGATTCGGCGCAAGACCCAGGTTTGTCCGGCAGCGGTTTTGTAACTTCGTTCGACGTTTTTGAATTGGATCATTTCACTCCCGATTTATCGTCTTCGCATTGAAACCGAACTCACTCCACCCTCAGTGCTTCTATCGGATCAACATGTGCTGCTCGCCACGCCGGCAGCAGGCCGGACGCGGCAGACACCAATAAGAGGAGCGTGGCGGCCACAGTCAAGGTCAATGGGTCGTGAGGACTCAATCCGAAGAGCATGCTGCTCACTACTCGCGTTCCGGCGAGCGATAAACAAAATCCCACGAAAATTCCAGCAGTTGTAAGGATCAGGGATTCACGCAATACAACCCACAGTACATTTGAGCGTGTCGAACCAAGAGCGAGCCGAATTCCGAGCTCACTTGTTCGGCGCGCAACGGTATAGGACATCACGCCATAGAGGCCGAGACACGCGAGGCACAACGCGAGAACACCAAATATTGTGGTGAGCCGGGCAATCAATCGCTGCTGTGCGAGGTTGCTCTTTACTTGTTCGGACAACATAGTGATGCCGCCGATCGGCAGATTCGGATCGACACTCCGCACCACGAGCCGGACTTGCTCCATCAGCTGACCAGGATCCCCAAACGTATGCACGTCGAGGCTCTCCACATCAATGACATCCTGCGCGACCGAGTGATAGATCATTGGCGGAGCACTTTCACGGATGTCATTTACACGTGCATCTTTCACGACACCGACAATCTGAAAACGGTGGTCGTGAGCTGCGTCATAGCCGAAATACTGGCCGATAGGGTTTTTATCTTTCAAAAACTCGTGCACAAAAGTCTGGTTTACGACGGCAACCGCTGGAGCTTTTTCATTGTCCGTTGTGGTGAAGTCTCGACCTTCGAGAAGAGGAATGCCAACGGTACTGAAGAAATGCTGACTCACACGGCGCTCCTGGGCATCTGTTTCGCCGTTGGAGTGCGGAACTCCGGGAAGGTAGATGTCGCTAGCGTCGCCGCATCCCACTGCGAGGCCGCAGCTTGCAAGTGATGCTGAGCGCACACCCGGAACCGCTTCTACGCTCTCGATTAGTCGCTGGTACAGAGCAGATAATTGCTCACTCTTGTAGCCAGCCATGTGCGTGTCCAGCCATACCGTCAGGATATGATCGCGGTCAAAACCTGGATCGAGCTCGGAAAAATTCCGGAGAGTGCGGATAAACAACCCCGCTCCGACGAGAAGAACGAGAGACAATGCAACCTGACCAGCAACGAGTGTCTGCTTAAAGGACCAACCTGCCGCTCCGTCTGACGCTCCGCCAGTTCTGGATTTCAGGGCATGCATCGGCTCAACCCGCGTGCCTTGCAATGCTGGTGCTAATCCAAAAAGAATTCCGGTTAATAGCGCGATAGCTAGTACTGAAAAAAAGAACGCGCGCATCGGGCGTAAGATTTAGCGGGAATCGGCGTGGCTCCGCCTGAAGCCCACTTTGGCAGGACTGAGCTGCACCAGAATGCGACTGCTATGCCAAGAATTCCACCAAAGACAGACAGCAGCACGCATTCAGTGAAGAGCTGACGGACTAGTCTGGTCCGCGTCGCTCCGAGGGAAAGACGAACAGCGATTTCGCGTTCGCGCGCGGCGGCACGTGCGAGCAGTAGATTGGCAAGATTGGCGCAGGCGATTAGTAATACAAGTCCGACCATGCCCATCAATACGAACAGGGGCTGCGAAAAATCCCGCCGCAAAGTGGCCAATCCCCGATTTCCCGGCTCGAGTTCAAGCCGAGTTCGCGAGAGAGGATCGGTCGCGTCCACGCCTTCACGTTGAAGTTCTTGTCGAAAGACTTGGTTGAGTGCGGCAGAGATTTGAGAACGAGTTTCGGGATTTCTTATCCGCACGATGAATTGCAGCCAGCGAATATCCGGTTGAGAAGTCCAAGGCTTGTCGAACTCCGCCGCTTCCGTCTGACTGTAATGTTGCGCGTAATGGACAGCTGACTGCATCGCCGTCGGCAACCAAAAATCCGGCGCTGTTCCCGCTCTTGCCCCGAAGAAGCCCGGCGCAGCGACTCCAACAATTTCGAATGGCATTCCGTTCACGATTATCTTGCGGCCAATTACATTGGGATCTCGCCCGAAACGACGTTGCCAGCATCCGTAGCTGAGTACTGCGACTGGACTGCCACCAACGACACGATCATCTTCCGTGGTCAACAGGCGTCCCAGTGCAGGATAAGTTTCGAGAGTTTCGAAATAATTTCCTGAAACAAGCTGGCCGGTGACCATTTCTGGTTGGTCGTTTCCAAAGCTGGCATAAAAATCCGCAGGCCAAGTCATTGCCGCCATACTCGCGGATTGCGGTAGAGCGGTATTTATGTTCTGGAATAGCGGATAAGAGAAACGCGTGTTCTCGGCGAGTCTATCGCTCATCCTGACGAGGAAGAGTTGTTGGGGATCCGGCACTGGCAATGACTTCAAGAGAACAGCGTTGACCAACGTAAAGATGCCTGTGTTGGCGCCGATTCCCAGAGCCAAAGTGAGTACCGCAACTAAAGTGAAGCCGGGAGCTCTTGCCCAGCTGGCGAAGTGCATAACGAACGTCATAGATCAAAGTCTGCATGTCATTCCTTATTCGTAACGCAGTGCCACCATGGGATCGACTTTCATGGCTCGCCGCGCCGGAACGTAACAGGCGTACAACGCGACCGCGACCAGTAAGAAAGTTGCAGTGATAAATGTCAGTGGATCAGTTGGGCTCACGCCCACCAAGAGATTTGCGATTCCCCGGCTGATGCCGAATGTAACGAATAGGCCGAGAGCAGCACCTGCGACTACGACCCACACGCCTTGGCGAAGCACGAGTTTTAATACCTGCACGCGATTCGCGCCGAGGGCTATGCGGATTCCAATTTCCCGGGTGCGCTGGCTGGCGGCGAAGGCAACTACTCCGTACACGCCCACCATGGCCAGAGTGAGTCCCATAACTCCGATACATGAAGCGAGGAGAGCTCCGATGCGAAAGATCATGAAACCATTTGCGCCTGCAAGAGAGTCGTTCATGGTGCGAAGCATAAAGATCGGCAAACCCGGATCGAGATTCTTGATCTCTTGCTGCAGCGGCAACATTAGCGCTTCGGGATTCATAGAAGTACGAACCTGCAATGCACGCAACGACACGAAATGCTGGGCAAGCGGCAAATAGAAATAAGGCTGAGGATCTTCGGCGAGCAGAGCGTACTTGCCGTTTTGCGCTACGCCGATCACCTGCCAGAATGTTCCGCTTGTCTGATCGGTGGTAAAGCGCTTACCGATGGGATCTTCGTTTGGCCACATCTTCTCTGCCATGGTCTGGTTCACAATCGCAACGTGTGGCGCTTTTTCATTGTCGGCGTCAGTGAAGCTGCGTCCGCGCAGCAGCGGAATCTTCATGGTCTGGAAGTAGGCCGAATCGACCGAATTGAAAAGCAGATTAGGCGGCTGCTGTCCGGCGGGAACGGGATGGCCCTCGATATTAACCGCAGTCGAATCCGTGTAGCTGCCCATAGGCACGTTAAAAGAAAGACTAGCCGATTGAACTCCGGGCAAAGCCCGTACATGGTCTTCCAGTTCACGGTAGAAACTCGTGGTGCGGGCCTGGTCGTAACCGACTTCGTGGGGATCGAGCACTACGTTGAGCACATGATCAGGATCGAACCCCAAATACATTTGTTGCGCATGCTGCAAACTTCGGACGAACAGTCCAGCGACGATAAGCAACGTCAGGGACCCTGCCATTTGTGCTGCAACTAAAGTGCTGCGGACGCGATGACGCGACGTGCTACTTGATCCACTTCTTCCGCCTTCGCGCAAAGTTTCGTTCACATTTGAGCGGGCAACCCGAAGCGCCGGCCATAATCCGACAATCACTCCGGTACAAATGGCGGTCGCGAGCGAGTAAAGTACCACTCGCCAATCGATGCCGAAATCCAAGCGCACTGGAATAGTCGAAGCCAACGGGAGATCGGAAATCCAACGGCCGGCCCAACTTCCCAGAACGATTCCTCCAACAGCACCCAGCATCGCAAGCAGAATGCTCTCGGTGAGCACCTGGCTGATGAGGCGCCCTCGACTGGCGCCCATCGCGGTCCGCACCGCCATTTCTCCTTCCCGCGCGGTGGCGCGCACCAGCAGAATGTTGGCTACATTCACACCTGCGAGCAGCAGAATGAGCGCGGCCAGAAATAGAAATAAGCCAGCGATAATAACGATCAGATTATTTGGCAAGGGCACGGGGCGTGAGAGCCGTTCGGAGATGACGTTGATCGAAATTCCTTTGTCAGTTGCAGGATATTGTTCGGCTAAGCGTGCGGCGATCACACTGATTGAACTTTGAGCCTGGGCCACACTCACTTTGGGCTTCAAGCGGCCTAGAGTGATCCATCGCCGATCGGTGCGGCTGGTCCACATCTCGGGATCATTTTCTGCGGCCATACTGAGCGGCAGGTAGCCATCTACGTCCAAAGCAAAGGTTGTGCCGTGAAACTCCTTTGGCGTGACTCCGATAATGGTAGCGGGCTTGCCATCCACCAGCACTTGTTTGCCGATTACAGTCGAGCTGCCATTAAATCTTCTTTGCCAATAAGAGTAGCCGATAACGACAAGCGCTTCCGATCCTGGCTTCTCTCCTTCGCCCGGCAGAAACAAGCGGCCCAATGCTGGTTTCAAGGCAAGCCCCGAGAAATAATTTCCGGTTACGTAGCTGGCGAGGAGGTGATCGGCCTTGTTGTCGGCGCTCATGCCTTCCAATCCGATCTCATAAGCAAATAAGTCAGAGAACATATCTGCTTGTTTGCGGAAATCGGCAAGTTGTGGATAAGACAAAAAATAAACGCCCAGGGGAGCGCCCCGTTGTTGAGCGGCTAGCACCGCGATTTGCTGCGGTTGCGGCACTGGCAGGGGTCGAAGAACGATTCCATTCACGATGCTGAAAATAGCGACATTAGCCCCAATGCCCAGCGCTAAAGTGAGCACAGCCGTAAAAGCGAATCCCGGCTTCCTGAGCAACTGCCGTATCGCATAACGGAGATCTTGTAATAGTCCAGTCATGGTTATTCCTCCTACTCGTAACGCAAGGCCACCATGGGATCGACCTTCATCGCCCTTCTCGCTGGGAGATAGCACGCTGCGAGCGCCACAATGACCAACAAAAGCGGCACGCACGAAAACGTCATAGGATCGGATGCGGTCACTTCGAACAGCTGGCTTGTGATCAATCGTGTCAAGGCAAATGCCGCGACCATACCTATGCACACCCCTATCAGCGTCAGCCGTAATCCCTGCCCCAAGATCATCCGCAAGACATCGCTTCGATCCGCGCCAAGCGCCATGCGTATACCGATTTCTTGCACTCGTCTTTTCACGGCATACGACAACACACCATAGATTCCAACCGCTGCCAAGAACAGCGCCAGACCAGCAAAGGCAGCGAGCAGCAACATGTTGAAGCGTTGCTGCGAAAGAGAGCCGGACAGAACTTCGTCCATGGTCATCACGTCAGCTACAGGCTCTTCGCCGTCGACTTGATGTACGGCATTCGTCACTGCCGATACGAGATTGGTGGGTGCGGAACTTGTGCGTACGACAAGCGACAGCGAGCGATGCACCGGCGTCTGAGCGAATGGGACATACAATGTCGCAATTGGTTCAGCCACGTCCACTCCGTCTTGTTTCACGTCGCCGACGACACCAACGATTTCCTTGGAAGTTTCAGGAGAGAAGGACATAGTCAGGCGCTTGCCAATTGGGTTCTCGTTGGGCCAAAAACGCTTTGCCATGGATTCGCTGATGAGTATCACCGACTGCCTGTCGGCTGCATCTGCTTCCGCGAAGTCGCGCCCTTGCAGCATTGGTACGCGGGTAGTGTGAATGTATCCGGGAGTAATTGTTCGAACCGCGACTTCCGGCTGTTCTGACATTTGGACAGATGGGCGGCCTTCGATCGCAATCGGCTGCGTTGATCCATTACTGCTAAGTGGCAGGTCATCGATTGCTCCAGCTGATTCGACGCCGGGCAAGGTCTGGACGCGCGCGAGTACTTCGTTGACAAATCCGAGTTGCTGAACCGGCTGTGTATATTTCGTTGGAGAGAGATCGAGCGTCATGGTCAAAAGGTTATGAGGGTCAAGGCCGGGGTCTACGTTCCGCAACCGCCACAAGCTGCGGACCATCAATCCTGCTCCGATCAGGAGAGTCAATGACAACGCAATCTCGGAAACAACCAGCACACTGCGAGTTCTATTTCCGCCCTGATCCGAACCAGTTCTGCCGGCACCCTGCTTTAACTCGTCATTCACATTGTTCTTGGTCAAGCGCCATGCGGGTGCGAGCCCTGCGAGAATTCCGGTGAGAATTGAAATCACGAAAGCGAAGCCAAGGACCAAGCCATCCAACCGGATTTCCTTTGCCCGCGGCAGTCTATCGGACATAAAACTCAGGATGAAACCAACTCCAAAGTGCGCCAGAAGCAAGCCCAAGGCACCTCCCACTAGCGAGAGCAACACCGTTTCGGCAAGAACCTGACGCAAGATACGAACACTGCTGGCTCCGAGTGCTGTGCGAATGGCAATTTCTTTTCTTCTGGCAAGAGTCTTTGCTAAAAGCAGATTGGCGAGGTTCGCACACGCAATCAGCAAGACAAAAGCTACCGCGCCGAGCAGCACTAGTAGCGCTGGGCGAACATCACCCACTAACTGGTCGCGAAGCGGGATTACTACTGCCCCCCATCCTTTATCATCCGTGGGGTATTGCTGCTCAAGTCGGCGGGAGATGGTATCCAGTTCTGCCTGCGACTGTTTCAAATTGATTTCAGGCTTGAGGCGCGCGATAACGAGGTAATTGTGATTGCCCCGGATCGCGCGGTCTTTATCTGTCCATCCCAGTGGCGTCCAGATTTGGGGCTGCCACTGAGTATCAGGCGCCGGGAAGAAGAACTTCGACCCCATCACGCCCACTACGGTATAGCTTTGCTTGTCCAAGGTGATCTGCTGCCCAACGATGTTTGGATTGGAAGCACAGTGGCTTTGCCAAAAAGCTTGGCTGATGACTACCACATTGCCGCGTCCAGGCTGATCTTCTTCGGGAATAAATGTACGGCCTAGCATTGGTCGCACGCGCAAAACTGAAAAGAAATCAGATGACACTTTCGCTGCCTGAACGGCTTCCGGTTGATTCTGGGTAGTGAGGTTGAAACTATTAAAGCGGTAGATCGCCATTTGTTCGAATGCGTGATTTTGGTTGAGCCAATCCAAATAGTTGGCGGGCGAAACCGCGAACGTGGTCATGCCATGAAAGCTCGCCGCAGGTGGAACATGCCAAACTTGTACCAGCCGTTCGGATTGAGGAAATGGCAAAGGACGTAACAGAACAGCGCTAACTACACTGAAAATGGCAGTATTGGCTCCGATGCCGAGAGCAAGAATCAGTAACGACATCCCGGTAAACATCGGACTCTTGCGGAGCTGCCGTATTCCGAAACGTAGATCTTGTAGAAGCCCAGTCATAAATTCCTCACTCGTAGCGCAGAGCTACCATGGGATCGACTTTTGCGGCGCGGCGGGCCGGGATATAACACGCCAGAACCGCGGAGGCGAGTAGTGCGGTCGCGACCACCGCGAAGGCACTCAGATCTACAGTGCCTACTTCGTACAACATGCTTCGCATGGCTCTTCCCACAAGGGAAGCTCCCACAAATCCGAGAGCGAGCCCAGTGAGCGCCAACATCATTCCTTCGGTCAGAACTAATCGCAAAACTTGGTCACGGCCTGCGCCCAAAGCCATGCGGAGTCCAATGTCATGCGTCCGTTGTGCCACGATAAAAGTCATGACACCGTAAATCCCCATAGCGGCGAGCAGCAAGGCAACTCCAGCGAAGCTTCCATAAAGGACGGTGGCAAAGCGATCTCCCGAGAGAGATTCATCGATAAGCTGCTCCATCGTCTTGACGCCAGCCAGCGCTAAATCTGCATCCATCGAATTCACTACCGCAGCAATGCTTCTGCTGACAGCGAGAGGATCGCCGACTGTTCGAACCGCCATATGTGTCTGCGGCCACGGACTCTGTGCGAATGGCACATCAATCTCGGGAGCATCGTCGTCGCGCGGACCATGAAGCCGCACGTTATGAAATACGCCTACAATCTGCCATTCCACGGTTGGGCCCACGCCCGTCAGTCCTGGGATCAACTGATCGATGGCAAGGCGTTGGCCAAGCGGATCGATTCCCTGCAAATAACGCCTGACGAAATTTTCATTCACCATAGCCACACGAACGGAACTGGCCTTGTCCTGATCGGTAAAACTGCGGCCTTTGACTATGTGAATCCCGAAGGTTTGAAAATAGCCTGGAGTCACCGCCTGAAACGGGGAATCCGGACGGGAGGAAGATTCGACTGCGGCCGGCCAACAATGGTGAATCCCATTCCCTGGTCGGTACCTTCTAAAGGCGTACCAGTGGCGGCTTCTGCTTGAACGACTCCAGGGACATCCCGCAACTTCTCTATGAAGCTGGCTATAAAACACGACCATTTGTTGCGGCTGCTTGAGTCGGCCTTCGGGAACCGGAAGATTAAAAGTGAGAATGTGATCTTTATCGACGCCGAGATCGATGTGCGAGAGATTCCAAAAGCTATGAATCGCGAGTCCGGCACCCGCCAAGAAAGTTAGGGCCACTGCGAACTCCATCACTACCAGCACCCGGCGCAAGTGATGACGGCCAGCACCCGTTCCGGCACGACCTCCTTCTTTCAGCGCTTCGTTCGGGTCAACTCCAGTCGCCTGCAATGCTGGAGCGCAGCCGAATAACACTGCGGCGATCAAAGTCGCGGCCAAGGCAAATAACAGAACGGGAACACTCAACTTCACATCCGCCTCGGAAGGGAGAGTAAAAGGCGGCATAATCGCCAGCAACATCTTCACGAGGATGATGCTCAGACCAATCCCCGCCGCTCCCCCGATCACGGCCAAGACCAAGCTCTCTGAGAAAAATTGCGTAAACAGCTGCCAGCGGGTCGCACCCAGCGAGGATCGCACTGCGACTTCTTTGCGCCGTACCGTACTTTTTGCCAAGAGTAAGTTAGCGACATTCACGCACGCGATCAGCAGGACAAAGCCAACGGCGGCAAGAAAGAGCCAAAGCGCACTCCGAGTTTCATTTGGCAGGAAGTCGTTTTTCAGTTCCTCGACGGTAGCTCCCCAAGTCTTATTGGTGTCGGGCGCTCCTGCGCGATATGGCGCGCAACCAGATCCATATCGGCTCGGGCGGCGGCCAGGGAGACTCCCGGCTTCATCCGCCCCATGACGAGCAGCCAATGAAAATTATGGTTTATTTGCTCGGGCTTAAAAGCGAGCGGCGCCACCAGCTTTGTTCGCAGCCGGTCGGCTGGACCAGCGGCCATTACACCGACTACCGTGTAAGGCTCGCCATTCATGCGGATCGCCTGACCGACAATGTCGCGCTTCGCTCCCAACCGCTCCCACATACTGTGCGTGAGGATCACAACATGGTCTTTGCCAGGTTGGCCTTCTTCCGGCAGGAAGTCTCGACCCAGTTCAAAACGTACTCCCATCATTTTGTAGAAGCCGGGAGTAGTTAATTGGCCGTCGACCTCTTCCGGATGCTCGGTCGCCGACAAGTTGAAAGCCGCGCCAGTCCATGCATTCAGGTCTTGGAAGACTGTATTCTCCCGCTTCCAATCGAGAAAATCGCCAGCGGAAACTACGTTGCGCCCGTCAATTGGCTTCGACCACACCATAACTAGTTGATTGGGAGCCGGATAAGGTAGCGGTGCAAGCAACGTGGCGTAGAGCACGCTATAGATTGCAGTTGTTGCGCCAATGCCCAATGCTAATGTAGCGATCGCAACGGCTGTGAATCCAGGACTCTTGCGGAGGAGCCTGGAAGCGAAATGGAGGTTTTGTATCAACCCAGTGATCATGACCTCTTCACCTCATTCGTACCGCAGCGCCACCATGGGATCGACCTTGGCAGCGCGGCGGGCTGGGAGCAGCGCAAATAAGAGAGCGACAGTGGCCATCTGTAGGATCATTAGACTGTCCGCATCTTTGACCGGGAGCCTGCGCAACAAGATCTGGTCGAGAAGACTGAAGATGGCAGTATTAGCGCCGATTCCGAGAGCAAGAGTAACGATTACCACGGCCGCAAAACCAGGGCTCTTGCCGATTTGCCGAAGGGCGTAACAGAGGTCTTGAACTAACCCACTCATGCATGCACATCCGCCATCAATTTTTTCAATTCTTCTTCCGCCACTACTTTGCCGTCGAACAGATGCACTTCGCGCTCCGCATGTTTTGCGAATCGCGGATCGTGCGTCACCATGCAGATGGTCGCTCCTTCGCGATGCAAGTCTTGCAACAACTCCATCACGGCTTCGCCATTGCGCGAATCTAGGTTTCCGGTCGGTTCGTCCGCCAGCAGGATGGAAGGTTTTCCGCCAAGGGCACGAGCTACGGCGACGCGTTGCTGCTGACCGCCCGAGAGTTGCGATGGATAATGCCGAACGCGGTGCGCCATACCGACTCTTTCAAGCGCATCCATTACGCGCTTTTTTCTTTCTGGCGCGGGCATTTTCTGCCGATAGGTCAAGGGCAGCTCGACGTTTTCATACACGGTGAGATCGCCAATCAGATTGAAACTTTGAAAGATGAATCCGATTTCCTGATTGCGAATACGCGAGCGTTCCGCAAATTCGAGATTTGCCACCGGTTTGCCATTCAAAAGGTAGCTTCCGTCGGTGGGAGTATCGAGCAGTCCGATAATCGAGAGCAGCGTCGACTTGCCGCAGCCCGAAGGACCCGACATGGCGACGTATTCGCCCTTTTTAATCGAAAGGTGGACGCCAGAGAGCGCATGCGTTTCGATTTCGTCGGTGTAGAAGACCTTCTTCATGTCTTCAATCTGGATCAGCGGTTGTCCTGCTTCCGTCATAGCGCCTCTGCCTCTCTATTGAAATGAAACCGAACTCGCAACTTATTCGAGCCGGATGCGATCGTTGTTATCCCAACGGGACATGTCGGAAAGAATGACCGTATCGCCCTCGTGAAGCCCTTCTATCACTTGAATCGAATTCACCGAAGCTCGTCCCACTTTCACCGGAACTCGCAGCGCTCCTTGGCTATCGGGACTGAGCTTGAACAGAGTGATCGTGCTGTTCTCCTGCCCAAACGCAGGACGCCCCACGTATAGAACGTTATCCAGCCGCTCAAGGTCGATGGTTCCATCGACGCTTAGGTCGGGACGCGCTCCTTTGGGAAGCTCGCCAGTTAGTTTTACGTCAACCGTAACGGTTCCGTTCTGTACTGCGGGATCGACGCGTAACACAGTCCCGGCAATCACGCCGTTATGTGTATCGACCGAGGCCGGTTCGCCGATCTGGACGTCTCGCGCCTGTGTCTCGGCAACCTTCAACTCGGCCATCAGGTGGTCAGGTTGAACCACTTTCGCCAGCATGGCTCCCGGCAGAACGTGCTGTCCGACTTGAAGCGGCAGATCCACGAGCACGCCATCGATGCCGGCACGAACTTTCAGAGCGTCAAGTTGTTTTTGCTTGAGTTCGGCAAGCGCACGAATCTCGTCGACCTTGGCTTGTTGTTCAAGCATCTGCGACACGATGGCTCGCTCGTTCGCTGTGAGCCTCTGGACTTCGAGATCATTTCGGGTAGTGAGTTCGTCGGCTTTGCCTTTGGAAGCCTTGTAAGCAAGACCGGAGATAACGCCGAGATCGTAGAGGGCTTTATCGGTTTCGGCCTGTAGTTGCGCTTGCGTGTAGTCGGCTGTCACCGTGGCGGCGCCCGCCTTCTGATTCATCAAGTCGCTTTCAAGTCTTACCCGCAGGCTCTGATATTCGGCCTCCGCAGCTTTTAGTTGCAGGTGCGCATCGAGCGCGGCCTGCTCAACTTGCGGATTACTCATCTCTAGTAAGACGCTATCGCCCTTGACCTGTGAGCCCGGCAACATGCGAATCCGTACAACGGTAGCTTCGGTTTCCGCGGGAATTTGTCGGACAGCTTCCTGGCTCGGAATGAGCGTGCCAAGTCCGCGAACCTGACGAAGCATCGGTCCTCGTTTGACTGTGTCCGTCCAAACCGTTCCGCGCTCGACTGAAGGCGCTGCTGGTTTCAAACGCGAAACGCCAAACCCGGCGGCAAGCACAGCAACCACGACAACCGCGCCGAGAATGATTTGTCGACGGCGTTTCTGAAGCTTAAATTCTGGGCGGGCGATATCCATCACTTGAAGAAAAGGCAAGTTGGAGACCAGACGCCGGAAATCGTAAGCGATTGAAAAGATTGGTGCGAGTACCCCAATGCCAGGCAGGAAAGAAAATTGACTGTCCTTTGCCGAACTTGACTGTTCGGGAATGGACACTGCGCCATTTTGGGTTTCAAAAATCTTCCGTATACCTGCGTGATCTCGTATTCCACAAAACACGACTCCTAGGATCGTTCATGGGACGGATCCATGAGCGATCAACAACGAATTCTCGCATTCACTTTTGCACTTCTGATGTGTTCCACGGTGATGTGTACTACGGTTCACGCCGCTGATTCAAAGAGCGAAGTAAAAACCAAAGACGAGATTGTAGAATTCGCCGCGTTAAGAACTTCTGAACACAGATTCTGGAATCGAACTGACGCAATCCTGCTCTCGAGTCACGCGGGTTTGGAAGCGCTCGATTTCGGCATCACGCATCACAACTTAGCCGAAGGTGGAAAAGAAATGGACTCGATGGCGAAGGCACTCTGTGAAAGCGGTACCGGCGGCCAAGTAGTTTTCTTTGGCGGTAGAACCGCGGGAGTAATTGGCATAAGTTATCTGCTTCACAGACTCCATCAATACAAAATGGAACGCACATTCATAATCTATGCAAGCGGTGACTCGTTGTACGGAGTGAGTTACAGCTTTGCCCATCGGTAGAAGCGGACCCGCAGAGATTCACGTTCACGAATCTGCCACGCATCCCCTCGCATCCAAGTTTCGAGGATGAAAGTAATGCGTGCTCTACGATTCCATAATTTCGGGCTGGAAAATCTTCGACTCGAAGAAGTTCCGAAACCCCAAATCCAATCCGGCGAAGTTCTGGTTCGAGTGCTGGCCTCTTCAATTAATCCCAGCGACGTAAAGAATGTGCAGGGAGCGATGTCGGCGATCACGAAGCTGCCACGTATTCCGGGGCGCGACTTTGCCGGAATTGTAGAAGAAGGAGACGCGAATCTCATAGGCAAGGAAGTGTGGGGAACAGGCGGTGACCTTGGCTTCACGCGCGATGGAACTGCCGCCGAATATATTGCGTTACCGGAGAAAGCGGTAGTTCCCAAGCCACCCAGTCTCACTCCGGAACAAGCAGCCTCAATGGGGCTCAATGTGGTTACCGCATGGGCTGCGTTGTTCGATCGTGCGGCGTTGAAGAAGCGGGAGACTCTGGTCGTTCTAGGCGCAAGTGGAGGCGTTGGTCATGCGGCAGTTAGTTTGGGTGGATGGGCGGGAGCTAAAGTGATCGCGGTCGATAGAGTAGAAGATAAAGCTTCGCGGGCGGACGTTGTGCTCAATTCCGCGTCGAATACCTTCGGACAAGACTTCAAAAGCGCAGTAGGTTCGGGAGTAAACGTGGTGTTCGACACAGTGAGCGGATCAATGTTTGAGACGGGGCTTAGTGCGCTCGGAAAACACGGACGCATGGTTGAAATCACTGTGAGAGAAGATCGCCAAGTTAAGTTGGACTTATTGCGCTTCTACCGCGACGATCTGCAGTTACATGGGCTTAACACGTTGAATCTGAATGCAGTAGACTCGGCGTTGATTTTGGAAGAGGTAGCAAGACCAATCGAGACGAAATGGTTGACACCAAGGGAAATCGAGACCCATCCATTATCAGAGGGAGTAGAAGCTTACAAATTGGCCGCTCAGGGCGGCAAGAAGCACGTTCTCGTAATGAAGTTAGTTTAATTTTGGGAAAAAGGTAAGAATGTCTAACGCGCCCGGGCCAGCACCAGTGTTACATCATCCGGCTGCTCATGGGCTCCGATCCAATCATCTACAGCAGCGGTCACTATTTCAGTAATTCTCTCAAGCGGCAAATCGCGATTTTCCTGCACCAGCTCAATCAGCCGATCCTCGCCAAATTCTCCAAACTCATTTTCTGGTTCGGTGACACCATCGCTGTAGGCGAGAAAAATTTCGCCTCGTCTGAGTTGAACCGAACTCTCTTCGTAATGGCAATGATCAAATAGACCGACGACAGTTCCTCCACGATCGAGACGACGCAGCCCACCGCTTTCCCCCAGGATGATTGGCGGCAAATGGCCGCCATTGCTGTATGTGAGCTTCTTTTGCTGCTCATCATAGAGACCGAGAAATAGCGTGGCGTATTTTTCTATTGGCGTGCTTTCGTAGAGCTGGTGATTTAAAAACGCAAGCAACGTTCCAGGAGATACATTCGTATCAAAGGAAACATCGCTCGATCTCGGGGTCCCTCCAACCACCATTGCCTCTTGCTGAAGCGGCACGCGCTCCAGGCTGTAAGCCCGAACCGCAGAGTGGATGGTAGCCATCAAGAGCGCTGCTGAAATTCCTTTGCCGCTGATGTCGCCTACGGCCACCAGCAGCTTGCCCGGACTCACGGATACGAAATCGTAATAGTCGCCGCTAACGGTGCGAGCAGGACGGCAGAATCCGTGTACTTCAAGCGTCGCGAGTTGAGAAATGGTACGCGGATAGAGCTGCTCTTGCACCTCCTGCGCGATCACCAGTTCATTCTCAAGCCGCTGTTTTTGTTTTTGTTCCTCGATCAGTTCTTCGAGGGAAGTCGTCATCGAGTTGAAAGAGTTCGCCAGAGTGGAAAGCTGATCGGTTGAACGAACCGGTATGCGATGGCTAAAGTCACCACGATTAATGTGCGTGGTTGCTTCGTAGAGTTGGGCGACGGTCCCCGTCACTGTGCGCGTAAGACGTGTGCCTATGTAGAGAGCCATTACTTCGATTAGCCCGAAGACTATGGCTACGACGAACAGGCTGGTCTCGATGGCGGGAGCGAAATCGCCGATTGCTCCAAAGAGCTGGTCGTAAAGTTTTGAGACCCGAGTTTGAACGCTAATGGCAACTGGGTTTGAAGTATCCCCAGTGCGCCAGTTCACGACTCTGACGGAAGTTGCAAATGTTACCTGATGGTCAAGCAAGTTTGCGGGAGGAGGCACAGTTCCGACCGTGTAGGTTGGACTCAAACCCTTGCCAGTGTCGAGGACATATTCGTTTTCGGCTTTGCGGGCTAGAACAGCAGAATTCGCTATATCGCTGTTAGAAGTTTCGGGCGGCGGAGGTTGACTCTCGTCAACTTTACTGAGCGTCAGACCTGAAGCGTAAAGAGTAATTTCCCCGAGATCGTTCGCAAACTCCTGTAACAAACGTGAGTCCACGGGCTCGCTAGAAAACACGATCAACTTGCTGCCGTTTACGGGAATGGTTTCCGCAGCGCGTAAAAAAAGCTTGTCCTGATCGCGTACCACCTCGCGAAAATTAGTTTTCAAAAAAGATGGGCAAGTTGTGATCGAGACGGAGACTCCAGCGGGAAAACTGCTGAATATCTGCTTCCCATCCATCCACACATGCACATGCCGTCCTGCCCACGCGTTATTGCTTTGACGCAAGCCTTCGAGGGCGCCGATTTCCGCGCTGTTCCCATGCCGGATACGCGCCGCAACTTCATGGGCCATCGCCGAGTTGGCCGAATCGAGGCTCCCAAGTCTTGAATTAAGCCGGGTGGTGACAACGAAGGTGGCGAATTGTCCAGCAAACAGATAAAGAGAGCCGATCGTCAGTACGACCAAAAGAACAACAGGAATGACGCCGATAAAAACATAAGTGACAATGAGGCGGTTCCGCAGGCGCCACAGCATTTTGGCCTTGGCCCACCGCGCACCCAAATATGCGAATAGAACAATGACTACGAAACTCAGGAAGCCGACCCACCCTCCTAAGCTTCGGCCATAGGACTGCTTTGAAACTGCGAGGATCTTTTGTAGCGCAAATAAGAGTACGTCCAGGCCAAGGAGATACCAGGTGATGAACGCAAGTTTGCTCCCAGGCAGGAGTCCGGCCTCACTCAATCGCATGCGCAAATAGCGGTAATTTAAGGCCATTGATTTAGGAGCCGTTCACGGCCAAATTTGAATGTCAGCTAGTACAGACCGAGACTAAGCCCTGAATTATAGACGTAGAGTCGCGGCCTGCTTGAGAGTTCCTAAACCATCAAATTTCGGGATAGAAATCGAAGAACGCGTCCAGGCTGCTCTTGAGCTGTTTTTCAATCTCTTCCTTGCTGCCTTCGAGAACATGCATCGTGACTCGCGCCTCACGTCCATTCTTTAGTTTGAGAGTCGCGTCCCCTACTTCAGACACTTCTTCTGAAGGAAGCAGCCGCAATCCGTATACAAGTGTAAGGTTTGCCATCACTTGATTCTATCGCCCAGCCGCAGTATTTGTGAGGCCGTGACTTTCCACCCGAAGGTCATCATCGATCTTCATTTCCTAAAGCCTAATTCCTGGGGTCCGCATAGGAAGCTGGAGCACGAAAACATTCCTGCTAAAATGCCGTGTGCTCTCAAAATACTTAATGGTTGTGACAATTCTTGCTAGCTTGACCCGGGCTCAGCAAGCGCCTCAGCCAGCATCTTCTCAAGCGGCTCCGCAACCACAGGTGAAGGTCAATATCCTGAATGTTTGCACTCCCTCTAAAGATGAGCAGCAGGAAATCGCCTCGGCTTTGGCCCGCATTCCTAAGCAACCGCTGTTCAGCCCTGATTTCGAGGTAGACCGCGGACGTTCGACTTTTGAGCAACGGCCGGAATTCTTGCAAGCTGGTATGGCCGCACAGCTTTCAGCCGATTCAGCGTCCGCAACTTGGGTACGAATTCGGCGCGAATTTTCTGTGCAGGCACTATTTTCGACTGTGCAATACTCGTTCAGCGTGGACAGCAAGGATATGGTGGAGACGCTGGTTTTTCATGTGCGCGATCCAAAAGACTTGCTGGAAATTTCGATTGAAGATACCGCCTCGGCGGTTACCAGTCCGGCCGCGATGCTCGGCACCAACACGCCAGCAAACAGGATCAAGTTGGAGCGCTTCGGGAAATCTTCAGTCGCGTTGGCTCGTTGCGCAGCCACCGAGCGAGGACCTGCCCCGGACCAGAGTCTTTATGAGCCTCTGTTTCAAAGTGCGTCAGCAATCGTCGCTAATTACCGCAATCTGCTGGGCACGCGGCGCACCATTCCGGATGAACTGAGCCGCACCAAAACTGTCGCAGCTCCGAAACCCGCTGCTAAGAAATCTGCGCGGAATTGAGTAATACCGATCGGGAATCCTTAGGCCCGTTTGCACTGACTTGAACCGAATACTGGAATCGACAATCTAATTATTAGCCACTATGGAAAATATCCGCAATGTCGTAATCATTGGTTCCGGCTGTGCTGGACACACCGCCGCTCTCTACACTGGCCGCGCCAACCTAAAACCTTTTGTTATCGAGGGTCATGAGCCCGGAGGCCAACTTTCGCTCACAACGCTAGTGGAAAATTTCCCCGGCTTTCCGGAAGGGATTCAAGGTCCGGAGCTGATTGAGAACATGCGCAAACAGGCGACTCGCTTCGGTGCGGAATATAAGCTTGGACACGTATCGAAGGTCGATCTGAGCAAGCGCCCCTTCACCGTGCAATTCGGCAAAGAAACAGTCGAGGCTCGAACGCTGATCATTGCGAGTGGCGCATCTGCCCGCTGGCTGGGACTTCCAAATGAGCAAGCTCTCATCGGACATGGCGTTTCGTCCTGCGCCACTTGTGACGGCTTCTTTTTTTCGGGAAAGGAAATCACCGTCATTGGCGGAGGCGATTCCGCCATGGAGGAAGCCATATTCCTCACACGGTTTGCGACCAAGGTCACGCTTATTCATCGGAGCAGCCAGTTCCGTGCGAGCAAAATTATGCTTGATCGCGCTCAACAACATCACAAGATCGACTTCTTAACGGATACGATTGTGGAAGACGTTTATGACATGTCTCAGAAGGAAGTGACCGGCCTTAAATTGCGGAACCTGAAAACTCAGAAGGCTTGGGATTTTCCCACCAGCGCCATGTTCCTTGGCATTGGCCACATTCCGAACGCAAAAATGTTCGAAGGTCAATTGGACATGGATCAAGACGGATACTTAAAGACCAAAGATTACGTCTTCACACGAGTGCCAGGGGTATATGCCTGCGGCGATGTGCAGGATCGCCGCTACCGCCAGGCCATTACGGCGTCCGGCTCGGGCTGCATGGCGGCTCTCGAAGCTGAGAAGTACCTGGAAGAACAGGGGATAGAATGAGGAGCTTTCCCAATGCGAACTTGGGTCTAGTTACCATGGTCATCTTGTCCCGATTTAACTATCACGTTACTCTGCCGCTGTTAGTCGGCCCCTTATGTTGCGGCGAATCCCAGTTGCGACGGTGCTTCTCTTAGGCGTAACACTTTCCTTATCGAGTCACTGTTTTTCCCAGCAAGACCAAAGTCAAGCCAAACGAAAAGTCACCAACAGGGTTAGTCCGGAATATCCTTCATTGGCACGCACCATGAATTTGCGTGGTACGGTAAAGGTGGAAGCTCAGGTGGCCAGCGATGGGACCGCGAAAACAGTTGAAGTAAAAGGCGGCCATCCAGTACTGGCACAAGCCGCTCTGTACGCAGTGCGCAAGTGGAAATGGGAAAAGAGTCCACACGAGTCAACCGAAATCATCGAAGTCACCTTCAATCCCCAGTAAAGTAGGTGGCTGAAAGCTCCGCGTCAGCTTCTTTTCAAACCTCGATACCACGCTTCGAACTGCCGCTTGTGATACAAAATTATGTGATCTTCGTACGCGCTCCCTATCATTTGCACATTATCTTGGACCTCGATCCATTGGATAATCCGTGCTGAGAGCGCTCTTCATTTCCTTATCTGGTAGCCGCTCCCTGCGGTCTATAGCCGAGCGCTCCGCGATTGGCCGGCGAGTCTCAGGACGATTTGTTGCTGGCACGCAAGTAGAAGATGCTCTTCGCGCTGCCCAAGCTGTCAATCAATCGGGCCTCAGCGTTTCCATAGATAACCTTGGAGAGAATGTAACCAACATAGAAGAGGCTCGAGAGAGCGCTGAACTCTATCATCAGTTACTGGATCAAATTGCGGTTCGCCGGCTTGATGCAAACGTCAGCTTGAAACTCACCCACATGGGCCTGGATGTGGATGAAAACCTTGCCTACGACCTGGTTACGAAATTAGTACAGAAAGCAGCGGCGATGCAGCCCCGGAACTTTGTTCGGGTGGACATGGAGGGATCTCCTTACACTCAGCGCACTTTAGATTTCGTCCATGCGCTCCACCGAGTTCCAGGAAATCAAGGCTGCGTGGGAGCAGTGATTCAGGCTTACATGCGGCGATCCGAAAGCGATGTTGAAAAACTTCTGGCCGAGGGCATCCGGATACGCTTGTGTAAGGGAGCTTACAAAGAATCAGCAGAAATCGCATTTCCACAAAAACCGGAAGTTGATGCGAGCTATATCCGGCTAATGAAGATCTTGATGAAAAGTGGCACATATCATGGCCTCGCCACGCACGATGAAAATATAATCAATCAGGCGAAAGAATTCGCGACACGAGAAAATCTTTCGCGGGATGCCTTCGAGTTCCAGATGCTTTACGGCATTAGGCGGGATCTTCAGCGAAGGTTGGTGCGGGAAGGCTGGCGTATGCGCGTCTACATTCCTTTTGGTACCGAATGGTATCCATATCTGATGCGTCGTCTTGCCGAGCGTCCAGCGAACGCGCTGTTCATCGCCAGGAACCTATTACGAAATTAGTTAAAACCCGACTGGAGTTGAGCTTGCAAGAAGTTGTGGTAGAGAGTCCCGCGGAAAACCAGCAGAAAACTATCTTCACGATTTTGGCGGCGATTAGCTTCTGCCATCTCATGAATGACATGGTGCAGTCACTGATTCCGTCCCTTTATCCCATGCTCAAGAGTTCCTTTCGGTTAAGCTTCGCGCAACTCGGGCTTATAACGTTAAGCTACCAGATGACTGCATCCCTGCTGCAGCCGGTAGTAGGGTTTTATACGGACAGAACTCCCAAACCCTATTCCCTCTCCGTAGGAATGGGACTAACACTCATTGGATTATTGTTCCTCTCGGTTGCTCCTAATTTCTCCATGCTACTTCTCGCTGCGTCTTTGGTCGGTGTGGGGTCCGCGATATTTCATCCTGAATCATCGCGACTAGCGCGATTGTCTTCTGGAGGAAAACATGGCTTCGCGCAATCCGTTTTTCAGGTAGGAGGGAACAGCGGATCTGCCATCGGACCATTAATGGCAGCAATCATCGTGCTTCCGCGAGGGCAGCACGCGATCGCCTGGTTTTCGGTTGTCGCCTTAGCGGGAATCATTATCCTGCTCAAGGTGGGTCATTGGTATAAAGCGCATCTGACCACCAAGCATAAGACGCATGTAGCGAACTCAGGCAATCTCGTCCGGCTTTCGTCGAGGAAGATTACTATTTCCATAGCGGTACTCATCGCGCTGATCTTTTCGAAATTTTTCTATCTGGCAAGTCTCACCAGCTACTACACGTTCTATTTGATTACTAAGTTTCATGTTTCTGTGCGCAGCTCGCAGATTCATCTATTTGTATTCCTCGCCGCAGTCGCTGCCGGCACAATTATCGGCGGACCGATTGGAGATCGATTCGGCCGCAAACTTGTCATCTGGTGCTCCATCCTAGGGGTTCTTCCTTTTACTCTGCTACTTCCCTATGCCAATCTCCTATGGACCGGCGTTCTCAGCGTCGTGATCGGCCTGATTCTGGCGTCTGCCTTTTCGGCGATTCTGGTCTACGCGCAGGAATTAGTTCCCGGAAGAATCGGCATGGTTTCGGGACTGTTCTTCGGCTTCGCCTTTGGAATGGGCGGCGTCGGGGCGGCATTACTCGGTAAACTAGCTGACATGACGAACATAGGGTTCGTCTACCATGTCTGTTCGTTTCTACCCGCCATTGGCCTGCTCACCGGATTGCTGCCAAATATAGAGAAAACGCGGCACCCAGGACTAGCCGCATCGGCCTGATTTCCGGAACTAGCCCGAACCACAAATGAGGCGATTTTGACCAATTTCTGCTAGCATTGCTAATATGGGCAACAGTGGCCAAGCCGGATTAACGGAGGCCTTTGCAGCCCTTGCCGGGCCGCAAATCGATGATGAGAAAATCGATCTCATCCGAGCTGCTCTTACCATTGCCCGCACTGAATATCCAGACCTTGATGTGGAATCCTACGTAGAGCGGGCAGATGAACTTGCCCGTGCGGCTGAGTCTCGCATCGGGGACATTGGCGACCCACTGGATGTTATCACTGCGTTAAATCATGTCTTATTCCAGGATGCTGGCCTTCAAGGCAACCGCGACGACTACTACGACCCCCGCAACTCATTTATCAATGAAGTTCTTGATCGCCGGCTAGGCATCCCGATCACTTTGGCCTTGATTTATATGGAAGTTGGCCGTCGGCTCGGCTTCCCTCTATTTGGGGTAGGTATGCCGGGGCATTTTCTTCTAAAGAACTACGACATCGATGGACGTGAAACGATTATTGATTGCTTCAATGGAGGAGACATTCTTAGCGCGCAGGACTGTCAGCGCCGCCTCGACGAAATCTATTCCGGCCAGATGACGCTTCGCCCCGAGTTTCTCTTCGCAGTCAGCCGGCGTCAGATGCTGACGCGTATATTGAACAATCTTAAGACTGTGTTTCTTACGGCGCGGAATTTCAGAAAAGCACTGCCTATTGTTGATTTGGTGTTGGTGGTATATCCCCGCTCGCCGGAAGACGTGAAGCAACGGGCATTGTTGCGTTACAGTCTGGGTCAATCGAGAGGGGCGGCGGATGATCTCGAAGAATATCTGAAGATGTCGCCCGATGCTTCTGATGCAGACGAAATTCGTCAGACGGCGCTATCTATCCGGCGAATGCTTGCCCTGATGAATTAGCGGTAGTCCTGAGTAAATTCGAAGTTACTGTGGCGGTCGCGGAACACTTTCCGGAGGTTGCGAGGGTGCCAAAGGTAGCTGCGTAACTCCATTTAGAAGATCGCGTTCCTGTGGAGAGAAATCGCTAAACCTTCCTGATTCAATTGCGCGTTGACGTGCATCGGGCGGCATTCCCCGTAAAGCCTGAATCGCATTCTGAACCGCCTGACGCCGTTGGGGCGGAAGCTGCTGCAATTGTGAATGCAGTTGCCGAGCTTCCCCCTTCTGCTGGGGAGTCAGGTGCTCCCAAGTTTCCATTCGATTCAGAATGCGTTGCTGTTGCTCGGGCGGACGTTTGCTGAAATCCTGCAGCCTTTGCATATACCGCTGCTGTTGCTGTGGCGGAAGCCGCCGGAAATTTGGGTCGCTCGTCAGCGCCCGCCTCTGTTGTTCTGGCGGCGAATCTTTGTATTGACGCAGCCATTGTCCCGCATGGTGCCCTGGATTCTGGGGCTGTGGTTGACGAGAGTATGGGACTTGCCCAGACGACCTAGGAGCCTCAGTCGTTCTTGGAGCCTGATTCATTCGAGGCGGCTGATTCATCGCGGGCGGCCTCGGAACCTGACTTGGCGGCGCTTGACGAGGAGAACTTTGAGGAGGCTGTTGGCGGGTTTGTCCCATGGACAGGCTGGCGCTTGCGAGCACCACCGCCAGAGTGGATTTTCCCACCCATGCCCTCATGGATTTCCCCCAAAACATTCTCTTCGCCTCAGTTTGTACTCTTCCGGAAAAGACTAGCCCCTACGAACCTTGCGGTAGCGCTGCCACCTAAGCTGCGGTGAGACTTTGAGTTTCGGTCCCAACGACGCGGCCTAAAACCGCGCCCTCCATCAATCTTGCATTACCCAATCTTGTATTCCTCTAGTCTGCTTTACGGATTCGCGGTCACGTTGGATTGAACCTGCAAATCATCGAGCACATCGTCGTCCGAATCAGCATACAAGTCGTGATTCTTATCCAGCGCTTGCAGATCGCCAACCGCAGTTCCCGGTTCAATGGAAACATTTGCAATTTGATTGTCTGTCCTGTGCCCGCTGTCAGTGCGCCAGAACATGACTCCCGCCACTAGAACCGCTGCCATTGATACGGCCAGCACAGGCTTACGGAACCATTGGAGCCATCCCGCAGGCTGTTTAGCCATTTCCTCACGCAACCGCGCTTGCATTCTCACGTCAAAATAGGGCGAGGGTTCCGGCGCCTGCCAGTCGTCAAGCAGCGCCATGGTCTGCTGGAACTCGCTCAGCATGTCCGCACAACCTGTGCACGACTGTATATGCCTGTTGATCTCAGGCGTAATCGCGTCTATCCGAGAGGCAAGGTCGGGCATCAGTTCTCGAATTTCATCGCACTTCATAACCAGGTTCTTCATACAAATTCCTTCAACTGTACGCGCAACGTTTCATACGCGCGAAATAATAATGACTTTGTGGCTGACTCACTTAACTTCAAAACTTCCGCAATCTGTTTGTAATCCATTTGCTGGTATTTGTGCATCAGCACGGCAATTTTCTGCCTCTCTGGCAGAGCCTGAACCTTCTGCCGGATCGCAGCCAGCCGTTCACGCCGCAGGATCGCTTCCTCTACGGTGATCGAGCTATCCGGAACATCCGGAGTTTGCCCTGTCTCAGTGTCCGGCTGATCCAGATTCACCGTGTTCTCTGGGCGCTCATGCCGGGTATCGCGGGCATGATTTACGGCCAGATTCGTCGCAATCCTGTAAAGCCACGTGGTGAACTTGGCGCTGGCCTCGTAATTCGCCCTCGAACGGTACACTCGCAGGAAAACTTCCTGAGCGAGATCTTCCGCGGCGGCCGAGTTATGCGACATGCGATACATGAAGCTGATCATCTGCCGCCGGTACTTCTGGACCAGGTATTCGAAAGCTGAATCGTCACCAGCTTTCACCCGCAGCATCACGTCCGCATCGCTGGCTCCTTCTCCGGCGACCCCAGCCCGCGGAAGAGGCATCTGCTGGGGTATGCTCGCACCTGCCAGCAACCCACGATCTATGGCTATGCTGCTCACATTAGAATCAACCCGTTCCTGAGGGGAAAGTTGCGCTTCCTCTGAATCATCGGACGAGGCGGAACTCCCACGGGGAGAAGGAGCTACGGGCGAAGTTCCGGGTTTGGGTTTGCCCCACATTGGGAGTAGCTGCTGGCCTGATCCGACTCGAATGCAGTAAGCTCAAACTGGCGAGAATAGGCTATCACGGCCTCTAGCAGCAGAAAACCTTCGTTTGCGACGACGCAGAGCCTCGATGGGATCCTTCAGTTAGCGATAGATAGCCTGAATTCACATTCCAACTGTCCATAGAATCAAGATATTAGCGGTGTCGAAGCGCTTCCAGGCGATGGTTGATCCGCGTTGGCACTGGGCTCAATAGCCGGCTCGCCCGGGCCATCGCTTCATCCCTACAAACATTATCGTGGGACGCTCGTAGCGCGATTCCTCCAAAGTAGCCCGTATCTCACATCCGACCAGTCCCCAAGTGGTTGATTGAGCTACTCTCGATTTGACTTGACTGATATAACTCGCCGATTCACCATATGCCGGACCAGGTTGACATTTAGCGTGTGCACAGTCCCCCGCCCCGCCATGCTAGATGACACCCAGTTAACTTGTTCTTCAGTTCTAGCTGACCGGCTCAGGTCGGATCAGCAAACTTACGTGTCTCCCCAGGAGGATCCGATGAAACGCCCATCTTCAACCGCAGCAAACGAAATTGAAAATTCTAATTCCCTGAAATTGAAGTTCACAAAAACATCATGCATTTTGTTTTCATTCGCTAGCCTCATTTTAGTCGCGATCGGACTTCCAACCGCTGCTTCGGCGAGTACTCTGTGTGTTAATCCTGGCGGCACGGGGGGTTGCTACTCAACTATCTCTGCCGCCGTGGCAGCAGCCCATCCCAAGGACACAATTCAGGTAAGCCCGGGAACCTACGCGGAAGATGTAATCATCGATAAATCACTTTCTCTGGTTGGGAAGAGCCGAGGCAACACAATCATTGATGCCATGGGTCTCGCGAATGGAATTTATGTAGATGGCCTCGATAATCCTGGGATCAACCACGTTCTTGTCTCCGGTTTCACAGTGAAGAACGCAGACTTTGAAGGCATTCTAATTACCAATGCTACCTACGTCACTGTTTCTCTAACTAATGTGATCAACAACGATCTGAGCTTGTCAGCGCAAACTGGAACTTGCCCCGGCTTGCCTGTTTGGGAGACTGCTGAAGGATTCGATTGTGGCGAAGGAGTTCACCTCTCTGGAGTGGCGTATTCCATTATCACGAATAGTAGGGTTTATAAGAATTCAGGTGGAATCCTTCTTAGCGACGATACGGGAGCAACTCACCACAACATCATTTCTCACAACACTGTCCATGACAATCCCACGGATTGCGGCGTTACTCTGGCGTCACATCCACCTGCGGCCATTACGGGCTCGCCCGCTCCTCTGGGAGTGCATCACAATACAATTTCCGAGAACAATTCGTACCGTAACGGACTTGGGCTGGCGGGCGCTGGAGCAGGCGTAGGTCTCTTTACTTCGGTCCCAGGCGCGAAAACCTACAGCAATGTTGTGATCGGCAATTCGCTTACGAATAATGGCCTGCCGGGCGTATCGATGCACAGCCACACTCCCGGGCAGAATCTCAACAACAACAGCATCATTGGAAACTATATTGCCGGAAATCACGCCGACACCGATGATGCGTTTACGCCCGGACCGACCGGCGTCAACGTCTTCGGAGTCTCTCCCATTCGAGGCACAATCATCACTCAAAACACCATTGAGCGTGAAAGTATCGACGTAGTAGCTCATACTCCCGGCACAGTAACGCTTCACTTGAATGATCTGCTGGGCGCGGGAATGATTGGCGTGGACAACCTAGGCACCGGAAAAGTGGACGCTACGGAAAATTGGTGGGGATGTTTTGGCGGACCAACCAAGAAGAACTGTTCATCCGTTAGCGGACCGAACGTGCTATACACACCTTGGCTAACGAGACCATACAGCAGCGGAAAGTAAATTAGAAGTCAATATCCGCGCGTGGATCCAAGACGTCCTGGTCATGTTTCCTTCTGTTGCGAAACGAAGATTGAGACACGGCCAGGATGTTCGTTTCGGTTGAACAACGTAACTGTAGTGATGATCAATGAGTTGCACGCCATCGCGCTTGCGAACCTTAGACTTCGGCTCTGTATGATGGTCGCTTATGTTTTCCAAACGCTCCGATTGGAAACTTACGCCCAACCGGTTTACCGAAGCGCATCGCGAATTTACAGCAAGTGGCAGAAAAGCGCTCGACCTCACAGTTTCGAATCCCACACGCGCTGGGCTGGCCTACGATGCGAAAGCTATTCTGAATTCGCTTAGCCACCCCGAGGCGCTTGACTACGATCCGCAATCGAAAGGCTTGCTGAGTGCTCGACAGGCGGTTGCTCGTTATTACAGCGAGCAACACGATGCGGCTGGACTTTCTCGTACCGGCACCTCCGGAATCGATCCGGAATCGATTGTTCTTACGACCAGCACTAGCGAAGGATATTCCTACGTCTTCCGATTGCTGTGCGATTTTGAGGATGAGGTTCTGGTTCCGAAACCCAGTTATCCCCTATTCGATTTCCTGGCGGATCTGCAGGACGTGAAGCTGGTCGGGTATCCCTTGCTCTATGACCATGGCTGGCAGATTGATTTCCCATCTCTGCATAAGGCCATGACTCCGCGTACGCGGGCTATTGTGGTGGTTCATCCTAATAATCCCACTGGATCTTTTGTCAACGAAGCAGAGCGTCAAGAATTGAATGATTTTTGCCGCATGCATGAGCTGGCGTTAATCGTCGATGAGGTGTTTCTGGATTACGCGCATGATGGGGTGCGGCATAAAACGTTTGCTACGAATGAAGGTGCCCTGACATTTACGCTCAGTGGGCTGTCGAAAATCTCCGGGCTTCCGCAGATGAAAGTTGCGTGGGTGGTCACGAGTGGCCCTGCACAGGAAGTGGCCACGGCTATGGGGCGAATGGAGATTATCGCGGATACGTATCTTTCGATGAACGCACCCATTCAACTAGCGACGCCGATGTTGCTTGATCAGAGAAACAATATTCAATCCCAGCTGCAAGACCGCGTGCGACTGAATCTAGCGGAACTCGACCGGCAGCTTAGCGGACAGAAAACTTGCGAGCGTTTGCAAGTGGAAGGCGGATGGTATGCCGTTTTGCGAGTGCCCGCGGTACAGTCGGATGAAGATCTTGCGATTGAGATTTTGAGAGAAACAGCAGTGCTGGTGCATCCGGGGCACTTCTATGATTTCGCGAGTGACGGATATCTGGTACTAAGTTTGATTACGCCGCTGGAAGAATTTTGCGAAGGGATGGAACGAGTGTTGCGATTCTTGAACAGATAAAGCGGCCAAATCTGAATTTTTATTTTAGAAATGGATTATGTTCGCGTTCGTTGCCAATCGTTGTCGAAGAGCCGTGGCCTGGAATCACGAGGGTTTCATCTGGCAGCGGCAGGAGCTTCTCGTAAATTGAATCGATAATCTTCTCGAATGATCCTCCGGGCAGATCGGTTCGTCCTATACTTCCGGCGAACAAAGTATCGCCTGCGATGAGCTTCTTCTCGTTCGGAAAATAAAGGCAAATACTACCTTCGGTGTGGCCGGGCGTGTGCAATACGTTCGCGACGATCGATCCTGCTTTTATCGTGTCTGCCTGTTCCAGACTTTGGTCAATTTCGACTTTGCCCGGCGACTTCATTCCCAGCCAAGTTGCTTGCACGTCCAGCATCTTGAGCAATGCGTAGTCGTTTTGGTTAATCAAGATGGGAGCACCCGTGGCGGTCCGCAGCTTCATCGCTCCCCCAACGTGGTCGATATGGGCGTGAGTAATGACAATCTGCTTCACTACTAATCTGTGCTTGCGAATGATGGCGAGGATGTCGTCAATATCGTCACCGGGATCAATGACCATCGCTTCGCGCGAGGCTTCATCGCCTATCACTGAGCAGTTGCACTGGAGTGGCCCGACAGGCAGGATTTCATGGATCATAGCGTCTGTCGCTGCCAGTTGATCATGGAGTTAGCTGATGATTTGACGATGACCAGCAGCTATTTTTGCTGTGCCGGCGCTGGTGCTGGAGCAGACTTGGCGGGCTGGGAATTGGTCTGAGATGGCTTCAAACCTTGCAGCACGGAATTCGAACCGCCGCCGCGTTTCTGCGCGAGGATCGAGAGCGTGATAGAACTCACCATAAAAATGATCGCCGACCATGTGGTTGCGCGAGACAGAGCAGTTGCGGCTCCGCGTGGGCCGAAAGCCGTCTGGCTACCTTGGCCTCCGAAGGCAGCAGCGATGTCACCGCTCTTGCCGCTTTGCAGCAGCACGACGATGATGAGGAAAAAACAAACAATGATGTGAATAACCGTAAGTAAAGCGATCATGCTATACCAATCACCAAACCGCGTTCTTAGCGCGGTTATCCTTTTTCTAAGCAGCTGAAGTGCGGTGCGGATAAGGAGACTTGAGTGCTTGTTCTTCCGCTCCCGGACCAAACGATCGCCCATCAGAGCGAAGTTATATTGTACGATGCCCTCGCGGCGGAACACAACTTGGCGCGCTAGCAATGGAGGCGGTCGGTAAGGGTGGCAGCCCTCAAGACTATCGTTTGCTCGATCCAATTTGCTGCGAGAAATTGCACCCTCTATTCTTCCCCAATATCCTCATTCCATACTGCCGGGTTCTCTTTTATATATATCGCCAGCAACGAGAAGCATTCCTTTGAATCCAAATCGATCACACGCACTCCCAAAGAGCGCAGCCAATCAATCCCGCCCTGGAAGTTACGGCTTTCGCCCACGATCAAAGTGCTGAATCCAAATTGCCGCACCAGCCCACTGCAATACCAGCAAGGAGCAAGCGTAGTCACCATGATGAGGTTGCGATAGCTGCGCTGACGTCCCGCGTTGCGGAAGGCGTCCGTCTCGCCATGCATTGAGGGATCCCCATTCTGCACGCGACGGTTGTGGCCGCTTGCCGACAAGCTGGCCGCTCTCGTTGAAAATCGCCGCTCCAATCGGAATACCGCCTTCCTCTAGCCCTTTGCGAGCCTCAGCAAGCGCAACATCAAGCATCGCGGCATAATTCAATTCAGCTTTCATCAACCCACCCTATTGAAGCGAAAGTTCAGTAGTGAAACTTATAGCGGAGTTCCACGTAAATCTCTCTTGGTTCATTCCAATGGAAACCGCCAAAGGTTACGCTATTATCCAACTCGACGCGGCGATTGGCTACGTTGAGCGCATTGACCGATGCCGAGATGCGCTCTCCGAAGTCCTTTCCAAGAGAGAGGTCGAATGTTGTATGTTGCGGCAGGTAATTGCCCGGATACGGTTGTCCGGGGAAAGCGTTGGTGAAGCCGGAACCATAGTAGACGTTGGTAGTTGCATAACTGCGCCACGGAAGTGTGAGGTCGCCACCAACGTTGAGCGTATTTCGCTGGTCATGATCGAGCGGAGAGAGACCTGCCGGCAGTGAAAAATCAGTTAAGCCGCCCGTGATGGCTCCGCCAGCCTCAGCGACTTGATTGGAATAGGCGAGGTGAATTTGTCCGCGGTGAGCAATCCGCGGCGAGCGCAGAGTCAACTCCCATCCGCGAATCACAGCTTGTCCGATAGTGATGGGAAAGAACAGGTTCGATTCGCCGATATTGTTGTGGTCAAAGAAATTTACGACGTTCGTCCTGAAATTATCGGCATCGAGAGTCCATCCTCGATAAGGGATCGTGACTCCGAACTGATGTTCTTCATCGCGTTCGCCATGGAGTCCGATAAATCCCAGATTGTTAGCGTTGGCAAATTGCAACAGCGGGCCAGACGCTGTGATGAGCGGTGGGGCTTGATAATAATGTCCGTAGAAACCACGGAATACCCAGTGCAAGTGCGGAACCACGACGGCCGCTCCGAATCGCGGACTGATGGCGTTCTCGGTGACTCCGCCGGAAAAGTGCGTAGGCCGCATCCCAGCGGTTAACGTCAGCCATGAAAAGGGTTTGAATTTGTCGTCAACGAAGAAGGCTTCAAGGTTACCGGACGGGTGCTCCTTATCAGTAAAAGGCAAACCGCTGCCGTCATTGAAGACTGCGCCAAACAGTTCGTTGTCCTGCTGGTAGAAACTGTACAAACCCACTTGCAGATTATTTTTTGCCACGTTCGCGGCGAAACTTATCTGCCCACCACCATAAGTTGAGTTGCGATCATCGGTGCTCGCCACAGGGAAGTCTTTCAGTGAGCTTTCATAATCTGCGCTGTTGTAGTGAAAGAATGGCGAGACCGTTAACAACATTTGTGAATTGAAAGTATGAACCCATGAGAAGTTCACAATGGCATCCGACTCGTGATCGCTATCGCGAAGACCAATGCTTGGAAATTGCGCCGCAAAGCCGTTCGCGGCAATTGGCGCATTCTCAATGTCGTTCGGGAAAGGATCATAGGGAATTTGGTAAAAGTCTCTGCGCAAGGCCGTCACGAGACGCAGTTGGTTTGCCGGATCAACGTTGAATATAAGCGATCCAAATCCTCCATAACCGTTCTCAGCATCATGAACCACCTGCGGGACCGGCGTCTGAATACCGAGATTACTGCGATTTGCATTCACGCTGGCATAGTAAGCAAAGCGCTGGGTATGACTGCCGAAATTGAATTGATCATTAGTCTGATAGAAAGTTCCAAAACTGGTGATTAGCTCCGCCTCGTTATTGCGTTCAAATCCGGTACGTGGTGCAACGTTAAAGACACCATAAGTTCGGTCACCGAACGCCGCGCTGTAACTCCCGCGCTGGACCTCCATATAGTCAATGTCCTTGGGATCGAACTGAGCTCCGAGGTTGGAAGCGATATTGGTGTTTGGCACGGGGACGCCATCGATGAGCCAACTGGTTTGGTGTCCACCCCGAATATGGAGTTGATCGTGAGTAAAATACGCGCCGGGGACATAGTCAGTGATCATGGCGAGACTGTTGGTGCGATCCGCGCCCGGCGTTCGCTGAATTTCGGAGCGGCTGACGATGGTGGTTGGTGTGACAGAATCAGTGGGAGCCACCGACGACTCAGCAGTAACATTTACGCTCTCATTGGAAGATGCAATCTTCAGTAAAAAATGCACGACCGGCTCGGTGCCAGATGCGACCACCACATCTTGCGCCGCTTGTACAAACCCAGGATTCGCCACTGCGATCGAGTACTCGCCAAGTGGGACCGCATTCATTTGGAATTCCCCAGCAGCGTTCGTTGTCGTGCTCTTCGACCAGTCTGAGGATTTTGACTTGAGCATCACCATGGCCCCTTGAATGGGACGGTGCTGCGGATCGTGAATGACTCCACGAACGGAACCAAAGATCGTGGCAAAGGATGTTGTGGAGATCAGCGCAATAATCGCATATAAAAACGCAGTTCTAGCTTTCATGAGTTTCCCGTACGGGCGTAACTGAACCCGGGCTGATGCCAGCTCTTTCTGAAATTCAGCAGAGGTTGTGCTTAGGACTTAGCTAGAGAGAATTAGATGTAGAGCGAAGGCGGGAGGGCCACGTTCTGAGTGGCGGACTTCATCAGGAGATCCCGGATAGAAGACATTCCTGATAGAGAGAAGGTTTGCTGTTGGCAGATGCAAAACAAACGATGGATTCGATTCCAGCCGCGCCGCGCCTGTTAGTAACGATGAATGAGCGTGATGTGGACAGTCCGAAGAAGTTGCGGCAAAACCCGCGCTGGTGTCGCCAGAGACTTCCGCTGCGCTTGATATGCAATGATGTTTCCCATTCCGGCGGCAACATGCTTGCGGACTCACTCCCGCCGCATTCAAAGCTGTGGGAGCGAATACACCAAAGCCGATCACAAACAGCACGAGAGTGGAAAGCAGTCGCCGCATGAATTCAAAGAAATGGTAGCACGTCATGTGCTCTCGAGATACAACGTTGGGTTTTCCGTGTGGCTCGCGTTCTGCTCTCCCACGCCTTGTGCCGATCGAGTTAGCTCCCGACGACTCGGTCCATGTTTTCCCGGAACACCTTAGTATCTGGACTCCTGTCATCTAAGAGTGATCTCTATCGCTTGCTACTCTATACGCTTGCAGCAGACTGTCTTTACTTTTTGACTCTCCCAAGTCTGTCGCAGCGCAGCTTGCGTTCCTCTTGCGATCTCGTGAACGAAACTGAACCATCACGGTTGGACTTGCAGGATCCGCTCGCGAAACGGATTCGCGACTTGAACCTCACGATTGAAGGTTCTGCGCTGCAGCGGTTTGTACAGCAGCTTTACCGCGAGCTCGAGCAAAAACGATTAATGAAATTTCGGCCGCCTTGCTATTTGAGTGACGAATGGGGCTGCCCGTCCGGAGAACCGGTGATTGGTATTCCCTTCTATCTGGCGAATGCTGAACTAGCATCGCTCGAGAAGGAAATGAATGATCTGGAGGATGCGCGCGAGATCATGATGTATTTGCGACATGAAGCGGGGCATGCGTTTAATTACGCATACAAGTTGCATAAGACGCCGGAATGGAAACAATTATTTGGCTCCTTCCGCCGCCCTTATCGCGACTATTACCGCCCAGTTCCCTTCTCAAAAAACTTTGTGCGTCACATGGCGGGATGGTATGCGCAAAAGCATCCTGATGAGGACTTCGCTGAAACCTTTGCCGTGTGGCTCACGCCCCGTTCCGCCTGGAAGAAAAAATATAGAGGGTGGGGCGCGATGGCAAAACTCCGCTATATGGATCGGATCGGCCGGGAGTTGAGCAACACCGAACCGTTGCGACGGCGCGGACATCCAGACATCACGGTTGATGAAATGGAAACGACGGTCGCCGAGTTCTATCAAAGGTCTACGGAGGAAATCCCGATTGTAGATTTGGCACTCGACGCCGACTTAGCAGACATTTTTAATTCTTCCAAACGGCGCAAAGGAGCGATCGCGGCTAACACGTTCCTGCACGCACGACGCAAATTAGTAGTCGACAAAATTGCCTACTGGACAGGTGTGCAGCGTCCGTTGATTAAGCGGTTGGTTGAAGTCATTGAGAAGAGGCTGGGCGAGTTGCGCCTGGTGGCAGATCTGAGTCGCGAATCGGAACACCTCACAAATGTCACCGCTTATGCAACGGCGCTGGCAATGACTTCTATGGCACGCGGAAAGTTTGTTCATCCATGAGTTTTGGGTCGATGACTGGCGATGAAAGGAAATCGTGGTGACAGGCATGGACACTAGAAAGCTTAGGATCGCTATTCTCTACGACGTTTGGCAGGAGGAGGTAGCGACAGCTGAATTAATTGAGGAGAAGCCGATCCCGCGCGGCCGTAAAACGAGCAGAAAAACAAGGAAAGAAAAAGAAGATCGGGAGGAGATTTTCGAGGCGCTCGAAAAATTAGGCCATCATCCCTTTTATCAAGTGTTGGACGGAAGCACGAAGTGTCTTCGTTCGCTCGAAGATTGTGGCGCTGATCTGGTTTTTAATTTGACGGAATCCTTCGCTGGTGATGACACGAAGGAGATGAACATCGCCGCTTATATGGATCTCTTGCAGTTGCCTTATACGGGCGCAGGACCGCACGCGCACTTTCTGGCACAAGATAAAGGAACGGCCAAAAAGATGTTCGCGTTTCATGGGATTCGCACACCTTACTTCGCAACTTCCTACCGTGGCAAGATCGACCATGCCCATGACATTGCGTTCCCTTTGATTGTGAAACCTATATGGGAGGACGGATCGATCGGAATCAATGCCGACGCCGTCGTTCACAGCGTCAAAGAATTGATGGAACGCATTGAATACATTCAAGACGAATTCGATTCTCCCGCGCTGATTGAGGAATACATCGAAGGCCGCGAAATTTATGCAGCCATTCTGGGCAGCTATGAAAATACTGAGACATTGCCGCTGGTTGAGCTTGATTTATCGCGATTACCTAAAGGCACTCCGAAAATCGCGAGCTACGATGTGAAATTTGAAAAGGATACACAGGCACACAAGCTCACGAAATCCAGTCTCGCTGAAAATCTTGATGAAGACACAGTCTCCCGCTTGACGGCAACCGCTCTTGGCGCATATCGGGCAGTGAAGTTACGGGATTACGGTCGCATTGATATGCGGCTGTCTGAAAAGGGCGAAGTATATGTGATTGAAGCGAATCCAAATCCCTGGCTTTCCAGCAAGCATGAATTCGCGATGGCGGGTAAAGCGTCTGGCCGTTCCTACACTCAGTTGATCGGCGAAATTATCGAGCTGGCAATGGCGCGATACGACATGAAAGCGCGAGCGGAAACTACGCGGGTTTGAAAGCCACGCTCTTTTTCTGATTTGAGGCTGCCGAAATAATCACGCGGTGATGCGGCTTGCCGCAGACGACCGAACACGACTGGCTGAGGCCGTTTCCACTCGATTGCGGCCGGCACGCTTGGCACGATAAAGCGCCTTGTCCGCTGCTTCAATTACTTCTTCTACTTCGCGCAATCTATTTGCCGGTTCGGCGACTCCGATGCTGACGGTCACAGAGAGATTTTCGCTGATTGGTTTGATTGGAACTTTGCGAGCGGACGTGGATTTGCGTGCCGAGGCTCTTCGGTCCGGCGCACGAGGAGGACTTTGGCGACGCTCCAAGCCGGCGCGCACCCGGAACACGGCACCTTCGATCGTTTCTCTTAACAGCTCCAGATGTTCCACCACCTCTTTCATGCGCTTTCCCGGAAATAATACCGAGAACTCTTCTCCTCCAACGCGAAATGCCTGCCCTCCTCCGCTTACTTGTTCGAGCTTTGCCGCCACCAAACGTAGCACTTGGTCGCCGGTGTCGTGTCCATAGGTATCATTGAAGTTTTTGAAGTGATCAATGTCTACGACCGCAATGGCATAAGGCTCATCTAGTCGGAGCAGAGCCTCGTTATAGGCGCGCCGTGAAGGAAGATGCGTGAGTTCATCGTGATAGGCGAGCACGTATGAGTTCTCAATAATCGAAGTGAGCAGAATCAGCGCAGCGGTGGCTATATATGCAGAAGCAATCTTTCCCGTGCCGCCCGCCTGTAGACCAAGAAACGCGGACCCCAATGACCACACCAGCCCACTTCCCAACGGCTGGCGCTGCAACATGAATTGAAGTAACAAGATTGTGAAGGCGCTTACGAACGCGAGCAGGCCGAGTTGGGGAAGTTTCGTCCAGAAGAATAATGTCTTAGCAAATATGTGCCAATGCAGAAATGGAGGTCCAGCGCCATCGCCAACTCGACAGATGACGGCTACAAATACCGATTCAAAAAACAACAAAGCGGCGCGTGGTGCAACGACCGCCAGGCTCAAGCCTCGTTCTTGCATGAAGCCGATGACGATGAAATTGATGGGAACTAAGAGGGCAACGGCTTCGAGAGCGATGCGTCCGGGTCCAGTTGGAAGGCTTCGTCCAGCGGAGAAGAAGTCGACGGCACGATTAGCCAGGAAAATAGTGACTAGCGCAAACAGAATCCGGCTGGAACCAAAACGCCACGCCAGCAAAATCCCTGCGGCGAAAGCCGCATAGTAATAAAAATTGATCGCAGGAGCAGAGATCGCAATAAACCCACCGTAGAGAATGGCAACAGCGACCAGCAGAAACAGGCTTCCAGGCACGAACAACGACTGCAGCGTTCTCTTTTGCGAAATGTTCACTACCCGAGAACCCTCCGCCTGTAAAGGCTAGTCAGCACCTGATCATTGAATTATCCCCATCCATTGAGATTCCGCGTGAGTGGCGGCGCAGGTTCCCCATACAAATTTGCGAACAACGATCTGAATTTAGACCGCCCCTTCCTAATGTGGGAACTTGAGACCTTCGTGCATGCGGCAATGCCTTGTGGCAAGACGGTTCTTACTTAATAATCGATTACTCTAATTAGACAACTCTTATGCGCGTTCTTATAGCTGAAGATGATTCCGCCCTTGCCAGCTTTGTCAAGAAAGGCCTTGAAGCCGAACATTATGCCGTTGATGTCTCATCGGATGGCGAACAAGCGCGGGCCATGGCTGGCGAGTTGGATTACGACTTGATCATGCTCGATCTCAGCCTTCCACGGCTCGATGGCGTCTCAATCTTGCGGTATCTCCGCACCCGAAAACCGAGCGTGCCGGTGCTGGTGCTGACGGGGCGAAACCGAATCGAAGATCGAGTTCAATGCCTTGATATGGGAGCCGATGACTATTTGGGCAAGCCGTTTTCCTTTTCCGAACTCTCGGCCCGAATCCGCGCCCTGCTTCGTCGGAGCCATCTACCAGCGGAATCCACCTTGGCGGTGGATGATTTGAAACTTGATCGCGTGGAGAGGAAGGTCGAACGTGCCGGGCGACGAATTGAACTCACCTCCAAAGAGTTCGCTTTGCTTGAGTACTTCATGCGCAATGCGGGGCGGCGAGTGACTCGGGCCATGATCATCGAACACGTTTGGAATTTATCGTTCGACACCTCACGAACGTTGTAGACGTCTATGTGAATTATTCTACGGCGCAGGTGGACAAACGAAAAGTTGGCAAGTTGGCGCAAGCTATCCAAGCCGCCTTTCAGGAATTAGGAGTCATGCCTGGAGCTGCAACGAAGTTGCCTGTACTGTCCGACCTGCCAGGGCCTGTTATCTCCCCCGCTCACGAAGGGGTGCTCCCCACGCCAGAGGAAAACGGGGATTTGACCGCCCTGCAGAGAGATCTCGAAAAAGCACTTGCCAAAGAGATCGCCCGTGGAGAAGTCGCGCTCAGCAATGGACCCGATGGTCTTGTCGTCAGTCTTCGCGAAGTGGGTTTCTTTGACAGCGGATCAGCTGGCGCAAAGGCTAATTCGCAGCCCGCTTTTGGCCGCATGGCATCGTTACTTGAGCAACATCCTTATCGCCTTCGTATCGAAGGTCACACCGACAATGTACCGATTCACAATCCGGCATTTGAATCCAACTGGGAGCTTTCTACGGCACGGGCCACGGAAATCATCCGCCTCCTGATTGTTAAATATGGATTCGGCCCCGAGAGATTATCCGCGGGTGGATACTCGGAATATCATCCGATCGCCAGCAACGATACCGAAAAAGGTCGGGCGTTGAACCGGCGAGTCGATATTGTCATTCTGAGAAAGTAGAGCTACTGAAGAAAAGTAACACTGATGCGAATCTGATCGCCGCAGATTGTCTTCGTTTTACTCCGTTAATGTTCACGTCTCTTATGCCGATGACAATATCTGTCGTTCAACCGGAGGGAAATGGTCGTCCTGTTGAAACGGGGCAATGAGGATTCAGCCCACCCGGAAAGATCAATACAACATTGAGCAATCGAATATTTCCCGCAGGCCTGATTTCGCAAACTTTACGGAGGACGAAGAAATGAAACTTACACTTGGGAAAAAACTGGGCCTGGGCTTTGGAGCGATCTTAGCCTTGACGCTGTTCAGCACTATTGTGGCGTACATGAAATCAGCCGACATCAGAGAAACCCAAGACCTGGCATTTGCGCGGGGTTACCCGACGCTTGAGACCACTAGAAGGTTGCAGCGGGATCTGAATCAGACGCAGAGCAAAGGCCGCCAGATAATTCTCGCGGGAACCGAAGCAGCGAGGAGAGATGCGGCGAAGAAGTTATTCGATGGAACTTGGGGCGACATCGAAAAAGAAGTTGCGCAATTAGATGAAAGTGCGCCCCAATGGACCCTTCAGGCAAACCGTGATCGTCTGGCCTCCATGAAGCAGCAACTTCCTTTGCTTCACGAGGCTCAGGAGAATGCGATAAATCATTCGATGGGGAACGAGCGCGATGTCATCAAGGCAGGTAATGAATTCGCCGACCAAGCTACTCCAATCACCGAGGCCATTAAGCAATCGCTTGGAGGTATCGCGGATTCATTTGTCGAGCTATTGACGAAAACGAAGGAAGAGTTGCATGCGCAGAATAACTCACTCAATTTGACGATCACAGTAACCACCTTCGCGGCATTGGGCATCGGAGTCTTTGTGGCGATTGTCCTGAGCCGCGGAATTGTGAATGCAACTTTATCAGTCTTGGTTGAAGCTGAGGCCATTGCGGCAGGAGACTTAACGCGAGACGATCTGCAAATTAAGAGCAACGATGAACTGGGCGACCTGACAAGGGCAATCAATAAGATGAAAAACAGTTTGAGGGACGTGATCCAATCGATCGCAAGCACAGCAGAGCATGTTGCCAGCGCCAGCGAGGAAATTTCTTCCGCCGCCAGTCAACAATCTCAAGGCGCGGAGACGCAAAAAGATCAAACGTCCCAGGTCGCCACCGCGATGCAGGAAATGTCGTCCACCGTTCTCCAGGTTTCCGAAAACTCCAATAAGGCGGCCGATGCCTCCCGAGAAGCTGCGGAGACGGCCCGCAAGGGCGGAAGCATCGTTGAAGACACTTTAACCAAGATGCGGGTTATTTCCGACTCCGTTAGTGGCACTGCAAAAAAGATGGAAGGATTGGGAAAGAGTTCTGATCAAATCGGACGCATCGCGGGGGTAATCGACGATATCGCCGACCAGACAAACTTGCTGGCACTGAATGCAGCCATCGAAGCCGCCCGAGCGGGGGAGCAAGGGCGGGGGTTTGCAGTCGTAGCCGATGAAGTCCGGAAACTGGCGGAACGCACGACAACCGCGACCAAAGAAATCGCTCAGATGATCAAGAACATTCAAGACGAAACCAAGTCTGCCGTGACGGCCATGGAAGCTGGAACGAAACAGGTGGAAGATGGGGTGAAATCTACTTCACAAGCCGGAGATTCGCTCAAGGAGATCATTCATATGTCGGAGCATGTAGGAGAAATGATCACTCACATCGCGACTGCTGCAACTGAGCAATCCAGCGCTTCCGAGGAGATCAATAACAACATCGAGCAAATTGCGAGGCTTGTCAGAGAGTCATCAGACGGCGCTCAACAATCCGCTAAAGCTTGTCAGGACCTTTCCGGCCTCGCCCTCGATCTGCAGAACATGGTTAGCAAGTTCAAGCTGGAAGACAGCTCGAAGCATGAAAACCGGCAAGACAATGGACGCAAACTAGCGAGCCCGAACCGCGCTCATCATCTCTTGCGATCGCACGAAGAGGAACGCCCGATGAGAACGTCTGCTGCACGGGCTGGACGTTGAGAGAGTCGCTCGACTTTTTGTAGCGAGATGCCTCGGCTTACGGATTTCCCGAATCCCCCAAGGCTCCGTTTGCGTTCTCGAGGATGGAATCTCTTTGCACCGACTGCATCCATCAGTACCGTTAATGTTTCTGCTCCCTCTGCCGATAATCACCTTGTTGTTTAGGCCCGCTATCTTGAGCACCGAAGTTCGACAGTTTAAAAGCACTTGGCGATTTTTCCGTTTAAAAGAAGGCGCGAATGAGCAAGTTGAGTTTGAAGATTAGGCTGGCACTCGGCTCCGGCTTGCTTTTGTTCTTGCTGGTGTTGTGCGGCGGCTTCGACTATTACGCGGGCAAGCGTCTGGTTTCCAGCGCGGAAGAAGTCAATAGCGCGCTCAAAACAAAAGAGCTTGCCATTTCCATCGAGAACACGGTGCGGAAACAGATTAGGGCAGCCAATGACTATACGTTTACCGGCGAAGAAGCAGCGATACAGCGATACGACCAAGCCAAGCAAGAAAGCACGCAACTCATTGCCGAAATCAGACGCGAGTTAGTTACCGAAACTGGCAGGACGATGCTGGCGAAAATCCAACAGAGCACTGATAGCATGTCCGTTATTACTGATCAGGAGATCTCGTTACGACGACAAAGCCGTGCCTACGAATCCTCAGACCTGGCCTTCAGCCTCCCCGCACAAGAAGCCATGAGGCGAGTAGTGGAGGATTGCGACGCCTTGGAAGCTCGGGAAGGCCAGCACGCAGAGATGAGTCTCGCCAATGAACACCGGACTGAGTCCTTCAATCAAACTGTCACCCTGGGTTTGGTCGTCTCTGGTCTAGTACTCGGCGTGATCACCTCAACGTTTATCGTGCGCTCTGTTAGCCGCAATGTATTCGGCATGCTCTGCATGCTGCAAGAGATCGCAGCCAATAATCTTGCGATCCAGGACATGGAAATAGTTTCGAGCGATGAAATTGGTCAGGCTTGTATGGCGCTGAACGGCATGAAAAACAATTTGCATGGATTAATTCGGTCTATCGCCGACACGGCTGAGCATGTAGCCAGCGCGAGCGAAGAAATTTCTTCTGCCGCTGCGCAACAATCGCAGGGCGCCGAAACACAGAAAGACCAAGCCGGACAAGTCGCAACCGCAATGCAGCAGATGTCTTCAACTGTCATGCAAGTCTCGGAAAACTCCACTAGAGCTGCGGAAGCCTCCCGCCAAGCCGCCGACACTGCGCGCCAAGGTGGTGCGATTGTGGAACAGACCCTTCACAAGATGCACACAATCGCCGATTCGGTGGAAAGTACAGCCAAGAAGATGGACGAATTGGGCAAGAGTTCCGACCAGATTGGGCGAATTGCTGGTGTTATTGACGATATCGCCGATCAAACCAACTTGCTGGCACTTAATGCCGCTATTGAAGCGGCGCGAGCCGGCGAACAGGGTAGAGGTTTCGCCGTAGTGGCCGATGAAGTAAGAAAGTTGGCCGAGCGCACGACTACTGCGACTAAAGAGATCGCCCAAATGATTAACAACATTCAAGGCGAGACCCGGACAGCAGTTATTGCCATGCAACAGGGCACATCAGAAGTCGAAGAGGGCGTCCAATTTACTTCGCGGGCTGGCGACTCATTAAAGGAGATCATTCAGATGTCCGAGCAGGTAGGAGAGATGATCACTCAAATCGCTACGGCAGCAACCGAACAATCCAGCGCGTCAGAAGAAGTTAATCACAACATGGAACAGATCGCCAAACTGGTAAATGAATCTGCCAGTGGCGCGCAACAATCTGCTAAGGCTTGCCAAGATCTGTCCGGACTAGCTCTGGACCTGCAGAATATGGTCGCAAATTTCAAGCTCAACAAAAACAAGAATGAACAAGAGAGTAGCTACAGACGGCCAGCAGAAGAGTCGAATCAACATAGCGACCGAGTGCCCATGAAGTCGCTTGTTGCAAGAGCTCATTGAAGCGGATGCGAACAGGTGGTTATTGAAACAGGCAAGTGACATTTGAGATTTCAAGATTTAAGGAGAAATACAATGGCATCGCCCAATATGGTCAACCAAAACTCCAGCAGCGTGATGGGTCTTCACGACTCTGGGCAGGGGCATCGTGAATTACTGCAGCTGGTCAGTTTCCACATCGCCGGAGAAGAGTTCGGCCTCAACATATTACGAGTGCAGGAAATCATCCGTGTGCAGCAGCTAACTCGGGTTCCAAATTCCCCTGAGTTTGTCGACGGCGTGATTAATCTGCGGGGCAAGGTGATTCCAGTGATCGCCTTACGCAAGCGTTTCGGACTTGAGGAACTCGCCCACGACAAACAGACACGCATTGTTGTGATTGAGGTGAAAGGCACAGTGCTCGGTTTTATCGTGGACTCCGTCTCGGAAGTTCTTCGCATTCCAGCTGACACAGTGGAACCACCTCCCCGGCTGGGGAAAGTCGAGCGCGAATACGTTTCGGGCGTCGGCAAGCTCGATAATCGGTTGCTCATTCTGCTCGATGTCGATCGTCTGATGAGCGACTCCGAAGAGTTGAGTGCCGCTCAAATGGCGCACGCTTAAAGGCTATCCGCACGCTCACAACGAAGGAACTGCACAAACGTGGACAACGATTTCTTACAAGATCCGGCGATGATTCAGGAGTTCCTGGTGGAATCAGAGGAACTGCTGCAACGCATGGACCAGGATATGGTCACTCTAGAGTCCACTCCAAATAATGCCGATCTCCTAAATCGGATTTTTCGTGCACTGCACACCATAAAGGGCACCTCGGGCTTTCTGGGATTTGAACCTATCGTCAGGTTAGGGCATCGCGCAGAGGACGTTCTTAACGATCTCCGCCGAGGCGAGATCACACTCACGAAACGAATGATGGATGCGCTGCTCAGCACGCGGGACCAGCTTGGCCACATGCTCAGCGACATACGTGCAGGCGGGCTCAAAACGTATGCAATCGATAACTTAGTTGCGGAACTAGAGGCAGCACAGAAACCATCCAAACACGTACAAACAAATCCGACTCAAGCTTCCCTGCCAGTCGCGGTAGTTGAACCTGCAGATTCCACAATTTCCAGCACAAAAAACCCATCTCCCGAAACAATCGCTTCACTCGAGCCCAAGAAGATAACTGACCGAGTTCCCACTACAGAGAGCAGTGACGCGCAAGCTCGTCGCCAGGTTGCTGACGCTAACGCTGGCGCTCAGACCATGCGAGTGGATGTACGTAAGCTCGATGAATTAATCAATCTCGTGGGCGAGCTAGTGCTCGAGAGAAATCGCCTGATGCGATTGGCACGCGACTTAAACTTTCGCCGTCTAAATCTCGAAGATTTGGATTCCGCTCTCAGCCAGTCTGCCGCCCGGCTCAGCTTCATCACCGAAGAACTGCAAACCGCTGGGCTGAAGACTCGAATGGTTCCCATCGACGCAGTGTTCCGCAAGTTCCCTCGTTTGGTACGGGACGTCGCACGTACAGTGAAAAAAGAAGTGGAGCTGCTGGTCAGTGGCCAGGAAACCGAAGTCGATAAAACCATGGTGGAACTTATCGGCGACCCGCTGGTTCACCTGGTGCGTAACTCACTCGACCATGGACTCGAAAAGCCAAATGTCCGTGCTGCAACTGGAAAACCTAGACACGGCACGATTCGCCTGGAAGCTCGGCAGGAAGGCGATCAGATCATCGTTGCGGTCGGTGACGACGGTGCGGGGATAGATCCCGATCGGATTGTCCGCAAAGCAATCGAAAGAGGCTTGGTGACGGCAGAGCGGGCACGTGGTCTAAATAAACGCGAGATTCTGGACTTCATTTTTCTTCCCGGCTTCAGTACTGCCGAAGTAGTCAACGATCTTTCAGGCCGAGGCGTCGGTATGGATGTTGTGCGTTCAAATTTGAAAAGGATGAACGGCTCTATTGAACTGGATAGCGTACTCGGGAAGGGCACAACCGTGTCCTTACGAGTTCCCCTTACGTTAGCGATTCTGCCCGTGCTTTTAGTAGGAGTGTCGGATGAAATCTATGGCTTGCCACTCCGTTCGGTGGTGGAGACTTCGCAGATTCGAGCCGATGAAATTCATCAGATGGAAGGAAATGAAGTCCTGCAGCTTCGCGGCCAAACTCTTCCGCTACTGCGGTTAGGAAGAATGTTCGCTGCAAAGATGGACAATAACGGAGATGACGGACAAAAGGTTGTAATCCTTGCCATCGGCGACAGACGGGTTGCGCTATTGGTCGATCATCTTGTGGGTCAGGAATCAACTGTGATCAAACCTTTGGGCAGCTATCTTCACAATTGTTCCAGTATCGCGGGTGCCACCATTAGCGGTGACGGTCGTGTTCGTCTCGTGCTGGATCCAGCCGGCCTACTGGCCTCGGCCGAGCAATCTACATCTCTGCATAAGGAAGTCCTGCAATGATGAGCACCGCTGCCACGCCCGCGCGTTCAGACCGGCCCGACGCACCGCCAAGTGCTCACCTGGTTCAGATTCGCGATGTGATCTATCAAGTGGCGGGAATTTTCCAACCAGACAACAAACTCCGCATGTTAGAAGACCGCTGCTTGAAACGAATGCAGGTGCTCGGAGTGAGTACGCTTCACGATTACTATGAATGCTTAACAATTAAGCCAATACGCCAGGCTGAAATGGTCAGCTTGCTTAACGAAATTACAATTGGGGAAACCTGCTTCTTCCGCAATCAACCGCAACTGGAGGCTCTTCGCAACATTGTTCTCACCCGGATCGTCGAAGCAAGAGCTAAGTTATCGTTGAAGCATTTGAGAATCTGGAGTGCAGGCTGTTCAACCGGGGAAGAACCCTACACCTTAAGCATGATGCTGCTCGAAGAGACAGCGGCAAAGCTCAAGGGATGGACTTTCGAAATCATCGCCACCGATTTAAATGAACGCTCTGTAGCCCACGCCAAGCAAGGGCTATACGGAGAATACAGCACGCGTAATCTCACTCCATACTTCAAATCTAAGTATTTCCTGAACCGCGGCGAAGGACTGCAAGTGAATCCCGATGTAAAAGATCGCGTCAACATCACTCGAGTCAATATGCTCGACAAGGCGCGCATGGCCTTCATGAAAGGCATTGACGTAATTCTGTGCTGTAACGTTTTGATTTACTTCGATGTTCTCTCGAAGCGCCGCGTCATCCAGCATTTTTATAGCAACCTTCTTCCTCACGGATATCTGTTCTTAGGTCATTCCGAGTCTCTGTATGGAGTCAGTGACGATTTTCGCCTGGTGCATTTGCCAGCAGCAACTGCATACGTCAAATCTGAAAAAGGCAACTGCCGGGCGTGAGGTGACATATGGAGAATCAGCCCCAAGACATGTTGCGGAAAAAGCTGGACGGGCTGGTCCACATGCCGACCATCCCGGTCGTCCTCGCCCCATTGCTCAAATATCTAGAGCAGCCGCTGGACCGCCTGGAAGTACAGCAAGTTGTGGAACTGATTTCGCAAGATAAATCGCTCGCCGCCCAGTGTCTCCACATGGCTAATTCCCCCATGTTCGGACGCTGGCAAACAGTAGACAGTGTGCGCAGCGCAGTCATCGCCTTAGGCATGCAGCGTATGCGAGACATAGCGGTATCGTGTTCGGTGCTGACACTTGTGCCGAAAGGAAAAATGGATATTGATCCCATTGTCTTCTGGGAACATTCTCTAGCCTGTGCTCTGGTTTGCCGCCAGTTCGCACGGAAAATCGGTTTCGCCGATCCCGCAAAGGCCTACCTCGGAGGCTTGCTGCACGACATCGGAATCGTGGCTCACCTGTGGATCATTCCAAAGGAATTCAATGAAGCTTTGCAGTTGGCCCAAGCCGAGCACATTCCTCTTCATGAAGCGGAAAAGAAAGTACTTGGTCTCACGCACGCCGAGACCGGAAAATCCGTAGCGGACAAGTGGCACCTCACTCCCGATCTTTTGGCCTCAGTTACCTTCCATCACGATCCCCAAAATGCGCCGGATCACCGCGATCTAGTTGCTCTCGTTGCACTCAGTGATTTGCTGTGCCGCATGGGTGGCATTGGATACGGCTACGATGAACAGCGTCAGGTTAACTTCGTCGAGGAACCAGGCTTTGCCCTTTTGTTGCAAGAGTGCCCCGCCCTGCAGACTTTCGATTGGGCACGCTTCACATTCGAATTAGACGCATACATGGAGGAAGTACATCGACTAGTAGGAGTCATGTACCGCACCCCACAATGACTATTCAGCAAGAACACCAGGGGTTGATTCGCGTTCTTGTTGCAGATGACAGCGCCTTCACGCGAACCGCGCTTACGCGGATGATCGAATCGGATCCGGCTTTGCACGTAAGTGGCACGGCACAGACTGGACTCGAAGCTCTAGAGAAAATTACGTCTTTGAACCCCGACGTCGTCACTCTGGATGTAGAAATGCCCGGACTGAATGGCATCGAGACCTTGAAACGAATTATGCGGGATTCCCCCCGGCCCGTGATCATGGTGAGCTCACTTACCCAGGAGGGCGCGGAAACCACGCTGGAAGCCCTAAGCCTGGGGGCCTTCGATTGCCTTCCGAAACAACACTCCTATGTGTCGTTAGACATCATAAAGATTCGGGATGACCTAATCTTGAAAGTCAAAGCCGCAGCCGAGAGCGGCCGGCGACGCAACGCAACGCGCATTGCCCGCCGCCCTGTTATGGCAAGTGTTCCAGCGAAAATACATCAACACACGGCGCATCATTCACTGCCCAGCCTGGTCGCGCTGGGGACTTCTACCGGCGGCCCCAAAGCCTTGCAGGAAATCCTGCCGCTATTACCCTCTGACTTGGCTGTCGGTGTCGTAATCGTGCAACACATGCCGAAGGGTTTTACCGGGCCTTTCGCCCGTCGCCTTGATAACCTGTGCAAAGTGAAAGTCAGTGAAGCCCTTCACGATGAACTTATTGAACCCGGCCACGTATACATCGCACCTGCCGGACAACACATGACATTTGCGCGGAAGACAGCTTCAAAAGTTGCGATTCGTCTCTCCTACTCTCCGGAAGGCACCCTGCACCGTCCGTCGGTCGACGTGATGATGCTCTCCGCGGCAGATGTATTCCGCGGACTATGCATGGGAGTAATCATGACAGGAATGGGAGCCGACGGGGTCGAAGGTATGCGCGCTATTAACCGCGAAGGCGGTTTGACGGTAGGGCAAGATGAGGCTAGCTGTACTGTCTACGGAATGCCACGCTCCTGTGCAGAAAATGGTGTGCTGGAAAGAGTCGTTCCCACTACCCCAAATTCCTGAACAGATCATGCTCGCTACCAACTATCACCACCTGCCGCAACTAACTTGAGTGCCTGCCGGCCAACCTTCGACTGCTCTAGTACGCCTCGCACCGTCGCCAGTAAAGAACGCGCTGAAAATGGTTTCGCCAAATACGTCGAGTGTTGCTGGGATAATCGTTGGCTCACGATATTCTTGGGATATCCGGACATGAAAACGACTACGAGATCGGGATTGATCGCAGAAATATCTCGCGCAAGATCGCATCCGTCCTGATCTGGCAGAACGACATCGGTCAACAACAACTGCGGCAAGATGGCCGATTGTTGAAGTAGCTCTTTCGCTTCGGCCGCATTCTTAGCGGTCAAAACAACGTACCCGGACGAGCTAAGAACTTCGCATGTTACTTCTCTTACGAAATCTTCGTCTTCGACGATCAGAATGGTCTGACTTTCTTCGGCCATCTTACAAGCAACAGGTATCGCGACGGCCTTCGCCCTAATTTTCGTCCGATGAACGTCTCTTCGCACATCGCCTCACAATCTATTGATTGATAGCTGCATTCGGGTATCCAAAGTGCGCCGCGATGCGTAAAGCTTTTGCTTCAATGAAGACAACGGGTTGGCACCTTAGTTAAAACGAGAGGCATGGTGCAAACGATCAAGAGAATTGTTTCGGGAAATATAGAGGCAGATTTTCGGGAATGAATCCTGATCTGAAACAGAGTGTAAGAATTTCTACCGAGCTCGCGTCAACACCGTGTGGTTCGGATCAACTACGACCTTATGTGTACCTGCTGGAGCAGTGAAATGAAATTGGGTTTCAGGGCCATCAGCGAAAACTCTTCCAAGAAAAATATTCTTTCCCGCAACCAGCGCATAGATAGGAACCGAGGTCACAAGATCGTCAGGTGCGGATTTCTGCAAGATGGTTCCACTAACCAGATTCATTCCACCCTTTGGGACGTATTTGACACCAGCGACTTCCAAGCTCGGAACAGCGGTTCCGTTCACCCATCCTTGGTAAAACCAATCCAGCGAATCTCCTCCCATTGAACCAAAGCGAACGCGGCAACTGTTCTTCAAAAGCCTGAAAAAGCTCGTCGAACGCTGATTGACTTTCCCTGATACTGCTCACGAAGTTTGCGCAATGCTTTGAAAAATGGTTCGTCCGAAACTTCCAGCCTTCCGTCCCGACGAACTCGCAGCGCCGATTTTTCCTCACCGTCCCGCATCATGGAGCGAAGCATATGAAGCAGCCAAGTTCCCCGTCCGTAGCTGATTGCCTCATATCCATCAGGAAATTGCGAAGACGACAGTCGCGTTCCGAGTGTTATCGGACCGGAATCCATGACTCGCTTGTCTGTCTGGTTCTTCTGCAATAAGTCATCCCGGTATTTCTCCATAGCCATCCGGAACTTCGCCGGATTTTCGGACTCAAGCAGCATCAGAGCACTGTAATTAGCCAGCGCCTCCATTATCCATTGGTCGTGATAGTCGCCCCAGGTAACAGAATCGCCCCACCACTGATGAGCGGTTTCATGCGCAACGACCGCATCCGTAAGCACGATTCTGACCGGATCCATCTTCAGTTGTGATTTCTCTTCCGCTGTAAGAAACGAGAAGGTGGAAAGATAGATGAGTGACGGCCAGCTTTGACTCACCACTCCGGGCATCTGAGTAAGTGACAGTTGATCATACGGATAAGCGCCGAACCAGCGAGAGAATGCCTGGACTGCCTGCGCCGAGTGGTCTGCGATTACCTGCGCATTTCTCGCTGGAGAAGGTTGGATTGGAGCCAGACGAAACTCTGGTGTTCTTGTCCCTGGTGGCCTCAGCAATTCTGGCTGTTCTATGGGTACCTGTGGTTTGGGGAAATCGCGCTCCACGTCCGCCGCAGCATACGTTGTAACCTTCACGCCCCCTGCATGAGCAACTACATGCGAATATTTGCCGAGGTTAAATCCGGCCAAAGGAATTGGACGTTCAGAAATCCAGCGACTCACTTGCTCATTCGCGGTCGAACCTGCGGTGGATCTAGACTGTCCCTGTTTTCCCGTTGCCACCAGAGTCCAACCAGAAGGATAGTGGAACTCCAGATCGAAATTCGACATCGCAAGTCCTCGATTCGGATACCATAACCCGCGAGCTCCAACGTAAAGCAATCCGCCGCCAGCCTGCGAAAGCACCTCGCCCCCATAGATGAAGCGCAGTTTCACTCGTTGACCATTTTTCAATGGCGCCGGCAAGACTACGGCGACGATGTCGTTCCCTCGTCGTGCGACTTGTGTTCCCTCTAAGGCTTGATTTTGAATGAACTCCACAGGATGGCCATCCGCATCCACCTGCTTAATCTTCAGAAATCTTGATAGCTCAAATGGCAGGGCGCGCTGTCCCTCCTGTTTGATTTCTACCTGGAGTGTTGCTTCCGCATCGAGTTCCGTGGGCGGATGAATATGCGCTTCTATTGTGTACTGCGCTACGTCGATGACATCTGATCTCCCTGCCTCGGACGCAACATCGGTGATCGGTTCTTCATCGGACAAACGGCGGCGGCCAGAAGACTTCTCAGAGAACGAAGCCCACACGTCGTAATAGCTCTGCCCATTTTGTACCTTCAGCTGTCCTGCCCAAATTTGTTCTGGTGAGTTGGAATCGTAATGAAGATCAAACGTGCCCAGCTTGAGACTTTGCAATCTGACCGAGAGCATTCGGTCTTGATTTTTCGAAGCTGAAGTTGTGCCGTTGTTTGTCGGAACGCTGGCTTCGTTTTGGAGTCCTTCGAGCGGCAGAAATTGGCTAAAGGTTATGAGCAGCCGCAGCGCATCCACTTGAGCTAGATTGCGAGCAGCCTCGTTCCACTTAGCGACGAAATCAGAGGAATTCTCGGCGGGAGCTAACGAAGGCTGAAGATCCCCAAATGTATCGTCATTGAAGCGAAAATACGCGGTAAAGAACTTCTGCTCTAGTATGGCCGCTCCAGTAAACAGCGCCATTGAGGAGCGTTCGACTTGATTAGGAGGCATCAACAGTGCTTCTCCATCTCCTTCAAAGAATGCCCCAGTCACTCTTCCTAATACGTCCTCCGTGAACGCAATGGTGCCATCGTTGAATGTGATGTGGAGAGCCGCACGATCGATGGATAGATCACGTATGCGATACACGCGTGATTTATCGAGACCAACACTGCGTAATTGCAGATAAAGTGTTTCCGCCGGATGACTTTGCGATGTAGAACTGGCAGGCACATCACCCGCCTTCGCTTGTCCCCAACTTTTTGAAACAACGCCGGTGGCGAGAAACAATACAAGCGCTGTTAGAAAGGAAGTCCGAAATTGGCCAATTACCTTGGTCACTTCGCCCTAGAGTTCGCAGTGGCTTAGAATGCGCCTAAGTGCGCGCATTTGTCACCCCATTATTACGGCTGATCTCCTTATTATCACTCTTCCTTGTGATAGGCGCAGCTGTGCGCGCGTCAGCGGAAGTAATCCATCTAAAGAATGGACGCACTATTTGGGCCGACCGCGTCACTCAAAAAGGATCACATGTCGAATACGAAGTAGGAGATGACTCTTATGCGCTCTCAGCTTCCTCGGTCGATCACATCGACTCCGGCGGCATACCTCCAGAGCGAGCCTCATCCGAAACCAAGCACGATATGCCTGTATTCGCTCCCGCTGACAGCTTCAAGAGTCCATTCGAATTGAGCGACAAAATCGTTCACGGGAATAGTGTCGATGAAAACGCTCTCGCCCAGATCGAGAAGCAAGGCAAGCCCGATCAGACTGCCGCCGCTTATTACGTAGCTGGAAAATACGAATTCGAGCACGGAAATTTCGGCAGCGCTCGCGGACATTTCGAGTCAGCCGTTCATTCCGACCCGGAAAATCCGGCCATTCTGAGCTATTATGCAGCGCTCTTGGTGCGAACCGGCGATCCAAAGACTGCGGTTTCTTTTGCCGAAAAAGCAGTGCATTTAGTACCCGAGTCACCCGACGCATTGGCAGTATTGGGTTACGCTCAATTTGCCGCCGATCACAACCAAGACGCGATTCGCTCCTGGAAGAAATCTTTGGCGCTTCGACCCGATACTAACGTTCAGCAGTATTTGGCGAAAGCCGAACACGAAGAAAAGGTGGAAGCCAACTTTTCTGAACGCGAGAGCAGTCATTTTACGATTCGTTACGAAGGCAAGCAGACGTCCAATTCTTTCCGCAGCGAATTAATAAATACATTAGAAGGTGACTACGACGATCTGGTGCGCGACTTCGGGATCTCTCCAAGAAGCATCCCCGTTGTGCTCTATACCGATCAAGCCTTCTTTGACGTAACCCAGGCAGCATCATGGACTGGCGCAGTCAATGACGGTAAGTTGCGAATTCCGGTCCAAGGGATGGAATCAGTCTCCCCGGAGCTCGCTCGTGTCTTAAAACATGAACTGGCGCACTCCTTCATTAATCAGCTTTCCGCCGGGAGATGCCCACAGTGGCTCAATGAAGGTACAGCTCAAGCTATGGAACCAAAATCTCTGGCCTCAAGTGGAAGCCGTTTGGCCGACTTATTTGAAAAAGAACGCGAAATTCCCTTCAATGCTCTGGAGGGCAGCTTCATGCGTTTCTCAGGAGCGGAAGCGACTCTGGCCTATGATGAATCCCTGGCGGCAGTGCAGTACATCATCGATACCTACAGCATGAGCGATGTACAACATATTCTGAAAATGCTCGGGGAGGGCAGCTCCACCGAGGTTGCCCTACGTACCACCATTCACTCCGACTACCAGCACTTGGATTACGAAGTCCGCCAGTATCTCGTTAACCGCTACGGACGTTAACTCTCTGCTCGACGGCCAGGGTGCCACTTCCTATCAAGACCATTGATTTTTTGCCGATAAAGCATCTGTAGGTCGATGCCCGTGAGCACTGTCCACTGGTCTATCACCAATTTTTGTGCTAACTTCGCCCGTCGGCTGCTGATGGGTATTTCCGCTCAACCCGAAATTCCGCTTCCCCGTGAACCCGTTCATGCCAACGTACCTGAGTTGGTGAATGCGGAACTTGCGGCCGTGTACTACGGGCAGCGTATGGGCGGCGATTTCTACGATTTCGTCCGTGTGAGCCCCCATAGGGTATTGTTCGGCATGCTTGATATGGCGGGGCGAGTGGAAGAAAATCGCCTACTCCTTTCCGCCGCTCAACGCACCTTCCGGGCATCGGGGATGGAGCTATTTGCCGCAGAAGACATTAACGAATCTGAAGCGATCCTCAGATTATGTATCGGAATTAATCGGACTATTTTGCAATCCGCTGGCGTACGCGCCTGTCCTGCCTTTATCGGCTGCTACAACGAAAACTCTGGGGTCGTCTGTTATGTCAATGCTGGCCACACCCCCGGCCTGGTTCGCGATACGCATGGCGTGGTCGAGTTACCAGCTACCGGCCTCCCACTAGGTCTTTTCTCACACGCAACATCCGACGCCTCGGTTGTCATGCTACATCCGGGAGCGGTTCTGCTTCTGGTTTCACGCGGAGTGGTAGAAGCTAAACTCAAAAAAGAAGAGTTGGGTGTTGCGCGAGTGAAAGAAAGCCTTCAGAACACTACTGCGGCGAGCGCAAAGGAAGTCTGCCTCGCTACTCTCGATTGCGTGAAACAATACATGCGCACCCCTCCCACGCACGACGACGTAACTGCGATGGCCCTGCTGCGACACAACGAGCAAGAGTGACGAGCCACCTCAGCGAGACGCGACGATGTTCGCAAGCTCCTTTCTGATGGCATGGAGTGGCTTGCAGCCGACTTTCCGAGTTACAATTTGAGAAAGCTGTTTTTCGGAGAATCCTGCTAATCTGCAATTTGTCCGTTACCGTCGAGGAATTCCTTTATGCGTAGATTGTTCCCCTGCGTCGTTCTTGCCGGTGTTATCGCTATTTCTTTCGGCAGCAGTGCCGACACCGTCGTGGAAGAGATTATTGCCCGAGTAAATAACCAAATCATTACTCGTACTGAATACCAGCACAGCAAAGAAGAGCTCAAGCAGGAAGCGCAACAGCAAGACCCTGCCAATGCCGACAAAGTTGTCGCCGAACGCGAAAAAGATGTGCTCCGTGACCTTATCGATCAACAACTGCTGCTCGACAAAGGTAAGGACCTCGGCATCACCGCTGATACCGAGTTGATCAAGAAACTCGATGACATGCGCAAAGAGATGAAGCTGGACAGCATGGAAGAACTCGAAAAGGCGGCCACCGCTCAAGGCGTTTCCTTCGAAGACTTCAAGCAGAATATTCGCACCCAGATCATTACCCAGCAGGTGATAGGCAAGGAAGTCGGCTCTAGGTTATCTATCAATAAAGAAGACGAGATGGCGTTTTACAACGAGCACAAAAGTGATCTCGAACGCCCCGAACAGGTCAAACTCAGCGAAATTTTGATCTCAACTGAGAAAAAACCGGCGGGCGCAACTGACGACACCCAATTGGTTGCTGCAGCGGAAGCCAAAGCCCACGATCTGCTCGCCCAAATCAAGAAGGGTGCAGCTTTCGATCAAATTGCCAAAAAGAATTCCGACGGACCCACCGCTGCTCAAGGTGGCGATTTGGGCCTCTTCAAGCGGGGCACTCTGGCCAAGCAACTCGAAGACCTGACCTTCGGCATGAAGAAGGACGAAGTTTCCGATGCGATCCGCACTAAACAGGGATTCGTGATTCTCAAAGTCACCGATCATCAAGCTGCCGGGATTCCACCCTTCAATGAAATCGAGCCGCGAGTTCAGGATGCGCTGTACATGCAAAGGCTTCAACCCGCTCTTCGCGAATATTTGAAGAAGTTACGCGAGGATGCATTCATCGATATCAAGTCGGGTTATGTCGATACCGGTGCCAGCCCCAACGAAACTAAGCCGGTTGAAACTACGGCCAAAGCTGCGACTGCCAAAGAACTCAAGAAAAAGAAGAAAAAGTTTGGAGTGATTTAGTTTAAGCTGACCTGACTCTTCCTGAAGGAATTCAGATCATCACTTTTCCAGGAGGGCTCAGGCGACCACGCTATGAAGGAATTTTTTTTATCCGAATGCATCGCGCACGAAAATAAGATCATCACGTCCAGCTTCGTTGTGGTCTCCAAGCAGGTAAAACCCAAAAAAACCGGCGATCCGTATCTTGCACTTACGCTCGGTGATCGATGTGGCCAAATCGAAGCCAAGATGTGGGACAACGTCGAAGACTCTCTCGACGCGTTCGAACAGGACGATTATCTAAAGATTAAGGGGCTCCTAAACAAATATAAAAACCGCTTTCAGATCACCATTCACAAGCTCCGCCGCATGGGAGATTCGGAGGTAGACTTCGCCGACTATCTTCCCAAAACTACGAAAAACGTAGACGAGCTGTGGCAAACCCTGATCGACTTCGTGGCCACGTTTCAGGATCAGAATCTAAGAGCGCTTGTTCAGGCCTTCATGGCCGATCCCGAAATCGCGCGAGCGTATCGCAATGCCCCAGCGGCTAAGACTTTGCATCATGCATACATTGGTGGTCTGCTCGATCACGTAGTCTCGCTTTTCCGCTCTTGTGATCTGGTGTCTCGTAATTATCCGCAGATCAATCGCGATCTGCTCCTGACTGGCGCATTCTTGCACGACATCGGCAAGATTCACGAGCTTACCTATAACCGTTCGTTTTCCTACACTACGCGTGGCCAGTTACTTGGGCACATGGTCATTGAACTCGAGATGCTGCAGGCCAAACTGGCGCATCTGCCGGGATTCCCGGAGGAACTCAAGACTTGCATCGAACACCTCATCATTAGTCATCACGGACAATACGATTTCGGATCCCCGAAGCTCCCCATGTTTCCCGAGGCGCTCATGTTGCATTACCTCGATGACCTCGATTCCAAGATGGAAAGCATGCGCGCCCACTTCGAGCGCGACGCTGGAGCAGAGAGCGCATGGACCGGCTACAACGCATCGCTGGGACGTTCGCTTCTGAATACGGAAAAATTCCTCCAGAAGAAGGAAGAGCCCAAAAGCGAAGAGATTAGGAAAGAAGGGGTTGAGAAAGTTGAGAAAGAAGATAAGTCTGTAACAGCTACGGCAGGAGCGTCATCCAGCGCTGCTGATGACGGCCGACCTGCGGAACCGGCGAGTATCTTACCGGATCAGGCAATCTTCGACCTTAAGCTCTAGTGCTAACTTTTGGTTATGCGGTCGTGCCTGCACATTAGTGATTTGCGGCGTGAGGCGGTTTTCTGCTACATCTCTCAATCGGAGGAACTATGCGATTTCGTCTGCTGGCACTCACTCTCATCTTGTCCTTAGGACTTTTCGCCTGCAACAAAAGCACGCCAAGCAGCTCGACAACCGGAGGCGACACCAACGCTCCCGCCGACAATAACGCGAATAACGCCTCAACCTCGGCTGCTGACAACACTCAACCGGCTGAGAAGTCGAGGCCCGAGCCACCGAGAGCAATCGTCATCCCCGCCGGAACAACATTGACTGTCCGCTTGGATCAAGCGGTTGGATCCAAGATCAGTCACGCCGGGGACAATTTCTCGGCTACGCTGTCGAGTCCGGTCCAGATCGAAGGACGAACCGTAATTCGCACCGGGGCCAGGGCTTCTGGGACAGTCGTCGATGCCAAGCCCTTGGGCCGCTTCGCCGGTGGTGCCAGCCTGGAACTACAGCTCACGTCGATCACCGTTGACGGTAGAGATCGAACAATTCAGACAGCCGCTGTGTCGAGAATTGAAAAAGGAAAGGGTAAGCGGACGGGTGTCATGGCTGGCGGCGGCGCGGCTCTGGGCGCATTAATTGGTGGCTTGTCTGGGGGTGGCAAAGGAGCAGCTATTGGCGCAGTTGCCGGCGGAGGAGCGGGTGGAGCAGGAGCAGCCTTCACCGGGAACAAAGATGTCGTCCTTCCGGTGGAGACACCGTTGACTTTCAAATTGACGAACTCGCTGGAAGTTAGATAGAAAACGAGAAAGAAGAAATTTCTTCAGGACTTCACAATCCCAAGGCTCAGCCCGGGCCTTTGGGATTCTGTTTGTACTAGGGCTCTTTCCGCGGGAGGTGCATCCCATTGAACTTCTCTCAAGCGGACAAGACATTCGACTTTTCGAAATTTGAAGTCCTCACCTTCGATTGTTATGGCACGCTGATCGATTGGGAAACCGGCATCTTTTCGGCCATGCGGCCAATTATCGCTATCCATGGAAAGACTCTAACCGACCTACAATTGCTCGAGCTTTACTCGGAACTGGAAGCAGACGCTGAGCAAGGTGAGTTTAGACTCTATCGTGACGTGTTACGAAGCGTCGTTTACGGCTTCGGAGAACGTCTGGCGTTCACTCCCAGCGATGCGGAAGCTAATTCGCTTCCCAACTCGCTGCCCAGTTGGCAACCGTTTCCAGACACCGTGGCGGCACTACATCGACTCCAGCGCAAGTACAAACTTGCGGTTATTTCGAACATTGATGATGATCTGTTCGCTGGCTCCGCGCGAAAACTCGAAATAGAATTTGATCAAGTAATTACCGCGCAGCAGGCTCGGGCTTACAAACCATCGCTGATGATTTTCAAACTGGCTCGGGAACGTATCGGCATCGCGCCGGATCGTTGGCTTCACGTCGGGCAGAGCATTTATCACGACGTGCTTCCGGCCAAGTCCCTGGGGATCTCAACAGTCTGGGTAAATCGACCGTCGTCTCGTACGAGATCAGGAGCAGCCAAAGCGGCGGAAGGTCAACCCGATATAGAAGTTCCAGACTTGAAGAAGTTAGGCGAGATAGCCTCTTAGACCGCATACATAATTAAGCGTACTAACTGAACGCAATGCAGGAAAAACCCACCATCAAACTCAGCCATCTTTCATAGAAACGGACTGCAAATAGCACACCTTGACTAAGCGAAGAGGCGGGGCGTCGTCGATCTGCCGGGTCACCTTACCTCCATATCCTGAAGAGCATAGCTAGTCCTACGAATCCCGTCTGATTGATTTCACGCCGATCCCCACGTCACTCTACATAAACAACGAGGAGGAATTTCATGGCGCACTACGGCACTCTGGGTAGCCACCGTTTGCCCGCCGAGGTGGACGACATTCGCGGCGCAAGCGTTTATGGATCGGATGAAGAAGAGCTCGGGAAAATCGACGACGTAGTCTTTGACCACAGCACAATGGCGATTAGGTATTTAGTCGTGGACAGCGGCGGTTGGTTGTCATCAGGTAAATTCCTGTTTCCAGCGGACAGGGTTGCTACTGATCCGAAACATCAGAACGACTTCGCCATCGATGCCACACGGCAGCAGATCCAGGACTCCCCGGCCTATGAAGGAAGAATCGCTCAGTTCAAAAGACGAGTGGAAAAAGTATGAAGAAGAATTCAAGAAGTTTTGGCATGAAGCACCAGTAATGCACCGACGCGGCTCTGACCGGATCATAACTCCTCCAGAAGAGCCGAACCCAAACGTCCCAATCAGCGCCGAAAGCCGTGTAGCGTCAGAGTGCAACGAAATAAATGCCGCCGATTTATTCCCTGAACGCTTGACTGATAAGTTCTCAGATCCTCGCCCAGGCGCACACAAAGTAACTCTGCGTCCGCAGGGAACGATTAGACGAGCGGAAGAAGCCGCTCAGGGCGTCACTCTATTAAAGCCACGTTGGGAGACCTTCGGAGAATCCCTGCTCAGAAGCAGAGATAGCATTCAAGCCAATTGCTCGCAATGCGATTCTGCCGCCGAAAAGAACGTCGATGCTGCATGAAGCCCTTCGTTCTAGAGAAACCAACCTGAACTACTGTCTGGAACTCTTCAGCCAATAGGAATCTGCTGTTACGATTGTTCTGACGTAACCTCGGAGACTGAATGGCAACTGCTACCCGCACAAATCCTCTTTCCTATCTAACCGACCAGCTCGATGAACTCAAGGCCAAAGGCACTCACTTCAAACTGCGCGTGCTCGACGACGAACAAGCCGCCGTCTGCACCTTTGATGGGAAAAAGGTCATCAATCTCGCTTCCAACAATTACCTGGGACTGACTACCCATCCCAAGCTGCGCGAAGCTGCTCTCGAAGCTACTCGCAAATATGGCGTGGGGTCAGGTGCGGTGCGCACTATTGCCGGCACCATGAAGATCCATATGGATCTCGAAGAGAAGATTGCTCACTTCAAAAATGTTGAAGCCTGCGTGGTTTTTCAATCAGGATTCACCGCTAACGCGGGGACCGTCTCGGCGATCCTGGGCAAAGAGGATTTCATCATCTCAGACGCTCTCAATCATGCGTCCATTATCGACGGCGCGCGTCTTTCCCGTGCAAAAATCCTGGTGTTTGAACATAAGAATGTAGCCCAGGCTGAAGAGAAGCTTGCGAGCATAAAAGATGAGCCGGGAAAGAAGCTGCTTATTACTGATGGCGTCTTCTCGATGGATGGTGATATCGGGCCATTACCGGGATTATGCGAAGCAGCGGAGAAGCATGGCGCAATCATGATGGTAGACGACGCACACTCTTCTGGAGTTCTGGGACGCAACGGCCGCGGAACGATCGATCACTTCAACGTGCACGGTCGCGTTGACATTCAGGTAGGCACGTTATCGAAGGCAATCGGAGCGTTAGGAGGCTACGTGTGCGGCTCGCGCGATCTGATCGACTTTTTGTATCACCGGGCCCGTCCGTTTTTGTTTTCGACTTCGCACCCGCCATCCGTTGCGGCGACATGCATCGCCGCTTTCGATGTTTTAGAAAACGAACCGGAACGAATCGAAAAGCTCTGGGAAAACACGCGCTTCTGGAAAAAAGAATTGGGACTGTTGGGATTTGATATCGGAGGGAAAACAACTCCACAAAGCGAAACACCAATCACGCCAATAATAATTGGTGACGGAAAACTAACCATGAACTTCTCGCGTGAACTCTTCAAAGAAGGAGTCATGGGGACGGGTATAGCATTCCCCACAGTTCCAGAAGGTAAAGCTCGAATAAGAACAATCATGACTGCAACCCACACAAAGGACGAATTGGAGCAGGCGCTGGAAGTGTTAAAGAGAGTAGGAAACAAGATGGGGATTGTGAACTAGCTATATCGACGACTCAGGTCTACGGCAGCGACATACAAAAGAAGCGGTGCTCCGATTATTTGGAACACCGCTTCTTGTTTGGTCCGAGATAGCATCGTATAAGCGAATGCTTTCGCTATCCTCCGTGAGCCGTTACGAGATAACGATCACCGCGATGCGCATCCCTGGATACCGCGGGTCAAACAAGTAGTACCCATCGTCGACATAGTCAATGTAACAATCGTCATCGTACGACCAGCTTGCTGGCCACGGATCCGCGAACTCAAACCAATAGCCGCTGTATTGAAAACGTGGGCGGCCTTCGACAATGGTCGGATGTCCAACGCGAAAAGTGTGCGGACGGCCAAAGTTGGCGCGAAACCTATCATCGGGAATATGCCCCCGGCCGCCTCCACCGTTGTGAGCTTGCTCCATGCGCTCTGAGTTTTGCGCCGGGCGCGCGTCATTGCGATGAGCATCCCTGTCTTCGGGTCTGGCTTCCTGCCTGGAATTCTGGTCTTGTTCGTGGACTGCCTTGTCATCCTGCCTTACCGCCTTGTTGTCTTCACGACGCTCAGGTTTCGCTTCTTCCTGACGTGCAGGTTTCCCTTCCTCCTGATGTGCAGGGGCAGCTTCCTTGTGCTCGGGCTTGGCTTCATCTTGATGAGCAGCTGGCGCCGCCTCATCATGGCGTTCCTCTTGCGCGAACGCGGGCACGATGCTCACAAGTGCGAAACATAGTGCGGTGGTACCGAACCATGCAAATACTTTCATAGATATTGCCTCCAAACCGCGTACTCGCCACGGTTTTTGCTGGAGCCTTTTGCCCACGACTCCAGTTCTGATATGCGGGAAGTGTAGATGTGAATCGAGAGATTCAGGATGTCCTGGGGCGAGGCAATAAATTCTGCAGACCTCAGTTTTGTGGTCACTATTGGTAATACTGCGGCGAATTCAATGACTTTCAAGCCAACGACTTCATGGGAAGATCAGGGCTTCGGATTAACGCACCTGCTTCAACCCTTTGCCGCAAGGGTCCTGGCTTCACGATGAGCCGACTCAAGAAACACACGGGCATCTTCACGAGTCAGTGGCTTTGAGAAAAAGTAGCCTTGCCCGAATTCGCAACCAATCTGTTTCAAATTGCTGAGATGCTGCGCACTCTCCACGCCCTCTGCAATGACCTTCATCCCAAGATTGTGCGCAAGCATCGCGACCAGGCGCACAATCTCGTAGCTTTCATTGTCAACATCCATTCCAGAGACGAAAGAACGGTCAATCTTTAGAATGTCCACTGGGAAGCGGCGCAACTGATCAAGAGACGAATATCCCGTGCCAAAATCGTCAATGCTGATTCCGATGTTTAGATTCTTCAGTTGCGAAAGCACGTGGCTGGTTTTTGCCGAGTCACTCATTGCCATGCTTTCCGTAATTTCCAGATGCAGGCTCTTGGGGTCAAGCCCGCTTTCCTGCAGTGCCAGGCTGCTCTCGTAGATCAGATTCGCTTGCGCGAACTGCTTGGGCGAGACATTCACCGAGATGCTCAATGGTGGGTCAGAAGGAAAGCTCACCTGCCAAAGTTTCATCTGGCGGCAACTCTCCTGCAGTAACCAGCGGCCAATGGGCAAAATTAATCCGGTCTCTTCCGCTACATGAATGAATTCCCCAGGTCCCACCAGTCCTATGCCAGGACGCTGCCAACGCAGAAGCGCTTCGAAGCCACTAATACGATTGGTTTGCAGGCACATGATCGGTTGAAATTGAAGCCGGAATTCCTGGCGCTTTACGGCTTCGCGCAAGTCTGCTTCCAATTTCGACCGGTCTATCACTCGGGTGTGCATCTCCGTGTCGAACACTTCGCACCGTGCTTTTCCCAGAACCTTGGCGCGGTACATCGCGATGTCGGCATCGCGAAGTAAATCTTCGGGAGCTGCGTGAGGGACCGAGCTTAGGGCAACTCCAACGCTACCGGAGATGGTCAACTCTCGTTTATTTAAAGTCAACGGGACGGCAAGCGTCTCTTGAATTCGCTTGGCGATGCGAAGAGCATCTGCAGGATCATTCATCCCTGCCGTTAGAATCGCGAATTCGTCGCCACCTAAACGGGCCACAAGATTGTGCATGGTCGGACGTTCAGGGTCTCCTTCCTGTTGAGTCGACTGAAAGCCTCTATCTTGACGTCGTAAAGATGCGGCCAGTCGTTGACCTACTTCTATAATTACCTGGTCGCCTATTACGTGGCCCATTGTGTCATTGATTTTTTTGAAATCATCGACATCGATGAACAGCACCGCATAGTTATAGCCGGGCGTTCGCTTTCCGTAGTCAAAGGTGCGCTGCAAGTGATCCATAAAATGCGCGCGGTTAGGCAATTCGGTGAGAGCATCATAAGAGGCGCTGCGCGCGAGCTTTTCGTCCCCCACCTTGCGTTCGGTGACGTCGCGATTCACAATGACCAGCTTTTCAACTTCACCACGGTGGTTGCGGACCGGACTGGCCGTAGATTCAAGCACCCGCCAGCTGCCATCCTTGTGGCGCACGCGATACTCAAGTCTTCGCCCCACTCCTGTTGTGCGGGCTTCCTTTCCAGCTTCGATCACTTTCTGCCGGTCATCGGGATGAATCTGTTCAAATGAAGAAGTACTTTGCAACTCTTCCGGAGAATAGCCCAGCATTTTTGTGTATCCGGGGCTGTTGTATATTCTTTGCCCATTCACGCCCACGAGCGCAATCATGTCGTTGGCGTTCTCGCTGATAAGGCGGAATAGTTCTTCCCGGTCTTTCAATTTAATCTGAGCCCGCCGGATCTGCCGTTGCTGGTACGCCATGAAAAGGAGAAGAGCAAACGCCGCTAGCGTCGCGGCCAATTGCATCTTAGCGAAATGAAAGCTGGTCGACTGGGTATGCAGCGTCGAAAAAACCAGCAACGCAGCGCATAGAATTAATAGCGTGCTGTTGAACAACTGAAGCGGCCACGCCGTGCCATTTGCCGGTCCATGGGATGAACTTCGGGTACTAAAACTTTGCTCCGCAAGCTGCACGGTCTTGCCAAGCTCGGGCTTTCTATCCACCCCAAACCTCCGATGAGCACTGCGACTGATGAGGCAGAGGAATACAAATAGACCTATGAATTATCACAAATCAATCATAGATGGGCGTGTCCGAATCGAAAGCGTTACCGAGGTCACCCCCAGTAGTAACACATAGGATTGCGGTCATTATCGTGACTTCGACCAGGTCATACTCGCTTTCAACCTGCGCCGAAACCAGCCTTAAGTACCTCCCCGACAGTTTCACAGCTACTTTTTCTCACAAAAGAAAAGACGGGCGAATTTGCCCGTCTTCAAAATAGTGTCGGTTGCGGCTTAACTAATTAATATCGAATTGCTCCTGATGCAACGCCGGATCGCTCTTTATGATGATCGTTTTCTTCGTTAACTCTTCCATTTCAAGCAGAGCCTTCCCATTGTTCGCCTTCAGCGTCTTAGCTACTTCCGGATTCACGCGCAGCATTACATCCGCATGATCCAGATGCTTCGCCATCTTGCGCATCTCGATATAGATGTCGTTGCAGACTGTGGTGACCGACTTCACAAATCCCGTCGATTCGCAATACGGACACGGAGAGCCAATGGTCCGTTCCAACGACTGTTTGACCCGCTTGCGCGTGATCGCGACCAGCCCGAAGTCGTTGAACTGCAGAACCTTTGACGGAGCACGATCTGCCCGCAACGCCTCTTCCAACGCTTGCATTACTTTCTGTCGATTGCGGCGCTCGTCCATGTCGATAAAGTCGATCACGATGATACCGCCTAGGTCGCGTAGCCGGATCTGCCGCACGATCTCCTTGATCGCGTCGACGTTCGTCTTAACGATTGTGTCTTCGAGACGCGCCGTTTTGCCGACATACTTGCCAGTATTAATATCAATCGCGACCAGTGCTTCAGTCTGATTGATTACGATGTATCCGCCGCTCTTCAGCCAGACCTTCGATTTGAGTGCCTTATTGATCTCTTCACTCAGGCCGAACTGCTCGAATAGTGGCACTTCTTTGGTGTAAAGCTTGACCTTCCTCACCAAAGCGGGCTGGAAGCGGTTAGCAAAGCGCAAAACACGCTCGTATTCCGCTTCGTTGTCCACCCAGATCGCCGAGAAATCCGACGTGACCTGATCGCGCAGCACTCGTTCTACAACATTCAAATCGTGATAGATCAAAGCGGGAGCTTTTCCATTTTCAGCCCGCGTTTTGATCTCATTCCACAAACCTTTCAGGAAGCGTATATCAGCGCGTAACTCTTCTTCATCCGCGCCTTGGGCAGCCGTACGAACAATGAATCCGCCGTGGCCGTTTTCGCGTTCGCTGATGATGATGCGCTTCAAGCGTTGCCGTTCTTCTTCGGAAGCAATCTTGCGCGAAACCCCGGTGTGATTAACGGTAGGCATGTAAACCAAAAATCTGCCTGGCAAGGCGATGTGGCTCGTAATGCGAGCGCCTTTTTTGCCGATGGGCTCCTTCGCAATTTGTACCAGCACCTCCTGGCCTTCTTTGAGAAGGTCGCTGATTAGAGGAACATTCTGCTGATCGTTACGCCGTCCACGGAAGTTTCGGCCGCCGCCACTACCTTGTCGCCGTCCTCCACGTTGTGGCCGGCGATCATATCCCGGTCGCGGAGCACGCTGCGTATAAGCTGCGGTATTCGCTGGAGCCCTGACTTCTGCCCGGGCATCTACCGTTCCATCTCCGCGAGCCTCCGCATCCAGCAACGCTTCCGCTTCTGCTTGGGCTTCTTCAATCTCAGCTTCTACGCCTTCTTCTTCGTGTTCTCCTTCCGGCGCAACATCGCCGTCGGAAGTAGCATCATCAAAGCCGGCCGATTCGATTACGAACGGTTGAGCTGCACGGATTTCAGCAGTCTCGGTTACCGGATCACCAACCGCAGCGATTTCACGAGTCGTGCCCTCTTGATAATCTTCGGCTGCCTGAACTTCTTCTTCCATCTCCTCAAAAGCCGCGTCTTCTTCTAACTCTTCGACGTAATGGGCGAGGTCAGCTTCGTCCTCTTCGATTTCTTCCTCTTCGAGTGTTCCTGCGGAAGCCGCTAGAGAAGCAGACTGACCGGAATGCGAAGGAACAATCGCGAGCCCGCCCTTTGATTCATCTCGCGTGTCGGGTGCCGAGCTTTCGCGAACAACTGCAATGTCGCTGGCGTCCAGCTGCTCGTCTTCCTTGTCGCGCTCCCTTTCAGAAGCGGTGCGGGAGTGTTCAGCAGTGGCGAGATCGGTGCTACCGTGCTCAGGCTTTTGCTCTCGAGATTCCTTTTCTCCAAAAACTCTGGCGACGTTGGCTTCATGTAACCGTTTCTGTTCACGGTCCCATTCCGTCGATGCAACCTCGAACCGTGCTACCTCTGGCGCGGCACGATGTTGTGCGTCAATCTTTGGTTCTTCTGTATGGCGCGGTTCATTCGTCTGCGAATGCCCCGAGGTTGAAGTTTCGTCCGCGTCGTGTCGGGATTCAGTTCTTGCAAACAACGGCTCGTCATCAGGAAAGGGTTGCATGCTCCCGGGAGCAGTGGATCCTTCAAAACTTTGCGATGCAGGCGACGGCCTTCGTTGTGGCGAGGAATGCTGATTCTGTGCCAAGCGTTGATATTTCGAAATGGATTCACCTGGCAAAATGATAGGCGTGTAGCCGGGCGGTGGACCATAATCAGACCGCTCACTACGTTCTGAACGATCAGATCTGTCGGGTCGCTGTGTTCTGTCCATTCGTCCAGAGCGGTCGAACCGTTGACTCCGTTCAGGACGCTCGTTTGTTTCGGACTTTTCCACCTGTTCAGTATGTGAACTGTCGCGAGGCGCATCTGCGACAGGATTGGCGAACTTTGACTCTGGAAAGCGCTCGCCCCGCCGTCCACGACGGCGACGTCGGCCACGATATCCACCCTGGTCTTCGCTGCTATTGTGCCCTGAAACACTAGATGACTCGCGGCTTCCGCTGAGGTCGGCAGAGATTTCGGCCGGTTCCGTCGAGCGAACTTCTGCTTCTCCGGCATGCTCAGGAGTTTCGAGCAAACCCACCGAAGGCTCATCTTTCGATTGATGTTGTGAGTGGCTGCGCTGTTCCCCCCCGACTGGCCGGTTCGTTGGAATATCGTCCAACTCGTCCGAGTCCTCGAGCTCCATGAAATCGGAAACGTAAAGGAAAGCGTCGCGCTCCAGGCCAATGTCGACGAAGGCGGACTGCATGCCTGGCAGTACCCGCGTTACGCGGCCTTTGTAGATGGAACCCGCTAAGGTGTATTCATTCTCGCGTTCGAGATAAACTTCCGCGAGCAGATCATCTTCAACCATTCCCACTTTAGTTTCGTGAGGGGTGGAAGATACAAACAATTCTTTTGTCATGCTTACTCCGGTCCTGCGCCGCTATTCGGTCGCAGACATCACCGGAACAAAGGCAGTGAAGGTGGGAAAGGATGGAGCTTCGCGATGGTTCGCCCGCAAAGGGGACGGCTGGGGCTAAGGAGTTCTCTCCTCGACCGGATCCGTTGCACAAGCTTGATATTCTTTTGCACTTATCGCATTGCGTCCTGGGTTTTGTGACCGCTCTCTCGAGATCTCTTTAATCAGTATCGATCAGAGATCAGAGGGGGCCGTTACCTGCCCGGCGACGTTTAGCTAATCCTGTCCGGCTTCTTACTGCTGTTCTGGCCGGTGAGTTGCCCTCGTTACGTGAGGGCGATCGTTCTTTATTTCTAAATCCTTTAAACTGATACTCGTGCGCTCATTGAGCGCTCCCGCTACTTCTCTTTACCTGTTCTAGTTCACAAAGCGGCGCATACGAACGTTCATTACCATACCCAGCGCCAGAAACATAAACAGGACGGAAGACCCGCCATAACTCATTAAAGGCAAAGGAATCCCGGTGACCGGCATAAAACCAACCACCATGCCCACATTGACCAGAATGTGAAAGCTAAGCACAGCCACCACACCCATTACCACGAACGTGCCAGCGCGGTCGGGCGCCGTTTGCGCGTTCTGCGTCAAACGCATGAGCACTACAAAGTATAACAGCATCAGCCCCAAAGCTCCCACAAATCCATGTTCTTCGGCGAAGGCAGCGAATATAAAGTCCGTTTGGGGAACGGGAAGAAAAGAAAGGTGGGTTTGCGATCCGCCAGAACTTCCCCAGATCCCGCCAGAACCGACGGCAATAAGCGATTGCGTGACCTGGTAGCCAGACCCCTGACTGTCTGCATCTGGATGCATAAAGCTCGTAAGTCGTTCTCGCTGATAGGGTTTGAGGACATGAAAGGCGACGGGCATCAACAATCCGGCAAGAATGAGAACTGCCGCCGCCTGCTTCCAATGAACTCCTCCCAGGAACAATCCCATGATCGCGATAGGTAAGTAGGTAAGGGAGGTTCCCAAGTCTGGCTGTGCCAAGACCATCAACATGGGAATGCCAACAATGGCTCCAGCCTTGAAGAAGTCTGGCCAGGTAAGGTCTTTTTGTTGCAGATCGGCGAAGTACTTCGCCACCGCCAAAATCAGGATCAATTTCACCCACTCCGACGGTTGAAAGTGCTGGCCGCCGGGCATTTTGACCCAACGTCGCGCCCCAAGGTATTTCTGCCCAAAAACCATGACCATCATCAAAGAAGCGAGCGATGCGATGTACATCCAGTGCACGCGATCAAGCAAAATCTGATAATTCAGGAAACTTACCAGGAACATGCCGCCAAGACCGCCCGCAATCCAGTAAAGCTGTTTGATATGAGCACCCGCGAACTTGGTGTGCTCAGTCGCGCTACGAATCTCCATCACTCCTAAGCCGCAGATGGCCAGGACGAAGAGCAAAAGCACCCAATCGAAATCGCGATATGAAATGTATCTAGACATAGAAAATCAGGCTTTAAGCTTTAGGCTCTCGGCTTTAGGAGTTGAATTCGCATTGGTCGTCGTCGGTGGCCTTCAATCAATTGCAATCACTTAGAACGCCAGCTCCTGATTCCTAGGCCTAACGCCCAAAGCCTAGAGCCTGCCCCTCCACTCCCGGCGCTGCCGTCGCCAGCGGCAAATGCTGTTTCGCAATATCCAGCGACACACGCCCACCGTGCAGTTCTTCGTTCCCAGCTTCATTCCACAACGCGCCGACATCTACTTTCTGGTTTCCCTCTGCTACTTTAGTCGGCTGGCGGCGCTGCTTATCGACATATGCTTTGATTACCTGCGTTGCCAAACGCGCCGCCAATCGGCCATGCTCACCGCCCTCGAACAGTACCGCTACCAGAACGTCTGGATCGCGCCTCGGCGTAAATCCAACAAACCATCCGTTCTGAGCCAGCGCTTCGCTGTTAGCGTGTTTCGCACGAACAGCAAGCGAGACAATCTGCGCCGAGCCAGTCTTGCCAGCTATGTCAATTCCTGGAATGTGCGCCGACGGCGCGGTACCCTCCGGGAGTAAAACACGGCCCATTGCATCTGTAATGGTGTTCCATCCGTTTGGATCAATGGGAATGTTCTTTACTTCCGTGTAGTGAGTGACCTCCTGATAATTTTGCGGAAGCCCTGTGGGATTCACCACGTGCGGTACTACCATGCGTCCGCCCATAGAAATCGCAGCAATAGCACGCGCCAACTGAACCGGCGTGGTCGCCACTGCACCCTGGCCAATGCCAACCGAAATAGTCTCTCCCGCAAACCATTTCTGCTTGAAGTTCCGAATCTTCCACTCTTCCGATGGCATTACCCCGCTCACTTCATTGGGCAGGTCGATGCCTGTTTTTTGGCCTAATCCGAGAGCCGTGGCATATTTTGCGATGCGATCAATACCCAGCTTTTCCGCTAGCGTGTAAAAGAAGACATCGCAGGATTGATAAATCGCCTTTGTAAGATCAACCGCGCCGTGACCGCCCTTCACCCAGCAGCCGAATCTCCTGCCGTAGAAAGTGCCTCCGCCGTTGCAGTGCACATCGAGAGTCTGGGCAATCCCTTCCTGCCAACCCGCAACCGACATGATGATCTTAAATGTCGATCCCGGAGCAAGTTGTGCCTGGATCGCCTTGTTGAGCAATGGCTTGTCAGGATCGGTGACGAGCTTATTCCACTGATCGCGCGAAACTCTAATTGCAAAATCGTTAGGATCAAAAGTTGGACGACTAGCCATTGCCAGAATCTCCCCAGTGTGGGGATCCATGGCAATGATGGCGCCATTCTTGCCATCGAGCGCTTCTTCGGCCGCAATTTGCAGATCGATATCTACGGTCAGCTTTAATGGCTTCCCCGGTTCCGCCGGCTTTTCGCCAAGCAGTCCAACCTCTTTGCCGTGGCTATTTACCAACACCTGTCGGGAGCCATTCTTGCCCATCAAAACCTGGTTATATTGCAGCTCCACGCCCGACTTCCCCACCACGTCGCCGGGATTGTAGAACTCCCATTGCGCCTGATTGAGCATGTCTTCGCTGACTTCGCCCACGTAGCCAACCAAGTGCGCGAGAAATCCATTGCGAGGATAAAGCCGCCGATGCGCCATGATCGTATCCAGTTCCGGCAATTCGCTCTTGTGTGCTTCGATAAACGCGAGCTCATCGGGCGTGATGTCATCCTTCAAATAAATCGGTTGATACTGCGGGGTTCCCGCGAATCTCTTGATACGATCCCGGACGTCCTTTGCGTTCAAGTGCAAACCTTGCGCAATGAAATCAGCATCAGCCAGGAGATCGCGCGAGGAATCGCGCAACAGCAAAGCGGTGAACGACGGATAGTTGTCAACGATAGTGCGGCCTTCTCGGTCTAAAATCTTGCCGCGTGGCGCAAGAATGGGAACGTTACGGACGCGATTTTTTTCGGCCAGAGAAGCGTAGAGATCGCTTTGCGAGACCTGCAGCCGCCACAGACCGTATGCGAGCAGCAAAAAGATCGCCAGGATCGCGTACTGCACCGCGCTCAGGCGGATGGGCGAAACTTTTTCGTCGCGGCCAAACATAAATCAATCGTTAGTCGATGGTCGTTCGCTTCAGGCGAGGATCAGTTACTTTCATTGTAAACCGCGCGAAGAATACTGGAGTGCCGTCAATGTAACGAAGGTCACGGGGCTGAACACCAGGCTCGGGCTCTGGGCCTTAGGCGCTTGCCTCTAGGAATTCCGAGCCTACCTTTGAAGCGAAGTGTTGCTGAATGAAGGCCAAGGACCGACGACGAACGACCCACGACAAGTTCAGCAGCCTGCAGCCTGCCCCTACGTTCTCTGCTTAAACCGGTCCAAAGCCATGAACAGAATTACCGCCACAACCGCATTCGCAAGCGCCGACCACAGCTCATGTTGCCAACTCCAATGCAAGTTCAGCCTCACCAAACCTCGCGCCACTGAAAAGTAAACAATCTCATGCACCACATAAAAGAAAATCGTCACCAGAAAAGCGTGCTCCAGCATTTTCGACATCGAGCTTCACTCCCAACGACGAAGCGCCATATCCCACCACCGTTTTCGAAATTCCATAGAGCCCCAGCGGCTGGCCTGCCAAGGAATCCTGCACCAATCCAATTACTGCACCGGTTAGCAATCCTGCGACCGGGCTGCGCCTTGCTACGGCAAAGAAAATCACAACTAGTAGTGGCAGGTCGAACATTCCAAAGAAGGCGAACCTTAGAGGAATGAATGCCTGCAAAAATAAGGCGAGTAAAGGAACGCCGATTGTGATGGGAACGCTAAACCGGTAAACCTCAATCTGCTCATTCGATGTATAGGTGATGGGCACGTTATTGAGGAACGTCCTGCGCGGGAATGGTGTCACCTGTAACTTGAGGTTCAGCCGAAGGCTTCGCAGGTTTAGGCACCGAATGGGTCTGCTTTATCGCCGCCGACGGGGGGTTAGCCGTTCCGTTTGAGGGCGGCGTGCTGTTAGGCTTAGCTGACGCTTCGCTACTCTGTCCTAAGCCGTTGCCGTTCTTATTCGCGACCCCAGCGCTGTTCCCGGGCAGAATTGCTTCCGGTTGTACTCGGCGCTTTATTTATCGGAGTCGATGACTGGGAGTTGCTCCGGGCAGAAGCTGTTGAAGTCTGATCAGTTGGGATTCTGTTACTACTGTTCGACACCTTCGCCGAATCATCCGGCTTCATCGAGTTATTCGAATCAACTGGCTTGCCTGTAGCTGGATCGACTTTCGGTTTGTCTGGCACCGAAGGCAGCCGTTGCGCCAGCACGTCCACCGCACGCACCGGAGCCGCGTCTTCCGTTGAAGATAACGACGGCTGCTTCTCTTCATTCTTTGTAATGACCAGCACCTCTTCCAATTTGCTGAGGTTGGCCGCTGGTTTCACCTTTATGTTCAAGAAAGATTCGGGCCCATGCGAAGACTTACTCACCGTTCCCACAACCAAACCTTTGGGAAATATTTGATCGCCACCACTGGTCAGTACTCTCGCATCGAGCGGAACTTCCTCATCGTTCATGATCTTATCGAGTATCACCTCGCCAGAAGCTGTTCCCCGCAGAACGCCCTGCAATCGCGATTGCTCGAGAATCGTGCCGACACCGCTCAACTGATCACTGATCAATAACACCTGCGCGGTGGAGTTGAACACGCGCAACACTTTCCCGACAACGCCATCTGCTGTGATGACGGCCATGTCTTTCGCGACCCCATCCCGCCCGCCTTTATCGATATAAATGGATCTCGATTGCTCGCTGCCGCTGGAACCGATGACCTGTGCCGCAACTGTGTGGGAGATAAATTGTTCCTTGAAGCCCAGCAGGAGCTGCAGCCTACGTGCTTGTTCAGCATCGTCTTTGAGTCTCACCTGCTCCAGACGCAGCGCTTCAATCTGAGCTTTCAAGTCCCGGTTCTCCTGGCGGACGCCACGGAGATAAAAGTAACTGTGCCAAATGTTGGCGATTCCACTTTGCAGCCCGACAATTCCCTTTTCCAGCGGAGTGATCGCAGCCACCGTCCAAACTCGTATCAGACGCGTGGATTGATCGTCAGAGGAACGTTTGACCTGAATGGCGAGGCCGAGCACTTGCGCGAATAAAATCGCCACCAGGATGGTGACATTGCGATAGCGGCCAACGATGTTTTCCATGACGCCAAATTAAAGCTTACAGTTTAAAGTTCTAAGTTTCGAGGCACTTCATTGGCGCCACAGATTACTAATATCTGGTCCAGATTTAGCCTGCCGGCAAACGACCAACGACGGCCAGCGATTTTACTCGATCGAAATCTTCCGCAGCAGTTTGAAATCGCTCAGCATCTTGCCGGTGCCGAGTACCACACTGCATAACGGATCATCCGCGATCGAAACCGGAAGCCCGGTTTCTTCTCGGATACGCTTGTCCAAATTCTTGAGCAGCGCTCCCCCACCAGTAAGCACAATGCCACGATCACTAATGTCCGCGGAGAGCTCCGGCGGAGTCCGTTCCAGCGCCACGCGCACCGCATTCATAATGGTTGAGACGCACTCGCTAAGCGCTTCTCGGATTTCGCTGTCATCCACGGTAATCGTCTTGGGCACGCCCTCAATCAGGTTACGCCCTTTGATTTCCATGGTGAGGGGCTTATCCAGCGGATACCCCGACCCAATCTCAATTTTGATCTGTTCGCCAGTTCGTTCGCCGATCAGCAAGTTATATTTCCGTTTGAGGTAGTTCATGATGGCTTCATCCATCTGATTGCCAGCCATCCGTACCGATCGCGAGTAAACAATGCCGCTTAAAGATATAACTGCAATATCGGTAGTGCCTCCACCGATATCGACGACCATGTTGCCGCTTGGTTCGGTGATGGGAAGTCCTGCGCCGATAGCCGCCACCATTGCCTGTTCCACCAAATAAACTTCGCTAGCTTTCGCGCGATACGCCGAATCCATGACCGCGCGCTTTTCAACCTGCGTGATTTCGGAAGGAACGCCAATGACGATCCGCGGATGAACCAGCATCTTGCGGTTGTGTGCCTTCTGAATGAAGTAATTCAGCATCTTCTCGGTGACTTTAAAGTCAGCGATAACGCCATCCTTCATGGGCTTGATAGCAACGATATTGCCAGGCGTGCGGCCAAGCATCTCCTTGGCTTCTTTGCCAACTGCCTCAACTTCTCCGGTGTTCTTGTTGATGGCAACAATGGACGGTTCATTGACCACAATGCCCTTGCCGCGGGCGTAGACCAGCGTGTTGGCTGTGCCCAGGTCGATTGCAAGATCGCTGGAGAAAACACTGAACAGCGATCTTAGGTTGTGCATGCGCGTTGCGCTGGAGTGAAACCCGTTGGTTGTCATACGCTAACTTCTCTCTGGCCTCTAAAGTCAGATCTAATAACGAACGCCGACGAAACAGACTCGGCTTTTGGTGTACTCACCCTTATCTATAATCTATCGTGATACTCGGACTTTGCATCCATCCCCGTGAGTCAAACTCGGGTAACTGCCAATCGAAAGTACCTACGACCCTACTTCTCGTCTTCTCGTTCTACTTCATCAAATCGCCAAACCAGACCGATTATTTCGAGTCGGTCCCTATTGAATCACTACTTTCTTCTGCAGCGTGTTCACGCCACCTTTTGAATTTTGCGCCGTAATCGTAATCACGCTTTCTCCCGCTGGCAAAGGAGGAGTGAAGAAATGGAAGCTGCCATCTGCGGCTACGACCGGAACCTCCCGCCCATTTACCATGACTCGCGCTCCGGCCTCAGTCTTGCCGGTCAACTCAAGGACATGGCCATGTTGAACGAAAGGATCGATATCAAGATTAATGGCCGCGCTATTGTCCCCTTTGGGAATAATGGTGAACCGGTTCTTTTCACTTTCGACCGAAATCTTGCCTTGGGGATCATAGGACTGCACCATCCAGTAATATGCTCCCTGAGCCAGTCCGGAAACCATGACATCCGCGGTATTCACCTTCCGGTCGACAATCGTCGATGAGAAATAAGGATTTCGCGAGAGCTGCAAACGGTACCCGGCTGCTCCACCCATCGGAGTCCAGGAAAACTCAATCGGCTTGGAAGCGCTGGAAAAGAAAATCGGCATCATGTTGGCAGGAGAAATGGGAGTGGGCGGCCCGATTTCTTTTATCTTTTCCATGCGCGGAGCTTCCGTCTGGAAGCTTACTTTTTCCCAATCTGTCAAATGGACCGTTTCTCCATTACGTTCAATTTCGCCAGTTCCCTTTTTCAACAGGATCTCATGCTGGTCTGATTTCGGATCATTGCTGACTCGCGCCGCGCTCTCTGGTGACAACGATGCCGTAGCGCCTGCCACAATCACCTGCGATTTCGAACCCTGCACATAAGTTGCAGTCGCCAGATCCACTGTTCCGGTACTCACCGCCACTGAAACATTCGTTTGCTGATTTTCATTGGCGGAGTTTTCTTCGATGGTGATCAGCGAATCCTGCTTAACCGTGTAATTGGTGCCATCATTGAAAACAATTTTCGCCATGCCCTCGGACCCGGTCTGCACTACATCGCCCTTCTCCAGAGGGACGTTGTAATCTGCCGTGACCCAGGTATTGCTGTTTGACTTCTTGATCCTTACCGTACCGTCAAGCGCCGTGATGTGCGCTTGTTGCGAACTCATGGTGCTTGATTTTTTGGGACCGCCGGCTCCGGCGATCTTTTCCATCAGACCGGTTGTCAACTTACTCGCCGTCTGCAGTCCGTTTTCAGTGAACTGCGGAAACGCGAACCGCATTCCGACCAAAAAAATCGAAAACACCGCCAATACCGTTAATATGACGCTACGGTAAGTGACAGTTTTCCACGCGATCTGGATTGCCGGCTTACGATCTGAAGACACACCAAGACCCCTGAAACCCAGTCAATCTAAAAGAATATGGGGTAATCCGAACGTTATCACAAGCTTAAGTATGAGCAAAACAGGTAATCATCTTGGGACATTACTTTCGTGCCAGCCATTACAGTTCGCGAAATCCGGAAAAATGCGCAGGTGAATAACATTGACGCATGAGACGCGCAGGTAAAGAACGCGTATTAAAAGGGATGGTCCCGATCCGACGTTACTCGCTCAGGCCACATCCGCGTCCATGTCGTTACAGGAACGTGCGTTACAAGAAAATGACAACTGTGTCAGAAGAAACTCTCGCATCGCGGCGTAGAATAAGTTCGACCAACGAGGTACGACGCCTATGATCAATCGGCCAATCAAGAACCTCTCCTATTGGGGATTACTGGCTTTGCTGACGCTATCCCCTGTGCCCAATTTTTTACACGCGCAATCCAAGGCGGAGAACAAGAAACAGGAGTCGCCCGCTCCCATGAAGCTGAAGGTTGGCGACATGGCTCCCGATTTCACCTTGCTTGCCTTCGACGGCAAAGATCTTAAGAAAGTTTCTTTGCGTGATTACCAAGGTAAAAAGAACGTTGCTCTCGCCTTTTATGTGTTCGCTTTTACCGGTGGTTGAACCCAGGAAATGAAAGCTTTCCAGCAAAATATGCAAAAGCTGGAAGGCTCTGACACCCAGGTCCTGGGTGTGAGCATGGACAGTCCCTTCTCGAACTTTGCCTTCGGTCAGCAAAATGGAATTGCCTTCCCTTTACTAGGAGACTGGGGCGGAGCGGTAACCCGGAAGTATGGCCTCGCTGAGAAATTCGATATTAAAGGCATCCCCATGGAATCCGCTCGACGAGCCACGTTCCTGATCGATAAATCAGGAAAGATCATCAGCGAGCAGGTGGACGACGCAGCCGTTGATCCATCGAAAACCGTGGAAGCTTGCGAGCGCCGCAAGCTGAAAGGCTGAAACTCAAAAGGGTTCTAAAGGGATTTCGGAGCCAGCCGATAATTTTGCAAGTGCTTGCTTCCGAAGTCCCCTCCACGACTCCGCTGGAGAATCTCGCCGGAGGCCTCCGGTACTCCACACGGCCTCCCTTGCCGCCATTCCTCCGACCCCTGTAGCATGGAGATTCAGGTGTTGGACTGCCGAATGCTTTGGCAGATTGTTTTTCTTTGTGGTTTTACAAGACCCGAGCGAACTGTGCGGTTATGAGTTTTCGCTCTCCGCAGCAAAACTTTTCGCTTTCTCAGGAGATTTATGGCTACTGATACTTACACCAAACCAATTATCGACGGTACTGCTGTTCGCCCCAGAGTCTACAAGAATTTTATTGATGGCGAGTGGGTTGAATCTTCTACCGGACAAACCTTCGAGAACCAGAATCCTGCTGACACTCGTGACGTAGTCGGCCTTTTCCAGAAATCTGGCAAAGCTGACGTAGATGCCGCAGTCGAAGCTGCAAAACAAGCCTATAAAAAATGGCGGCTCGTTCCCGCACCGCGCCGCGCTGAGATCATCTATGCCGCCGCCGAAATTCTGCTCGAACGCAAGGAAGAGTACTCGCGTGACATGACCCGCGAGATGGGCAAAGTTCTGAAAGAAACTCGCGGTGACGTGCAGGAAGCAATCGACTGCGCCTACTACATGGCAGGAGAAGGCCGCCGCCTCTTCGGTCCCACAACCCCCTCGGAGTTGCCGAACAAGTTCGCAATGGCAGTACGCCAGCCGATAGGACTTTGTGGAATGATAACTCCCTGGAACTTTCCTATGGCTATTCCTTCCTGGAAGCTTCTGCCTGCGATCGTTTCGGGGAATACGTGTGTTATTAAGTCTGCGCAGGACACTCCGCTTTCGACTTTCAATCTGGTGCAAGCTCTGGTCGATGCTGGTTTGCCCAAGGGCGTAATCAATATTGTTACCGGCTTCGGTCCTGAGGCTGGTGCTCCGCTGGTCGAACACACTGACGTGCGCGCTATCTCTTTCACTGGATCAAGTGCAGTTGGCCGGACTATCGGCACGACGGCGGCGCAGACTTTCAAACATTGTTCGCTCGAAATGGGCGGCAAGAATGCCATGATCGTGCTCGATGATGCGAACCTCGATCTCGCTATTGAAGGCGGGCTCTGGGGCGCATTCGGCACTACCGGCCAGCGTTGCACCGCAACCAGCCGCATCATCGTGCAAGAAGGCGTGTATCGGAAATTTGTGGATCGCTATGTCGAGCGGGCGAAGAAATTGAAAGTGGGTAATGGGCTAGACGAGTCTGTCGATATGGGACCCGCGATCAATGAACGCCAACTCAAGAGCGATCTGAACTATATCGAGATCGGTAGGAATGAAGGAGCGAAATTGAAGACGGGTGGCAATCGACTGGACAAAGGCGAACTTCAATACGGATGGTTCCTCGAGCCAACCGTCTTTGCCGATGTCGATCCGAAGATGCGCATTGCGCAAGAAGAGATCTTCGGCCCCGTAGTCGCAATCATGTCGTGCGAGAATCTTGACCACGCCATCCAGATTGCCAATGACGTGCAGTACGGCCTCTCGTCTTCTCTCTACACAAAAGATGTGAACCAGGCATTCTCAGCAATCCGCGATCTCGACGCGGGAATAACCTATATCAACGCACCCACGATAGGAGCGGAAGTTCATCTCCCGTTCGGCGGCACGAAAGCAACCGGCAACGGTCACCGCGAAGGCGGAGTAGGAGCAATCGAGTTTTTCAGCGAATGGAAGGCTGTTTATGTCGATTACTCTGATCGCTTGCAGCGTGCGCAGATTGATCGTCCGGAGTAGTTGACCAGGAGTAGTTAACCACAGGGTACACAGAGAACACGGGGTCGTAGTCTGCGTCACGCTTAGTTTCTAATTCTTTTGTTTTTTCTCTCTGCTTTCCTGTGTTCCCTGTGGTGAGATTGGTTTTAGAGAAAACTATGCCTATTACTCAATCCCGCGAGATCGCCCCCGCCACCCGGCTTGAAAATGTCCGTTATGCCATTCGCGATTTGGCTTCTGTCGCGGATCGGGTCATCGCACAGGGACACAAAGTTCTTTGTCTCAATGTTGGCGATCCGAATATTTTCGACTTTCAGACTCCGCCCCATCTAATCGAGGCTGTCTACAAAGCCATGCGCGATGGCAAAAATGGCTACGCCCCTTCTGCAGGAATTCCGGAGGCACTCGCCGCGATTCGTGGAGAGGCCGCGCGCAAGGGTATCTCTTCCCTGCAAGATGTATTTGTGACATCTGGGGCCAGTGAGTCGGTTGATATCTGCCTGACTTCGCTGCTCAATCCCGGGGACAACATCCTGACGCCCTGCCCTGATTATCCGCTGTACTCGGCCGTGCTCTCGAAATTAGGCATCGGTCTTAATCCGTACTACTTAAACGAAGAAGACGGATGGCAGCCTGAGCTTGACGATATCAAGCGCAAGATCACTCCGCGCACTCGCGGCATTGTGCTGATCAACCCAAACAATCCAACCGGATCAGTCTGCTCACGAGCCATGCTGGAGCAGATTGCTGAAGTAGCGCGGGAGCACAATCTCATTATCTTCTCGGATGAGATTTACGACAAGCTCATGCTCGATGGTGACGAATGCATTTCCATGGCGGCGGTTGCGCCCGATGTACCGGTGGTCACCTTTGGCGGCATGTCCAAGAACTTTCTCGCACCGGGATGGCGCTTGGGATGGAGCATCATCAGCGGCGATCCTGCAGTAATTAAGCCGTACATCGAAGGTGTCCACAAGCTGCTGCGGTCGCGCCTTTCCGCGAATCATCCCGAACAGTACGCTATCAAGATTGCGCTCGAAGGCCCGCAGGATCACCTGGTTGGAGTCTGCAACAAACTCCGCTCGCGCCGCGACATCACCATGAAGTACTGCAACTCGATTCCGCACATGAGTTGTGTCTCTCCTCGCGGAGCGTTCTATGCATTTCCCAAGCTCGACATCCCGGACGAAGACGAGACCTTCGTGAAAGAACTAATTCTGCAAAAGCACGTGATGGTGGTGCACGGATCGGGGTTCGGTCAAAAGCCCGGGACCAAACACTTCCGTATAGTCTTTCTTCCGGACGAACTGACCTTGACGCGAGCGTACGAGGCCATTGGCGAATTCATGCGGGGGCGATACCAGTAGCATTCGCGGAATACTGCCATAAAGTTTTGTAAACCTGCGCGCGCCAGCTCTGGCTTGAGCGTACCATTCAGGCATGAGCATCCTTGATTTAGCCTCTCTTCTTTCAATCAGCCCAGTTCCAGCAAATCCCGCATCTACTGGCCCCATGTTTCTGAGAGAAGATCCCCAGGAAGATGAAGACGATGATGAGGAAGAAGATGATGAGGAGGAAGGCGACGAAGAAGAAGATGAGGACGAGGAAGGAGATGGCTACTCGGAGTGAATTCGTTTTAGCCTATTCCTACTGAATCTCTCGTTGTCTATTCGTTGCTGTTCCTGGCTATTCCTGTTGAAAGTAGAACCCTTCGCTGCTAGTATTCCACGCCAACGATCGTATTTCGGATGACTCTACTCCCATGATCGTGCGGCGATGATCGAAGAGAAACTGCGGACACATTTCGGCGATTACCTAGGGCAAGCGGAAGTGATCATTTATTCCGTTCTTGCCGTGCTGCTTTTTGTCACGGCATTAGCGACGATTGCAGACGCCGGCAAACTGCTCTGGGACAGCCTGCGTCACTGGACCATCGCCGCTGAAACATTGCTGGTCCTCGATCAACTACTGGTTGTACTGATGCTGGTCGAGATTCTGCACACTGTCCGGATTTCTATTCGATCGCATATCTTGGTCACGGAACCATTTCTGGTCGTTGGATTGATCGCTTCCATTCGGCGAATTCTGGTCATTACGCTGCAGGCGAGCACGCTCAGCAAAGGTGAAAAGTGGTCAAACGATGGCGCAAGCTTGTTTCGAGCAGCCATGTTTGAGCTTGGACTGTTGGGCGTGATTATTTTGATTCTGATTGTTTCGATAACACTGTTACGCCGCTACGCTCCAGCTCCTAAGACGTTGGAAGATATGTAGAGCTATTAAAATCTCAATCGGCGCAAACGACTTCGGAGGCACTTACGTTTTTGAAAGTGGAGTTTATGTCAGTATGCCTCCCACCCTCGCAAAGTACGCGAAGGATGGGGCACCCCATGTCAGGCGATGCCAAAGGAATCAAACCTGGAAAGGGTGGGCCACCCGCCCTGTTCGCTTCCCTTATCTGCCTCGGTGCGGTGCTATACTTTCGCCCAATTAGTAGTTCTGCTCGCATTGAGAAGAGGGCAATCATGAATCGCCGCCGCTTGGGCATTTTGTTTTTCGCATGCATTCTCCTTCCGTGCAGCGCCTCTATTGAGCCACGCCCAGACAATCTTCTGTTGGTTGCGAACCAAATGGAGCACAGCGTTTTGCTTGTGGATCCTGTGTCCAAACAGGTTGTGGCCACAGTGGGAGTTGACATTAACGGACACGAGGTCGCTGTCTCCTCGGACGGTCGCTTCGGCTACGTTCCCATCTACGGAAACACCTTTGTGGGAAAGCCCGGCTCGAATGGAAGCACGGTTCAGGTCATCGACCTGCGCCGGGCGAGGACCGTCGCCGTCATCGATCTCGGCAAAGAAGTTCGTCCCCACTGCGCGCACTTTGGCCCTGATGGACTGCTGTATGTTTCGGCTGAACTCGCCAATGCCATCTACATCGTTGACACAAATACTCGCTCTCTTGTGGGCGAGATTCCTACTGGGGCCAGCCATACCCACATGTTCGTGATCTCTCCTGACGGCCAGAGGATCTACACCGCAAATAACGAAGCGGGCAGCGTGAGTGTTCTCGATTTGCGAGCACGGACTTTGCTGGCGACGGTTCCAATCTCTAAGAGAGTGCAGCGCATCTCGATTTCACCCGACGGCAGGTTCGTTTTTACACAGGACCAGGAAACGCCCCGCATCGTGGTCATCGATACTGCAAACAACGCAGTCGTACGATCGATTTCCCTCCCGAGGATTCCGTTCTCTTCCGTAATCACAAAAGATGGCCATTGGCTCCTTGCCAACTCCGAATCAGGCAAGCTCTTCATCGTAGATCTGGCCAGTGGAGCAGTTGCAAAAACGTTTGACACGCCAGATGTGCCCGTTCTACCAACCCCAGGAGAATTCGCGCTGGCGCCAGACGGCATACACGCCTACGTGAGCTGTCCACAGGGCGGCACCATCGAGATCCTGAATCTGAAAGATTGGAAGCTCGAGGAGCCCATTCGGCTAACGAAAGGTGTGGACGGCCTGGCTTGGGTGCCTTCGGCAACAAATTGATCTGCTTCCGGGAGGTTGCGTGCGGAGCGACTCTTCTGGAGATTTTGAAACGTTCCTATAATCCCTTGCGCGGGTTCCAAGGGTGGGAGGCGACTCTGTCGGGAAACGGATCAGAAGGAGTATAAACCGGCAATGAAACTTCGGAGGCACTTACGTTTTTGAAAGTGGAGTTTCTGTCAGTATGCCTCCCACCCTTCGCAAAGTACGCGAAGGATGGGGCACCCCACAGTCGAACGATGCCAACAAGATCAAACTCCTTCAGCTGCGGCCGCCCGCACCTGCGGCCTTCGCTTTCGTTCTCTTCTTCCTCTTCAGCAGAAGATCCCAACCCTCCTTATAGCGCGCGTACTTGTGTGCCTTGGCATGGGGCCTCAAATAGACTGACCAGGTCATCTTGCTGAAGACCCGCGAAGGAAAGATGTACCAGATATTTTCGGGGATGATATAGACGGCGAGATAATCAATTTCTTTTCCCGTGTAGCTGCCTCCAACGCCCTTGTGGCCATGGGTGGTGCACAAGTAGGCTTTGCCGCCGGAACACTTATGGGTGGTGCATTTCACCTGGACTCGCAGCAACTTTCCGCCGCATTCAATGCCCACATCGTAGCGATAGGCGTTCCCCCAAGGCTTGGAAACATGCAGTTGAAGTTCGGTTGCGCGGGCCATGAAACACAACTCAGCCCAGTCTCCGCGTCTTGTATTGCCTTTCATTTTGCTGCTCAGGTTGTTCATGAATTCCGCTTTCCAATAAAAAACGCGGCCCTTGGGCCGCGTCGTCAGCTATTGCTGATATTTCTATTATATCAACTGGCAATAGGTAATTGCGCCACACTTTCTAACTTTATTGTCGCCTTGTTCACAACGAGATAAGTGCATTCGTGTAACTTCTGCCTATTGACAAGATTCCGTTCCCGATTCGGGAAGATCGTGTTCTGATTGCTGTCTTTAGTGTGGCTGGTATGACACTCTCCAGATGACGTTGCCACCGTCATCGGAAATCAGAAGAGATCCATCTTTTGCGACTGCTACTCCCACCATCCGGCCATAGACGTTCTTTCCAGCAGGATCAGGCACGAATCCCGAGAAGAAGGCGGTCGGCTTTCCTGTTGGATGTCCATTTTGAAAAGGGACAAATACAACCTGATATCCATCTCGGATGCGCCGGTTCCAGGAGCCGTGCTCGGCAATAAAGGCGCCATGCCAGTATGCCTGCGGAAACTGTTTTCCTTCATAAAAAGCGAACTGCAGTGGAGCAACGTGCGCTCCCAGGAGCATGTCGGGCGCGGTAGTTTTCGCTGCCAAGTCTGGGCGCTGAGTTACACGATTGTCCACATGCCCGCCTTCGTAAACGTAGGGCCAACCATAGAAAGCTCCATCGATGACGTGGGTGAAGTAATCCGATGGCACATCGTCTCCAATATCGTCTCGTTCGTTCACCGCGGACCATAGTTCGTTGGACTCGGAATTGAAAGCGATCCCGACGGCGTTGCGTAATCCGCTGGCGTAGATTCGCGGATTCTTGCCGTCAGCATCCGCGACGAAAATTGCGGCACGGCGGGGATCGGATTCGATGGCAACGTTGCTGCGCGATCCTACGGAAACGAACAATTGCTTACCATCGGGACTAAAGGCGAGGGAACGAGTCCAGTGCTGATGGTAGCCGCCGCCGGGAAGATCGAGCATGTGTTCCGCGCTGCTCAGCCGCTTCGATGTAACGGGATCGTAGCGGAAGCGCACAACTTCATTGGTATTGGCGATGTAGACAAAATCGTCATGAAAAGCGATTCCAAAAGGCAGGTTCAGGTGATCGGCAAATGTCTCGCGGGACTCTGCCTTGTCTCCACCGTTTCGATTCCGCAGCACGATGACTTCGTTGGCCGCAGAGTCGGCAACGAATACGTCTCCATTGGGAGCCACAGCCAGCCATCGCGGTGAGGTGAAGCCAGTGGCAAAGATCGAAACTTGGAATCCAGGAGGAACTTGCGGCTTAAAGTTTGGCGGAGGCGATACAACTATGGGCTGGTTGTCCGTGCGCAACAATCTGGCTAGGATGAGCGCTCTCCAACCGCCGAGGTTCAGGGCAAGAATGGCGATCAGCGCGATTGCCGCGAGAATCGCGAGTGACGCTCAAAGTCTGTCGTAACAATTTCATGGCTCGGTGTGCTGAAACTTTAGCCGAAGTTCAGAAAAACCGATTGTAGTCGAGAACTCAATAACACCTTCTCAGCTGAATCATGCTTGCACACGTTTTGATCGCGAATGTGAAGAGTACGCCGCTTGGTCTTTCTCCTGGAATCTGCTTAAATCTTCTTACAGGCCAAATGACCTTCTTACACCCGCTGCGCTTTGGAATTTCTGTCTCGTGATTGATATTCACTGCCACATTCTGGCCGAAGTCGACGATGGCCCTAAGTCTTGGGATGTCTCTGAAGAGATGTGCCGTATGGCTGTGGCGGATGGGATCGAACATATCGTTGCTACTCCTCATGCCAATGAACGTTATCGTTATGATCGCGATTATCTTGCCGGCCTGCTGAATGTTCTACGCGAAAAAGTAGGACCGGCGCCGAAGTTCAGCCTGGGCTGCGACTTTCATTTATCTTACGAAAATCTTCAGGACGTGATGCTTGTTCCGGAGCGCTATTGCATCGAGGGTACGCGCTACTTGCTCGTTGAACTGAGCAATTACGGCGTTCCCGTGCACATGGACGATTCCTTCTCAGCATTGCGGGATAAGGGAATGACGCCGGTGATTACGCATCCCGAGAGAAATCCTATTATGCAGCAGAATCCGCAGCGGATTCTGAACTGGATTGAGCTCGGTTGTGTGGTGCAGGTGACGGCTTCGGCGATAACCGGGTTCTGGGGCGAGCGTGCGTGGCGAACCGCGCAATGGCTATTGAAGCGGAATGCAGTGCATGTGCTGGCAAGTGATGCGCATGATACGAAAAACCGGATTCCGAATCTCTCTGCCGCACGGAAGGAAGTTGCGGCCGAGTTCGGGGAAGAACTGGCCGGGGCGCTAGTAGACGGCAATCCAGGAGCGATTGTGAATGGACAGCCGCTGCCTTATTTTCCTGAGCCAGCAACATAGCAATGTATGCAGGCGGCACTCAAAAATATCTTGGCGGCGACGACATCGAATTGTGAGCAATTGGCATGTGTAAACCACCGAGGGCACAGAGACACACAGGGGACGAAAGGAGGTTGCGGACGAGTTCGGAGGTGACTCTTCCATCAAATCCCCACCTTTGCAGGGAACGCAAAGATGCACTCGCGTTTGATTTCCGTGTAGGAAAAATCCCCACCCTAGTCGCAAACAGCGCGACTAGAATGTGGCACCCTTTAGATTTCTTTCACCAAAGCAAAAATTTTCTTACTGCTGGCTGTTTTGGCTCGCAGAGACAGGGATCGTCGGAGTGGAGTACTGCGCGTTGTGCGGCGTTTGCGAAGGCATGGTCATGGCACTCTCAGGATTGAGAAGATGTTGGTGGTCTGGTCCGAGGCCGAGCTTGATCAGTGCGCGGGAATCTGGAACCGTTTTGCTCTGCCATCCATTGGCGGCTTGATAGCGGCGCAAAGCCTGCTGCGTCGCATCGTCGAAGGTTCCCGAAGGATTTCCGCTGAGGTAATGCTCACGAATCAATGCCTGCTGAATTTCCTGGGTGCGGCTGGAATCGATCTTCTGCTGACCTCTAGGCTTCTTCGCGACAGACTTCCGCGATTTATGTCCCTTGGACGATGGTCGAGCTGAGGTCCTATGGACTACAGCTGTTTTTGATTTAGTGGTTGGTTTCGCCGCAGTCGTTTTCGATGATGCCAATTTCGAAGAGTTTTTCGCTGCAGCGGGAGTTGTCTCTGAAGTGGAGCTGGTTTGGGCGAAGGAAAGCGTCCCGGCCAGGAGCACGGCGCAGCTTGCGAGCGCAAACTTTCCCGATCTAAATCCGTCGAGACTTAATAACCCCAGACCCAATTCTCACCTCAAAAAAGCCAACGAGCTTGGCACTGAGATCATGATCTACCGACCAGGGCCTCAGTGCCAGTTCCGATAGTGCCATACCGTAGGTTACGGAAGCGTTCCGGCCAGGAAGATGGTCCCGCCCTGGCGCCCGGCTCCACGCTGGCGCACCAGGAACACGGCATCCTGTCCACTCTTTAATGACGACTGAACGCGGTTGAATTCATCCTCGCTGTTTACGGGTTGCTTATTAACTTCGAGAATAACGTCGCCGCGGGTCAAGCCGATGTCGTCGGCGAACGATCCGGGCTTTACATCTTGCACGATCACACCCTTACCAGCTGGGATGTCGAGCTTGTCCGCCATATCGGAAGTCAAACCGCGGACGGTAACTCCAAGGCGGCTTTCTTTCGGGGTGCTGTCTTCGCCGTTCGCTTCTTCATCACCGAGCCGGGTCGCGAAGAGCTTGGCACGGTCCGCCACGGTGACGCTGGCCTCTTGCTTCTTGCCATTACGAATGAAGCCAAGAGCAACTTTCGAGCCGGGTTTGCGGCTGGCGATTTCGGCAACCAGTTCGTCTCCGGTCTTCACAGGTTTTCCGTCGACCGAAACGATGGTGTCGCCAATCTTGATTCCGCCCTGATCGGCAGGGCTGCCAGCAGTCACGTCGGAAACAGTCACTCCGGAGCCAGATCCGTAGACACGCGCAATGGCAGGATTCTCCTGCGCATTGAACATAATTCCGATCGAACCGCGCGCCACACGATGCTCGGGACCGATCAGCTGGTTATAGACCTGAACGATAGTGTTAGAGGGCATGGCAAATCCGACGCCCGCGTAGGCATTGGTGTCGGTGAGAATCGCGGTGTTAATGCCGATCACCTCACCTGCCATGTTCACAAGTGGGCCGCCCGAGTTGCCGGGATTGATAGCGGCATCAGTCTGAATGAATGACTGAAACTGGCGGTTGGGAACGATGTTACGTCCCTTGGCTGAGACGATGCCCGCAGTGACCGTTTCTTGCAGTCCGAAAGGGCTGCCGATGGCGAGTACCCAGTCGCCTACTTCCATGCTGTCGGAATTCCCCAGCTTGGCTACGGTAAGCTGGCGATCGGTTTCGATCTTGATCACGGCCAAGTCGGTTTCCTGATCGGTCCCGATCACCTTGGCGTCGTGTAGCACGCCCGGCGGATCATCTTGCATCTTTACCCGGATGCGATCGGCTTTCTCTACGACGTGGCGATTGGTGAGGATATATCCCTTCGCATCGACTACCACACCGGAGCCGAGGGCACGTTCACGCATCGGGCTGGCGCCGGGACCCTGGCCGCCTCCCCCACCCTGACCACCAAAGAACTTGTCGAAGAAGTCGTCGAAGGGATTTTGGTCATCTCCCTCGCCACCACCTCCACCGCCGCGACGATGCGGGTTCTTGATGGTCGATTCGGTATTGATGTTGACGACGCTAGGCTCGAGTTGCTTGGAAATCTGAGAGAACTGGTTCGACAGCCGCTGAGGAGAAGGCACGCTCAACGGCGTGGCGTCCGACGCCTTCTTGCTCTCCTGACCCTTTACCCCGTAGGAGATGACTGTTCCGATCAAAATACCGACCGACAAGGTGGCCAAAATCATGAAAGTGGATGCCAGGCGATTGGCCTTGAATCGCATCCAAAGAGCGCTTGCGCGCGGTTCCATAAGACTTCCTCCGAGTGAATGAGCGAAGTTCTAATTATACCTGTTTGACTTTTGCGAAAGCCAAGGCAGACAGAACTTGGGCTCCGCCGCAAGGAGGTTAGACGCAGAAGCTCTGAAATGTGTTGTTGGCCGGGACAAAGCTTTACATTGGCCCATGAATCGCTAGGCTCTCAGGGTTCAGGCTCCTTCAATTGAACACAGGGAGCACGGAGAACACAGTGACAAAAATCAATTACCGCAAAGGCAGCGGACCAGAGTGTCGCGCTCTACACCATTTACCCGAACCTACTTGAAGACGTACAACGAACCGTCGAGGATTTCTGCTGGCTTTTGATTGAGTAACCAGCGATAACCTTGCGGGTTTTGCAAGAATTGTCCGGAAAGGTTAGTCGCGCTCACGATGACAGTTCCGGTAACTTTTTCGTTTTCTTTCAGAGGGTAGTGCTTTGATTCCGTAAATTGAGGGATCTACGCTGCCAAAGTATGCCAGCCAGATTTGCTCGGTCGGGTGATTACGTTCGTAGTCGCGCACGGCGAGGAGCCCTTGCCCCCAGTCCAGATTGCTATCCGACAGCAAGCTGTACGCATTTGCGGGACGAACAAACACATTGAAGTAGGACAGATATCCGGGGGTGTATCGCAGTGTGTCTGCGGCATTGATGATGACGAATGAAATCAGAAGCAACCTTGCGATTCGGTTTTTGCGCAGGGATTCCCAAACCACTCCGGCAAAGAGCAGTGCAAAGGGATAAATTGGCAGCACGTGCCGCTCCCCAATATTAAAGTGGGCGAAAATTGCTGTAATTAGATACAGAGGCCGGGAATGACGCCATGATCCAGAGGTCTGTGGGCGTTTGTATTTTTCGAAACAAAACAACCAGCAGTCCAACGAGCGACAAAACCAAAACTACAGTGGGCCACTTCAATAAGATCACCACGGGGTAGTAGGACTTCCATCCACCCTTAGGCGAAATTTTGCCCAGGAAAAATGCCGCCTGCCCCTGAGCATTGTGGCGGACGAGAGTACGAAAACCTTCAACGTATTCGCCCGCAGGAACCCACACATTCACGTTGGCATTGGAACGGACTGTCTTCTGAATGGGTTCGTTCCAATGGGGAAAGGTCGCCGTCAGCTGATGGTCATGAATGGTCAAATGGGAAATGTGAAAGAAATATCCCGCCCAGAGCATGAAGAATGCTACGAGGAGAGTCACGGCGGCGCGGCCCCAGTTCCATCGAAGAGGATTCGGGGTAATTTTGTCAGTGGTGATGACTAGGATCCAGAACAGAGCCAGGACGAACATCACCACAGTTGAGAATTTAGCGAGCAAAAGCAATCCGAGAAGTACGCCCATCAGAATCGTTCGTCCCCATGTTGGGTCATGTCTGTAACGCGTGACTCCCCAGGCGGCTACGAAAATCAAAAGGACCGCTGAGCCATCTGTGGTGGCCAAAGAAAAGTGCGCGATCAACGCAGGCGAAAACGCGAACAGTGCGAGCACAAAATTCGCAGCACTGCGCGAGAGCAGTCGGCTTGCGACCCGCCACAGCAACAGTCCTAAAACCAAACCGAGCAGGACGTTCATTGCACGGGCACGCCAGGCCAGGCTCTCCGGGTCGGGCGAGATTTGGTTGACGCGAAAACCGTTGGAAAATTGCTGTAGGCCGATCTGCCATTTCGCGGAGATCAAGGGAAGTGCGCAGAGAAGCCGAGCCAGTGGCGGATGATCGTTGTACTGCTCGAATCGGCCATGCCTCCAGGCGTCGAGTCCCTCGGCAATGTGAACCGGCTCGTCATACGTGAGCGATTGCGTGCGAATGAACCACACACATTGGGCAAGGTAGAGGACGATGAATATTGCAGGCACAAACCGTTTCGTCCTGGTTGATGAAGCCACCCTCTCAGGGCTGGGAACAAGGCGAGTCTTGGCAAAGGTATTGATTTTGCGATGTCCTGTTTTCCGTTTCACTCTACTCGACGGTCAGCAAAAGTGCCATCAGCGCCCGGGAAACCAAGTTCGTTAGAAAGCAAATGGATTAAAATCAATCTTCTTTGCACCCTTCCACCCAATCAGCGGCGCCGCAGAGAATATCCGCAGTGTCTTTGCTAGCTATTGCTGTCTGGTTCGGGATTCTTACCGGCGTGATTGAAGGCCTCGCGCTTCTTCTTTTCCAGCGGATCAACTGGCAGCGATGGGGTCCGATGATGCATGTCTCCAAGGAAATCATCTGGATTTCCCCCATTGTTGACGTGATCTTCTTTGCGATTATTGCGCTGCTAGTGCTGGTTGCCTCGCGTGTCTCGTCCCGCCTGAATGCATTTCGTTCATTGATTTTTGTCCTTACTTATTTGGCGATCTACGACTTCCTTACGCTCACCAGTCGCTTGCTCCATCTCGCTTGCGTTTTACTCTCGCTCGGAGCCGCTGTCGCGTTTACTCGCTGGTTCAGCCAAAACGAAGTCCGGGCTGTGGGGTTCTGGAAAAGAAGCTTACCTGCACTGGTCGCCATGTGGTTCTTGATTTTCGGCGCGATCCAAGGCGGCAAGTGGCTGCATGAGCGTCACGAAGTTGCAAAACTTCCGACGGCTGCACCGAACACTCCGAACGTGCTGGTCATCGTAGTCGACACGTTGCGCGCAGATCACGTTTCTTCTTACGGATACTCTCGCCAGACCACGCCGGTGATTGATCGTCTGGCCTCCGAGGGAGCGCTTTTTGAAAATGCCATTGCGCCCTGCTCGTGGAGCCTGCCATCGCATGTCTCGCTGGTCACGGGCCGATACATGCATGACCATGGAGTCGGCAATGTTCAGCCCATGCCATGGCTGGGCTGGGGCGACCCTGCATTTCGTGGTTTGCCGACCTTGGGAGAAGCCCTGGAACAACAGGGATACCGTACCGGGGCATTCTCTGCAAATCGCACATACTTCTCCAGCAGTCTGGGCTTTGAACGCGGCTTTCAGCACTTCGAAGATTATTTCCATTCTTCGGCGGACGACTTTGTGCGCACGTTGTATGGCCGTGAGTTCGCGCGCATTTACCTCAAACGCAGCGACAAAAGTCTCATGAAGCGGTTGCTGCGAAAACTCGGTTTCACGTCGTTATTGGATCAGGACGCGGAAGGCTCAGGCAGCTTTGGCGGTGCGTTTGGAGTGCGGAAACGAGCGGATGTTGTCAATGATGAAGTCCTGCACTGGATCGACCATGATCGGCAGCGGCCGTTTCTCGCGTTTCTGAACTACTTTGACGTCCATGATCCTTATGGAGGCACACCTACCTATCCCAAGCCCGGGTGGGCTCAACAAAACGAGACCGATAGGTACGACGACGGAGTGAAGTACGATGATGACCAGTTAGGTCTCTTTTTGCGGGCTTTGGAAGAGCGTGGGCTAGCTGGAAATACGATCGTCGTGATAACCGGAGATCATGGAGAATCGCTAGGTCAACATGGCGTGGACACTCACGGGGCGGCGCTTTACTGGGAGTTGATTCATGTACCACTGATAATTTGGTATCCAGCACACGTGCCAGCAGATCTTCGGATTGATAGACCCGTAAGCAACGCGGCGATTGCTTCGACCGTGATGGATCTTATCGGCAAAGACAATGCCCGCGAGAATAAGTCTTTTGGCCCTTCGCTGACTGCATTCTGGACAAATTCCGAGGCGGCGAGAAACTGGCCGAATCCCCTTGCTGAACTCGGGCAGGACAAATACCTGACCAAGCTGGATAAATCTGCCGATCCCTCAGTGCCCACCGCCGTTACCGGAGCAATGAATAGTGTGATTACACCGGAGTGGCAATTGATCACACATGAAAAATTCGGCAACCAGCTTTACGACTGGCGCGTTGATCCGGGGGAAACTCACAATGTCGCCGCTTCGCCCGAAGGACAAAAAGCAGCGGCAGACCTCAATGTTCAGATAGAAAAGCAAAGAAGATGATCTGGTCCCACAAGCGTGAGGCATTCGGATCGTAACTCACGCCATGCCTCGAATTTTGTTTAAGATTCATTGTTTAACTTTGAAGCCAGAACAAAGAAAGCTGGGCAATGTCGGAATCGTTGGGGAACTTCTATCGTGGCAAACGAGTTCTGGTCACCGGCCACACAGGCTTCAAAGGCGGATGGTTGACGGAGTGGCTGAAGCTGTTAGGTGCACAAGTGACCGGCTTCGCACTTCCGCCCAGCACGCGTCCCAACTTGTTCGACGGAATCGCACTTGATCGCGGGATGACCTCCATCTTCGGAGATGTGCGTGACCGCAAAGCGCTGGCCGAAGTTTTCGCCGATCATCAGCCGGAAATCCTGATTCACCATGCAGGCCAGTCTTCCATTGCGAAATCCCACCGCGATCCGATTGAGACATATGCGGTGAATGTCATGGGTACTGCACATGTGCTGGAGGAGGCCCGGTACATTCGCCCATTGCGCGCCGTGGTGGTGGCTTGGAGCGAACCCGCTTATGAACGGCGTTCCCAGGAACAGAAGGATCCTGCAGAAGCGCATTTGAGCAGTTGGCCGCTTGCTTCCAGCCGAAGCTGCGCTGAGTCGGTGACCGCTGCCTATCGGTCGTCGTTCTTCTCCGAGATTCGCAGTGCAGCGGTAGCATCGATCCGATCGGGTGAGCTAATCGGTGGTGGTGACTGGGCTGAGGATCGGCTCGTCCCCGAGATAGTTCGCGCTATTTCTGCCGATGAGCCGCTGATTATTCGTCGTCCTGACTTCGTCTATTCTTCGGAGCACGTGCTCGAGTCGGTGGGTGCCTGCTTGATGCTCGCGCAGCGATTGCATGAAGAAGGTCAGTCGTACGCTCAGTCGTGGAGTCTTGTGCCACGGGAACAAAATGCAATCACAGTTCACGAGGTCGCGAAACGGATTGTGGCGGAGTGGGGGAAAGGCGAATTGGTCGTTCAACCAGAGGCTGACTCCGCACGGGCAGATAGTCACAGGACGCAAACTTCTGAGAGTACGCAGGAGCGAGAGCGCTTGGGATCGAAGCCTGCCCTAACGCTTGATCAAACTTTGGAATGGACAGTTGAGTGGTATCGCGAGTACTACAAAGATTCCGCATCGGCTTGGCGCATGACTCAGGAACAACTGCAACGTTATATGGATTTACCGAGTTGACGTTTTTATTTGTCGGGTGCGGAATCGATGTCTTGCGGAAATGATTTAAAAGCAACTTCCTGGGATTTTGCTGTGGACTTGTTGTCGATCCCCGACTTCGTGGCGCGTTAGCACTCCTTTCAAAACGTAGTACCCTTCGTCGCCGGAGTTTTTGCCCGGCCCACGATCTATCGTCCCCTTGAAGTCGAACCAAATTCCTTTCACCGCTTCGGTGCTGAAGCTCAATTTCTTCGCCGCAAGCTTACCTTGCTTAATAAAGTGGTCGACAAATGCACCGTTCTTCGCTTCCGGGTCTCCGTAGCGTGAAATGAATCCGCTAATTTGTCCTTCATCTTCGACTGTGAGCTGAATGAATTCTCCCTCTTGCAGGAAGGAGTACATGCCTGAGTAATCTGGCGAAGTCTGCGCTGACAATGATGATTGTGGCGTGTTCTGTGCGGATAGAAACGAAACCGCCAACAGAACTGTAAAGAAAATTGCTGAGTTCCTGACCTGCCGGACAACATTGCGACGTTTTTCCCGAGCTATTTTAAAGGTTTGAAGAAGCTGATTCATGGCAACCATTACATCACGGCTTCGTTCTAATGGATGAACTCCCGATCATTCTTTTTCAACGTGCGCTAACTATAATGGATCATACTTCGCATTCCGGCTGTTGGATGTATGAAACCTGGGCTCTTCGCAGAACAACCCGTGCTTGATCCGATTTCCGATTTCCGGGTTCCCAACTCAGTGGCGCCGCCTCGCTTACTAGTCGAACTCGAACCTCGACGCGCTGTTTTTCTTCGCAACCTTTCGGATTTACTACGACCTATCCACGAGCCCGCGCTTGAATTGTCATCTTCACCGGGAGATTTCTGGCCTGATGTTTTCGTAGTTCGTCGGCCAGCCTGGCGTAGGTTCGGCGAATCGAGTATCTACCATTTAGTAATTATCTCAGCCGTCGTTGGGCTCTCGCATTTTTGGCCACAACCAGCAACGATTGTTAGCAAACCGAAATTCAGTAGCGCGGATGTGATTCATTACGAGGCTTCTGACTACTTACCCCCAATCAATACGGGAGCACTGAAGATCCCTCGAGCACAAAAGGGTGAGCCCGAACACGCGAAACAAGAAATCATTTCCGTGCCACCGGAATCGGATAACCGTACCCAGACCATTGTTGCTCCTCCGAAGCTCAAACTGAATCAGGACGTTCCGTTGCCGAACATTGTGGCGGCTTCGTCTTCGATCGTGCCAGTTCCAGCCGCTGTATCTGCGCCGCCCATGAATGATTTGAAGATGGCAGCGTTGCAGGTTCCTGTGATCGCGCCACCGCCGACTCTCGATTCAATCAATTCCAAACAAAACCTGCATGTCGCTCCGGGAGACGTAGTCGCGCCGCAGCCAATGCTAGCTGACTCGTCCGTCCGCAACTTCGGCGATCTGGACATTGCACACGCGCAGGTAGTCGCGCCTGCCCCGAGGTTGACTGTCGCCGAACAACGGCTTCCATCGTCCGGCAAACCATCTCTGGGCAACGCCCGTGTCGTGCCTCCGTCGCCCCCAGTTGAAGCAGGCGCCAGTTCACGTTCTGGCGGGAATCTGATTGCGCTCGGCATCCATCCCGCTCCCCCCAACGCAACCGTAGAGGCTCCTGCCGGAAACCGTCGGGGAACTTTTGCCGCCACTCCTGATGGCAAGTCTGGAGCGCCGGGAACACCAGCGGGTGCTGCGGGTCAAGATCAGTCGTCAACTGGATCGGGACAACCGCGAAGCGGCCTCCCCTCAGGATTGATAGTGGGAGCAGGCCCGAAGCCGGCCACATCGCCTGCCGCCGATAATAATCGACTGACTGCGGACGCGACCCCTCCTCGCGTCTCTAGTGTGCCGCATCCGGCAGAGACTTCGAAGAACGCACCCACTGAAGTTGAGAAACAAGTTTTCGGCGACCGAAAATTCTATTCCATGACATTGAACATGCCGAATCTGAATTCGGCGGGCGGAAGCTGGGTGATTCACTTTGCCGAACTGAAGGGAAGCACGGAGAAGGGCGATTTATCCACGCCTGTTCCCACGCATGAGGTCGACCCGGGATATCCGATAGAGTTGATGCGCCAAAATGTACACGGCACTGTGACACTCTACGCAGTGATTCACAGTGATGGCTCGGTGGGTACAGTGCGGGTATTGAGTGGGATCGATGACCGGCTGGACGAGTACGCGCGGGCAGCACTGTCGCGCTGGAAGTTTCAGCCCGCAACAAAAAACGGAAGTGCGATTGATTTGGAGGCGGTAGTGACGATTCCGTTCAGGCTGGTGAAGGGCAGATCTGGATTTTAGTGCTGGATGTTCGGAACAGCAGGTCCTTCGGCTTGTTTCACCACGCAAGCGCGGCTCAAGCAGCGCTCAGGATGACAAAATTTGAGGATTACTGCGCCTGATAAACTGTCTTCCCTCCGACCACCGTTCGTAGACACTTTTGTGCCAAGAATCTTTGCGGGCTCTACCGAACTGATATCCCGATCGAGCACTACGAAGTCCGCCAATTTTCCTGGCGTCAGCGTTCCCTTTTCTTTTTCCGCAAACTCCGCGAATGCTGATCCGGTTGTGTAGGCTGCGATGGCCTGATCAATGGTGATCTTCTGTTCGGGGAAATATTCTTTTCTACCGTTTTCGCTTTTGCGAGTTACCGCTGAGTAGAGTCCGCGAAAAGGCGTGGCCGGCTCGACTGGATAATCGGTTCCAAACGCCAATGTGATTCCATGATTCAGGAATTCCGCCCACGCATAGGAATACTCGGCACGCTGCTTCCCAAGACGAGCGACTGCCCAGTTCATGTCAGTGAGCAGATGATTCGGCTGCATGGACGCGATCACGTTCAACTTCTTGAATTGCGCAATCTGTGCAGGATTCGTGATCTGCGCGTGTTCGATGCGGAAGTCGAAAGTTGTCTCCGCCATTCGGGCCTATGATTTTTTTCTCACGGGCATCTTTCTCTGCTTCGGTGAAAGCGGCCAGAGCCATCTGCACGCCTTTATCTCCGATGGCATGGAAACCAATCTGAAATCCGGCGTCCACGCGTTCTTTGGTCATCTCTGTAAGTTTGGCCTGCTCATATCTTGGGAGGCCGGAATTATTCGGATCATCGGTATAGGGCTGAAGCAGCGCCGCCGTGTGCGAGCCGAGGGAACCATCCATGAAGCCTTTGAGCATCCCCGTTTGCAACATGTTATCTATCGAAGGATGAGCTGCCCGATGTGCCTTCAAGGTTTCGACCGGATCGTCAAACGCGAGCCATTCCGAAATGCGCGTTGTTAGCTTCCCTTCGCGTTCGAGCTCTTCATAGACCAGGAAATCGTCCCAACTCGAGTTATCTTGCGCGGAGGTGATACCCCACTGTGCTAAATCCGCTAGAGCCGCTTCCAGCGCCTGTTTGCGCTTCTCAGGGGAAGGCGACGGAATAATGGCCGTTACTGCATCGCGGGCAGTCTCGCGCAAGATACCCGTAGGTGCACCGCTCATGTCGCGCGCGATTTCACCACCAATCGGATCTTTAGTAGCGAGGGTAATGCTGGCCATTTGCAATGCGCGGGTGTTCACTAATGCAACATGTCCATCGACGCGCTGCAGGAATACGGGATGATCAGTTGAGACCTCATCAATGTCCCAGCGACTTGGCAATTCCTTCACAGGCCAAAGCGTTTCGTCCCAGCCTTCTCCCACGATCCATTCACCTGGGCTTGCTGTCGCCACTCTCGCCCTAACGCGATTGCGCATCTCGTCGAGCGTTTGAACTCCCACCAGATTCACGTTCAGCTTTTCGAATCCAGCCAAGGGCAAGATGTAAATGCGCGTCGTTGAATCCAGGCATGACAAAATGCCCACCGAGATCAATGACCTCCGTCGCCGGTCCTTTGAACTTGAGGACGTCACTTTGCTTTCCGATTGCCTGAATGCGATCTCCGGAAACCGCGATAGCCTCCGCACGCTGCGTTTCATGGAAAGATGATGCGCCGGTGACGCCGGTATAAATGTCCGCGTGAAGAAAGATTTTGTCCGCCGGTATCTTAGAGAGCTGCACTGGGGACGATTGAGTTTGCGCCGAAAGCATTGAACAAAAAGCAGACAGCAGGCAAGCCGCTGTTTTCAGGATCATTCACTCACTCCCGCAAGTGCCAACAAGGTTAGCAGGATGCGCTTGAGTCCGAGTTCGCGACCGTTGCAGTCGAACCACTCTTGTAACGTGTGCGCGCCGCCGCCGGTGCCACCCCCGCCAATGGCAATCGCTTCACGCCCGAGCGAAAGCGGAATATTTGCATCGGTTGACGCGCGCTGAATTTGTGCCGAGTTGCCGAGATGCCCATCCACAGCGCGGATGATTTGCAGGATGCGAGCGTTCGACTCAAGTTCTCCCGCGGGCCGATTACCAATGGGAACAATCTCCGAACTGAGTCCGCTATTGCGGCGTTGGGATGAGCTGCGCTTTATGTGTGCTTCCGATTCTTCTTCGACTGCACGCTCTAATGCCAGCCGCAGCGCACGCTCGAGACGTTCCATCTCTTCCATGGAAGTGGATCGAATATCAACTCGCATGCTGGCCGACTCGGGAATCGAATTGACCGAGGTTCCACCACGAATGACGCCGATGTTAAAAGTAGTTTTCGGCGATTGGGAAATTGGCGTGTGGGCAAAAGCCTCAATGACACGAGCCAAGATCACAATTGGATTTGGCGCGCCGAAATCGCTCCAGGAGTGGCCACCAGGACCGCGCACAATTACTTCGAAACGGCGACTGCCCAAGTGCCTCCGCGACAATCGTATCCGAACCAGCGCCATCGAGTACCAGGCTGCTCATAATCGAGCTCTTATATCTCTGGTCGGCAAAAATCTGCCGCATGCCACGGAGATCGCCTTCGCCCTCCTCGCCTACATTTCCAATAAAGAGAATCGGGAGAGATTGCGGAAACTGTGCGCCGCCCAAAGCCCCGGCGATTGCAAGCAGCGCGGCAACTCCTGCTCCGTTGTCGGAAATTCCCGGACCATACAGTCGGCTTCCCTGCTGCCGAATATTCAGTGGCGTGCCCGCCGGAAATACCGTGTCGATGTGAGCGCTCAGCGCAATGCACTGCTGGCCGACTCCTGGCCGCCGTCCGAAAACATTGCCGACCTGATCGGTGTACACGTCTTCGAGTTCCAGGTCCCGGAAACATGCCTCCAACCACTTCGACCGAGCCGACTCCCCGAACGGAGGAGCTGGAATTTTCGCAATTTCGAGCTGCCACTGTGCGATTTGGGATTCACGGGCGCGAAACCATTGAAATGCAGAGCGAACCGGAGGCAGCGACGAAAGTCGGGCAATTTCCTGCTGAATATTGGCAATTACCTGCGGCTCGGCATGGGGGCTGGAACTCATGGGTAAAACTCATCTTACAATGAGGGCCGGGGTTTCAAGCGGAAAGCTGGGCATTCGAGGGCGGCTGTCCTTAGGGAATGTGGCGAGCCGGAATACCAGCAACTCGGCGGGTTTCGTCGCATCTAATTCCTACGTAGGAGTCTTCGGATTCGAGTCGGTTCAGATTTCCTGATCCATATTCATTAAACTAACCCTATGAAGCTTCCTTTTCGATTTAGCCGAGTCCTTCTGGTGGCCGCTGTTCTATCTGCATCCGTTTTCCCCCAAGCGTTCGCGGATGAGGGTCCTCTGGACACCGCTCAGCCTAAGGGGGTCACATCTGATGAAATCATTAAACAATTTGCGGCCAAGGAAAAAGAGTTTCAGCAGGCTCTCGACCAGTACGCGTATCGCCAATCGGTGAAGGTACAAACTCTCGATGGCGATACGGTCGATGGCGAGTATCAGCAGGTCTTTGACATAAGCTTCGACAACGTAGGCCACAAGGTTAAGAACGTTGTGTTCGCTCCGCAAGCGACTTTAGAGCGGATCATGATGACCGAACAAGATCTCGATGATATTGAAAATCGTCTGCCATTCGTCCTAACCAGCGATCAAATTCCCGAATACGACATTCTCTACGCCGGGCAGCAACAGGAAGATGAGCTGCATTGCTATGTTTTCGATATCGCGCCCAAGAAGATCGAGGGCAAGAAACGCTACTTTCAGGGACGCATTTGGGTTGACGACCACGATTTCCAGATCGTGAAGACATTTGGCAAGACCGTACCCGACATTCGCAAAAAGAAAGATAACGAAAATCTCTTCCCCAAATTCACCACCTATCGTGAGCAGGTCGATGGAAAGTATTGGTTCCCTACCTACACCCGGGCAGATGACACGCTGCATTTTTCAGGAAATGACGTCAAAATTCGCGAAATCGTGAAGTACGAGAACTATCAGAAGTTCGGATCGAAGGTGAAGGTCACGTATAACGGGCAGGAAATCCCAAAAGGAAGTGACCAGAAGCAAGCACCAGATCAGCAGCCCGCGCCAAAGTAAGATTACGAGCCTCTACTGGCAAAAGCAGGTCGTTCGACTTGTTCTCGCCGCGCAAGCGCGGCTCGTCCAGCGCTCAGGATGACAAGAATTTAGGGAGCGACCGCGAGGGTAAGACTGCCAGTCGGTCTCGCCAGAGTTGAAATACTTCAGCGGTCTCAATAAAAAAGATATTTCCGCCACTTATCGTCTGACCTTCCCATCAATCTCATGATGTGGCGACTCGTATGTAGATTGAATGGACGCGGCTCACGCAATAATGCCATTCGCGCTTCGACTGGATATTGATTTCCCTTGCGGCGATTGCAGGTATGGCAGCACGCCACCAGGTTCTCCCACGAAGACGCTCCGCCACGAGACCTCGGGATCACGTGGTCGAGGGTCAACTCACCTGACGCCATGACTTCGCCGCAATATTGGCAAGTATTGCGATCTCGCAGAAGAATGTTCTTGCGCGACAAGGCCCGTGTCTGGTGCGGGATGCGGCGATACTCAAGCAACCGGATCACCGATGGAAGACGAATCGCCAATCGGGCCGCATGCAGGAAGTGTCCATTTTCTTCTTCGGTCATCGCCACGCCTTTGAGCACCAACACTAGGGCGCGGCGCGCGGCGCAAACGTTAATTGGCTCGTAAGATGCATTCAGCACCAGGACCGGCGCGTGCAGCGCATGGCGGTCGCCTTCCTGATGGGGAGCCACCGGCAGGGGCGCCACATGAGCCCGGCTCATCGCGGTTGCCGAATTGTTCCACCTTCCTGACATACGTTTCCCAATACGATCTGCTCTGCCCCTAAACTGCTGTCGCCGCCATCGTTAGGCGGGATTCATCCCCAAACTCAGGCTCCGCGTAATTTGCATGGATCTTGAGCGTTCGGGCCACAGTAGCTACATAAACATTAGATGCACCTGCGCGCCGTAGTACTCGGGCGCATTCGGAAACCGTAGTTCCCGTCGTAAAGACGTCGTCCACCAGCAGAACTTCGCGGCCCGTCAGTCCCGGCGGCTTGGTTATGTAAAATGCTCCGCGCAAATTCTCTCGTCGCTGATGGCGAGTCAGGCCGATTTGCGATTGCGTCACACGAACGCGTTCCAACAACTTGGAATTCAGCTGCATCCTGTCAGGTGATATCCCCTTTAGCGCATATTTAGCAATCAATTCTGCTTGATTGAATCCGCGCTGCCGCAGCTTGCTCGAATGCAGCGGCACTGGGACAACTATTACTTCTTCTTGACCGAAGCAGGGCTCCAGGTGTGCTATTACTTCTCTCAACATTCGCCCCAAAACACCGGCTGCGGGCCGAACTCCTCCATATTTGAGGAGATGGATAAGTTCCCGCAGACCTCCGTCATAGCTTCCATAGGCGGCGGCTTTAGCGTAGAGCGGTTTGGCCCGTCTACAGAGAAGACATAAACGCTCTTCAACAGTCTTGGAAGTTTCCTCGGAAGCGACCGACTCCACCAAAAATACGCTGGCGCTTGCCAGACGTTCACCGCAGCGTGAACAAAGCTCTGCTGTAATCGGCCGAATGGCGCAAACACATGCATCACATACTGGGAAACGCGAAATTGTTGTTAGAGGTTCGTGGCACAGACGGCAGTCGGAAGGAAAGAAGGTGCTGAATAAACTCTCAACGACGTGGGTGACCGGAGTAGCAAAGGAGGAAATTAACGCGGAATGGGAAGAAAAGAAACGAGAGACCCTCTGAGGCGCAAGCCAGCTTTTGTGCACTAGGGGTTGCCTAGATGCGGCCTCGGTCTCAGTACCCCGAGTTAGGTCCCGGTTACTGCTGAAGGCGAACCTCCCCATCCACGCCAATTACGGGCTCAGAATGGACGAATGTAGCTCAGTATAACGGCCAGAACTATCGCGCGCAATGACCATGAGTTCGATTATGCAGCATGGGGCGCAATATAGGAATTGCCATCCCCGTTATAAGTTGATTGCGGCCGTTCAGGTACCCGCAGAAAAACTGATCTGTAATCCCGCCGGTAACAGTCCGCACATCTTACGGGGTGCAGCAGAAAGAGAAGGAAAAAGTATTTTTCGAGTAAATATCTAGGACGAGAGCGATAACCTCTGTGACTACCGCAATCCTGGCAACAGTAAGAGTTGGACAGCATGGGGTTTAGATCCTCCAAAACTGACCAGGTAATTGGCCCATTACAAACATATGATAACAATCCCGAGTGGCTGGTTGGAAGTAGTTCACGTTAATTCACCAAGATTTAATCAACAACTTGGGGAGTTTTTCTGATTCTACGCTCTTCCCAAGTTGCTTGGTATTCGGCTCGTCAATAGCGTACTTGTAATGTGGGATGCATGCGTGCTAACTTGCGCGGTCTGCGTAAATCCACAACTCGCGGGCCTTTATGAGGACCTAATAGATGAGTACTCCCGATACGTTGCAATCGACGCCTCCCAGTCCGAAGAAATTCCAACCCTTCGTTCCAGAGACCATGCAGATGCGGGAATTCACCCTCCGCGCGCTCTTGCTGGGGCTCCTGATGACAGTTGTTTTGGGCGCTGCGAATGCTTATCTCGGACTGCGAGCTGGAATCACTATTGCGGCAACGTATCCAGCTGCGGTCATTTCTATGGCGGTATTGCGGGCATGGAAAGGATCTCTGCTTGAAGAAAACATAGCGCGTACCGCAGGCTCCATTGGAGAAGGCGTAGCGGCAGGAGCCATTTTCACCATTCCCGCATTTCTGATCGCAAGAGTATGGCCGTCCTTTCGGCCGCGAGACGCGTACTGGAAATCTTCAGCGCTTGATTCTGGTCGGCAGCGTCCTGGGCGTCCTTTTTATTTCGTTAGTACGGCGGGTCATGGTGGAAGATCCGGAACTGCCTTTCCCTGAATCAGTCGCAGCGTCCGAAATTCACAAGGCGGGACAGCGCGGCGCGAAAGCTGCGAAATATCTTTTCTGGAACATTGGTGTCGGCGGCGTGGTGTACATGCTGGGGCGCTTTGGACTGTTCGCCTCGGACAAAGATATTCATTTTGCAGTCGGCAATCTGGGACATAGCCAAGTCCGGCTTAGGCACAACTGGAACCGCGAATATCGTGGCCGCTGGCGGGACCAGCACGTTCGCCGCACCCAGCGTGAGCCCTGCCTACCTCGGCGTGGGGTACATCATCGGACTGCGGCTGGCATCGATTCAGTTTGCCGGTGGCGTACTGGCCTGGGGATTGCTCGTTCCTCTGCTTATTTTTTTCATGGGACCACAACTGCGCCATTACCTTCCAGCCGATACGGGCGATGATTGGGCAACGATGGCTGTAGCGGTATGGAGATTCATCGTGCGTCCAATTGCTGTCGGCGGTATGTTGGTGGGCGCAGCTTATACCTTGTTCAAGATGGGCCGAAGCCTGACCCAAGGCCTTGGCAAGGCGCTCTCCGATCTGCGCCAATCGGCGGATCGAGCGAGCCAAGCTATCTCGCACCGAACAATATATGAGCTCGAAAGCAGTCTTCGGATTAATCGCAGTCACGTTCGTGCTCATGTGTTTTCTTTATATTCATATTTCAGGCTTGGTTTGGCCGGCAGTGCTGGCGGCGGTTGTAATGCTTGTCGTCGGATTCTTCTTCGCTACGGTTTCCGGCAATTTGGTCGGATTTATCGGCTCATCCAACAATCCTGTTTCCGGCTTAACGCTTTCAACATTGCTTATCGCAGCGCTTCTGATGGTTTCTCTTGGCGTCTCCGGAAGCTCGGGAGTCGCGGCCGTCTTGGGAGTAGCAGCGGTAGTTTGCGTTTCATCATCGGTCGCGGGCGAGTTGTTGCAGGACTTCAAAGTTGGATACATCTTGGGAGGCACGCCTCGCAAGATTCAGATGGCGGAATTGATCGCCGTAGTAGTCGCGAGTCTGATGATGTACTGGCCGCTGATGCTGCTTCACGAAGCCAACATAAGAGCGGGTGGCATAGGTTTTGGCGACCGCCAACTTTCAGCGCCGCAAGCCGGACTGATGGCCACGTTGGCGATGGGAATCGTTGGCGGCGATATGCCGTGGCCGCTCGTGGTGGTCGGCATTTTCTTTGGCATCGGCATGATCATGATGCAGGTGCGTAGCCCCATGCTGGTAGCGGTCGGCATGTATCTGCCGTTTGAGACGACGTTTGCGATCTTCATCGGCGGAGTGTTTCGCTCGCTCGGAGATTGGATGGCAAAGCGCCGCGGATTCAATGATGCACAGAAAGCACGCGTGGAGAACGCCGGAGTTCTCACAGCTTCTGGATCTGATTGCCGGAGAAGCCGTGCTGGGCCTGGTCTGGGCAGGATTGCAGTTTGCTCCCGCATGGACACGGACCCAAATCTTCAAAGAGCCGTCATATCTGATAGGTGGAATGATCGTATTGGCTGGATTAGCCGCCCTGATGATCTTATTGCCCCTCACGAGTGCGGGAGATCCGAGCGAGCCGGCGCCACCGACAGCCATGATGTGAGAACGCCGGTGGTTTATGGTTATACATGCCAGTCGCCCAGAATATTGCCCTTGCCCGTGAACGTATTTCTTCTGCGGCCCGTCGGATTGGACGCGATCCGAGCGACATCACTCTGATGGCGGTCAGCAAGACATTTTCCCCGGAGGCCATTCGCGAGGCTTACAACGTAGGTCTGCGGGTCTTCGGCGAAAACAAAGTACAAGAGTTTTCTAGTAAGTCCGAGGCCCTGGCCGATCTGCGGGATGCCGAGTGGCACATGGTCGGACATCTGCAATCGAATAAAGCGGCGAAAGCTGCTGAGTTGTTTTCGGCGGTAGACTCCGTCGATTCTCTTCGTCTGGCAGAAAAGCTCAATTCTGCAGCTGTGCAACTGCAGAAGAAACTGCCAGTGTTGCTTGAGATCAACGTTGGAGGCGAAGCTGCCAAGAATGGCGTTGATCGTGACTCGCAAGAACTAGAGGGAATTCTTCAAGCTGCGCCGCAGCTCGAACACTTAGAAATCCGCGGATTGATGACCGTTCCTCCATTTACTCAGGACCCTAATGCAGCGCGCCCATACTTCCGCAAGCTCCGCGAGTTGCGCGATCAGATTGCCAGGCGACGATTACCTCGCATCCAAATGGATGTACTTTCAATGGGCATGTCGCACGATTTCGAAGTAGCGATCGAAGAAGGTTCGACCTGCGTGCGGGTAGGAACCGCGATCTTTGGGGAACGCGATAAGAAGTAGCGTGAAGTCAGCTAAGGTCTTCTCTGCACGTCCACATCTCAGCAGTGAAGATCTTATCCAATGATTCCAATTCTCGAAAAGGGCTCTGGTGTGACCTTCGCGATCAAGGTGCATTCTCGGGCCAAGAAGAATGCCATCACCGGCGAAGTCGGCGACACGCTTATGCTTTCCTTGACCTCGCCTCCTGTCGATAGAAAAGCTAACCAGGCCAGCATCGAATTCTTCGCAAATCTTTTGAAAGTGCCACGTTCCTCCATTACCATAGCGTCCGGTCAGACGAGCCGAAACAAAGTGATTCGGGCAGAGGGATTGTCGTCGAAAGAAGTCGGAAAGCGACTCCGAATGGAGTCAAACGTTCTCTATGAAAAAGATACCTACGAGTCTGCTAGGGATGGGGGTAGGGTTCATCGGACTGGTCACATGGCCGATCTGGAGCGCAAGTCGTGATAAGCCGGCCGCAACGTCAGGGCTATTTGCTACTTTTTTTTTGCTCACCATCGCCACAGTGTGGACATCGGTCTCGGTTCTCCGACAAGGTCGTGTATATCATTGGGTCCGTCCGTCCTCACGACCAAGAAGATGGGTTTTGATTTGTTTGCTGATCGACTTGGCGGTTTTATGTGTCTGGTTCCCAGTTTGGGTAACATGGCCGAACGCATTCATCTCACGGGCGCTAACCGTGCTTTTTGGAGCTGTGTTCATCGTTACATGTATGGCGCTTAACTGGTTCTCTACGCTCATCGATCGCTTTGTGAAAAGGGCTGGATGGCAGCTGAGATAGATAAAATCGGGAGCCTCTCTTGACATTTTCTGAACGCCTTGGCGAGATTCGCACTGGATTTGAGCGTCCCTTCTGGGTCGCCAATATTAGTGAGCTTTTCGAACGGCTCTCGTACTATGCCGCATTTGCATCCCTGGCGCGTTACCTTCACGAGAGTTTAAATTTTGGCGTTGAGCGAGCAAGCAGTCTGACAGGATTATTCGGCGGGCTGGTATGGTTTCTCGCTGCATTTGGTGGAACGCTGGCCGACCGGCTGGGGTTTCGCCGCTCTCTTTCGCTCGCATATTTGATCCTGAGTTTTTCTTATTTCTTGCTGGGATCAATTGGATCGCCATGGCTTGCTCCCGTCCGTAATGCCATGCCGCTGGGCGTGCTGGTAACGATGGTGCTGATGCTGCCTGCTTTAGGCGTTGCCCTGGTGAAACCATGTGTAGTCGGAACCATAGCGCGGGCTTCGAAAGAAAATGTTCGTTCCATTGGCTACTCGATCTATTACACGCTGGTGAATATTGGCGGCGCGGCTGGCCCGTATGTCGCATCTTGGGTGCACCAGCACATGCGAGTTGAAAACGTGTTTCGCGTAGCGGCCTTGAGTGTATTTCTCATGTTTTTTGCGGTCCTGCTGTTCTTCAAAGAGCCGCGCCGCTCGAGGGAGGAACAGACTGTCAGCTTTGGCCAGGCGGCAAGGAATTTCGCTACCGTGCTCGGCAATCCTCGCTTCATGCTCTTCCTTCTCATCTTCTCCGGATACTGGATCGTTTACTGGCAGGAATTTATTATCCTGCCGCTTTATATCCACGACTACATCGATCCAAAGGCAAACACAGAACTGCTGCTCGTTACCGGCCCGCTTACCGTAATCTTGTTGCAGATGGTAGTAAGTTTCATCACTCAAAAGATGCCGGCGTTTCGTGCCATTACGCTGGGAACACTCATGTCCGGGCTGGCATGGATTCTTCTGATCGCGCACCCCACAGTTCCAATGGCGGTCGCCACGCTTATCGGTGTTTCGCTTGGGGAAATTACGCAGTCTCCCCGCTACTACGAATATATTTCACGACTGGCGCCGCCCGGACAGCAAGGCACATACATGGGCTTCGCATTTCTCCCAATTGGAATTGGGTCGTTAATTGGAGGCTGGTTCGGAGGGACGCTCATCCACCATTTCGGAGAGGTGGCGCATCAACCGAGTCATATCTGGTGGGCAGTGACAGCGGTGGGCGTTCTGACTGCGGCACTATTGTGGATTTATGACAAAACGATGAGGGTGTCGAATACCGTAACTTCCAATAAGCGTATCGAGTTTCAAATGATTGGAGCAAATCTTACCCCGAAAAGTAGCCGGAGATATTCGCAATTTACTGAAGACCGGCGGCTCAGTCGAACACGCTAAGGGCGTGCAGTGGTTCTTCAAAGAAGAAGTCAAGTCTCATGGGTGGTATACGGCTGCACTTCGCCGCGAAGCCGTTCGCCTACGGCGCATAATTCTCAAAGAATCCGGGATTGAATTTTTATTGCGGGTCGCGGATAAGCTTTTCTCCGGCCATGTGCTCGAAGAAAAAATCTTCGCAGTTTTTCTGCTGGAAAAGCAAACCCAAAAATTAGGAGATACCGAGTTTCGATTGTTTGAATCGTGGTTATCACGAATCAGCAGTTGGGCTGATCACGACGCATTGGTGCATTGCTTAATAGCGCCTATGATTGCGGCGAAACCGATACGAGGAAAAGCGGTATTCCGCTGGGCAAAATCATCACATCGCTGGCACCGGCGTGCAGCTTGCGTAGCTTTGATCGTAGGGACGCGGCAAAAGATGTTTTCCCCTGAAATCGTTCGTTTATCCAACTCACTTTTGTCCGATGAGGATGACATGGTGCAAAAAGGTCTCGGCTGGCTATTGCAAGTGACAGGTGCAGAGTTCGGGGAGAAAATTAGAGATAATCTTGCCGTAACTTGACAACCAACCTCGCCCCACCCATACTGACGGTGGATAGAGTGCCGATTTATTAGCAACAAATTTGAATGGCTCCGAGATAACGCTCGGGGCCGTTGTTATTTTCGCGGTATTAATATTTGGACCCGACCGAATTCTAGCCAATTCCAGGCTCTGTTACCATACCCTCCAGTCAATCGTGCCATCGGAGTACCTATGCGCCGAACTATTGCACTTCTAACAATGCTGTTTGCGGTTGCTTCTGTTTCGTACGCCCAAAATACCTCAAGTGATCCTCGGCTCAAAGATGCCTTCCGCCGACCTGACAACAACGGCTGGACATTTGTGCATCTACAGGGCGCACCGGCCACGATCGGCTTTCAACATGGGTACCTTCTCGCGCCCGAGATTGAGGATGCCCTCAAAGTCATCACACTTCAGCAAACGCATGAAAGTAAAAAAGATTGGCAATTCTTTCGCGATGCTGCCCAGAACATGATGTGGCCGCATATCGAGCAGGAATACCGCGAAGAACTGCAAGGCATCACCGATGGGGCCAATGCGGCGGGCGCGAAATTAGATTTGTGGGATGTGGTGGCTTTGAACGGTGCCGAAGAGTGGACTTATTACGTCGAGCAATATGACAAAGAACATGGCATTAAGTCCTCGGCATCACTAGTGGCCCCAGAACATTGCAGCGCATTTGTAGCCACCGGCAGTTATACCAGTGACGGGAAGATTGTCATCGCACACAATAACTGGACGAACTATCTTGATGGCGAGCGCTGGACCATCATCTTCGACATCGTTCCCACCAAAGGTAAGCGCATTCTGATGGATGGCTTTCCCGGAGCGATTCATAGCGCCGACGATTTCGGCGTCAATTCCGCAGGCATCATCATCACTGAAACTACTATTAGCCGATTCTCCGGCTACAATTCGTCTGGTATTCCGGAATTCGTGCGGGCGCGCAAGGCGATGCAGTACTCCGCATCGATTGATGATTTCGCTCGCATCATGAAGCACGGGAACAACGGTGGTTACGCCAACGACTGGCTGATCGCGGACATAAAAAACAATGAAATCGCGAGTCTTGAATTAGGGCTGAAAAATGTAACGTTGGAGCGCAAGAAGGACGGTTACTTCGTCGGCTCAAACTTCCCCATCAATGAGAAGCTTATCCGCGAGGAAACTGCCTTTGATCCGAATGATCTGAGCTTAAGCGCGAACGCTCGCCACGTACGCTGGAACCAGCTCATGGCGGAAAACAAAGGAAAGATCGATTTAACTTCCGCCGAACGATTCGAAGCCGACCATTACGATACTTACTCAAAGAAGAATGACCCGAGCGAGCGGACCTTGTGCGGTCACATCGATCTTTCGGCCCGCGGCTCCGAGCCTTGGCAAGCGCCATTCGGAATAGCGGGTACGGTACAGAATAAAGCGACGAACGCCGCTATGGCGGCAAGGATGGAGTTTACCGCATCCGCAGGCCACGCTTGCGGAATTGATTTCAATGCTGCTGATCATTTGCGAACGCATCCGGAATTCTCATGGCAAAAAGATCTTCTACGCGACATGAACTCGCATCCCTGGACAACATTCACGGTGGCGAAGTAAGACTCATCGCGGAGGTAAAGTGCCGCCTCCGAATCAAATCTAAGCGATTCGCCGGAAACACCTCTGTTTGTTTAGAATAGATGTTTGCCCATGAACCTTCCCGCCATTCAGGCTGCTCTGCGCGAGCGCAATATCGATGCCTGGCTTTTTTACGATCATCACCATCGCGATCCCATTGCTTACCGGGTCCTCGGATTACCAAATGCCTTGATGGTCACGAGGCGGTGGTTTTATGTGATCCCGGCGGAAGGTGAGCCTGTCAAATTGGTTCATAAGATTGAAGCTGGGCACCTCGATACTTTGCCTGGCAAGAAGCTGCAATATGCAGGATGGCAGGAATTATTCGATCAAGTAAAAGCAGTTCTGTCGAACTATCGCGACATCGCGATGCAGTATTCGCCGAACAATTTGGTTTTCACGGTGTCGCTCGTCGATGGAGGCACGCTCGAACTGATCCGCGGCTTAGGGAAAAATGTTGTCAGTTCCGGCGATTTGATTGCGCAGTTCGAGGCGACTTGGACGGAAGAACAAATCAAGACGCATTTTGCCGCACGTGATTCAATTGATGCCATTACCGCGGCTGCGTTTCAGGAAATTGGAGCAATACGGGTACTGTCCTATTTTACTTGGTTCAGTTTCCTATGCTCCAAT
>CAWBSY010000019.1:0-61573 GCA_963791575.1 Terriglobia bacterium | reverse complement strand
CGGGCGTGCGTCCTTTACCGATTCGCTCGCCTTCTATAAACTTAAAGGTTTGCTGCCCTCGGTCGATAGCCGCAAGCAGGTCCTTCCGATTTCTTTAGCTGACGGAATCTTTATGAAAATTCATGAGTATCAGGGAAAAGCAATTCTTAAGAAGTATGGCGTAACCGTGCCCCGCGGGAACGATGGCCGACTCTCGCGAAGAAGCCGAGGCTGCGGCGCAAGAATCTTTTTGACGCGGGCGCCACCGGAGTGGTGGTGAAAGCACAAATTCATGCCGGCGGACGCGGCAAGGGCGGCGGCGTCAAAATCGCAAAGTCCGTGGACGAAGCCGGCGAACTCGCGGGCAAGATGCTGGGCATGAAGCTTGATCACGCACCAGACGGGCCCGAAGGCCGCATCGTGCGCCGGCTTGCTGATTGAAGAAACTCTGCCCATCGAAAAAGAGTTGTATCTTGGGATTCTGGTTGATCGCGCCGAAGGCAAGCCTGTTTTCATGGCCTCGGCTGCCGGCGGAATGGATATCGAGCAAGTCGCCGCGGAAAATCCCGACGCAATTCTTGAAGCAACACATCGATCCGGGCATGGGCCTGGAGGCGTTTCAGGCGCGCAAGATGGCTTTCGAGCTTGGGCTGAAGCGCCAAGCAGATCAATCCCGCTGTGCAGTTTCATGACCAATCTTTATAAAGCGTTTCTCGATACCGACGCTTCGCTGCTCGAAATCAATCCTTTTATCACCTGCACCGACGGCCGCCTGTTCGCGCTCGATGCCAAGCTCACCTTCGACGACAACGCCCTGTTCCGCCATCCTGATCTGCGCGAACTGCGCGACATCACGGAAGAAGATCCGCTCGAAGTTGAAGCCTCGAAGTACAGCCTGAACTACATCAAGCTCGAGGGCAGCGTCGGCTGCATGGTGAATGGCGCGGGTCTGGCGATGGCGACCATGGACATCATTAAATACGCCGGCGGCATGCCGGCGAACTTTCTGGATGTGGGCGGCGGCGCCAACGCCGAGCAGGTGGCGCATGCGTTCGAAATTCTGCTGAGCGACAAGAGCGTGAAAGCCGTGCTGATTAATATTTTTGGCGGCATCCTGCGGGTGGATACGCTGGCAACCGGTGTAGTGGAAGCCGCGAAGAAGACCAACATTCAACTTCCGATTGTTCTGCGCCTCGAAGGAACGAACGTGGAGCAGGGACAAGAAGATCCTGATGGAATCCGGATTTAACTTCATCGTGTGCGACACCATGAAAGACGCGGCGGATAAAGTAGTCGCCGCGGCGCGCGGAAGTCGTACGGGCGAATTGAGCAATCGATAAGCGAAATCATTTATGAGCATTCTGGTAGATAAATCAACGCGGTTGATCGTGCAGGGCCTGACCGGCCGCGAAGGTACGTTTCATGCCAAGGCCTGCGCGGCTTACGGAACGCAGGTCGTCGGCGGAGTGACGCCGGGCAAAGGCGGCACCACGCACGAAGGCTGGCCCGATCTTCAACACGGTGCAGGAAGCGGTCGACAAAACCGGCGCCGACGCCACCATGATTTTTGTGCCGCCGCCGTTTGCGGCCGACGCGATCATGGAAGCGGCCGATGCCGAGATCGAATTGATTGTCTGCATCACGGAAGGCATTCCGACGCTCGACATGGTGAAGGCGTGGGAGTTTCTGCAGAACCGGCGCTCGCGGCTGATTGGGCCGAACTGCCCGGGAATTATTTCTCCGGGAAAATGCAAAATCGGAATCATGCCCGGCGCGAATTCACAAACAAGGCTCCGTCGGAATTGTTTCGCGCTCGGGCACGCTGACCTACGAGGCGGTGCATCAACTCACGCAGCGCGGCATTGGGCAATCCACGGCGATCGGCATTGGCGGCGATCCCATCATCGGCACGAACTTTCTGGATGCGCTCGAATTGTTCAACCGCGATCCGCGAGACCGAAGCCGTGATCATGATCGGCGAAATCGGCGGCAACGCCGAAGAGACCGCGGCGGAATTTGTGAAGAAACAAATGAAGAAGCCGGTGGTCGGCTTTATTGCCGGACAAACCGCGCCTCCGGGACGCCGCATGGGCCATGCCGGTGCGATTATTTCCGGCGGCAAAGGAACGGCGGCGGAGAAGATCAAAGCCATGGAAGCGGCCGGCATTCGCGTTGCCAAGTCTCCCGCCGACGATTGGCGAGACGCTGGTGGCGGCGCTGGGAGCGAAGGCTAGAGCTAGTACCTAGTACTAGAAACAGTTTCAATTGCAAGATTACAGACTAAGGACTAAAGACCAAAAGACTTATGAAAACTTTGCAACGCACTTTTACCATCGTGAAACCTGACGCCGTCGCAAAGAACGCAGTGGGCGACATCATTGAGCAGTTTGAAAAGAATGGCTTTCGCATTCTGGCCATGAAGATGCTGGAAATTTCCAAGCATCAGGCGGAGCAGTTTTATGCAGTTCATGCCGCCCGGCCGTTTTTCAGTTCGCTCACCGAATTTATGTCGAGCGGACCGATCGTCGTGCTGGCGCTGGAAAAAGAAAATGCCATTGCCGATCTGCGGAAGCTGATGGGCGCCACCAATCCGGCCAGGCCGAAGAAGGCACCATCCGCAAGAAGTGGGCGTCGAGCATCGAGCACAATGCGATTCACGGCTCGGATGCGGAAGACACGGCGCGCTTTGAGTTGAGCTTTTTCTTCGCGGGATACGAATTGGCGAAGTAAGCTAGTTCGATCCAGGAGCTGCATTATGCCATGGTCAAGATTACAATGCTGACCGGCGGACCGCCGAGCAGAAGCGCAAGCTCGCCCAGCGCATAACCGATGTATGGTCGAAGAAGCAGGACTCGCCGTGAAGGGATCACGATTGCGTTTCACGAAGTTTCGAAAGAGAGCTACGCTTCGGGCGGCGTTCTAATGGCGGACAAAGCACAAGTAGCTCGGGCCGATCGATTCTAGCCAGAGGTTCGTACAGATTTCCTTCCACTCGGTCGCGCGACCTTCGGCAATTCTTTTCTCGCATACTGCAGGAAGTGCGGCGCGGCGCGGTGAGCTTCCAGCGCGGCATCATCTTTGTATTGTTCGTAGATAAAGAAGCGGCGCGGTTCGGTCTTGTGCCGGTGCACCTGATACATCAGGCAGCCGGGTTCTTTGCGGGACTCTTCGGTCAGCTTCGAAAAGATACCGGCCACTTCGGCTTCGTGCCCTGCCTTCGCCATCCACGTTACTGCCAAAACCACCATCGTCGCTCCTTGCTTGGCATTCGTTCCCGCGGAGGATCTGCTCAGACTTTTTGTCCGGTCAGCTGCCTTTAGCTCCGCTGGCAAATTCATCCACGAAAATTGTGTGATCGCGGTCCGGCCCGGTGGAAACCATGCCCATCCTGGCGCCAGTTTCCTTCTCCACGAAAGCCAGATATTCGCGAGCCGCTTCGGGCAGTTTCTCGAATTCCGTGATGCCCTGGGTCGAGGTCTTCCAGCCCGGCATTTTTTGGTAAACGCATTCGAGCTTGTCGTAGCCGCTGGCGTGCGCTGGAATTTCTCCGTGGTCTTTGCCGTCGATCTTGTAGCCGACGCAGACAGGGATTTCGGCCAATTCATCCAGCACGTCCAGCTTGGTCACCACCAGCCACGAGATGCCGTTAATCATGCCAGCGTAGCGCAGCAGCGGCAAGTCCAGCCACCCGCAGCGCCGCGGACGTCCGGTGACCGCGCCGAACTCATTGCCGCGCTTGCGCAACTGCTCGCCGGTTGCCTCATGCAATTCGGTGGGGAATGGCCCTCCGCCGACGCGCGTGCAATAAGCCTTGGTAACGCCGATCACCGCGTTGAATCGCAGTTGGGGCAACGCCGGTGCCGATGGCCGCGCCGCCTGAGGTCGCGCTGGATGAAGTCACGAACGGATAAGTTCCGTGGTCGATGTCGAGCATCGTGCCCTGCGCGCCTTCGAACATGACCGACTCGCCTTGCAGCAATGCGCTGATTCAGCAATGCCGCCGTGTCGCAAACGAAGGGCGCGATTTTCTGCGGCTGCCTCGGCATACTCCTGGTACATCTTGTCGGGATCGAGCGGCTCGGAATTGAACAATGCGTGCGCGATCATGTTCTTTTCGCGGCAGGCGTTTTCGATGTGCGTTCTTCAGCAGCTTCAGATCAAGCAAGTCGGCGACGCGCAAGTCCGCGGCGGCCCATCTTGTCTTCGTAGGCAGGACCGATGCCGCGCGAGGTGGTGCCAATCTTCACCCGGCCGGGAGCATTCTCCGCCGCCAGTTCGATCATGCGGTGATAGGGCAGAATCACATGCGCGCGGTTGCTGACGAAAAGATTGCCGTCGACCTGCACGCCGGCCTCGCGCAGCGCGCCGACTTCTTTGAGGAATGCCATGGGATCGAGCACGACGCCGTTGCCGATCACGCTGCGGCAGCCGGCACGCAGCACGCCGCAAGGCACCAGCTGCAAGACAAACTTCTTGCCGTTGATGATGACGGTGTGGCCGGCATTGTGGCCGCCGGCATAGCGCGCGACGACGGAGAAACTTTTCGGAGAGAACGTCGACGATCTTGCCCTTGCCCTCGTCGCCCCATTGGGCGCCGACAATGACCGCGGTCTTGCCCTTGCTCAAATCACACTCCATGTCAACAGAATCAGACGGCCACCAGGCCGCGTTGCGGGACGCACACACTCGGCGCTGAATCACAAGGATAAAACGCTAAATTACAGGGATATTTAAGCGAAGCAGGTGTGTACTAGAAATGATAACCCGTTGAGCGGGGAATTATCAATGTTTTGGCACCCGCTTTTTCGCAAAGGACTATTTGTTTTTCCGCACGTACACACTTATGGAAAGGGCAAAACAGCTCCTGTCGTAAACTGGATTCGTGCCCGAACTACCTGAGGTCGAAACTATCGCGAATGGTCTGGCGAAACGAGTGACGGGCGACGTCATAAAATCCGTTTGGCTGGGATCAAAACCGGAGCCACTGAAGTCTCCAGCTGGCGAGATTGCAGCGACGCTGGAGTCCAAGCGCATTGCTGGAGTGAGAAGAGTCGGAAAGCATATTGTGTTTGATTTGGAGCCGAATGCGTCGCCAAGGAAAACCGCGAGCATTGCCGGACATTCCTCAAAGAAAGCTTTGGCCGGAAAATCCTCATCTCGCAAGGATGATGTATCAAACGCGCAGTGGATCGTCCACCTTGGTATGACGGGCCGCTTGCTCGTCTGTGATCCGCAAGAAGAAGTCCCTAAACATACTCATGCGATTTTGACGCTGGCGTCGGGGCGGGAGTTACGCTTCGTCGATCCGCGGCGATTTGGAAGATTAAGTGTCGCACATGGATTCAAAGCTGCAGGCTCCGAACCGCTGGAGGTCCAGGTAGAACGTTTTGTAGAGCTGTTCCGGGGCCGGAAAACGCCGATTAAAAGCGCATTGCTGAATCAAAAACTGTTGAGCGGAGTCGGCAACATCTATGCCGATGAATCGCTGTTTCGAGCAGGCATACGTCCACGGCGTCGCGCAGACTCTCTCACGAAACAAGACTTGCGCCGTCTCTATCTCGCGATTCAAGAAGTGCTGAAGGAAGCAATCGCCTTGGGAGGTTCCTCTGTTTCGGACTATGTAGATGCCGACGGCGAAGAAGGTTTCTTTCAGTTGCAGCACCGCGTCTATGGGCGCGAAGGGGAACCGTGCCTCGTTTGCAAGACGCCAATCAAGCGAGTAGTCATTGCGGGGCGAAGCAGTCACTACTGTCCAAAATGCCAAAAGTAGTCGATACTCAACGATAAAATAAAAAACTATGTCTTACTTCTCAGTCGGTGTGGATCTCGGAGGCACTAACCTACGCATCGCCGCAGTCGGCGAGCACGGAAATCTGTTGGAAAAACTAACTCTGGGAACGCAGATCGCTTTGGGACGAGATCAGGTGGTCCGCGATATGTGTGACGCCATTGCGCAGGTGACTAAGAAGTATGAGAGTTCAGCCACCTTGCTGGGAATCGGAATTGGTGTGCCTGGAATTATAGACATGAAAACCGGCATGGTACGCGGCGCTCCTAACCTGCCAGGCTGGGCGGGGTTTCCGGTGCAGATAGAGATTGAGCATCGGTTACAGACGCGGGTATTTCTAGAAAATGACGCAAACGTTGCGGCCTTGGGAGAGAAGTGGTTGGGCGCAGCACGAGATGCTGAGCATATGGCCATCCTCACACTTGGCACCGGCGTCGGTGGAGGAATAGTTTTTGGTGAACGAATCTGGCATGGCATGACTGGGATGGCTGGAGAATTTGGTCACATCACTGTGGAACCCGAAGGCGTTCCGTGCGGATGCGGCAACCGGGGCTGTCTGGAACGGTACTCTTCGGCAACTGCGATCATAAGAATGGCTCGAGAATCGATTGCCAGCAACGTTGTATCGGAACTCTCACGGGCGGCGAGTTCCAATGCGGAATTTAGCGCAAAGGCGGTTTACAACCTTGCCATTCAGGGAGACGAAGAAGCGAAGAGAATTTTTCGTTGCGTGGGATGGGCATTAGGAATTGCAATTGCAGGGTTAGTGAATGCGCTGAATCTCTCCATGTATGTCATCGGCGGTGGCGTATCAAGCGCCTGGGATGCTTTTGCGCCGACTGTCTTTGAGGAACTGCGCCAACGTTCCCTTGTCTATGCCGCGACCGATCCATCTCCGGTTTCAAGCGCAGAGGCAGGGCGAGGAGCTGCCGGGCAAGTCGAGCCAGGTGGTCCGACCAAGACGATCGTTACTCGTGCTCTTCTTGGGAGTGATGCAGGATTGTACGGTGCGGCAAGGTTGCCGATGCTGGCTGGGGCTTAGCTTAGCGGCTGATTCTGGCTGCGGATTTTAGTTTCGTCACTTCCGGAGCTGTAAGCTTGCGGAACTTCCCCGGATGCACATCCAACTCCAGAGGGCCGTACCGTACTCTCTTGATCTTTTCCACGTGATGTCCGATCTCTTCGAACATGCGCCGGATTTGACGATTCTTGCCCTCGATAAGTGTTACTTCGTACCAGGGATTTGCCGACTCGCGAATCACGCTGATTTTGGCAGGAGCTGTCTTTACTCTGCGGCCTTTATCATTCGCGATAAATATTCCTTCGCGTAGCCGCCCAAGGCCGTCTGCCGTGGGAACTCCAGATACTTTAACCATATACGTCTTTGGAACATGCGATGCGGCCTTCATCAAATGGTTCGCAAACTCGCCATCGTTCGTGAGCAGCAGCAAGCCTTCGCTGGCATAGTCGAGACGTCCAACCGGATACACTCGCGCTTTGACGCCATGAAGCAAATCCATGACCGTGGGCCGCCCCTCGGGATCATTGAGAGTCGTGACGTATCCCTTCGGCTTGTTCATTAGGATGTAGACATGCCGCTCGGCCCCGTGAAGTAGCTTTCCGTTTACGCGAATATGGTCGCTCTCGGGATCAGCCTTGCTGCCCAGTTCGGTGACAGTCTTGCCGTTCACTGACACCAGTCCGCCGGTAATCAACTGTTCGGATTTACGACGGGAGGCAATTCCAGCAGCAGCGATGATTTTCTGTAAACGTTCGGCGGGCATCAGTTTTCAGATTAACAGAGTGTGACGCTAGGTGGTCGAATCACCGCTGCCCTTGCCGGGAACGTCGTTGGCAATGAGTTCGTGATCCTGTTCTGCTTGGCCGGCCGCCTCGGCCTGCTGCGAATCTGAGGAGATCTCTTCATCATCATTACTAACTTCGGATGCCTCGGAATCCGGCACCCCGGTCGCGTCCGCGACACCTTCTTGCAGCGGAAGAAGGTCGCTTTGGAACGACTCCGCCACCAGCTTTTCGAATTCCTCCATGCTGGGCAGCTCGTTGACGTCTTTCAATCCAAAGCGCAGAAGGAATTCTTTCGTGGTCTTGTAGAGAATGGGACGTCCGATTACCTGCTTGCGCCCCGCCGTCGTGATCAGCTTTCGATCTAACAATGTTGCGATCACGCCTCCGGAATCGACGCCGCGAATCTCGGAAATCTCGGGTACCGTGACCGGCTGCTTATATGCAATGACCGCCAGGGTTTCAAGTGCGGGCAAAGACAATCGAATTGGCGGTTTCAAGCTCTTGGCGAACGCACGCACCACGTCATGCTGTTCAGGCTTGGTGGACATCCGGTATCCGCCGGCAACTTGCCGGACTTCAATTCCGTGTTCTGGGGAGGCGTACTCTGCAGTGAGTTCTTCTAGGGCGGCGCGAATTTCGGATTTCAGCTCGCCATCGTTAGTAACTGCGTCGCCGGTTCCGGAACCCTTTACCAATTGGGCGATCTGATCCAAGGTGATCGGAGTTTCAGCCGCGTAAATAATTGCTTCCAGTTTTGCTTTCAGGCTCATGTCAAAATATTTAACTATCGCCAGTCATCTTTTACCGCTGCTTGCTCGTCCATCATCGCTTCAAACTCAGTATGTTTGCGCAAGAGGATTTCTCCAAACATGCGGTCCTGCCGCAATTGAATCGCCTGCAATCGTACCAGCTCAAGCAGCGCGAGGAACATGCATACCAGCGCTTGCCGCGATTCTACATTTCGCAACATTTGTTTCAGGCGAACTGGCCGATCCTCAAGTGAGAGTCGCCTTCGTAGATAATCGATCATCTGTCCGACCGTGACGGTCTCTTCGTCCACCTCGATCATTGGACGAGAACGCGCTCGATCAAGTATCTTCTGGAAAGTTTTCACCAAATCGATTACGTCCGCAGCCATCTCCGGGTCGGTACCTTCCGCATCCATGAACTCCTTGACTGCAGGGTTCGACCAGACCGCCTCTTCAATATGCTGCTTCTGCATCAGCATCTGTGCCGCTGACTTGAATTTTTCGTGCTCTATGAGCCGATTGACCAGTTCAGCTCGCGGATCATCCTGCGCGTCAGGAGCTGCCGCTGGATCACGTGGCAACAACATCTTTGATTTGATGTGAATCAGCACCGCCGCCATATAAATGAACTCGGCGGCTACGTTCACATCGAGCTCACGCAACTTCTCAACATAGGTCAAATATTGCGCGGTGATTCTCGCGATCGGGATGTCATAAATGTCGATGTCTTGCTTGCGGATGAGATCAAGCAGAAGGTCAAGCGGGCCTTCGTAGACATCGCCCACCATCACCGAAAAAGGGAAGTCGTTCTCCTGCTTCTTGCTAGAAGAATCCGGGGCTAGCTGTTGCGAGCTCGGTTGAACGCTTCGGGCCATCCGCACTTTGAATCGGCTGCCCCGCCCGGGTTTTCGTGCTCGTTTTTTAAATCCCGTGTCATTGTTAGGACAAGCATGTTAGTACGACATTCCCATCGATTCCCGGACTTCGTTCATCGTGCCGGAAGCAATCTTGCGCGCCCGTGCCGAGCCTTCTTCAAGAATATCCCAAGCGAGGTGCGGACTCTGCTCGTATTTTTTTCTTCGTTCCTGCATTGGGGCGAGCACGCTGACCAGGGAATTCGCAGCCCAGCTCTTGCATTCAATGCATCCGATGCTCGCTGAACGGCAACCTTCGTTCACCTTGGCGATTGTCTCAGTATCGCTGAAGATCTTGTGGAGATCGCCCACCGGGCAAACGTCGGGATTGCCGGGGTCGGTGCGGCGAACACGTGCAGGATCCGTAACCATCGTTTTTAGCTTCTGTCGGACCACGGGCTCAGGATCGGTGAGCATGATCGTATTGCCGTATGACTTCGACATTTTGCGGCCATCGGTTCCCGGAAGCTTCGGTGTCGGGGTGAGAAGAGGTTGCGGTTCGGGAAAAACCGGCGATCCGCGGAGGCTATAAAACTGATTGAAGCGCCTCGCCACTTCGCGCGTGAGCTCCACATGCGGCACTTGATCCTCACCCACCGGGACGAAATCGCCTTTGTAGATCAAAATGTCTGCCGCCTGCAAAAGAGGGTAGCCCAAAAAGCCGTAAGTGTTCAGGTCTTTTCCGCTGATATTTTCCTGCTGCTCTTTATACGTCGGAACGCGCTCCAGCCAGCCAAGGGGCGTGATCATCGAAAACAGAAGATGCAATTCTGCATGTTGCGGAACATGCGATTGAATGAACATGGTGCAGCGCTCGGGATCGAGTCCCGCCGCAAGCCAGTCCATCAGGACTTCTAGTGAATTCTCTTTTATACGCGAAGTGTCGGCATAATCGGTTGTGAGTGCGTGCCAATCCGCTACGAAGAAAAAGCATTGGTAGTGATCTTGCATGCGGACCCAGTTGTCCAGGGCACCTACAAAGTTTCCCAGGTGCAGTTTGCCTGTCGATCGCATACCACTGAGTACACGTTTACGATGTGTTAGTTGAGAGGTCATTACGTTATTGCGAGCAAATATTGAAATATTCCTACAACCGGGTAAATGAGCTTGCCTAGGAGTCCTCCGCCCAAGAAAACGAGCGCCATCAGACCAAAAATTCCAATTGTGTCATAGACGCGTAGCGCTGCATTTGGCAGGAAGTGACGGATCACGTGGCTGCCATCGAGTGGGGGAATCGGAATAAGATTAAACACTCCAAGAAAGATGTTGATAATCATCATCTCGTAAAGCAGCAGACACACAGGCAGTAGCAGCGAATTCGTTTGTGGCAACCCGCGACCGAGCAGTCCGAAAACAATTTGTTCTCCTATTGGAGAAAAAGCTTTCACCAGCGATAACAGCAGAAGCGCACAAATCGCGATGACGAAATTGCTGGCCGGGCCCGCCAAGGTCGTCAAGATATCGTCCAGTACGAGATTCTTAAAATTGCGCGGATCTACTGGAGTTGGCTTTGCCCATCCTAGCAACGGAACGTGCGAAACTAATGAAATTAATGGAAGTAAAACCGTCCCAACTGGATCAATATGTTTGATCGGATTTAGCGTGACTCGACCGAGCATGCGGGCCGTGGGATCGCCCCTCAGGTTGGCCATCCAGGCATGAGCGGACTCATGAACACTGATCGCGAACAAGAACGCAATCAGCTGAAATAAGATATCGACGTGCTGTAGGGTCATTGCGCGGCTGGATTTGATACTAACATGCGGGCAGCACACGGTCAGCGCTGTCCTGCCTAAGCGCAGATGCTTTGCGCTATTTAGTGTTTTTCAAATTGTTTTCGTATCTCTTCCGGCGCAATCGGCTTCACCTTAATAGGCTTAGCGGGAACTCCAGCAACCACCGTAAACGGTTCGACGTCTTTCGAAGCGACTCCGATGGAACCCACCATTCCATGCTCACCGATTTTCACACCGCTCATCACGGTTGCATGATAAGTAACGCGAGCCCGCGGCCCAATTTCTGTCTTGTGATTGCTAACAATCATGCCATCGTTCAAATCGTGCGCATGAGTATAGACATTGGCGTAGTCGGAGATCGAGCTGCCTTCGTGAATGATTAACTCGCCGCGATCGTCGAGAAGGACATATTTGTGAATGGTGCAATTGTCCTCAACGACAAGGTTGTAGCCGAATGAAACCTCCACCCCATGGAATATCTTCACGTTCTGACCACAATGCTTAAAGACATATTTGGCCAACATGGCGCGCATTCGAAATCCTAACCAATGATTGAGTCCGACGGGGGATCGATCGTACATCATCCAAAACCAGATTAGAGGCTTGCGCTCAGCGTATTTTTCGGCATCCACATCACCGTAATATTCAGGTTCAAGGCTTGCGTTCCGCGGATCGAAGGAGTGCACCAGCGTCTGCTCCGCTAAAGATGAATCGGGAGCCGGCGCAACGTACGGGCGCCCCAGATAAAGCTCATGCAGTGCTTCTCGTACTACAATGCTCCGGTGATCGGGATCACGGTTCGCAAAGTCCTGATCGAGTTTGGCGATCCAGGCAAGATAGCTTCTCTGCGCTTCTGGAGTGGGGTTGATTGGTCGATATTCGTATCGGGGCATAGCGGCCTCAGTTGTATAACGGCATCCAGAACCATAGCATATCGGTTCGATTGTGAAGGATGCGGCACAAGAGCTAAGTCGAGCCGACTTCCTTTATAATTCGCGGCTGTCACCTTTTCGGTACTATCGGTCTACAAACTTAACAAATGAAAATCCCACAGATTCTTCTTAAATCAATTCAAACATTTCTTCTATTTACGGCTGCCAGCCTGCTCTGGGCGCAAACGTCTCAACCTGCGCGATTCGACGTTGTCATAACAAAAGGGCACATCGTCGATGGCACGGGTTCGCCGTGGTACTCGGGCGATGTCGGAATTCGCAATGGGAAAATTGCTGCGATCGGCAATCTCAAAGACTTTCCTCGAAGCCGGACCATTGACGCTGAAGGCAAAGTTGTTGCCCCCGGGTTCATCGATATGCTGGGCCAGTCGGAGCTGACGATTCTCGTCGATCCTCGATTGCCCTCAAAGATCTACCAGGGAATCACCACCGAGATCACGGGAGAAGGTGGATCCGCCGCTCCTTTGAGTGACGCCATCGTTCAGGCCGATCGGGCTGGATATGACCACTACCATATCAATCCCAATTGGAAGACTTTTCGGCAATACTTCTCGCGACTCGAAAAACAAGGCATGGGAATTAATCTCGCGAGCTACGTGGGTGCGACGCAGGTTCGGCGCATGATACTCGGTGACGACGATAAACAGCCAACACCCGAGCAGCTCGAACAAATGAAGAGTCTGGTCCGGCAGGCTATGCAGGATGGCACCGTGGGTGTCTCGACTGCTTTGGAATATGCTCCCGCGCCCTACGCCAAGACGGATGAGCTGATTGCCCTCGCGACCGAAGCTTCTAAATTCGGAGGCGTCTACGCCACGCACATGCGCAACGAAGGCGACGCGATCATTCCAGCCATTGACGAAGCCTTGCAAATCGGCAGCAAGTCAAACATCCCAGTTGAAATTTGGCATTTGAAGGTGGCGGGCAAAGAGAATTGGGGACGCATGCCAGAAGTGGTCGCCAAGATCAATGCCGCGCGTGCGCAGGGAATCGACGTAAGCGCCAATACGTACGCCTATACCGCATGGTTTAACGATATGTCTGCATTCGTCCCGCCTTGGGCTCACGATGGTGGCAGCGCGAAACTCGTCGAGCGCTTGAAAGACCCTGCTATGCGTGCCCGCATGCGCAAAGACTTAATGACTCCGTCCAAAGACTGGGACAACGAATGGCAGGAAATCCCCGGCCCCGAGGCAGTGCAGATTGGCATCGTGCAGAACCCGGAACTTCTTCCCCTGCAGGGGAAGACTTTGGCGCAAGTGGCAAAGATCTGGAACAAAGATCCAATGGACGCGCTGTTCGATCTGTTGATTCAGGACAAAGCATCTACTGGTGTCGCGGTCTTTGGAATGTCCGAACCCGATGTTGCTCTTGCTCTCGAACAACCATGGGTGTCGATTGATAACGATTCTTCAGGCGCTGCTCCAGAGGGCATTCTGGGACAGGAACATCCGCATCCGCGGGCTTACGGAACTTTTCCTCGTGTCTTGCGAAAGTATGTTCGCGACGAGAAGAAGCTCACTCTCGAAGATGCAATCCGGAAATTTTCAGCTTTGCCTGCGCAACGGATGCGCCTTACCGACCGCGGAGTGCTAAAGGCAGGCATGTGGGCAGACATCGTGATTTTCGATCCGGATACGGTGCGCGACGTAGCTACTTTTGAAAATCCGAATCAATTATCGCAGGGAATGGAATACGTGCTGGTCAACGGCGTTCCTGTGATCGACAACGCGAAGATGACCGGCGCCTTGCCCGGCAAAGTACTGCGCGGACCTGGATACGTGCCCTAGGCTGAATTTATTTCTGGGTTACGGTCAGCGTGTGAAGGCCAACGGAGGCGGTGTCTAGACGATCAGGCAGAGCAAACTTCGAGTCGAGACCAATGTTAGGGTACTTTGGCTTGAGATATTTATCGACAAACATCTGCAGCACGAAGCGCGGAATCTCCACGTCATCGAGTGAAACAGATTCCACGTGCACCATGCCTTGTCCACCCGCTCCGTAGGCTTGTGCGACAACCACTACATTGTGGATCCCATTAAAAACTGACAGCAACGGATTAGCCGAATTGCGTCCGGTCTTAATTTCATCAAAGTCTACGCGCGCCTTGCCTATTATTACTCCAGGCTGCCCACGCAGGACTACCGACTGCACTCCCACTGGCAGCTTGACCTTTCCACTCGCAATGTAATCGTTGATTTCTTTTTCCGTGAACTCTGTTGGCGTTTGATCGGGCGTCGCGCTTCGGCCATTCTCTTCGATATGCTGAAACTTTTGTTCGATAGTAGGAGCAGGCGCGGGAGAAGCCGGTACAGCATCGGGAGAAGTGGCGACTTGCCCTGAAGAATTTTCTATAAAGAAAGGAAAGATAAATAAAACAGACAATACTGCGGTCAGCACAGCTACGGGACTCTTCATGGTTTCAGCGCGGCTTCTGCTTCGCGAGTAGTTGTCGTCGATATTCGTGGTTCGGTAACTGTGCCCGTGATCTCAAAGCCGGTTGAACCTTCGCGTTCCAATCTCAAATTCAGTTTTTGACCAAGATTCGCCGTTCCATTTATCTGGTAGACGTTACCAGCAATTTCCGCTTTGCTTTCTTTGAAGTCAATATCGCCGTCGAGGAGATTCAACGTTCCCAAAAAGTGGTTGATGCGCAATGGCTCGGATGCAGTCTCGAGAGTGATATGAGGTAACAAAGCTGTACTCGCGTCTACGTCGACGGTTGCTGTCGCGGATGCAAGCAATTGAGTCAGATTTGTTCCTGACGTGGACGTTTGATAGGTCGCACTCGCAGTGCCAGCCACCCAACCATCGTGCATCAAGGCTGCCAGATCTTCCAATGCAACTTGCTGCAATGTTCCGCTGCCGCTATATGTCGGAGGTTTAGTCGTGAAGTCAGCGGTCCAGTTTCCTGAATGGCGACCGCCTAACATGTTCGCCCGCAAGTCTGAGATCACAAGCTTTCCGTGATTTAATTCCACCCTTGCAGACAGATGGGTACCAGCAAGTTTATGAATAGCGACACGGTTAGCCGTGAGCTGGCCTGTGGCAAACAGAGTAAGCGCGTACGGAGTACCTGAAGATGAAAGCAATTGATACCATGAACGCCTGTGCGACTTCGGGTCGAAAAGTTGATTGAGCCGATCCGTCGAAATCTCGTCCGCATGAAGGTCGAAGCGTATAGGGCAGGTCCCGGGTGTCTCGCATTGTCTCGGCAAGATCAACGTGCCTTGCCACGCGCTGCCTGCCAACGAAGCGTTTATGTGTTGGACGTTGACTTGATCTTGGGTCAATATCAGGTTCGCGGACTCGATACTCAACGGACTCTCTAGACCGCGGACCTCAGCTCGAACAGTGCGCAATTGAATTGTTCCATTCGGTTTTGGCAAGGAGAAGCCTTGCCAATTTCCGGCAAGTTGCAGATCGACTCTGGCTGGTCCATCGGCGGAAGGCTGGGCTGACGGCACACCGATGTTCCTTGCCAACTGTAACAATCGTTGGAATTGCACATCTCCAACGATGCTTAGGCTGTATCCTGATCGCGAGAATGAGCCGTGCACTACGGCTGGACTTGGCCGCCCGAGCGCTACGTTGAACGGGCCGACCTCTACGTGAGCTTCAGAGGCTGGAACCGTTGAGAGACCCCGCTTGGATCTGGTGCCCAACTTCGGAGACCCTCCCGAAAATATAGAAAACGGAATCTTATCGAGGATCAACTCCGCGCTTGTGCGGCTTGATCTTAAATGAAATTGCGAAGTCTCTCCGCCACCACCCCACATGGTCTTTGATCCATCCCGGCGTACATCGATCTTCGCGTTCAAATTGCCGGTGGCGAGCAAGTCATCTGGCAAATTTGATTTCGCGTGCCGAGCTAGCCCCAGTAGAGATTGAGTAGGCACATCGCGAGCTTTGAGCGCAAGATTGTAGACTAGGAAACTTGAAATACCTGAAACATTGCCAGCCACAGCGATAGCGCCTTGGCCGATCGGTGCACGACAATCTATGTTCGACAGGATTTGATCGGTGGAACTGTAATGTCCGCTGCAGTGTGCAGCCAAAACAATCGGATCGGCGACAACAATGTCGTAGCGGCGAAAATCTTGGACAGAGGGGCTAGCTTCTACAGTTAGATCTGCGGGAGTTCCGCTCACCATCGCGGAAACCGTTATTTTCCCTCGCCATCCCGCATCGCTCCCGCGGATGAATTTCGTTGCCTGCCCGAGTTGTGCATGCTCCCACGAAAGTGCGAATTTTACCGGTGTCTCGCGGAGGGTTGCTGCTCTTTGCCATGATCCGTTTATTGTCAACAGCCCGGTGTCAGTCAGGTTCAGATCGGTGCGGACTGGCTGCGCTTTCAACCGCATTCCCCAACTATTCTCTGAATCCTGCCACAATCCAAAATCCGCGTCGCTCATCGCGTACGGTTTTTTCTCTGCCCCTACTTTGAAGTTAATCCGTCCTCGATCTGCTTGAATGTACGGGAAGGCGGGACGCTTTTCAGACTTAAATTTGCCGGTCGGAGCGATGGGCATTTTCGCAGCGCGTTCGAGAAGCGTTTCGAGATTCCAGTGTCCATCGCCATTGCGAACCAGATTGAGACTCGGTTCCGAGAGGTTGAGTTTTGAGATCTCGAGTCGTCCACGTAATAGGGAAGTAACTCGCAGCGCAGCTGTGACCTCGCCGGCCCGCAGCATTGGTTCTGCGCCGAACGCCGGATCGTCGTATACGACAAAGTTGTCCAGCTCGAAACCGGGCCGAGGAAGAAGTTGAAAAGTAACAGACGTGACCTCTACCTGGCTGCCTAAAGCGCGGCTGATGGAGCTTACGATTCGTCCCTTAAGGCGACCCGCTCCGGGTCGAATCAGAAACAGCGCAAAGATCAGCAGTGCCAGAACCAAGGCAATACCGATTCTTGAGCGAAAAAACTTCACCGGATCACCTTAAAAGTGCGCCGCCATCTGGTTAGATCAAAGAAATGAATGACAACGTGTGCAAGGAATCCCAATCGTTGGCTGACTTCAGTTTGCAAGTATTGATTTGGCGGAGTGTCAAACGACCAGTAAATGAACATAGGACGTCCGATCACATTTTTTCGCGGTATAAAGCCCCAATATCGACTGTCATAACTTACATCGCGATTGTCGCCCATAGCGAAGTAGCTGTCCGGGGGCACGATTAAGTCGTCCCCTTCTATGTGTTGGGGGAGGGTCAATTGCCACTCCGGCACGACGTTATTGAAATCGGAAGGAGGGACTGCCGGAAAATTATCTCGGTAAGCGTTGTAGCTGTCATTCGGATTGTGAATCACATACGGTTCATTGAGCTTTACGCCATTGCGGTAAACCGCGCCATCCCGCAAGTGAATGCGATCTCCCGGCACGCCGATAATCCTTTTCACCACATAGAGTCCCGGTTCAGCGGGCGAAAGAAAAACTACGATGTCCTGATCTTTGACCTGCCGATACGGAAGAATAGGCATCCAGTGAGTTGGCGGAGAGAACTGGATACGATTCACGAACACGTGATCGCCGATCAGGAGTGTGTTCTCCATGGAACTGGAAGGAATTTCAAATGCTTGCACAATGAAAGTAATAATGAACAGCCCAGTTACCAGGACCGCCGCTAGCGACGCCAGAAACTCAACTGTACTTTCGCGTGGCTTTTCTTCTATTTGAATTTCTTTTTTTGCCACCAGAAATTATCCCCTTGCAGGCGAACCTCGCCGTTAATTGACTACTCGAAATGTTCGATCCCAACGAGTCATTTGAAACACATGCGTCACGGCATAGGCGAAATGAAAAAGTTTATCACCTGCGGTTGGCGACAATGGCAAATCATTGGCTCCGTTTTTCATGGACCAATAGATAAGCAACGGCCGTCCGACAATATTTGCTCGTGGAACAAAGCCCCAATAACGACTATCGAGGCTCTCATCTCTATTATCTCCCAATACGAAATAATCCCCCTCCGGAACGATTAATTGCCCGTCCTCGACTAGTTTCTTCATCTGAAGCCACCAATCGCCAACCAGTCCCGGCGCGGGCAGATCGATCTTAGGGAAATCGTCACGAAATGCTTCATGCAATGGCGAACTGTAATGTGTGTAGCTCTCGTGGAGAGCAACACCATTCACATAAACTTGATGATTCACCAGGCGTAGATGGTCCCCGGGCACACCCACGACCCGCTTAACAAAGTGTTCGGAAGGATTTATCGGATAATGAAAAACGATGATATCCCCGCGCTGCACTCGGCGGTACGGCATAATATGGTCCCAGATGCTACCAGCGCCGTATCGCAGCTTGTCTACAAGCAGGTAATCTCCGATCAGCAGCGTGTTTTCCATTGACTCGGAGGGAATCTGGAATGCCTGCACGATAAAAGTGATAACGAAAATTGCGATTACAACTGTCGTCAACAACAATTGCAGGGGACTTGCCCATTCATTTCGAGGTTGGTAGACCACATCCATACTGATTATTTGTGCGCGCCTCGATCCGCAGCTGGAGAAAACGGCTCCTGTTTTGTGGACGCCAGATATTCAAGCACCTGCCGGGCGGCTTCCTGTTCGGCATTTTTCTTGGTCAAACCTTCAGCACGTGCGACGAACTCGTTTTTTTCGTGATTTCCCGACGCTTGCATCTTCGCTTCTACCGTAAATGTCTTGCTGTGCTCCGGACCTTGTTCTTTGACGAGAATATAGACCGGCTGAGCGCGTCCCATTGCTTGCAGCTTCTCCTGCAATGAGGACTTATAGTCGGTAATCGGCAAATGGCTGCCAGTCCGAGCAATTACCTCAAGCTCAGGAGTGACTACGTGCTGCAGCACCAGACGTCGTGCGGATTCCAGTCCGGCATCAAGGTATACGGCCCCAATGATTGCCTCTAACGCATCTACCAACAATGCCGTCTTGCTGCGCCCCCCACTTTTTTCCTCGCCTCGCGCCCAATTGCAGGTAATGTCCGATTTCAAGCTGTTGTGCTACTCGGATCAAATGCTTCTCACTCACCAAATGGGCACGCAATTTCGAGAGCTCGCCTTCACGGTAGCGAGGGAATGTCCGGAACAAATACTCAGTCGTAACCAATCCCAGGACCGCGTCACCGAGGAATTCAAGCTGCTCGTTATCGCCGACCCGGCCCGGTTCCGGCTGAGAAGCCTCAAGCTCCCTGGCGTGAGAACTATGGGCCAGCGCCTGCTTGAACAATTCGACATTGCTGAACGAATAACCGAGGGCACTTTCAAGCACCGTAATATCGCGTGCCTTCATATTGGGAGAAGCTATCGAAGACCCTTTCTACACAGCACGATAAGCCAAAACGCTAACGCGGACTTAACACCCCCGCTTACTTAGGCGGAGTTGTAGCCTGTGGCGCACTGCCCGGTGTCGTTGAAGCTGGAGCGGTACTCGCGCCCGGAGCAGTACTGGTCAGTTTTTGTAGTCGATCCTGCTCCCGGCGTGCCGTACTTCCAATGTTAGTGCTCTCCTGCGTCATTGCCACAACCTTCGTAGCCTGCTGCAATGCCTCGGAATATTTATCTTGTTTGTCCAAGGCAAGCGCCAAACGCAGAATTGCGACCGGGTCTGGTTGTGACGGGTCAGCATCAATGGACTTATGCAGTGTGCTCTCGGCGTCCGCGAACTTTTCCTGATCAAATTGAATAGTGCCAATCACAGCGTAAGCCGTCGATTTCAAATACCGTTTGTACGCTTCGAGCTTTTCTGGTGGAGTACCTGCAGGAGCAGCGACGTCGGTGTCGATAGTTTCCAGCGCGTGCTGCGCCATTTTGGCCGCTTCATCGTATCGCTGTTCTTTGTCGAGATCGGTATCCCGGGTTCGTTCCGCCAATACTTGTGCGACACCTAAAGCGGCTTCGGGATCATTCGGATCGAGACTGAGAATTTTACGACCCATCTCCATCATTTTGTCGGCGTTGTTTGCGCTTTGATAGCTGTTCATTGCGCCCCGATACAGCAGAACTCGCAGATCGCTGGTGGGAAATTTCGCAGCGAAGTCGTCAGCGGATTTTTCCATGGCCGCAGGATCCTTCATGTTGGCAATGGCAGCTTGATAGGCGTCAAATTCCGGTTGAGTCTTAGCTTGGGGAGGACGCTTGCCCTGAGGCGCCGCTGCACCTGCTTGCCCGCCATTCGCTGCGCCGGACTGGGCTGAGCCCGATGGAGGAGTTGAACCTGACTGAGTTGACCCAGACTGAGTGGACCCGGACTGAGTGCTTGGGGCAGGCTGCTGTGCCCACAACGATGTCGCTGCCGTCAGGGTTATGACCAATAGTGCTCGTTTCATTCTCTTTCTCCTAAGTAATTGGCTCCGAGCGATTGATGGAGTCTAGCTCTGGAACGAAGATTGTACAGGCCAAAGCCCAAAGATGGCGCACTCTACTGTTGAGGATGGCTCGGCGGCTCATAAGGTTGCTGCAAGCCCTGCTCCGCAGCAGCCTTCGCCTCTGGTAGCGAGGCGCTCGCGCTGGCGGCTGCTCGATATTCTCCAATTGCCGCATCACGATCTTCCTGCAAATCAAAAATGCGTCCTAGATAAATATGGGACCAAGCTACTACTTTCGGCTCCCGCGAATTTTGCAATGCCTTTTGGAAATAATCCCGCGCATCGTTGATCTTTCGATTCATCGTCGCCGCTTGGGCGAGGATAAAAAGCGCACGTCCCGGATCCTCGCTCTTTTCATCGAGAGCTTCCTGAGCTAGTTTCTGCGCAGACGCGGAGTCTCCAGCAGAGAGACGCTGCTCAGCCGTCTTGAGGAGCTTGCCCTCGTTAGGACGCGACAGATGCAAAAGTTCCGGATCTGCCGATGTCGCGAACTGAACCTGCGCCGCGCGGCGCTGCTCTTTGCCCACGTTGATGCTCAGTAACATCGAGCCAAACACATTCCGGAATCCGGTCGGACCTTTTTCAAATTGCACAAGAGCATCGTAAAAGTACTGAGTCAAAATAAAGCCTTGCTCCATTGAAGCTTCTACCGCTCGTTCACGCAGAACTTCTGCCTCTTTACTATTTCCGGCGGTGCGCGCCTCGACCGCGCGAATAAGGCACTCCGTCACCAGCAACGAAGCATCGCTCTTGAAACTCTCATCCATTGGCGCGGTCTTGACCGCATCCAGCAAAGGATCCAACCGTTTCACTAAGTCCGGATATTTGAGCGAGAGCGGATCCAGCAGATAGTGAAGGTACGTGTGCCGAATCTGCTCCATCTTTAACGACGAAGTTTTTCCCGGCGAGATTACGACAAAATAATCCGCGCCATAGTTGCGCGCATTGGTCTGCCCCGGAGCACCCATCGGATCGAGATATACGGTAAAACCTCTCCCCAAATATCCAGATGAAGGCATTTTCAGGTAGATCTCTGTATCAAAAAGCATCTTTGCCAAAGGATCGTGATAGCGCTGGGTGAATGCGGAATAGGCGCCTTCGTGACGTTGCCAGATGGCGTGCAAACCGTCTGCAACGTAGAACTTCTGCATTGACGGCAGAATGCCAAGCACTGCGCTTACGTCCGGTGGGAGATCGCTTTCTTTGACTTTTGGAGCAAGCGTAGGTGGAGGATTCAGATAAAGAGCGAGAGAGACATATTGGGACAAAGTTCGCGAGGGATCCGGCTGCTGCTTATTCTGATAAAACTCGCACATTTGGTCGGTCGCTGTTTTGGCTTCATCGGACGCCTGCATATTTTTCGCGACTTCAGCCCGAATCTCAGCTCGCTGAGGGTCGGAAACGTCTAATTCCGAATCGTATCCGCAGGTATTAACAGCAGTGAGCACGGTGAAGAGTGTCTCGCTGGTATCCAGAGTTACCTGGCTCTTCTGCGCCAGGCACATAGGCGCCAGTAGCGCGAACAAAACTCCACAAGGCAAGACTCTCGATAAACAATGTAGTAACCGATGCTCCAGGAAAACCTCCGAGGCTGGGCCCCGCATGAGGGCTACCTGTAAGTTTAAGGGGTTCTCTGAAAGGGGTCAAACAGCGAGGGGGGTAGAACACCACGGGATGGAATATGCACCCAAGGCGAAACGAAGCCAACGAACCGGCAAATCGTCGTGAATGCGGTGTGACGTCCAGCGACATTCTGAAGTGGGCGACCGGGACTAAGAGGGTATGAGGACAAACACCTGTTTACGTCAGAATAGTCCAGGGTGTACATTCATCCGCGACTTTGATCGGGACTTCACGGAGGAGATTATGATTCGACGGCAGCTTCTTTCAAAGATTCCACAGTTGTTTGGCTTGGGTCTACTCGGGCTGGGTGCAGGCAATGCGCAAGAAACAACGGCACGCAAACCACTGAAGATCATGATGAAAAGTGCCTGGGGATCGGATGATCCCACTCGGGCGTCTTTTGTGTTCGGGCATGGTCTAGCCTTGGCCGACGCGGGTCACGAGGTGCAGATTTTCCTCACGGGCGAAGCGACCTACGTCATGCGCAAGGCTACAGTCGCAGCAATCTTCCCAGTGGGCTGGCCGCCCCTTAGCGAAACGCTAGACAAGATCGTAGCGAAGCACATTCCAATCTTCTCTTGAGGGGCGTGTTCCCGGGCCCGTGGGGTCACGGAAGCAGACTTAAAGGATTGGGGAGCGAAATTCGGCAGTCCGGCGATTTTCGTGTCACTTGTCGAGTGGGCGGATCGGATCATCACCGAATAGACGAAGCACATATCTGTAGTTGCTGAAACATCGCGATTGCACTCATTGACTGGGTTCAGACCGCTAAGGCTGGGCCGACCGCTAAGGCTGGACCATCCCGCTTGCCTAGAGGAGACTCAGAGGAAGAACTTGTCCTGGCCTCCCCGCCGATGCAACATAAGAGGTATGCGCGCTCGGATATTTTCGGCGTTGGTTCTCTGTCTGCTTGGGTGCTTCGCCACTCGTGCCCTGGCGCAAGAAAAACAAGAAAAATCGGACGCGGCGAGCATTCGTGCCTTGGAATCGAAATGGATGGTTGCGTATAAGCAACGGCAAGTCGCCACGCTATCGTCGCTGCTTGCAGAGGACTACGTCATCACTGTTGAGGATGGCAGCACCTACGGGAAGGTTGGCTTCATTAGCTATAACGCAGGTGCGTTGCGAGTGGATAGCGTGGAAATGTCGGACCTCAACATTCGCATGCACGGGAACATCGCGGTCGTGACGGGTGCTTATCACGAACGAGGCGAGTCCGCGCGGGAAACCCTACGACTATCACGACCGGTTGACCGATATTTGGATGAAGAACGGGGGAGAATGGCAGCTTATCGCGTCGCACTATAGCTTTCCAGCCAGCCTTTAGAGACATTCCCAAGCAGATGAAATAACACCCAGCACGGCGGCACCCCTCGAATCAAGTCCGTCTTCTCCTGTCTATTCTCCTCCTAAAAACGACAAATATTCTGATCTTCTTACCTCATCTAGGCGAAAGAATGCCATCCAAGTAGCTCGTTAGAAGATCGAAACTCTACTCCTTTGGAGGAAATAAAATGAACAGATTCTTGTTATGTTTGATCCTCGCGGTTCTGGGAACATCCTGGGCAGTTGCACAGGATAAATCGAAGTCGGATGTCCGTACAGTTACGGGGTGTCTGTCGAATGGCGACAGCGCAAATGAATTCCTGCTGACCGGCACTGACGGAAGCACCTGGGAGGTGCGTAGCAGTAGCGTCTCCCTCGCCGACCATGTGGGGCATACGGTTAGTGCGACCGGCGCCGTGTCCAATGCAAAGATGCACAATATGAAGGAAGACGCGAAAGATGCGACAGCCGATTCTGGAATGAAGAAAGACAATTCCGAACACGGACACCTGACAATTACTGACGTGAAGATGGTCAGTGAGTCGTGCCAGAAGTAGCTTCAATTCGGTAGTAACGATTAGCCGGGGTAGGGACTAGCCGCTAACAAGTCCCCACCCCGCCGATCTCTATGGCAAATTATTGGACACCAAATCGTTGATCGGGAGCGGAACCGCGGAACGCAAGTGTTTGGGGATTGTCCTGAAGCCTAAGGAGCTGAAGCCTGATTCTTACTGTCCGGCGCGCAGCGGAGAGATAAGCAACCGTCCTACGGCTTTTTTCTTCGAATCGCTTTTTCCCGGTTCGTACGAGAGATCCAAAGACCCTTCTGCTGTAGAAGAGGCTTCTGCTAGTAACTCGGCTAGCGAACGATAGGAGCGGCTAATGTCATCGCTATGCTGAAGTGCGACTGGAACTCCCTTGTCTATGGCAGGGGAGACCGATTGATAATTGTTAGGAAGTTTCCAAAGCAGTTTGCAATTCGTGGCCTTCTCGATATCCTCATCGCCGAAGCCAGGAATTTTCTTATAGCGATTAATCACCAGGCGAACCCGGTCTCGTCCGCCACCCTCTTCCAGAAATGTGCGAATCCTGGACGCACTCCAAAGCGAGACGACATCGGCTTGCGTAACCAGCAAGACCGCATTCGCGAGATCACAGAGCATGCGCGCGGTCTGGTCCATACGTCCCGAGCAATCCACCACAACATAACGGAAATGCCCTACCAGCAGATCGAAAAGACCAGCTAGTTCCGCCGCAGTCGGAGTCGTGGGCGTGGGCTGTTGAGAACCTGCCAGCAATTGAAGGCCACCTTTGCAGGAAGTCATCAATCCTTGCAGCAGGGAAGTGTCCAGACGATGCAAGTTTTGCAACGCATCGCTTACGCCGAATGAAGGACGAACATTGAGATGGAGAGAAGCGTGACCCAGCGGAGCGAAGTCAACCAATAAGCACTCCGCCCTGCGATTCCTGCAGGGCTACGGCGGTATTCACGGCCACCGTGGTCGCACCAGCTCCACCCTTGGCATTCGTAATCGCAAATACGCGCGCCCGGCCTGCCGCAGAGGAACGCGTCCTGCCGCGCAAAGCTGAAAATCTGGTTAGCGCTTCGATCAGGCTGTCCGCACTCGTTGTGCGCTCAAGGTATTCGCGGGCACCGGCCCGCATGGCCGATACGATGCTGGCGGGATCGTGCATCCCTCCTACAGCAAAAATGGCTATTTCGGAAGTGTTCGCGTGGATCAGTTCAATAGTCTGAATTGCTCGCTGGGCATTTTGCGGATCAATGTCTACCAGTACGACTTCCGTTCTCACGTCTTGTATCTGGCGCAGAACTGCGTCCGTCGGTGCGGAAGGAAAGCCGACATGGCTAAACACATTCCGTCCCATATGAGTTCCTTCCAGCCGGTTCTGGAGGATGCTAAGCCGCTCTTTATCTTCGGTGAGAAGAGTAACCGCTATGCCTTGCATGGCCGGGGACAAACTCCTGTGTGTAATCTCAACATGTTATGGAGGGATTGGGAATGGGCCAAGTGACCTTGGTAATGGGTTCGATTTTGCACCTGGCAGTTCCTCTTTTGGCCTAAAACCATTGTCAATATGGAGACAGGACAGACACAACAGGAGAAACCCTGAGGCGAACGAATGTTCCTGAGTGTTCCAATTCTACGCAAAACCTTGCTGGTTGCAAAGTCGCGCCCGAAAAAAACCGTCAATACCCGGCGATACTTGGGTGAAAACTAAAACAAACGGGGAATTGGCCTAAGACAAATGGCTTAGACCAACGAGGGTTCTTGTATCGCGCTAATTCCTCGGCTAATAATGAACCGCCCCGCGCAAGTGGAATACATTCTCGGACATCCCCGATTTTTCCGAGTTCTCTGATCCCGAAGAAATATCCGTTGACACCGAATTCTTTATCTCGTCAGGCAGGAATTCGTAGGCACCCTCAATCTGAACTGCAATTCCGCCTTTAGTCCCAAGTCCACAGACGCGTACAACCCGGCCTTTGCAACGCACGCGCATGTTCTCGCCCAAGGTTATCTCAGACGGCATCATTAGAGTCAGTTCGAGGGCTTCGCCTTCCGAGAGCGGCATGTCGGTGTACAAGAGAGCTCCGCGGCCACTTAGGTCCTGAGTGAAACCGCAACCCTCGGTTGCATTTCCTGCAAGGCGAAGCGAAACGGCCGTCTGCACCTCAAAACGCTGGGCAGCACGACGCTCAAGATGAAGATGATCTTGGCCGGTTATCATAAATCCTCCAGTTCTGAATTTGCCGCAAGAACGGAGTTGCGGGTTAACCGCTCATGCCACCCTCTATACTGATAGGGCAATGATGGCCGCGAATAAGGTTAAATCAAAGCCCACCAAATTTACAGCAGGAATACGGCATATGGGAAGTCCCAATTGCTGATCGCCGCACGTCCAGAACGATTCTAACCAGCATTCAGAAAGGTCAATGAAGCCGGTCGCCATCAACAACGCCCTGTCGAACACTCTTCGCGCACTGCGGCACCGAAATTTCCAACTCTTCTTCGGCGGCCAGCTCATTTCGTTAACCGGTACCTGGATGCAAAATGTGGCGCAGGCATGGCTTGTGTACCGGTTAACTGGTTCCTCGCTGCTGCTAGGCTCGGTTGGATTCGCAAGCCAGATTCCGGTCTTCCTATTCGCACCCATTGGTGGAATTGTTGCTGACCGATTTAATCGCCATCGCGTGGTCATTGGAACTCAGATCACGTCGATGATCTTGGCATTCATTCTTGCCGCACTGACACTGACAGGCAGAATTCAGGTCTGGCAAGTCTTCGTTCTGGCCTCTTTGATGGGCGTCGTAAATGCATTTGATATCCCGGCCAGGCAATCCTTTCTTGTCGATATGGTAGGCAAGGAAGACCTCATGAATGCGATTGCGTTGAACTCTTCCATGTTCAATGGCGCTCGCATCATTGGACCAGCTATAGCCGGAATTTTGGTAGCCAGTATCGGAGAGGGATGGTGCTTCTTCGTGAATGGTGTGAGCTACATCGCAGTAATAGCCGGATTGCTGCTGATGAAGTTACAACCGCGTTCTTATCAACAACCAGCCGGTTCTCCTCTGGAACACATAGTTGAAGGCTTTCGTTTCGTTCGTCGTACTGCGCCAATACGAGCCATCCTTCTTCTGCTCGGCTTGATAAGTCTTGTTGCGATGCCATATACCGTTCTCATGCCGGTGTTTGCGGACAGAATTCTTCATGGTGGCGCTCGTGGCCTTGGAATATTAATGGGCGCGACCGGGGTCGGCGCATTACTTGCCGCTCTGACTTTGGCCACGCGGACAGGAGTTTACGGCCTCGGTCGGTGGGTAGCTTTTGCTTGTGCCGGCTTTGGTGTCTCGTTACTTCTATTCTCGTTCTCTCGTAATTTCTGGTTGTCTACCGCGCTGTTGCTGCCCGTTGGATTTTGCATGATGCTGGAGACATCTTCGTCAAACACTCTCATCCAAGCCATGGTGCCCGACCATCTACGCGGACGAGTCATGGCTGTCTATTCGATGATGTTTATGGGCATGGCCCCGTTCGGGGCATTGCTCGGGGGAGCGTTGGCAGATAGAGTTGGCGCGCCCCTCACGGTGGCAATGGGGGCCATCGCTTGCATCGGAGGAGCCGCAGTGTTTGGATTGCAGTTGCCAAAGATCAGAGTTGAAGCCCGGCAATTGATCGTGCAACAGGCTGTGGCGGGAGGGGAGCCTTCCGTCGAGATGACTTCCAGAATCGTTGAGGATTAGGCTGGTCTGGGCAAAAAAAGGCGGTCTCGGAGGAATCCGAAACCGCCACAGTAAAAAGATCGCCACCTCAGAAGGTCAGTATTCCCCTAATCTGTAACATGCGAGGTGCGGTCTTGGCGCCATTGAATGACCCAATCACGCTGGTCGGAGGATTGACAGTATTTATGATCGTTCCGAATTGTGAACTCGTGACATCCCCCACTGGTTGATCAAAATTTGGATGGTTGAGGACGTTAAAAGCTTGCAGCCCGATTCCAAAGTTTCCCGCCTCTCCGAGAGGGACCTTGAAATTCTTCACCACGCCCAGGTCGACATCGACGTAATGTGGACCATACAACTGGTTGCGGCGTTGCAGGCCAAAACCTGTTGTAGCTGGGCTGAACTGGCTTGTGGTAAAGCACGGCGTGGTTGTGGCGCTGCTGCTGCAGGATAATGGCGTGCCTGCAGGATAGTTGGCAAAAATGTTATTCCCGAACTGCGGTGGCCCGAAATTGAATGCGCTCAAGAGGCCAGTAGTCGCGGAATCGTAAGCGGTGAACGGTAATCCGGTACGAAAGAATACATTGCCGGAAACAGTCCAGGCCTCCAACCAATGAATCCAGTTATTGATCTTTGGGGTTGTCCAAACCCAATTTCCATTTACGGAGTGCCGGGTATCATAATCCGCATTGCCGTAGTTGAACTGCCTCAGGTTAAACGGGTTTTGGGGCTGGAGGACGCTCCAGTTGTTGCCAGTTACGAAATTGAAATTAAATGGCAGGAAACCTCCATTTGAAACCTCGTCGAGGGCGTGGCTCCAGGTGTAATTCGCTTGCACCTGCAGTTGTGAAAACCTCAGAGTGTATGTCGCCGTCAAGCCGTTGTAGTTAGAAATAGCGTTACTGCTGATTTCATTGATAGTGCCGAAGCGCGGATCAAGCGGGGCGGTGGGAAGACCGCGATAGCCGAAAGTGTTTCCCAGTTGGGCAGCGCAAGGCGTCGTCCCAGTAGAGAAAGCAAACGGCAAAGCCGTAACGTTGCAGTACGCATTCTGGCCGTCGTTAATAACCGGTTCATATATTCCATGGTTCCCCACGTATCCAATAGAGAATGCCATCCGCTGTCCCAACCCTTGCTGGAATTGCAAATTCCATTCCTGATATTCCGGATAGTGAATGGTGCGGTCAGGATTGAACAGGGTCGGAGGAACAAAGGCGGGGACGGCTGTACTGATACTGGCGAGCGTACCGCCGGTCGCGTATTGACTGAGGAAGCCTAAGTTTGATGCCGCCGCTGTTGAGGGCTGGCTGCCAGGCACAGCAGGATCCAGAAACCCTGTTCCCACGGTGAAAGCGTTGTTTACGGGCGGGTTTCGAATGAAATTGTCCGCCACGGTGGCAGGGAAAATATCCCGGAAGATGCCAATGCCTCCGCGAATCACCGTGCTTGTCCCCGTTCCGAGCGGAGTCCACGCAAACCCAAACCGAGGTTCCCATGCGATGTTCGTGTAGTTGGGAAGGGCCTGGCCCAGACCTTTAAGCAGGACTTGGTTGTAGGGCTGGTTAGCATCGTGGGAAATATTGGTAAATGAGGTATTGAAACGGGCGAAACAGTTGGTTACGCAAATTGGATTTGAGTCATGCTCAGCTCGCAAGGCGAGAGTTAATTTAAGATTCGGGCGAACCGACCAGGTATCCTGGGCAAACAGCCCCAAGGTATAGAGCGCGATCGGCTGCGTCAGTCTGGTGGGGAAGTTTTGAGTATAACTTGTCCCTGACCCCGAGAAAAAATGAGATAGAGTCTCCCCTGTGCTGAGACCAACCGAACCCAACTGCGGATCGTAATCGGTGATGTCATTGCGACGGAAATCCACGCCGAAGGCTAAATTATGGCGTCCGTGTGTGACGCTGAGTTGGTCACTAAATTGATATTGCGTGACATTTCGGCCCTGGGGAAAAATGTTGTCTTCCCCTCCCAGAGTCGTAAAGGCTTGACCGGAGAACCGAAGAGTATAGGGGAAAGCGGCCAGTGCGGCGCGCTGGTTAGCGTTCGAAAAAACGGCGCTGTACCAGGACCCAGCGAGAATAAACTGATTCACCATGTTCCCGCTAAATGTGTGCGTTTCGTTTAACTGACCTTCGTATTGTGGCTGATTACTCTGAGCGTTAAAAACCGGATTGATGGGATCGGTATAAGTAGCTTGTAATCCATGATCGGTCCGGAAGTGTATAAACATGCGGTCGTTGTTGCCGAAGTTCTGCATCTACGCGGGTAGTCAGCAGCCACTCGTTCGATTGGTTTGGCGCAGTGGACTGGAACTGCAACGCGCATGGAGTGGTTGCATTTCCGAAAGGAGAGAATCCCACGCAACCCGGCCCGGTAGGAACTCCAGTCAGTGAGTCGGTGCCGTTTGGCAATATGTTTGCCGCCCGGTTTGCGCCGACCGCACCGTTATAGAGGTTGAACATGTTGGTGTAGAACGGTACCTGAGCAGGACTGGTGGCCGTCACATTAGCCAGTGTTGCTGCTTGGAATTGAGGGCTGGGAATATTGGTTGAAATAACGCTTGGTAGCAGAAAACGCAATCCCTCCGTATCAGCAAAGAAGAATGTCTTATTTTTTCGGATCGGACCACCAAACGAGGCAGCCCACTGGTTTGCATTGTCAAAAGGGCGCGGTGTTGCGGGCGAAGTATGGTTAGCGAACCAATCGTTGGCATTCAGCAAACGCCCGTTCCAAAAATACTCAGCGTTGCCATGGAATTTGTTTGTGCCGGACTTGGTTACATAGTTCACATTCGCACCACCGAGTTGTCCATACTGCCCTGCGTAGCCGTTGCTGACCACGGTGACTTCTTGGATATCGTTCGCGCCAAGGAGAAGGTTCGTAGCTCCCGAGTTGTTCAGATTCAGGAATGGATCGTTCTCATTCGAGCCGTCCACCGTGAAAAGATTCGAGGTTCCGGGAAGACCATAAATTGCCGAGTTGCCGTAACCCGTCTCTGTGTTCATCACTGCCCCAGGTGCGGCTTGAACAATGAAGGTGAGATCATTCCCGGGATTCGGCGTTAGTGCAATCTGCTCCGGAGTGAACGTAGTGGTGATGTCTCCATTCTCACTCTGGACCACGACACCTTCAGCGTTGACCTCCACAGTTTGGCCACCCCCAGCCACCGCGGTTTGCAGATTGACTGTGCTTGCTTGTCCGACCGCAACCGCGACCGTACGCTTCACCTCTTGAAATCCTGATGGCGTGGCAGAAACGGTGTAATTTCCGGGCGGGAGCAACGAGAAACGGTAGACACCGGCTCCATTGGTGTTCCCGTTGCGGGTCACGCCAGTGTCATTGTTCGTTAGCGTGACAGGCACATTGGGCAGCACGGCGCCGCTCGGGTCAGAAATGATCCCGGTTACGTCCCCGGAAATTGTTGATTGTGCCGCAGCGGAAATGACAAGCAGAGCGGTTAAGGCAAGAGAAGCGGTGAACACGAATATTTGTTTTACAGACATGACGTTATCCTTAGTATCTATTCAGTTATTGTTTCGTCCGAGCAACGGCTAACCTGCGCCAAGTTCCCAACTCATGGAAACTTCGCTCAGAATGATGCGTTCAGTGCATCAATGCAGTCGTAACACTTAAAGAATGCAAATTATTTGCCACTGCAGAGATAAGGGATTTGAACGCTAAGCTATTGATAATCTGTTGAGCAGAAAATCTGGCCGGGGAAGAAGCTCCGCATAACCGGAGCTGGATTCACAGGATTGAATCGCGAGTAGAAACAAGAAAATTAAACATCTTGTACCTGAAGGCGGGAAATCAAAATAGGGATCTTTTTGTAGAAGATCTAAGAGCTCTTTATGACAGGAATTTTATTGCGAGCGCATCTCGCGGAATACTTCCAGCAAGGAACTGTGGGCAAATGGCGCAGGCGTCAGGGTCAAAATGAGCATAACGAAGGCGCAGATACCGAGTAGCTGGCGGCCGCGACTTATTCCGGGCCACTCGGCCACCATAGGATGACGCATCCCGCTGATTCGCAAAAGAACCGCCCAGATCAGCCATCCCGCCCACAAATAAAATGCCATCGGGATCAGCGCGATAATCGTCAGCCGTGACACCCAGCGATGGGCGCGAGGAGCAATGGAAAATACAATGTGACCGCCATCGAGTTGTCCGCCGGGAAGTAGATTCAAAGCGGTCGCAAACATTCCCACCCATGCAGCAATGGCGGTGGGATGAAAGTAGATACTGTGCAGAGCGTGCGACTGCTTCAACTGGGGCAGTGGAAGAATCTGCCACACGATTCTGAAGATTAAGGGATAACCCAGTTGAATATCAGACGCCGCGGCTGCTGGAGTCATCGGCCTTGAATACGGCATGGCAATAAAGAGAACTACCAATGCGACCAGAAAGCCTGCGATCGGTCCTGCGATCCCGATATCAAACAAAGCCGAACGCGAACGAATGGGAGAACGTATGCGAATGAACGCTCCGAGCGTGCCGATCAAAGTAGGCGCGGGAATAAAAAAGGGCAACGTCGCATGCACGCCATAATATTTGCAGCAAAGGTAGTGCCCCATTTCGTGCGCCAGCAAAATCAGCATTAGGGTTCCTGCAAAGGGAACTCCAAGCAGCAGCCGAGATGGCTGAGACAAAATCCATCCCATGTGAAATAAGGGCAGCGTGTCGTCACTGATTGAGAAGGCAGGGCGGTTATGCAAGAAATTGAACTGCATGCGCGTGCCTACAACCAAAGTCGTAAACACGGTAGCAATCAGCAGAGCAGTGTGCAGCCAATAACGATGCTTGGGACGTCTCGCCACATACATCGGCTGGGGACGATAAAAATCGCTTGGTGCTGCAAGAGGATTTACGGGAATAATTTGGTCGGCCATCGAAATTGGTTCTGTTTTCTTTGTTGGTGCCCAGGCGCAACTATCGCGACTCGGCAAAGTTCCGCCGCTAATAGTTTAATCGATTGTTTGATTAAGGAAGGTTGCTGAAGAAGGAAGATTTGCTTTGGATCGATCCGAGGAACACCGATTGTCTGCCCCACATTCGGGAACAGCCTCATTAATCAATCGATTGCAGTTCCTTGCCCGGCTTGAAGCGCACGGCTTTGCCTGGCGGGATCGAAACCTCGGCTCCTGTTCGCGGGTTGCGTCCGATTCCAGTCTTGCGAGGACGCACGTTAAATACGCCAAATCCCCGCAGTTCAATGCGATCGCCCTTGGCGAGCGAGCGTTTCATGCTCTCGAAAACGGTTTCGACCGCCAGTTCAGCTTTGGTTTTGGTAATGCCGGTCTTGTTGACCACTTCATTGATGATGTCGAGCTTAATCACAGGCGATCCCCCGCGACGGAGTCACTATGGTGTACCAAGTGATTGATGCTAAGGGAGATATCAGAGATTGTCAACGGCACAGATCGCCCGGACTAAGAAGGATACAGTTTAAACGCCGGAAAGAGAGTCGATATATTGGACCACTTCTTGATACGGCGCATGCCGATTCTCCGAAAGCTCCAAAATCGGTTTCAAAACATCCTCTCCCGGGGCGTCTATATTCTCCCGAGACTCTGAAATTCCGGCGATGGACTGCTTAAGAATTTCGAATGGCTTTTTGTTTCAGTTCACAAGAAGATACTCCGCCTCTTCCGTCGAACCTTTCCGGCATCTTGCAAGATGAAACAATATATTCCCTACCGCCATACTGGTTATGCCCGCGCGATATAAAGGCAGTAAAAGGGAATGTGATGTTTCTCCAATACCTCCCTCGTAGAACTCACAAAGGAATTTCGCAGCTGGAAGTGATTCCGATTGCGAAACATGAGATTTAGAAACCTTATTGAAAGCTTCTTCTGAAATGCCGAGTCTCCGGAAGTGTGCCGACGCTTTAGCTAGGAACTTCAGGCTGGCTTCCAGTTTTCTGCCAGGATACCGCCAATGAGCGATAAACATCCCACGTTAACTCCTACTAAAACCGCAGAGACCGCTAGATCTCTTTTTTCCAGGGATCGCTCCTTTGCCCTAGGTATTTCACTTAGCAAAATTGTGACCTGTCCAGCCAGTAATCCACCGACGGCGATAAGGACATCCTTCAAGTACGACTTAATATGATAAATTGCCGGAACAGCCAATAGACAGGCCCCCACTAGAAAACAGAGGAGCGGGACAAGCACAACCCACGAATCCATGTAGTGGAAATAATCAAAGGGCCTTGGTTTTTGCATTGCGGCACCTCTTTAATAATATTTTGTAGTGGGGAAGAATGCTTTTTGGGCCGGACTTCTACTTACTTTAATCGAACCGTCACTGCGATTTGCAATCGGATGGTAAGAAACTCCTACACAAATTGTCAACTGGCTGGAACTCCCGTAATATGACAGAACCTTTGTTGCCAGCCCGGATAGTCTAATCGAGACAAGTCTTTTATATTTGTGATTCCGGAGCAGTTCAGCCTGCCAGGAGCTTAATTTTTATATATTGGTCCGTCCTAGGCGGCGCACATTCGTCGAGGAAATCTGCTTTTGAAAGTAACGCACACCTATTTTCCAAGGAGCCGCATGCTGAAGAGTGATCGCTGGATTCGTAAGAACGCCCTCGAACACGGGATGATTAACCCCTTTTCGGAGAAGCAGGTACGGGAGGGCGTCATCTCCTACGGGCTTTCTTCTTACGGCTATGATTTGCGCGTCGCCGATGAGTTTAAGATTTTCACAAACGTGAACTGCACGGTCGTCGACCCGAAGAATTTCGACGAACGCTCATTTGTGACGGTGCGCTCAGAGTGTTGCATTGTCCCACCAAACTCCTTCGCCTTGGCCCGTTCAGTCGAGTACTTCAAGATTCCGCGCGACGTGCTAACGATCTGTGTGGGTAAATCGACTTATGCGCGTTGCGGGATAATCGTGAACGTGACGCCATTCGAGCCGGAGTGGGAAGGATTTGTGACCCTGGAAATCTCGAACACAACACCGTTACCAGCCAAGATTTACGCGAACGAAGGACTGTGCCAGATCATATTCTTCCAATCAGACGAAGTGTGCGAGGTAAGCTACGCCGATAGAAAAGGGAAGTATCAATCGCAAAAGGGAATCGTGCTGCCGAAGCTGTGAAGGCGTGGCGCAGGAGATCAGTGCGGGCGGCGATGAGCCGGAGACGAGATGATCCGGTTTAGGAATACGTGAGGAGAATAGTCTCGGGACTACTACCTGCTGTTCTCGCCCTCTTTATACATGTACTTAATCGCCGGCTTGTAGATCATTAGGTTAGAAGCGCCGCTACGATTAACCTTTATGCACGCCTTGTCGTACCACTCCAGTGTTCCGTGGATTTCTTCTCCATCTCGCAGCACAATCACCATTGGCGTCTTTGATTGCATCTGCTTTTGGTAATAAAAATTCTCCGCGTTGGTCTGCTCGAGTGGAGTTGGCTTTTTCCCGGCACCATTCAGTCGCTCGTGACCGGTACGATCATGTCCGTTGCGATCGCCGTGACCGGAGCGATCAACCCGCTCGGGGCGGTCGCGTCGTTCTCTGTCTCTTTCACCCACGGTTGGCTGCGGAGCAAGGCTGTGCTCGCTTCGGGTCAGCGAAGGACGAATCAGTTTGCGGTTGGCGAATCCTTCTGCTTGCAGAGAGCGTTCGGCTGGAATGGAGTCAATTGCGTCTTTCATGGCACCACCTGTTCGACCACGCTTTTTGCGGGCCACAATCCGAAGCGGCTGATGATTGTGGATGAAGGCGTGAACTTTCAATTAACGTAGCACACGGGCCAGAAGAATGACAATCGAAATAGCGGGGCGGCCCTAAGCTCTTCGTCATTAGCCAACAATCCGTCCGTGTCTTCGCAGGAACCTTCGAGCATTAGGATAATGCGTTCCGTTCCGACGCCTAAAGCCTGAGGCCCAGAGCCTGGGTTCACGCTTTTTCCAGTGCCGTCGCAAACGCATCGAGCGACAATGATCGCAACAAATTCCTTCTCATTCCACGTTCGACTTCCGCCAAACGGTCGGCCGCATAAGTGATCCAGCGGAAATCTGCGGTTTCCGCTAATTTCTGTAAATCGGACTGAATGTCGGTATTCCGTACCAACTCCGGCGTACGGGAATCTAAGAACGTTAAGTCTTGCAGAAGCGAATAGAGAGTACGTAGCAAGTTTTCGGTTTTTACCCTGCCATCAGCTCCCGCGCGATATGTTTCCGTAACTTTGAAAAGCTCGCTGTGATCACCGGTTCGCAATGCGGAATTCAAGATAACCAGCGCATTAGCGCGAGCCGCGACATAAGCAGGAAGGTCGAAGCCGCGCGCACGTCCCACCGCGCCTTCGGAGAGCCGAGCCACCAAGGCACGCTGCTTAGGAGTCCACTCTGGACGATTCTTGGCAAGATATTGCTCGACTTGTTCGAGGGACAACGCGCAGAGTGTCACGATCATAGACCGCGATCGGATTGTAGGCAGGAGTTCACCGGCGTTCTCCGTCAACAAAAAAATACTGGCAAACTCCGGCGGCTCCTCCAGCACTTTGAGCAGGGAGTTCGCGGCTTCTTTCATGAAAGCTGAATCCGTAAAGATGTAGACTCGTTCCTTTGCTTCGGCGGGACGGTAGTAGATGGTCTCAATTACGCGGCGAACTTGATCCATCTTGATCATCATTTGCGGTGGATCAGGGGGAATCACCAGCACGTCCGGATGGGTCTGAACAAAGAGCCTAGTCTCTTTCTTGTCAGTTTCGCGCAAATTGTCGCGAGCTTCTACTGCTTCCGAAAACCGGGCGTCGAGATCTTCGGCCTGAGAAATACGAATGCAGTTCGAACACTTGCCGCAAAAATCAGGAAGTCCCTCAGTGAGAAGAAGGTCAAGGCAGTTCATCGCCTTCGCGAGCATGAGCGAGAGAGTGTATTTGCCGCATCCCACAGGACCGGCCAGGATTATGGCCTGAGGAAAGCGTTTTCGCGCGAGCATATCGCGCAACCGACGAACAATCTCAGGATTGCCATGGAAATCAGAAAAGCCCATAAAGCAATTAGCTACTAGCTCCCTAGTTTTTAGCTACTAAACAGTCCTACTTGTATTTCCGAATGCCCCTTAGCGAGTGAGGAATCTGCTGTTCGCAGTCGCCGAATCACTTCATGGTTTCTATTTTCAGCCTACGCTGTACTATCTCTAAGATCTTCTTGTGCGTTTCGTCTGGAGTTCCTCTTGCATCCACCACCACCATGCGTTCCGGCTCTCTCACCGCAATTGCTAAATACGCACTCCGCACGCGTCCAAAAAACGCCCGGCTCTCCTGCTCAAATCGATTCTCGTCCGTCTCTGGTCCAGCTTTGCTTGAATCCTGACGAATGATTTTTATTCCGCCGGCGGGCGCGTTCGATACTTGCCGCTACGTCGGAATCCATAAGAATGGTAAGAGCAGGCCGCAAGCCATCACACAAAACTCGATGTAGCTCAAGTATCGGTTCACTGCCCAGCTTCCGTCCACCGCCCTGATAGGCCTCACTTGAGTCGGTGAAGCGATCGCACAAGCACAATATTTCCTGCACTCAGTGCCGGCTGGATAATCTCTTTGATGTGCTGCACACGGGAAGCAAACATAAGCGCCAACTCCGCCATAGGAGCCAAGTCCGTCGTCGAGGTATCGAGCAAAATATTCCGGATCTTCTCCCCAATCGACGTTCCTCCGGGCTCTCGGGTCACCACCACGGGTAGGCTCTGTATCCGCAGGGCTTGGGCAAGCTTTTCAAGTTGCGTGCTCTTGCCGCAACCATCCAGCCCTTCGAAGCTAATGAATGTTCCTCGTCGGCCCATCGCGCCATCATAGATTATCTGCAAAAGATTATCTGCGTCGACGGATGGCAGGGAAGCTTTAGGCCGCAAGCATCGCGGTTAGGATTCGACGCCCGAACTAGGTCGTAAACTGCGTTCCGCGCTTAGGTGACGAAACGGAGCTCGGTTCAGGGAGATGGCAGAAAATTCGAAAGCACAGCTTCCCTGATAAAATAAAAATAAATCAATAATTGTGGAGAGATGGCCGAGTGGCTGAAGGCGCGCGCCTCGAAAGCGTGTATACCTTAACGGGTATCGGGGGTTCGAATCCCTCTCTCTCCGCCAATCGTCTAGTTCACTTCAGGAATCTATTTCACAAATCAGCTATCGATGGTGTTTCTTTGAAGTGAAGTCACCTCTTGAGGCCACTACATTGACAGTCTTTCTTCGATTATTGGATCGAGAAGTCTGGCTGGCCTGCTGTCGTTCCGATCACATCGTCGCTACGCTGTAAGCTGGGTCGAGAAATGCCCAGCTTGTACATTTTGTGAATCAACGTAGTGCGTTTCAATCCAAGTTTGGCCGCCGCGCCTTTGGGACCGCCGATCACCCAGCCCACTGTCTTTAAGCGTATCTAGAATCAGGGTGCGTTCAGAGTCCCTCAGAGTGGTTGCAGCCGGAATAGCCATGACGGGCGAGTCCGACTCGTGATCTGCAGGCAGCGGGTTAGGGAGTACGCCATCGTTTGAAAGGATCACGGCACGTTCGATTAAGTTCTGCAACTCGCGGATGTTTCCAGGCCACTCATAAGAAGTGAACGCGGACATCGTTTCCGTCGGAATGTGTTCGATTTCCTTACCCATCCGCCGGCCGAAGATCTCGACAAAGTGCGCCACTAGAGCCGGAACATCTCCTCCGCGTGCCCGCAATGGCGGCAGCAAGACTGGGAACACGTTCAGACGATAATAAAGGTCGCTGCGAAATTCATTCCGCCTCACCATATCGGCCAAGTCCCGGTTTGTTGCGGCGACCAGGCGAACGTCCACTTGTTGAGTTCTGGTGCTGCCCAAGCGCTCGAACTCTTGTTCTTGCAGGACACGCAATAATTTGGGCTGAAGGGCCAGCGGAATATCGCCTACTTCGTCCAGGAAGAGAGTCCCTTTGTCGGCCAATTCAAAACGACCAATTTTTTGCGCAATAGCGCTAGTAAAAGCGCCCTTTTCGTGACCAAAAAGCTCACTTTCCAGCAAATCGAACGGAATGGCAGCGCAATTCAGTCTCACGAAAGGGCGTCCACACCGAGAACTGATGTTGTGAATCGCGTGCGCGATCAACTCTTTACCGGTGCCTGTTTCTCCTTCTATGAGAACGGTCGAATCGGTGGACGCAACCCGTTCGACTTGTTCGAGCACCGTTTCTAGCGCACGACTCTTACCTATGATTTGCTCGAATCTGCGCTCATTGCCGCCACTACCGCCGGACCCGATTTTTCTTGAAACTTCCACAGAGACCTCCTGGGGCATACCCCAGACGCTCGCTTCTGTTACCAGGGTTTAACTATCCAAGGCCGCTCGAACACTCTCGAGCAGTATTTCGTCATCGAACGGTTTTGCCATGAACTCCACCGCGCCCGCTCTCAACGCCTGCATACGCATCTTTGCGTCACCGTGTGCTGTGATGAAGATCGTCGGTATCCTGCAACGGTCAGCGTTCAGCTTGGCCTGCAATTCCAGGCCGGACATCCCGGGCATACGAATGTCGGCGATCAGACACGCAGTCTGGTGCTGCTGGCCGGAATTCAGAAACTCCTCTGCCGATGCAAACGTTTGCGCGCACAATCCCACCGCTTTCAATAAACCGTGCAACGCACTACGCATTAAATCGTCGTCATCGACAATCGAGACTAATTTTGCCTTGCCTTGAATTGCCATAATGCGAAACTAGCAGCGCATCGATTGCCGCGCAATCATATCTTGGTATGAGGGTTCTAATACGGGTCTAAGTAGGGTTTAATTACAAATCATCGAGGTGACGAGAAGTGGTAGTAACGATGGCGCAAGGTATTTTGTTGTCGTCATTCGGTCGCTTCCACTTTGGTAGGCAGCGTGAAATGAAAACTTGCGCCACGCGGAACGTTGGCCGCAGCCCACAAGCGGCCGCCATGCGATTCAATGATGGAGTGGCTTATCCGAAGCCCCATGCCCGTGCCGTGAATCTTCGTGGTAAAGAACGCATTAAATATCTGATCGGCCTGCTGCGGAGGTAACCCTACGCCGGTATCGCTGACCGTCACCATTAATTTCTCATCTTCCGCCGCCTGCGATTTGATGATTAGCTCGCGCGTTCCGTCGACATCTTTCATTGCGTCGATGCTGTTTAGCATGAGGTTCATCATCACCTGCTGCAATTGCACGCGATCTCCCATGATCTGGGGAAGATCTTTCGCCAGCTCCGTCCGGATGGCTACGGAGCTTCGCAAAGCCTCTCCTTGCAGGAGGACAATCATCGCTCGAATCACCTCGTTTACGTCCATCAATTCTCGTGGTGGACTACCTTTTTTGAAGAGAAGGCGAATCCTGCTGATGATTTCCCCGGCGCGGGTTGCGTCTCTTACCATTCTCGAGGCAGCCTCTCGCGCCTCTGCCAGATCGGGATGGTCACGAGTGAGCCAGCGCAAACAGGTATTAGCATCGGTAAGGGCAGCGGCTATCGGCTGGTTGACCTCGTGCGAGAGCGATGCAGTTAGCTCTCCCATGGTCGTTATCCGGTTTACGTGTGCCAAGTCTGCCTGCGCGTCACGCAAAGCCTCTTCGGCAAGTATGTGCTCTGTGAGATCGCGTCTGATTACTAGCGCTGCCTCCACGTGCTCTGCGTTAGGCCGGAGCGGCGAGTAGCTCACCGCCAAATATCGCCGCTTAGGCGGATCGCCGAACCAGTCTCCGTAGCTGACGTCTTCTCCCGCGAAGCATCGATCCAAATGCGGCTTGATCTTCTGCTCAAACATTTTGTTGTCTTCTACTTCAGCTACGTGCATTCCGACCATCTTCTCGGCGGGGATTCCGCGATTCCGCTCATACACGGGATTGACTCTTCGATACCTGTAATCTCTACCAATAATGAATACGCCGTCAGGCGAACACTCGAAGACCTGACCTGTCAGATATTCCGCCTGCTTGCGCTCGGCAATCTCAAGTCTGAGGTCCTGATTAGCCCGAGTCAGTTCCGCCGTTCGCTTCACGACCTTTCCCTCAAGCTCACGCTGTTCGCGCGTCACCTCAGTCATTAGCAGTGCAAACAAGAGGAACACAAAGTCATAAAGGACGCGAGACACAGCATGGACATCAGTTTCGAAGAAATAGTCACGGACAACTAGTGAAAGCAAAGTTGCGAGAATTCCCGGCATGGTGCCGCCGAACCAAAACGTAATGGCGATTGCGGATAGCGCCAGTGCAGTAAATGGCTGAGGCAAATGGAAGTAGAGAAACGTGTGTGCCAATCCGAAGGCAGCTGCAACTGAGACCAAAGCTAATCCATAGCGGAAGATAATGGATGCTGCCGCGCGTGCCGTCCATCTCGACTTAATCTGATCATCCATCGTCGAAAGTCTCTCTCGTGCTCCAGATAAAATTCTCGGGGGAACAGGCCACACAAAGTTTCTTACGTGGCTTTTTCAACGTGACGCCGCTCCGCGTTGAGCTATTTTTGTTTCGACGGCAGCTCCAGCTTTGTCGCCGTCCTGACTAAGTCCGCGAGTGATTCAGCTTGCATTTTTCGCATCACATGCCCGCGTTGGATCTTTACGGTTATTTCGCTGGTGCCGAGTTCAGAGGCTACTTGCTTATTAAGCATCCCGGAAACCACCAGTCCCATCACTTCGCGCTCGCGTGCAGTCAGCAACTCGTAACGTTTTCGCAACTCGGCAATCTCACTCAGCTGTTGACGCGCGAGCCGGTCGCGATCCAACGCTTGATGGATCGCATCCAACAGGTCCTGGTCGCGGAACGGCTTTGTGAGGAACTCCACGGCACCGGATTTCATGGCCTTCACCGTCATCGGAATATCTCCATGACCAGTGATGAAGATGATAGGAATCCGAACACCCGCGCTAGTCAATTCGCGTTGAAAGTCCAGGCCATTGACGCCAGGAAGTCGCACGTCGAGTACGAGGCAACTTGGCCCATCCTGCCGCTTGCTGCCCAGGAACTCTTGCGGACTTCCGAAGGTCTCGGATTGCAAGCCAACCGACTTCAGCATGCCTTGGATGGCCGCGCGCACTAAAGCATCGTCGTCAATGACGAACACCGTGGAGGGGCTTGCGGGTGTCATTCATGCGCCTCGGTCGAGAACATCATAACGCACACGTTCAGCGTGACTACCAATGCGGAGCGCCCTGCGCGAGCCAGAACACGCTTCAAAGCTCCGCATACTCAAATTGTCGGCAGTGCAGTGAGCAAACACCGCACTTCAGAGGTGATGTTTTCGATTGATTGTTGGATGTTTACGCAGGCATCCACGCTTGAGGGCAAATATTCGCCCTGATCACAGCCCAGTAGGACGACGAGAACGGTTGGGTGAATCGCCCGTAACCTTTGCGCCAGGTCACCGAAAGCCTGCTTTTGCACCTCTCGATTGAGCACGACGGCAACAACCGAATGCATGAGGAATAGCAGCGCGATTGCTTGCGTCGAGCTGTTGGTTCTGACAACGTTATGACCAGTGGCTTTGAGCGCGGCTAACACAGGACTGCTGCCGCTCGTATCCTCGGATACGTAAAGAATTGCCTTGCTCTCGATTGCTCTTTTCACAATCTACCAAGCCTCATCGCTACCCCAATGACTTGTCCAATCACCTCCGCCTCTTTCGGAAAGCGAAAGACCTTTGGCGGTACAGGGGACAGTGGATGTGGTAGCGCACAAGCATCGATGTCGGAAGTAGCCTGATTCAAATCCACTCGATTCCAGCTGGGGAGTTCGCGGAATTCACTTCGGTAGATAATCGCGAGAGAGTAGAGCCGGTGAATGCTGGGGATAGTTCCCTTATTTTCGAACTCAGAGAGTCGACTGGTCGGGATCAGGTACTTTCCATTTTTATGTCTTTTGGCAAGGCGCTCACTTGCGGCTTCAACATCGTGCAATGTTAATCCTAGCTTTTCGCGTACATTGCGCAGATTCACACCAGCCGAAATCATCTTCTCGTTTCTGCTTACCAGCAGCCCCCATAAATAAAACGATAAAACCAGCAACGAATGCCGAACCGCGGCTGAAGTATCTGGCTCGTGTTCGGCTCTCGTGCTGAATGGTTTGGCATTCGCCGGTTGACTTCACTTCATAGTGAATGACGAGCGAATGCCAAACTGTGGGCTCAGTTGCCAGCTCCGGTGTTGTCGGATTTGGTTACTGTTTGTTGGTTGGCGACGATGGTCTGCTGTTTGTCTTGTTCCAGGGCTTTCTCTGTTTGCTTGGAGTAGACGAATTCGTTGCCGATGTCGCGTCCGGGATAAAACCACTTCAAGAGAACATCCGGTTTCCCGGCTCCCTGTTCGACCAACGCGACAGCCGTATCATCCGTTGGCTGCGAGCGATCCGTTTCGATTGTCTGAAGCGTTGCATACAGAGCAGTTCCGTTCGCATTGAAGATCTGCACCATATCTTGACCGGTGTCGGCATTAACCAACTTGAATAGATACGTTCCTGCGGGCAGTACCTGCCCAGGAATTTGGATCGGTTGACTAAAGGTGAGTTTGGTTGCTTGGTCCTCCGCGTCAGCGTGGGCAGTGAGTTCAAAAAAAAGGGCGAAGGCAATAATTAAACCGGCTATAACAAATGCTTTATTTATTTTCACTTTGGTTCATCTCCTTAACGAACTTCGAGTTCGGTTAATAAGGAACTTCAGGAACGCTTCTCGTGCGTGGCTAAAGTCCTCTAGTTCCTTGTTGAGCGCGACGTACTACTTCCTGAGAGAAATTCTGGAAACCACCTCCAGTAAGCCACTCAGCGTCACGCGTTTCTTTTCACGCATTGGATAAAGGCAAGGCGATTGCCAAACGAGAGTAAAGAAAAGTTTTATACAACTGGCTTATTCTGAGGGAGTTAAATCGAGTAACGAGTCGCGACAAGTGAAAGTGTCAAGGCCGAGGTGTCCACGACAGGACGTTCCGACACTCACTACGTGGACACCAAGCTTCTTCGCGCGGGTAAGCTACTGCGTGTTTGAGTCAGAGGCAGGTAAGTTGAAAGCGACGCGCAACCGCCCAAGTGACTGATACTGAGAATGTGGGACAAACTTCTGCTGACGAAAGACAAACGTGCCGAGCGGCGATGTTTCGGCGGAAGGGTGGAGTAAACAATATAACTTTGACAAATCGGCTACCTTCCGCCATCAACGTGTAGTGAAATGCTCGACAGCGCTCACTACTCCATCGTCGTTGCCATTGGCTTCCATCGAGTTTACCGTGTAGTAGTAGGTTGTCTGAGGCTTGAGGTCGTCCATGCGCACGCGGAAAACGGTATCGGGATGGCTAGGGTTAAGTCTGATTGGGGACTTCGCCGTCTGGCTGAGTTCCTTTGGACTGGTACCGTAATGTACGACTCCGTAATGCTCGGGCGAACCCCCGGGATTGTTGCTTGTCCACCTGATGATCGCAAAATCGGGATCAACCCGTTCCATCTCCGGGCCTTGGGTTATCCGCACGCTTGTGGCTTTTTTAGTAGTAGGACTCGCCTGCGTAGCCCCTGGGATTGAGTAGAGTAGGGTGCCGGCCATAACCATCATCGTCAATTTCAAAAGCAGTCTATTCATTGATAAGCCTCCTTTGCCAAGAAAAAGGTGCATGGAGGCTGCGGGGCAGCCCCCATGCATTCGGATTCTCTGTTCCACTCGTCCTTCACTCGCCGTTTAGCTCCTCTGCACTTACGGAATAGGCGGTTTCGGTACGGGCGGGACGCCACAGACCGCCGACGCGCAAGGCGGAAGTGGTGGAGTCGGGATTAGGAACTCGTTACCTTGAGTCGAAGCCGAACCACCTTTCATGCAAGCACCCGTAAAGGTATCTCTGTTGGGGTAAGGTCTCGTGAAGCCATCCGTGAGCGTTTGCAGGAAAGCAACGATCTGGTTCTCCTCCTGATCCGTCAAGCCGAGCTTACCGGTCGTCATGTCGATATTGTTCTTGACCTCGGGCATGGGCCAGCAGTCGACTCTTTCGGTCGTTCCTGCCGGGCAGTGTCCGGAAGTGACCTGAAGTCGAACGCTTTCACGTCGCGTGTGTTGTAGAAGTGGACGAGCTGCTTCAGGCTCTTGATGTAGCCGTTGTGAAAGAACTCCTTCTGGAAGTAAGGCCCCGGCGCTTCGGTGGTAGGACACTGTGCGCGGCGCCATCGCCACATTGCGCGCAGTAGATACTTGCATTTGGCCGTCGACACTTGGGGCAAATTGTGTCCAAGTTGACGTTCGGGTTGGGGGCGGAGCCGAAACCGCTTCTGAGGAAAGTTCCTAATCCCAAATCTCTGTAGCCGAAGCCGAAAGGATTCGCAGTGAACCCGAAGGAATCCGGCGTGGTCTGATAATAGAAAGCATCCCTGGGATTCAGAGGCAGACCTTCATTGGCCGAGCCGAAGCAGGTGAACCTCGGTGTAACTGAGGCTACGTCGCTAGTGTCCGACCGTACCTGGGTGTCAGCGTGGTGCCTCTTCCGTCGACATGGCATGAATTGCAATTGCCCTTCCCATTGAACAGCTTGAAGCCCGCCATCTCGTCCGCTGTCAGCGTGGCATTGCCCTTCAGGAACGCGTCGAATTTCGACGAGAAAGCGCTGACCTGCACGGAGTGCTCATATGCGTCGAGGGACTGCGCCCAGTGGTCATAAATCGTGTTTGCGTGGTTGCGGTCGGCCGGACTTAGCTGAACTGGGGTGGTGCTCCCGCCAAACACCGCAGCCCCTCCCGGGGTTGCGCAGATCTGCGCGGTGTTCGCTGGGAATTTGATGTCGAACGAGCCCGCGCCCCACACCTCCTCAAAGAGGGGTCTGTACACAGCGCGCGAAAGCCGGAACGCGACGCAAGCGGTGTCAGGGAATGCCCATCTCTTGAGTATCGACGGGAGGACCCTGCGCCTGTGCGGCGTCCGGACTTCTTAACAGATATCCCGTCGCGCGCGAATCCCAGAAGTTTCCACCAAAGAAAAGACCCTGTTCTTGGTTGTATTGCAGTACAGGAAAGTACGGGGCATACGTGTATCTCTGCGCTGTCCGCTTGCCCGCACGAAAGTGAGCTGTTCCGGGATACGCGATCATTGTCAGATTTACCGATGGGATCGGTCCGCTAAAGGCGGCATACGGCATGTGGCAAGACGCGCAGGCTATATTTTTGTTAGGCGAGATGTTCTTGTCGTAAATTCATGAGCTCGCCGAGGGTTTCTATTGCCTCAGTCCCTGTGTTCTGAAGTACTGGCGGCTGGCCTGTCACAACCGGCGGCTTTAAGTTGTGCCACCGTGTAATTGCTCGACTTTCGATGAAATCCACCTCGCGCAGGACCCTCAGTATCTCTGAATTCAAATCAGGCGGGAGAATTCCAGGTGGATATGGGTTGTAGACCGGCGTTGCGGGCGCAGTCGCATCCTGGGCCGCCACTTTTCGTAGGGTTGGCGAAACGCATAGGGCGAGTAAACAAAGTACAACGACCATTATTATCGTTAATCTTCGGCGGGCCATAAATTACCCTTTCGTGAGTTGTCGTTCGGGGTGGATACGTCTGCGAGAACCAAAAGCAGGTCTCGACCGAATACGGAACGTATAGCGTCGGAAATTTCCAGCGCATGTGTTCTTCTACTCTGCCTGTCGTGAAGGGTGGTCGAGCGTAGCCCGGGGGGAACTGCGCTGAAAAAATAAGAATCACCCAGGAGATCCGGCGATGCCGAAGAGCTTACCGTCGGCTGAACGACATCAAGGTACAAACGAACGGAGCTTAGTGCAAATCTTCAGCTGAAACAATACCGTCCTTTCACTACGACCGTCTTAAGACGTTCGGTGTAGGTTCTGTTGCCCTGGACCTGACCACCGCAATGGCTCGGAGACAGAGTACGGTTCTGCCGCAACGTCGAAAACCCTTATCTCGCGGGGCAAGATTGACAGCGTCCACATGCTGACGCCGTTATCGGTCTGTCGACACATTCGACAAATCATCTTTTCCGTAAAACCTTGAAACCGTGGTGTCGGCGGCAATAGGGACGTTTGGAAAGACGCATGCAATCAGTCAAGAGTCGCAGTGCTCCACGCTTCAAGAAAGACGGTGCTACTGAGAACTAGAGTGGGAAGGGATGCAATTATTCATGACGAATCAAAACACAAGAAAGTGCGCGCACATACCGGGCCTTTGCGACGCAGCAAAGGGAGCAGAGTACTGCGGTGAGGCTTGTCGCTATGCCGGGAGCGAAGACGTGGAAATCGCGTGTCAATGCGACCATACGGCGTGTCCGCTTACATTTCGCGATTCTATGAGTAGCCATGCCGCTGACTTGGCCAATTGATAACACTTGGCTGTTAACACAAAGGTGGCGCGGCGCCCGACTTATGTCACTGTGTCTTGAGTTGAATTTGTTCATGCATAAGCCGTGATGCGACCGTGCCACAGGAGAATCAATTGTGAAATTTCTAAAACAGAGTTTGTCGTTAATTCTTTCTTGGTGCGTGTTGTTAACCACCGTGCCGGGAGCGTTCGCTTATCAGGCGGACCAAACTACTCCGCCACCTCCAGTGCAGGCCGCGCAACAGACGCCCGCACAACTGCAGCAACTCGTAGCCCCGATCGCCTTGTATCCGGACGCTTTGGTTGCGCAGATTCTCGCAGCTTCCACTTATCCCAACCAGGTTGTGGAAGCAGACCGGTGGATGCAACAAAATCCCGATCTGAAGGGAGATCAGTTAGGCAAAGAGGTGGACAAACAACCTTGGGATCCTAGTGTTAAGGCGCTCACGGAGTTTCCATCAGTGCTTGCCAACATGGACAAAAATCTATCCTGGACCTCATCGCTTGGCGACGCCTACGTGAATCAACAACAGGACGTAATGACCGCTGTTCAAGTCATGCGCAGTGACGCCGAGAAGGCAGGGAACTTGAAGAGCACGTCGCAGGAAAAAGTGGATACCAAGGGTAATACCATTGTGATTGAACCGACTGACCCTCAGGTTGTTTACGTCCCGCAGTACGATCCTTGGCTCGTCTATGGCGAGCCAATCGGCGAATGGCCGGGCTGGTACCCGTGTCCAGGATTGTTTCTTGCCGGCCCCGGTATAGGGTTCGGCCTCGGATTTGGAATCGGCTTCTTCGGCGGATTTGGCTGGGGATGGCACCATTGGGGAGAGGATTGGCGCGGCCACGGCGTCCTTTTCGACCATCACGCCTTCGTATCCCACAGCCGAATTTTCGCTAATCGCAACGGCTTCAATCACGGTGGCGGGTTCCACGGCGGAAACGGGTTTCATGACTCAGGCGGATTTCATGGCGCCAGTCCTGGCTCCCATGGGAATGCAGGTACCCACTCCGGCGCATTCAGTGGCTTCAATCATGGCGGAGTCTCCAGAGGATTTTCTTCTCGCGGGGCGTCGAGCTTCCATGGAGGAGGCGGCTTTCACGGAGGAGGCGGAGGATTCCACGGCGGCGGTGGCCACCGGTAAACGTACCCCATCAACAATCAACGCAGTTATGACACGGAGAATGAAATGACGTGCAATAGGAATTTGAAATTTGAAACATCCTCTCGACAGAAGTTCAGTTTGGCGCTCGCGGTCTCGGCGCTGCTGGTAATTGGATCCACTCAATTGAGCTTTGGTCAGAAATCAGAACCAAAGACATTCTCATCTCCCGGAGCAGCGACTAACGCCCTCTTTCAGGCCGTCAAAAATGACGATGAGCAAGCAGTAGAGGCAATCCTCGGAGCGGGCAAGGAAGTTACTTCGTCGAGTGACGAAATTGAGGACAAGCTCGAACACGAGCGGTTTAGCCAGAAATATCAGGAGATGCATCGTCTGGTTCGAGAACCCGACGGGCGCACATTCCTTTACATCGGTGCAGAAAACTGGCCCTTCCCAATCCCACTAGTTTCAAAGAATGGTGCATGGTACTTCGATTCCAAGACCGGCATGCAGGAAATCCTGTTCCGCAGAGTTGGAGAGAATGAGACCGCCGCAATTCAGGTCTGCCAGGCATTCGTAGCGGCAAAGGAGCAACAGAAGGCACAGACTGATACTGATGAGGTTATCGGTCAATATGCGCAACGCCTTGTCAGCGCCGGCACCGGAAATGCGGAAGACAGTCCCTTCAATGGATATTACTTTCGAATTGTGGCCGGAGATTCTGCTGCCAGAGCCAATAGCGATGCTTCCAATGGAAAGAAGACAGGCGGCTTGGTGTTGGTCGCGTATCCCGCGGAGTACCGGTCATCCGGGATCATGACCTTCATAGTTACTCAAGATGGAAAAGTATATGAAAAGGACCTCGGAACCAATACGACCAGAGTCGCACCACAGATGAAACAGCGCAAACCTGCTTCGGGTTGGCACACGGCGGCGTAATGCGCTGCCGAAAGAAATAAACGATGCGCAAGCGGAGGCGCTCAGAATCGGAAAGAGCAGCAATCTATTGGCGAAAGTGACTCCAATCGCATCGGCTTAGCATCTGACAAATAAATCTTTAGGGAGAATGAAAATATGCCGGAAAAAATCGAACAAACAACAAGTCCATCAGCCGCTTCCAGCGGTACTGTCTCACTCGGCGGCGAACTCACCGTTCATCGCCTTGGATTCGGCGCCATGCGCATTACAGGCGACGGAGTCTGGGGACCACCGAAGGATTGTAAGGCAGCAATCGCGGTTCTCCGCCGCGCCGTTGAGTTGGGTGTGAATTTTATAGATACCGCCGACTCATATGGCCCTAACGTTAGCGAAGAATTGATCGCCGAAGCGCTGGCACCTTATCCAAAAGATCTTGTTATTGCCACCAAGGGTGGATGGAATCGCCCCGGGCCAAATCAGTGGACCCACGATGCAAGTCCAGCGCATTTGCGTAGTGCGGTAGAAGGCAGCCTAAAGCGATTGCGCCTGGATCGAATCGATGTTTATCAGCTACATGCGCCGGATCCGGTTGTGCCTCTCGATGCCTCCCTGGAAACTCTGGCGAACATGCAAGCAGAAGGGAAGATCCGGTTGGTCGCATTGTCGAATGTCACGGTTGAACATATTGAACGCGCGCGAAAAATTGTGCCGATTGTCTCAGTTCAGAACCGGTACAGTTTCGCAGATCGTGAATGGGACTACGTCGTAGATTATTGCGAACGCAACGCAATCGCGTTTATCCCGTGGTTCCCGCTTGGAGCCGGGAGCGTGGCGGGCAGCCTGTTGGAGAGAATTGCAAAGGATCGCCGGGTGAAACCCATTCAGGTCGCGCTGGCGTGGTTGCTAGAGCGGTCCCCGATAATGCTGCCCATCCCCGGAACTTCTTCCGTCGCGCATCTCGAAGAAAACGTGCAGGCGGGATCGCTGCAATTAACGGAAGAAGAATACACCGAGCTGACGGGTATTGCTGAGCTGGCCTCGTGACGCCGGCTTCATGAAGGATCGTGATTATGACCAGGATCCTACTCGTCATAGACGCGCTGATATTTTTTGCAGCGGTGGGTTTGGCGCAAACTGGTTCGTTGCCAGACCCTCCGCAGGTGGGAGCAAAGAATCACGTCGTATCGCTTACCCTACATGCCATAAATGAAAATGGGCGCGATACTTTTGGTTTCGACGGTGGCAACGTAGCTCCCGTGGTCCGCGCTTCGCCAGGTGACGTTCTCAAAATCACTTACATCAACGATCTTCCTGCGAAATCTCCTGAAAATTGTGCGGTGAATCCGTGCATGGACATGACGAATTTGCATTTTCATGGGCTCAGCGTCTCGCCGGATTCCCCGCAAGATGATGTGCTCAAATGCTGGCCAAGCCCGGGCAGGTTTTGCACTACTCGGTGGAGATTCCGCGCGACCATCCGCCGGGCCTGTTCTGGTACCACACCCATCCGCATGGCGAAAGTGAGCGGCAAGTACTCGACGGAATGTCGGGAGCGATCGTCATTGAGGGCATGGAGCGTTATGCCCCCGAAGTGAGGGGACTTCGTGAGCGTGTGCTCGTTCTACGTGGTCGCTCGATTGAGCATGATCCGAACGCAGCCGAACTCCGGCAAGCGGTTGGAATTCCACCTAAGGGATGTGGAGGAGAAAAAGAGCCACCGGAGGAAATCTTTACAGCGAATGGGGTGGTTCGTCCGCAAATCCAGATCGCGCCTAATGAACGGCAGTTCTGGCGCATTGTGAATGCCTCGGCCGATCGCTATTTGGATCTGCAACTCGATGGACAGACATTTGAGATTGTTGCGCTCGATGGGATGCCGCTCGCGTATCACGAACCAAAAATGCCGACGCGCATCACCAATCATTTACTGCTGGCCCCGGCGGGACGGCTTGAGGCTATCGTTACTGGTCCACCGCTGGGAACACATGGTGCACTGCGTACGCTTTGTGTGGATACCGGTTCAGCTGGAGACCCCAATCCGGAGATGGTTCTGGCAGATGTAGTACAAGCAAATTCAGATCAGCCCAGTTCGTATGCCCCGCCTAAGCAGGCGCATGCAAGCGATGATCGGCCACCGGTTTACAAGCCGATCAGACGTTGAACCGCTGAAGAAGACTGCGCCGGACTTCACTGTCACTTTCACCGAGGACAAGAACGGCTTCTACATCAACGGTCGGAAGTTTGCGATGGACGCGAGTCCGATGACGAGCGCTCGCGTAGGTACGTATCAGCATTGGCGGATTATCAATCAAACTGACGAACTACATCCCTTTCACATACACCAGGTCCATTTTTTCGCCTATGCGGAAAACGGTGTCCCGCTCGCACATCCTGCGTGGCTGGATACGGTAAATGTTCCGTACGGTGGGTCTGTTGACGTCATCCTGGACTTCACCGATCCGGTTATCAAGGGCATGTCCGTGTTTCATTGTCATCTGCTGAACCACGAAGACAAAGGGATGATGGCTAAGATTTTGTTCAAGTAGTAGGAACGCACATATTCGTGAATGCCGCAGAGAACTTTTATGACGAAAGCAAAACGAATGAGTTACGTAATTTTATTGATTGCGGTCGCCATCGTGTCTACACATTCGCAAGAGACGACAGTTGAGTATGTTGCACCGTCGCAAGCCGGTCCAAAAGGGAATGCTCCCAGAATGCAGGTTCAATTACTGAATCATGGAGAGCCGACCAAAGAATATGCTGTCATCTTCGGTAAGGAAGATGAGGCCTTTTCAGGATTGCACGCCTTTGCCGAGAAGTATCACGTTACAAGTGCGCATTTCACCGCCATTGGCGCAGTGAGTGGCGCAACGCTTGGGTGGTTTGATCCTCAGCGGAAAATGTACAAAACAATTCCCATCGATGGTCAGCACGAAGTGATTGGGATGAGCGGAGACATTGCGCTCTATCAAGGAAAGCCGGTAGTTCATACACACATGGTGGTAGGCGCTTCCGATGGAACAACGCGCGCCGGGCATGTCCTTGCTGCGTACGTGGCGCCGACGTTGGAAGTGATGGTCATAGTCGATCCAATAGCCATGCACAAACGGTTTGATCCGGAAACAGATCTGACTTTGATTGATCCAGCGTTGAAGTAGCGGTGAGTTGTACCGTAAACCAACAACACAAAATAGTATGAATGGATGAGGTTGAACATCATGGCTGAGGTGCGTGTGATTGCAAGATTGATAGCGCGTAAAGGAAAGGAAGACCAACTCAGGGTGCTGCTCCAGGACATGCTAGCTCCTACGCGCATTGAACCGGGATGTAAATTGTATGAACTCTATGAGTCAGACTCTAGGGGGCGCTTCTATTTCTACGAAAGATGGGAAAACCAAGCTGCGCTCGATCAACACATAGCAACTCCTCACTTCAAGCACTTGCAGCAAACTATAGGAGAATTGGTGGAAGAACCTTTGGAGGTGAATATCTTGAAAGAACTCTGACCGATGTTCGAGTGACGCTTTGGCCAAAAAAACTCATATTGGTGTCCCCGGTTTCTCCTATGCCATTGCGGTCTGCGCCTGCTCCAAAGCGGCGGCAACCGAGATGTAAGCGTCGGTATTCGCGAGAGCTTCTTCGCGAGAAGAGAAGCCGCTTGCAATGATGCACGGTTCTGCTATGACATCGTGCAGCGATTCCTCGCTGCAATATGCAATTACGAAATGTTCGGGAACAGCCTCCGTCTGGAGAGCTTCTATTACGGCGTAGCGCAGCTTACAAAAATCAAGTACCTCGTTCATCCATGTACCCTCGCCCACTCATGTCTGTGGGACTCAAGACGCATTGATTAGAGCAACCGACATTCCAAACCCTCCTCGAGGTGAATCTCTGACCAATTATGTCGAAGTTACACAAGCACAAGGCGTCAATAATTTCCCAAGCATTGTTCAGGAGAGTTTTTGCAACTCAGAAGCCTTCACATCGGAAGCGGCGACCAATTCTGGACAGGTGTCAGCCGGATGACCCCGTCTGCGGTCGGTCACTCCCAATCGCCATACGAATCGCTCTCAAGTCGCTCAACGGAGTGACTTTCATAGGTCCTAGTCAGCACATGAATGGAAGTGCACTTGCTTGTTTCCACTTGGTGAAGCGAACATCCTCAAATTTGTACAAACAGGTAGGAACGCGATGAGTGACGAAAACAGAGACAAGTTGCTGCAAGACGGATTTTCAAGGCGGAGTGTTCTGGGAATTGGTTCCGCCGCATTGGCTGCGGCTGCATTCGCCGGACTTACGGCCAACGCGCAAACCCGAGAAGGAGCACGTCAGGCGGAAAGCGATCATTCCTCCAGTAACCCTGGACAGGAGAACAAGCCACTCCTGAACGAGAATCCCAATTCAAATACGCCTCCGCCGACGGATTTTGGGGATGTCGGTCCTATTTGGTACTCCTATGATCTGACGAAAAAGCGGATTCAAGAGGGTGGCTGGACCCATCAGGTGACACAGCGCGAGTTGCCGTCCTCCACAGATATAGCGGGCGTCAACATGCGCCTGACGGCTGGTAGCTTTCGCGAACTACATTGGCACACCGCCGATGAGTGGGCCATCATGCTCTATGGAAATGCCCGCGTGACGCTATTGAATCCTGATGGGACGATCTTTATCGACGACGTGACTAAGGGCGATCTGTGGTACTTCCCGGCCGGCTTTCCTCACTCTATCCAGGGCTTGGCGCCAGACGGATGCGAGTTCCTCTTGGTTTTCGATCAAGGTATGTTTTCGGAAGACGGTACATTCCTTCTGTCGGAATTTGTGGCCCATATGCCTCCCGAAGTGTTGTCGAAGAACTTTGGACTACCGGAAAGCGCTCTCACCGTTCTGCCGACTGAACCGCTTTACATCTTTCCAGCGGACTTGCCAAAGTCATTGGCTGAAGACAGGGCAGCAGTTGGCGGGCAGGAAGTGCAGTCTCCCATCCAGTACACCTTCAAAATGGAAGCGATGTCGCCGACGAAGCGAACTACCGGGGGTGAAATACGCATCGTCGACTCGCATAACTTTCCTGTCTCGAAGAATATTGCGGCTGCCTTGAATACGATCAAGCCCGGAGGTATGCGCGAGCTCCATTGGCATCCCAATGCCTCTGAGTGGCAGTTTTACATGGCGGGAAAAGGACGAATGACTGTGTTTATGCCCGTTGGGTCTGCACGTACCATGGACTTCAATGCCAACGACGTCGGCTTCGTTCCATTTAATGCTGGTCATTACGTGGAAAACACTGGCGATACTGATCTGGTATTTCTGGAGCTGTTCAAAGCGAGCGAAGTCTTGGATGTCTCTCTCAACCAGTGGATCCGGCGGCTTCCTCCCGAAATGATTTATTCGCATTTGAAGCTTGATAAGAATGCGATACAAACCATTCCGGAAGAAAAGCTGGAGATCGTGCCGCGATAGCGTACGCTGACTCGCTGAGTTATTGGATGAAGTGTGAAGCTTCGCGGCTCGGTGGGCGATGAAAGCGGCATAGTGTCACGAGCTACGAATAGAGCCTGTCGAACTACATGGCACCATTGACGTGTTCCGAATCAGAGAGAGATGTTGAGGCGCTGCGCGAGATTTCAAACAAGGACTGAAATAGAGTAAAAGACGTGAGCGGCGGAGGGACTGACTGCTGTGTCAGCCCCTCCTACATTTGAGCGGTTGTTCGCGTTGCAGATGTCACTTAGTGTTTCGGTGAATCTGGGGGAAACTTTTTGAACATCTTCGCTACACCCTTGTCCAGATTCTTTTCATTTTTCTCGGCCTTATTGGACAGTGTGTCCTCCGCACTTCCACGCCAGATCAATTGTTTCGTTTTTGCGTCGTATAGGTCGACTACCAAGGTTCCCTCTTTGTAGTCTTGTTCAGTCGTGGTAGCTTCGCCCATCCCTCCGAATCCTCGCCAACGCCATCCGCCGCCCATTCCGTCATAGAACGTCTGCAGATTTTTCTGAGTCTGCGTTGTCTTTACCGCTACGATGGCCACATCGCCGCCGTTGTCGACCTTAGTCCAGCCCTTAGCTGACAATTGAGCATCGACGGCATTCTTGATGCGAGCGTCCCATAGGGAATTCGCAGGTTTGATCTCCTGCCACGAATAGGTCTTGTATTGAGAGAAATTCGCTTGGTGATCAAAGTCGGTTTGGACCTGCTGGGCAAATGCGGCTCCGAGCATGACCAGGAATAATGCTGTGCAAGTTGTTATACGGGTTATAGGTTTCATTTTTGATTCTCCTTTGCTGACTTCGAGAATGCATTTGCCTTTCCAAATTCCTTACGCGGGCGAGAACCTTCTTAATCGCGTTGGCTCATGGTTTTGTGGGTGTGTCGCGTCAATAGCCTTGGTTACGCATGCGATTGAACGCTGTCGACATAAGGACGGACGTGTCAGCATGGCGTCGCTTAAGTGGTGCTATTTCCACCCTCACGAATATTGAGACTGGCAACTCTTGTATTTGTGTAAAGGTAGGTTTGGAAATGCGGATGCACATCACTAAGGCATGGGAGATTGGGGAGAGACGAAACGACGCCCCTCACCGCCGATGGCTCCTGAGTCTCTCATGAGAATGGATTATGAGAACTGTATCCAACTTACGAATATCATCAGCAGAACGTCCTCTCTGCTTAGTCGTCATACTGATTTCTGTCTTTTCTGGCAAAGTTCAGGCGCAGAATTCGGTCGAACTCGGCATCCCCTCGTTCTCTGATTCGATTGCGTCTTTTTCTCTAGGCGGTCAGTCAGCCGGCGAGTCATCCCCCGACTCGTCAGGAGCGCATCAGAACAGTTCGGGTCAGAACAATGCTAATGGTAGTAATAGCAGCTGGCAGAATGATTGGGTACACCGTTGGTTGCGTAACGTGGACGAGGCACGGGCTAGCCAGCCTCATTTTGTTTCGCCCATTGTCACAACTCACGTTATGCTCGTCGAGCAATTCCGCTACGACATGTCTTGGCAGCAAGATCCTACCGGAGGTACCGTAACATCGAACTATGGCGTGTCACGAGGCCTTGAGATCATCCCGACCACTCGCCTGGAAGTGGGACTCTTTGCACCCAGTTACATCGTGCACCAATCGAAGACCCCGGACGGATTCGGGGACTTCTCCTGGCAAGTGAAGTTCCGGGCCTTTTCAGCACCGGAGCACAAAGGCGATTACTTTGTGGGATTTTTCTTGGGAGGTTCATTCCCTACGGGCACTCCGCCTAACGGCCTAGGCCATGCCACCTTGTCCCCCACCTTTGCAGCGGCCAAGGGCCTTGGGCCCTGGGATATTCAGAGCACAATCGGCGCGACTCTACCAACTAGTGGCACGAACCTCTTGGGCCGCATGATCGTGTTTAATACGGCCGTTGACTATAGGATTAAGGGAAAAATATGGCCTATGCTCGAACAAAATTCCACGTTTTGGTCGGGAGGCACCTCGGACGGAAAGAAGCAAGTTTTCCTGACGCCGGGACTGGTGTTGGGCAGCGTTCAACTAGCGGAGCGATTACATCTTACCGTAGGCGGCGGCTTACAGATCGCCGTCACTCAGTTCCACCAGGACAACCATCGCTGGATACTCTCGGTGCGTTTTCCGTTCTAGTTTGTTCGTTCATCCAATGTTAGGAGGTTAAGAAAATTATGAAAAGAAGAGGAAAAACGAATCATATCGCGACCACCAAGGGAGATGATTTGTCGCCACGAGATTCTCTGGCAGAAATGATCTCAGCTACAACCAGGCGCCACTTTCTCGCACTGACGGCGTCATCCGTAGCCTTCGCGGGCTTAGGCCCAGCTAGCCGCGCAGACGAATCGAAGGGCAAAATACCATACCGCATGCTTGGCAAGACTGGTGAGAAAGTGTCAATCGTCGGCCTCGGCGGATACCATCTCGGAAAACAAACAGACCCTCAGGAGAGTATCCGGATTATCCGCACTGGTCTGGACCAGGGAATTAATTTTCTGGACAACTGTTGGGACTACAACAATGGTGAGAGCGAAATCCGGATGGGAAATGCACTAAGGGATGGCTATCGCAACAAGGCCTTTCTGATGACGAAAATCGATGGACGCAACAAGGCGACCGCCACTCAGCAAATTAATCAATCGCTGCAGAGGCTTCAGACAGATCGGATCGATTTACTTCAGTTTCACGAGATTATCCGTGACTCCGATCCTGACCGTATCTTCGCCCCGCAAGGAGCCCTGGAAGCCGTGTTGGAGGCGAAGCGAGCTGGCAAGATTCGTTTCATCGGGTTCACTGGACACAAGAGTCCCGATATTCATTTAAAGATGCTGTCCACCGCTTCGCAACATGGATTCGTCTTCGATACCGTGCAGATGCCGCTGAACGTGATGGATGCTCATTTCGACAGCTTTGAGAAGAAGGTGCTTCCAAAGTTGGTACAGCAGGGAAATGGCATTCTGGGGATGAAGCCTATGGGAGATCCTTTCATTCTCAAAAGCAACACAGTCACAGCGGTCGAGTGTCTTCACTATGCGATGAACCTGCCGACAAGCGTGGTAATCACTGGGTGCGATTCTCTCGCGATCCTGCAACAGGCAATTGATGCCGCACGAAGCTTTCGCCCTTTGAACAGTGCACAAGTGGAAGCTCTCTTAACAAAAACCGTCAAAGCGGCACAGTCAGGAGAATACGAACTCTACAAAACAAGCCATCATTTTGATGGTACGTACGCCAATCCGCAATGGTTGGGATGAGAGTTAAGGCGAGCATGTAACGAGAGAGAGTATTGAGGCGCGCATATGCAGAGGACTGCTTCAAGTAAGCGAATGCAATCGTGCTCCGTGATAAAGGCAAGCTCAACATGTTAGTCTGACAACCTTAAATTCACCGTTGGGGAGAGCTCACACGATAGGGATGAAGACGAACCTTTCCGGGAGAGTCGCGCTCATCACAGGTGCAGGTAGCCCACACGGTATTGGATTCGCGACCGCGCGGTTGCTTGCGAGCCAGGGCGCTAGGATCGCCATCACTTCTACAACGGCGCGGATCACAGATCGCGTCCGCGAAATCGAAGCAACTGGTGCGCAGGTCTTCGCTATGACCGCCGATTTATCCGATCATGCGAGCGCGCAAACGTTGGTCGCGGAAACGATCGCACGATTCGGCCGCCTGGATATCCTCGTCAACAATGCTGGTATGACTCAGATCGGCAGTCCGACCGAAACAGCTTCTCGACCATTGGTAGATCTTCCCGAGAAGGAATGGGATTACAGCATTTCGATCAACTTGAGGACTGCTTTTAACGTGACCCAGGCAGCGTTGCCGGCCATGTTGAAAGAGAACTACGGACGAATCATAAACGTGTCTTCCACAACAGGGCCAGTGGTTAGCAATCCTGGTGAAACCGCTTATAGCGCGGCTAAGGCGGCAATGGTAGGTTTGACGCGCAGCCTTGCTCTAGAGGTGGGGCGCCGCGGTATTACCGTGAATGCCGTGGCTCCTGGATGGATTGAAACTGCGTCTTCCAGCCCGTCGGAACTCATTGCCGGCAAGAATACGCCGCTGGGTCGAGCTGGTTCGCCGGATGAAGTCGCAGCGGCTATTGCATTCCTCGCGTCCGAATCAGCTTCATATATCACCGGTCAAATCATCATCGTTGATGGTGGAAATGCGATTCAGGAATACAAAGGGCCGCCCGATCTCTACTATTAATTTCTCTGTTGCAGCGTGCGCAATGCTCCTGAGAATCCACCGAACAACATCTGACAGCTTCACGCCGCGTGAACGCCTGCAATTTCTTCCATTCGCCGCAGCACAGCCGAAAAGTCTCGTTCGTCACCATTGGCCTGCTCATCCGAATTGATACGATACGCCGCTTCTGTCGCAGGCATAGGGAGCTGCTCGTCTGCCGCGGTCTTCAGAATCAACTGAAAGTCTTTGTTCATCAGGCGCAGGGGAAACTGCGGACTGTAATCGTTGACAGCCGCCCTCGCCAGCTTTCCCATATGAGCGGGTGCAATCACGGCCGTCTTTGCTAGAACCTCTAGCAACCGTTCGCGATCAAGACCTGCTTTCTCTCCTAAAACCACAGCTTCAGCAATCGCTTGTATACCCACCCCTAAACGTGTGTTGACGACCAACTTCATCGCTGTGCCAGAACCAGACTCGCCCAAGAGGAAATATTGTTTAGCAATCGCCTGAAATATTGGTTTAGCAGCGCGAAAGAGTTCCCGGTTACCACCTATCAGTAGCGTGAGAATGCCTTGTTCGGCGGCAGGAGTGCTGCCTGAGATCGCAACATCCATTACTTCGATGCCACCCCGGGCGCCGACTCGGTGCAGCTCGCGTGAAGTTTCAGGAGAAATTGTACTCATCTCGAGCACGACAGTTCCTGGCTGGGCCCCAGCAAAAACTCCTTCGGGTCCGGTATAAACGTCCTGAACTGCTTCATCGTTGGTCAAGCAGGAGAGAATCACATCCGCAGTGCTTGTCAGTTCAAGAATGTTCTTTACAACGATAGCCCCGTGTCCAGCGACCGCTTCCGCCTTAACCGGATCCATGTCGTACACCGAAACTTGGAATCCGTGATCAACTAAGCGTTGTGCGATCCGGCTTCCCATGTTCCCAAGGCCAATGAACCCGATTTTCACCCGATCTGCCATAAGATGCTTCATAGAGTCTCCGTTAGTCCTTCAATCCCTTAAGTTAAAATCGCTCTGACCATCGGTTTGACCTCATGCCGAGTTCGGCCGAAGTGATTCGCTCCAAACCCGACGCCAATCTCTCCGACATTCGCCCTGGCATTTGAACTCTTTGCCCGGTTCACCCATTCTGCCGCCGCACTCTGGACAGACACAATTCAAAATGCCGGATATCACATCGGCGGTCGCTCTGACGCTAAATCTCAGTAATTGCATATCCACCTCACGAAAGAAAGTAACGACTCGGTCATTCACGTTCACCCCGCTGATAAGTACCCTAAGTTTTTGCAACATCCTGAATTACAGAAGCTGAACGCAAAACTCCTAAATGCATTTCCTGTTCCAAATGGATGGGTACTCTAGTCCTTGATCAAATGTTTACATTCGCTCAAATTAAGCTGTTAAATCGCGGCTGTGAACCACAGCAATGTAACCGATGAGAGATAGTCCCTCTGCTTTTGTCGAAATCTGACGCGTAGCTAAATCCCGCTCTGTCGAAATGCCGACGCCTGTCAACGCTGCGACGCATCATCCCGAGTTTCACAAGGCGGCTCGAAACTCGGGAATTGCCTCATGCTGCTGAAACTAATCGCCTAAAGCCACCTCCATTCGATTGGAGAGCGGCGTGCATTTTGCTATTGCGCCCAGGAGGCCAAGACAAACATGCAAGCTACACAATCACACATGGGAAGCGAACCGTACCTAGGTGTCCGCATCTGCGAAAACGAAACTCGGGAAATGCAAGAGACTCTTTCTCGTAGCTTACCGTCCTTTTACAGAAGGGCTTATCGATATCTGGGGAATTCAGCCGACGCCGAAGATGCGGTTCAGGATGCACTTCTGTCCGCCTACAAACATTTGGATCAATTTAAAGGGCAGGCGCAGATGGCTACGTGGTTAACGGCCATTGTCACCAATTCGGCACGCATGCACTTGCGCAAACGGCCGCGCCAGATTCATCTATCGGTTGATGAGCGATTCGGGGAAGACGAGGAATATTGCGTGGCCGAGCGCCTGGCGGATCGCGGACCAAGTCCTGAAGAAGAATGTCGCGAGTCCGAACTACATAGGCACCTGATGCAATTATTGCCCGGAGCTCTCGCCATCGCTGCGCAAGGTATTCCAGTTGCGCGAATTGGACGGTATGAGCACGAAAGAAGCAGCGCAGGCTATGGGAGTGGCAGACGGAACTATAAAGGCCCAGCTGGCACGGGCACGGGCGAAACTTACAAAGCTCATGCGCCGGGCACATACAAGGACTGGTTCGGTTCTGGCCTGTGCTGCTCTGCCAACTACGGCAACGGAGTAGCCGGAATCGGGTCACACGCACATATACGAACACTGTACGACGGACGATGGATCACCGTCATCCACGATTGAGACATCCGACCTACGAACACACAGTCTGAGTAACGCTCGACGAACTGACAACTGTAACTAGTCGAGGATTTGGGGAAAAGTTTATGTGGATCGTTCGACTCGCATTACAACGGCCTTACACTTTTGTGGTTGTGTCCATACTGATCCTCATTATGGGCGGGCTTGCGATCGTTCGTACGCCGACGGACATTTTCCCCAACATTAATATTCCGGTGGTCAGCATTATCTGGACTTTTACCGGTCTTGTCCCCGGGGATATGGCTGATCGGATAGTCAGCGTCACAGAGCGAAACCTCACGACAACCGTCGATAACATCGAGCACATCGAGTCACAGTCGCTGAATGGGATTGCTGTTGTCAAAGTGTTCCTTCAGCCAACAGCAAACCTTCAACAAGGCATCGCGCAAATTACAGCAAATTCTCAGACGCAACTTAGGCAGTTGCCTGCAGGAACGACGGCACCGCTCATTATTGCCTACAGCGCTTCGAGTGTTCCCGTTCTACAGCTAGCGCTTTCCGGGCAGAACATGTCGGAGCAATCACTGAACGACTACGGTCTTAACTTTATTCGGACGCAGATCATCACAGTGCCTGGGGCAGCGGTGCCTTATCCCTATGGCGGTAAACAGCGCCAGGTTCAGGTGGATCTGAATACGACAGCTTTGCAGTCGAAGGGCCTATCCGCGCTGGACGTGGTCAATGCGATCAGCGTACAGAA
>CAWBSY010000018.1:0-136283 GCA_963791575.1 Terriglobia bacterium | reverse complement strand
AGAAGACCGCGTGAAGAACTCCGTCCAGAGGGAGTGTGGCGTGTTGCGCGGCACTTCCGCTTCGTGTTTGTGCCAGCCTGTCAACGTGCCGATAACGAAGCCGGCCGCCTCGTGCAGCAGTCCGGCATTGAGCAGTTGGGTCAGGTCGCGGTCGGCATGATAGACGGCGGAGTTCACATCTTCCAGCAGCACGATTTTGCCACGAAGATCGGGTGCAAAGCGCGAACCGCACGCCTGCGCCATGAGACAAAGGTTGCCGCCGGCGGGTTCTCTTCCGCTGCGCAGGCAACGATAGTCTGCATCGTATCTGGGTCGGCCGGCGGTAGAAGCCCAACGGCTCCGCGCGCTCCACGATGCCGCCAGAACCGCTCCAATGCCGGTGCGTCAAGTTTCCATAGCGACGATACCATCGTACCGTGGATTGTCACCCACCCCAATCGCGCCAGGGCGGTGTGAGGCAGGTGATGTCGCTATACCCGACAAACAGTTTCGGGTTGGCGGCAATTGCCTCCCAATCCAGGAGATCGAAGAGGCGCATCGATCCGTACCCGCCGCGAGCACAGAAAATCGCATCGATGGAAAGATCGGCGAACATGGCGTTCAGGTCGGAAGCGCGTTGCGTATCGCCGCCGGCCAGATAGTCACAATGTGAAGCCACGGCAAGCACATTCTGTCCCAGGCGAACGCGGTAGCCTCGTGCCTCTATCAGGGCAACTCCCCTGGCGAGATCTTCCTCTGGCACGGGACTGGATGGCGCGACAACACCAATTGTATCACCATGACGTAACGAGTAAGGCTTTAACAAATCGCGCTCCTCGACCACCTCTATATTTGTCCAGACTGCAGCGACGTTCCACACGGCAAACCCGGTGTCCTTCTGGTTAACTGTTGTATGTCATAATGAAAAATCGGACGCAATACAGGTTTCTGTAAAGGGAAACAATTATGATGCCAATCCACCGGCTTTTGCTGACTGCAATCCTAATCTTGAGCGGCCTCCTTTTGAAAGGCCTGTCCCCTGCCTATGCCTTACAGCAGCCTGTCGCGCCGAACGATTTAGACAGGGCCAGGGCGAGCACAGTAAGCCAGGAGGTACAGGCCTTCCTGGATGCCGGGCACAAAGCCCAGCTTCGGACGCCGCCAGCCCTGGATGAGGCGGATCGGCTCTACATGAATGCTCTGACCGCCGCTCGCGGGCGCCGTGATATGCATGGCGAGAGCAAAGCGCTGCTGAATTTAGGCAACATTGCAATGGCGCGCGGTGACGCGGCAAAAGCCCAGGACTTCTTTCAGCGGTCCCTGGAGGTGTGTCGTGCGGACGGCGACAAGATCGGGCAGGGCGACGCGCTGCTGAACAACGCGATTCTCTTTCAGAAAAACCCGGATGATGCTGCCATTGAACGATGCAAATCGGCGCGGAGTTCTTTCACGAAGCTGGAGATTCGGTTCGCGAGGTCCAGGCGTGGATCGTCCTGGGCAACCTTGAAAACACGAGAAACCAGACGGGCGATGCCGCAACATCATACAGTCATGCCATTCAGCTTGCTCGGTCCACAATGGATGAGAAGGACGAGGCGGATGCGCTGTGGTACCTCGGCACGGTCACCTACAGCAGGTTCGGAGAACCCACTGCCACTCCAGCCGCCATCGAGCAGGCGAAAGAGTCCTATCAGCGGGCGATCGCGCTCTATCACAAAAGGAACGACACGGCAGACGAGGCCTGGACGCATCAAATTCTGGGCGATTTATATACATCCAGTGGACAGTATGATACAGCCTTGATGCACTACGTTAACGAGGTTGCCCTCTATCGTCACATCCAGGACAAGGCCAATGCGGCGGAGGCTCTAAGGCAGATTGCAAATTTTCAGTTCCTATTAGGTCGACCTGTCGAGTCACTCCGGAGCGACCAGGAAGCCCAGCAGATCTACAAAGATCTTGGCGACAAGCGCGGACAGGCACTGGAGCTGATGCACATCGCCACGCTCTATGATTATATCGGTCAGAAGGCGACCGTGCTGCGCGACTATCTGGAGGCGGTCAAACTTCTGGAGGGGTCTGGCGACGAGTACGACCAGGTGGACGCGCTTTACGCGGTCGTCCTCATCTACGAGGGCGCCGGTCAGCACGACCTCGGCAGGGTGTACGCTCAAAGGCTCATGCCGCTGCTTCGCAACCCGGCGACGGGGAACGAGCAAAATCGCAATTTAAACGTGCTCGCGGACCTAGCTTTTCTGATGCATGATTACGCCACGGCAGGGGTCTCCTGGGAGAAACTGCTTGCCATCGAGCGCCAATCGGGGCTATTCGCCCTCGTGCCATCCACTCTCCATAGCCTGGGCCTTGTGGAACAGCGTCTGGGACACCAGGGTCGCGCGCTGGACTACTTCCGGCAGGAACTTGCAGGCACGGATGGGGCGAAAGAACCCCTTTCACGATTCATTGCGCTGACGGAAATAGGCGGGATCGAGCAGGCAAGGCACGATCTGGCGGGCGCGGAAAAAGATCTTCGCGAAGCCGTTGCTCTCCTCGAGACAGCACGGGGAGCGCTTGGCGGACTTTCCGAAGCGAAATCAACATTTCTAACGAAGTTTATCTATGTATATCGAGACTTTCTGGCACTGCTGCTGCGCCGCGGAAAAGCCGCAGAGGCATTTGCTCTCGTTCAAAAAATGAAGGCGCGCGCTCTGCTGGATATTCTAAACGATGGCAAAGTCCAGCTGCAGGCTTCGCTATCACCGGATGACCGGGAGAAGGAGAAAACTTTACGGCAGACCTCCTTCGCACTCAACTACCAGCTTGTCAAAGAAGGTGTTCAAAACGAGATCGGCTCCAGGAAGCGCGCGGAGGCCATAAAGCTGCGCCTGCGCGCGGCCGAGCATGATCTCCAGCTCTTCGACGACGAACTCTATGCGCGCGAGCCTGATCTCGCCCGGATACGGGCGGCAAAGACAATCACGTTGTCCGAAGTGGCCGGTTTCCTGCCGGCGGACACCGCTCTGCTCGAATACCTTCCATTGTCCGCCGGCGCTACGGATGAGGTTGTTCTATTCATAGTCACCTGCCCACACGGTATGCCGGTGCTGGAGACGCGTATCCTCTCCATCAAGGCTCGGGACCTTGGCCGCGAGGTGAGCGCGCTTCAGTCGGCCTGCGCCGATCCGCGCAGGGCTTATCGCGAACCCGCGACGGCGCTCTATCGCGCGCTCATCCAGCCCGCCGAGGCTATATCCGCGGAAAAAAGCGCCTGCTTATCTGCCGGACGGAATACTGTGGGATGTTCCATTCGCGGCGCTGCTTGCGCCTACCGCTTCGCGTTCGCCGCGACATTCCGCTGGACAGTCGTTTCTATTGAATTGGTTTGAAATACGTATGCTTACAGCGCAACCGGTGCCGCGGCGGCGTTTGCAGCGAACACGGGCAACAAGCGCCGCCATGCCGAACGAACTATGCACCAGCGTTTGCGAACCCCAATTTTGGCGACGAACAGCGCTTCGGAGACGATCCTGATATTCCGGGGCAACGTCCGATCCGGCAGCCTCACGCCCATTCCCGCAGCCTCTCGCAAAGCAAACAGGCGGACCGGCCGATTGCCGCGCCATCACGCAAGCCGAAGCAGGCGGATCGTCCTATCGCAGCGCCATCGCGTAAAGCTAATGCAGCCGACCGCCCAATCGCGGCTTCGTCACGTAAAGCAGATTTGGCCCGACCGCCCGATTGCCGCTCCATCGCGCGCAATAAGCGCGGCGGAACATCCGATTGCGGTGCCGACGCGTGAAGCAAGACCGACTGATCGGCCGATTGCCGCGCCCTCTCTGATCTCTATCTTCCACGAGGCGGTTACCTATCGGATCTGCCGGGCACGCAGCTGGAAGCCACGGCGATCCAACAGGACTTCAAGGACGCGACGATTTACACCGGTGATGCGGCGCAGGAGGCGACAGCAAAACGCGAGGCGGGGAAATACCGGTATCTCCATTTCGCGACGCACGGCTTTTTCAACGACGCCGCGCCCCTTCTCTCCGCGGTAGTGCTGGCACTGCCGGACAAAACCACCGGCGAAGACGGCTTTCTGACCGCCAGAGAGATTTTTGATCTCGACCTGAACGCCGACATGGTCGTTCTTTCCGCCTGTAACACAGCACGAGGAGAGAAACGAAGCGGTGAAGGCATCATCGGGCTGACCTGGGCTATTTTCGCCGCGGGCGTGCCCACGCAGGTCGTCTCTCAATGGTCGGTAAACGACGAAAGCACGGCGCATTTGATGAGAAGTTCTCCGCGAACCTGACTGCCAACCAGATGCATAAAGGCGGCTCTCGCCAAGCAGCGCTGTCATTAATGAAGACAGGCGGATCTGAAAACGGGGCAAGATCAAACTTGAAAGCCAGAAACCCGAACTGGTCTCATCCTTACTATTGGGCGCCATTTGTGCTCCTGGGAAACTGGCGCTGACTGCCTGCACTTCCGTTTGGACCGCCATTCACGCAGGATTTATCTCGGGCTTTGGCGCAATAGTCTGATTTAGATTGCCAGGATTAGGAGTAGTTGGTGACATTCAGCAGGCTCTGGTCGATACTGTTCGCGCTAGGTGGGGTACCGTTACTTTTTACGGGGTTGAATACGGGACTGCTGTATGTCGCGCTCGGGTGGTCGGGGCTGCTGACACTGCTTGCGGTTGTCGATTGGTTCCTGCTGCCGCCTCCGGAAGCGCTGGAAGTAGAGCGGAATGTCGACGAGAAACTGTCCCTTGCGGCGGAGAATCCGGTACGGGTGAGGGTGCGTGACGGCGCGAAGATGAGCGTTCGGTGGAGCTGCGCAACTCGCCTCCCCTGGAGATGCGGTCTGATCTCGATGAAAAGCCTTTTGCCTTCACGATCGCGCCTGGCGGTAGGCACGCCGCGGTCTACCACCTCACGCCTACCGCCCGCGGTGACTATCGGTTCGGCGACATTCATTTGCGGATGCGCGGCCAATCGGTTTGGTTAATCGGCTTGCCCGGGTTACGCTGCCACAGGACGTCAAGGTCTATCCTAATCTTGTCGATACGGCGACATTCACCTTAATGGCGAAGCGCGGCCGGCTCCAGCAGGTCGGTATTCGAGCGGCGCGGCTGCAGGGGGCAGGTCGCGAGTTCGAAAGCCTGCGCGAGTACATGCCTGACGATGAAATGCGCCGTATCGACTGGAAAGCCTCGGCGCGCAGCGGCAAACTGGTTGCGCGGCAGTACGAAGTGGAAAAGTCTCAGTCCGTCATTCTCGATCGATGTGGGCCGAACGATGCTCGCCGAGATCGACGGCATTCAGAAGCTGGACTACGCCATTAACGCAGCTCTGCTCCTGGCATACGTTGCGACGCTGTCAGAAGATCGCGTGGGACTGCTGCTCTTTCGCCGACGAAGTGCAGACCTATCTACCGCCGAAAAAAGGACGCGCCAGGTCTATGCGATCATGGAGGCGCTGTACAACGCGAAGGCAACCTTTGCGGAGCCGGACTATCGCAAGGCCCTCGGTACCTTCGCGCACGATGGCGGAAGCGCTCGCTGGTCGTCTGTTTCACCGACCTGTGGGACGCGGACTCTTCGCGTACGACCATTAACGAGCTTGCCTCTCTCCAGCCGCGCCACCTGGTCGCGGCCGTCGCGCTGCTAGACACCAAAGTCCTCCGAACAGCGCGCCAGGACATCGATACCGCCCCCTCGGTCTTTCAAAAGGCGGTGGCGATGCAGGTACTGGACGACCGGCATAAGGCGACCAGCCTGCTGGCGCAGCGAGGCGTCCTTGTCGTCGACTCGCCCGCCGAAAAGCTGTCGGCCGAGTTAGTCAATCGCTATCTGGAAGTAAAAGAGCGGATGATGCTTTAGAGGAGCGTGGTTCGTAACCCCTTCCGGGTTCTTCGCTGCCGGGCGAGACAGACAGGAGCTCAACCATTTCGCGCGCGTCCGGATAGTCAGGCATCGTGTTCCAGCACGGTGCGAAAGGCCGCGAGAGCTTCGTCGAGTTCACCAAGCACCTGTGATACCACTCCTACTTGAAACGTGGCTTCAATCCGCAGCGCCTCGTCCTCCCACGCTTCGCGGGACGCTAGCTGGCGGTACATGGCGCGCGCCTCCTCGTATTCCCCTCGCGAACGCAGGATATCTGCGATCTCTGATTGTATATAGAGGTTGGCACTGTCCGAGTCGAGCGCCTGGCGGTAGGCGTCAAATACGTTGGCGTCGTGATCTCCCAGGCGGCGGCGAAGCACTCCGGCCCGCAGCCATTGCGCGTTGGGATAGTGGGGCGAAGTTAGACAGAGGTCGTCCAGGACATCTCCTGCTTGAGTAAGATTTCCCAGTAGAAAGAGCGAATAGGCCGTTTGGAAGCGAGCCAGAGGGTTCTGCGGCTCCAGGCTGAGCGCACGGCCGGCCTCGGCCAGCGCTTCATCCGGGCAGCCCTCAAGATTCAGACGCTCCGCGGTTTCGCAATAACTTTTAATCAGATCGGTGGTTGAGGTGGACATGTCGTTACAATTGTACCCCGTGCGTCACATTCTAATCCGCAAGCCCAATAACGTTCCGCGCGTGATCTCCGGTCCACGACGTTGCGCTTCGGCCGGAGAATTCAGGCATGCGGGACGAAAATTGCGCTCAACGTCATCGTCAGCGGCCGGGAGATAGAAATGCAATCAGCGAGACTGGACGTAACTTTTTATACCGTAGAGGAGAGTGACGAGGCGGCTGTTGTATTTCACCGGGATGGGTTTGTCTGTATTCGCGATGCCCTGACGCAGGAGCAACTGGCCTTTGCGCAGGACGGAGCAGGCAGGGTTGTTGCCGAACAGCGCGACGCCTCTGGCATCGAGAAGATGAATTGCGGCTATGCGCGCCACTCATTTGGAGATCAGCTTCACCACGCGGAATGGGCGATGCTGGTGGATCTGCCCACTGTCCTGCCGATTTTTGAGGCTGTCTGGAAGTCGGAAGATTTTACCTGCATGGGCACGGGTGGCGACTTCTCCTTGCCGGGCGCAAAAATTCAGAACCTCCATTCGGACATGGGAGATTTTCTCCTGGACCCGCAGAAATCAGTGACTGCTTTTGATCTTCCGGCTCCCTTCATTGTCGTCAACTTTCCCATGGTGGATTTTACGAGGGAGAACGGGGCAATACGATTTGTCCCAGGTACACAACGATCTCGTGCCGAGATCCCTTCGCTTGAGAACGAACCGAACTGGATGCGAGAAAGCATCCTCTGCGCGCCGGCGGGATCCGCCATCGTACGGGACGTTCGCTGCTGGCATGGCGGAACCGCTAACCAATCACGACTGCCGCGCGCCATGACGAGCGTGGGCTACTATGCTCCCTGGTATCGGGCCAGAGAGGCCGAGATCCTCCCTCAATCGCTTTATGAATCTCTCTCGCCGCGTGCACAGAGATTATGCCGACGTCTGACAGGAGATGGCGCGCCATAAGATTTTGAGCGGAAAAGGCGCAGAAGGAATGCGATGGGAACCACGGAAGACGCGGAATACACGGAAAGGATGCGGGAACTGGTTGCTGGTGACTGGTGGCTGGTGTTCGGCAGTGCCGTGATTGGGCAGCGAGGGGGCCCCGAAAAATTTTCGGAGGCCCCTGGAATTGGGCAGCGAGGGGGTTCCGGTAATTTACCGGAACCCCCTGAAATCGGGCTTAATTTTTATTTTTAGTAGTGTAACAGGGGGGGTTGGGAGGTTCAAGACTCTAAATCATGGTAGTTCTGCGGGGACCCCCCTCGGTCCCCCGCAGGCGGAGGGAAGCTCAACCCCCTCGGTCCCCCGCAAGCGGAAGGAAGGGAGTTCTCGCGCTGGGGAGTGCAGACTGGCCCGCAGAATGGCGAGAGTATCATCGAAGCGAGCCTGTGAATTCCTTGTCGAGGGGCGTATTTCATTAAGAGCGTTTAGAAAAAGTCAGTAACTTCAAAACTGGTCTGGGTAGACTTTGTACATGAAAAGCAAAGCCTACCCAACCGACCTTAACCGATGAGCAATGGGCGCTCATGGAGCCCTTCTTCCCAGAACCCAAGACGGAAGGGAAGAACGGGCCGTCCGCGCGAATACAGCTTTCGCAACATTATCAATGGCATCTTCTATGTCCTGCGAACCGGCTGCACCTGGGAGATGATGCCCCATGATCTGCCACCGCAAGCGACCTGCTATCACTATTTCCGGCTCTGGCGAGATGACGGCACCTGGCAGAAGTGCCATGATACGCTCCGAGAGCAAGTCAGAACCAAGCTGGATCGAGAACCTACTCCTTCCGCCGCCGTTCTCGACAGCCAGTCCGTGAAGACGACAGAAAAAGGGGGCCGTCCAGCGAGGAGACTATTGGCTATGATGCAGGCAAGCGTGTTAAAGGACGCAAGCGACATCTTCTCGTAGACACCGAAGGTCTGCTGCTGGAAGCCGTGGTTCATGCCGCCAATATACAAGATCGCGACGGAGCCAAGTTGGTTCTGGCTGAATGCAAAGACCGCTTTCCTCGCCTTAAACTCATCTGGGCGGACGGCGGATACGCCGGAAAGCTCCTCGACTGGGTCAAAGAACAGCGCGATTGGGCGATTGAGATCGTCAAACGCTCCGATGACATGAAAGGTTTTGTCGTTTTACCCCGCCGCTGGGTGGTAGAACGCACGTTTGCCTGGTTAGGACGTTGCCGCCGGTTGTCGAAGGACTACGAGTTGCATCCGAAAACCAGCGTCGCCTTCATTCATCTGGCGATGACCCATCTCATGCTCCGACGTTTAGCAACATGAGACTTTTTCAATACGCTCTTAGACTGGCCCATATGGAATGACGTTATCCGAGTGAGAACAGGATGGGTCTTAAGATGGGTGTCATACGTTCCAGCTCTGTCGCGTTATGCTGCAGTAGTACATGGTCCCACGTAGTTGTTGCCTTGTCACGACAATCTCTGGCAAGACTGATTCCAACCGCTTCGAGCGTGCCAAGACTGGATTTCCGTAGATCCTCGGGCTCCGACAGTACCCCTAGAATACAGACGCGATGGATAAGATCGGCGGGTATAGTCTGTCTGAACGGATTAGCGCTTCGATCAAGTCGCCATGGACGTGCGCCTCGCTAAGAAGGCGAACTATGGTAGGTTCCAGATGACTGCGCCTGCTCAGTATAAATGTGTTCTCATCCGAAAATGCACGCACTGCTTCCGGGTTGTGTGAGGTGACCAACAACTGACCTCCAGCCTGAAACGAGCGGCGAAGCGTCATGACAAAATGCTTCACTTCAGATAGAGACAGGTAGTTGTCCGGCTCGTCCAAAAAACAGAAGAGGGCCGTACGCTTGATTGGCAGCCAGAACGACCGCGCAAATGAAGAAGCATTTTTCGCCGTCCGATAGCTCACTAAAAGGCAGACTAAAAGTGGCATCTTTCTCCTGGAACTGGACCGTTAAACTTCTGGAGTCCTTTTGATGCCAATTGGAGGTACGAAGGAATGAAAGCAACCGGGAGTGAATGATCCGCTGTCAGTCGGACATATAGGGAAGAAACGGGCGGACAATGAGTAGATCCGCTGGAGTAAACGGGCGAAGAACACCGTTTCCCACCATCATCGTGGCGATTGTACTGGCAGGACTTCTTGGCGCGCCCGCCTGGATGATTTGCCGGGAGAATCCGGTGATTGCCAACGCGAGGCGTGTCAAAGACGTAAAATACTACGCCGATCTGGTCCAATGGCTCGACAATCGCAGACTATCTATTCCTCGCAGGACCACAGCAAGGCGCGGCTGCGGAACGGCAGATTTCCCGATGCGTTCTACTCCCTCGACACCGATACCGGCGTTACAACGCTGCTCACCGCGCTGACGAACTCCTGGCGGAGCAAGCAGGCAGCAGGCAGCGAACTGTATGCCGGGACGCCCAATTTTCGCCCGATGGTAAATGGGTGGCGGTAAGTGAGATGCTTGTACCTGCTCAGAAGAATACCAAGCTGTTTACCCGGCGTCCCGCGCATCGGTGGATGTTCCGTGCGGATGGCGCCAAACAGATCCTGCTTCCTGTCACCTCCACGGGAGAGAACGTTTGGAGCAGCGACGGCTCCCGACTGCTGTTGTTCGTTGAATATCGTTCCGAATGCCACGATACCGCAGCCGGTAAACCACGAGTACCAAAAGGATCTCTACGAAGTCAGCATGGCAGACCCCATGCGGGTGCGGTCTCTTTGTCACCGATTTGAAGTAAGCCTATTTAGAATAAAGGGTTGACTATGGCTGACTTCTTCAATGGAAATACGAATTCGAGGATACAGGTAAGGGGAAGCCGGTTGCTGGTAACATGAATGCGGTGGCCAGAGGATTTATCAGATAAAGGTAATAGGGACGAGGCCGAGAGGGACAAGTTGATTGAGCTCCCCGTGATCCGAAGTCACAACCTCGGCAGACAGCTCCTGTCCGAGCGTCACATAAAAACAATCGGGAAGAGAAATCCCGCCCCTGAATTTAAGTCCGGATAGGCCACCATTTCTGAGGCGTCGAGGACGTATTTCAAAAAAGGCGTGCCTCTCGCTTAATTTCCGCCTGCTTCTCCTGAAAAAGTGATTTCGTACCGCCGAGCTTGCCTTTGAAAGCACCGAGGCCCAGATAATGGGCGGTCTTTCTCCGGCAGCCCATAATCGTCGCTTAATGTCGCGGTCGATGGAGATACTTCCACCTTGTTCACCAACTTAGAAAGACGTTCGACCGCCGCAGGCTTCTTAAGGTGAAGATTGCGCTGTGCTTCCATCAGCGCATAGGGAGAGGTCACAAGCTGCACATCTTGTTTCTCCCATAGCTTGCCGGTCCCGCTTTCCTCTCTCCACGCCGCTGAAAACAGCACATTTGCGTCCAGGAACACCCGCATCATGCAGCAGGTTTCCGGTGGGGAATTCGATCCGGGTCAAGACCCATTGCCGTTACTTCGTGCAGCGCCGCCACATAATCGGCAGCGTCAGCAGCGTTCGACAGGAGGAATTCGGCGGTTCGCACATCACTATATATTTCTATAGGCGTGGCAATGGCAGGCCGCAACAATATGCCATCTTCACGTTCCTCGGCGATGACGAGGGAACCGTCCGTCAGGCCGAAACGCTTGCGCATTAGGGCCGGAATTGTGAAATTTTCTCTTGCCTATCTTCCCTGTCTCCGTATGGTGCCGGCTCATGGTCGAACTCCTGTATTTCGATATTGCTGATATTCTGCCATGAGTCTATAATGAAGTCAAGGTGTAGAGGCCCGAACCCAACATTGCTTCAGCCAGCCGCGAAGCAGCAAAACTAGAAACCACTGACGAGTATCGAGAGACAGGTAAACTAGCAAAGAGGCCTTCGTAGACGACAGAGAGTTCGCCACTCACGAATTCCCCGATTATGCAATTCAGTCAAGAATGGTGAGCGTATGAACGTATGCTATCGTGAAGCAACCGTCGAAGATGCAGCTGGCATTGCCAATGTCGAAGTCGTTTCGCAGCAATCTGGATACCGTGAGTTTCTGCCTGCTGCGCATCTGGACAGTATGTCTATATGCGACCGAACACAACGCTGGCAAAGTGCACTTCAATCTGATGACCAGGATCGAACTGTCGTCGCAGTGCACAATGAAAAAGTCATCGGTTTCGTAAGAGCCGGGAAGTGCAAGGACGCTGGTGTTGGAGGCATAACCTACCTTTTTGTGTTGCCAGAGTATTGGGGTACGGGCGTAGGGCAAGCATTGATGAGTAAGGCGACCGATATCATGCGAGATTTCGGCATCGTCTCTGCACAATTATATGTATATCGGGATAATGCGCGCGGCAGGCGCTTCTATGAACGGCTCGGCTGGAAACCGGATGGACGCACATACGATCATGAGTTCGAGGGTGAAATCTTTCAGCTGTTATGTTATGTACGAACCGTTGAAGCATAACAAGATGCTCAAACAGGCTGGGGCAAGAGAGAAGGAGAGGACAGGTTTATCGATGCGGTGTTAATGCTGGCTGCCGCCGCAGTCAGCATAATTGCAATCGTACGATAAAGCCATTTACAGGTTGACATTGTGCTTATACGACGCCTGCTCAGACGCTCAGCCATTGGCCTTTCGGCCGCGGACGTAGGCGAGGGCGGCCGAGGCGACGAGCGCGCCGACCAGAACCCGCGTCGACCAGGCCTTTCCGGTTGTGCTTCCACTCCGCCTTCCAGCCCAGTTCTCCGAGAAGATGTTGGGGACGTGGCCGTGCGCGAGGTCCTCCAGGACGCCTTCCACCACGCCCACCCGGTCCGCCAGCATCAGCGGCAGCCAGTGCCCGTAGCTCGACTCGCTGTACCTGAAGCGCGAAGCGGCGGAGCATGCCGCTCAGCCCCGAGGGCGGCGTCGAGGTCCCGAAGACGGCCGTGACGTTGGGCCGCTCGTTGGAGTGCAGGACCTCCACGGTCGACCGGCTGCTGCGGCGGACGCTCCCAACTGTAGCCCGCGTGCTCGCCGTTGTTGCGCTTCTTCATCGGGTAGGTGGGGTCGTTCTTCGGGTCGGCGTCCACGCCCCACCCCTTGACCTGCGCGGGTCGATGGACTTGTGGCTGCTTCTACAGGATTTTCCATGGCGGTTCCTTCCTAGCTTCGGGCCGAGGGCGGGAGCAGCACCGGCTTGATGCAGTCGTCGAGCTTGGCCGAAAAGATCCGGTAGCGCGTCCGACACGTACTCCAGCGGGATGCGGTGCGTGATCAGCGCCTTCGGGATCGAGGACGCCGTTCTGCACGTGCTCGATCAGGCGCGGCAGCAGCCGCTTCACCGAGGCCTGGTTCGCGCGGATGGTGAGGCCCTTGTTCACCACGTTGCCGATCGGCACCAGGGTGTCGATCGGGCCGTACACGCCGACGATGGAGACGATCCCGCCCTTCTTCACGGAGTTGATCGCCCAGTGCAGCGCCGTGGCCGCCCCGCCCACCATCTTCAGCCTCCGGCCGAGGACGTTCTGCATCGGGCTGCCGTTGGCTTCCGCCCCCACGGCGTCGATGCAGACGTCCGCGCCCAGCCAGTCGGTCGTCCTCTTCAGGAACAGCACCGGGTCGCCCAGCGACTGGAAGTTGTAGGCCTCGCAGGGCGCGTAGTTCCTGGCGAACTCGAGGCGGTAGTCCACCTGATCGATCATGATGACCCGCCCCGCGCCGAAGAGCCAGGCGCACCGGGCCGCCATGATGCCCACCGGGCCGGCCCCGAACACCACGACCGTGTCGCCGGGCTGGATGCCGCCCATCTCGGCGGCCTGGTACCCGGTCGGCACCACGTCGGTGAGCATCACGGCATCGTCCGGGTCCATCCCTTCCGGGATGACCGTCGGGCCCACGTCGGCATAGGGCACGCGCACGTATTCCGCCTGCCCCCCGTCGTAGCCGCCCGCGGTGTGCGAGTAGCCGAAGATGCCGCCGACCGCCGTGGCCTCGGGATTGGACTCGTGGCAGTTGCCGTAAAGCTCCTGCTGGCAGAAGACACACTTCCCGCAGGCGATGTTGAAGGGCACCAGGACGTGGTCGCCGACCTTCAGCTTCTGCACCTCCGGCGCCGACCTGCTCCACCACGCCGGTGAACTCGTGGCCGAACGTCATCCCCACGCGGGTGTCCGGCACGGACCCGTTGTACAGGTGCAGGTCGGACCCGCAGATGCAGGAGCGCGTGACCCGGACGATGGCGTCCTGGGGATGCAGGATCTCGGGCATCGGCTTGTGGTCGATGCGGACCCGCTGCGGCCCCCGGAAATTCATCGCGAGCATGGAACCGGATCCTTTCCCTCCGCGGGCCACGGCGGGGCCTGCTCCTATCCGTGAGTCCGTGGCAAGGCAGCGAGGTCATCGCTGCACGACTTCTGTAGGGGATACGTTGGCGTTGGAACGAAGGTTGGCGAACGGCACAGCGAAGTGATGCAAGGGGTTGGTGGCAGAAGAGGAAATAGTGCCAGTTCTAAAGAAAAGACGGTGGACCGAAATGGGATAACTATGGTTGCACCGCAAGGAGACACAGAAACATGAAACCAACCCAAGAACAGATTGCATTCTTCAAGAAGAACGGATATCTCAACGTCGGCCCGGCGCTGACACCGGCAGAGTTGGAGACTGCCCGTGTCGCTTATGACCGGATCTTCGGAGCGACGGACAAACCGGCTTCCTATCGCAATCTGGGCAAGCGGGAAGGCGAAGATGTATCGAAAGGCGCGGTCTTGCAGATCATCGATATGTGGCGGCTCGACAGCATTTTTGAACAAGTGCTCCATAAAGAGGAACTGCTCGACATCATCGAGGGACTGATGGGCCATCCCAACATCCGGCTCTATCATGACCAGGCTCTCTTTCAAGCCCGCGCTGCACGGCGATATTGTACCCTGGCATCAGGACAACGGCTACTGGCGTCTCGAACCCGCCGCGGCCATGAGTATGTGGATCGCACTCGATGATGCGGACGAAGAGAACGGGTGTATGTGGGTCATTCCCGGCAGCCATCGGGCGGGTGAGGTCGGTCATCAGCGCGCTGGACAGTACGTGGCCCAACTCAAAGCCAACGCAGATGAGACGCTGGCTGTTTCTGTCCCGCTTCGTGCGGGATCGGCCATGATCCATCATTGTCGTACGCTCCACATGACCAGGCCCAATCATACTCCACGGCAGCGTCGTGCCTGGGTGATGCACTATATGCCTGCCGACACGAAGCAAAACGGCGAATACGTAGCTCAGCGCCCCCTCCTCCGTGGGCAGCCCCTGGTCGCATGAGCCACCGTTGGCGAGCGTACCAGGGAGACGTCACGGTGGCAATTCACTTACATCTAGGCCGGTCAGAGTCCAGAATATCGAGAATACTGGGACATCAACCTACCGGACCGGTTATTGATCGTTCATCGCAGTCCGGATAATGGCGCTTACCAAGATGTCAAGGTTTATCAAGAGTACGAGCAGGCAGTCACTCTCTCCGCGCCCGATAAGCCGATTCTCGTGTCCCAACTGCTTCCGCACTTGGGATAAAATGAGCCGAAAAAGGGCCGATTGCCATTTCCGTGTATAATGACATCGAGCGCGGCTGTTAGCGTCATGTGCCTGGAAGGAGCATGTCTGTGGTAACAATTACACTGCCACCCGAACTCGAGCAGCTTGTCACGGAACAGGCGCAGCAGAAAGGCACGACCCCGGAGCTGCTGACGCTGGACAAGCTTCGCGAACTGCTGCTGCCGGCAACTCCACCTCCGCCGCCGGCCGAAGGGTTGACTATGGCCGACTTCTTCGATGGTTACGCGGGAGGGCTGCATAGCAGCGAGTTTGTTCCGGGAGGCGCACACCTTCCGAAAACACCGGGCGTAAATTTGGAGAACTATTGCTCAAGCAACATCGCAAGGACCAGGAGGAGTTAACAAACTCAGGACCACTCGTCGCACTGTTTGATGAGGACGATAAATACCATCAAAGGTGTAACGCCATTCTTCGCACTCTGCCCTACGGCCCCCTTGTGACCACCTGGCCTTGCCTGACGGAAGCTATGTATCTGCTGTATACCTTAGGCGGCTATCGATACCAAAACCGTCTATGGCGCACCCGGCAGGATGGAAGATTACTGGTTTTGGACATTACTTCCGCTGAAGGCGACCGCATGGACGTTCTCATGCGGCAGTATCAGAATGTGCCGATGGACTTTGCAGATGCTTCTCTTGTGGCGGTAGCTGAAAGTCGGCAGATCCGCCGCCTGTTTACTATCGACAGCGACTTTTACATTTATCGGATAGCGGACGGATCTGTTTTAGAAGTTTTGCGCTGAACGAAGTATGAGAACAGCATCGTTGCGCCTGCCTGACCGGACGGTGCAGGCGGCATTCGCAAATGTGGCAAACTGGAATTTGTCGTGGCTGAACCCGGCGTCACTTTGGGCGGACTGGAATAGCGGCCCTGGTATCAAGCGGGCTTCCACCCTCCGGAGAAGGAGAGGACAGGATTCGAACCTGCGCGCCCTTGCGGGCGTCCTGTTTTCAAGACAGGTGCCATCGACCACTCGGCCACCTCTCCGAACGGCACAGTTGAAAGTATACGCCAAAGTTGGCGGTTCGTCAAGGAAAGAGGATCTAGGTCGTCAGGAATCAGGAAATGCTTCGCCGATAGACTAGTAGTTGAGCCGCAGACCTAATGGCGAAGGAGGCCGCGAGTATGAAGGTTACGGGCGTGCAGACGATACCGGTGCAGCCGCGCTGGCTGTTTGTGAAGATGGAGACGGACGCGGGACTCGTCGGGTATGGCGAGTGCCTGGGGGATAAGGCGTCTGTGGTTGCGGAGGCGGTGCGCAGTTACGAGCACCACCTGATCGGGGAGGACCCGCGGCGGATCACGCACCACTGGCAGAGCATGTACCGCGGCGCGTTCTGGCGGGGCGGGCCGACGCTCTGCGCCGCTATCAGCGGCCTGGAGATGTGCCTGTGGGATATTCTCGGCAAGTCGCTGGGCGCGCCCGTCTGGCAGCTGCTCGGGCGGCGCGGTTCGGGACCGCATCCGCGTCTACACGCGGCCGCATGGCAGCACGCCGGAGGAGCTGGCGGCGAGCGCGAAAGAGGTCGTGGCGCGCGGCTTACGGCGATGAAGTTCTGCCCGTTCGAGAAGGTCACGTATGTCGATCACTACCGGTCGTGGAGGAGGCGGGGCGGCGCGTGCAGGCGGTGCGCGAGGCGGTCGGGAACGACGTGGATATCATGCTGGACTTTCACGGCCGCGTCAGCCCGACGATGGCGATGTGGCTGGAGGAGGCGGTGCGGCCGTATCCATCCGATGTTCATCGAGGAGCCGGTGCTGCCGGAAAACGTGGATGCGCTGGCGCGGTTCGCGCGCGCAGTCAAAGACGCCCATCGCGACGGGCGAGCGGCTGTTCACCAAATGGAGCTTTCGCGAGGTGCTGGAAAAGGGCGCGGCGACCATTTTGCAGCCCGATCCCGTGTATCTGCGGCGGCATCTTCGAGACGCGGCAGATCGGCGCGATGGCGGAGACCTGGTACGCCGCGCTCGCGCCGCACAATCCCTATGGCCCGCTCAATATGGCCGCCTGCCTGCAGATGGACGCCTGCACGCCGAACTTTCTGATTCAGGAGTTTGTCGATCCGCTCGGGCTGGGCGCCGGCTATCTGAAAGAGCCGTTTGTGGTGAAAGACGGCTATGTGGATCTGCCGACAAGAGCCGGGGCTTGGCGTGGAACTCGACGAGGAGTGGATCGCCGAGCGTCCGCTGGGACGCGCTCCCGGACGTGGGCCGCTGGTTCCATGCGGACGACGGCTCGGTTGCGGACTGGTAGCTGCGATTGCATCGACTGGGAATGCAGACTGCAGATTCCGAATCCGGGCGAGCTCTACACCGACTGCTAATGCCGAGGAGAGGCTCGGCCGCGACTCCTCCGTATACGTGCGAGTCTATTTGCTTTCGCCGCCCTTTTTGCCGATTTCCGCCATGTGCTGCCGATCCTGCGCGACCTTGGAACCGCCGCGCCGGCCGATTTCCGCCATGTGCTGACGATCCTGCGCGACCTTGGAGCCGCCGCGCTTGCCGATTTCCGCCATGTGATCGCGATTTTGCGAGACCTTGCGGCCGCCCTTGCGTCCGCTTCCGCGTGGCCTTCCGGGTTGCCGTGCCAGCCACGTCCCGGTCTATGCTCACTGCCCGTCTCGGCGTCCTGGTTTGTCCGTGTCCGCGACAGACTCAGACGTGGTGTTTGTCGCTCTTCGTGCCATTGCGTGTCGTCTCCTGACCGCCTTCCATCCGTCCTTCAGGACAGTGGAGAACGCTCGCTTTCGTTACCGGTGTTCCACGGGCCGTTCAGTATTTGCCAGCGGAATCCGCAGGATATGCCGATTGGACCCCCAAGTATAGCCAGACGAGAGCGAAAAGCATTTCTTGCTCTCTGCTTGGATAGACGAATCGTCCGCTGTTTTGTTCCGGTTATTTCCTCGTCGTGTATTCTTAACGAAAGTTATTTTCGGCTACCCGCCTGGCAACAATATCCCTTAGAGGAGCTCTGATTGACGGGAGGGGTCGCTTTCACGGGGAGCTTGGGAGCATGCTCTGCGACTTACCGCGTGCTTCAGAATCGGGGGCGGCAGACGGCAGGCTCAGCAAAAAGCCGCGCTCATGATCACCGCGGACGCCAGGAACGGAATGCCTGTCCATATCCCGACGAGTGTATTGTTGATCGGCGGCGCGATGATTCGCGCGAGGCTGCCGAGGCCCTGCTGTGCCCCGCTGATCGCGCCGCGATTGTTGGGCCCCGCAGTCTGGGTGATGAGCGAGGACAACGAGGGGTTGAGCACGCCGTTTCCTATGGCGATCAGGGCGCTGAGAACGCGGAGCCACATCAGGTCGTTGGCGAAAGCGATCGCACCAGGGTAACCGTTAGCAGCAGGGAGCCAAACATAACCAGTCGGTGCTCCCCCACTCTCCGTGCAAGGCCTCCCATTACCGCAAATTGGGTGAGCAGGATCGTCACTCCAACGACAGTAAACACGCTGGTCGTTGCTCCCGCGGCGGCTTTGTCGATCAGGTCCTGCTGCGAGATCAAGCCCAGGTGGGGATGAAGGGGCAGCGCGGCAAAAAGGCTGTGTCGGGTGAGCATGATCCCAGGCTGCCTCGGCGGTGCTATGGATCAGGTTGTGGAATCGCAATATGATCAGCCAGGAGAACGACGACTCGACGGCCGTAAACGCGAATGTCGCGAAAGCGTATACCATCAGCGGCGCCCCCAGATACGGATTCTGCATGGCTCTGGCAATCGCGGGAAACACGTCGAGGATGCCTTTATCCGCGGCATGGTCGGTTTGACTGCGGTCGTGATGCGTTTCGGGCAGCAGGACAATCGCCACTGCGAAATTCACGAGGGACAGGAGCGCCGCCGCATAAGCAGGCATCGCCAGGCCCGTGATGTGCCAGATGGGGTGCTGGCTCAGTATCCCGCCGAAAACGGGTCCGAACGCAAACCCGAGCCCAAACGCCGCGCCGATAATCGCCATTCCACCCGCGCGTTTTTCCGGCGGAGTGACGTCTGCTATATACGCTTGCGCCGTAGGCAGACTTGCCGAAGTCAAAATCCCTGCGGCGACGCGGGCTATAAACAGGACGAGCAGGTTAGGCGCGGCGCCGAAAAAGAAGAACGAGACCGCCGAACCGATCAGGCTCAGCAGAATCAACGGCCGCCGGCCCACGCGGTCGGACATTCGGCCCCAGATCGGAGCGAAGATAAACTGCGTGATGGAGAAACAGGCGAGAAGCGCGCCGCCCACCCACGGCGCGCCCCCATAGTGCTGGATATAGACGGGTATATTCGGCAGTATAAGCCCGAAGCCCAGCAGGTCGATGAATATAGTAAAAAATAGAACGATCAGAGGCGAGCGTTTCATTAGGATTTCCCGGGCAGAGCGAAGGCTATTCCTGAAGTTTCAAGACTAATACGAGCGTCAGCCGCTCGAATTCCTGACCTGCCTCGCGCCCGCAGAAGTATGACACGGACAAGTTCCCGAAGTCAACGCACTCCAGCCGAACAGGCCGCAAAGGCAGGTGTTGGAAGCGCCATAATTACTCTCCTTTTCCCTGCAATACGCGGCAGATCGGTTTCCTATTTTCCGTACTCCAGCGTAGTAATAGTTAGTATTGATTGATGATTTGTGATGAGGTGAGGAAAGTGAAACGACTGACAAAAAAAGAACTGCAATGTCGCTCCACGCCTCGGGGCGGACCGTCGAGGAGATCGCACAGACGCTGGACTGCTCGCCCAGCTACGTCGCCAATACCCTTATCGCGTCCGGCGAGGCGAGCGAATACAGCGACCTCTATACCAGTGCCGCAGCCCAGAACGCGTATGCGCGGATGTTTCGCGGCGTGCTGCGATTTAAGGATGTTGCAGGCCGCAGAGGCATCGATCGAGCGGATCGACGCCCTGTTCCACCAGTTCGCGCAGTCGAACGATCGGCGCGGGCAGCACCAGGCGCAGCTTATGGCGCTGATCGGCAAGAATCGCGCGGAAGGTATCGGGAAACTGGCGGAAGCCCGCATTTTCTCGGACTGGCTTGTGTCGCATCTTGATACCGCGCGCGCCCCGCTGTGCGATCGCGACTGCCGGACAGCATGGCCGGACGAGACGGATCCATCGATTACGATGAGATGTCGCCTTATGAAGCCACGCTTGCCTTTGCTTAGGCGCATCGAGCGGCGAACAGGCACAACTTACGTGACGGATGAGAAACATCGCCCGATACAGACCCATCATCGGGGCTGTTTGTATCGCGCGGACAATTCGAGCGGACTATCCGACTAAACATCGCGCGTTCGGACGCTGCCAGAGTCGGACAGTTTGACAAGATAATTCAGATGCAAAAAGACCTCTTCCTGCCTAGTTCGACAGATTTTGCGCAAATTCCTCTTAAGGGTTGAATTCCTTCGCTGTATCTTGTATAATACTCGGAAGCATAGCGCTGCAACTGTCTCCTCCGGCAGTGCCGCTTTTCCTGATGAAGCAGCCTGACGACCACGAATAAAAAATCCTACGGATCGAGGGAACAGGGTGATTATTGAATTGCAGCAAAATCTCCCGCCTTGCCATCTGAAGTTCGCGGATATGGCCGACCGGGAGATCGTTGAGCGAGCGCAGAGGGGCGATGAAGCCGCCTCAGAATTTCTGCTCTATAAATACCGCAACCTTGTTCGTACGAAAGTCAAATCCTATTTCCTTGTCGGCGCTGAGAAGGAAGACCTGCTTCAGGTCGGAATGATCGGTCTCTGGCAGGCGATCGTGGATTTTCGTTGCGACAAGGCCATCTCGTTTCCCGCTTTCGCCAAAGTCTGTATCCAGCGGCATATTATCACCGCGATCAAGACCGCCACCCGGCAGAAACAGATGCCGCTCAACACCTCCCTCTCCCTGGAAAGTCCCGCTGAAGACTCCGGCCCCGACTGGAACCTCTCCGACATCATCCCCTCCACGGAAACGCAGGATCCCGAAGATCTCGTGATCCAGGGCGAAGATACCAAAGTCCTGCACGAGATGCTGAAGCAGATGCTTTCGGATTTCGAGCTGAATGTGCTGGCAGGCTACCAGATCGGCAAATCGTACCGGGAAATCGCTCTGGAGCTGCACTGCAAGACGAAATCGGTGGATAACGCGCTCGCCCGCATCAAGCGCAAAGTCTCTACCGTTCCCCTCGGCCTCGCGAACCTGAGCGAACTCCTCGTCAACTCGCTTTAAGTGACACGGCCGTGCCTGAATGACGCCGCGGCCGTAACTGCTGTATTCTCATTGCCGTCACGAAAGGGTCTCTCGTGTCACGCCACGACGCCGATGAACAGAGCCGGAGCGCTTGCTCGCCGCTCAGCGAAGATGCAAAGCGTCTGCACGACGATGGTGCAGAGAGTCAGGAAGCACGGCTTTCCCAGGATTCGCTCCGCCGGTCTCCGCTCACGCGCGCCGACGGGCACACCTTACCTGCGGGCGCCCGGCGTCACGATGCTGGCCCGGCCGCAGGTCTCATCTGGCGGGCATGGCAGATTTTCTGGACGGCTTTGCGGCGGATCTCAACTTTCCCCAGTATCTCGACGACCCGACGCCCCTGCCGCCCGGCGCGCAGCTTTGCAAGACCGCCGGGCAGGTCTGCTATGCAAGCTTTGGCGCGAAGCGCACCTACAATGCCGACGCCGCGCGCTACTTCCGCAACATCATGGAGTCCGGGCACGGTTCCGTGCTGGAGCACGCCAACTACACGCTGCTCTTTTACGGCATCTCCCGCAGCGTCACGCATGAGCTGGTGCGGCATCGGGCCGGCGTCGGCGTCTCCCAGATCTCGCAGCGCTATGTATCCGGGCGGGTCCTGCGGTTTGTCGAGCGGCCGGAATACCAGGACGACCCGGAACTGCATGCGGCGTTCGAGCAGCGCATCGACGCCGGCCGCCGAGGAGTACAATCGCGATCGCGGAGCGGCTGCTGGAGCAGCAGAAGGCCGGTTCCGAGATCCTCTCGGGCGAGGCCCGCACCGACCTGCGGAAGAAGGTGCAGCAGGCGGCCCGCAGCGTGCTGCCCAACGAGACCGAGGCGCCCATCGTCGTCACGGCAAACGTGCGGGCCTGGCGTCACATCCTGGAGATGCGCGCCAACCCGCACGCGGAGACCGAAATTCGCGCGCTGGCCTTTCGCGCCTATCTCTGCCTGGTCCACACCGAACCGCTGCTGTTTCGGCGACTACCGGATCGTCGCGTCTTCCCGACGGCACGTATGGCGTCGAGACAGAACACTCCAAGGTCTGAGGCGCGGGTCGCGGCGGAGTGCCGCACGAGCTCAACTGCGCAAGCGTGGTTGCCGCATCCAACGATGCTCATGTACGGTATCAAGCGATCTGGTCGCGGCCGTGCATGTACGGGCGGAGCGTGCCGGATAGTTACACTGCCGTTGGCGCTCTGGTCATTCTCTAGGACCGAAATAAGCGTCCGTGGTGCGCAAGGCCCGAGCCGTTCAGCGTGTGTACAAACTCCGGCTTTGCTCCATGCTCGGGAGCCATGTTATACATCTACTCGTCAGCATATTGTTAATCCACATAATATTTATTATTTTGAAAATCCCCCTATTGAACTCCCAATACGCTACTACATTCGAACTTACTGCCATGCACAAATATATGCACTTTGGGCATCCCAAAGGCGCTTCCAACAATGGTCTCAAATTGTACAAGATATTAACTGGCCAGCTACATGGCTTTATATCAATAACAATCAAAAAATTTCTAATTTTACTCATAGTTTTCAAACATCTACACTTAAATCATTCAGAGTTAAAATTCTTTTAGATGAACTTCCAACACCACATAACTTGCACAAACGAAATTCGAATTTTTCACCTCTTTGTCATCAATGCAATCATAATAGTATATCACTCCACTGGACTACTTGTCCATCCACTTCACATCTAAATAATCTAATTAACAGCTCTTTGCTCTCTACTTTGAATACATCAACTTTAGATTCTACACAAAACTCTATACTTAACTTACACCAACAAATCAAAAATCTTCGAAGTATGACTATTCATAACCATCCAATGAACCATCACTTTTCTCAACATTAACTGGTCTTATTCCAAACAATATTATTACTCTAATCCAAGAAATAACTCTCTCAAAGAAAATTGCTACTTCACTTACAATTAAATTCTTGCTTCATTTAAATCAACAAATATATAAAAATATAGCATTTTTCATCTACTGGCTCAGTTAGTGCCTCAACCAGGGAACCGGCGTGCTGCGAATTCGCTCACAGGCTCCCTGGCTTTCGACCAGCAGTTGCCGCTCGCGATCGGCTTGCAGAAATCCCAAGCGGTTCATGCCCATCTCGTCGCACGCTTGCCGCATGAATTGGCCGATTTTGTAGGCCACGAAGCTCGGCATGTGTTCCGCCCGGCCGAGCTGCGTCAGCCCAGCGATCGCCCAAGAGCTCGAGCTTCTGGCGGCACCGGCTCGCTGCGGAGTGTGGCCCGCGTGACATGGCCGAAGCAAGCGATCCACGAATCACCGATTCGCGCAGGCGGCGTCCTCGGGGCCGTGGGTCAGGGCCGTGATCGCCAGGTTGCGAGAGTCATTGACGATCGTGCCCATTAACCGCCGGCCTTCGTACCAACGGTCGTAGCCCGCGTTGTGCGGAACACGAGCAGCAAGCCCAGCACCGCCCCCGCGAACTCATAGGGGGTCGAGCGAATCCAGTGCCGAGATGCGGCTCGACGATCCGATTGAGCAGATATACGGCCAGGGCGATCCCGCCGAACACCAGCACGCGGCGAAACGCGTGCATCGTGACCGAGCCGGCGAGCGTGAATATCTCGGTCCAAAAGACGGCGTCGGACCGCTGCTCGGGCAAACCATCCTTGCTCACCACAAAAGCTCCTTCAGCAGCGTTAGTGAGCAATACGGGCCATGTTTATTGCCACTTACTGACTACGACGTATTGCTAGTTGAATGTGAATGGCGGGGCGATTGCGCTGGGCCACCCGATCGGCGCCACGGGAACGCGAATCACGGTGACGCTGCTTCACGAAATGCTCAAGCGCAAAGCAAAACGCGGAGTTGCAACACTCTGCGTGAGCGGCGGAATGGGCATGGCGCTAGCGTTGGAAACTGTCATTTCCTAATATTGGTCCATCAAAACTGTGAAGGGGCTTTGGCTAGTCGAGTCTTCTATTCACGAGCACCGACGTCCGAGCAACCATTGGCGCTACAAACGAATCGCACAACGGGGCGGCTGCGATGCGAACCTCAGGATTTCTTCTTGGGCTCCTCTTCCTTCACGCAGCACTCTTAAGCTGTCGCGCCGACGCTCAAGTGACTCCACGGCAGTGGGATCACCACCATCTCACGCCGACTCTGCAACCGAACAAACTCCGATCGACGTGCAGACGCCGTCCCAGTTCACAAACTGACAAGGACAGCAGCTCTGGACGCGAACACAAGCTTCATGTGCGGCTTGGGACGATCTCGTTAGGTGCGGGCTACTTCCGTCTTTCCGGACCTGCATATTATACCTACGAGCCGTGGTTTTACCCGCTAGCGTGGGAGTATTCGCCTTTCTCGTCACCATACTGGGGTCGGGCCTTCCCTCACGATTTTTTCGCGTACGGATCAGATAATGGGGAAGTGAACCTCGCGGTCGAGCCAAAAACTGCGGAGGTCTATTTGAACCGCGCAGATGCAGGCACGCGGACCACCTGCGGAGTATCTGGTTGGAGTCGGGGGCGTATGATCTCTCTTTGAGAGCTGCCGGTCGTGATGTTTTCAATCGGCGTATATACGTGCTCAGTGGCAAATCGGTGAAAATCGCAGCAAAGTTGGTTACCAGCAGTCCAGCCGGACGAAGCAAAGGACAAGCCATGAAGACGAGAATCTGTGTAGCAATAATCCTCCTGTCTGTAACGTTGCTGCTGGCTAACGGGCCCCAAGGAACGGAACCGCGCTCGGCGGCAACTCGGTATCCAGCCCACTCCGAAATAAGTAGTGTGGCGCTTGGGGCTTCGCGCCTCAGCGCGGACCAGGCGCGCAAGGGCTTTGTGTCCGACATCAACCGTTGCTGCATTGTCGTCGAGGTCGCATTGTATCCATCGAAAGGCAAGCCGGTTAACGTTTCGCTGAACGATTTCGTTTTGAGGATTAAAGACACCGATGTTGTAGCGAAACCTTCCAGCGCTAAGGTCATCGCGGCTAGTTTACAAAAGAAGGCGCGCTCTGACCGAGATGTTACTGTGTACCCCAGTTACGGTGTCACCTATCAGAGCGGCCATGGCTGCGATCCAGTAACCGGCACCCAAGGCAGCGGAGTGACTCAGACAACAGGCGTGGTCGTCGGCATTGGTCCTTCGGGATCTAACCCAGCATCAACCGACAAAGACCGCAGTGTTATGGAAACTGAACTCTCGAGAAAGGCATCCCCGAAGGCGTCGCCTCTGCTCCCGTTGCCGGCTATATCTATTTTCCTATCTCTCCTAAGAAGAAGAATATTGCGTATCAGCTCGAATACGCGCTTGATCAGAACCGGGTTTTGTTGTCTCTGCCGTAGTCTTGGAAGTGGTGCTGCGAGCTTGGCGCAACAGCTTGAGTGTGGGGCAAAGTCCGCAATGACTTTAGCTTCTATCAGTCCATACGCTTATCTTCCTCGAACATTTGTCCTTCCCCTCCCCAAAAATCGCTATACTTTCCTTAGAACCTGCTTCACTTCGAGGTAGCCGCATGCCCTTATCGACCGTAATAGTAGATGATGAGCAACTTGCCCGCGATGAACTTGCGTATCTTCTCAAAGACATCGGGGAAGTCGATGTTGTCGCGCAGGGTAAGAATGGGGTAGAGGCCGTGAACCTTATTCGCGAGCACAACCCTGATCTCGTTTTTCTTGATGTGCAGATGCCTGGCCTCGACGGCTTCGGAGTAATCAAGAAACTACTCGACCGCAAACTCCCGCTTCCGAAAATCGTCTTCGCGACGGCTTTCGATCAGTATGCCGTAAAGGCATTCGAAGTAAATGCAGTCGATTATCTGCTCAAGCCATTTGATAAGAAGCGAGTCGCGCAATCTGTGCAGAAGGCTCGCGCCAAGCTTGATCCTGAAGCCGCTTCTTCCGACAAGTTAGAAACTCTAGTGCGGATGCTGGAGTCGCAGAAGCCGCAACCGTCCAAGATTCTGCTGAAGGCCGCAGGAAGGCTGTTTCTGGTTGATCAAAAGGACATCTGCTTTGCCTCGATCGAAGATGGGATTATTTCGGTGGCCACGACCGGCCCGGCCAGCATGGAAGGTCAGTCCAACTGCCGCACGCTTGAGGAACTGCTGGACAGTCTTGATCCCAACCTGTTCTGGCGTGCGCATCGTTCCTATTTAGTAAACATCAACCGGATAAAAGAAGTTGTTCCCTGGTTTAAGAGCTCCTATCAACTTCGCATGGACGACAAGAAACAGACCGAGATCCCGGTAAGCCGGGCGCAAACCAAGCGATTACGGGAGCTTTTCGGGCTGTAAGACTTTTGCTTAGAGAGGTCTGGCCAAAAGAATCACCATCCTTTCTAGTTGTGCTTGCATCTAACCGACATCCATCTTAAGGTTAGGCTGGGCTGCACGTTTTGCTAGCTAAATCGGCCAATTTACGACGCTGGTTCACCAAGGCTTTGCCGTTGGTGTGCGTTCTGCTGGTCACGATTAGCGGATTTGCCCAGGCTATTCATGTACACCCCGATGATTCAAAGCTGCCAAGTCATGAGTGCTCGATTTGCTCCGTGGCGCATGCGGGAGTCATCAGTAGCACCACATACAATCCTTCTCCCGTGTTTGTGCGGACGGAGCTTTTTCTCGCTCCCGACGTTGTCTACCAATCGCTAGGCTTCGCTTTTTCGCTTCGGATCCGGCCACCTCCTGCTGTTTAGGTTTTTTCCCCTAGTTGCAACGCCATAGTTGCAGCCATTGCGTCCATGATTGCTTTCGGACGCGGCCTAAACATCTACTCATAGCCCTCGCGGGCCGGAGGACCAATGTCCAAGAACTTTCTGCGGTTGCCAATTTCCATTCTTAATTTTGTTCTCTTCTTTTTCATACTGGGTGTTGCGCCGGGCTGGGCGCAATCCTCCGGCACGATCACCGGAACTGTAACAGACCCTTCAGGCGCTGTTGTTCCCAATGCGCATGTAGAGATTCACAATCCGGTCAGCGGTTTCAATCGTTCTGCAACCACGGACAGTGCTGGCCGTTTCAGCTTTCCCAACGTGCCCTACAATCCTTACCACCTGTCGGTTAACGCGGAAGGATTCAATCCAAGTGCTCAGGACGTTGAAGTTCGATCCGGGGTGCCGGTTGACGTCACCGCAACGCTCAAAGTTGCAACAGCAGGTAATACCATAACGGTCGAGGCAGGGGCCGATCTGGTGGAGAACGATCCTGTTTTTCACACCGACGTGGATCGCGAGTTATTCCAAAAAATGCCTCTGGAAAGCGCGTCGTCGTCGTTAAGTTCGCTGGTCACACTGGCCACACCCGGCATCGCAGCCGATTCAAATGGTCTCTTCCATGGGCTCGGCGATCACGCAGAAAACTCATTCTCTCTGGACGGCCAGCCGATTACGGATCAGCAAAGCAAAGTCTTCTCCAACCAGATTCCGACTGACGCGGTACAGTCACTGGAAGTCATATCAGGCGCACCGCCTGCCGAATATGGCGACAAGACGAGTGTGGTAATCAACGTAACGACGCGTTCAGGACAGGGAGTAACAACGCCCCATGGCGCGGTAACAGCTTCTTACGGAAGCTTTGGAACTTCCAATCTCGGCTTCAATCTCGCCTACGGAGGCAAGAACTGGGGAAACTTTATTTCTGCCAACGGACTGAACAGCGGGCGATTTTTGGATCCGCCGGAATTCGCGGTCCTGCACGACAAGGGCAATGAAGAAAACGCATTTGACCGGGTTGATTTCCAGCTCTCGAGCGTTGATTCGCTTCATGTAAATGTCGGGTTTACACGTTCTTGGTTCCAGACTCCGAACTCGTTCGATTCTCAAAACGCCACACCCTGGAAGGGCGTTGTCGTCAACAATGGAGGCATTGGTCCTAATGGCCTTCCAGTTGGCCCTACAGACCAGCGATCTAAGATTGACACCTTCAACATCGCACCGTCATGGACGCGGCTCATTAGTCCCACAACCGTGTTTACGCTTGGCACTTTCGTCCGTCGTGATCATTTCAACTATTATCCAAGCGATAATCCTTTTGCCGATCTCGGGCCAGTCAATCTTCAAAGGGAGACAGTCGGGCAAGATCGGACTCTTACCAATGCCGGATTGCGCTCGGATGTCTCCTATGTAAAGGGCATTAACAACGTTAAGATCGGAGCAACCTATCAACAAACCTTCCTGAATGAAACCGATCGCCTGGGGATTGTTGATCCAACGCTTAACGATCCTACAACTCCGGCATTTAATCCTGTTCTTGCGCCGTACGATCTGACACGCGGAGGCGGGCTATTTACTTTCAATGGCCACACCGATGTGAAGGAACTGGCTCTTTATGTTCAGGACTCGATTACCAAGGGCAACTGGTCCTTGAACCTGGGAGTACGCGGAGATTTCTATAACGGTCTGACGACACACAAGGAAGGCGAGCCGCGTCTCGGAGTCGCCTACAACATCAAAAAGACAAACACGGTTCTGCGTGTCTCTTATGCTCGAACCATGGAGTCGCCATTTAACGAGAATCTGATACTTTCCAGCATCGGATGCGCAAACAATGTTCTGAATCCGCTTCTTGGCTGCTTCGCCCAAGGTACAGCAACTCCATTCAGTCCTGGATGGCGGAATGAATTCCACGCTGGAATTCAGCAAGCCTTCGGCAGGTACGTTGTGTTCTCCGGCGAGTACATTTGGAAATACACCCACAACGCGTACGACTTCAGTGTGCTGGGTAATACCCCCATCACATTCCCGATCGAATGGAATAATTCTAAGATTCCAGGATTCGCCGGACGCGTGAGCGTACCCAACTACCACGGGTTCTCGGCTCTAGCCGTGTTTTCCAGTGTCGCAGCACGCTTTTTCACGCCTCAAATCGGTGGGGCCGGTGCTGTCCCTTCAGTGGCTCTGGGCGGAGGTTCGACTCCTTTCCGTATTGATCACGATGAAAAATTCAATCTGACGACGCACTTGCAATATCAGCCTTGGAAAACCGGACCATGGATGGGCTTTAACTGGCGTTACGATAGCGGCCTGGTAGCTGGCCAAACGCCTTGCTACGGCGGCAATTGCGCGCAGACAACTTCCCTGAACGGGCAGCCTGCAATTGCTATGACGGACTCTTTCGGAAATCCTCTAACAGCCGATCAGGAGTTCGAGTCGGGTCTTTTCTGCGGCAGCATTCATGCAACTCCGACCACACCCCTGCCTAATCCATGCCTAGTGTCGCAATTCGGATCTACTCTTCTGAGCGTGCCAGCTCCGAACACCGAGAATGATGACAAGAACCCGCCTCGGATCGCAGGACGCAGTTTATTCGATGTAGCAGTTGGACACGACAATATCTTCCACGGCGACAGATACAGATGGAATCTTCAATTCACAGCCATCAACATAACCAACAAATATGCGCTGTATAACTTCCAATCAACTTTCAGCGGAACACATTACGTAACGCCTAGAAGCTACACAGCTCAATTAGGCTTCACGTTCTAGTCCATGTCACAAATCAGGAGGGATGGCAACATCCCTCCTGATCACTTTTGGAAAACAAAATCTTAGGGTAGAAGGAACACGAATGTTTCCTCGTGCGATTAGCACTGCCCGCTGGAATTGGGATTTCCTCGGCACAGCCGCTTCCATGCTGTGCATAGTTCATTGTGTTTTAACACCGGTATTGCTGGCTCTCAGCCCTACATTGGCAACTATGCTTCCGGGCAGCACTTCGGTTCACCGCATTCTCATCTTCTTCGTTGTTTCACTTGGCCTACTCGCATTCGTTTCTGGATACAAGAAGCACCGCAGAAGCGTGGTTCTTCTGGTGATGTTCGCCGGAATCGTTTTCGTAGCAGTAGGAGCGTTCGGAGATAACTATCTACGTTCCGCAATCGCGGAAACCCTCGTCACTACAGCCGGAAGCATTCTGTTAATGATTGCGCATGGCCTGAACAGAAGCTTCTGTCACTTATGCGACAAGTGCAAAGAGAATGGAGAGTCCGCAAGGTGTGGGGAATGAGAATAACGATCACATGCTGACTGGCCTTATCTCAGAGTTCGCGATTTCAGGATTTTGCAGGCGAAGGGCGCGCAGATCACACGCATTTTTTCTGTTGACAAACTCGCATTGGTTCGTGCTAACTTACCGTAAGTGGATACTTACCTACAAGCCGGGCTCGACGCATTGGGTGATGCAACTCGCATGGCGATTTTTCAAAAGCTCGCGGGCGGTCCTGTTGCCGTCAACGAGCTGGCTCGGACACTGCCCGTTAGCCGTCCAGCGGTATCGCAGCACCTCCGGGTACTTAAGGATGCAGGGCTGGTGACCGACAGCAAGGCGGGAACGCGGCGGCTGTACCAGTTGAATCCCGAGGGAGTGGCCCGGCTTCGCGCCCACTTCGACCAGATGTGGACCCAAGGCGATGAGTTCCTTTCAAGCAGCGGCGGAAAAACAACCATCAGGAGAGAAACATGGCAAACAGCGTGGAAGAAGCCATCGTACGTAAGAGTGTGCGCGTACAAGTCCCGATCGAGCGCGCGTTCAGCGTGTTCGTGGAACAGATGGAGACGTGGTGGCCAGCGACGCATCACATCGGAAAAAGTCCCTTCGAGACGATTTTCGTGGAGCCGCGTGTCGGAGGCCGGTGGTACGAGAGAGACGTTGAAGGCAACCTGAATGACTGGGGTAAGGTGCTGGCGTGGGATCCGCCGCATCGGGTCACATTCTCGTGGCATGTTGGTCCGGGACACGATCAGCCGGAATGGACGTGCGATCCGGATCCGGCCAAGGCGAGTGAAGTAGAAATTCGATTCACGGCTGAAGGACCCGGAACGACTCTTGTCGAGTTAGAGCACAGCAAGCTAGAGCGCCATGGCGAGGGCTATGAGCAGTTGCGCGCGATCTTCGATGGACCGGGCGCCTGGGGCGACATTCTGGCGCTATACGCCAAAGCGGCACAGGGAGACTGATCGTGACGAAGCCCACTCTGTTCCTTCGCATCGCAGCGGTCTTGACGTTTATTCATGCGCTGCTGCACACCATAGGCGGGGTCTTTGGCAAGACAGAGCCGGGCCCCGCCACTGTGGCCGTGCAGGCGATGAAGATGAATCAGTTTCTACTGATGGGACATATACGGAGCTTTTGGGATTTCTATCGCGGGATGGGGCTGACCGCCACGATATCCCTTACGGCTGAGGCGGTTCTCTTCTGGCAACTCGGCTCGATGGCGAAAACGAACGCGACGCGCCTGCGGCCGATTTTAACCACGTTCTTGGTTGCGTATAGCGTGTTGGCGATGAACTCGTACACTTACTTCTTTCTGGGTCCGGTGATTGCGGAGATCATCATTGCGGCATGCCTCGGGCTGGCGATTGTTACGGCTAAGGCTAAAACAGCAACTTTCACTGATCAATTATCTGGTCTCTTATAGTCACACCAATTTTGTAGTCACACCAATTTTGGACGTTGCCAAAAGATTTTGACCCTTGACAATCCGAAGCTGGCAATTATTCTCAGCCGATGGACTCTTACCGTCGTCTACTGCTCGCTTCCCTGCTGATTGCGTTTTCGTTGCCGGCATTTTCCCAGTCTACAGATTCCGCTTCATCACAATCGATCACACGGCCAAAAATTGTTGGCGTGGCTCACATTGGACTCAAAACCGATGACATGGCGGCTGCTCGGAAGTTCTATACGGGAGTGCTCGGGTTCCAAGAGCCTTTTAGTTTGGACAAGCCTCCGGCGGAAGGCACTGGGCTGCTGTTGACTTACTTTAAAGTCAATGATCATCAGTACATCGAGGTATTTCCTGAACTAAAAGATCAAAAAGAAGACCGGCTATCCCATATTTCCTTTGAGACTTCGGATGCTGAGCAGATGCGCGCTTACCTGGCTAGCAAAGGCGTCAAGGTTCCGGAGAAGCTTGAGCCGATGCTGGACGGAAACCGAGGCTTTGACGTGAATGATCCTGATGGGCACGATGTGGAGTTTGTGCAGCTAATGCCGGGATCGATCCATAGCCGCAACTTCGGGAAGTATCTTCCTGATAGCCGAATTTCCCAGCGGATTATTCATGTCGGCGTCGTGGTCAAAGATCGGGCGGCGTCGGACCATTTCTATAAAGACATTTTGGGATTCAAGGAAATCTGGCATGGCGGCATGAAGGACAACGAGACGGACTGGGTGGATATGCGCGTGCCTGATGGGACGGATTGGCTAGAGTACATGTTGAATGTGCATAACCCTGATCCTCATGAGTTGGGAGTAATGCATCATTTTGCCTTGGGCGTGCCGAGCGTGAAGGCTGGATACGAAACTGCTGTCAAGCGCGGATACAAAGCTGAGAGAGAAACCGCAGATCGGGCGCGATGGGAAGTGGCAGTTCAATATGTATGATCCGAATTTCACGCGGGTGGAGTTGATGGAACCGAAGCCGGTGGAGAAGCCGTGCTGCTCGCCTATAGTGCAGTAGATGTTAGCGGCTCGCTGCAGAACGTGCCGAGCTATGCTCGGCTGGACAGCCGAGGGCGGCTGTCCCTACGTGAGTGATGGCGAGGGGCCTACATAAATCTTTTAGAGATGGTTGCCATTGGCCAGGTGGCGTAAAGGTTCTGTTGCGAGACGATCTTGGCATGGAATAGTGTTCCGGCCACACGCGTCGCGATCGCGATGAGCTCCCTTTGTCCTTCGAATACCTTTACTAGTCGTGCTTTGGAGAGTTCTGGCAGGTTTACGGCTTGGCCACGGCGAATTCTTGCCGCCATTTCTTCATTGGCCGTCACGCTGGGAAATTCTGGCAGCAGCTTTCGGGGATGAATGAGAAGTTCGTCGATGCTTCCGGCTTTGAGGGCTGTGTCTATTTGTTCCAATGTGCACGCCTCGGAAATGCCGAATTCGCCGACGCTGGTTCTTCGGAGAGATTCGAGATGTGCTCCGCAACCGAGTTGCTGGCCGATGTCGTGCGCGATGGAGCGAATGTAGGTTCCGGATGCGACTCGGGCACGAAAGGTGGCGCGATCGCTATTCAAATTCAGAATCTCGAATTCTTTGATTTCCACCTGGACTGGTGCGAGCGCCACGTCCTGCTTCTTGCGGGCGAGTTTATAGGCGGGCACTCCTTTAATCTTTTTGGCGGAGAACGGCGGCGGAGTTTGTGAGATCACACCCACGAATTTACGTGCGAGTTCCTGGAGTTGCTCCAACGAAAGACTAACAGGTTGAATAGGACCGAGCGCTTCCCCTTCGGCATCATAGGTGTCGGTCGGGAATCCGAAACGGATTATTCCTTCGTAAGTCTTTTCGCAAGACGTATAGAACTGGGCTAGGCGTGTAAGATTGCCGATCACGAGCGGCAGAACTCCGGTCGCCATGGGATCGAGGGTTCCCAGGTGACCGATCGAGCGTTCATGCAGGATGCGCCGCGCCCGACCGACAACGTCGTGCGAAGTGAATCCCGAGGGCTTATCGATGATGAGAATGCCGTTCATGGGAGACTGTGAATTGCGATTGCGGGATTCGGTTATTTGTTAGTCTAGCTTTGTTAGTCTAACAATGTCCGGTGGCGCGTTTGCCGAGTCCATGTGAGAGGCGCAACTCCCGGGCTTTCTCAAGAACAAGAAAGACGGGCACTCACTACATCGCCTAATTACTTGATTGTTGATCCCGCATGATTCCCATTCGCGACGATACTCCCCGATTCAGCACGCCCTACGTCACCTATTTTCTGGTTGCGCTAAATACTCTCATCTTTCTTTATGAAGTTTCGATTGGCGCACAGAGCCATCGCGCATTGAACGCCTTCATCTTCGAATTTGGGATCGTGCCGGCTCGAGTTACTGGAGCGCTCAGCGGAGTGCCGCATCTGAATTTAACTGGCGCCTTCCTCACTATTCTAAGCTCCATGTTTCTGCACGGATCGTGGCTGCACGTGATCGGGAACATGTGGGTGCTTTGGATATTTGGCGACAACATCGAAGACTATCTAGGACACTTTCAGTTTCTAATTTTTTATTTAGTTGTGGGTTTTGTAGGCGCGATCACACATATCTTGTTAAATCCGGGATCGGACGTGCCCACGGTCGGGGCAAGTGGCGCAATTGCCGGCGTGATGGGAGCTTATTTTCTTCTGTATCCGAGAGCGCGGGTTCTGACTTTGGTGCCGTTGATTATCTTTTTCACCTTTTGGTGGTTGCCGGCGTGGATTGTGCTGGGATATTGGTTTCTTATTCAATTCCTAAGCGGGGCGGCGACCAGCATTGCTTATTCAACACAATCGACAGGCGGGGTCGCGGTGTGGGCGCATGTCGGCGGATTTGTTGCCGGTCTTGTGTTGATCAAATTATTTCCCGAGCGGCGGCATAACCGGTATGGAACCTGGTAATGCGGAACGCGGGTTTACACATCAGTAATTGCGAGATGTTGACGTAATCCCTTCGGTGCCGGAAGGCGGCAATTGCGGCTCAACGCGATTCCGCCCTGATCGTTTGGCGTGGTACAAGGCATCGTCGGCCGCATGCAGCAATGATTCGATATCAGAGTCAGCGGTGCCTGCCACAAACCCTAAACTCAAAGTGATGGAAAGTTTGTGAACCTGGCCTGATGTCACGCGGTTGGCTACGGAATCCCGGACGCGCTCGGCTAATTCCCAGGTTTCTTCGAGAGTGCATCCGGGAGCCACAATCAGAAACTCCTCGCCGCCATAGCGGCCAACCGAGTCGTAAGGACGCACCGCGGAGGTCAACTCATTCGCCATCTCACAGAGGACTGCATCACCGGCACCGTGGCCGTGAGTATCATTCACTGACTTGAAGCGGTCAACATCGGCGAGAATCACACCTGTGGTGCTGCCATTGCGTCCAGAGCGAAGAAGTTCGCGTTGAAGAATGTCAACGATGGCTACGCGATTCCAGAAGCCAGTTAAGCCGTCATGAGTCGCTTCTTTGCGTAGAGCTTCCTGCGCTCGGAGCAGCCGCTGATGAGTGATCAATAAGCGAGTGCTGGAACATAGAAACGAAACCAGAACCACGACAGCCGCCAGTGTTATGCGGGCTTGGGCGATTTTCGTAAACATTACCAAAATAAGAAAAGGATAAAGGAGCGGGAATAGTTGAGTAACAATCAACCCGCGTGCATGCAGCGGGGCAGTCTTGTCGTCGGACTTAATCACCTCTTCCGTGTGCCAGGTCGCTGCAACCCAGATAGGCGCAACCAGTAAGGCGCTCCACAACAGGTCGAACCATGCGCCGGTCTTCAGACCAGCGCCCGGACCGTAATAATAGAGTGCATCCACCGAAACCGAGCACAGTAAGAAAATGCCCATCCGGGCAAAGAGCTTGCGAACAACTACAGAGTTGGTGAAAAACGAGCGCAACAAAGAAGAAACGGCTAACAAGACATAACCGAAGAAATAGGGCGCCCAAACGGAATGCGCCAGATCTGTGGAGGATTCGGACAGCGATGGGATGTAAAAGAAATATAAATAAGCCGCGACGCAGAAAATCGTTCCCTGAACGAAGTCAAGGATGAGGAGTAAGTCCATGCCCTTGGGCTCGTGCTCGGGGTCCAGGAACAGCGCCATGGCCAGAGGTCCGAACCAGAAGCAGAATAAGAGATTAATGACTCCTCGGAAGTAGTCGGGATAGGGAACAAAATTGCCTGCGGTACCCATCATCTGGGCAAACACCCAAATGCTGTAGGAGACGGTCGCGAGCTGCCAGAAATGGCGCCCCAGCCGATCGGAGCTGTGGCTTGCCCGAATGCAAGCCATAAGCGCCACGGTGCCCAATGCCAGTTGGATGGCGTCCGACAATGCCGGACCCACTCTGCTGCTACTGCCCAGCATGAAAATTACCATTGCATGGGCGAGAAACAAAAGCAGCGCTATGCCTATGATTTTTCTAGAAGAAACCATTTCGCTTTATGTAACAAACCAGTTTCTCTGATTCCTGAGAGAAGCACCAGATTACTGTCTGGCGCAGCAGCGGTTACCTTTGGTTACCTTTGGTCGTTCTGAGCGCGGATGGCTTTTTGGCGGTTAAACGCCGTGTTGTCACCTAGTCGTCAAATCACGCCGAGAGCGCATCTTTGCGAAAGCATTGTCATCGAATAGGTGTGATCAATTCTGCCTATAATGATGTTGTGAGTTCAAGCGTTCGACAGATCGCCTCGGCTGACTTCCCTACCCGATGGGGTGCGTTTCGCATTTTTGGCTTCAAAGGGGACTTTGGCACCGACGGTAACCGGCGCACGGAAGAGGCCGTTGCACTCGTGATGGGAGATGTCCAAGCCAATGCTCCGTTGGTCCGTATTCATTCGCAGTGCCTTACTGGCGATGTTTTTGGGTCTCTGCGTTGCGACTGCCGCGCCCAACTCGAGATGGCGTTGGCGATGATTGCGGAAGAAGGTTCTGGAGTGCTGATCTATGAACAGCAGGAGGGCCGCGGCATCGGTCTAATGGCGAAGTTGCAAGCGTACGAACTGCAGGATTGTGGATTAGATACTGTTGAAGCTAACGAGAAACTGGGATTTAAAGCGGATCATCGGCAGTTCACTTTGCCCGCTGAAATATTGAAGTCGCTCGGAGTTTCACGAGTTCGCCTACTCTCGAATAATCCAGAAAAGGTTGCGGCCCTTGAACAAGGCGGAATCGTGGTGACTGAGCGGGTGCCCTGCGAAGCGGCTCACAACGTTCACTCCGAAGAGTATCTGAAGACCAAAAAAGAGAAGCTCGGACACCTGTTTACTTCGCGGTAGTTCTTCATTTCGCGATATTTCTTTTTTGCCGAAAATCAAACGTTTTGTCCAAATCAATAGGTAGGAACTTTTGGGTCAACTTGTCGCGACCAGGCGTCGATTCCGCCACGCATAGACTGAGCTTTCTCGAATCCTTGCTGACGCAGCCAGTTGGTTACCGTCATAGAACGCACTCCGTGATGGCAAACGACAATGATGTGCTCGTCAGGATCAAGCTCCTGGTGGGCGCGGCTGGGAATGTCGCCCATGGGAATGTGTTTGCTTCCTGCAATACTGGCCATTTCGACCTCCCAGGGCTCACGAACGTCTAGCAGGGTAAAAACATCGGCGGCTTGTGCCTTCACTTCTTCATTCACTGCTGCAGGTGTGATTTCGTAGTCCATTTTGAGTCCAACATTCTCTGCTTCTATTTTAATATCCGAAATCCGTTTGCGCAGCATAGGCGTGCCTCTTCACTCTTAAATCTTCAATTCTGACGTGTCCAACTTTAGTCAGATAGGCAGCCCGGTCTTTTACGGCGTAGATCCATTGGTCTAGCCAGAAGTCTGAGTCTGCTTTGGTTTTTGTTTGCCGATGATAATCCCGAAAGAATGCGTCATCGCGTTTGTAGCATCCTTGAACTGGGGATGGATGAGCCCCGTACGGACATTCAACGACTGCGTTCACCAGGAATCCTGGGATCACTGTTCTGTTCGGATCGCTGGCAATCACCTCAGTATCTACAATTTCTTCCGCCACAACGATGACTCGTTTGGCTGCACGAACAGCTTCAATCATGACTCCGAAATTTCCCCAGCAATGCGCGTTTCCCTCGCGATCCGCGCGCTGCACGTGCACAATGGCTACGTCAGGAACCAGTGCACGCACAGCCCAAAGAGTTTCTTTCGGTTCAAATGGGGAGATTACTTGATAGAAAAAATGATTCCCTTTGGTTAGATCACTTCCGAGCGCAGTGCGAGTCGGCAGGAAAGGAACTCCCATGGCGCCTGCCTGCAACGCAAGCGCGATGGTGAAGTTCGTCATATTGAAGACTTTCATTCCGTCTTCTTCGACAGCCCGGCGGAAGTTGTAAGCGGAGCCCATCATAACGTTACCGACCCAGGCGGCAATGACCTTCTCGGCGCACCCGGCGGCAATCAATTGATCAAAGAGAATGTCAGAAATTGGCCCGATCAGAGTGAGACCGCGTTTTTTCTGGCGAATGATTTCGTGACCGGCGGCGAAAGGGATCATCTGCTCCAGTTGCAAGCCGAGTGCAACGGAAGATCCGTCAGGGATGAACTCGGCTATGGATTCCTGCATGGATAGGAATTTAGACATGTTTGATATTGTACGCACGAGAAGCGTCAGACAATCAGAGACATTGGGACTTACCGTGAAGTCACGGCGGGCAGAAAGCCGAGAGCGTATTCGTTTTAAATCGACAGGATTTGAGCGCGGACACCTATTTCTTGCAATACATTGAACCGAAAGGTATCATGCCCTTTGATGGCAACGCGCGAAACCAATCCGGATTTTATGAATGGAGTTCCGGAGCTCCTGATCCTTAGACTGCTTCAACAAGAAGAAATGTATGGCTACGAGATTGTTCAAGCAATCCGCAACCGGACTGGCTCGGTGGTTGCAGTTGGTGAAGGTGTCGTCTATCCAGTGCTGCATGGGCTGGAACGCGAGGGAGCGCTCAGGTCAAGGCGGAAGACGGTTAATGGCCGGAACCGTATTTATTATTCTGTGACCCGCGTCGGATCGCGCCGACTGGCGAATCTATCGAAGTCTTGGACCAATCTAGCGGCTGCAATTCAAACGATGCTGACGGGAGGACAACATGACGAAGCCATTCCATGAGCTTCGTGAACGCTTGCTGCGAGCTGGCGTTGCGCCGCGACATGTACGACGGTATCTGGCGGAACTCGGCGATCATCTGGCCGATCTGCGGGTGGAAGAAGAACGCTCGGGACGCAGCCGAGCGGATGCGGAATCCGCAGCCTTGGCCCGGTTGGGAGGCATGGATGATCTCGCCAAGGCAATGATTGAGCGCCGCCAGTTCCAAGCTTGGTGTGTTCGAGCGCCTTGGGCGATGTTCAGTCTCGCGCCAATTTTCCTGCTTGCTGGGATCTGGTTCGTTGCTTTGTTAATTTTGTGGTCGGGTTGGAAGATATTTCTGCCAGGAGCCGACACGCCGTTCGTCCGAATCGATGGGTTAGCGATCTTCTATTTTGGGGTTGGCAGGTTGCTGTATTTTGGTGCGCCGATTCTCATCGGTTGGGGAATCGGGATTATCGCCGCCCGTCAAAGATTAAAAGCCGTTTGGCCCGCTGTTGGGCTGGTCCTGATCGCGTTGGTCGGTGGCACAGCGCAGGTTCATGCCAGCCGAACAGCCGTGACCAGTGGACTCGGACATATCAGCATGGACTTCGCCTTAGGGGCTTCCGTTCTGAGCATACCTGATGGCCTGTTTCATGCCTTGCTGATTCTGTCGCTTACGATGTTGCCGTATCTAATTTGGCGCTTACAAAAAACTCACTTGCTTTTTGAGTAGTCGCGAACATTTCGTTATTTTGCTTTCCACTCCGGCTCGCGTTTCTCCATGAACGCGGTAATCCCCTCTTGGGCATCTTCGGTTTTCATCAAGTCTTCTAAATAGATCTTTTCGGCTCGGGCTAAACCTTTGTCGAAGTGAATCGCATGCCATCCATACATCGCTTTCTTGGTTACAGCGAGGGCAGCCGGACTGAGCTTTTCCAAATGATCGATGGACTCTTTCACGACTGTTTCGACCTCGGAGTCGGCTACTGCGGCATTGGCGAGGCCGATATTGGCTGCTTCCCTGCCGCTGATGCTGCGTCCTGTCAAAATCAGATCAGCCGCATGCCTGTGACCTACAAGCGCAGACAGAACCGTCACGGCCACAGGTGGATAGCAACCGAGTTTAATTTCCGGAAAGCCCCAGGTTGCCGTTTCGGATGTGTATACGAGATCGCAAACCAATGCCAGCTCGGCACCTCCGCCGAGGCAATGGCCGCGCACTGCGGCAATGCTCACTTTCGTAGAGCCGATTATGGCGTGAAAGATGGCATGAAACTTCGTGAGCATGTTCCCAACGTTCTCCGGTGTATGGGCGGCGACATCGACTCCGGCCGAAAAAGCTTGCTGCGAACCGGAGAGGACTAGCACAGCGATCTGCGGATTGGCTTCTATCCCAGCGAGCGCTTGAGACAATTCTTCCATCATTGGAATATCAATTATGTTGAGTGGGGGATTTTGCAAAGTGACGCGGGCGACGGGCGGTTGAAGGTCGAGTGTGATTCGCGAAAACGGCGGCATTGTTTGGGGTGTCATATCAAAATGCGCGGACACGAGAGTATCCGTGCCACGTCAGCTGGTCCAAAATCCTTCTTTATCGTATTCGTGGATAGCTTGCAATTCTTCGGCTGTTGGCTCCGGCGTGGTGGCCAAGTTTTGTCCGACTTTAAGTTTCCAGCCGATGTTACTTAAGACATCTTCGACTTCAATGCCGGGATGCACGGAAGAAAGATACGCCTCCGCATCGTCTCCGAAGCGAAGAACAGCTTTGGTCGTTATTACTGCCGCAGGGCCGCCTCGCGGAAGTCCAGTACGCTTGCGCCATCCTGGGCCGTCGCCATTGCCAGGGCTCGTTAAGAACGAAACCCGTTCGGGGAGACGCTCCTTGGTGTGTTCCAGCAACACTACGAATCGATGAGCTAGCGATGCGATGTCACACGCTCCTCCGGAGCCGGGAAGGCGAATCAATCCTCTTGGTCCGCGAACTTCGGTGGAGTTCAAATTGCCGAAGCGATCGACTTCCGCTGCTCCTAGGAATCCCAGGTGTACGCGGCCTGACTGCAAAAGGCTCATGACACCCAGCATGTCGAGACATTGAGTGGCTCCGAGAATATTTGGCGGATCGGCCATGGTGTAGATCAGTTCTGACGCTGGCGTCGAACGGATCACGCCGTTTTCGAAGAGTCCAATGGCCTCGGGAGCGTGGGTTTTCTTGGCGACAACGAACGCTATCAAAGGCAAGCGCATGCCGACGAAAACAACTTCTTTGTCTTTAATTTCTCGGGCGGCGGTGACAACCATCAGCTCGCTCAACGTATAGGCGAGTGGTGGCGGATTGTCGCGATTCGTAGTGTTGGTAATAGTGGCAGTCACTTTAAAGGGCGGACAGCCGAGGGCGGCTGTCACCAGGTGGTTGTCGCGCTACGCATTGCAAAATCAACCTACCACTATAAATTGATTGCTGATTTGCGTGGCTCGCCAATTGTGGACAAAGGATCGCGCGCGCCTTCTTTGGCAGCGATCCATTTCTTTTCATTGCTGATGATATCCAGCAAAAGCTTCTTGTCTTCTGGCGACGGCATGTAGTCTTTGACATGTTCTTCGTAGGCCCGGTCATCAAGTGGCTCGCCGCTTTGCGCGTGGAACTTCTGCCCGGCCCATCGTCCGATAGCACGATTGAATTTAATATTCGGAGCGTAGAGCTTCTCGTGTCCCGGACCCAGAACGATGTTCAAGCGCTCTACTAAGCCGGCAACCTCATCGCGATACAAATGCCGGTTGTAGTCGTTCAGCTCATCGAGCTTTGCGGTCTGATCATTCTTCGGCTCGTCGTAACGCCCCTTAATTCCCCACACGTATGCCCAATGTGCTGATGAAGAATTGTCGGTGCCAAAAAGATCATAGGAACTTGAAATCCATTTGTTGAGATATTTTTGAATGAGCCACGGAGGCACGACGCCAGCCTGCACGATGCGACGAAGGCCGTCGTTGCCGGTACCCATATGGAAGGCCTCTTCACGCAACATATATGACATGGAGCGCCCGAGGGGTGCGAATGCCGAGTACTTCAGCATCTGCAACTGGAACTTGCCATCACGGTCTACAAAGTCGGTATAAGTGAAAAAATCCATCCAGTTATCGACGTCGACATTGAATGCGCCGAGTAGACGCTTGTTTTCGAAGGCACGGCGTTCGAGCATTTTCTGCGCTTCTACCTTGCCCGAGTATCCGAAGTGTTCGACTAGAAGGGCGCACATCTGCCAGCCATGGCGCATTTCTTCGATCATGACGCGCGTGATGGCTTTGCGGTCCCAGTCAGTCGGCGCGCTTTCGAAGAGATTGCGTTGCTGCTCTACACTGGCGAACTCGGTGTCGCCTTGATACACGATCATGTTGAGCAGAGCATCACGCATTTGCTGCGTTGGAATCTGGCGCAGGTTCTCCCACTTGCGGCGTCCTTTGTAAGAGCCGAACTGAATCTCGTCAGTTTCGACCGCTCCGAAAAGCGTATCGAACTTGAAGTCAGCAATCTCAGAATGGTTGACGCCAATGTCTTTGCGCCAGTCGTCAAACAGTCCTACCCAATCGCTGAAGGTTCCGATCTTCGCCACTTTACCGGGCATAACAAAATCCTAAACCAATATGGACGTAAGGTACACACAGGAATTTCAGCACCTTTGTTCCCCAATAACGACTCTATCCCCGATAAAAAGAAATTGTTTCGCAGGATGAGACGGGTCACTTATGGCGTTCCGTAAAGCTGCCGGTAGACGTTCGCATTGCGAAGAATTGCTTCCACGTACTCGCGCGTCTCTGTGAAAGGAATGGATTCGACAAACTCTTGTGGATCGCGATACTTGCCTTGTCCCAGCCAGTCCTGCACTCGATTCGTTCCTGCGTTATAGGCGGCGAGGGCATATTCGAAGGATCCAAATTGATCGACCATGGAACGGAAATATTTTGTGCCCAGCTGCAAATTGATGCCAGGCTGAAATAACTGAGTAGCGGAAAAATGCTTCAGCTTTTGTTGTTTGGCGACTGTTTTACCCACCTTAGGCAACAGCTGCATAAGTCCCAAAGCATTCGCCCTAGAAACAGCATTCGGATTGAATTCCGACTCTTGCCGAATCAGAGAAGCTACAAGATATGGATCAAGCGCATTGGTAGACGAGAATCTCTTAAGGTCAAACCAATACGGCTTAGGAAACAAGGCTTCCCAGTAGGATCGAGGAAGGCTGGGGACATCGACTGCGAAATAATTCGGCACGGCGCGCTTGAGCACTTCTAAAGCAATGTCATAACGCCCGGCATCCTGATACATTCTTGCGGTTTCCGGGGCAAGCCAGTTCCCTTTTTCATCCTCCGCCGCTGCCCGCAGCTCACGGACGGCAAAATCCATTAAGCCGCCGTTCTCCAGCAAATGAGCTTTCTGTACGCGCAGATTGTCGGCGGGCAGTTCATCTTCTAATCCTTTGGGATCGGAGCTGATGGGAGTCACGCGATCAAACAACGCGTAATGCGGCGGATCACCGTCGAGCTTGATTTTCTTAAGGTCTTGCCTTGCCAGTTCGCCGTAATAATAATTGCGGAAACGTGAAGAGATTTTCTGGAAGTAAGCTGCTGCCATCGGCAGGTCGTTATCTTCTACTGCCAAGCGCCCGCGCCAATAGAGGGCAGCCGGAACTTCATTCGAATCAGGATAAAGGGCGATCTGCTGCTCGAATCCGGCTTCGGCTTCTTTGTTTCGTCCTTGCCGCAAACTCAGCCAAGCAACTTTCCAATGCGCATAGGGAGCGCGGGCGCCTTGAGGAAATCGCTGCTGCGTTTCACGATAAGAATCGATGGCGTGGTCGTAGTCTTTTCGCAGTAAGTAGATGTTGCCAGCCGAAAGCAAAGCCTGTTCGAGCAACGGGCTAGTGGGAGAGACTTGCCGGATCTGGTCGAGATATTTCAGAAAACTGTCATCATCGTTCGCGGCGCGTGACATTTCGCCGAGATTAAATAGGCGCTCAGCATTTAGCTCGGGAGTAAGGCTTGGAAGAGAGTCGAGCGTCTGCTTGGCTTCTTTGTTACGTCCCGCCTCACGCAGAGCTTTTGCCATTTGAAGCTGAATTGCGGGACGATCACCGGGGCTCAGGCTATCGAGCAAATTGCGATACTCGTCGGCTGCCTCACTGAAGCGCTTGCCCTTCATTAGCAGATCAGCACGAGTGCGGCGTTCGTTTATGTTGGCAGCGATAGGAGATGCTCCGGCCAGTTTATGAAGTTCGCCTTCAGCTTGGTTTGCTTCCGCGCTGAGCGGCATTGTGAAGTAGAGGTTGCGGAAGATTGTCGTGGCTTTTTCCAGTTGACCCGCGGCGGCATAGGCGCGTCCCAGTTCGAATTCAAGATCTGAACGGGTGGGTTGACGATCTTTTTCCAGAATCGCGATTGCTTCCGGCGCCCGGTTATCGGTTAATAAAGCATTTGCATACAGCACGTGTGCATCGCGGATCAAAAGTGACTCGGGATAAGTCTTATCGAATTCACTCAGAACTGCGATCGCCTCGGAGGTTCGCCCTATTTGTAGATAGGAAGTCGCGAGATAGTAATTGACGTAGTCGCCTAAATCTCCGGCGTGCAGTTTCGCCCGATTCAACGGATCGATTGCTTTCTGATAGTCGTGGTCGACTACATGCGCATAGCCCAGTACCAGCCACGCAAGGGCGCCAGCATCCTCTCTGGTGTGCCGAACTGCATAAGCCTGTACCCCCGCATAGGCGGCCGGAGTGCGGTCCTGCAGCAATTGACGCGACATCGGCTTCAAACTGCTGGAAGCGACGAATGCCTGCCTCATGCGGCGTAATCGCGGAGAGTTGCGAGCGACTCTCTTTCGCGCGGTAGTTTTGCGGGCCGTGGCGGAAGTCTTCTTCTTCGCGCTCTTTGCAGCAGGTTTCTTTGTCGCTTGATTTTTAGGCTTAGTTGCAGTGGATTGGGTGGTAGTCGACCCGGCAGCATCCGTGGCAGACTGTGCAGCGGCCAGAGTAGCCAACGCAGAAAAGCCAGACGCAACAATCGCGACCAGAGTTAAAAGTTTTCGGCCTGAGAGGATTCGGCGAAGATGAGCAACCACGTTATTCAACTAATTCAGAGTACTACCTAATCAGTTTGATGCAAGTTTAAGTTCGAAAATTTGGACCCATAAGCGAAACATCGTCTTCGGCCAGGCTACGGACCAGCTCTTGATTGAAATAATCCGAACTCGCGGCCACAGTGTTTCCATAGCGCTTGTGATACGTCCCCCGGCTTTTATCGATGTCTTCCTTCAGGCGATCATACAAGTCCCGATTTTTCCGGCCTTCTGCCACTTTCGCCTGGTTATAAAGTTTGATCTCGTCCGAAAGCAGCCGCGCGAAACGCTGCGCCTTCCGGTGAGTATCACTGTCGTCAGGCGACATCTGCGGGGCTACAGGAGCGGACGATGGAGCGGCTGCCGCCATTGCTGCCGGGGCATGCTCGGCCACGGCGGATGCAGTCTCCATGGTTGCCGCCGAGATGCTTTCGGAGCAGTGTGCATGGGAGCGTGTGAGGCGAATGGATCCGAAAAAGAAGGCGCTGCTTGCATGGCTGGTGCAGCGTCGAATCTCTCGCCTGCTGAATCCGCCAAGCCATCTTTTTGTGTCTGCTTACGCAGCGAGGCTACTTCCAGCCATGCACCTGTCGCGGTAACCAGGATTTCGAGCGCGTTGGTGTCGATGCTCCCGTTCTCGTCATTTCCAGCGTCTGTGTAGACCAGAGCCGCAATCTTGTCTTTTAGGAGCAATGGCAGGATCAACACCCGGCCATCCTTCGATGCCCCGAAGTGTGAGACGAACGCGGGATCGACTTGATCAGCCATCCCTCTTGAGGCGGCTCGCGACTGCAAAGCTTGGGCACTGAGACCGCCGGTCACATCGAGTGCAAAATCTTTTATGTCGTCGCTATTCGAGAACCCTCGCGCCTGCCATCCAGTCGCAAGTCCCGACTTGATCACGAACAGTGCCGAGCGGCCGCTGTAATGAACCGTGCTGTCGAGGAGGGCGCGAAGAATCTCTTTCTGATTGGTGCCCGCGTGGATCGAGGAGATTGCCTTCAGCAGGTCGGCAGAGGCTTCCGGATTAGCGTCGTTTGGGCTAACTGGCTGAGTAGCAGCGCTTTCCAAGGCTGGCCGAAGCTCTTCTAGCACTCCTTCAATAAGGTCTTTCCGCAACTGTGGCAGGTGACTTTCGAGTATTCGCGATACTGCCTTCTCGACGATTTGCTCCACCCAATTACGGTCTGGCATGCTTCCCTGCACGTCCCACCTGCAAAATGTATTCTGCTAGCACTCGGCTAAGTACTGATTATAAGATGACTTCCACGGATCACGCCGGTCACGATAGGACCTGATCTACTGCGGCTCCCAATAATTTGAATTTAACTCAAACTTGGCGAGCGTGGATACGTCAAAGATACGTTAAAAGAGTTACCGCACCAGCCGGGGTTACCAAGTAAAATAATAACTTGGCCTGGCCAGCGAATCCCCAAAAATAGTTGCATCGAAGGAACAATGAGTACCATCCAACCAAAAGTAAGTGAGCCGGTTAGCGACGAGCTGGCACTGGTTCAGGCGGCCAAGGAAGGCGATGTCGGATCGTTCGAAGAACTTGTCAAACGATACGACCGGAACGTATTTCGTATTGCGCAACACATAACGCAAAACCGCGAAGATGCGGAAGACGTTGTGCAAGACGCGTTCCTCAAGGCCTACAACAATCTGAAGCAGTTTCAGGGTCAGTCGAAGTTTTACACGTGGTTAGTACGCATCGCCGTCAACGAAGCGTTGATGAAGTTGCGTCGCCGCCGGCCTGAACGCACGGTCTCGCTCGATGAGGATGTAAAAACAGAAGAAGATTCGCTGCCGCGAGAAGTCGCGGATTGGAGCCCCAATCCAGAGCAGCAATATAATCAGGCTGAGTTGCGGGAAATTTTGACCCGCACGATACAAGGCTTGCCCGCGAGTTTCAGGACGGTTTTTGTCCTGCGGGATGTGGAAGGTCTTTCAACTGAAGAAACCGCGGACGCTCTTGAGTTGAGCATTCCGGCGGTGAAGTCGAGACTGTTGCGAGCCCGGTTGCAATTGCGAGAGAGATTGAGCCGGTTTTTTCAGAAACGTGGAAGCGCTGATGCAAAACCAACATTTGAACCCGGAGATGGTGACCAGTGAAATGCTCTGAATTTCTGCAAGAGCTAACCAATTACCTGGACGGCGTCATTGACGACCGTACAAAAACTGAACTAGAAGGTCACTTATCCTGGTGCCACAACTGCTACGTTGTCTGCGATACCACCAAGAAGACCATCGAAATATACCGCGATTCCAAACTCTACGAACTTCCTGACGACCTCCGCACTCGGCTTCGCTCAGCGATTGTTTCGAAGTGTCAGGGACACAAGAAGCCGAGTTCGGAAAAAATCTAGCTAGCTCCATTTTCCTATTTGTATTTGCCGCTGATACGCATTTTCCCGGTACGGGAAATTGCGTATTACCAAATACTCGCCCACCTAAATCGAACCCTTTAATCCAGAGTTGAATCTAAGTAGAAGGTGATCGTTTTCAGATTCACAGGGTTCTGAGCAGAGGCGGGAGTATCGCCGCCTGTGGGGAGGTAGCAACATGATTGGAAAATTGTTTGACGTCTTCTTCGGATGCTGGCATAACCGCTTCAGCTTTCCTATGACGGTCCGCGCAGGAGTTCGCCGAAACACTGCAGCAGCGCTGACGGGAACCTATGTCGTGTGCTTGGACTGCGGCAAAGAGCTGGCGTATGACTGGAAAGAAATGAAGATTGTGGGATCGCCATCGGAGCGCCGTAATCGAGTGCAGACCCTGGCGGCGAAAGAAGCTGCGTAATTAAATTCTCGATCTAGCGACGGCGATTGTGTATTGTGAGCAATCCTGCACAGAATCGCTGGGCATGGCTATGTCATCGTGAGGAATCGGAGTTTCAGCCATGAATCCCCTCTTACCTCGGTTTGTCGTCAGGGTCCATAGAATTCTCGGATTCGTAACTAACTCATTTCGAAAACTCAAGAATAATATGGGCACCGACGATTTGGGATCGCAGCAGATGTGCCCTTTCTGCGGGTTAATCACATCGCGATCCAAGACACGTTGCCTGGAGTGCAGCAAATGGCTCAGACCAGCTTAACCTTCAAAGTAACTTAGGGTTTGGCTCGCAGATCCCTCGCGAACTTTTGCGAAATTCTTTTACAATTCCGCCGAGATGATTCCCGTCTGGGGAAAATAGGTTCTCGCTACTGGAAGCCTGGCAATCACAGCCGTCCCGCGCCCATTGGAGTTGATCTCCACGTTTCCACCGAGTTGTAGAATTCTCTCCCGCATTCCCCGAATGCCGACTCCATGCGTGCGTCCCGCAGCCGCCCTCAATCGTTTCTTATGAGGTATTCCCTTCCCCTCATCTTTAATTTCGAGCGTGATTTCCTCGGAGGAAACGTCGAGGCGAATGCTTGCTGTCGGGCTTTCGGAATGGCGATGAATGTTCGTAAGGCATTCCTGCACAATACGGAAGATCGCGATTTCGAACTCGTCTGATAGCCGCCCCAGATTAGGATTCAACTCCAGATTCACATTGATTTTGCTGCGTTCCGCAAAACCCTCCGTATACAAACGCAGAGCCGACGACAATCCCGCCTCGTCCAGCAAGGGCGGATGAAGCAGGTGGGAAATTGTCCGGAGTTCGTTCGACATCTTCACAATCAGGTCTGTGCTGTCTGTAAGTGCTTTGGCGGCGGAAGGACTTAAATTGTTCGATTCCGCAACTACGGAAAATAGGTACATGCCCTGTGCCGCAAGCATCTGTCCGATGCTGTCATGCAAGTCGCGAGCGATGCGTCTTCGCTCCTCGTCCTGTATCTGAAGTAGACGCGCGGTCAGCTCGCGCAAACTCTTATTGGCTTCATTGAGCTGTTCAGTCTGCTTTAGCAGTTGACTTTTTTTTAAGGCGAGTTGTGATTTACCGGCTGCACGAAGCTTTCCGCTTCCATTATTTGACATCATAAGTTTTCACCCCGAAATGTAGATAATCTCGGAGTAATGGGACTATCTCATCCAGAGTTGCTGTGTGTCTGGTCAAAAGTGCACTATGAGAGAAAAGAGTGTCGTGGAAGCAAACTTGTGATCTAGCCTAAAAGTATGGTGGTTTTAAATTTACGTTACCGCATGGCGTCATTAGAAGGATTTCAGAGCGCACCACGACCGCCGATTTTAATCGGCAACGGCGTCCGCACATGCACCGACGCTGCATGCTGATTAATCATGGCTGCGGCCTGCGTGCGGCGGTTTCCGTTTGTACTGTTGAAGTTGAGTGTCGTGACCGTATGCTCACAAAATGTGCATTTGAACGTGGTGCTGCCGTTCAACGTTTTGGTTGTGTAATATCTCACATCTTCATTGTAGTCTCTTAAGGCCGGAAGATCTGGGGCAAGAGATGCACAACCTTCGGGTGGGATCGTAAAAATGCCCAGGGAAACGCCGGGGCCAGCACGAATCGCTAATCGTGCAGAACCACATTAAGGAGTGAACTGTGAACTTGTAGCCCGCCTTCTATACCGCCCGCGTAGTGAATGAAGCCCAGCTTCCTGAATCTATTCATGAAAAAACTTACGCGTGAACGCGTGGTCCCAACCATTTCCGCCAGGGTTTCCTGACTAACTTTTGGAACCACGGTTTCGGGCACGCCTTCCTTGCCAAAATGAGCCAGCAACAGAAGGACGCGAGCTAATCTTTTCTCGCTGGAATTAAATAGCTGATCCACCAAATCTTCTTCATAACGGATGTTGCGCGCCAGCAAATACGCCACAAACATATCGGAAAACGCGTGTTCCCGGTGAAGCGCTTCCATCATGGCTTTCTTATCAATTCGCAGAATCTCGCAATCGGTCATCGCGGCCGCCGATCCCATACGCAAGGACTGTCCGGCTAAAGCGCCTTCGCCAAAAAAATTGCTCTCATTCAATATGCCGATAGTCGCTTCTTTACCGGTCTTAGAGACCACGGTGAGTTTTACTTTGCCTTTCTGGATGTAAAACACCGCGTCAGCAGCGTCTCCTTGCGTGAATATTCCTTGTTTTTTGGAAAGAGTCAGGCTCTTTCTACCATCGCCAATTGTCGCAAGGAAAGTTTTGGGGTTGAACTCGCGACTCTTTTTCAGCGCGGGAGCAGAACTCATCGGCGCTAATTATAGTCTTATTGGAGGAAGAATTGGCATAATTCGTGACAAGCTCGGGGATGGCCAATATTACGAGTATCAGCGGGCCTACAAATGCAGGCTATATCCAGTCATCTGATGGAGACCACTTCGGCGTGGCTCTGGAGTTACTCTCCTGATGCAGCCAGTCGCCGATCTCGGTGCGGATCCGTCCGGGGCAATCCGGTACTTAGCTCACACTTTTCTCCCGGCTTCGCGCCACAAGTAGGACAACGAACCGTTAGCGCTTGTTCTTGCTTGAGTCTCATGATGCATAATGCCGCGTACCTTGGTTAGCAAGATGGTCAATTTTGACCAGTTACTCATCGGATGCAACGATTTTAATCTCACGCAAAGTGAGCTATCTTGCTCAGACGCAATTACTAACACCTGTCATTCTTAATTCTCCTGAGTGTGTATACAGAACTACGAACGCTGATTCGTACTCTCATTTAGGTCGCTGTGTCCGGCCCTGATCACCATAAGAGGAAAGCGACCACATCCAGCCCAGTCGGCACTTTTGATCGGTGCGTACGCCTTCCAACCCTGAGGCGGACAAGATTCGTCCCTGAAAAACTTGAGATCGCAACACGGCAGATATCTGCCAAGGAGATAGATTGAAAATAAAACTATTGTTAACTGCTGCAATCGTTCTGAGCCTGAATGCATTCGCTCAAACCAATTCCCAAACCAACATGGCGCTCGAGCCCCTGGCTCAGACCCCGACATTCCGTGTGATGGTAACCAGCCGTACCACCGATGCCGTCAACTATAAGCATCGCAGCGGAGCTACCAGGATAGATTTCGCAGGCACAGACCTCATGCCATCAGCAGATGGAAAAGCTGAAGTGAACAGCAAACGGGGAGCGATTGAAATCGAAGCCGAATTTGGCAACCTCCAGCAACCGGCAATTTTCGGCAATGAGTATCTGACTTATATCTTGTGGGCCATTTCTCCCGAAGGCCGCGCCGTTAATCTCGGCGAGGTGTTGGTTGGCGGTAATGACCGCAGCAAGCTGAAGGTTACCACCGATCTCCAGGCGTTCGCACTGATCGTTACCGCAGAACCTTATTACGCTGTGCGGCAACCCAGCAATGTGGTGGTGCTCGAAAACGTTATTCGTAAGGACACTAAAGGTTCGGTCGAAGCAGTGAATGCGAAGTATGAACTAATGGAGCGCGGCGGATATCTTCCAACCGGATACAAATTCGATCCAGTAGTTCTGAATGCCAAGCTGCCGCTCGAATTCTTCGAAGCACGCAATGCCTTACGTATCGCGCAGTCTGAGGGAGCCGAAACATATGCCAGCGACAGCTATCAACATGCTGTTCAGTTAATGAACAAAGCCGACGGATATGCCACGAGCAAGCACGTTCCAACAAAGCCTTTGATCGCTGTTGCCCGTGAGGCAGTGCAAACCGCCGAAGACGCCCGTCAGATCGCAGTCAAGAAAATGGACGATGTACGTCTAGCCAACGAGCGTCAGGCTTCCGCAGATGCACAGGCGCAAACCCAAGCTCAAGCAGACGACGCGACGCGACAGAAGCATCAAGCCGAGTCTGACACCGTGAAGGCACAAGCAGCCAAAGCTCAAGCTGAAGCAGATATGGTCAACGCTCAAGCCGCCAAAGCTCAGGCCCAAGCAGATACCGCGAATGCCCAGGCTGCAAAAACGCAGGCTGAATCTGATGCAGCGAAGGCGCGCAACGACGCTGCCGATGCACAATCTGCCACAGCGAAAGCTCAATCCGATATGGCGGACAGCAAGGCTGCCTCAGCAACCGCGCTCTCTGCAGCTCAAGCTGATGCGGAGAAATCCCGCTTAGCCGCGCAACAAGCCGAGACGGACAAGGCGGCGATGCGCACACGATTGTCCGAGCAGTTAAATAAAATCCTTCAAACTCGCGATAGCGCTCGCGGACTCATCGTCAGCATGTCCGATGTTTTATTCGACACTGGAAAATACTCGTTGAAGCCGGGTGCACGCGAGAAGCTGGCGAAAGTCGCCGGTATTCTACTTGCCTACCCTGGACTCAACATCGAAGTCGGCGGCTACACGGACAGTATCGGCACAGACGACATGAATCAGAAGTTGTCTGAGAACCGCGCAGGCTCGGTACGCGACTATTTGGTGCAACAAGGTGTCGCGACAAACTCGGTCACTTCAAGAGGCTTTGGCAATACCTTGCCTGTCGCCTCAAATGATAATTCTGCTGGCCGCCAGCAGAACCGGAGAGTGGAACTTCTGGTATCGGGAGACGCAATCGGTAACACAGCCAACGTAACGACAGGAAGCCTGCAGTAAAGTAAGCGTCACTGATGCTCATAATTAAGTCTTACGGAAACAAAAGCCCAGCCACTCGGCTGGGCGCCTTTCCTGAGAGCTGAAAGCTTCTAATTGGCTGGTCAATGTAGCGACGGGCGCCCTCGCCCGTCGCTACACACTCTGCACTAATTACTGTCATCGGGACGACGTTTCAAAGTTGGACGTCCATCTTCTGACGTCTTGTCGTCGCTTCCGTTCTTATCCGTCGCCGAGGTACGCCGTAAGCTGGGCTTACCCTTTTCCTTCTCGTCAGTAACTTTGTGCTTATTTTCGATCGACGCCAATCGTCCCTTGACGTCGTCAAACTCAGACGTAGTCACTGTGTACTCAGGACGCGCGGGCAGAATCTGCGCGATCTCTTCCTGAGATTTCGTAATCCGGTCGGGTGTTTGTGGGTGGCTCGCGAATGCTTTCGACAAAGTCCCCGGTTTTTTCTTTTCGAGCGCTTCTATCTTTTCAAAGAACGCGACGAACGCCTGCGGATCATAACCGGATTTGTACATGTATTGCAGTCCGAGGAAGTCGGCTTCCGCTTCGAAATTTCGAGAGAATTTCAAGAAGGTCAGAGGCAGCGCCAGGCCTGCGCCTTCGTAGGCCGCATAACCAATCGGACCGCCAACCATAATCAGCGGGATGGACGCAATATTCATCAGATTGCCGCGAGTGTTTTCACGCGCTGCGTGGCACGCGGCTACGTGGGCGATCTCATGCGCCATCACGCCCGCCAACTCCGCTTCGCCATCCGCTGCGAGGATGAGTCCAGTGTTCACGTAGAAGAATCCACCGGGCAATGCCATCGCGTTAATCGAATCATCATCAATAACCTTGATGGTAAAAGGCACCTGCGCATCGGAATTGCGCACGATGTTTTGGCCGACACGGTTCACATATTCCGTGATGACCGGATCGGTAATCATCTTCGACATCGATTCCACTTGCATGGAATATTGCTTTCCCATGCCAATTTGTTTTTCCAGGCTGTACCAGTTGCCCATGCCGCGATCACAGCCTACGTGGCGCGTGCCAATCGCATCGACATCTTTCCTGCCGCCATCGTGGTCAATTTTGTCGGGATCGGCGCCTTGCACGGGAGCAGCCGCAGGTTTGGGAGGAGCAGAGTCAGTCTGTTGCGAAGTTGTATTTCCAGGGAATGTGCTTGGACTCGGAGACGCACTGGGCGAATTTTGTGCAATCGTCCACGGAGTAACGGAACAAAACGCCACTAAAGCACCGGTGATTGCGATGAGCCGAAATTTCATAAATAACTCCCTTGGAGACACAAGAGGAAAACGTCGAACTTTCTAAATTATATGCCTGTGAAGGAACCGGGGCCTACAAACCCCTAACTAATTGGACGCAAAGGCGGTCAGGATGGTTACCCAATCTTTTCAGTTGTACAAATTGTTTCCCGTTTCGGGCTTTTGAACCGAGCCCAGGGGCAACTTCTTGGATTGGAAGGCAATCTACACCTACTCTGTAAATCCATGATTAGCATGGATCATGACCAGCATAGACCAAAAGACGCAAAATGCCCTCGATGAAGGGCGGACGCTCATTCTTGGAGAGCAGATTCTACTGGGCGCACTTTACCGCACCGTCTTTGAACCCGGATATCAGCAGTTCTCGCCGATTTCCAAATACCTCGTGCTGGTAGCGCTTGCTCTGAACATTTTCTCCCTGGTGCTTCTCGTCGCTCCTGCTCCCTATCATCGAATAGTAGAAAAGGGGAAAGACGACAGAGAGTTTAATGACTTCGTTGTTGGGATTATGGCGATGGCACTGCTGCCGTTTGCTATTTGCATCGGACTATCCCTTTATGTTTTTTTCAACAAAGTGGTGGGAACCACTTGGAGCGTGATTATCGGCGCGACCTCGACCGTGCTGTCAGTCTTGTTCTGGTACGGTTTGAAACTAGTGCCCGGCAAATCCCTGAAAAGAATCAGGCAAGCGGAAAGGAAAAGCTAATTGGCTAAGAGCGCGGATGATCTGGATGATCGAATTCGGCAGGTATCGACGGAGATCCGCATGGTTTTGCCGGGAGCTCAAGCTCTCCTGGGGTTTCAGTTCATTACATTTGTACTATCGGAGTTCGACAAGCTCCCCCCGTTACTGAAGCAGATTCATGTAATTAGCAGCATATTGCTCACGTTAAGCGTCATCCTTCTGATGACCCCCGCCGCTTACCACAGGATTGTTGAAGACGGTGAAAATACAGAGCACTTTCACCATTTCGCGAGCATTATGCTGTTGAGCGCGCTGGTTCCACTTGCGCTTGGAATCGCTGGCGATTTCTATGTGGTCTTGGAGCACGTAGTGCAATCGACAGCAATCTCCCTGTCGATTGCAGCTTTGATCCTCGTGTTCTTTTTTGGCCTGTGGTTCGGAATTCCAATGCTGCGCCGCAATCGTGACCGCAAAACCCGGAATTCTAGAACTCGCACCGCTTAGTCGTAATACTCCAACCCCAGGTGAGTAATTAGTTCTTCGCCCTTTAGATGGCGCAGAGTGTTCTTCAACTTCATCAATTGAATGAACAAGTCGTGCTCCGGATAAAGTCCGGGAGGCGTCATTGGAGATTTAAAGTAGAAGCTTAACCATTCCTGGATTCCGAGACCTTTCAGTTCTTCACTTCGCTGCGCGAGGTCCATGAACAATACGAGATCGAGGACAATAGGCGCCGCGAGAATGGAATCCCGGCAGAGGAAATCGACTTTGATTTGCATGGGATAACCGAGCCATCCGAAGATGTCGATATTGTCCCAACCTTCTTTGTTATCACCACGAGGAGGATAATAGTTAATGCGAACCTTGTGAGTGAAGTTGCCATACAAGTCCGGGTAAAGATCGGGCTGAAGAATATGCTCCAGAACGGAGAGCTTGGATTCTTCCTTGGTTTTGAAAGACCCTGGATCTTCCAGAACCTCTCCGTCGCGATTTCCTAAGATATTGGTGGAGAACCACCCGTTCAGTCCCAACAAGCGGGCTTTGAATCCGGGAGCCAGAATTGTCTTCATCAGGGTCTGCCCCGTCTTGAAATCCTTCCCAGAGATGGGGGCATTGTTTTCTCGAGAGAGCTCGTGCATTGCCGGAAGGTCAACCGTGAGATTTGGCGCTCCGTTGGCAAACGGCACGCCTTCTTTCAAGGACGCATAGGCGTAGATCATTGACGGGGCGATGTTTTCGTCATTCTTAGTCAAGGCTTTCTCGAATGCCTTCACGCTTTGGTGAGCCGCACTTGGTTCAATATAGCTCTCAGTCGAGCCACACCACATGGTGACCAGTCGCGCCGCACCGGAGGTCTTTCTGAAATCCTGGATATCCGCACGAACCTGCTCGGCAAGATCCATCTTGTTCTTGCCTTTCTTTACGTTCACTCCGTCGATCAGCTTTACGTAGTTGTGATCGAAGACGGCTTTGCGCGGTTTGATCGAAGTCAAGAATGGCTTGATTTGCTTGAGCAAATCTTTTTCGAGCACGCCCGCCTTGGACGCGGCGGTGTACATATCGTCTTCGAAGATGTCCCATCCGGTGAATACGAGGTCTTCGAGTCCCGCCAGCGGCACAAACTCTTTTACTTTCGGCGAGCGGCCGTCGGTACGCTTCCCCAAACGAACCGTTCCCATCTGAGTAAGCGAGCCGATAGGCTTGGCGATTCCCTTCCGTACTGCCTCCACGCCAGCAACAAATGTGGTTGCAACCGCGCCCATGCCGGGAATCATGATGCCGAGCTTGCCCTTTGCCGGCTTTTATTTCGGAGTGGTCTCGCTTCGATTCTTGTTCCTTTACTTTGTTACGCGCCTTCGCCATTTTTGGCTGATCCTTATGAGAGCTCTATGTATGCGAGCTGGGAGTGTAAGACAAACCAGTCATATTCGCGTATCGCGCAGAGATTTGCAACCAACTCGGGCTAAACGCGCAGGATGGAGTTTCAATGGCGAGAGTGTGGGTTAATTGGTGCGCACGCGATTTGTAATTTCTAAACAAAACAGAAGTAGGACGGAAGAACTGCCGAGTGAAAAAGTCACTGCCGCGAAGTGGACGCACCAGTGGCCAGTTCCCTCACAACGCTTAAGAAGCTGGCTGCGGTTTGCTCGTCCGATAAAGAGTCGAGAGGAATTGTCGCGACCAGGTGTGGCGACTTAGGACGAAATCGTACGGTAATGAGATTGTGACCGCGAGAGGTCATCAGCGTGTTCACGACGGGCGTGAGTTCCTGCGTCCATTCGGTGCGGGTCGTGAGCACTACTGGACCGGGGCGGGAGATCTCCCAATTTTGAGCTGTCTCAAACAATCTATTTTTCTTGTTGTTGTGGGTCAGCCAGCGATGACGGAAAACTTCCAAATGGAAATTGGGAACATCGTCCAAATCAGCTTCAAAAGTGACTGTCTCTTTCTGTTTGCGCCAGAGAGAAAGAAGCCACTGAACCGGGACTGCGCGAGGCAGCAGCCGCACAGTAACTCTAGCATTCTCAAACCAATGCGTGGCAAAGCTTAGATGTACTTGCAGACGACACGTTCCCAGCCACCGGGAATCAACAATCTGGCCTTTATCGAGACAGGCAATCTCCACCAACTTTAAGGCTGCCGCGCCTTTGTGGCGATTATAGCGGGAGAAAAGGAAGTACCACAGGCCAATTAGAGCAGCCGCGCCCACGACGTCGGTAAGCAGGAGACGCACCACAATTCCTCAGATGCGAATGGTACGACTAGGGATAGCAAATCATCAACCGTTTCGCCGAAATTTTTAGTAATTATTTTCGAGAAAGGCTCGCCGACTCTGGAAGCCGATGTCCGGCTACAATTCGGAGGTGGATATCGCTATCCGAGAATGGCGGAAGGATGAATGGCGAAATGATGATTTTGAGGCATTGTGGAGGCTCGATCAGGAGTGCTTCCCTCCCGGAATTTCCTATTCGAGAGAAGAGCTGGCTACCTATATTTTGGCCGAGCGGTCGTTCACATATGTAGCGGAAACGGTGCACGTCCAGAGCAGAAAGTCTCGTTTTTCCGCGGGAGAGGCACAAATCGCGCCCGAGAATCGAATTTCGGGCTTCATTGTTGCTGAAATTAGCCGACGAGGAATTGGTCACGTTATCACGATCGATGTCTCTCCTCAAGCCAGACGCTTTGGCCTAGGTTCGCGGTTGTTGGTTGCTGCGGAGAAGCGGCTAGTCAAAGAAAAATGCCGCGCGGTGCGATTAGAGACGGCCGTCGACAACTTGTCAGCTCTGGCCTTCTACAAGCGGCACCATTATTCCATTGTCAAGACGATTCCCCGTTATTACTCAAGCGGCGTTGATGCCTTTGTCCTGGAGAAGGATTTGCTTTCGGGCGAACCTCCAGCTAAGTTGCTGACATGAAAGTTGCGATCCAGGGGGAGGCCGGTTCTTTCAGCCATGAAGCCGCCAAACAGATGGTGCCGGGCTGTACGGTGATTCCGTGTGCGCGTTCGGCTGAGGTCTTTGATCGGCTCGAAGCGAAATCGGTGGCTGTCGCAGTTATTCCGATTGAAAATTCGCTGGCGGGATCGGTGGCCGAGCATTTCGATCTGTTACTCGCCCGAAAAGTATTCGTTCAGAGAGAGTTTCGCCTGCGGATCGTGCACAATCTGATTGCTGCGCCGGGGGTGAAACGTTCGGCAGATACGACAGGCGTACTCACATCCGGTGGCTCTTGAGCAATGCCGCGATTTTTTTCAGAGCAATCCGCAAATTCAAGCGACGCCTTTCTACGATACGGCCGGAAGCGTGAAACACGTTATCGAGAACGGATTGCACGATGCCGCAGGAATTGCGGGCCGGAACGCAGCTTCTGTTTACGCTGGTCGAATTCTCGCGGCAGGGATTGAAGATAACAAGCAGAATTTCACGCGGTTTTTTTTGGTGCGGCGAACCAAACAAATTCTGCCCAAAGCCAACAAGACCTCGATCGCATTTGGATTGAAAAATGTTTCTGGAGCCTTGCACAAGGCACTCACTGCATTCGCCGCTCGCGACATAAGCCTCAGCAAGATCGAATCGCGCCCCATGCGAGGGCGGCCTTGGGAGTATGTTTTTTATGCGGACTATCTTCGCGGCGATGATAAACAGGCCCGCAGCGCGTTGAAGGATCTCGCGCAAGTAGCCGATATGGTGAAGGTGCTGGGGATTTATCCAGCAGCATGATTTCCGTGCCGGAATTGAGCGTTGAAATATGGCTCGCCCAATTCTAATCTTTGGTTTGGTGCAAACATTTGTTGAAAGGATTAGAATCCAGCCGTCTGCTGCATTGCGTGAAAGTGAGTCAAGTTTTCGATCTGCATCTTTTGGCTAACCCGCGACATCAAAACTTGAGCAGACTACACTCAAGGTGAATTTATGGCACAGCAAGTGCAATCAGAGCACGAAGTTACGCAAGTCAAAGATTTAGAAGACCGGCCATTACCAATCCTGCCGGTGCGCGACACGGTGCTCTTTCCCCATGCGGTTCTGCCGCTGACGGTAGGTCGAGAAAGTTCAGTCCAGCTGATCAATTCGCTGGGTGATGACAAGACTATCGTGGTGGTGGCGCAGCGGGAAGCCCGCGTCGACTCTCCTCAACCTTCAGACCTTTACACAGTTGGCACATTGGCCGTGGTCCACAAAGTCGTCAAGATGCCCAACCAGAGCCTCTTCGTCTTCGCGGAAGGCCTGGAGCGGGTACGGCTGAAGGAATTCGTACAACTTACTCCATTCATGCGTGGGACGAGTAGATTCGGTGCCCGAATCGATTCCGCCGAAAAGTTCCGAAGTCGAAGCGCTTGCAGCGTAACGTTCTTACTTTGTTCCAGCAGATAGTGGCGGGTTCGCCGACGCTTTCGGACGAGCTTTCCACGGTTGCGATGAACATTGAAGAGCCGGGCGGCTGGTGGATTTCATTGCCTCCTCGCTGCCCTCGCTCTCGACCAGCGACAAACAGGACACGCTGGAAACCACTGACGTGCGCGTGCGGCTGGAGAAAATCAATCAGCACCTGGCGAAGGAACTTGAAGTCCAGCAACTGCGCAACAAAATCCAGTCCGAAGTTCAGGATCGTGTGCAGCAGACGCAGCGCGAGTACTACCTGCGCGAGCAGATGAAGGCCATCCAGAAAGAACTGGGCGAGCAGGATGAAGGCGCACGCGATACCGAAGAACTGCGGCAGAAAATCGAATCGGCTGGAATGCCGGATGACGTCAAGAAAGAAGCACTGAAAGAACTGGGACGGCTTGCCGCGCATGTCTCCGATGGCCGCCGATTATTCCGTGACCCGGAACTATGTCGAGTGGCTGGCGGCGCTTGCCCTGGGCGAAAACTTCCGGAGGCGAAGTCGACATTCTGAAGGCGAAAGAAATCCTGGACGAAGATCACTACGATTTGAAAAAAGTCAAAGACCGCATTCTGGATTATTTATCGGTTCGCCGTTTGAAACCGACAATGAAAGGTCCGATTCTTTGCTTTGTTGGACCTCCGGGTGTGGGTAAAACTTCGCTGGGAAAATCGATCGCACGTGCTTTGGGACGAAAATTCGTCCGCATTTCGCTGGGCGGCGTACATGACGAGGCCGAAATTCGCGGCCATCGCCGAACCTACATCGGCGCATTGCCGGGACAAATCATCCAAGGTATTCGCCGGGCCGAGACCAAAGATCCCGTCTTCATGCTCGACGAAATTGACAAGGTAGGGCGCGATTTTCGCGGTGATCCGTCGTCAGCGTTGCTGGAGGCGCTTGATCCCGAGCAGAACTCGACCTTCCGCGATAACTATCTCGATGTTACATTCGATCTGTCGAAGGTGCTCTTCATCACGACCGCTAACATGCTCGACCCGATTGCCGAGCCATTGCGTGATCGCATGGAGATTATCGAACTGCAGGGCTATACCGAAGAAGAAAAAGTTCACATTGCATTTCAATATCTCGTGCCCAGACAGATTGAGGAAAACGGCATCACTGCGGAGCAAATCGAATTTCCGCAGGAAGCGATGAGCTATCTGATCCGCCACTACACTCGAGAAGCTGGAGTACGCAATCTCGAGCGGAACATCGGCACGATCTGCCGGAAGCAAGCGCGTCGCATGGCGGAAGGCAAGACCGACAAGCTGGTGGTCACTGACGAAATCATCCAGGAATTTCTGGGCGGAATCAAAGTCCGCAGCGAAGGCGAAATCGCCGAACGCACCAAGCGCGCCGGCGTGGTTGTCGGACTTGGCGTGGACCCCATCTGGCGGCGACGTGCTCTTCATCGAAGCCAACACGATGAAGGGCAAAGGCGGATTCACCATGACCGGGCAGATTGGCCAGGTCATGCAGGAATCCATGCAAGCCGCTCTGACATGGGTGCGATCGAATGCGGAGCAGGCTCGGGATGAAGGAGAACTTTTTCGCTGAGCATGACATTCACATTCACGTGCCGGCGGGCGCGATTCCGAAAGATGGCCCTTCCGCTGGCGTCACCATGGCAACTGCGCTGGTCTCACTTTTAAGTGATCGTCCGGTGCGTCCGTTGACTGCGATGACTGGGGAAATCACTCTGAGCGGAAACGTGCTTCCGATCGGCGGAGTCAAAGAGAAAGTGCTGGCCGCGAAGCGCGCGGGAGTGCACGACGTTATTCTTGCCGGCTGAAAACAAAACCAACGTGGATGAAGACTTGACGCCCGAGCAACTCGAAAACGTCAACATTCACTATGTAAAGACAATCGATGAAGTGCTGGAGCTTGCGCTACCTCACAACTTGCGGGAAGAAAAGCAAGACGAAGAGGAGCGCGAGAAAGTATTAGCAGAGCAGGCCGTTAGCTAAGACATTATTGAACGGCTTGTTGCAGCAGCGTCTCGGCTCCCGCAAGATTTTGTATCAACTCCGGGGGAACATTGTGGCGGTGCTGGAGATATTCAGCGCTGTTGTATGAGAGCCAGGTGTTCCCCTCGGCGTCTTCCCAGGCGAGTACCTTCAAAGGCAAATCAATCGCGAGAGTCGGAGACGCGATCATCAAGGGAGTTCCTCCCTTCGGATTTCCGAAAACCAATACCACCGCAGGCCGCATCGTTAACCCGACCTTAGCGGCTTCTCCCGAATGATCGATGCGGCAAAAGACTGTGAGGCCGTGAGTCTGAAAGATGGATTCCAGACGCTTCAGTGTTTCCGAAACCGGGTGAGGACTTCGAAGGTGAACCATTCCATTTTCTGGGAAGTTCGGCATTGAGTGCTCCTGAGAAAAACTGCCAAGTTTGATCGTAACCCGTCCCTAAATTGGGATGCTTGCTGTGGCTGCCCGGTGACAATGTCAAAATGTAAGTACCCGAATGAAAACAACCGGGTACCATCTTGACTGTATAGGACTTAAAGTCGCGCGAGTGTTTAATCGCGCTGCGGGGTTATAAGCCATAAGGAGTAGATATAAGCAGTGCTTTCGTGCGATGCTCCTTTCGTATAAATGGGTCAATTCGTATAAACGGGTCAATGAGGAAACGTAAGACTATGAACTCACCAAGAAATTTGCTGTCCGGATTTCTCTTTGCTCTGGCGATCCTTACGCTGACTTGTCCGGTCTCCAACTGGCGGTAGCGCAAGATCAGGATCAAGGCTCCGCTCAAGCAGACCCTCCCGGCCGCGTAGCGCGGCTGGATTATTCGACCGGATCGGTTTCCTTTCAGCCGGGCGGCGAAGGTGACTGGGTAGAAGCAGTCAATAATCGTCCGCTTACGACTGGCGACAATCTTTGGGCTGATCAGAATTCACGCGCCGAATTACAGCTGGGTTCTACGTCGATCCGGATGAATTCTGAAACCAGTGTTACTTTCCTCGATCTTGATGACCACACTACGCAGATCAAGCTTTCACAAGGCACACTCGAGTTTCGCGTACGACATCTTGATGACGGAGACACGTTCGAGATCGATACTCCGAATCTTGCTTTTGATGTCCAGCGCACCGGCGAATATCGCATTGATGTGAATGCCAATGGCGACCAGACAATATCCAGGGTTTGGAGCGGACGCGGCGAAGTTACGGGTGGCGGATCATCGTACATCGTAATCGCTGGGCAGCAGGCTACGTTCAATGGCACAGATCAATTGGATCACGAGATCGCACAATTGCCAGGTCGCGATGATTTTGACAATTGGGTGCTGAGCCGCGATCAACGCGAGGACCGGGCTGAGTCGGCGAACTACATTTCCACCGAAATGACTGGCTATGAAGATCTCGACGACAACGGACATTGGCATTACGTCGCAGATTACGGTCCGGTCTGGACTCCAGCCGGAATCGCGGTGGACTGGGCTCCGTATCGTTACGGACATTGGGCGTCCGTCGAGCCGTGGGGATGGACTTGGGTGGAAGACGAGCCTTGGGGTTTCGCTCCCTTTCATTACGGACGTTGGGCCTTCGTAGAGAGCTCATGGTGCTGGGTTCCGGGACCAGTTGTCGTGCGTCCCTACTATGCACCCGCGCTAGTGGCATTCGTTGGTGGCGGCGGGTTCAGTTTGTCCGTTGGGGTGGGAGGCGGCGTTGGTTGGTTCCCTCTTGGGCCACGCGAAGTTTACGTTCCGTGGTATCGCACCAGCCGCGAGTATGTGAACACGGTAAACATCACCAATACACGCGTTAACGTCACTCAGGTCACGAACGTTTACAACGTATATAATTCGCACGAGACAAATGTCACGCGCGTTACTTACGTCAATCAGCACGTCAATAATGGAGTGACGGTTGTGTCACGTGACACATTCGTGAATGCTCGTCCGGTGGGCAGAAATATTGCTCATGTGGATGAGAGACAGATCGCATCCGCTCCGGTGACGCACGACGTGGGAATACAACCGGTACGCGCCAGTGTGATGGGTGCAGGACGGCCAGTCTCTCTGCGACCTCCCGCTGCGGTTGAAAATCGACGAGTCGTGGCGACACGTAATCCGACTCCTCCGCGCGGTTCGTTCGAACAACGGCAAGCGGCGAACGTTCGGACGGTTACTCCCGGACAAGCGCAGCCCGTGGCACGAGGAGCGGAGAGTCCTCGTCCAGGGGAACCTGCCAATCGTAACGAGCCTTCACGATCACAGGAACCGGCGAACAATCGTCCCGGAAACGAAGCTGCTAATACGCGACCGGAAGAAGCAGGTCGCCTTCAGCAACAGCCAACGCCTTCGGCAGCGCAGAGAAATGTTCCACGTCCACCTGCCGCCAATGAGAATCGCCCGAATGAAAATCGGGTAAATGAAAACAACCGGCAGCAGCCGAACGAGAATGCACGTGCGTCCCAGCCCACGCATCCGCTGGTGAGGACGGCTCCTCCTGTACAGGAGCGTCCCGAACAACAAAGAAACGAACAGCAAAAATTCAACAGCTGGCAGCAACAGCGTCAGAATGCAGCGCCTCGTCCAGAAGCACGGCCTCAACCGCAGCGAGAGCAACAACGTGCGCCGGAGCCGTCTCGGCAGGAAAAACCGAAACACTAGAAGGAAAGGTGGTCGAGGCTGCCTACCGTTCCGCAGCTCAAGAGAAACTCCGCTTTGAGATGTTTGAAGGAGGGGTGATTGAGGTTCGGCGAGAAGAACTCTGGCGGCACGAGTGAACGGCGAAATTTCTTAAAGCTGACAAGTGCAGGAATAGCAGGCGGCGTCGTAGGAGCTACAACTCCGATAGCAATGGCGACGACCTCTTCGGTCGATTCCAATGCTGAATACGACGTAAGGTCCTTCGGGGCCAAGGGCGACGGCAAGACACTCGACACTCCCGCCGTCAACAAAGCTATCGACGCGGCTGCTACAGCAGGCGGCGGTACGGTACGCTTCCCTGCTGGAACTTACTTGTGCTACTCGATCCATCTCAAAAGCCATGTGTCGTTGCATCTCGGCCCCGGAGCCACTATCTTGGCTGCCGACTTCCCGGCGCAAGGCGGCGATGGATATGACCCTCCAGAACCCAATGCGTTGGATAAGTATCAGGATTTCGGCCATAGCCATTGGCATAACAGTCTGATCTGCGGCGAGGGAATCGAAAATATCTCCATCCTTGGACAAGGACTCATTTGGGGCAAGGGACTAAGCAGAGGCGGCGGAGATAGGCCGCTAGCTGCGGGAGTCGGCAACAAAGCGATCAGCTTAAAGAACTGTCACAATGTCACGCTACGAGACTTCTCGATTTTGCACGGCGGACATTTTGCGATTCTGGCTACTGGCGTAGATAACCTCACTATCGACAATTTGATCATCGATACAAATCGCGATGGGATGGACATTGATTGCTGCCGGAATGTGCGAGTTTCGAATTGCAGCGTTAACTCGCCATGGGATGATGGAATTTGCCTGAAGAGTTCGTATGGACTTGGTTTTGCGCGAGCAACCGACCATGTCACTATCACGAACTGCTACGTTACTGGTGGATATGAGGAAGGCACGCTGCTCGACGCCACCTACAAGCGCATTAGTCCGGACAAGGCGCCTCGCAACGGGCGGATCAAGTTCGGCACGGAGAGCAACGGCGGCTTTAGAAATGTCACCGTCTCCAATTGCGTGATAGAAGATTCCCAGGGCATCGCCTTGGAGACAGTCGACGGTGGCCTGCTCGAAGATGTCTCGATTAGTAACATCACTATGCGAGGTGTCACGGATGTGCCTCTTTTTATTCGGCTGGGAAGCCGAATGCGCGGACCTGCAGGCACTCCGGTGGGCCAACTGCGCCGGGTGAACATCAGCAATATTGTTTCTTCGCATGGAGCTTCACGCCAGTCTTGCATTATCAGCGGGATCCCGGGTCATCCCATTGAAGATTTAAAACTGAGTAACATCCTGATCCTTCATGAGGGCGGCGGCACGAAGGAAAGTGCTGCGATCCAGCCTCCTGAACTTGAGACTGACTATCCTGATCCCCGCCGTTTTGGCCCAATGCCAGCGCATGGCTTCTACATTCGCCATGTGAAGAGGGTTGAGATGCATGACATCGAAGTCCAATACGTAAAAGAAGATCTCCGGCCAGCGTTTGTTCTCGACGATGTTGAAGGGGCAAACTTCATTCACGTTAAGGCGCAACATGCCGCGGATGCGCCGACTTTTCTGTTGAAAAACGTCGGGGATTTCAGCATTTATCTAAGCAAGCCGATTGCTGATACGCAGTTGGAAAAAGTGGAGCAGAAAACGCTATAGCGTGGGAAGTAACTGCTTTCTCGCGGACGGGCGAGCACACCCGGCACTACATGGCTGTACGCCCCGATCGTCCAGAGGTCACAGCGATATACCTCTTTTCCACGGAATGAAATCATCCTGGCCCAGCCCTTCTGCCTTGGTCTTGATCTCTCCGCTGGCAACTTTGAGAACGAAGTCGAGAATTGTTTCGCCCGTTTGTTCAATACTAGATTCTCCGGTGATGATGCCGCCGGTATCGATGTCGATGATGTCTGGCATTCGCTGAGCTAAAGTTGAATTCGTAGATATCTTCACGACCGGCGCAATCGGATTACCAGTCGGAGTTCCCAAGCCTGTAGTGAATAGAACTACACTCGCTCCCGCACCCACCTGCCCGGTAACGCATTCGACGTCGTTGCCCGGAGTGCACAAAAGATTCAATCCTGGTTGCGCCGAGTATTCTGGATAATCAAGTACTGCGGTCACCGGAGAGGTGCCGCCCTTCTTCGCGGCGCCCGCGGATTTCATCGCATCGGTTACCAATCCGTCGCGTATATTTCCCGGCGAAGGATTCATTTCAAATCCGGATCGCACCGCTTTGGCTCGCGCCGCGTAGTCTCTCATCAGCTGAACGAAGCGGTCGGACACTGCGATGTTCGCGCAGCGATTGATAAGCTCCTGCTCGACGCCGCAAAGCTCCGGGAATTCCGCAAGAATTCCTGTGCCGCCAAGAGCCGCAAGAAGGTCGGCGGTGTGTCCTATGGCCGGATTGGCCGATATCCCTGAAAAACCGTCCGAGCCTCCACACTTCAAGCCGACGCGCAGATGCGAAATCGATGCAGGCCGGCGCACTGCCTTGTTTGCTTCGACCAGGCCCAGAAACGTCTCACGAATCGCCTGAGAAAGCATCGCAGATTCAGAACCACTTTGCTGCTGCTCGAATACCAGCAGTGGCTTGCTGAAGGTTGGATCGCGACGTTTCAGTTGTTCACGGAGGATGGCAACCTGCGCATGCTGACAGCCAAGGCTGAGTACGGTCGCGCCAGCGACATTAGGATGGTGAATGTAACCACTCAAGAGTCCGCAGAGATTGTGGGAATCTTCGCGGGTTCCGCCGCAACCACCCTCATGCGTCAGAAATTTGATTCCATCGACATTTGGAAACAACTTCGGCGACGCGACTCTGCTTAGGTTCTCACCTAGGGCGTAGCTTTCAATTTCTGCTGTTCTTCCCTCACGGTACAACTTAACCAGCTCGGCAACATGACGACGATAGGTCTGAGGTGCGGCGAAACCCAGCTCCTCTTCGAAGGCTTGCTTCAGAACCGCAAGATTTCTGTTTTCACAGAACACGAGGGGCAGGACAAGCCAATAATTTCGCGTGCCTACCTGTCCATCAGGCCGATGGTAACCGAGAAAAGTTGTCTCTCTCCATTTCGAAATGTCGGGCGCGCGCCACGAATAGGATTCATGCTCGCCATGAAATGGCGCAGCCTCGTGCCGCACATTGCGTGTGGTAATGACTTCGCCTTGGCGGATTGCGGTAACGGCTTTACCGACGAGCACACCATACATGAAAATTGGTTCGCCAGGGGCTACATCTTGAATGACAAACTTGTGCTTGGCCGGTACATCAGTCGCTAGGACATAGCGTTGAGCTTGGAAGTTCAGCTCCGCGCCCTGTCTTAAATCTGCCAGCGCAATGAGCACGTTATCTTTAACGTCGAGTTGTAATACTGAACTCTGCATGATTTTGTTTTGTTGAGACCAGAATGGCGAAGAGATAGCTTACATGCGGTCCCTGCCACTTGGAATTATCCAGTGTTCGAAGTTGGAAGACAAGAGACGATCAATGTCTCGCCCAATATCTTCGCGGGTAACTGCGCGACCGTCTTGAGAAAGGAGTTTATAACTTTGCGCGAAAATTGGCGCGAGCGTTCTGCGCGTGTTACGCCATTTGTAGATGACCTGTTCAAGAACGCGCGCATCGGAGTGCTGCGGAATGAAGCTGGTTCCGAGCAATTCAATTCGCTCGCGGGTAATCTCCTCTACAATCGAAGGGTTATTTAAGAACCACCAGCATCCAAAAGGCAAGAGATTGGTGAATTTCCGCGCGATCACGCAGAGTTCGTGTTGATTCTCGCGGCTGAGCACACTTACTAGAAATCGGTTGTCAGGAAAGTCGCGGCACAAATTCTCGAGAGCAGTGAGATCGGCTCTGCCCGCACCGTCGCCCGCCAAACGAATTCTGGGATTGATTTGGCGGCGGACACCAATCATCAGAGACAGTGGCAAATCGAGTTCTCGACACGACGGCAAAACTGCCTCGCGAAGGATCCGGCTTCGAATTGTATTTTCAGGAAACTGGAACGTATCAGGCAGAGAAACTGCCATATACAAGGGGTGCATGCGCTTGCACCAGTCGGAAAGAAACCTGCGAAGTTCGGCGATTGAGTTTCCCGAAATCTGACCGTTAACGTCATATCCTTGGCTGACCAAAGCCGGCCAAGGGTCGGACCACTCTCGCAGAATTTGATCCAGGCGCAACACGGCGCGGAATTGAGGATCGCCTACGACCCCGTTCATCCAAATTGCTTGCTCTTCGGGATCGAGAGGATCGTTAGTCATGACGGCGGTTTTCACGCCCGCCATTTGAAACACTCTTCGAATGTGCTTTTCGATCGCTTGTTCTCTGAAAAACGACCGTGCTTCGTCCAAGTCCGGAGCATCGGTCGGCAGATCAAAGGCTTGGAGAACCGCGACAATTCCTCGCGTGGCTTCGGAAATAGGACTATTTTCTACGAACAAGACCCGCCAGATTGCATCAGCCTGGTCTCGCTTGGAAAGCGACCAGTATTGCTCGGGTGTCGTGTGGGTGAAGCGGAAGAATTCCGCTTCCAGGTAATGATATGTAAGCAACTCGTCGATACCCCACAATCCCAATTTGCCAAATGCAGGAGGATACAAGTGGGTGTGCATGTCGATGCACTGCGTATTAGCCAACGCATCAGTTACAGCGGGCAGAATTTGATCTTCCGTAAGTGTCGTCGCTTCGAGTGTTGCGCTTGAATCAGCTTGCTTGAAAGAGGTAGTTTCCATTTTGGCCATTCACTCTTGCGTAATTTTATACTGCTTCAATTAGAGATCAGGCTGCTTTTAGGAAGACTTTAAAATCCACGACCCTTTCGTCTCGCTTTATAATTCACTTTCTTGAATTGCTGCATGCAAGGACCTCATGGGCCATCCTCTTCTTGAGTTAACGAATAAGACCGCCGTTGTCATCGGCGGAACCAGTGGTATCGGGCTCGCTCTTACGAAGGCATTGGCGCAGGCGGGTGCGGACGTTGTTCCTACTGGGCGGCGAGCCGCGCATGTGGCTGCCGCAGCTTCCGGGGTGGAAGCACTTGGCCGTCGATCACTCACCCAAACTTGTGATGTCACGGACAACGCCAGCATCGAGCAGCTACTGCAAGCGGTTTGCGCGGAATTCGGTACCGTTCAAATTTTGGTGAACTGCGCCGGCCGCACGAAAAAGATGCCCACACTCGAATTTCCAGACTCCGATTGGGAGGCAATTATGGAAACCAATCTAAATGGGACTTTGCGCGCTTGTCGGGTATTTGGACGGCACATGATTGAGCAGCGCTACGGCCGTATCATCAACATCGCCTCCCTTTCTTCGTTTGTCGGACTTTACCAAGTGGCTGCGTATGGAGCCAGTAAGGCGGCGGTAGCCTCCCTCACGAAATCTCTTGCAGTCGAGTGGGCCACCTCGGGAGTTTGCGTAAACGCGCTTGTTCCCGGCGTCCTGCGCACGGAGTTGAATGCCGCGCTGCTCGATGGAACAGAACGCGGTCGAGAGTTTCTGCTTCGTACGCCGATGCGGCGCTTTGGGAAGATCGATGAACTCGCGGGAGCGGGTGTGTTCCTGGCGTCCGATGCTGCCAGCTTCGTGACTGGTCACTTGCTAGTTGTGGACGGAGGAATCCTCGCTAGCGGGGTTAATCAATAGGAGGCGTCAGTAGTCGACGTCGCTACGCAAGAGTGGGAGTCGCATCTTTGGGCGAAGCAATACGGACGCGATATTGCTTTATGATCGCGATGAACTTGCGGGCATTTTCCACAATCACTTCCGGGTTGCCGGATTTCAAAGCTTCCGCCTGCACAAGTTCGCCGCCAACCCCAAGGGCCGCAGCTCCGGCTTCAAGGAATTCCGCCGCAGTATTCAAATTCACTCCTCCGGTCGGTACCATCGCAATTTGAGGGAGCGGACCTTTTAGCGCCTTGATGTATTTCGCTCCGCCCAGTTGGCCGCATGGGAAAACTTTGACGAAGTCTGCTCCGGCGTTCCAGGCTGTAATGATTTCGGTTGGGGTCAATGCTCCGGCCATGATCAGCATCTTTTCCCGCACCGCAAATTCCACCGTTTGAAGATTCAGTCCAGGACTCACTAAGAATTGCGCTCCCGCATCCCGGCACCGTCGCGCGGTTTCAACGTCCAGCACTGTGCCTGCCCCAATGAGGATTTTGGAAGTATTGTCCTTCGCGAGTTCGCGGATCACTTCGAGCGCGCCAGGCACGGTCATTGTGATCTCGACGATTGGAATGCCTCCCTCACAGACGGCCTCGGAGGCGAGCAACGCCTCGCGGGGCGAAGAAGCACGTATAACGGGCACAATTCCGATTTCCAGAATTCGTTCACGAACTTTCTGCTTATCCATAAAATTGGGTACTTCAAAAATTGATTGCTTCAAATTGAAGTGACTTCGGTCTCGATCCGCTCAACGTGCGATTCGCGCGCCGACGCCTTCCATCGCTTGCAGGACTTCTTTCAAACTTGCCATGCTGGTATCTCCGGGCGTGGTCATAGCCAAGGCGCCGTGGGCTGCGCCGCATTCCACTGCCCACTGCGGCCCCTTGCCCGCGAGAAAACCATAGATCAAGCCAGAAGCAAATGAATCGCCTCCGCCTACACGATCGAATATCTCTAGACTTTCCCGATTCTTTGCCTGATAGAACTTGCCGTCGCTGTAACAAATTGCGCCCCAATCGTTTTGGGTAGCAGTTTTCGCTTTGCGCAGCGTGGTCGCAACCACCTGAAAAGAATAATCCTTCACGACGGTGGCAATCATCTGCTTGAAACCATCGACTTCAAAATTCGAAAGATGTTCATCCATCCCAGGGATCTCGTAACCAAGCGCGGCTGAGAAGTCTTCTTCGTTGCCGAGCATCACGTCGACAAATGGAGCAATGCGCCGGTTAACCTCTTGCGATTGTTTCTTGCCGCCCATCGACTTCCACAGCGAAGGACGATAATTCAGATCATAGGAAACGATGGTGCCGTGACGCTTAGCCACCTGCATGGCTTCTAATGCGACGTCTGGGCTCGATGGTGAAAGAGCGCAGAAGATGCCGCCGGTATGAAACCATCGCGCACCGTTCTTGCCGAAAATCTCATCCCAATTAACGTCCCCAGGTTTCAGATTTGAAACCGCAGTGTGGCCGCGATCATAGGAACCGAGCGCCGCTCGTAAGCCGAAACCTCTCTCAGTGAAGTTGAGGCCGTTGCGCGCGGCGCGGCCAACTCCATCGTGCTCAACCCAGCTTACGAGCGACTGATCGACGCCACCTTGATACATGAGATCCTGAATCAATCTTCCGACTGGATCTTGAGCAAGCGCGGTTACGATTGCCGTATCCAATCCAAAGCAGCGCTTCAATCCGCGAGCGACGTTGTATTCACCGCCGCCTTCGTACACATCGAATCTTCGCGTAGTCGAGATGCGTCCGACGCCTGGGTCAAACCTGAGCATGACCTCGCCCAAGCTAACTAAATCCCACCGGCACTCTTGCTTCTCCCTAATCGTCAAGGTCATGCTTGCTTGGTCACCGTCCCATCCATCCACCATCCACTAGCATAACGTGTCCATGAACGTAATCACTCGCGGATGAGCAGAGAAAAACGGCTGCGCCCGCAATATCGCTAGGCTTACCCCAACGGCCAGCCGGGATGCGCTCGAGAATTTGGCGACTTCGCTCGGGATCTTTCTGCAGCGCCGTCGTGTTGTCAGTTGCCATGTAGCCGGGGGCAATCGCGTTTACGTTGATTCCCTTCGCGGCCCACTCATTGGCAAGTGCTTTCGTAAGTTGCGCCACGCCACCCTTGGCTGCGGCATAAGCCGGAACCAGAATGCCGCCCTGAAAGGAAAGCAGAGATGCAATATTCACGATCTTGCCTTTGGTCCCTCGCTTCAGCATGTCCTGACCAGCCAGTTGTGAAAGGCGGAATACCGCTGTGAGGTTTATTGCAATCAATTCATCCCAATAGTTCTGGGGAAAGTCGGCGGCTGGGGTTCGTCGTATCGTACCAGCGTTATTAACCAGGATGTCGATGGATCCAAACTCGTCGATTGTTTTCGCGATCAAAGCGGGATGCGTTTGCGGATCGGCTACATCGCCGGAAAAGTAGAATGCTTTCCTCCCCAACTGACGAATGATACCGCTGGTTTGGTCCTCGGTACTTTTCCCATGACAGGCCACGTTCGCTCCGGCTTCGGCAAGCGCAATTGCGATTGCAGCGCCCAAACCACGACTCGAGCCAGTCACAAGAGCATTTTTGCCGTTTAACTGAAAAGTGTCCAGGATCATCCTTGGGGCATTCTCTCTTGTCTTTTAATCTGTATCTCAGGCAATTTTGACTGGCTCAAGCTTGGGCGCCAGAATCTGAATGATAGCGAGTGCTGTCAAATATGCAAAACCGGCGATGAGGAAAGGGACCATATAACTTCCGGTCCATTGCAAAGTGTAACCCACGATCTTCGCAATAAGCATTCCTCCGATTGCACCCGCCATCCCGCCCATTCCCACCACAGAGCCTACAGCTTGCGCCGGAAAAGTGTCTGAGGTCAGTGTAAATAGATTGGCGGAGAATCCCTGGTGAGCTGCAGCTGCCAGCCCGATTAACAGAACCGCTCCCCACATGCTATCGACACGATACGCAAATATGATCGGAACGACACAAATTGCGCAAAGCAGCATCGCACTCTTCCGTGCCATGTTGACGCTTTTGCCTTTATGAATCAGCCATGATGAAAACCAGCCACCAGCGACGCTACCTACATCAGCCATTAAATAAATGACGAGGATTGGTACCCCAATCCGAATGAAAGCGACGCCGTGTTTGCGTTGCAGAAAATCCGGCACCCAAAACAGATAAAACCACCAAATCGGATCGATCAGGAACTTGCCTGCCACAAAAGCCCAGGTCTGCCGAAGCGGTATGAGGCTAACCCATTTTGTTTTTGTGGTTATCGTTACGTGACGGATCGCTGCAGATGTAGTCTAATTCCGCCTTCGAAAGGCGCGGATGTTCCTCCGGTTTGCGATAAAGCAGTAGCCAGAAAATTAGCCAGACGAAACCCAGCGCACCAGTCAGCACAAATGCCGAACGCCAGCCCCAATGAATCGTAATCCAAGGCACCACAAGCGGCGTGATAATCGCGCCGACATTTGTTCCAGCATTAAAGATTCCTGTCGCTAGTGCCCGTTCTTTCCTCGGGAACCATTCGGCTACGGTTTTAATACTGGCGGGGAAAACTCCTGCCTCACCGAAGCCTAACGCCGAACGGGCAATAATAAAGCTGGTGAAGGAGCTTCCGATGGCGTGCCCCATCGACGCCAGACTCCAGAACACCATCGCTAATGCGTAGCCTACCCTCGTGCCTACGCGGTCTATCAACCGGCCAACAACTATCATGCCAACCGCGTAAGCCGCCTGGAAGGCGAACACGAGATTGCTGTAGTCGATTTCGTTCCAATGCAAATCGTGTTGGAGAACGGTCTTGAGAACTCCCAGGACTTGGCGGTCCATATAGTTCTTGGTGGTCCCGAGAAGAAGAAGCGCGCAGATGGTCCAGCGAAAATAACCCAGCCGCGAAGATGTGCTTTGCGACTGACCGTTCGTCGTCACCACTCCGGAATCTGACGAAGATGCCAGTGAGCTGGATGTGTGGCTAGGGTCCATTAAGTTTCTAAGTGGCTACTTTTTCCGGCCTGCTTCGAGCCCCGATGATCCTTGGTCAAATCCTCGCTGGACATTTACGACGCCGAATTGCCGGTCTTCGCCTTCACGATGAGCCGCCATCGCCCACAGAAAACAAATGCGATGACCAGGAACTGACACGTTAGGGTGAAATCCGTTAGGTATTAGCACAGCATCGCCGTCGCGCACGACGGTTACTAGTTCCGGATATTCGGTGTCGTTGTAAACAAGTTGAATACCGAAGGCTGGCTCAGGCATGTTGAAATATACGTACATCTCTTCCAGCATCTTAGCGTGTTCGTGTGGCGGCCAACTCGTCCAGTTTCCCGGTTCCGAGAAGGTAAATCCGGCAACCAGCCGCCCTGCCTCAATATTTTTCGCCAGCAACATATGCAGTTGACGCGAATTTCCTGCTCCACCAGTAGTGAATTTCAATCCAGGATCGCTTTCGATCTGCGAGAAGCGCACTACTTGCAAAGGATAGCGGTTGGCGACTTCGGCGGAGAATTCAGCGATATCGGCATTTGTTTTGGTTGTGACCTCGATCGATGAATCACGGGGGATATAGATGGAATCGTACTTTGCGAGCGAGATCTTTTGACCGTCAACTTTGACATCCGCTTGGCCTGACAGACAAATCAATCCCGTCTCCCTGTCGCCTGGGGAAAATGACGCGCCAGGGTTGGATGCGTCCAGTATGATGCGCCCGTACGATAAGTGCCGCATGGAGCTGTTGCCGGGCGTGATGGAGATTTGTCGTCCAGTGTGCTTGTGAGTCTTCCGGAAAACCAATTGATCAAGACCAACTTCCGCTTGCATGCTCATTAAAACTCCTCCTAGAACCAAACTGGACTGAGTGGACGCATGTTGCTCGATATCTCAATTATCACGCAGGAGTGAAATATGTACTCACAATCGCTTACAGCGCCAAATATCTTTTGATATTAATGCCTGCTTGTGAGATTGCAATCGAAGCAATTCAACGGCGACACCGGGTTGGGCAAGTTCTTGGTCAAATACAACTTCGAAGGGTACGAATATCGGACACGAGTATATCGCGCTCCGATGAACGAAGGCCGCTAACCGCGATCCAAGTATTCTTCCTCATCTCGGCCAGCACCGCATCAGCCGCTTTGTTGCATTGTTCCAGAGTAGTCGGTATTCCGATGACGGCGCACTTCTGGCTGTTGCTACACAAGATGACCTCTCGCTTTATGCTTCTGGGTCTAAGCATTTTTCATTGATAAACTTAGAGGATTCGGTGAGTTGTGTACGCATCGCGCCTTAAGACTTTCGCAATTTGGATTACTCTGTTCGCCCTTCCGGGTCGATTGCTGGGGCAGGATGCGGGCGCGGCGATGCTCTATGGCGATGACGTTTCTGTAAATAACAGTGTCATTCCCAAGTCTATTGCAATCTTCCCCGGAGACGTGCTCGCAACCAAGGGTTCCAGCGCCATGGTGGTTGATACTGGATCGAGCGCTACCGTGAATGCCGGCTCACTGGTTGACTACCAAAAGAACAATCTACGACTGGAACATGGAGACCTCTCGGTAACAACGCAAGTGGGCATGTCGGTCAGGGTTGGCTGTGTGGTAGTGGCTCCGGCAGACGAGGTGATGACAAAGTTCCAAGTTCGTGATCTCAATGGCGAAATCATCATCGACGCTCAAAAGGGCGATCTGATCATCAGCGAAAACAAACAGCACGAGAAATTGCTGGAAGGACAGGAAGGCACACGCCGTGATGAAAAATGCAGAGCAGCTGCGCCCCCGTCAACCATTGTTCAAGGTGTTCTGGATTCGAAAACCGCGAAAATAATAGGCAGCGGGATAGTCGGCGGAGTTCTTCTCTGGTTGCTGATAGACGAAAGCGGCACGCCCCTGAGTAGCTGGCAGCCGTAGAATTTTGGTTCCCCGCCTGTTGGGTCTTATAAGTCAGAGTATGGGATTATTAATATTATTAATTCCAATCCCCTCCGCAAATTGCGAAAATTTGTCCCGCAGATACTCACTAGCGTCGTCGAATATAAGTCTTAACCTCCAAAGTGATTGCCCACGCGAGCGAGTTTAGAAGGGAAAACCCTAGAAATCCCTACTCTTCCTTTCGGCTGCTCATGATTGTTCCGAAAAATGTCATTGACAGAGCGTGGGCACTGAAGCAATATGCGAGCGAAGTCCAACTCCCCCGATTAATTCACGATTACCTATGGAGTGGTGTTATGAAGCTGGCATATATGTTCTTTGGATTGCTCTGGATCTGTTTGCTTATCGTCCCTTTCTCAACCGCCCAAGTGTATACAATCACGGATCTCGGAGCGTTGGACGGTTCCTGTTGCAGTGCGGCTTACGCTATCAATTTTTGGGGAGCCGTTTCAGGTTCATCCAGCACTGCCTTTCTATGGAATAGCGTCTCGGGCTTAAATAGCTTGGGCACTCTGCCAGGAGGGACTTTCAGCGCTGCTCTCGCGATCAATAATTCTAACCAGGTGGCTGGTTATTCGAATGGACTGGACTTTGATCAACATGCGTTTCTTTGGACCAGTAACACTGGGATGCAAGATTTGGGAACATTGAGAAGAGCGATTTACAGCGAAGCCTTTGCTGTTAATGACGCTGGCGTGGTCGTCGGCGACTCTGCCAGCCCCAATGGTTTCGATCATGCTTTCCGATGGACAGCTCGTTATGGCATAAGGGACATCGGCACCCTCCCTTTCGGCACCATAAGCAGGGCTACAGGCATCAATTATTTTGAACAGATTGTTGGATACTCTACTGTCGACGAGACCGGCCAAACGTATCATGCTTTCTTCTTCCAAAGAGGAAACGGCATGAATGACTTGGGCACCTTGCCCGGAGACGATAACAGCTTTGCCTTGGGAATCAACATTTTTGGTCAAGTGGTCGGGGAATCTGTCCTTACAGGGGCAAATAATGATCATGCGGTGTTATGGACAGCGAATCAAATTCAGGACCTAGGCCTGTTGCCCACCGGCACCATCAGCGTGGCCACTGCGATCAATGATGTTAGTCAAATTGTAGGTTATGCCGATTACGGCAGCGGCTCAGGTTCGACGCACGCATTCGTGTGGAGTAACCTTCGCGGAATGCAGGACTTGAACGACCTTATACCAATGGATTCGGGTTGGACGTTGATTCAGGCGAATGCATTGAACGTATACGGACAGATTGTGGGAATTGGCGTAATTAACAATCAGTCGCATGCATTCCTATTGTCCCCCGGCGCGCATGGCCATAGGCGAGGCCATTAGGTCCGAGAACCCTGCGCCTTTTGTGTCATTCGGCGAAATTACTTGAATATCAGGCGCGTTAGGTTCTGGCCGGAGGATGAGACTGCGGTTTGTAACACTCGTGGTGCCGGGAGGGGGACTTGAACCCCCACGCTTATAAGGCACAGGCTCCTAAGACCTGCGTGTCTGCCAATTCCACCATCCCGGCTGTGCTTTTAATCTTAAGCTAGAGCGGCCAATGCGACAACTTAAGCACCGGACATATGCGCAAGGAGCAGATTTATTTCACTCCTTTTTCCGGATCCCAGGAACCTTGCAACTTGCGGATATAAATGATCTGTCCGATATGATAGGCGTTGTGCGTGCCGATGTGTGCGATGGTCGAGTACCAGGATTCCAGCTTTTTATCGTCCGCAGCCTCAACTGCTTTTTCCCATTCCGTAAGTACGCTATCGAGTTGCTGCACGGTAGCAGTCCATTTTTTGGCGTCAAAGTTGTTGAAGGTCTCATCGTTGTTTCCGCTAAATTTTGGGACAGGCTCTCCCTTAAATTTTGCCAGTTCTTCCTGGTTCCAAAAAACCAAGTGATTGGCCAGTTGCCCAATCGAGTGATTGCCGCTTGTGTCTTTCCAACTAGCCTGCTCGGGTGTGAGTCCTTCCACGGCTGTGTTCGCGGGCACAAACCAATCTTTCACGTTGTGAGTAGTCCGCAATTGCTCGAGCACGATGCTCTTGAGTGTGGGCGGTTTGTGATCTTGTGCGTAAGCAGAAAATGAAAGTGACAGAACCAGGAAAACAAGTAACGGTTTCATCTTGAATAACCTCATCTTCATAGATTTATGTACAGTAAGCGCGTGAGAGTACCTTACTTTGACTAAAACGGTTGAGGAAAGTTTGCAAGATTTCGCCACAAAAAACCAAAAACGTAATCAATTTACTTACTGCCGCGCAAACTCCGATTCCCTACCCGCTTGCATTCTTATTTTGGCCGAACCATTTAGAATCGCAAATTCATAAGAAGGGGATATATATTGCGTCCGTCGAAAATTACGCGGGTAAAGATTTGTTGCATCGGCAGCGTGGAAGAGATGCAAATGGCGGTGCGATTCGGTGCGTCCGCTGTGGGACTGGTATCGAGCATGCCCACAGGCCCCGGAATAATCTCAGAGAAAGCTATAGCCGAGATCGCTGCCCAAGTGCCGCCCGGGGTTGATAGTTTTCTTTTGACATGCGCTCAAGACGCCGCTGCGGTAATCGATCAGCACGGGCGTTGTAAAACGAGCGTCATCCAACTCTGCGATCGCATGGCCGCGGGCAGCTATGAAACCCTGAGTCGCGAGTTGGATGGGATTCGAATTGTGCAGGTGATTCACGTGACTGGACCGGAATCATTGCAGGAGGCCATCGAGATTAGTCCGCATGTGCACGCATTGCTGCTGGATTCCGGCAGACTCACCGGTCCGGTGAAAGAGCTTGGAGGCACGGGCCGCACTCACGATTGGAGCGTTAGCAGGCAGATTTGCAAGTCAGTGAACGTGCCCGTGTTTTTGGCGGGAGGACTTCGTCCGGAAAACGTTACCGAAGCAATCTCTCAAGTAGGACCGTTCGCCTTGGACCTTTGCAGCGGAGTTCGAACGGATGGACGGCTGGACGAAACGAAGCTGAGTCAATTTTTTCGGAATGTGTCGGGCGCAGCAAACCAGGCTTGATCCGCTACTCATCTGGTGAATGCAAGAAACAATACCGCTGTCCGACTCTAAAGGTTACAATCAAGCGCACAAATTCTTCATTCAACAACTAATTATGAGCGCAGGAAAACTTTCCGCAGCGGAAAAAGAGCAGTTGTTCCAAGGCGCAAAAGCCGCGACCAAGAAGGCTTACGCGCCGTATTCGAAGTTCAGGGTTGGCGCGGCTTTGTTGACCACCGAAGGGCGATGTTTTCCTAGGGTGCAACGTCGAGAATGCTTCTTACGGCATGACGAACTGCGCCGAGCGAACGGCGATATTTACGGCGGTGGCGAAAGGTGGTCCTAAGCTGGAGATTCGCGCCATTGCGGTTATGAACGATAAGGGAGTGGACTGTTCTCCTTGCGGCGCTTGCCGGCAGGTGATTTACGAATTCGGTCCGGATGCGATCGTCTTTTATCGGAACGCGAAGAGCTGGAAGCAAGCTCACATCACGGAACTTCTGCCCGGCGGGTTCCGCCTCAAATGAGCCAGCCCGCAGCTTCCACTACATTCCGGGCTATCGACATCATCCGCAGGAAGAGGGATGGCGCCGAGCTCTCGCCTGCCGAGATTCAATTCCTAGTTCGAGGTTACAGCCAGAACGAAATTCCTGACTATCAGATGTCGGCGTGGCTCATGGCTTCTGTCTTGCGCGGTCTCTCGCGAGCGGAAACCGCCGTGCTCACTGATGCCATGCTGCACTCGGGCGAAGTTCTCGATCTCTCAAACCTGCCGGCGAAGAAAGTAGACAAACATTCTACCGGCGGAGTGGGGGACAAGACATCCTTGATCCTCGCGCCAGTGGCGGCAGTCGGAGGATTGGCTATACCCATGATCAGCGGCCGCGGCCTGGGACACACGGGCGGCACGCTCGATAAGCTTGAATCGATACCGGGCTTCAATGTGAATCTTTCCGTTGCGCGTTTCCGGGAAGTCTTGGAAGTGTGTGGCTGCGCGATGATTGGGCAAACTGCAGAGATTGCACCAGCGGATCGCAAGCTCTACGCGTTACGTGATGTCACGGGCACGGTCGAGAGTCCGGCGCTCATTTGCGCCTCCATCATGAGTAAGAAATTGGCGGAAGGGATTGATGCGCTCGTCCTCGACGTGAAGACCGGTTCGGGCGCGTTCATGAAGGAAGTAGACGATGCGGCGCATTTAGCCGAGTTGATGGTCGAAACGGGCGAGCGAATGGGCAAGAAGATGGTCGCGTTGATTACCGACATGGACCAGCCTCTCGGGCGCACAGTGGGCAACTCTCTCGAGGTCGAAGAATGTATTGCAGATTCTGCGCGGGGAGGGCCCGGAAGACCTGCGTGAGTTGTGCCTTGAACTCTCGGCATGGATGTTCTTACTGGGCGGTGTCAGCGCTTCGATTGCCCAAGGCAGAGAAAAAGCGAAGCAGATCATCAGCTCCGGACAAGCGCTTGAGAAATTTCGCCAAATGACGGCGTTGCAGGGTGGAGATATTGGCGCTATCGACGATCCGAAGCGTCTGCCGCAAGCGCAATTTCAACGCGGACGTATTCAGCCCCGCTTCCGGCTACGTTTCAGCGATTCAGTGCGAGCAGGTCGGTACCGCTTCGGTTGTTCTCGGAGGCGGGCGCGAGCGCAAAGAAGATTCAGTCGATCCCGCGGTTGGAATTGTTCTGCACAAAAAAGTGGGCGACAAGGTGATTGCCGGAGAACCGCTTTGCACGATTCACTACAACTCCGAGGCGCGTCTAGCGCCGGCAAAGAAACTGCTTGAAGACAGCTACCAAATCGCCGATGTGGCGCCTGCGAAAAGACCGATGATTCACCGAGTGATTCAAGGAGAAAAAAACTAAATGGGCAGATTCACAGGGCTTCTCGGCCTGCTGACGATGATCACGCTGGCATACGCCTTCTCCACCAATCGGCGCGCCATTCGGGGCAAGACCGTCGCCTGGGGATTGGGTTTGCAATTTGCCTTCGCGGTATTTGTTCTCAAGCTGGAAATCGGGCGGCTCATCTTTCAGAAAGCGGGAGACGCGGTTAATCGGCTGCTTAGCTATTCCTATGCGGGGTCTTCGTTTGTTTTCGGCGCACTTGGGAAGCAGGGCTCTCCCATGGGCTTCTATTTTGCTTTTCAAGTCTTGCCGACAATCATTTTTATCGCGGCGTTTTTCGCGGTGCTGTATCACTTCGGCGTGATGCAATTCATCATCAAGCAAGCAGCAAAAGTCATGACTCGCCTCATGGGCGCAAGCGGTGCGGAGTCGCTGAACGTTGCTGCGAGTATTTTCATGGGGCAAACGGAAGCGCCGCTGACAATTCGGCCATTTTTACCCGACCTTACGCAGTCTGAACTCATGACGGTAATGACCAGTGGAATGGCGCATGTGTCCGGCGGAATCATGGCGGCCTACATTGCTTTTGGGATTGATCCCAAGCATCTGCTGAGCGCTGTGATTATGACCGCGCCGGGCACCATTCTCATGGCGAAGATGCTGGTGCCGGAAACGGAAACACCGAAGACGGCCGGCAGAGTAGTCATGAGCGAAGAAGAATTGAAGGCGGAAAAAAGCGAAAATCTTCTCGGAGCGGTGGCGCGAGGCACGACCGATGGATTAAATCTTTGCCTTAATATCGCGGCGATGCTGATTTCTTTTCTGGCGTTGATCGCGCTGACGAACGGAATCCTTGGCGGCATTCATAACGGCTTAGCGCATTTCGGTATTGCTTGGTTCCCTTCTTCGCTCGAAAGAATTTTAGGATTTCTGTTCGCTCCGGTGGCATGGGTCATTGGCATTCCATGGCGCGATTGCGTGGCGATTGGAAATTTGCTAGGCACGCGGATGGTGATGAACGAAGTAGTGGCATTCTCTATGCTCGGTCCATTAAAGGGCGTCGCTTGATCCGCGGTCTTTCACAATTGCGACGTTTGCTTTGTGCGGCTTTGCTAACCTGAGTTCGATTGGTATTCAGATTGGCGGCATTGGCGCACTCGCTCCCAATAGACGCGCTGATTTGGCTCGCTTAGGATTTCGCGCGATGATGGCGGGAACGATGGCGAACTTAATGTCGGCCTCGATCGCGGGAATGCTTTATTAATGAGTTGACGACAAGCGTTCGATCACTTCAGCCGGAATGGGACGCGACTTCAGCCGCTCGGGATTTTGCGGGTCATGCCCCGTCCAGACTCTCGTTTCTACTCCTTCTACCGCCAAGACTTCCCCTTTGAAGAATTGATGCTGGATCAGGAAGCTCGTCCTCTTCCATTCCAGAACCGACGATCGCGCTCGCAACTTTTCATTGAATGTGGAGGGGACGAGAAATCGAACTTTCAAATCGACCAGAGGAACTCCGACAATTCCGTGAGACTTAAAAAGCACATGGGTCGGCAGGCCAGCGGCGTTGAATAAAGCAGTAGTGCAGTCGTCGAACCATGCGAGGTAATTGGGATAGAACACAATTCCGGCGGGATCGCAGTGTCCCCATTCGACGGCAATTTCCCTTTCGTTCACGAACATTCTTATGCAGCTCCTCAGCTCACTTAGTGTTTTGCAATTTTTCAACTTCTTGATTGGCAATATGAAACGCAGTATTCGCTGCGGGAACGCCGGCATAGATCGCCGTTTGCAGGAGCACTTCTTTGACATCACAGAGTTCTAGTTCATGACGTTAAACCGGCGCGCAGGTGCAACGTGAATTCTTCCCACCGTCCGAGCGACGCTGTCATTGCGAGAACAAGCAAACGCCGAGTTCTCCAACTCAAACCGGGACGGGTCCAGATCGTCCCCCATGCGTATCTCGTAATCAATGCTTGAAAGTCACGAGTGAGATCTGTCGTCGCGGCTATTGAGCGATCAACGTGCGCATCTCCAAGTACCGCGCGCCGCACCTCGAAGCCGCTCTCCAGCGGGTCACTGGATGCATCCGGAGCGGGCTGAAGAAACTCGAGCAACGCCGCAGTGAACGATCGCGGACGCTCCAGATTCGACAGATGTGCAGCGGGCAAATGCAGTGCGCGAGCTCCGGGGATTTCACGCGCAAGCACTTCGCCATTCCCTTCCCATGGTGTAGATACGTCGCGATCTCCGGCAATCACCAGTGTAGGAATACGAATATTCCGCAGCCACTCTGTGCTATCGAAATCGCGCAGTGCCGCACAGCATCCGACATAGCCAACCGGGTCGGTGCCGAGGAGCACAGACTTGATTGCTTGTGCATAGACGTCTCCGCGAGTAAGTGTTTCGGCTGAGAAGAAGCGCTGCATGGCCATCTCAACGATTCCACTCATGCCCTTCTCACGAACTGTAGCTATGCGGTTCTCCCAGTTCGTTCGTGCTCCAAACTTTGGGGAAGTGTTGGCGAGCACCAAGTGGGTCAGTCGGTCGGAGGCGTGAACTCCTAACCACTGGCCGATTGCTCCGCCAAGTGATATCCCACAGAACGCGAATTTCGAAATTCCAAGCGCATCGACAAGGCCGAGTACGTCGCGGCCTAACTGTTCGACCGAGTATTCACCTGCGGGTGCATCGGAGGCACCGTGTCCTCGTGTGTCGGAGCGCAGGACTTGAAAATGGGGGAGCAAGTCATCCACTTGCGGAAACCACATCCCATGATCCGTTCCGATGGAATGCGAGAGCGCCAACACTGGTTTGCCAGCTTTGCCTTCAAGCCGATAAAAAATGCGGTTTTTCTCGACGGTTACGAATGGCAAGATATTGCTCCTTGTTGGCGGCCAGGTTTCGATTGCGACATTTTCATTTTGCCGAAAGCAGATTAAGACGAAATTGCTCGGCCACTCCAAGATATTTCTCCGGAACTTCGAGGCCCTGCAGGGTTTCATCATCGATGTGCTGCACGACTTCCGGCATGTCGCGAAGTACCTCGATAAGATGCCGTCCTTGGGCGACGCTCTTTGTCGTGGCCTCTTCCATCAGTTTATGAGCCACATCCCGGCCAATCTTTTTTGCGAGCAACATCATGGCTCGTTCGGCAAAGATCGCGCCGTGAGTGGCATCAATGTTCGCTCGCATACGCGCTTCATCCACCTTGAGCCCTTCAGCGACTTCGGCCATGGAAGAGATTGCGAGACCAGTCGCTTGAATTACAGCGGCAACGGTCGGCCATTCCGCTTGCCAACCGCCCACTGCACGCTCGTGCTCCTGCACCATCGCGGACAGAAACGTTGCAACCAGTCCAGGAACGCACTGGGCAGAGGCGAGCGCGATAGAACAGCCCGTGGGATTCCGCTTGTGTGGCATGGTCGAAGACCCACCACGTCCTTCTCCTCCCGGCTCCGATGCTTCGGCAACTTCGGTTTGCATCATCAGACTGATGTCGCGAGCTATCTTTCCAAGCGAACCGGTCAGAATTCCGCACGAGCACACGAGAGCTGCAAGACGGTCGCGATGCGTGTGCCAGGGAGCATCGGGAAAACCGAGTCCGAGTTCTTTCGCGATTTCTTGCCCGACAGAGATGCCATTTTCACCCAGAGATGCCAGCGTGCCGCTCGCGCCGCCAAACTGAACAACCAACACTTCTTTAAAACTGGAATCGAGACGCTTTCTGCTGCGGCGAACCGCTCCTAGCCAGCCAGCTGCCTTCAATCCAAAGGTGATTGGCGGCGCAGGTTGCATCAGGGTTCGTCCCAGCATCACCGTATTTTTGTGCTTTTCTGCGAGAGTCCGTAGCGCAGCTCTCCAGTCGAGTGAGGTCGGATTCAAAGATGGTATGGGCTCGTTTAATCAGAAGGACCAGAGCTGAATCGGCAACATCCTGGCTGGTCGCTCCCCAATGCACAAAACCAGCAGCTGACGAATCGGTTACACGGACTTTTTCAGTCAGCGCTTTAACTAATGGAATGGCGAGTGTCCCAGCGCGTAGCGCATCGTGAGCTAAAGCAGCGATGTCAAAGGTTTCGGCCTGAGCTGCTTTGGCGATCGCCTCGGCCGCCGTTCCCGGCACCACACCTGAACGCGCTTCGGCGCGAGCGAGTGCTACTTCGAAATCCAACATCGCTCGAAGCACCGACTCGTCTGAAAATACTTCAGCGAGTTCCGCGGTTGTGGCAAGACTCTCGATCAGCCGTACCGGCATTCATACCTCTGCGCGCTAGGATATTGCAGAGATTAACACTTAAACCAGAAAATCTGGGAAGCCAGCAGCAGTCCTGTCATTCTTGAATTAACAGAAACCTTTATTTCGAACGCGGAATCCAAGACCCTATGGCTAATCCTAATGCAGCTTCGAGCGGTACTTTTTCCATTGCAGGCGAGCTTCCGGTTCATCGACTTGGTTACGGCGCTATGCGCATCACGGGAGAAGGAATTTGGGGCGATCCGAAAAATCCCGAGGAATGCAAGCGCGTTCTGAAACGCTTGATTGATCTCGGAGTGAACTTCATTGACACTGCGGACGCGTATGGTCCCGAGGTTAGTGAGAACTTGATTGCAGAAGCCCTGCATCCGTATCCGAAAGGATTGGTGATTGCCACCAAGGGCGGACTTACGCGGCAGGGTCCAAACAAATGGGCACCCGTGGGCAGAGCAGAATATCTGCGGCAGTGCGTGGAGATGAGCTTGCGTCGTCTGAAGCTGGAACGAATCGATCTATACCAGCTTCATCGATTTGATCCTAAGGTTCCTGTGGAAGAATCGCTCGGCGAGCTAAAGAAGATGCAGGAGGAAGGCAAGATCCGGTTCATCGGGATTTCGGAAGTCTCCGTTGCCGATACCCAGCGAGCTCAAAAAATAGTCGATGTGGTGAGTGTGCAGAATAAATACAACATCAGCGATCGCGCTTACGAAGATGTGCTGCAGTATTGCGAAAAGAACAATCTGGCTTTTATTCCGTGGTTCCCCATGGCTGCTGGAGAGCTAACGAAGCCAGGCGGTCCGCTGGATAAGATTGCAAAATCCCACAAGGTCACGACTGCACAACTTGCGTTGGCGTGGTTGCTGCATCGTTCGCCTGTGATGCTTCCCATTCCCGGTACGTCATCGGTGAAGCACTTGGAGGAGAATGTGGCCGCAGCAGAGATTCGGTTGAGCCCAGATGAATGGGAGTCACTGGAGCAAGGCACAATGAAAGCGGCGTGACGGACGGTTCGGCCGATTTGTTACCCGTTTGCTTTTGCCACTAACACAATCGCAAAACAATAAAATACAAACATGAGCGCGAGATAGAGCTTGGCGCGGCTTCCTGCGCCTTCGAATTCTTTCCACGCCAGTACTCCCCATAACGCGGCCACCATGGGCGCGGACTGGCCGATTGCATAGGAGATAGCTACTCCCGTGAAATTCGCGGCGACAAGATTAAAGACCATCCCCGTGCCCCAGATCACGCCGCCGAGCAGTCCAAGCATGTGTCCGGAAATTGGGCCTTTGAAGAATCCGCTGAAACTCACGGGCTCTCCGACCAAGGGATGCTTCATGAAATAAACATTCCAAATGAAGCAAGAGAGCAGCGCGCCGAGTGTTAAGAATACTGCGATGCTGTACGGCCCAAGGGTGTTCCCTTTTGTCATGGCATGGGCCACGAATGGTGCCCATAGTCCCATCAATACGCCAGAAACGATGCAGGTGATAATACTTTTCTTCGATACAGATCGGCCTGCCTTGGCGAGGCTTCCGTAAGCTTTGCCATCCATGATCACGGCGATCAGCGCGAAGACGACTCCGGCGGCGAGTAATCCACCATTGCCTTTCGGTTGCAGAATGTAACTGGAAATCACGCCGACGACTAGAGCGATTCCGATTGAGACTGGGAACGCTATCGCCAAGCCTGCCATGTCGATTGCCGCCACAAGTAACAGATTCGCGAGATTGAAGATTGCTCCGCCGATCATCGTCGAGACGATGTTTGACGTATCCGCCGAGTGCACATTGTTGAGGAAGCTGTTCGGATCATTTGACGTATTTCCCATGGTGAACGCCAGAACCAGAGAAATGAGAAAGATGCCGATCGCGTAGTCCCAATAGAAAAGTTCGAAGCGATAACCCTTGACGCCCTTATAAGTGTTGGCCCACGAACCCCAGCAGATGGCGCTGGTTATCATCATGATTAATGCGATGCCAAGACTATGCGGTGTGAACATTCTTTCTCCTTAACAGCTCCGAACATCATCCGTCTTGCGTGACCGACTGTTCGGAAAACTTCTTTTCGTGAAGAAATTTCTATTTGAGTTACTTGCCACGAATTCTGGAAACAAAAAGTTGTAAGAAGCGATCCGCATCCACATCGACGCAAACATTTGTATTCGGCTTCACGGGATCGACGCCCTCGATTACGTAACGGTCTCCGTGCAGAACGTTGTGCTCTACGCCTCCGTGCCGATTGCCGACTGTTTCCCCGCGAGTGAAATCGCCTCTAGTTTCAACGTCGACGTGCATGGCTTGTGTTTTAACGAGCGTCGGATCGATCGCTATCGCAACCGCCGACGGATCATACATCGAAGCTCCAGACGATCCGAACTGCTCCGAGCGTTCCAGCATGTATTTGGCAACAGCATGAGTGAAATCATTCATCGGACCGTGAGTTTGTCCCAGCTGATCAAGGTATTTGCGCGTGAAGAGCGCCTTGTCGCCGACTTCCAGGCCGGACATCGTCAAAGGCCATCCTGCTTGAAAAACAATTTGCGCGGCTTCGGGATCGTTATAGATATTCGCCTCGGCGGAAGCATTGACGTTGCCACCGGTGATCGAGCCTCCCATGATGATGACTTCCTTCACCAGCGGAACAATGGAGGGATCTTTCTCGACGGCAAGCGCGATGTTAGTAAGTGGCCCGACGGGAACGAGCGTGATCTCGTGCGGTGAAGCGTGCACAAGCTGAATAATGAGATCGGGCCCATAACGCGAGTCGACCTTGCATTTGCTCGGAGGTATTACAACGTCGCCTAATCCGTTTTTTCCATGCCAGAACTCGGCGGTAATTAATTTCTGAAAAAGCGGATGCTGTGCCCCGGCAGCGACCGGGATGTCACACCGGTTTGCCAGCGAAACCATGCGGAGCGCGTTCTCCAGCCCCATTTCTGCAGTAACGTTTCCGGGAACGACAGTGATGGCGCGGACGTCCAACTCCGGCGAATTCAGCGCCAGCATCAGGGCTAGGGCGTCATCAGTGCCGGGGTCGGTATCGAAAATGATTTTCTTGGCTGCGGACGCAGGTAGCGCAAATGCCAAGCAGCAGAGAAATCAGGAAAAGAAAAAAAGTTGAATGTGAAAGACGCAGGGGGCCCGGGGTAACAACGAATTTAGTTTTCATTTCTTCGCGGAAAAGATTCGGCGATGTAGCCTAGCGTCGAGATTTGTCACTGTCAAGGCCAAAGTGCAAGGCCCGCTTGGTATTGGGCAAATTTCAAATGGCAAATCACTTGGCTTGCAGAGGACATTTTCTTTTTCAAATTCTGCCGTACAATGGCTTCGCCGATTCCACTCTTCACTGGGCACGTAACACCCCGTTATCGAAGGTGTGAATCGTAGCTGCGACACGGAACATCCAACAGGCCAATGGAAAGTAGCGGACATCACGGCGTGGTTAATGGCGCCAGCAAGTCTTTTAGCGAATTGACGGCGAAATCCGAAATTCCTCTAGCGACGCTTGCTGGGCGCCCGCTTCTGTCGAACCGAGGCATACCGCTCAATCTGGATTGGGTGGCGAAGGTCCGAGTAAATACCAGCGCCGTCGAGCGCCGGGCGCAAAGTCACACCGCTCGCCGTAGCGTGAAAAAAGACTGGCAAGCGGCATGGCTGCTGCGGGCAATTACTTGCATGGATCTCACGACGCTTTCGGGAGATGACACGGACGAACGCGTCCGTCGCTTGTGTGCCAAAGCCAAACAACCACTTGAGCACGACCTCGTGAAACGTCTGGGGATTGAAGATCTCAAGATCCAAGTCGCGGCCGTTTGCGTTTATCACAGGTTTGTTGAAACTGCGCGCCGAGCTCTTGAGGGCAGCGAGCATAAACGTCGCAGCGGTATCCACGGGATTTCCGGCGGGACTTTCTCCGTTATCCGAGCGCGTGGCGGAAATTCGCCGCTCTGTTGAGGCTGGCGCTCAGGAAATTGACGTTGTCATCACACGTGCGCATGTTTTCGGCGGTCGCTGGCAGGAGCTCTACGATGAAGTCGCTGCCTTCAAACAGGCCAGCGGTCCGGCGCATATGAAAGTGATTTTGGGTACGGGCGATCTGCTAACGCTTCGCAATGTTGCTCGGGCCAGCTGGGTTGCCATGATGGCCGGAGCCGATTTCATCAAGACGTCTACTGGCAAAGAACCGACCAACGCCACGCTGCCCGTTGGATTTGTGATGACTCGCGCCATTCGCGAGTACGCGCAAGAAACTGGCATGGCAGTCGGTTTCAAACCCGCTGGTGGCATTCGTACAGCCAAGCAATCGAGCGAGTGGCTGGCCATGATGAAAGAGGAACTTGGGCTGCCTTGGATGAAAGCGGATCTCTTCCGCTTCGGCGCAAGCGGACTGCTAAATGACATCGAACGGCAATTGGAGCATCATGCGACAGGGCGCTATTCGGCAGATTATCGCCATCCAATAGCATAGCTACTCACATAGGAGCCGAACACACCGGAATGAGTATCGCTGAAAAATTTGTCACCATGGAGTATGGCCCCGCGCCGGAAGACGCCGAAAGAAGCGCTCACTTGGCTGGAGCACCATGAGCGGCGATTCGGTCATTTTGTAAATGGAAAATGGCTGGAGCCTTCCGCCGGAGAATACTTCGATACTGCTGATCCTTCGACGGGCGAAAAGCTGGCCAGCGTCGCGCAAGGATCCGCTGCCGATGTTGATGCCGCTGTCAAAGCCGCTCGAGCCGCGCTTCCCAAGTGGCAGTCTCTTACTCCTCACGCACGCGCCCGTTATCTGTATGCACTCGCAAGACAGGTGCAGAAACATTCCCGCCGGCTTGCTGTCCTTGAAACCATGGATAATGGCAAGCCGATTCGCGAGAGCCGCGACATCGATATTCCGCTAGTCGCGCGGCATTTTTATCATCATGCGGGTTGGGCCCAACTGCTCCAGCAAGAGTTCCCGGACTACACAGCTTGCGGTGTAGTAGGACAAATCATTCCGTGGAATTTTCCTCTGCTTATGCTGGCCTGGAAGATTGCGCCTGCACTCGCGACGGGAAATACGGTCGTGTTGAAGCCTGCCGAGTTCACGCCACTGACCGCTCTTGCCTTCGCGGAAATCTGTCATGAAATTGGACTCCCGCCCGGAGTGGTGAACATTGTCACCGGCGATGGTTCCACGGGCGAGGCGCTGGTCAAACATCCGGATGTGGACAAGATCGCGTTCACGGGCTCTACCGAAGTAGGACGCGCGATCCGAAAAGCTACAGCGCAAAGTCACAAGCGGCTCTCTCTGGAGCTGGGCGGAAAATCTCCCTTCATCATTTTCGAAGATGCCGATCTCGATAGCGCCGTCGAAGGTCTGGTGGACGGGATCTGGTTCAACCAAGGACAGGTTTGCTGCGCCGGTTCGCGTCTGCTGATGCAGGAGAGCATTGCCGAGCCGCTGCTCGCCAAAATACGCGATCGCATGAGCACCCTTCGCGCAGGACCGTCGCTCGACAAATCAATCGACATTGGCGCAATTGTGGATCGCGTCCAACTCGATCGTATTCAGCGGCTGGTCGACCAGGGCGTGTCCGAAGGTGCGACCTGCTGGCAGCCCGAAATCGAAATGCCGTCTCGAGGACTTTATTTTCCGCCGACCCTGCTGAGTAATGTTCACCCCACTTCGGTAGTTGCGCAGCAGGAAATTTTCGGTCCCGTACTCGCGGCGATGACCTTTCGCACTCCGAGTGAAGCGGTTGAACTGGCGAACAATACGGTATACGGACTTGCGGCGTGCGTTTGGAGCGAAAGCATTAATGTCGCATTGCATGTAGCGGCGCAGATCAAAGCTGGGGTGGTGTGGGTTAATTGCACGAATTTGTTCGACGCATCCTGTGGATTTGGTGGCTATCGCGAAAGCGGATATGGCCGTGAGGGCGGCAAAGAAGGTCTGCTCGAATATCTCGAGCCGATGTGGTTTAAGAACGCGCCTGCGCTGCCTGTCGTGAAGTCCGCTTTGGCTGGGTCTAACTCCGAAAAAGAGCTTGCTACTTCCGCCATCGATCCGCTCGGCATCGATCGCACAGTAAAACTCTATATCGGAGGCAAGCAAGCCAGACCGGATTCAGGCTACAGCGTGGAAGTTCGCGGACAGAACGGTCAATTGCTCGGAGAAGCACCGCTCGGCAATCGTAAAGACATTCGCAACGCCGTAGAAGCGGCGCGCAAAGCCTCTGGATGGGCCAAGAGTTCAGCACATAATCGTGCCCAGGTTCTTTACTACATGGCGGAAAATCTCTCGCAGCGCCGCGACGAGATTGCCCACCGACTCGCGAGCGCAGTAGGCGAGAAGCAAGCGGCAGCCGAAGTGAGTACCGGCATCGAACGCATCTTTTCCTACGCTGCCTGGACCGATAAATTTGACGGCGCAGTGCACAATCCGCCGTTCCGGAATGTCACGCTTGCCATGAATGAGCCAATTGGAACGGTGGGCATTGTGTGTCCGCCGGAAGTGCCTCTTCTTGGATTCCTGTCGTTGGTTATGCCCGTCATTGCGATGGGCAACACGGCTATTGTCGTTCCTTCAGAAACGTATCCGCTCATCACTGGTGATCTGTATCAGCTTTTCGACACCAGCGATCTTCCGGGCGGTGTGGTCAATATCGTTCCCGGACAGTCATCCCAGCTTCTTAAGACTCTTGCGGAACACGACGATGTGGACTCCATCTGGTGCTTCACCGATGAAGCCAGCGCATCGGCGGCAAAATCGTTCTCAATCGGAAACTTGAAGCAGGTGTTTACCAACGAAGGGCGCGCCATTGACTGGTTCGACGTCAAGCAAGGGGAAGGCCGATGGTTTCTGCAGCACGCCACGCAGGTAAAGAACATCTGGGTTCCCTACGGCGAGTAACCGCGGGATCGTTTTGAACACTTCAGACTCTCCAAACTCTAAATTCATTGACAACTATCGATGCGCTGAATAGACTCGGCGTTCTTTGATTTCACATTTCTAAAGCAGAATATTTTTCTTTGGAAGCTTGAGACCCCATGGCGAAGCGCCCTCGTATAGCGGTGATTGGCAGTGCAAATGTCGACTTAATTACTTTTTGTGATCGCTTTCCGAAAGCTGGAGAGACGATTTTCGGCCAGAAGTTCGATTTCGGTTTTGGCGGTAAAGGCGCCAACCAGGCCGTTGCATCCAAGCTCTGCGGTGCCGACGTATTTATGGTCGCCAGAGTCGGCAGTGATTTGTTCGGTCCAGGTACGATTGAAAATTTCAAGAAACTTGGGATCGATGCCACACATGTTGAGCAGCTCGAAGGAGTTTCCAGTGGAGTCGCTCCCATTTTTGTCGAACCGAATGGACAGAATCGGATCTTCGTAGTGAAGGGTGCGAACGACCTGCTCAAGCCTGCGGACGTGGATGCAGCGGCCGACTTGCTCAAAACTGTTGACTGCATTGTCCTGCAGTTCGAAATTCCCGATCGAGACCGTTTATTACAGCGTCAGCTTTGCGCGCAAGAACGGTATTCGATGCATCGTGAACCCCGCTCCTGCCCAGCCTGTCGATCTCAGCGCCTTAGAGGGACTCGACTATTTCGTTCCTAACGAAAGTGAAGCCGAGACCATCACGGGGCACCAGTACGAAATGTGGATGACGCCAAGAAATGCGCGGAGAAGCTACTTTCCGGTGGCGTGAAGCGAGTCATCATCACACTTGGAGCAAATGGAGCATTATTGGCTGGCCGTGAAGGAATGGAGCACATCCCTGCATTCAGCATGAAGAGCGTGGATAGCACCGGCGCGGGCGATGCATTTATCGGCAGCTTCGCGGTTTTCCTCGGAGAAGGCTTGCCCGAACGGGAAGCCGTTCGCCGGGCAAATCTTTATGCCGGCCTCTCGACTACCGGGGTCGGAACGCAAAAATCGTTCTACGATCGCGCGCGATTCGACACCGAGTGGGCTGCGCGAAATAAGTCCTAGTCAACTTAGGTTTTATCCGAGTCACGCCTGCGAACTTATGATTCTTAGGAAAAGAATCTCGGTCCTGATTGCGTCTTCGTTGCTGCTGTGCATCACGGCAACAGCTCAGCAGAACAAAATTAAAGTCATCGCCGATCAGGACAGTGCAGGCCCGCAAGGAACCAATTTTTTATCGTTGCTGATGCTGCTTCGTGCTCCGCAAATTGATCTGCTCGGAATCACGACCGTGAGTGGCGATCAGTGGATGGAACCGGCAACGGTGTTCGCTCTCTGGGCAGTCGAACAGGCTGGACGACCAGAAGTTCCGGTAATAAAAGGCGCCGAGATGCCGCTGTTGAACACGGCGCGAGAGCAGGAATTACGAGAGGCGCTTTACGGTTCTTACGTCGGCTGGCACGGATCGTTTAATCCCGATGCCCCGAGTCCTAAGCAGACGTGGGCACCGCCGGGCGGCTATCCCAAATTAAAGGCGCATCCGGGCCGAGCGGCTGACTTCATCATCGATAGCATCCACGCGAACCCAGGCGAAGTCGTTCTCTATTGTGCAGGGCCGCTGACCAATATTGCGCTCGCAATCAGCATGGATCCTGGAATTGTTCCGTTGACAAGGGCTATTTACATCATGGGGGGAAGCAGCACCGGCGGCCCGGAACTCAATTGGTGGTGGGATCCGGAAGCGGCCGCGATCACAATGCGGGCACCCTGGAAAGAGATCGTAGTATCGCCCTTCGAAGCGGGCGCTCAAGTCTGGTCCAGTTCAGAGCTAATGCAGCGCGTGGTAAAAGCTGGCGGGCCACTGGCAAATCATGTCAAGACTTTCTATCTGAACTTTCAGCCTCCAGCCGGGACAAGCCTCTGGTCCATGATGTGGGATGAGTTGACAGTCGCTTCTCTAGTCGATCCATCGGTCATTAAGAAATCCGAAACAATGTATTTGGATGTGGATATCAGTCATGGACCCAGTTACGGACACACCGTGATCTGGAAAAAACCAGATGGAGTTCCGAAATTCTTCTTGCCTTACAGCGGTTCCGACGGACCCGACCGCAGCAAATGGATCGGCCATTTGAGTCCGCCGGCTAACCTTCATCCTGCCAGCGTGCAGACGGAGGTAGATATCAAGAAGTTCGAAGATGTGTTTGTCAGCCTAATGAGCCATTAGCAATGTGAGCAGTTATCTGTTTTGGGACGGGAAAAATCCTATTTGGGTTTAAATGTGGAAAGCGCTTTGGATTTGGAGTAAAAAGGCAAGAACATTGAAACGATTCAAAAACAAGGGCCTGAGTGCCGTATGCTCTTTTTACACCGTAAGTTACGGTTGACAACGTCCGGTCGGTGGAATTATGGTTTGTCGCTCAATAACACTTTAAGTTTGCCGATGGTTTTGAACGAGCTTTGCTCGCCTAAAACGAGTGAGGTTGTAACGATTTTCTTGTTTTTACGAGGAAGTCCAGTTTATGAATGCTCCAAAACCTCCACGGTTCGCGTCGTGGAGGAGAAGAATGGTGATTGCGAGTTTTCAGTCGTCAGTCAATAAAGGGTTATTCAGGCTATTCAATAGGGGGAGTATTGATGCTGACCAAAAGGACGTTGCTCGTCGCGGCTTTGTGTTCGTTCCTGTTTTCCATTTGTCCATTTGTTTATGGCCAGGCGACAGCGAGTTTTTCCGGCACGATTTCCGATAAAACAGGATCGGTAATTTCCGGGGCCAATGTGAAGGCCACTTCGCAGCAAACCGGGCTAGTGCGCGAATCGAACACCGACGACTCAGGTCATTTCCTCATCCCATTGTTACCCATCGGGGATTACACGATTCAAGTCGAGTCTCAAGGTTTCCAGACGAGCACACAGAAAGACATCAAGCTACAAGTCGATGAGCATCGGGAGGTGAACTTCACGCTTTCGCCTGGTGCGGTTACGGAAAATGTCGAAGTCAACGCGACCGAAGTTGCCGTGGAAACCACCAATCCAAGTCTTGGACAGGTCATCACCTCGCAGCAAGTTGCTGAACTCCCCCTCAATGGCCGCGACTTCGTCCAACTCGCAACTCTGACACCCGGAGCAACCCAGGAAACTAATCCCGGCAGCTTCTTCAATGGAGGCCCCAGCAGTGAAGTCTCTGCTCGCGGCTCCTATTCGCTTTCCGTCGGCGGATCGCGCGCCAACAGCACGGATTGGCTGCTTGATGGCAATGACAATAACGAACTTACCGCCGGCGGCATCGCGATCTTGCCTTCGATTGATGCCATTCAGGAATTCAAGGTTCTTACTTACAACTACTCAGCTGAGTACGGTACTCGCGGTGGTCCCACTGTATTGGTGACAACGAAGTCTGGATCGAACCAGATTCACGGCTCGTTGTTCGAATTCTTTCGCAATACCAAGCTGGATCGCGCAGCTATTTTGCTTCTAGCTAGGGAGCAATTCAATCTGAACCAGTTCGGATTCGCTCTAGGCGGTCCGATCAAGAAGGACAAGACGTTTTTCTTCCTGGACTATCAGGCGAAGCAACAGCGGCATGGCACACCATACGTCGGAATTGTTCCAACTGCCGCCATGCGGGCCGGAGACTATACCAAGATCCTTACGGTACTACCGCGCGGGCTTTCAACCCTAATGGATTTGGAGACATTACCAACCCTTACACTGGTACTCCCTTCGAATGCGATGGCACAGGGAACCCGATTCCGGCTGGTCCGGGGGTGTCACAAAGTCAGGGCGGCACACGGCTTGCAATAAAATCCCTTCCAACATGTTTGATCGCGGTTGGCGCTAGAATGATCAATCTTTATCCATTGCCGAATGCCAATTCACCCTGGTGCGCAGTTCAACTACACGGACGTCCCAGTCAGAAAGCTAAATGAGGGCGAGTTCGACGTCCGACTTGATCATAATTTTTCTAGCAAAGACTCAATATTTGCCCGCTTCAGTTATGATCAGGCGACTTCGTTTGTTCCAGGCGGCTCTCCCGGCTTCGCCGAGCAGAATGCCTTTGCGAGCACACAAAACATTGACAATCACGGACGCAATGCTGCAGTATCGGAAACACACGTGTTCTCCGATCGCACCATTAACCAGTTCAACGCTGGGTTTAACCGGATTTTCAATTCCATTTTGTCTTTTGGCGATCGCACTTGCGAGTCGGCAAAGCTAGGGATTCAAGGCGCCGACTTAAGTGGCGCATGCGATAGCTTAACCGGACTACCTGCAAGCCTAACCCAATCCACGCAAGTATTGTGTGAGCTGCGGCCTGACTTCGACTCAGCTTTTCGGCGGCTATTATTCCTTGGGTGACCGGGGATTCGCGCCCTTCCAGGGCGGAACCAACGTGTTCTCGGTTTCCGACTCGCTCAACATGACCCGCGGCAATCACAGCATCAGTATTGGCGGCGGCATTCGCGCGAACCAGATGAACGTGCTCACGAATGGTTTCCAGGATGGCTATCTCCTTATGTTCGGAGGTTACACAGGTGATGCATCGGCAGATCTGCTTCTTGGGCAGGTCGGCGGAGCCATTCATGATCAAACATTCAAGGGAGCTACAACCGGTCGCCACTGGAAGTTGTTCCGCCCTTACATACAAGACGACTGGCGAGTTACAAAAAATCTTAACCGCAAATATCGGCCTCGCTTGGGCCTTAGTAACACCTATTACGGAAGCACAAAATCGCCAGGCGAACTTCGATTTTGCGACCGGTAAATTTTTGATAGCAGGACAGAATTCCGATGGACGGGTAGGAATTAAAATGGACAAGACGGCCTTTGAGCCGCGGATCGGTTTGGCCTGGAAACCTTTCGGCGGTGATTCGACTGCGATTCGCGCCGGCTATTCAATTTTTCACGATTCGTCATGGAATCAAGGAGCGCAAGGGTTGTGGCAAAATCCGCCATTTTACGCGGAGAGCGACAACTTTAGTTTCCAGGATCTTGTGCCCGCTTGGAAATGCCGCTTCCTCAGCCCCACTCGATTGCGGCTTGGCACGAAGTTTCCTGCCTGTTTTCACCGCTCCTCCAAACCCATACCAGTTCACAGGAACTATCCAGTCACAAAACACTAATTTCAAACAAGGTCGTGTCCAACAATTCAATTTAGATATTGAACATCAGTTGCCCGGCAACGTTGTGCTCACAGCCGGGTACGCCGGATCTCGAAGTTCGCATATTCTAGTTGACGGCGTTAACCTGAATGTCACATCGCCGACCGCTTGCTTCTCCACTATTGGCGGTCTGCCGAACACCCTCTATGATCCTACCTATCATTTAGGTTGCGGAGTTGCCAATGTTCCGTATGGAGCGCCGACCTTTCCATTCCCTCCAGTGATAGCGAACATAACCGACACAGGCGCCGCACGATACGATTCTCTTCAAGTGAAAGCCGAACTAAGAGTGCTAAGCCACGGTATTTATGCTTTGTTGGCATATACCTACGCTCGCGTCCTAGACTCCGGATTTCCGATGGCGTTGGTACGAGCACGGGTGCGACCTATTGGCCTCTGCCAGGCACACAGAAGGCGGATTGGGCACTTTCTCAAATCGACCTCAAACACAATATTAGCGCCAGTGTGATCTACAACTTGCCATTCGGTAAAGGAAAGCAGTTTGGTGGTGGCTGGGGTGGGGCCACTAATGCAGTCTTGGGTAATTGGGAAGTCGACGTGATTCAAAAAATCACTTCAGGGTTCCCCATCTTCATTTACGACAGTCTGGACAACTCTGGAGTAGGCTTCAACCAGGGAGGCAATAACTTTAATCGCCCCGATCAGATATGCGATCCGAAATCTAGCAACCCAACTTTAAAACAGTGGTTTAACACAGCAATGCTTTGCCGCTGCAGCGCCTGGGAAACTTGGCAATGCAAGCCGAACCCCGGTTTATGGTCCGGATTTTGTGAATACCGACTTCTCGGCCATCAAGCACTTCGTCTTACCGTATCGAGATGGTATGCGACTCGATTTCCGGGCTGAGTTCTTTAATGTCTTTAACCACGCTCAGTTCGCTTTGCCAACTGCGGATTTTGAATCTCCTCAATTTGGGCTGATCAACAGTACGGTTAATAATCCGCGTCTTATACAATTCGCGCTTAAGCTTAATTTTTAAAACGATTGAGTAGTTGAGAGTCGAAGCGGTGTAACTGTGATCTCTGTGCCTCTGTGGTAAGGATTTTTTTAACTACAGGGTGCACGGAGGATCACAGAAATGCTGCGGTTTCAGCATCTCCCCCAAGATCAATCATGAAATATTCCTGGTTCCGTTCAGTAGTAGTTTGTTTGTTTCTCGCTAGCTCTTTCGTTTCGGCTCAACAACGGCGCAAGATAATCATCAACCAGGACTGCTCCGGTCCCGGCGGCAGCAATATGCAGACCCTTCTCACTCTTATTCAATCTCCGCAGGTTGAGGTCCTCGGGATCACCGTCGTCAGCGGAAATCAGTGGCGTGATGAGGAAGTAGCGCATACGCTTCGTCTTCTGGAACTCATTGGACGCACTGACATCCCAGTAGTTGCCGGTGCCGCTTTTCCACTCGTGCGCCGCCGCGAAGAATCTCAACTTTGGCAAGAACGTTACGGGAAAGTTGCTTTCGCGGGTGCGTGGGACGATCGCTGGTGGCACGAGCCTTTTGTTATTCCTACGCTTCTCGAAGGCTCAGCCCAAGACTAAAGCCGTCGAGTGAAGATGCCCCTCATTTCTTAATTCGCAAGGTTCGCGAGTTTCCTCATGAAGTGACAATTTACGAGGGCGGTCCCATGACTAATCTGGCGCTGGCGATTTCAATTGATCCACAATTTCCTGAGTTAGCGAAAGAACTGGTGTTCATGGGAGGAAGCCTGAATCCTCGAACAGACGATCCGGAGTTTATCAGCGATCCTCGCCATGAGTTCAACTTCTGGTTCGATCCCGAGGCGGCTCATGTCGTATTGCGCGCTCCGTGGAAAAAGATTGTGTGCACGCCGACAGATATTTCGGTAAAGACACGCATCACGCCTGAAATGGTCAAGACGATCAGCGCGAGCAAGAATCCTGCGGCACAATATGTCGTCCGCTTTTTTATGGCTGATCAAGGTGGGTTCTACATGTGGGATGAACTGGCGGCAGCCGCTTGGATTGATCCGAGCCTGATCACCAAGCGAGAGACGCGATACATGAGTGTGGATCTGGACCGAGGCGCAGCGTATGGCGATACTTTGACATGGGTCGAAAAAGACAAGCCAAAAATCGCCGTACAGCCGGTTGAGGTCCAGGTGGATTTAGACTTGCAGAAGTTCAATCAAATGTTTGTAGAATTGATGAGTGCTCCGACGCCTCTCGCTCATTAACATTAGTGAAGTGGGCAATATCAGCAATGTGACCTTGGAAATATGAAACGGGATTCCGCTTCTATCTGCCGCTGTATCTTATTCCTAATCATTCTCATCTTTTTCTTTAGCATCCTTGCATTTACGGATGAGTGGAAGGCGAGTCATGCCCTCATCTCTCCCAATGGCGTTATGAATTTGACAGAACCACCACCGCCAAGCGAAGTCTTCTTCCCTGGACCGGAGAATCCAGCCGATGCCGCCGCTTGGCTTGAACAGCTCAAAGCTTGGCGAACCACTCGCCAGATTCGCCTTCGCTATGATGGTTCGCAATACGCGCGTCCGGAGCTGGAGTGGACGCAGCATGTTTTTTCGCAAGTCCAATTATTGATTTGGGATCGGCGTCTCTACGATCCGGACAAAGGCGAATACACTGTCAACCGGTTTTTAGACGATACGGAGAACCGCATCGGCCCTATAGATGCCGTCCTGATTTGGCATGTGTATCCCAACCTCGGTGTCGATGATCGCAATCAGTTCGATCTCTTGCGCGACTTGCCTGGCGGAGTCTCTGGGCTTCGTCAGATGGTTCAACAATTCCATGACCGCGGTGTGAAAGTGTTCTTCCCTTTCATCGCATGGGATACGGGAACACGCGACGAAGGCACTTCTCCATCGAAGGCAATCTCACAATTGCTGAGCGACATTGGCGCGGATGGAATCAATTTCGACACGCTGGAGAGTGTTCCTGCGGAATTCCGAGAAGCCTCCGATGCGACTGGCCATCCACTCGCCCTCGAGCCGCAATTTGAGCCTCGCGATGAATCCCTCGCATGGACGAATATCAACTGGAACGACTGGGTTACGTGGGAAGGCAAGCAGTATCCCTTTGTGCCTATGGTGGACAAAACTAGGTGGCTCGAGTCGCGCCACACAGTCGCCGTTACTGATCGTTTTACACGCGATAAGACCGACAGCCTGCAGCATGCCTTCTTTAACGGAGAGGGTTATGCGGTGCTCGAAAATCTTTGGGGATTCTGGTACGGAATGAATCCCAATGATGCGGAAGCGATGCTGCGATTCACACGCATCGAGCGAGCAATGGCTGATAATCTTCGCAGTGCAGAATGGGCGCCGCACGTTCCAACGGTCCAGGCTGGAGTTTTCGCCAGCAAGTTCCCTACTCAATCGAGCACTCTTTGGACAATTATTAACCGCAATGAATACGACGTTCATGGCGAACAGCTTCGAGTGCTTCATCGATCAGGGATTCACTATTACGATTTGTGGCACGGAGCCGAGCTGACGCCTAATATCCGAGGCACCGAAGCAACACTAAGCTTCGACATTGATGGACGCGAATTCGGCGCGGTTCTAGCGACGAACGAACGGCTTACAGGTTCATTAGCGAATCTTCTCGGCTTCATGGCAGAACGCTCGAAGCGTCCGTTGGCGAGCTACTCGCGGGAGTGGAAACCGGTGGCGCAGACGATAGTCGACATAAAACCCACACAAGCCCGCTGTCGACTGCTCCGGCCGGCATGGTCCGAATTCCTGAAGGCGACTTCGATTTTAACGTACGCGGTATTGAGATCGAGGGCGGCAATGATCCGGGAGTAGATGTGCAGTATCCCTGGGAAGACATTGCGCGGCGATTTCATCACCATCGAATGCACGTCAGCACCTTCTATATGGATCGCACACCGGTAACGAATGCCGAGTTCAAGAAATTTTTGAATGCGACAAACTATCACCCAAAAGATGACCACAATTTTCTGCGTGATTGGAAAAATGGCGCGTATCCCAACGGTTGGGAAAACAAACCAGTGACGTGGGTCTCCATTGAGGATGCGCGAGCGTTCGCAGATTGGACTGGCAAGCGCTTGCCTCATGAGTGGGAGTGGCAATATGCGGCGCAATCTGCAGACGGGCGGTTATATCCGTGGGGTAACGATTGGAAATCAGTAGCTTTGCCGGAAGCAAATCGCGGTCGTACGACGCGTTCCCCTGCAAACGTGGACTCTTTCCCGCAAGGCGCGAGTCCGTTTAGCGTTCTCGATTTGGCAGGCAACGTCTCGCAGTGGACGGATGAGTACCGCGATCCATACACGCGGGCTGCCATTGTTCGGGGTGGCGCATCGTATCAGCCGCGCGGGTCGATTTGGTACTTCCCGCAAACCTACAGGCTCGAAGAACATCAAAAATATCTGCTGATGTCGCCCGGTCACGACCGCGCCGGAACTATCGGCTTTCGCTGCGTTGTCGATGCGCGATAACGTCTTCGATCCAAAAATGGCCGTCCCAGCGCCACTCTATAATTTGGTGAGAGACACTAAATCCCGTCGCATTTTTCCCTCATTTGAGTTTTAGCTCTTTTCAATTCGTAGGTGCTTATGACTTAGGGTGCTTTCGCGCCAGACAGAAGAGCGTTTTACTTATTCGAAATCGCAGGTGTCAATAGTGCTTCCGGAGGCTGCGCTGCTTCCAGCGTTCGTCTAGGATCGACGAATATCCAAGCTACTGCGCCCAGCAGGCAGAGAGTCGCGGCGACCAGGAATGACGCGGTCCATCCAAAATGCTTTGCAATGATTGGCGTGAGTTGCGCCGTGACCGCTCCGCCGATTTGCGCTCCCATATTCATGAAGCCGGAAACCGAGCCGCAAGAAGTGCTAGCTATGTCGGCAGTGACCGACCAAAACGAACTTTGCGAGAGATACAATGCCCCGGCCCCGCCAGCGAGCACAACGCTGGCCAACTCGGCATTCTGAACTTGCGAACCGAACGCAATGAACACAGCTGCCAAAGCCATCGCGAATGCAGCCACTCCGCAACGCCCGAGGCGCAGGCCGCTCGATTTGGTCAAGCGATCACTGATGAGTCCGCCTAACGGACAGGTCACCGCCATCGATAGAAAAGGCAGCATGGCATAGAACGCGCTGGATTTCAGGTTCAGGCCGCGAACCTGGGCCAGATAAATGTAAAACCAACTGAAAAATATCCACGCCACATATCCAAAAGAAAAATAACTGATGGTGATGGCCAATACTTCTTTGCTCTTAAGGATGGTTCCCCACGGGATCAGTTGGCGGCCGGATTTGCCCGAGCTCATATTGCTACGGGTTTCCGCAGAGAGGCCTGACTGAATGAACGCTATTTCCGATGCGGAGACGCGCGAGTGCTCTGCGGGCGTATCCCGTGCAGCGATAAACCATACGAGTCCAGCAAGCAGGCCGATGGCAGCGCATACCCAGAACGACGTTCGCCAGCCATAATGCAGCATTATGTAACTGATCAAAGGTGGGGAGAGGCCAGCTCCGGCACCCACTCCGGCAAAGATCAATCCATTGGCGAGACCACGCTCCTGCAGCGGAATCCATCGCGCGACAAAGATGTTCGAAGCTGGATAGACAACCGCTTCGCCAGCGCCGAGTAAGAAACGCACGGCGATGAAAGCAAAAAGACCATTCGCCATGTGAGTGGGAACGGCGGCGGTTAGCGCTGTGAAGATTCCCCACCAAACTACGCCCGCAGCCAGCACGCGGCGCGGACCAAGGCGATCTGCCAGCCTTCCGCCGAGGGTTTGGAAAAGAGCGTATCCCCACAGGATCGAACTGAAAATTGAACCAAGTTGGATTTTATTAAGGCCGTAGTCGGCAGCAAGAGAGCTTCCGGCGATCGAAATATTCACGCGGTCTAGAAAAGCGACGGCACTCAGGACGAAGAGCCAGAAGATGAGGAACCAGCGCACATGGCTTTTGGTATGGGTAGGGCGTGAATTCGTCATCGCAGGCCTCCTGCGAAATTCAAGAGCAGGATAAGATTTGTGAATGCGAATTTGTCGAGGCGGAAAAGTTGTGATATCTTCCGCATCGATTCCCGATGCGACTTAATTTCCGTGAAGACTCTTTTCCTGAAAAACCTATGAAAGCGATCTGCTCTGCCCTGCTTCTCATCTTTGCTATTTTTCTCTATCTGACCGCTTCCGCACACGCGCAGCTTGATCTGTTTTCCCAGGAACAACGGGTTGAATTCACTCCTCAATGGCACGGGGAGCGATTTGCGGACGGCCGCCCGAAAGTTCCCGATGCCGTGCTCTCGCGATTGAAAACGGTTACTGCGGATGAAGCCTGGGATGTGCTGCAGGATGCGCGATTCCGTAATCAATTCGAAGGTGGTTGGAGAGTGATCAACCCCGGCGACCGCCTTGTCGGACGCGTTGTAACTGCTGTATTTGCTCCTTATCGGCCTGACGTGGATTCGGTGATCCAGGCCAATGGTAAGAAAGAAGGAAGAATCGGTGACGAGAACTCGTGGATTATCGACATCCTTCAGCCAGGAGATGTTCTGGTCGTTGATCTTTTTGGAAAAGTTCGCTACGGAACGATTATCGGAGACAATCTGGCGACTGCCATTTACACCAAGAGCTACAATGGGCTGATCGTGAATGGAGCGATTCGTGATGTCACAGGCATTCAAGAGATGCCGGGTTTTCAGTGCTATGTGCGAGGCGTTGATCCTTCGGACCTTCAAAACGTGATGCTGACCGGAATCAATGTTCCTATCCGAATCGGGGATGTAACGGTGATGCCCGGTGACATCGCATTGGGCGATCCCGAGGGAGTGACGTTTGTTCCGCCGCAGCTTGCGGAAAAGCTCGCCGATGAAACGGAGATGGATCATCTGATCGATGAGTGGGGCCACACGATGTTGCGCGAAGGCAAGTACACGCCGGGACAGATTGACGCGAAGTGGACGAAAGAGATGATCCGTCAATTTAATGCGTGGCTCGAGCAAAGAGGATCCAAGCGGCGCATGCCTGAGCAATAGCCGCAATGAGGAGCCCCGTGTTCGAGAATATTTCTTCATAAACGAAAGATCATTTATCGACGGCTTTAGGCCGAGTGCTCTCGGAACAGCTTCACTAACTGCTCGGCGATAATTTTGTCTTCACCGGGTTGGAGCATAAACGAGTTCATCCCGAGACCAGGCTTGCCTTCCCCGCCGCCCATTGCGATTGATGGAGTCCCTTTCCGGAGAAGCTGCGAGGCTTGCTGAGGTGTCAGCGATATTTTGCTGTCCCATGTGATCTCCATGTGTGGCACATGGTTCGCTATATCGGGGACAAAGTATTGGGTCGAGACTCCGGGAACCTTGGTGATTTGCGCGGAAATGGTTTCCAGACGGCCCTGCCATTCCTTCCACAGAGCTTCGTGGTCTTCGTTCAAAAATAGTTCAAGAGCTTTCACCATGCCGAGGATTTCTTCTTTTCCAACCTTCTGGCTTCGTCCAAGCGTGTCTTCATGCGGACTGTTGTTGAGCATGGCATTCGCGACCATGTCTTTCTTCCCAAGTAACATTCCGGCGCATTGAGGGCCGCGAATGGCCTTGCCTCCGCTGAAGGTGATCAGGTCGAAACCCATCTGCGCATGCTTACTAAGATTGGAGACCGGAGGCGTGTCTGCCGCCGCATCAATCAAGGTGGGTATTCTGTTCTCTTGGGCGATTTTCAGCCACTCCTCGTCCTTGATTTGCCCTACATTATTTGCGAAGTACGAGAAGTGCATCATGGCCGTACGATCGCTAATGGCGGCGCGCAATTCTTCGCGGGTTTCAATGACGACTAGCTTGATCCCCGTGGAACGAAGCTGGTGATCGAAAGGATTGCGATGTGCTTTTTGGATGATGACTTCAGACTTCAGTCCGGTGAGATCCGGCAATTGTTTGATGTACGTTTCGTTATCACCGGTGAGAACGCCCGCGAGCCCTGATTGAATAGCTGCCGCTGCGCCTGACGTGACAATGGCTGAGTAGTCATCGGGGAGCTTCAACATTTCGGCAATACGCTTTCCGGCTGCAACTTCCAGTTCAGCGATACTGACAAAATGTTTTCCTGCCTGCGCCATGACGATTTCGATTTCTGGCCTCGGCAAAGATCCGCCTAACACGGTCATTGTTCCTTCTGCATTGATTACAGTCGGAACTCCCAACTCCTCGTAAGGATTGCCAGTATGTCCTAATCCGCTCACCTTAGTACCTCCGGCATCAACTGCCCGCTTCCCTGCAAACAGCTTGGTTGGCGCGACAACCGCGCCCGCAATCGTGCCTAGAGTTCCCAAAAAGCTTCGGCGATTCCACTTCGAGTTGAGTTCCATAGTTTGCGCTCCTTGCGCTTACTTGCAAAAATGGTTCGGGGCTTACTTTCGAGCTTATTTCCGGACTACGGCAGCGATGCAGTTGATTTCGAGTAGAGAGTGGCCAGGTATCCATGCCACGGCGACCGTAGTGCGCGCGGGTCCACCGTTCGGGAAATAATCTTTAAATACCTTGTTCATCGGCTCGTAATAGTCAGCGTTCGCCAGATATACCGTGAGCTGCAAAATACTTTCCATGGTGCCGCCACCTTGTTCCACGAGCTTTTTGACATTGTCCATTACTTTGCCCGTGTGGGTGCTGATGTCGGGAGCCTTTACGTCACTGCCATCGTTGGCGCCTTGCCCCGATATGAAAATGAGGCCGTTATGAACAATTAACGAGGTGATGATTTGCTTGCCATTGGCAGGCGTGCCATCGAAGTTGAACTTCTGAACGGCCGAATCCTGAGCGGTCGAGGTTTGGGCTTGCGATTTGTTGCCGAGGAAGACTCCGGCGATTCCCGTGGCTGAGAGGATAGAAGCAAAACGAGCGGCAAATGTGCGGCGAGTGAATCCGGAATTCATAATCATCTCCTTTTTTCTGACGTGCGTTCATTCCATTCCGCAACACGAGCTATGGCAATGCAAAGCTGAAAATATCGCTGCCTGCCGCCACCGCGACATACTGCTTGCCATCAATAGCATAAGTCATAGGCGAGGCGCCAAAGTCCTGGCCGGTGTTGAAGTGCCACAAAGGCTTGCCGTCTTTTGCATCGACGGCTTCAAACGAGTCTGCGTCATCCCCGAAAAACAGGAGTCCACCGGCGGTCGTCATAGTTCCTCCGGAGGAGCGTCCACTGCCTACTTGGGGATATTTCCACGAAAATGTGCCGGTATCGAGGCTGTAGGCGAGAAGAAACTTCTGGGAGACTTCGCCGGGAATATGTTTCACACCGGTGGAGTAGTAGGTCTTCGTCTCCGCAAAATGTTCAAGCTTGGGCCCAATGAAATAAGTTTGGCACTGCTCCAGCGACAGGAAGTAAATGGAATGCGTAGATTCGTTGTAGGAAGGTGCGTACCAGTTCGTCGCTCCAGAATATCCGGGGCAGACACGCGAGCCTTGCACCGTCGGCTGAACATCGGTGCGAATCGGCCGACCGTTCGCGTCGATTCCTTTGGCCCAGTTCAATTTTTCAACAAAGGGCGCAGCCGACAAATATTTCCCATTGGTGCGATCCAACACATAGACGTATCCATTCCTATTTGCTTGGACCAGCAGTTTGCGAGGCTCGCCTTTGTATGACGCGTCGACAAGAATGGGAGTTTCTGTAGCGTCGTAATCGAAGAGGTCGTGCGGCGTGAACTGGAAATACCATTTGAGTTTTCCAGTGTCAGGATCGAGTGCGATGACGCAGTCCGTGTAGAGATCGTCTCCCGGCCTTCCACTTCCGTCGAAATCAGGCGCCGGATTACTCGTCCCCCAATAAATCGTATTCAGCTCTGGGTCGTAAGTTCCTGGCATCCACGTCGTCCCTCCACCGTGCAGGTATTCTTCTCCCGGCCAACTTTTACTTCCAAATTCTCCCGGCGAGGGAATTGTCCAGAACCGCCACGCAAGTTTTCCGGTCATCGCATCATAAGCAGCAACAAAACCGCGGACGCCGTCGTCTCCCCCGGATGTTCCTACGATGATTTTATCTTTCACGACGAGAGGCGCGCTGGTTGCTCCGTAATTCTTGTTCCAGTCTGCATAGGCGACTTCCCAGAGCAAATTGCCCGATCGCGCATCGAGACAAAGCAGATGCGCATTGTCCGTTTCCATGTAAACGCGCGAGTGCCATATGCCAACGCCGCGATTTATATGTCGCGATGCGTCATCGATGAGATCCTCACTGGTTTGGCGAGTGTGATGCCAAACTTGGCGTCCAGTTTTTGCATCGATCGCAAACGCATCGTTAGCAGACGTCGCAAACATCACGCCATTCACGACGACCGGAGTCACTTCGAGCCGGTTGGAATTCTGGGCGTGAAATACCCATTTTGCAGCCAGCTTGTCGACATTGCTTGTGTCGATTTCTGAAAGGCTGCTGTAGCGGCGTCCGGAGTAATCGCCATTGTAGGACGTCCAGTTTGAGGCGATTGGCTTGATCGCAAGCTCGGCTGGAGAAACATCGATACCCGCCAAACTCGAGCCATCTTTCGCATTCGCCGAAGCCAGCATGCAACCGCTGAGCAAGCTGATAAATCCGACTTTTCGGAGGAGGTTCATGAGTTACAAGCCCTTCTCCGTTTTGCTGATAAGCGCCTCGCCGACTGTTCCTCGATCGACCCCAGCGTCATCGACAAGATGAATCGCGACTTGAACGGCGCTCGGCGATAGCCTGATCTGCTGATGGAGTTCGACGGAGTTTGCCGGATCTACGGGGAGTAGTGAAATTATGTCTGTTTCAAAGCCTCGGGAATTGAAACCGTGGGCGATCAGTTCTCCCGGGAAAAAAACTCCGAAAGATCCTGAGAGCAGCAGACCCGTCGCATTTGAAAAAGTCGCGACCGGCTTATTGATTACAGCTACATCGGTTACGGTTTTAAGCTCGCTGCCCGCGCGGACCGGAAACCACCGAGTGTCCATCGAATAACTTTCGCCTGGTTGCAGGCGCACAATCGGGCTGTTGATTTCGGCTTCCATGTAGTACGGAGTATCGTGCGGCTTCGAAGATCGCAAAGCAGGCATGCCATTCTGATCGAGCTCTAACGCGGCTCCGTTCTTGTAAAAAATCACCGTTGCCTTGCCCGGATATTCCGCGCTTTTCTCGTATCGAAAGCGTTCCACCATCGCGTAGTGGGAGAAATCATCCACAACCCCAAGCCAACCCGCAGTGCCGTCAATCCAAACTTCATTTTCCAAAAACAGCCAATGCAACTTGAACAAGCCATCATTCACTTCGAATGATGGATCGTCAGCCAGTCCGTCGCGAACCTGAAACTGGTTGAAGTAAGCACTCTGCGCATTGACCGGCGTGAAGGCCCAGAAATCGTGATTGTATGCGCCGTCAGTGTGACGATCTGAAGTATCGTATTGCGATACTGACTGCATCGACCATTCGATTGCATGCCCAACTATATTCTTCATCGACGCGTGAAAAGAAATTTCCGGGGAGTCTCGCCTCAGTGTGATTTCCCTGGAGTACTGCAAGCCGGTTTTCGGATCCGGCGGGCCTTCGAGCTTCACCGCGCAAGTTGGATCTTGTGAGAGCACGGTTAATTTATAAGCACCGTCGTCCAAAAGGTCGGCAAGAGGGCCGGGCCAGTGATGCTCGTCGTTTGAGCCTTCCGGCATGGGCCAGATTTTGTCGCCACCGTAGTTAAACCACTTCCCTTTTTCGGCCCCCTCCGATGGCGGAAAATATTTTCCCTTGTACTCTGGGTTCACGAACAGATAGTCATGATCGCCAAAGCGAACCTGCATCAAACGCCCGCCCAGTTGCGGGACTATGGTGAGCCGCACCCAAGCGTTCGAGATCTGTTCCGCTTGCCATCCGTCGAACTCAACAGACTGCAGCTGGCAGGGTGGGCGAGATGAATCCCGCGCGAAGGCCGCACCAGTCGAAAGCAAGAACCCAACCATAGTTGCGCAGATAACCGGAGTTCGCATTCCTTAGGAGTTCAGTTCTTACCTTGACCCGTCGATACGGGATTCGTTAGGGATTCGTTCGCTCAGAACAAAATCTTTAGCGCCACCTGCATAATACGCGGAGCTCTTGTTCCGGTCACGAATCCGAACGAACCCGAACTCGTTTGTGGAACATTGTTAGGGCCGGTGAATGCAGAATCAGAATTTATGTTTCCATTCGGATTGGTGAATTGCGCATGATTGAATAGATTGAAAGCTTCCACCCGGAATTGTACCTCTTTCGATTCGGTAAGCTTTGTGCTTTTGAGCAGGGCCATATCGAAGTTGTTGATGCCCGGACCGTGGAAGTATCTGCGTCGAGCAGTTCCAATTTGTCCCAAAGGTTCCAAACCAAATAGAGACGTATTGAAATAGGTTTGACCGGAACGAGGATTCGTATTGTTAAGAACCGAACCACTTCCCACGAGTTGAGGTGTGTCAACAGGAGCGGAAGTAATTCCAGTCAACGAATTATCGTCAGTCTCTGAAAGGCTAATAGGAAGACCTGTCGCAAAGGTTGTGATCCCAGAGACTATCCAACCCTCAGCAATTTTCTTAGCGAATCCTGCGGCACCAGTCCATCGGTCAAAAGGCAATGCCACGCTATAGCTCGCAACGAAATTATGCGTCAAGTCAAAATTACACAAACCGCGACTCAAAGCTGGATTGAATGGGTTAGTGGAATCTTGCAGGCCGGACGCATTGTCAATGCACTTGCTATAGGTGTATCCGAATAGGAAGTTTGAATACTGTCCTTGGTGCTTCAGGCTGGTCTGTAGTGAGTTGTAGCTTGAATTGGCAATCTCAGACATGTAAGGGTTGCTGGCAAAAGCAGGGCCGAGTGGACGCAGACTTGGAATCGGGGGACCCGTCTTTGGGAAGAAGCCGCCTTGCGGGTCTTCGGAAAACTGGCTACAAGTAGGACCGCTCTTCAAGTTATTTGGATCGCTAAGAAACGCGCACAACTTGGAATTGACGGGGTTCGCTTCGATGGACGTGATCAGCTTATGGCCCTGATTTCCAACATAGCTCGCGGTGAAAACCGTATTCGCACTCAGTTCTCGTTCGATAGAGAATTCGTAGTGCTCGGAGTACGGTAAAGTGTTTTTGGGGTTGAATACAAATCCACTCGAGATTGGTTCGACCGAACTCCAATTGAAGCTGGTGTCCGGGTTTTTTGCCGAAGTGTTTAGTGGCGGATACTGGAAAGGAAACCGAGGTCCTTCGTTGTGTCCCGAAGCGCGATCAATATAAGGCGCTTCTAACAACGGAGATACGGGGCTCACATAAAACAATCCGAAAGGCGGATCGCCGATTTCCAAGAAGTTGCCTTGGTCTTCTACCGCGGTGTAGTACAAGCCGAATCCAGCTCGAATGCTAGTTTTGCCGCTGCTTCCTAGCAATTTGCCGAGAATTCCATGGTCGAATGAGGGGGAATAGGCGATTCCGAGGCGAGGGGAGAAGGCGTCGTATTTGGTTGGGGCTAAGGTTTTTGGAATTCCAGGGTCTCCCGGCACTACCCATCCCTTGGGCGCGTTGGGATAGAGAACCGATTGCTCGCCGGGGACAATGGTTTCCGTCTTGCCTTGTGTGTCGTACCATGGCTGGCTGAACTCCCAGCGGACGCCATAGTTAAGAGTCAAACTTGGCCTCAGACGCCAGCTATCCTGGAAATAGAGGCCCATATATTTGGTTCGCGAATCGAGGATTTGCTTACTTGCCTGGATAAAGCTGTTGGGAGCGCCAATAAGCAAATCGGCGAAATCGACTCCGGTTTCGCCTCCATTGAATGTGAAATCTCCGTTCTCTCCAAAATAGTTGCGTTCATTGATCTGATCGTAATGATATTGCCCGCCGAACTTGAAGCTGTGAGTGCCAACAATCTTGGAAAAATTGTCTATCCACTGAAAGCTGTTATTGAATTGGCGGACTGTATCACTGGGCACTCCCATATTGAAATTGTTTAGATTAATAGTGGGCACGCCCTCCAGCGCGGGATTGATGGCAGCAATACCACCGTTAGCGCTGAAGCCAGCTACGAAACCCAGGGATCCAAGGCTTTGTCCCAGACCTCCTTGTGGAGCATTCAGGTAGCTGGAGTCGCGCACATAGCTAAAACGAAATTCGTTGAGAGCCGTTGCGCTTAGAGACTTGGTATGACCCAGCGTAAGCAACTGGGCTCGGCCTAAATTTCCGCCGGCAAAGCCAGGTATAGCAGCGGTGCCGTTTGGATAGGGAGAAGTCGAAGTGTAGTTATCCAGATAATAATATGCGGAAAACATGCCCCAGCCTGTGGTTTCGTCCACACGGATACCACCCTTATCATCCTGCAATCTTTGAGCAAACGCGGTCGTCGAATAATTGAAGCCATTACCGCTAGCGTTCGGCCGCGGAATGAGCGACAAAATGTTTTTGGCTACCGGAGACCATAAAGATTGAGGGACCATGCCATTAGGGAACAGGCATTGCGACTGACTCGTGCACGATGTTGCATAAGTTGACGTTCCGTTGGGAGTAGCTTCGCCTGCGGTGAAGTAGTAGGGCGTAGCGTTCGAGCCCGAACCGCTTACCGGAAACCCGGAACGACTACTGAGTATGCTCGCAAAATAATCGCCGTTCACGGTAGTTGGCACGGTAACGCCATTCGGGTTTGTTGTTGTGAATGAACTGGCCACGTCGGTGAGATCACCGCCGCGATTAGCAACTGACGGTAAATTCAAAGTTTGCGTGTTGCCTTGAATTTGCCGCGTTCCCTGGTAGTCCACGAAAAAGAATGTCTTGTCTTTTTTGATCGGACCACCGAATGTCCCTCCGAAAATATTTTGGATGAACACCCCACGCGCATTGGCGAAATACTCTCTCGCGTCAAGGTCTGTATTACGCAGAAAATCAAAGGCGTCACCGTGAAATCGGTTGGTTCCAGACTTCGTAACGACGTTCACCTGCCCGCCGCTGAAGTTGCCGTATTCTGCATCGAAATTGTTAGTGATTATGCGGAACTCATCGATGGAATCCAGGTTGGGAATTATGGAGGCGCCGTTGTTTTTACCCTCCTGCACCGTCGAGCCATTGACCATGAATCCATTTGCAGTTTCACGCTGACCATTGACCGACTGGTTTCCCTCGTTCAATCCGCCCGAGGGACTCCGGTCGCCAATGCCCGGAGTGTTTGTGCCGCCGGCACTGCCTGCCTGCGCGGTATACGGAGAAACTCCAGGTTGCAGGGCCAGCAGGTCTGTAAACGACCGGCCATTCAATGGTACTGCCGTCATCTTGGTGCCCGTGATGACTTCTCCCATTTGTGTGCTTGTCGTTTCCACCTGAACCGCATTGCTCTGAACTTCGACTTTCTCTGAAACCGTTCCCACTGGTAACGTGGCATCGGCGCGAAGAGTTGAGTTCGCATCTAGAACCAAACCGGTTTTAGTGAAACTCTTAAATCCGGTCTCCTCAATCTCGACGTCATAGGTCCCGATTGGCAAGGAAGGGAAACTATAAAAGCCCTTATCGTCCGTTTGAGTAGTGTTCTTGATCCCGGTTTGCGTATTGATAGCCGTAATGGCCGCGCCTTTTACCACCGCGCCACTGGAATCTGTGACTATGCCGGAGATGCTGCCGTTAATGCTGGCGTAAAGATACGTGGACAGCAGGACTGCAAAACAGGCGGTGCGAACAATGCTGCGCATGAAGGCCCCCAAGTTCCGAAACGAAAAGCGACCACAATATATTTTCACTGCGTGAAAATGAACTCTTACTTTTAACGAAATCTTTACTGAAACGATTAAATACAGTTGATCGACGGTTTATATCAACTCGGTAACAAGTGTCAAATACTTTCTTGTGAAACACGGGAAAAAGTGGATGGCGTTACACTCAGAATGGAGTCCGCAAGTCCTGCGGCCAGCAAAATCGTTATGTCGTCAACCTGAATATCGAATGCTACCGGCCATTTGAGCTTTCCAAATAACCGCCCATGATGATAAAGTCCGCGCACATACTCACGAGGACGAAATGACAAATTTTCATTTTCCACTCCATCGTTTCACAAATAATTTTTTATATGCGGCGGTTTTGATGTCCGCCATAGTTGGTGGTACGTCTTGGATGCTCAGAGCTCAGGCCGTCGGTAACCCCAGCAGCGCGGCTGACGATACCTCCCTGATCGAAGGCTTTAAGCGGGTAGAAGTCGCTTCGGTTTCGGATGCGATGGAACAACTGCTGGGCAAGCGAATGTACATGACCCACCATATGCAGCCAATCTTCCCCAGTCGGTTCGCCGGTTTTGCCGTGACTGTTCGATTGAAAAAGGAAGAAGGCAATAACGATCCGACTGCTCTCAACGGAATGCTTGCAGCAATCGACGGCGGTCCGCCCAATTCTGTTTATGTTATGTCGGTCGAGGACGGCGCGGACATTGCCGGAATGGGCGGATTGATGGGAACTGCCATGGCTGCAAGGGGGTTCTCCGGCGCAGTCATCGACGGCGGTGTAAGAGATGTGAGTTATCTACGAAAGATCGGATTCCCCGTTTTTGCTGTGGGCATAGTTCCTTCTACATCAGTGAATCACTATCGCTTTGCAGGAGCCGGCATTCCCGTGGTTTGTGATGGAGTGACCGTTAATGGAGGCGACATTGTCGTCGCCGATGCAGATGGCGTTGCGGTCGTTCCGCGCGCCAAAGCTCAAGAAATTCTAACCCTTGCCCAACAAATGGACTTCAAAGAGCACTCGATGTATCCCTACATCGAAAAAATGAAATCCATCGAAGAAGCGGTCAAGAAATTCGGACGGCTGTAAATAAAACGGCCTGAGGTATTGCACAAAACCAATTTTCGTCAGATAATCCGCACTTTCACATTGTGAGCAGTTGAACGAGAGACCGGTCATGGCAGGAACAGTGAAAAGAACTTACAACATCACTTCGTTGCAGCGTGGGCTGAGGCTGCTGCAATTGTTCACGACCCCTGACCGCGGCCTGGCAGCTGCGCAGGTGGCAAAGCTTTCCGCTCTGCCCGTAAGCACAGTTCATCGCTTCTTAGTAAATCTTGAGTCCGCTGGATATCTGAACTGTAGCGGTACGGGAGTCTACCATCTCGGCATCGCATGTTTTGCTCTCGGTCAGGCCGCTCTCGCGCAGCTCGACATTCGTCGTCTGAGTCTGCCCTATCTTCAGGAACTCAACCGGCACACTCGCGAGACCATCCACCTGACGATTCGGCATGGCTTGTCTGCAGTCTATGTGGAGAAATTGGACTCTCCAGAACACCTCCGTATTCATTCACGCATTGGGGCATCAGTCCCGCTATATTGCACCGCAGTCGGCAAGGTAATGTTGGCCTATCTCTCTGCAGAAGAACGGGCGAAAATTCTGCCGCAATTTGATATCAAGCGTTTGACCCCAAATACAGTAGGTAATTTGCAGGAGTTAGAGACGCAGTTGCAGAAAGTACGAAAGCGCGGACACGCATGCGATCTGGAAGAACACGAACTCCACATTCGATGTATCGCAGCTCCCATTTGGGACCACACAGGAGCGGTGAACGCCAGCCTTAGCATTACTGCGCCGGTTGTGCGCATGTCGATGGCTCGGCTTCGAGAACTCGCACCATTGATTCAAGATGCCGGTCTGAAAATCTCTGCGGAGCTCGGTTATCAGAGACCAGCCGGTGCCAGTTACAAACCGCTTCAACTTCCGGGAGCGGCTCGGTTTGTAAAAACTGCCGGAGACCAATTTGCACCCGAAAGAGTGGGACTGGCCGCGAGAAGAGGTCGTGAGTCAGACTCAATTACGAGATGAGGGGAGTGCCTGGAATTTGTTCTTTAGACAATTTCAGGCACTCTCAACATAGAATCCAAACATAGTGGAGATTGACATTCGTCGGAATTGCATATTTCTGCTCGCGATTATGCTGTTGCTCTTCAGCAGCATCATTTTTTGCGAATCACAAGTTCAGTCGCACTCGTCTCGACAGAAATCGAAAGCTGATCCCGCCCGAGGTCAGCAGACATTCGTTTCTATCTGCGCGGGATGTCATGGGCTCGACGGCAGGGGAGCTGAACGCGCACCTAACATTGCGAGCAATCCGAAAGTGGCGCAGCTTTCTGATGCTCAAATCTCGGCCGTTGTTACGAACGGGGTGCCTGGAACCGCGATGCCACCCTTTCGTTCCCTCGGTGGCGCCAGCATCAAGAGTGTGGTCGCCTACTTGCGCACTCTTCAAGGTAAAGGAAGCGGTGCGGCAGTGGTGTTGCCGGGAGATCCGGCGAAGGGTAAATCTATTTTCCTAGGTAAGGCAGGATGTTCGAGCTGCCATATGGCTGAAGGTGCAGGCGGATTTCTGGGAGCAGACCTCTCCGACTATGCCAGAAATCATTCGATCGACGAAGTACGTGGAGCGATAACCGATCCAGTCAACAACACGGATTGGAGAAGAACCGATCTTATTGTCACAACTGCAGGCGGGCAAACCATCAGCGGAATTGCACGCAATGAGGATAATTTTTCGGTGCAACTGCAGACTCCGGACGGAAACTTTCATCTTTTTGAAAAATCGGAGCTGCACAGTTTGGAACATCAATCCAAACCGGTTATGCCCTCTGATTACGGATCAAGATTGACCCGGGAAGAAATCGATCATCTGGTAAGTTACTTGATGAATATCGCAGTAAATAAAAAGCATGATCACGATCACCAAGATGACGATTAGTCCTGTTTGTGCGCTTAACAGTTGACAAGAATCCCGGCTAGCAAAAATAAATCAAACCGAATTCCTTATGAAGACGAAAAATACCTTGGCCTGTGTCCTCTGCTTCTTCGCCCTTTTGAGTTTTCTGACTTCTCAAGATAAACCACAGCGGAAATTCGAACTGCAAGCGGAAACACCGCAGTTCTGGAATCTTTTTGACAAAAGTGCCAAGCTCGATCTGGTGGCGGGCGGCTTTGGATTCACCGAAGGTCCAATGTGGGATCCAGCGGGCTTTTTGTATGTAAGCGACGAAACCATCAACAAGATTTTCCGCGTCAGTTTGGATGGAAAAAAGGCGGAAGTGATCTCGCTCGGAGACCCCGACGGCAATACGTTCGATCGCAATCTTCGCTTGATCGATTGTGCCAGTGTGTTGAGAGCTATCATCGCGGTCACGCCTGACGGCAAGTACACAATGTTGGCCGATCACTTTGAAGGCAAGAAATTCAACAGTCCTAATGACGTAATCATTGGCCCGGACGGCGCTATGTACTTCACTGATCCCACACTCGACCTTGTCGCTGGCGAGAAACAAGAAATTCCGTTCCAAGGTGTATACCGTCTGGATGACAAAGGAAATGTTCGGCTGCTGACAAAAGATCTTTCGCAACCGAATGGTCTAGCATTTTCGCCCGACGGCAAACAGTTCTATGTGGATGACAGTGACAAAAGAAACATTCGAGTGTATGACTTTGCGCCTGACGGGACATTGAAGAACGGCCGCATCTTCGGCGAAGAGCCCGGCGGAAAAAATGATGGAGTGCCCGACGGAATCAAAGTCGATCAACATGGAAATCTTTATGTGACCGGACCCAAAGGAATATGGGTGTGGGATCCGCAAGGCCACCACCTCGGAACTATTGCGATGCCCGAACAGCCGGCGAATCTAACGTGGGGAGACAAAGATTACAGCACGCTCTATATCACCGCAACCACATCAGTGTATCGGCTATCCACGAAAGCACATGGATTTGTGCCGTATCTCGCGAAATAACATATCATGTCCTCGATGCTTTCATAACTCTCATCCGCGGCTTAGTTCGGCTTTTTGCGACAAGAGGTAGCCGCTCTACGGCTATCCGCGAGCTTCACTCGGCCTGACGGGCGAGGACGCCCGTCCCTACATTGGTCTTTATCCCCTCTAATCGATCTAACGACGGGCGTCTCGCCCGTCAGCGTGAATGCGAGCGTCGTTGTCCCCGTCAGCTCAGCCGCATTCTTAATCAGCGGGCACAAACAAAAATTGACAGATGCCTATCGAGCCGTTATAAATGCGAATCTGGTTCTTCGGAAGCGCGGTGAGAATCCGCCACTACCCCGTAACTGTAAGCGCAGAGAACTGAGCAAGGAGTAATCAAGTCACTGTGAGCTGCGGCTCGCGGGAAGGCTGCTCAGCTTCGTAGAAGCGCAAGTCAGGAGACCTGCCAGACACCAAATTGGGCTGATCCAACTTCGATGGGAGAGTTGGAGCGCGTTCTCGCTGGCATCTTAATGCCGGAGTGAAACCGCCTATCTCTTCATCCCGCTTTGCATAAAAAAATTTCCGCAGAGTACCACGCAATTTACGAAAAAATATTACCGGTAGTTTTAGCCTTGAGATGAAGCTACTCCATCTCTAAACCGCAACTCTAACCAGCAGGATGTCGGGAAGCGCGGTGGAAATCCGCCACTACCCCGTAACTGTAAGCGTGGAGAGCAGGGCAAGCACTCAGCCACTGGAAATTACTCCGGGAAGGCAGCCAAGCTCGACGAAGCGCAAGTCAGGAGACCGGTCCTCTGCTCAACACTTCCGAGGGGAAAACCATGTCGAGATCGTCCCGCAGTTTCCAAGCTGCCTTTCTTTCTATTTGTCTCGTTGCGTTCTTGTGTCTTTCAACTTTCGCCGCCAACGTCAGTACGGTTCAAGGCACAATTCGCGATCTGCTAGGCGCCATCGTTCCCAATGCAAAAGTAGAATTATTTGACGGGAACCAGGTTGTCGCCTCCGCCACGACTGATGTCAACGGACAGTACACCATCCATCCGCCTCATGCTGGCCGTTATGAACTCCGTATATCCGCTTCTTCATTTCAATCCACTACGGTTGACCTGTCATACGTCTCAAATCTAGGTCAGGTACACGCTGACGCTACACTCGCCGTAGAGACTCTGGAGCAGCAGATCACCGTGACTGCCACAGGGAGTCCCACCCCGCAAGCTCAGGTCGGTGCGGCCATCACTGTCCTTGGACCTGATGAGATTCAACCCACTCGCGAGGTGCAAGAACCATTGCGTCTCGTCCCAGGCATTCAGATGACCCAAGCGGGGCAGGCAGGCGCAGTCAGTTCGCTCTTCATTCGGGGAGGAAATAACAATTACACGAAAGTGCTCGTCGACGGAGTTCCTGCTGACGATATCGGCGGCTTAGTTGACTTCTCTACCATTGCGTCCGCTGGTTTCGACAGGATTGAAGTCTTGCGTGAACCGAACAGTGCCCTTTATGGTTCCGACGCTCTGGCCGGAGTGGTGAATCTAACTACGGCGCGAGGCACAACCCGACTGCCAGAAATTACCTATGCTATAGATGGCGGCAATTTCGGAACTTACAGCCAAGAGGGAACGCTCGGAGGAGCGTACAAGCAGTTCGATTATTTCTCGGATTTTTTGAGATTTGACACTTCTAATAACATCCCCAACAGCCAATTTCACAATGCCACCTACGCTGGAAACTTTGGCTGGAACCCACTCTCAACTACGAGCTTGCGAGTAACTCTGCGCCATTTGGCAACAGCGGCGGGAAATCCAAATGCGATTCAACTGTACGGCATACCGGATGATGCCGCACAGAAGAACCAGGACACCTACATTGGGGTTACTTTCGAGAACCAAACTACCGAGCGATGGCATAACCTGTTGCGCTACGGTGCGCTCCGTCTTCGCGGACAATTCACGGATTATGCTCCGACGGGTATTCCTGATCCTGCGAACCAAATCTTTCTCGGCGCCCCCGTCACAATTCGCGGAGCAAACGGATATTCAGTCAGTGGCCAAGCTCTGTTTCAGTTCGCTGGCATTTATCCTAATCAATTTGTCACTTCAACCAACCGCGATTTCGTTTACGCCCAGTCCGATTACCGGATTACTCCCCATTTACTCGGGCTCGTGGGCTTCAAGTACGAAGACGAACGCGGATACACTCTCTTCAGCGGAAGCAATCGCGATTCGACGGAACGAGGAAACTATAGTTACACGCTGCAGGTTAACGGCGACCTGAAGAACCGCCTTTTCTACACCCTCGGAAGCGGAATTGAAAACAACGCCATCTTTGGTCTCGCTGTAACGCCTGCGAGCTTCACTCGCTTACTATCTTCAGCGCCCTGATTCCTCGCATTTATTCGCCGGCACTAAGCTCCGCTTTAGTTTTGGTAAGGGGATCAAAGAACCCAGCATTTATTACCAGACTAATTCTCTCTACCAATTACTGCTGACTAACGAACCACAGTTGATCGCGCAGTATCATGTTTCACCGATCAACGCTGAGTGGTCGCGCACTTACGATGGAGGTATAGACCAAACATTTTTCAAAGGCCGGGGAAACCTTGGGATCACATACTTTCACAATGAGTTCACCAATGTTATCGAGTATGTCCCGCAGCAGGGATTGGTCGCTCTTGGCGTACCCGCGGCGATTGCACAGGCTACTCAGTTCGGCGCTGCCGTAAATTCCGAGGCATTCCGTGCTCAGGGATTTGAGACTGCGATCGAATTCCAAATTAGTAAGGGTCTTTTCGCGCGCGGCGGATACACCTATTTGGATGCGGTTGTGCAACGCTCTTTTTCGAGCGACGCATTCTTTAAAGGAAGCTACAATCCAAATTTCCCAACCATTCCGATCGGCGCCTTTTCGCCGCTGGATGGAGCACGGCCCTTCCGTCGAGCGCCGCATTCCGGCTACTTCGGACTCTATTACAACCACGCGCGATGGACTGGTTCTTTGAGTGGTACGCTTGTGGGCCGCCGGGATGACAGTGATTTTCTCTCCGACGCGAATTTCGGCACAACACTTTTGTTACCTAACCGTAATCTCGATCCAGCCTATCAGCGTCTCGATCTGAGCGGCAGTTACCAGGTTAGCCGTCTGCTTACGCTCTACAGCAGCTTCCAGAATATCCTCAGTGAACATTACAATGAGGCTTTCGGCTATCCAGCGCTTCCCTTCACCTTCCGCTCCGGAATTAAGCTCACGTTCGGAGGTGAGTCGTGGAAGCTGAAATAGTCGTGAAAACTGAAACGATCGAAGATATCTGCCGAACAGGATGAAGCGCGGAGTTCTGGCTTAGGATATGCCTCAAGGAGATAATCCGATGAGTATCGCAACCAAGCACGGAGATGGAGGGCAGACTGGACTGGTCGGGGGAGCTCGCGTTTCCAAAGCAGACCTGCGAGTGGAAACCTACGGATCGGTCGACGAGCTAAACTCCGTGCTCGGATTTGCGCGCAGCATCTGCCAAAATGCGGAGCTTCGTGCACAAACGGAAGAAATCCAGAAAGCCCTGTTTCGTGTAGGCGGTGCACTGGCCACGCCAGCTGCGAAGAAAAAAGGGGCATCTCCTGTCACGGCGGAAGATGTAAACCAACTCACAGAGCTTGTTCATAAACTCGAGGCGACGGAAGGAATTCTCTCCGATTGGTCTTTACCCGGCGCCAATACTGAAGCGGCAGCTTTCGATATTGCACGCACAGTATGCCGCCGCGCAGAGCGGAATGTGGTCCGGCTAACGGAGAGTGGTGATTCGGTTGAGCCGGAAATAATCGCCTACCTGAACCGATTGTCGGACGTTCTTTGGCTATTCGGGAGGCTGATCGAAACCCAAGCGGGAGTCGACTCTAGACTGCGCGACGAACAACACGCCGGCGCGAAATGGTCGAAGGCCTGGTAATGTCGTCGTTCAAGTTAGATCGACGAGTTACTTGCGGGTTGCCGACTTCTTAGTTCGAAGGCCGCGGAGGCGGACTTCGCTTTCGATGTAATACTCAAGATAATCTTGCACTTCAGACAGCGCTTCCCTGCTCCGTTCGAGGCGGCCAATCATCAAAGCACCCTCCAGCGAAGAAATGATGAGGGTCGCTAGTTTTCTTGCCTCAACTCCGCGGCGGATCTCCCCGGCCTCGATTCCGGCAGTAATTATTGAGCTCAGGCGATCGCGCCATTCGCGAAGCGCCTTACGCGCCCGCTCTCGTAAGGCTAGATTCCCATCGTCGGAATCGATGGCGGTATTGAGGAGCGGACAACCACCCGGGACCGGGGGGCGTCTCCCAACGAAATTCGCAATAAACTGCTTCAATCGATCAACGCTGTTTGCGATTGCATCAAGACCATGTATACGGGTGCTGAATGCTGCGCGCCAGGCATAGTCAAAGGCCTCTAAAGCCAATTCCTCTTTACTCGAAAAGTGCCGGTAAATTCCTCCCTTTTCCAGACCCGTAGCTTCCATTAACTCAGCCAGGGAACCGCCTTCAAACCCGCGCTGGTTAAAAATTGCCGCGGCTTCCGCTACGATCCGTTGCTGTGTCTCTTCACCCTTGGACATTATGGTACCTCTCGGCAGTTTGATGTCGACAGAGACCGTATGGTCTCTTCCTTGCAATAGTATAGACCATATTCTTAATTTGCGACTGCTCGGTCTCTTAATTCATCCAAGTACCACGTCAATAAAACCATGTCCACCCAAGTTGCAGTTATTCCCCGGAGCAGCCTTCAGCAAGCTACCGCCAATCCCTGGTTGATCGCCATCACGGTCACTCTAGCTACATTTATGGAACTTCTGGACACGGCGATCGCAAACGTGTCGCTTCCCCACATCGCGGGAGGACTCGCGACCAGTTACGACGAGAGCACATGGGTGTTGACCAGCTATCTCGTTGCGAATGCAATTGTTCTCCCGCTAAGCGCATGGTTGAGTCGAGTGTTCGGGCGGAAGAATTACTACATGACTTGCGTGGCCCTATTCACTGTCAGTTCTCTCATGTGCGGCCTGGCTCCAAGCCTCGGCTTACTGATTTTTTTCAGAGTTCTGCAAGGAATTGGCGGCGGAGGGTTGGCTCCAGTAGAACAAGCCATTCTAGTAGATACCTTTCCTCCTGCGAAGCGAGCTGCTGCTTTCGCGCTCTACAGTATGGCTATTGTCACCGCACCTGCTATCGGACCTCCACTGGGTGGCTGGATTACCGATAGTTTTTCCTGGCGGTGGGTCTTCTTCATTAATGTTCCGATCGGAATAGTCTCGCTAATCGTCACCAGCCGTGTTGTTTCCGATCCGCCGGAGTTCAAGCGTGAAGTAGAAGCTGCACGTGCAGCAGGCAAACTCAAGATCGACTATTTCGGGATACTGCTGATTGCAATTGGATTTGCGTGTCTTGAAGTCGTACTGGACCGTGGGCAGCGCGAAGATTGGTTCCAAAGCCATTTTATTGTGAGCTTCTTTACCGTTGCCGTCGCAGCACTCATCGTGGCGATTATCTGGGAGCTGCGACATCCCGACCCGGTCGTAGAACTAGCTCTTCTCAAAGAGCGCAACTTCGCGATTAGCAATGCTTTTTATTTTCTATTTGGGTTCACGCTTTTCGGTTCGACTGTGCTGATCCCGCAAATGTTGCAATCTCTCTACGGCTACACCGCAACCGACGCTGGGCTGGTTCTCGGGCCCGGGGCATTGGTGATTGTTGTCATGGCACCCTTGGTCGTTCGTCTTGTGCGACAAGTTCCTGTCTCGCGACTAATCAGCTTCGGTTTTGTTGTTCTCGGTTTAGCTATGTGGTATTACGCGAGCTTTGATCTTGCGACGGACTACCGCAGAGAAGCGTTGGCGCGCGCGGTGCAAGGATTCGGTCTTGCCTTCCTGTTCGTTCCCACCAGCCAACTTGCGTATTCCTATCTGCCAAAAAACAAAAACAACAAAGCGTCGAGCCTGACCAATCTATTTCGCAATTGGGGCGGCAGCTTTGGCATAGCTTTTGTGACGACCATGCTCGAAAGGCGCAGCCAATTTCATCGAAGCGTCCTGGTCTCACACCTCGGGAATGAAAACCTCCACCTCAGAACGACGCTCGCCGGTCTTACCGCCCGGTTTGTTCAGGGGGGTTACTCTCCCGTTGACTCTACAATCCGAGCGACCGCACAACTCAATGCGATCGTTCAGCGGCAAGCATCCCTGTTCGGCTTTCTCGACTGCTTTTGGCTACTTGGAGTAGTCGTTCTGGCTGGTCCACTGCTCGCTCTATTTATTCGAAAGTTCAAGCAAGGTGGCGGAGGGGCGGCACACTAGCCATTTCGCGCCAAGAAGCACTCAACAAATATCGATTGGGCTGTTTCTAAATGCAATCGCGTTTCTCATTTTGAATCTTCACACCCGGTGGGAACATCTGAACCGCAATACGCAAAATATTTGCTAAGGTTGGTAACATCAACAGTAGCAGCTCATAGTAATTCAGAGATTCGATCCCGATTACAAAGGTATCTTCCATGGCAAAACCCGTAATCCTGACCGTAGATGATGATCCCGATGTATTGCGCGCAATTGAGCGAGATTTACGCCAACATTACAGTGACCGATACCGAATCTTGCGAGCTGAGTCAGGAATAGCAGCGTTAGATTTATTGCGCCGGTTGCAGCAACGTAATGATGCCGTGGCACTGATGTTAGTGGATCATCGCATGCCCGAGATGAACGGCGTCGAGACTTTGGTTGAAGCGATCAAACTTTATCCGAATACCAAACGTGTGCTGCTCACCGCATACGCGGACACCGAAGCTGCTATCAAAGCGATCAATGCTGTGCAGTTGAATCATTACCTTTTAAAGCCGTGGGATCCTCCCGAGCAGCATCTTTATCCGGTGTTGGATGATTTGCTGGATGATTGGTCTGCCGACTTTCATCCTCCATTCGAAGGTGTGCGCGTGCTTGGAACACGGTGGTCGCCGAAATCCTATGACGTCCGGAATTTTCTTGCGCGCAATCAGGTCCCGTACCAATGGCTGGACGCGGATGCTGCGGAACGCGAACCGGAAGTGAAGCAATTGCTCGAGAGTCTAAAGGGAGAGGATCTGAAATTACCGCTGGTGTTTTTCCCAGACGGAAATCACTTGCCGGAGCCGAACCCTCAGCAGATTGCCGAAAAGCTCGGTCTTCGCACACGGGCTGGTTTGGAATTTTATGACCTAGCGATTCTAGGCGGCGGCCCGGCCGGATTGGCAGCAGCCGTTTACGGAGCATCAGAAGGGTTGAAAACCGTAATGGTCGAGCGTGAAGCGCCGGGAGGGCAAGCCGGATTAAGTTCACGCATCGAAAACTATCTCGGATTTCCTTCCGGATTGTCAGGTGCTGATTTGGCGCGGCGAGCCGTAGCGCAAGCACGACGCTTCGGAGTCGAAATTGTCTCCCCGCAAGAGGCAATGGGAATTCGAGTCGAAGGCCCTTACCGCAACGTGCAACTCAGCGACGGCAACCAACTTTCATGTCACGCATTGCTGCTGGCCATGGGCGTGCAATGGAGAAAACTCGATGTGCCGGGCCTGGAACGCTTGCAAGGCGCGGGAGTATATTACGGCGGGGGCACGACCGAGGCGATCTCGTGCCGCGGCGAAGACGTCTACATCGTCGGCGGAGCGAACTCAGCCGGTCAGGCAGCCATGTTCTTCTCGAGATATGCGCAACGGGTGGTGATGCTGGTCCGCGGCGATTCGCTGGCAGCGACCATGTCGCAATATTTGATTGATCAAATAAAGGGTGTGGACAACATCCACGTGGAATATTGCACCCGGGTGATAGAAGTGCACGGTGACGATCACCTTGAACAAATCTCGATTCAATGTGATCAAACCAACGACGTGTCGAAAGTTCCTGCAGCGGCTCTATTCATCTTCATCGGCGCCGAGCCTCGAACGAGTTGGCTGGATGGAACCGTAGAGCGCGATGGACGCGGCTTTGTAATGACTGGACCTGATCTCATGCGAGAGGGCAAACGTCCGAAAGGATGGTCGCTTGAGCGTGATCCAGGACTGCTGGAAACGAACGTGCCCGGAATTTTCGCTGTCGGAGACGTTCGGCACGGCTCCATCAAGCGTGTGGCTTCCGGTGTAGGCGAAGGCTCCATTGCGATCCAATTCGTTCATCAATATTTGAGTAAGGTTTCCTGATGCCTGACAGCGAAGTGGCAAAAACTGCAAATGGTATTGAGAGCGAGTCCCTGAAAGTCGCGCTGCGGAAGATCCCGGTTTTCTCAGATCTGCAGTGAAGAGCAGTTAGAGTGGTTCGCCTCCAATTCGGAGGATATTCACTTGGCTTCAGGAGAAGTGGCGAACTATGAAGGAGCGCCTGCCGATGCGCTGATCGTGATCCTTGACGGCGAGCTACGCGGACGACGCGATAGTATCGGAGGGGAGTCCGTTACCTATGTCGCGCATGCCGGACAAGTAACAGGCATGCTGCCATTTTCACGAATGACAACTTTCCCGCTTTCGTTTCGCGCATTTGGCGCGACACGCATCGCTCGTCTGCACATAGACCGTTTTCCCGAGATGCTGGAGCGAATTCCCCAATTGCTACAGCGGCTCGTAAACGTGTTAGCGGACCGTATCCGAGCGGCTAGCAGTGCCGAACAACAGCGGGACAAACTTACCGCACTCGGAAAGCTTTCAGCTGGACTGGCGCACGAGTTGAATAATCCCGCATCGGCCGCGCGCCGGGCTGCGGAAGGGTTGCGACGATGCACGCACGATCTGCGCAAAGCCAATCTCCGGCTTGATGAGGTTGCGCTGTCACTCGACCAGCGAACTTTCCTTGCGGAATTTGAAGATAAAGTGATTGAAAAGTTGACCTCTGCTCCCGCTCTGGATTCGCTGGTGCAAAGCGATCGTGAAGAGGAAATGACAACATGGCTCGAGCAGCACGGCATTCCCGATGCTTCCAGATTTGCAGCCGGGTTGGTGGAAGCAAATGTGGAGAGGGATGCACTCGATCATCTCGTTGAAAAGTTTGATAAGCGCGTCCTTCACGACGCGCTAACGCGAATTGTTGCGGCCGTAAGCGCAGAAAAATTGACGCGCGAAATAGAATCGACGACCGGTCGCATCTCCGAACTGGTGCGTGCGGTCAAAGAATACTCCTACATGGATCAACTACCGGAGCAGGAGATCGATATCCATCAGGGGATCGACAGCACTCTGACGATGTTGAAGTTCCGGCTAAAGAAGGGCGTTCATGTCACGCGGGAATACGATCAAGACTCTTCCGAAGATATATGCGCATGGAAGCGAGTTAAATCAAGTCTGGACTAATCTTATCGACAATGCGATTGATGCCATGAGTGGCAAAGGCGAGCTGCGCATCCGCACGTCGCGCGAACTGGATTCCCTGCTGGTCGAGATTACAGATAATGGCCCGGGGATTCCGGATTCCGTGAAAGGCCATATTTTCGAGCCATTCTTTACCACCAAAGGTGTAGGCGACGGCACAGGGCTGGGTTTGGATACGGTGTACCGCATCATTCGCAATCATCACGGCGAAATAACGTTTGATTCGAAACCCGGCGAGACTTGCTTTCAAATACGGATTCCGCTACAGAAGCCCAAGGGAGCAAACTAATGGCAGAGTGTACTCATCTCGATCAGGTTAAAGACGTTAAGCCGCACACAAAAGGTTGTGAAGAATGCTTGAAGATGGGCGACCGCTGGGTGCATCTTCGTCTATGTCTGAGCTGTGGTCACGTCGGATGTTGCGATTCCTCCAAGAATAAACATGCCACAAAACACTTTCATGCGACTAAGCACGCAATCATGCGGTCAAACGAACCCGGAGAAAATTGGGGCTGGTGCTACATCGATGAACTTGAATTGGATTTTGCCTGAGGTCGAATGCGGGTGTCCGACACTAAATCGCAAAAGACAGCGCGATCGTCAAGAGTAGTGCCATCACCGAAATAATAGTTTCGCAAACTGACCAGGTTTTCATGGTTTGAGCAACGCTCATATTGAAATATTCCTTCACGATCCAAAATCCTCCGTCATTTACATGTGAAAAGACCAGCGAGCCTGCCCCGGTTGCAATAGTCAGCAGTTCGGGCCGAACTCCCGTCATATGCATGGCAATCGGAGCCACAATGCCTGCGGCCGTAGTCATAGCCACTGTTGCCGACCCGGTCGCGAGACGCACCAAGGCAGCCACCAGCCAAGCTAGAACAAGAATTGATATGTGCGCATGAAGTGCAACGTCCACAATTGCCTGTGAAGTTCCACCATCTTGTAGAATCCGGCCGAATCCGCCGCCCGCACCTACCAGTAATGTGATTGTCGCGGTGGGAGCGAGACATTCGTTTGTAAACTTCAATATGGCGTCGCGCGTGAATCCGCGCATTCTTCCTAGCGTAATGAAACTGACGATCACGCCAATAAGTAAAGCAACGTCCGCTCCTCCAAGCAAATGCAATACATTATTCACCGCGCTCTTGGGCGCTGAAATGCTATCGGCCCAACTGCCGACCAACATCAACACGACCGGAAGAAAAAGAGTCGCAAGCGTCACGCTAAAGCTCGGCAAATCGCGCTTAGGACTGTCGTCGATGAATTGCTCGGCGATCGGATTATTTGGATCGAGCTGGACGTGAGGCGCGATCAATTTAGCATAGAGCGGTCCGGCAACTATGGCCGTAGGAATGCCAATCAACAAGGCATACGCAATAGTCCTGCCTATATCGGCGTTGTATGCAATAACGGCCAACATCGCCGCCGGATGCGGAGGTAATAATCCGTGAACCACCGAGAGTCCCGCCACCATAGGCAAGCCCACCAGAACCAGTGATGTGCCCGTACGCTTCGCAACATTAAATGCGATCGGCACTAACAACACAAAACCGACTTCAAAAAATACCGGTAAGCCGACCACAAATCCTACAATCACCATCGCCCACGGCAGATGTTTTTCGCCGAAGAGTCGGATCAATGTTTGCGCAATGCGGTCCGCGCCGCCCGATTCCGCCATCATTTTGCCGAGCATGGTGCCTAACGCGATCACAATGGCGATGTGCCCTAACGTCGCACCGACTCCAGTCTCAAAAGATTTCACGATGGCTTGAGCAGGCATGCCCGTGACCAAGGCTAAACCGAGCGAGACAGTGAACAGCACGATAAAGGGATTAATTTTGAATTTGGCAATCAGGACAACTAATGCGATCACAGCACACAGTGCAGAAATCAGCAGGAAGGCTCCGTGGCTGTCGATTGCGGCATGCATCAGGATTTATCTATGGAAACCACTGCGAAGCTCATGGATCAGTTTGCCGGTTGTTTATAGGCGACGCAGTCTATTTCCACTTTGCAATCGACCACCATACTGGATACGACGCAAGCTCGAGCGGGCGGATTCTCGCCAAAGTATTCTCTAAATACTTTGTTGAACGATTGGAAGTCGCGCGGATCATCGAGCCAGACACCGCAGCGTACCACATGCTCGGGAGCATAGCCCGCTTCCTTCAAAATGGACAGAAGATTGCGGATGGCCTGATGAGCTTGAACGACAATATTTCCCTCAACGACCTCGCCGTCGACCATAGGAACCTGGCCAGAAATATAGAGCCAACCCGCTGCTTCCACCGCACGTGCAAAGGGCAATTGCTGACCACCTGTACCTTTGCCACCTTCTGCGCCGTAGCGTTTTATGGTCATCTTGCTGCACTCCTTAATTCTGATTGCGCGCCAGAAAACGTCCTGCACGCTGACCCGTCGATGCCTGATCCTGATATGACAAAATACCGTTGACCCAAACTGCTTCGATTCCCTGTGATACACGCGTCGGCTCTGCGAACGTAGCCATATCCCGCACGGTTTCGGAATCGAATAAAACCAAGTCCGCACAATATCCTTCTCGAATCAATCCGCGCTCATTCAAACCGAACTTCTGCGCTGGTAATCCTGTCATCTTGCGTACCGCTTCGCTGAGCGAAAATAGTTTTTGCTCGCGGCAGTAGTGACCGAGCACACGCGGAAATGTGCCCCAAAGACGCGGATGTGGTAATGGATCATTGGGCAAGCCATCGGAACCGATCATGGTCCCCGGATGTCGCAAGATCATTCGCATGTCATCTTCCGAAATGCCATGGTAAATCGCTCCAGCAGGCTGCAAACGACGAGCAGCTTCGATTTGCGAGACATCCCAAGTATGGGCAATTTGAGCAAGCGTCTGACCCGCCATTTCGGAATGCTGATTGGACCAAGTGATCGTAATCGTAATTCGGTCATCGACCTGACGCACATCAAGAGTGCTTGAGCTCGCGGCATAAGGATAGCAGTCGCATCCAACTTCTTGCCGAGAGCGTGCAGCATCGAGCGATTGCAGCACTTCCTCGGCGCGTCCCCAATTGTCGATGCCTGCACATTTTAGATGAGAAATGACGAGCGGAACCTTGGCGTGCCGTCCGATGCGAAATGCTTCTTCCATGGCATCGAGGACTGCGTTAGTTTCACTGCGCAAATGAGTCGTGTAGACTGCGCCACTCGCCGCAAGAGGTTCAGCTAAAGCCATCACTTCTTCAGTGGAAGCCGAGTAGGCCGACAAATAGGCAAGCCCGCTGCTTAAGCCCAACGCGCCATGGTCGAGAGACTCTCGCAATTGAGCCCGCATTCCTTTGATTTCGTTGGCAGTCGCAATGCGATCGAGCCGATCCATGTGATTGTTGCGGAGCGCTGTGTGACCGACAAGCGCCGCTACGTTCACCGACGGTCGCGCAGCGTCGACCGCCGCAACAAACTCCGCAAAGGTGGAGTAACAAAACGCATCAGCCTCACCCAGAAGATTCATTGGATCCGGCAGTTCGCCCCGGAGTCGCACCGGCGCGGCGCTGATGCCACAATTCCCAACGATTACCGTGGTGACACCTTGCGACAATTTTGGCAACATCTCCGGGTTTCGTATCAAATAGAGATCATCATGAGTATGCACGTCGATAAACCCCGGAGCCAATACTTTGCCTATTCCATCCACAATGTGTTCCGCCGTATAGTCGTCTAGTTTTCCGATCGCCCCAATGCGGTCCTCGAGAATCGCAACGTCGGCACACTTGGGTGTGCTGCCACTTCCGTCAACAACCGCGGCATTGCGGATCAGCGTGCTGCAATGGGGCAAATCAATCTCCAGGAAATAATTCATCCGCGCTAAAAGCATTGCTACCCGTCGCGCGTTCGGAGTGGAATTCTATACACTTTAAAATAACTAGCTGAAATTTGGCGAAGTAGCCCATTCTACCGGAAGAGCTTCATGGACAAGAGATGAACCCCACAACAAATCAAACTCGACGCACATTCCAAACTGCTGAAGCCAGCGAATCGATCTCACCGCTGAATAAAGGTCTGGGCGCGATGGATCACGCACTTTCGTTAAGTGAAATTCCCGCACTCGGATGGGAATTGTTGCGCGAAGATCTGAGCCTGCCGACTGCTGTGCTCTATGAAGACAAACTGGCGCACAATTTGCAATGGATGCAGAAATTCGTAGCGACTTACGGCATGAAGTTGGCGCCGCATGGCAAAACCACAATGGCTCCCAAGCTGTTTGCCCGTCAGCTGGAAGCAGGAGCGTGGGGTATCACGTTGGCCACCGCTCATCAAACCCGTGTTGCCTATGAGCACGGAGTGCGTCGCGTTCTGATGGCCAATCAGTTAGTGGGCAAGCAAAACATGACCATCATTGCTGCCTTACTCGAAGACCCGGAGTTTGAATACTTTTGCCTGGTCGACTCTGCCGAGCAAGTAGAGTCGCTAGGTCAATTTTTTCGCAGTCGAGGCCAACGGCTGCAAGTCCTAATTGAAGTGGGTGTTGATGGTGGCCGCACCGGCATACGAGATCAGCAACAACTGCGTCCCCTAGTGGCAAGCCTGTCTCACTGGCGCGAGCACCTTGTTTTGTGTGGCGTTGAAGTCTTCGAGGGAGTTTTGAAAGACGAAATACCCATCCGGCAGCTTCTCCACAAGACCGTCGACGTAGCCCGTGAGTTGGCGGAAGGAAACTTTTTTGATCGTACGCCTATCATTCTTTCCGGAGCCGGCTCGGCGTGGTACGACGTGGTCGCAGAAGTCTTTTCCAAATCGGAGATTGGGCAACCGGTGGAGGTGGTGCTGAGGCCAGGATGCTACCTTACGCATGACGTCGGCGTCTATCACATCGCTCAACAGCGGATACAAAGTCATAATCCAATCGCTCAACGCATGAATTCAAGTCTGTTGCCCGCGCTACAACTCTGGGCGTATGTACAATCAATTCCGGAAAAAGAAAAAGCTATCGTAGCCCTAGGCAAGCGCGATGCGGCGTTCGATGCCGGACTTCCAGTTCCGGCTTTGCATTACCGGCCTGGTCGTCCGGCGCCAATTGTTGCTCCAAGTGCGTGGCAACTCACCAGCATGATGGACCAACACGCCTTTTTGCATATCGCTGAAGGCGACGACATCCGGGTAGGGGATATGATTGCCTTCGATATTTCTCATCCCTGTCTGACGTTTGATAAGTGGCGGTATCTTTCAATTCTGGATTCCACGTATCGAGTTATCGAAGTAGTCCAAACTTTTTTCTGACTGAGTGATCAACTCGATAAAGACGCAATCACTCGCTAAGACCCTCCACCTTTCCGCGGAGCACGGTGACCGATGCCTTCGGTAAAGTAAAGCTCGCCTGTGATCCCCCGGGGAGAACGGTAGCCACCGGCGGTCCATCTGGATCGGCGTGACTGTTCAGGCCGTCGTTAATCCAGACATACTGTTCACTGCCGAAGGTCGCCAACCGCACTGGTCCAGAGAAATATTTATTCTGCTTGCTCTTGGAATCGCTAAATACCACTTGAATATCGTGTGCGTTATTCTCGTCCCGATTCACTAACATAATCGACCAATTCCCATCAGGACGGTGCACCGCATACGATGTCACCAACGCATTCCCTTCACCATCCTTCACATCAATAGAAGACGGGAACATGCGATGCACGCCCGAGCGGTGTTGCACCCATTCCAGATTAATCATGTGCGCCGCAAAGTAGGGCGATGTATATCCCTTGATGTTGTAATAATCGTCAGCAACAAAATTTGACCATGATGCCCACCCGAGGCAGCTATCTTGCAGACCTTGCGGTTGGATTGGCGAATGATAGAAGGCTGCGCCTCCGCCTTCAAAAAAAGATCCCACATTATCGGCTAGCCACAACGCCGCGAAGATCGTGGTCATTGGTCCGGTAAGATTCGCAGCCAGATGGTTCTCAGTCACCATTAGCGGCACATCCTTCGGCACGCCATCGTCTCGCCATACCTGCAGAATGTGCTTCATCAGTTGCGGTTCGGTGTAAAGAGTTTTCCAGGTTATTGTGCACGGCTCAAAAGGATAGTGCTCGAAGGAAACAAATGCGAGATCTGCGAGACGTCCATGCGTTTTCAGATAAGTCAACAAAGCGGCCCATCCACGAAGTCCGGCCCTGGGCATCGGGCCAAACGTGAATGTCTTCGTTCACTCCCTCAAACACCGGGCCACCCAGCTTGAGCTTCGGATCAACTTTGTGGATCGCCGCCGCCCATTGAATGTATAGCGCCGCATAATCTTCCGGCATAGCATGCTTGCCATCCGGTTCTTCGCCCATCTCGACATAACCAAGGTTGTATTTCCGCTTTTCGATATAGGCGATTTCGGCGGCTGCGTCCTCCGGCGTTCCGTAGAGCATGGTGACCGGAATCATCGCGGGCAAGTTATTGGTGATCCCGCTGCTGAAAAAAACGTCAAAGCCGCTGTGCTGATAACTGCCAGTGGCATCCACGTCGGCCGCAGAATGCCAGGGATCGATCGAGGAAGATGTGTACGTGGTTGGCTTGTCCGTGAATATTTTTTGGACTTCTGTAAAAGCTCCGCTGCTATCGACAGTGCCCGCACGGATTTCCCGAACAGCGTATCCAACACAGTTGCGAATATCCTGTGTCCCATGCTCATCACAAGTATTTGAAGACTCCGTCATCAAAACGCGCACGAACCGTGTCGAGAAAGGAGTCTCCGCCAGCTTCAAAACGACGGTGCCGCCCGATGCGTTCTTAACTACTCCTGATGTAAAAGTTTTCCACTCCCCCTCAGGACCGAAGTCGAAATTCAACGCGTCTTTTCCTATCCAATACTCCACCTGATAATTCGTTGCATACGGGCTAGCCCATGCAATGCGGATGGCGTCTACCGGCTTCTCAGCCTTCAGGTCTACTACAACCCACTGTGGATGCAGCGAGTCACTTTCATTCGTAAATTTACTGGTGAGATAGGGATTGCTCTTCCAATAGCTAAGATTGGGGCCCTGTAGCGGCGTATCACCACTGGTGGAAAATCCGCGATGAGGCAACGCATAAGAAAGAATGTAACGAAGCGGCTCCTTAAGATCGGTGCTGCCGGTAAAATATCCGCTCTTATTCGCCGTATCGCTCCAACTACCATTTTCAGTCCAATGCCAGGCGGCCATGCGAAGCTCGCTGTTGTTACGGTAAGTGATAGGTCCCCAACCTGCCGAGAGAGCCTCTTGAACAATGTGCGGAGAATAAACCTGGTCGATTCCGCTGTGAGAGAGAACATCCATGGAGCTGCCGAGCGCAGAATCGGGATCAAAGGAGTTGATGACGTGAGATGGCGTCGCATCGACGCGAACGGTGGCTACCTGCGCGGCGGAAGCATTAGGAACAATTTGCGCGAAAGCATGTCCTCCGCTCAAAACACTCGAATCAAAAAGCGCGAAGGAAAATAGTGCGACCGTAGCGATGCGGGTGACGAAGTTAAGAGATGCAATTCGCAGTTCAGTTTTCCTATGCAATGATCTTGTTCTCCAGATGAGTATTGTGTTTCAGCAGACCGCCACCTCGCGCGTAAGAATATCTTTTGTCGAGCATCATGACCAGAGTAGCTTAAAAAAACTGTACCACTACCTGAGTATTCAGGAGGTTCGATAAAAGCGGCAGTTTCACCCGGTGAAATTAGCCGGCAACCATGATTCTGTCAGTAGCCTCCGTGTGCGCTCCGCTTTCGGCGGACGATAGCCGCACAACCTACTTGGATTTTCCTGCCTCTAATTCGCAGGAGAATTACATGGCATCTACAAAGAAAAAGAGTTCAAGCTCCCGCAAGAAGTCCGGTGGACGCAAATACGGAAAGGCCGCAGGGAAGAGCGTGAAAAGCGCTATGCATCGTGAAAAACGAGGCACGCTCCGCAGCGGCAAAGGCGGGAAGGGTGGAAAAGTGAAAAACCGGAAGCAGGCGATTGCTATCGGCCTTTCCGAAGCACGCAAAAAGGGCGCGAAAGTCCCTCCAAAAAAATCAGGCTCAAAAAAGTCGAGCTCTCGCGCGTGACTACCTCGAAATAGGTAATGTTCCCTGAGCTACTGTTCACAACTGGTACAAGAGGAATTCCCTTGTCGCTCAGGATATAGCCTTGCAGATTTTGATCCACATTTCCACTGGCGTCGGGATTGCCCACATAGACAAACCAATCGGAATACCCTTTGTTATTTTGAATGATCTTGGGTGCGACGCGGAGCACCGTGGTTTCGTGTTGTTGAAGATCTCCGCGAGGTAAGTCCAGCACAGCAGCCAGCGGATGAAAATATCGATGAGCGTGCAGACCCAGGTCAACACTATCGTCACGATGGCCTCAATCAGATTCAAGGCGTAACAATTGCTTGTAATATGTAGTTGCACACCAGCCTTGTGACCGCCTGAAGAACAGTTTCCAAAACGTACGTCCAGGCGCAGACAAGATTCGTGACAACATTGCACACGTTATTGCATACGTTCTCGCAGCCACAATCACATCCGAAGATGCCGCAAAAGAAATCGCAAATGCCGCATACAACACCGCAAACCGCGCCGCAGACTGTCTGAACCACGTTATTGCAGATGTATTCCAGGACTTGCGTAATGACATTGAGGAGTTGCTAAATCAGTTGGCAGATTTGAACGAGTATGTATTCAATGACGGATACTACGATCTGAATTAGCTTGATAACCGGCTGAAATATGAGTCTGACAAATGAGATCCATCGGATCGGATTGATTTCCGCGTTCTACGAGCCCAAATATCGGAGTGGGAGGGGAATAGTTCGGCAAGGGGGTCCGAGCGTCCAGCGCTCAATTCAGTTCCGGCCTGCCGGAACTTAAGAGAGTTCGTCACTCACACAGTGCCCGTAGCGGACGAAACGTTGTTGGTTGGAGAAGCCGCGTCACCGTCGCCTTCGGCTGCCCTCAAGCTTGGCATTGAGCGATGTATCTGGATGCTTACCGGAAGTGAGAGGTGACGTCAAAAAAAGAATGGCAAAGATGTATAGTATTCGGCATCTCACGCCTCGGCTGCGCCATAGCATGGTGCCGGGCTTGCTACGTGCTGCTCGATCTCCAAAAAGGGGGAACAGATGACTCAAAGCCAGCAACCTGCCTTGACACTTTTTGCCGTCGGAATGATTGGCCTCGGTATTCTTGCTTTCATCTACGGCGACTTTGCATTGGTGTGGCAGCCCGTCGCCGCATGGGTCCCCGGGCGGACAGGGCTCGCTTACCTTTCTGGTGTCATTATGGTGTTAGGTGGTGTCGGACTGCTTTTCAGAGCCACAGCGACGTTATCGGCTCGGATCCTTTTCCCGTATCTCATCCTCTGGCTGCTGCTGAAGGTACCCGCTCTCGTGGTCGCGCCTCAAATGGAAGCTGTTTGGCTGGGCTTCGGCGAGCTTGCCGTACTTCTGGCCGGAGGGTGGACCCTATTTGTCATGCTTGCGATGCCGCGAAAAAGATTGATCTTAGCATTCGCCACGGGAGAAAACGGCATTCGCGCCGCGCAAATCCTTTTTGCAGTTTCTCTCATACCAATTGGACTCTCACATCTCATATACGTGAAGGAGACAGCTGCGCTGGTACCAGCGTGGCTTCCTTTTCGACCCGGCTGGGCCTACCTGACCGGACTAGGACAGATCGCCTGTGGTTTGGGCGTACTGTTCTCGATTTATCCGCGCGTGGCCGCAGTGGCGGAAGCGGGAATGTTGAGTCTGTTTACGCTCTTGGTCTGGGGCCCTGCGATTCTGGCTGCTCCAAAGACGCGATTACCGTGGACGGCGTTCTTCATCTCATGGGCAATCACGGCCGGAGCATGGGTGATTGCTAACAACATCGCGAGAGATGCCAAGCCGGCTCGCTAACACCGCGGAAACTCCGAGACCATTGCATTGCGCCGCTTGCGGCGGAGCAGATACAAACCAGTTTTTTTTAACGGATCAAATGAGTGCGCCGGTATTCGTCGCTTATGAGGCGTCCCTAAACCAAACTTCCGTAAACGATCCCTTTGCGCCTCCCCTGCGTGGCACCGGGGCAACTTCCTGTTTCCCGTCATCCGGACGGAAGCATCAGGGCTGGTTCCTCAACAGCGGGCTCATGTTGTAGCAACATGGTTGACTCCGTCGCAGGAGCAGGCGATCCGAACGCCTATGCGAACGCGTCCTGCTGACTCTTGCCGGTCGTGATCAGCTTGCGCAAATTCCCGTTTATCAGCGTTCCCCAAGCGTTTGAACAGTTACCGTAGCATTCAAACCTGGGCACCAGGCCTTTGTGCGTGAAACGGACTCCGTTTTGCCGTCTTTTTCAGAGATATCAAAGACAATATCGGTATCGTTCCACTCACTCTTGTCTTTCGCAAAGCTCAGCTCGCTGTCTAACACATTCCAGACCACTTTCTTGCCAGAAACAAATTCTATGATCTTTTGTTTGGAACGGTGCACATCTTTATACCGGTAGGTGAACTCGGCGCCAAGCCTGCCGGTGTCACCCTCGATCTCTCCTGACCACCCCCCCGGACATTGGTGATCGCTTTGAAAACTTCTTCGGGAGACTGATCCACCGAGATGGTGATAGTGAAGTTTTGA